>NZ_JADCDB010000001.1 GCF_020252395.1 Aestuariivirga sp.
CGGCCAAAAACGCTCATGAACTTCATCATTCGCACAACCCTTCGGGCTTCCGTCCGGCTCATGCTGACCCCCAAAAAAGGGCCAGCCTACCGGACAGATCGTGTGCTACTTAAACCGGTCATATCGTGTGCTACCGACAGTCATGGCCCCCGTTCTAGCCGCTCGCGCGGCGGACTGCTATAGAGCCGGCATGGCCTCCCCCACCGACATCGAAGCCGCCGCACGGGCCCTGCGCGAGGGCCAGCTCGTCGCCTTCCCCACAGAGACCGTTTATGGCCTGGGAGCCGATGCCACCAATGGCGAGGCCGTGGCCCGCGTCTATGCCGCCAAGGGCCGCCCGAGCTTCAACCCGCTCATCGCCCATGTGCCCGATGCGGAGGCCGCCTTCGCACTGGGGGCCTTCAGCCCGGAAGCAAAGGCACTGGCATCGGCCTTCTGGCCGGGGCCTGTGAGCCTCGTCGTGCCGCGGGCCGCCGATTGCCCCGTCTCGCTGCTGGCCAGCGCCGGCCTCGACTCGATCGCCATCCGCGTGCCCTCCCACCCCGTGGCGCTGGAGCTGCTGAAAGCCACGGGCCGCCCCGTGGTGGCGCCCAGCGCCAATCCCTCCGGCAAGATCAGCCCCACCACGGCGGAGCATGTGCGCCGCCACCTCAAGGATAAAGTGGCCGTGGTGCTGGACGGTGGGCACTGCAAGGTGGGAGTCGAATCGACGGTGGTCAGCTTCCTCGCGGACGGACCGAGGCTGCTGCGCCACGGCGGCGTGCCGAAGGCCGAGATCGAGAAGGTGCTGGGCCACGCCATCGCGGCCCAATCCCACTCCGCCCGCCCCCACGCGCCGGGCCAGCTCCTGAGCCACTATGCACCCCACGCCGAACTCCGCCTCAATGCGCAAGCCCCGCGTGAGGGCGAGGCCTATCTGGGATTTGGCCCGCTGCACGCCTACGGTCCGTGGACGCTCTCGGCCACGGGCGACCTTGTGGAAGCCGCCGCCAGCCTGTTCCGCCTGCTGCACGAGATTGACGCCACCGGGGTCGCGCGCATCGCGGTGGCCCCTATTCCGCACCAGGGCCTGGGAGAGGCCATCAATGACCGGCTGATGCGCGCCGCTGCACCGAGGACGGCATGAGTGACGCTCTGAACCGGCTCGCCGCCGTGGCCGGCGAAAGATACGCAATCCGCGACCCCGCCCAGATGGACGGTTACATGCGCGAGTGGCGGCAGATCTGGACCGGCCGCTCGCCCCTCGTGCTGCGCCCAGGTTCGACCGAGGAGGTGAGCCACATCCTCGCCATCGCCAATGAGACGCGCACGCCCATCGTGCCGCAGGCCGGCAACACCGGGCTGTGCGGCGGGCAGATTCCCA
Source organism: Aestuariivirga sp. (assembly GCF_020252395.1). Lineage (GTDB taxonomy): Bacteria > Pseudomonadota > Alphaproteobacteria > Rhizobiales > Aestuariivirgaceae > Aestuariivirga. The sequence continues at coordinate 1,364 of NZ_JADCDB010000001.1, forward strand.
CCGAGGCCGGCAATGAGGTGGTGCTGTCGCTGGACCGCATGACCCGCATCCTCGACGTCGACCGGAACAACAACACGATCACCGTCCAGGCCGGCGCGGTGCTCAAGTCGGTGCAGGAGGCGGCGGATAAGGAGGACCGGCTGTTCCCCTTGAGCCTCGCCTCCGAAGGGTCCTGCCGCATCGGCGGCAATCTGTCGACCAATGCCGGCGGGCTCAACGTTCTCGCCTATGGCAATATGCGCGATCTCTGCTTGGGGCTGGAGGTTGTGCTGGCCGATGGCCGCATCTGGGACGGCCTCAGGCGGCTGCGCAAGGACAATACGGGCTATGACCTGCGCGACCTGTTCATCGGGGCGGAGGGCACGCTCGGCGTCATCACCGCCGCAGTGCTGAAGCTGTTCCCCAAGCCCAAGACCGTGGAGACGGCCTTCATCGCCGTTCCGTCGCCGCAAGCTGCAGTGGACGTGCTCTCGCTGGCGCAGGAGAAGAGCGGCAACCGCGTGGTGGCCTGCGAGTTGATCGCCAATATTGCCCTGCAGTTTGCCATCCGCCACGCCGGCGTGCGCCATCCGCTGGAAGAGGACTCACCGTGGTACGTGCTCATGGAGCTGGCCGACCCGCCACCCGGCGTCCTGATGGAGATTTTCGAGTCCGCCCTCGAAGAACGAATCATCTCCGATGGCGTGGTGGCCCACACGGAGGCGCAGCGCGCCGAATTCTGGGCGGCGCGCGAGCTGATCTCCGATTCCCAGAAGCCCGAGGGCGGCTCAATCAAGCATGACGTGTCGGTGCCGGTGTCAGAGGTGTCACGCTTCCTTGCCGAAGCGGACCGGGCCGTCGCGGACTTCATTCCGGGCGCGCGCTTCGTCACCTTCGGGCACCTCGGCGACGGCAACATCCACTATAATATCTCGCAGCCCGAGGGCACGGACAAGCAGGAATTCCTCGGCATGTGGGACGATGTGAACGACGTGGTCTTCGAGATCGTCCGGCGCTTCAACGGCTCGATCAGCGCCGAGCATGGCATCGGGCGGCTCAAGGCCCATCGCATGCCGGAAATCAAGTCGGATGTTGAACTCGACATGATGCGCGGGCTGAAGCGCATGCTGGACCCCAACAACATCCTGAACCCCGGCCGCGTCCTGCCAGAATGACGGGGTTTCGCGAGATTGCCGATGCGGATGTCGAGTCTGTCATCGCGCTGTGGCAGGCCTGCGGGCTCACCCGGCCGTGGAATGATCCGTATAAGGATATTTCCTTCGCCCGGGAGTCGGAAACCTCCACCGTGCTCGTAATGGAAAGGGACGGCCGCATCATTGCGAGCGTAATGGCAGGGCACGATGGGCACCGCGGCATGCTCTACTACGTCGCCGTCGATCCCTCGCAGCAGCGCCAGGGCCTCGGCAAGGCCGCAGTGCGCGCCGCGGAGGAATGGCTGGGGCAACGCGGTGCGTGGAAAGTGAACCTGCTGGTGCGCACCGAGAATGCCGCCGTGAAGGGCTTCTACGAGGCGCTGGGCTATGAGGTGAGCCCGGTGCTGTGCATGGCGCGGAAGATCGCGCCAGCTTAGAACAAACTCATCTGGTCCGGCTTCTTGCGGGGCGGCTTGGGGGCGGCGGCACGGCCAATCACCGTCGGCTCCATGACGAAGCTGCCATCCGGCGCGGGGCGGATCAGCTTCGCTGCGTCCTCGATCTCGCCTGTCAACCAGGTTTCGTAATCCTCCGGCGCGACGATGACCGGCATGCGGTCATGGATGGTGGCGAGTTCCGCATTTGGCGCGATGGTCATCAGCGTGGCGGTTTCGAGTTCGGAGCCGTCCGCCCCCATCCAGTGCTCCCACAATCCGGCGAACGCAAAGAGGCCCTTGTCCGGCCGCTGCACGAAGAACGGCGCCTTGCGGCCCTCCGCCCCCGACCATTCGTAATAGCCGTCAGCGGGCACGAGGCAGCGGCGGCGGCGCATGGCGTTCTTGAAGGAGGGCTTCTCCATCACCGTTTCGCCGCGCGCGTTGATCAGGGGCTTGCCCGGCTTCACCTCCTTGACCCAGGAGGGGATGAAGCCCCAGCGCACCAATGCGAAATGCCGCGCACCATTCTCCATTCGCACCACGGCGATGGGCTGGCCCGGCGCCACATGAGCGCGCGGCGGAAACTCCTCGTCTTCCGGGTATCCGAACCAGGCTTTGGTTTCCCGCGGGGTCTTCGACAGGCTATAAAGTCCGCACATGGGGCGGAGATAATCACGAATGGCGGGTGAGCAACAATGGCCGAAGCTCGGCGTCTCGGCCTCCGTCTGGCGCGGCGGCAAGGTGCTGCTGGTGGAGCGCGCGAAACCGCCCAGGGGCCTCTGGGCCTTTCCCGGCGGCCATGTGGAGCCGGGCGAGACGCTCGCAGAGGCCGCCGCCCGCGAGCTGCGCGAGGAGACCGGCATGAGCGCCAGTTTCCGCGGCTTGCTGGGCCTTTATGACGTGATCCGCAGGGACGACAGCGGTCTTCTCACGGCGCATTACGTGATCGCCTCCTACCTGGGCATTGCCGGCCCCGGAGAGCCCTTACCTGCGAGCGATGCGGCGGCGGTGACCTGGGCAGACCCGGAGCGGCTCGGCGGCTTCACGCTGGCTCCCAACATGCACGAGGCCATTGCCAGGGCGCGCCAAATGCTTAACGGCGATCAAGAACTGCCCCGCGGGGGTTAACCCTCCTTTAAGGAATGGCTGGCCCGTGCCGGACCGCTCGCTATTGTCGCTTCGGAGAGCGGCGTGATGCCGCGTGACGCTGGACAGCATGCTGAAGAATTCATCCCGCCCGATCGATGCCGGCGCCGCAGCCGAGAAGCAGCTGGCGCTGCAATTTCTGCGCGATGCCTGGGAAGAAGCTGCCTATGAAGGCGTGGACCGGGACTGCATCGCCACTGCCGCGATCTTCGCCGCGCTGTCCGAACTCGTCTCCACCTATGGCGAGGAGCCGGTGGCGGAGATGTGCGGGCGCCTGCCGGAGCGCGTGCGCAGCGGCGAGTTCTCGCTCGTCCGCGCCCGCCAATAAGTCAGACGAGCGCCTCCATCAGCAGCGAAGCCGAAGGCGGCGATCGGCGGCCGCGGCATAACGCACGTCCGCCGCCTCCAGGCCGACGAGAAAGGCCACGCCGAATCCGCGCCGGATCGCGTTGCGGATGACGAGGATGTTGACGGGCCCCAGCGGTGCGGTCACCGCCAGGCCAATGGCCACACCCATCAGGAGAAGAGTCAAGTCCATCGCTCAGGCAATGTCGACGACGACGCGGCCCTTCACCTTGCCGGCCACGATGTCGGCGGCGACCTGCGGCACGTCCTCCAGCTTCACATGCGTTGTGAGAGCATGGAGCTTCGAGAGGTCGAGGTCCTTCACCAGCCGCTCCCACACCTTCAGGCGGCGCGGCATGGGGGTCGACACCGAGTTCACACCGACCAGTTTGACGCCGCGCAGGATGAAGGGGGCGACATTGGTGGGAAGATCCATTCCCTGGGCATTGCCACAGGCGGCCACCGTGCCATCCGGGTTCATCTGCGAGATGACATTGGCCAGCGTGGTGGAGCCGACCGAATCGATGCAGCCCGCCCAGCGCGACTTGGCCAGCGCCTTCACCGGGCCGTTGAACTCGTTGCGGTCGACGATGCCTGTGGCGCCGAGGCTCTTGAGGAAGGGCTCCTCCGAGACGCGGCCCGTCGAGGCGATGACGCGATAGCCGAGCTTGGCGAGAATGACGATCGCCGTGGTGCCGACACCACCCGCAGCACCCGTGACGAGGATGTCGCCATCCGGCGGCTTCACACCCTGCTCTTCCAGCGCCATGACGCAGAGCATGGCGGTGTAGCCCGCAACACCCACCGACATGCAGTCGGCCGCCGTCCAGCCCTTCGGGACAGGAACCAGCCAGTCGCCGTTGAGGCGGGCCACTTCCGAGAAGCCGCCATGATGGCTTTCGCCCACGCCATAGCCGTTCAGCACCACATGGTCGCCCGCCTTCCAGCGCGGATGGGTGGAGGAGCGCACGACGCCGGCGAAGTCGATGCCGGGGATCAGCGGATAACGCCGCGCGATGGGCGCCTTGCCGGTGATGTTGAGGCCGTCCTTGTAGTTGACGGAGGAGTGCGTGACGTCGACGGTGACGTCGCCCTCCATCAGGCCGGACTCCTCGAGGCGCGTGAGTTCAGCCTTCTGACCGGCGTCGGTCTTGGTGATGAGAATGGCACGGAAGGACATGTCGTTTCCTCTTTAAAGAGCTTCCACGAAGCGGATGGGCTGGCCGTGGGCCTCCCCGATGATTTCGTCGTTCCACATCACCAGGCGGCCGCGGATCATGGTGCCGGCGGGCCAGCCGGTGACTGTGCGCCCGTCATGCGGCGTCCACTTGCAGCGGCTCTCGATCCAGCGATTGGTGATGGTGCGTTTCTTCTTCAGGTCGACGATGGTGAAGTCAGCGTCATAGCCCTCGGCGATGCGGCCCTTGGCCGCGAGCCCGAAGATGCGGTTGGGGCCATGCGAGGTGAGGTCGGCGAAGCGTTCGATGGTGAGGAGACCTTTGTTCACGCAGTCGAGCATGACGGGCACCAGTGTCTGCACGCCGGGCATGCCAGAGGGCGAGGCGGGATAGGGCTTGGCCTTCTCCTCCAGCGTATGCGGCGCATGATCGGAACCCAGCACGTCGACGAGACCGGACTGCAGGGCTTTCCAGATGCCCTGCTTGTGATGCGGCTCACGCATCGGCGGGTTCATCTGCAACAGATTGCCAAGCCGGGCGTAATCCTCAGAGGTGAAGACGAGGTGGTTGGGCGTCACCTCGACGGTCGCCACATCGCGCGCGCCCGCGAGAATCGGGAACTCGTCGGCAGTCGAAATGTGCAGCACATGGATGCGCTTGTGGGCCTCGCGCGCGAGGCGCACGAGACGCTCTGTGCAGAGCCGTGCGGCTTCCGCATCGCGCCAGACATAGTGGCTGGAGGGGTCGCCCTCGACGCGCAGGTGTTTCCGTTCGTTCAGCCGGTCCTCGTCCTCCGAGTGGAAGGCGGCGCGGCGGCGGATATTGGCGAGGATGCGGGCCACACCCTTGTCATCGTCGACCAGCAGCGAGCCCGTAGAGGAGCCCATGAAGACCTTGATGCCGGCGCAGCCGGGAAGGAGTTCGAGCTCGCCCAGCTGGTGGGCGTTCTCGCGCGTGCCGCCCATGTAGAAGGCGAAGTCACAATACATACGGTTGGTGGCGCGGGCCACCTTGTCGGCCAGCGCCTCGGCCGTGGTGGTGAGCGGGCTGGTGTTGGGCATTTCGAAGACGCCGGTGACGCCGCCCATCACAGCGGCGCGGCCGCCGGTCTCGAGGTCTTCCTTGTGCTCGGCGCCGGGTTCGCGCAAGTGCACCTGACTGTCGATGACGCCCGGCAGGATGTGGAGGCCGGTGCAGTCGATGGTCTCGCCGGCCTGCGACTTGTCGAAAGAGCCGATGGCGGCGATGCGGCCCCCGGAAACGGCGATATCGCGCTGGCCCACACCGTCATGGTTGACGACGGCGCCGCCCTTCAGGATCAATTCGGCGTTGAATGCCATGGTTTGGACCGGCTTTCCTTGAAGGTTGTTCCCGGTCTTCGTAAATGTGGAACGGGAACGAAGCAACAGCGATGCGTGACATTGAATTTCAGGCAGGAACCCTCCCCGGCCGGGCCGTGATTGCGGTCCGCGGGCCGGAGGCTGGCCATTTCCTGCACAACCTGCTGACGGCGGACATCGACCGCCTGGCCGAAGGCGAGGCCGCCTATGCGGCCCTTCTCACGCCCCAGGGCAAGATCCTGTTCGATATGCTGGTTCTCAGAGGGGCCGACAGCTACCTGATCGACTGCGCGGCGGGCCAGCGGGCGGACCTCCTGAAGCGGCTTTCCATGTACAAGCTCCGCGCCAAGGTGGAGATCGCGGCGCGTGACGACCTTGCGGCCGGCGCCTCGCCCATCGAACTGGCGGGCGGCTATCGCGACCCGCGCAGCCCGGGGATCGGCTGGCGCGTGATCGGCGCGCCGCAGGCCGAGGCCCGGGGCTATGACGCGGCGCGCATCGCGGCGGGGCTTGCCGATTCAGAAGCCGATCTCGGTTCGGGTGAGTTCTTCCCGCATGAGGCCAATCTCGACCAGTTGGGTGGCGTGAACTTCCGGAAGGGCTGCTATGTCGGCCAGGAAGTGGTCTCGCGGATGGAGCACCGAGGCACGGCGCGGAGCCGCATCCTGCCGGTCACGGTCGACGGCACCATGCCGCCCAAGGGCACCGAGATCCGCGCCGGCGAAAAGCAGGTTGGGACGCTCCTCTCATCGGCAGGCCAGAAGGCGCTTGCCCTCATCCGCCTCGACCGGCTGGCGGACGCCACTGCGCCGCTTGTGGCCGATGGTGCTACAGTGACGGTCAAGAAGCCCGCATGGGCGACATACGAGGTTCCAGGGGCGGCATGAGTGCTATGAAACACGAAGATGGCCTGTGCCGCTGCCACTGGTGCGGCACGGACCCACTCTATGTCGCTTATCACGACACCGAGTGGGGTGTGCCCGAACATGACTCGCGCGCGTTGTTCGAGAAGCTGCTGCTCGACGGCTTCCAGGCGGGCCTGTCCTGGATCACCATCCTCAGGAAGCGCGACAATTTCCGCAAGGCCTTCGACGGCTTCGATCCTGAGAAGATGGCGCGCTACAAGCCCGCGAAACTCGACAAGCTGATGCAGGACGCCGGCATCGTGCGGAACCGTCTCAAGATCGAGGCCAGCGTCACCAACGCCCAGGCCTATCTCGCGATCCCCGATTTCTCGGCCTACCTCTGGGACTTCCTCGATGGCGTGCCGCTTGACGGCAAACTCCGCAGCATGAAGGACATTCCTGCCAAGACGCCGCTTGCCGGGAAGATGTCGAAGGACTTGCAGAAGCGCGGCTTCCGCTTCGTCGGCCCCACCATCGTCTATGCCTTCATGCAGGCCTGCGGGATGGTGAACGACCATCTCGTCGACTGCCACCGGCATGAGGCGGTGAAGCGTGCCGCGCGCCGCTGAACCGCGCGCCTGGCAGCGCATGCTGTCCGGGCGCAGGCTCGATTTGCTCAACCCCTCGCCGCTCGACATCGAGGTAGAGGACATCGCGCACGGCCTGGCGCGCGTGGCGCGGTGGAACGGGCAGACCAAAGGCGACCATGCCTTTTCGGTGGCGCAGCATTGCGTGCTGGTGGAGGAGCTGGCGCTTCACCTGGAGCCGGCGCTCGACCGCAAGGCGCGGCTTGCCGCCTTGCTGCATGATGCGCCGGAATATGTGGTGGGCGACATGATCTCGCCCTTCAAGGCGGCGCTGGGTCTCGACTACAAGGCCTTCGAGCACCGGCTGCTGAGCGCCATCCACATTCGTTTCGGCTTGCCAGCGCAAGGCGCACAGATGCTCGAGGTGTTCATCAAGAAATGCGACCGACTCGCCGCCTATCTGGAGGCGACACAGCTTGCGGGCTTCGCGGTGGCGGAAGCGGAGAAATTCTTCGGCAAGCCGAAAGGACTCACGGGCGGCACCGCGCAGCGCTTCTTCCGGCTCAAGCCCCTGGAGCCCAATGATGCCGCGGCACTCTATCTCAAGACATTCAGGAAGCTCGCACCATGATCATCGTCGGCCCGCTCAACAAGGTTCAGCCCCTCATCGACCAGCATGGGGCGACGCACGTGGTGACGCTGCTGGCGCCCGGCACGCCGCATGATGCGCCGCAGGGCATTGCGCCGGAGCGGCACCTCAAGCTCTATTTTCACGACATCGTGCAGCCGATGGATGGCCATGTGCCGCCACGTGCGGCGGATGCCGGGAGGCTGATCGCGTTTTTCCAGGACTGGGACCGCAAGGACCCGATGCTGGTGCATTGCTGGGCCGGCATCAGCCGCTCCACGGCGGCGGCCTTTATCGCGCTGTGCATGTTTCGTCCGCAGGCGGATGAAGAAGAGCTGGCCTTCGAGCTGCGCGCCGCCTCGCCGTCCGCCACGCCGAACCGGCTGATCGTGTCGCTGGCCGACGAGGTGCTGGGGCGCAACGGGCGCATGGTGAAGGCGGTCGAAAAGATCGGGCGCGGCGCGGATGCGTTTGAAGGCACGCCGTTTGTGTTGCGGCCGTGAGCACGGACGTCATCTTCTCCCGCTTCAGCGGGAGAAGACCCCCGTTGCGCCAGCAACGGGGAGATGAGGGGGAGTCAGAGGACACGCGGTTCTGACTTCCCCTCACCTACCCCAACTTCGTTGGGGGCCCCTCCTCTCCCGCTGAAGCGGGAGAGGACGATATTCTTACTTCCCCGCCAGCGCATAGTCCCAGTACAGATCCCGCGCCTTCTGCATGATGGGGCCGGGCTGCAGGCTCTTGTGTTCGACCCGTGTGATGGGCGACACCTTGGAATAATTGCCGGTGGAGAAGACCTCGTCGGCCTCGAGGAACTCGCTCCACCTGATCGAGCGCTCATGCACCGTAATGCCGGCGTCGCGCAGGAGCTTCGCCACGCGCTGGCGGGTGACGCCGTTGAGGAAAGTGCCGTTGGGAATGGGCGTGTGGGCCTCGCCGTCCCTGGCGTACCAGATATTGGCGGTGGCGAGTTCCGCAACATGGCCCAGCGCATCGAGCATCACCGCATTGTCGAAGCCCCTCGACTTCGCCTCGCGGATGGCGCGGGCCGAGTTGGGATAGTGGCAGGCCGCCTTGGCGTCCGTCGGCGCATATTCATAGGACGGGCGGCGGAAGGGCGAGCAGGTGACCGAGAAGCCGGTGGGCTTGGGCAGCGGCGCGTCATAGACCGAGACCGAGAACTGGGTGGAGTCCGGGTCGACATCGACAAAGCCGTCCTCGGCCCAGAACATGGGGCGGAGATAGAGTTCCGCGTCACCGGGGAACTTGGCGATGCCCTCGCGGATCAGCGCCTCGATCTCGGGCGCGGTCTTGACGATCCTGAGGCCGAAGCTTTCGGCCGAGCGCACAATGCGCTGGCAGTGCCGGTCGAGGTCCGGCGCCACGCCTGCGAAGGCGCGCGCCCCGTCGAACACGCAGGAGCCGAGCCACGGCGCATGGGTCATGGTGCCCATCACCTGCGGGTTGCCCTTGTGCCACTCACCCTTGTACCAGGTCCAGGCGGCGCCGGTGGTTTCCTTCCAGCCCATCGTCGAATGCTCCAGTTATGGGCGTCATCCTAGCCAGCGTGAGCGGAAACACAAAGGGCGCCCGGAGGCGCCCTGCCGGACCCTGCCATGCGCGACGATCACCCCTCTTCATAGAAGACGTGGCGCCCGATCTTGATAAGCCGCTTCATGCTCTTGGCCCACTTCGGATTTACATAATCCGCGTGATAATTGGTGGCGGAGCCGATGGCGGCCACCTTGGCGTCGCCCGACATGGCCATCTGCGCGACGCGCTTGGCATTGGCCCAGGCGGCGGCACTGCGCACATCGTCCGGCAGGCCGTCGCAGGCGAAGGAGAACTGACAGGAGTTGCGCCTGCCCGAGCCCTGATAGACCACGCCGCAGATCGACTTCGGATATTCCGGATCCTTGACACGGTTGAGAATGACCTTGGCGACCGCCAGCTGGCCCAGCTGCGACTCCGAGCGTGCCTCGAAATAGACCGCGCGGGCGAGGCAGTTTTCCTCGGCCGCCTGAAATCGGCGCATGGCGATGGCTTTCTGCGCCGCCCGGTCGGCCGGCTTCCGGCTGGCGGTGACGGTGCGCTTGAGATGGATGCCTTGCACCACCTTCTGCGGCGACGGGCCCTTGACGATGACACTGGGGGTCTGCGTGTCGTCCTCGCTCATGTTGACGGAGGCGGGAACGATCCGGACCTGCTGCTTTTCGACGATGGTGGCTTGGAGGACGGCCGGGCGGTCGCCCTTGCCGTCGGAGGCGACCGTCTGCTCCGCATTGGCGAGCTGGGAGGAGAAAGCGGTCTTGTTGACGATCTCGATGGTGGAGACGCCCGGAACCAGCGATCCCTTGGCGAGTATGTTGGTGGCCGGGCCCGACAGGCTTTCGATCACGTCGCCGGGGTCGGCATTATGGGCCACGGCATTCTGGCCCATATAGTGACCAGCAAAGGCGAAGGCCAGAACCAGCATCACGCCGCCGGCAACCATCGGACCATAATCCGCGAAGAAGCTCGGCTCCTTCGATGTGGCGTGGTTCTCGATTTCCCAGAAGCTGACAGGCCCTGCTTTTTTTCGAAGCGCTTTTCTCTTCACTTCCCCTCGACACACCGTGGGCCGCAATTCTTACGGCGTTGTTAAGTTCGCGGTAGTCTAACGGGGTGACGTTTAACATAGGTTAACCATGCGGGCAACCCGGAAAGGCCTTTTCTGTGCCGGATTCGTGACACGGTGAAGACCTGGTTAACCCCTTGCCAAAATTCGAAAAACCTAGCGTTTCGAGAGGCTTGCCTGGGCTGCCGCAAGGCGGGCAATGGGCACCCGGAAGGGCGAGCATGACACATAGTCCAAGTTGACGGTTTCGCAGAAGGCGATGGAGGCCGGGTCGCCGCCATGTTCGCCACAGATTCCTGCCTTGAGTCCCGGCTTCACCCGCCGGCCCCGCTCGGTGGCGATGCGGATCAGCTCGCCCACCCCTTCGATATCGAGCGAGATGAAGGGGTCGGTCTTGAACACGCCCCTGGACGTATATTCGCCGATGAAACGCGCCGCATCGTCGCGGCTGATGCCGAAGGTGGTCTGAGTGAGGTCGTTGGTGCCGAAGGAGAAGAAATCCGCCGATTCGGCGATCTCGGCGGCGCGCAGCGCGGCGCGCGGCAACTCGATCATGGTGCCGACGGAATACTCGATGGTCACCCCAGTCTCCCTGGCGACCTGCTGGGCCACCGCCACGATCCGCTCCTTCACCAGGTCCAGCTCGTTGCGGGAGGCCACCAGCGGCACCATGACCTCCGGGATCGGCGCCTGGCCGGTGCGGCGGTGGATTTCGGCCGCCGCTTCGAAGATGGCGCGGGACTGCATCTCGGCAATTTCGGGATAGGAGATGAGGAGCCGCACGCCGCGGTGGCCCAGCATGGGGTTGAACTCCTTGAGCTCCGCCACGCGGGCGCGCAGCTGGTCCGGGTTCGCCCCCATCTGGTCCGCCACCTCCTCGATTTCATGCTCGGCCTGCGGCAGGAACTCATGGAGCGGCGGGTCGAGCAGGCGGATCGTCACTGGGAGCCCCGCCATGATCTCGAACAGCTCGATGAAGTCGTTGCGCTGCATCGGCAGGATCTTGGCGAGTGCGGCGCGGCGGGCCTCCAGCTTGTCGGCGATGATCATCTCGCGCACCGCCACGATGCGCTCGGAATCGAAGAACATGTGTTCGGTGCGGCACAGGCCGATGCCCTCCGCGCCGAAGTCGCGCGCCGTGCGGGCATCGAGCGGGGTTTCGGCATTGGCGCGGACACCCATGCGGCGGAAGCCATCCGCCCAGGCCATCAGTGTGGCGAAGTCGCCCGACAGCTCCGGCTTGATGGTGGCCACCTCGCCCTTCATCACCTGGCCGGTGGAGCCGTCGACCGTGATGGTCTCGCCCTTCTTGAGCGTGACGCCCATGACAGCAAGGGTGCCCGCGGCGTAGTCGATCCTCAGCGCACCCGCGCCCGAGACGCAGGGCTTGCCCATGCCGCGCGCCACGACGGCCGCATGGGACGTCATGCCGCCGCGCGTGGTGAGAATGCCCTCGGCGGCGTGCATGCCGTGAATGTCCTCCGGGCTCGTCTCGATGCGCACCAGAATGACGCGGCGATTGAGCGATTTGAGCCGCTCCGCCTCGTCGGCATCGAACACGATTTCACCGGAGGCGGCGCCGGGCGAGGCCGGCAAGCCGGTGGCGATCACGTCGCGCCTGGCCTTGGGGTCCAACGTGGGGTGCAGAAGCTGGTCGAGCGAGGCCGGGTCGATGCGCTGCACGGCTTCAGCCCTGGTGATCAGGCCTTCGGCGGCCATGTCCACCGCGATTTTGAGCGCGGCCTTGGCGGTGCGCTTGCCGGTCCTCGTCTGCAGCATCCAGAGCTTGCTGTCCTGGATGGTGAATTCCATGTCCTGCATGTCGCGGTAATGGCGCTCCAGCAGGTCGAAATTGGCCTGCAGCTCCCGGAACGTTTCCGGCATGATGTGCTCAAGCGAGGGGGCCTCGGAGTGCGCCTCGATGCGGGCCCTTTCGGTGATGTTCTGTGGCGTGCGGATGCCGGCCACCACATCCTCGCCCTGGGCGTTCACCAGGAACTCGCCATAGAGCTCCTTCGCCCCCGTCGCCGGGTTGCGGGTGAAAGCGACGCCAGTCGCCGAGGTTTCGCCCATGTTGCCGAACACCATGGCCTGCACGTTGACCGCCGTGCCCCAGTCTTCCGGAATGTTGTTGAGCTTGCGGTAGGTGATGGCGCGCGCGCCGTTCCACGACTTGAACACAGCGCCGATCGCGCCCCACAGCTGCTCATTGGGGTCCTGCGGAAAGGGCTTGCCCGCCGCCTCCTCGACGAACGCCTTGTAGCGCGCGATGAGGCCCTGCCACTCCTCCGCCGTCACTTCCGTGTCGAGCGTGTAGTTCCGCTGTTCCTTGAAGCCGCCGAGAATGTCCTCGAACTCGGCATGGTCGACGCCCAGCACCACGCCGGAATACATCGAGATGAAACGGCGGTAGCTGTCGAAGGCGAAGCGCCGGTCGCCTGAGCGCGTGGCGAGGCCTTCCACCGTCATGTCGTTGAGGCCGAGGTTCAGCACCGTGTCCATCATGCCGGGCATCGAGGCGCGCGCGCCGGAGCGCACCGAGACGAGCAGCGGGTTGGCGGCATTGCCGAACTCGGCGCCCGCGATCTTTTCGACGGTGGCCAGCGCCGAACGGATCTGCGCGTCGAGGCCTTGCGGATAGGCGCGGTTGTTCTTGTAGAAGGCGGTGCAGACTTCGGTCGAAATGGTGAAGCCGGGGGGAACCGGCAGGCCGAGATTGGCCATCTCGGCGAGGTTCGCGCCCTTGCCGCCCAGGAGCGCCTTCATTTCGGCGCGGCCCTCCGCCGAACCGCCACCGAAGGAATAGACGAACTTCGCGCTATCAGCCGCCATAACGGAATCTTCCCATGCTTGCGTTGTTCTTGTGAAAGCGTGTAGCGGGGTGTAGCGGGCGGCGGCCCGCGCACTAGACAATCACAGGACCGTGATGCGTGCAATGCAATATCGCACATGCGACATTGCGGCGGATGCTCGCCTCAGGCGACTGCCGGGGTCAGCGAGGGGCGGTGCGGGCGGCGGACATAGAGGATCCACAGCGCGATCGACAGGTTCAGAACGTTCCAGGCCACGCCATTGAGGAAGGCCATAGTGTAGGAGCCCGTCCAGTCATAGATCTCGCCGGACATCCAGCCGCCCAGCGCCATGCCGAAGACGGTGGCGGTGAGCACGGTGGAAATGCGCGTGCCCGCCTGGCGCGCCGGGAAGTGGTCGCGGATAATGAGCGCATAGCTCGGCACGATGCCGCCCTGGCTCAGGCCGAAGATGGCGGAGACGACATAGAGCGAGGCGAGGCCATCGAAGGGAATATAGGCAAGCAGCGCCAGCATCTGCATGGCGGAGCCGGCGATGAGCGTCGTCAGGCCGCCCAACTTGTCGGCGACGAGGCCGGAGACGAGGCGGCTCAGCACGCCGAAGCCCAGCATGATCGACAGCATCTCGGCCCCACGTGCCGGACCGTAACCCAAATCGGCGCAATAGGCGACGATGTGTACCTGCGGCATCGACATGGCCACACAGCAGGACAGGCCCGCCAGCACCAGAGCCGGAAACAGCAAGCGGTGCGTCGGCAGCAGGCCTTTCTGGCCGGCGCTGCGGCTGGCCGGGCTTGCCGTGTCATGGAAATGCGGGCGCTTCCTGAGGAACTGCGCCAGAGGGACCATCACCACGGCGCAGAGCACGCCGATCGCCATATAGGTCCAGCGCCAGCCGTAGCTCTGGATCGCGGCCTGCATGAAGGGTGGCCAGAGTGTGCCAGCGATGTAATTGCCGCTGGCCACGATGGCAATCGCAATGCCGCGGCGCTTGAGGAACCACTGCGAGGCATCGGCCACCAGCGGCCCGAAGGTGGCGGCGCTCCCAAGGAAACCGATGAAGACCGCCTGCACGACGACGAACTGCCAATAGCTCGCCGACCAGGCCGCGAGAAAGAAGCCGATGCCGAGAGAGACGCCCGCGATGGTGATGGGAACGGTGATGCCGAACTTGTCCGCCATTTTGCCCATCGCGAAGCCGCCGGCCGCGAAGCCGAGGAAAGTGGCGGTATAGGGGAAGGAAGCGCCCGCGCGGTCCACCCCGAACTCCGCCTGAATGGTCGGCAGCACCACGACGGCGAGCCACAGCCCGATGCCGCCGACGACGGCGAGGACGAGCGAGATGATCAAGCGGATCCAGGCATAGCGGCTGTCAGGGGTGTAGGCGGAAGCAGCGGTCATGGGACCTCCTTAGGCGGCATCGGCGCGCCGGTCAAAATGGCACCCATGCAAAATCGCAGGGTCCAGCCTGCGCCGGGCGTCCGGCCCTTCAGCCCGGCGGCCCGTGCGCCAGCAGATGGGCGCGGAAGGCGGCGGCGATGGGCGAAAGGTGCTTGGCCCGCGGGTGCACCACGTGCCAGCGCGACGAGATGGGGAAGCCCTCTACCGGCAACTCGCGCACGCCGCGGGCGCCCTGCAGCGCATGGCGCGATACGACGCCGATGCCGAGCCCGCCGGCCACCGCCTCCTTGATCGCCTCGTTGCTGCCGAGTTGAAGCCGCACGTCCGGTTTGAAACGGTGGCGGGCGAAGTGGCGGTCGGTGGCCATGCGGGTGCCCGAGCCTGGCTCGCGGAGGATGAAGCGCTGGTCCCGGAGCTGGGCCAGGGTCACCCGTGAGCCGAGCTTCGCTCCGCGCGCCGCGATCACCACCAGGGGGTTTTCCATGAACACGGCATCCTCAAGGTCAAGCTCGGGCGGCATGGACATGATGTAAATGTCATCGCGGTTGTCGCGCAGCCGTTCCACCACGCCATCGCGGTTCAAGACCTCGAGCGCCACGTCAATTTGCGGATGGAGCCGGCAGAAGCTGCCGACGAGACGGGGGATGAAATACTTCGCGGTGCTGACCGCCGCCACGCGCAGCCGCCCGCGCGACAGGCCCTTGACCAGGCCGACGTGCTGTTCGAAAGCTTCCCACTCGGCCAGCATGGCGCGCGCCGTCTGCGCCAGCTGGCGGCCCGCGTCGGTCAAATGCACGCGCTTCGAAATCACCTCGTAGAGCGGCAGGCCCACGGCCTCCGTCACTTCCTTCAGCTGGGCGGAGGCGGTGGGCTGAGTCACATGCATCGCGGCGGCCGCCTTGCTCACGCTGCCGGTGTCGGCGAGGGAGAGGAAGAGGCGCAGCTGACGGAATGTGACGTTCATAGATTTCAGTCTATGGATTATTGCCGAAAAATCAATTTTTATCAATTTATGGAGGCGGCTAGCAATCGGCCGGAGGAGGCAACCATGCAAAACTTCGTCGACCCCGCGATTCTGTTCTTCGTCTTCGGCGTCCTGGCCGGGGCGCTGCGCTCAAACCTGGAGATTCCCAAATCCATCGCCAAGTTCCTGTCGCTTTACCTGCTGATGGCGCTGGGACTCAAGGGCGGCTTCGCGCTGGCGCAGTCGGGCTTCACCGCCACGATCGCGCTGAGCCTGGGCGCCGCGCTGCTGATGGCCTTCATCGTTCCGACGATCGGCTATGCCTTTCTCAAGAACCGTGTGTCGCGCTTCGATGCCGCGGCGGTGGCGGCGGCCTATGGCTCGGTCAGCGCCGTCACCTTCGTGACCGCCATGCAGTACCTCGACAGCGCGGGGCTGGAGCCCGGCGGCCACATGGCGGTGGCCATGGTGATCATGGAATCGCCCGCCATCATCATGGCCGTGCTGCTGGCCAGTTCGATCCGCCACATGCAGGGCCTGGCCACCGCGTCCGGCACGCCGCGCAGTGCGGGTGCAGCCGCCGCACCGGCCATCGCCGCAGCGCCGCCGTCACTGGGCAAGATCCTGCATGAATCCTTCACCGACGGCGCGCATCTGCTCCTCCTCGGCTCCATGGCCGTGGGCTTCATCAGCGGCGAGGCGGGCAAGACCATGATGCAGCCCTTCTCGGGCGACCTGTTCAAGGGCATGCTGGCCTTCTTCCTGCTCGACATGGGCCTGATGGTGGCGAAGAATTTCCGCGACGCCGTGAAGGCCTCGCCGGCGCTGATCGGCTATGCGGCGGTAGGCCCCTCCGTGCATGCCGGCATTGCGCTCGCCCTGTCGATGCTGCTGGGGCTGCCGGTGGCGGATGCGGCCCTGCTGATGGTGCTGTCAGCGAGCGCCTCCTATATCGTGGTTCCCGCGGTGCTGCGCTATGCGATCCCCGAGGCCAACCCGGCCATCTATTTCGGGCTCAGCCTCGGCGTCACCTTCCCGATCAACATCCTGATCGGCATTCCGCTCTACACGGCCATGGCGGAGCGGTTCATTGCCGCGGGCTAAAGTGAGAGCCGCCTGCGCCCTTCAGCCCTCGATCTTCGAGAAGTCCGCCACCTCCGCTGTCGCGGCGCGCATGTGGTTGAGGAGGCGCAGGCGGTTTTCGCGGAAGGTGGCGTCCTTGTCGTTCACCGTCACGCGCTCGAAGAAGGCATCGACCGGCGCGCGCAGCTTGGCGATCGCCGTCATCGCCGCCTCGAAATCCTCCTCGCGCAGCGCGCGGCGCACCTGGCCCACGGCCTGGGTGATCGCCGTGTGCAGCGCCTTCTCCTCGCCCTTGATGAGCTGCGAGATGTTGACGTCGCCATCGTAAGAGCGGCCGTCCTTCTTCTCCTCAATCTTCAGAATATTGGAGGCACGCTTGACGCCGGCGAGCAGGTTCTTGCCGTCATCGGTTTCGAGGAACTTCGAGAGCGCCTCGACGCGCTTCGTGACCATGAGCAGGTCGTCCTGGTTGCCGAGCGCGAAGACGGCATCGATCAAGTCGTGGCGCTTGCCCTGTTCCTTCAGGTGCACTTTCAGGCGGTCGGCGAAGAAGGCGAGCAGGTCGCTACTACGGTTCATTTCCCACTCTTGCGGGGGGATGCTTTCCGGAGATTGCTCACGAAGAAGTTCTATGGCCTTCGCAGAATTTGCCGCGTTCTTAGAGATTGCTCCTTCAGTGTTTAAGTCTCCCGTCAGTCTTAGAAACTCGAGCCGACGATCGATTGGTTCCACTGCCTTTGAAAGTTGATCGGCCATAATGGAGCGCCCGGCGACTATTGCAATTCTCTTCAAAGGAATGCGAGCTTGAGTCTCAAGGATCATTCTGATTATGCCCAGAGCCGCACGACGCAAGGCATATGGATCTTTTGATCCCGTGGGCTTCTCATCAAGGGCCCAAAAGCCTACCAGCGTGTCGAGCTTGTCCGCGAGAGCCACGGCTCGGCCGGCTGTCGAAACCGGAATGGTGTCGGTCGGGCCCACGGGCTTGTAATGATCGCGTATCGCATCGGCGACCTCCGGATCGACTCCCTGATCCAACGCATAGTATCGCCCCATAAGACCCTGCAGCTCGGGGAACTCGCCCACCATGCCGGTGACGAGATCGGCCTTGGCGAGGCGCGCGGCGAGCTTGGCCTTCTCGACATCCGCGCCAATCGTCCTGGCGATTTCGGCGGCGAGCCGTTCGATCCGCTGCACGCGCTCGCCCTGGCTGCCGAGCTTGGCATGGAAGGTGATGGCGTCGAGCTTCTTCGCCCACTCTTCCAGCTTCACCTTGCGGTCCTGGTCCCAGAAGAACTTGGCATCCGACAGGCGCGCGGCGATGACCTTGTTGTTGCCGGCAACGATGGTCTTGCCGCCGTCCCTGGCGACGAGGTTCGACACCAGCAGATAGCGGTTGGCGAGTTTGCCCGTCGTGGCGTGGCGCAGCGCGAAGCACTTCTGGTGGGTCTTGATCGAGGTGGCGATCACTTCGGGCGGAACCGAGAGGAAGCTCTCGTCAAAACTCCCCATCAGCACCACGGGCCATTCGACCAGACCGGCCGTCTCCTTCAGCAGGCCCTCGTCCTCGATCAGTTCAAGGCCTTGGGCGAAGCTCAGGTTGCGGGCTTCGGCGCGGATCGTCTCGATGCGGGCATGGGCATCGACGATCACGAATTCCTTGTGCAGCTTCCGGGCATAATCCTCGAAGCGGCGCACCTCGATAGCTTGCGCGCCCATGACGCGGTGGCCGCGGGTGACGTTGCCGCTCTTGATGCCGTCGATCTCGAAGGGCACCACTTCGCCATCGAAGGTGCAGACGATCGAATGCAGCGGGCGCACCCAGCGCAGGGTGCCGGAGCCCCAGCGCATCGACTTGGGCCAGGGGAACTTGCGCACGATGTCCGGCACGGCGTCGGCGATCACCTCGGTCGCCGCGCGGCCGGTCCGCCGGATGACGGCGAGATAGAACTGCCCCTTCTTGTCGTCCTGCACCTTGAGTTCGCCGAGACTGAGGCCCGTGGATTTGAGGAAGCCCTCGATGGCCTGCTGCGGGGCATCGACGCGGGGGCCTTTGCGCTCCTCGTTGATGTCCGCCGCCTTGGCATCGAGACCTTCGACAGAGAGCACCAGGCGCCGCGCGCCGCCATGGGCCTGGGCGCCCTCATAGGTCAGCCCCGCCTCGACCAGCGCATTGGTCACCATCTGGCGCAGGTTCTCCGCCGCCCTGGCCTGCATGCCGGCGGGGATTTCCTCGGAAAACAGTTCGATCAGAAGTTCAGGCATCGGGCACTCCGGGCGGGACCGCCGATTAGCAGCCCCGTCCCGGCTTGTCATCCCTGAGGGTCAGAGCGCCTTGTGGCTGCCGTCGCAGAACACCGGGTTCTTGGTGTGCTTGCAGGCGCAGAAGAACTTGCGGCCCGAGGCCTCCGCTGTCCACTTCACCGGCGTGAATGACGAGCCCTTGTGGCTGCCGTCGCAGAAAGGCTGATTCTTGGACTGGCCGCAGGAGCACCACCAGTAATCCTTGCCGGCCTCAACCTCGACGGGGATCGGCGATTTCTGGGCGATGGCGGGTTCGGACATGGGATACTCCTGATTTGGTAATATGATAAGTTACAGTATATCCGCGCTTCGCAAGCCTGAGTCAACCGAGAGCAACTACGCGGTTGCGCCGCCGCCTGCCGTCTTGCTCCACGCTTCGCAGCAGCCTTTGGCAAGCTCCCGCACCCTCAGAATATAGGCCTGGCGCTCGGTGACCGAGATGACGCCGCGGGCGTCCAGAAGGTTGAAGAGGTGCGAGGCCTTGATGCACTGGTCGTAGGCGGGAAGCGCCAGAAGGTGGCGGCCTTCGGCGCCGCCGGCCTGCAGCAGCGCCTGGCATTCGGCCTCGGCGTCCGCGAAGTGGCGGAGCAGCGCCGCGGTGTCCGCGTGCTCGAAGTTATAGCGCGAATATTCCTGCTCGGCCTGGAGGAACACATCGCCATAGGAGATGCGCCGCGCGCCCTCCTGGCCGTTGAAGTTCAGCTCATAGACATTGTCGACGCCCTGCACATACATGGCCAGGCGTTCGAGACCATAAGTGAGTTCGCCCGAGACCGGCGCGCAATCGAGGCCGCCGACCTGCTGGAAATAGGTGAACTGCGAGACTTCCATGCCGTCGCACCAGACTTCCCAGCCCAGGCCCCAGGCGCCCAGCGTGGGGCTTTCCCAGTCGTCCTCGACGAAGCGGATGTCGTGCAGCGCGCGGTCGATGCCGATGGCTTCGAGCGACCCCAGATAGAGCTCCTGCAGGTCCGGCGGCGAGGGCTTGATGATGACCTGATACTGGTAATAGTGCTGCAGGCGGTTGGGGTTTTCGCCATAGCGGCCGTCCCTGGGGCGGCGCGAGGGCTGCACATAGGCGGCGGCCCACGGCTTCGGCCCCACCGAACGCAGCGTGGTGGCGGGGTGGAAGGTGCCGGCCCCCACCTCCATGTCATAGGGCTGCAAAATGACGCAGCCCTGGCGGCCCCAATATTCATGGAGCGTCAGGATCAGGTCCTGGAAGGAGCGGGAGGGATTCAATGCCATTCGGTCCGCCTCGGAAAAACGCGGCGGACCCTAGGGATGCTGACCCCGCGGGTCAACCCTCGGGGTAGTAAATGCCGGTGCGCGGGTCCTGGCGCAAGCGGCGCATCTGCTGGGGCTGGCGGTTCGAACGGTTCGCCTTGACCCGAACGGGTTGCAGATTGCGAACCATCAACATCTTGATGACAACGAACGACAGCACGGCCGCAGCGAGCAGTGACAAGAGCTTCAAGACAAGCATCGGGACCTCCAACGAGCCTCCATAGATACGATCATAAGCCGAAACGGGACCACAATGCACGCGTTTCGAGAACATCCATGGTGTTTTCAGCAATATCAGTTACTTCAATGCCAAAACCGAGCCTTTTGAGGCCCCAGCCTTGAGACGGCGTCACGTTCTTAACGACAAGTTTATCGCCGAAGCGGTCCTTGAGCACCTGGTGGAGGTGGCCAATGCCATCGACCAGGCCGCGGGCCAGCGCCTGGCGCCCGGCCCAGAAGGCGCCGGAGAAGATGTCCGGATCATCGGTCTTCAGCCTGGCGCCGCGCCGCGCCTTCACCAGGGTCTTGAAGGCGTCATGGATCTCGGCCTGAAGCGACTTCAAATGCTCAACGTCTTCAATGCGTTCGGGCTTGAAGGGGTCGAGGATTGACTTGTTTTCGCCCGCCGTGTGAACACGGCGCTCGATGCCGAGCTTGGCGATCGCGTCAACATAGCCGAAGCCTGCGTAGATGACGCCGATCGAGCCCACCACCGAACTTTCATCGGCATAAATCTGATCGCCCGCGCAGGCCAGCCAATAGCCGCCCGAGGCCGCAACGTCCTCGCAGAAGACCAGGACGGGAAGCTTCTTCTCCCCGGCAAGCTGCCGGATTCGCGTGTGAATCAGCGCCGACTGCACGGCCGAGCCGCCGGGCGAATTGACCGAGATGGCAACCGCACTGATGCCCTTCCTGCCGAAGGCGCGTTCGAGCGTGTCATTCACCGACTTGAGCGTCAGGGCTGGGCGCATGGGCGTGCCGATGCCGATGGCGCCATCGAGCCGCACATGGGTGACCACCGGCACCGATTTGCGGAATCGAAGCGGGATGATGGCGTCGAGAAAGCCGGAGCTGACCATAAACTCCAGATAGGTGTGCGGATGCCCTGAGACAAGGCGCGGATCACCTCAGGATGAAGGGCGCCCCACTCCGCAGCATGGCATTGGCCTCTCTCGTGAATTCGCTTCCGTCGCCATGCAGGACGAGGCCCGGCAAGATCTGCAGCGGCGCCTTCGAGCCCTTGATGCCCTGGACGAGAATGCGCGAGGCGGGCAGGCCTGGGCGGGGAAAGAGCGGTGCGATGTGGATGTCGCCGAAGCGGTTTTCCAGGGCCGCGAGGATCTGGCCGAGCGAATCCGGGCGATGCACCAGGGTGATGCTGCCGCGGGGGCTGAGCATGGCGTAAACAAGCTTGACCCAGAGATCGAGGTCCTCCGGCCCGAAAGCGTGGGCCTGGGACTTGAGCAGGTTCGGCGAGGACGTCGATTTCGCCTCGTCGAAGAAGGGCGGATTTAGCATGGCGTGGGCGAAGCCGCCGGGGGCCGGCATGCTGATATGGTCACGCCGCAGGGCGTCGCGCACGTCGGCATGGATGACGCGAAGCCGGTTCTGCATGCCGTTCCGTCTGGCATTTTCCTCGCAGATCATGACATAGCGCGCGGCGACCTCGATGCCGGTCACCTGCACCTCCGGGTTGCGGAAGAGCAGGCAGAGGGCGGCGACGCCGGGACCGATCCCCGCCTCGAACACGCTATCGCCGGGTTCGCAGGGGATGGCGGCGGCGAGAAGCACCGAATCGACGCCGGCGCGGAAGCCCTTCTCGGGCTGGAGGATACGGAGGCGGCCGCCGAGGAACTCATCCTCGGTGAGAGACGGCGGGACGGAATGGGAATCAGGGATCTGCATAAGGCGATTGTTGCTAGGTCCGGGTTAGCGTAGCGTTACCAAGGCTGAGACGGGCGCGGGCCAAATCCTCCGCCAGCACCATGATGCGGCGGGGTATGGCCCCGACAGAGCCCTCCAGAGCCGCCATGTGGCCGTCGAGCTGCAGGAAATCGATCCCCTCTTCCGACAGCACGTGGCGGACGAAGGACAGATAGACCGGGTCGTTGCTGCGCAGCAGTTCTTCCATACCGCAAGATTGCCGGATCGGAGGGTGGCGGGCAAGGGCGGGCGTGGCGTTGCGTCATATTGGCCTCGTGGACCCACTGTGCTTTAAGGGCGCAAAGAATGAACGAATGTTGGAAGGCAGGCAGCCCCGATGGGAGTCGTCATTCCGCTCGACGGAGCGGGCAACAAGAAGCGCGCCAGCATCGAACCGCTGGTGAAGCTCACCCAGGCCGATATGGAGCGGGTGAACGAAGCGATCCTCAGCCATGCGCGGAGCCACGTGGAGCTGATCCCCGAGATCGCCAACCACCTGATCAATTCCGGCGGCAAGCGCATCCGCCCGATGCTCACGCTGGCCGCGGCCCGCATGGCGGGCTATGAGGGCGATCATCACCTGAAACTCGCAACCGCGGTGGAATTCATGCACACCGCAACCCTGCTCCATGACGACGTGGTCGACGAGAGCGACCTGCGGCGCGGCAAGCAGGCGGCCCGCGTTATCTGGGGCAATCAGGCCAGCGTGCTGGTGGGCGACTATCTACTCGGCCAGGCCTTCAAGATGATGGTGGAGACAGGCTCGCTCGACGCGCTGCGGATTCTCTCCAATGCCGCCTGCGTCATCGCCGAGGGCGAGGTGCTGCAGCTCTCCGTGTCGCAGGACACCTCGACCACCGAGGACGCCTATATGCAGGTGATCGTGGCCAAAACGGCGGCTCTGTTCTCGGCCGCGGCGGAGGTAGGCGCGGTGGTGGCGAAGCGTCCCTCCAGCGAACAGGCGGCGCTCGAATCCTATGGCCGCAACCTCGGCGTCGCCTTCCAGCTGATCGACGATGCGCTGGACTATTCGGGCTCGACCGAGAAGCTGGGCAAGGGCGTCGGCGACGACTTCCGCGAGCGCAAGATCACGCTGCCTGTAGTTCTGTCCTACCGGCGCGGCGCTGTGGAAGAACGGAACTTCTGGAAGCGCACGCTGGAGGACGGCGATCAGACAGCGGACGATTTCACCTACGCCAGGAGGCTGATGGAACGCCACGGCGCGCTAAAGGACACCATCGACCGCGCCAACCACTATGGCGACATCGCCCGCGATGCACTGGCGATTTTTCCGGGTTCGAGCCTGAAGGACGCGCTGCTGGAAGCCGTGGAATTCTGCGTGGCGCGGGCTTATTAGCAACAGACCCGCAGGGACGGTTTTCCTAAGACAGCACCGTTCGGGCAACCCACCAGGCCGGATCGAGGTCGGGTGCGACGTGCTCGTCCCTGCACAGGGCCACGCATGTGGCGCCGGAGCCGGACATGAAGGCTCTGGTAACGCCGGGCGTGGCTGCAAGGCGTTCGAGGACCTCGCCGATCGATGGCGCGAGGGCGATGGCCGGAGCTGCGAGATCGTTACGCCAGAGCGCGGGGTCGCGGGCATCGGCGATGGGGGCGCCGCAGGACTGGCCCTTGTCCAGCGCAAGGCCCCTGAAAACCGCAGCCGTGGAGACTTCGACCAGCGGATTGACGAGAATCGCCGGGAGCGGCGCAAAACCGGCAATCGGCGCGATGCGTTCGCCCACGCCCCGCATGCGGCAGGCAACGCCGGAGAGACAGACCGGGACGTCGGCGCCGATGGCAAGACCGGCGGCGGCGATCTCCCGATTGATCCCGTCGATCCCCGCGAGGCTGAGGAAGCCTTTCAATGCCGCCGCGGCATTGGCGGAGCCGCCGCCGATGCCGGAGGCGACCGGCAGATTCTTCTCGAGATGCACGCTGACGGCCGGCAGCGCCCTGCCCCGGGTCCGCGCGATGGCCTGTGCGGCAACCCATGACTTGGCGATGATATTGTCCGCGGCCTGCGGCAGGGCCGCCGCGAAGGGGCCGCTGGCGGCGATGGAAAATTCATCCGCGGGGGTGAAGGTGAGACGGTCGCCGACATCGGCGAAGGCGACAATCGAATCGAGTTCGTGATAGCCGTCCGCCCGGCGCCCCAGCACGTGGAGCGCCAGGTTCACCTTGGCGGGCGCGAAGAGCGAGAGAGGCCGCATAATGCGCTCTGGCGCGTCAGCCGTTGGTTTTGGGCGCGGCGGTCTGCGCGGGTGTCACCGGCTCGACCGGCGGCAGGCCGTTCTTGAGCTTCTCCTCGATCTTCCTGAGGTCCTCGGGCTCGGGCTTGTTGTCCTTGGCGTGCTGCCACTGGAACTTCGCTTCGAGCGTGCGGCCGACGCGCCAATAGGCATCGCCCAGATGATCGGCAATGGTGGGGTCCGCCGGGAGCAGCTCCACCGCCTTCTCGCAATAGGCGACGGCCTGCTCATAGTCGCCAAGCTGGTAATAGGCCCAGCCGAGGCTGTCGGTGATGTAACCGTCGTTGGGCTTCAGCTCGACGGCCTTTTTCACCATCTCGAGGGCTTCCTGAAGATTGATCTTCTTCTCGATCATCGAGTAGCCGAGATAGTTGAGAACGCTCGGCTCGTTGGGCGAAAGCTCCAGCGCCTTGCGAAACTGTTTTTCGGCCGCGTCCCACTGCTTCAGGCGCTCGTGCGAGATGCCGTCGAAATAGAAGACGCGCCAATCGGAGGGGCCGGGCTTTTCGATGAGCGCGATGGCCTGATCATAGCTGGCGGCGGCATTGGCGAAGTCCTCGTTGGCGCGGTAGAGGTTGCCGAGCGTGACGATTGCGTCATAGTTCTTCGGGTCCGCCGCGACGATGGCCCTGAGCTTGGCCAGCGCCTCGTCCTTGCGGCCGAGCTGCTGCAGCGAGACGGCCTCCTCCACCTCGGCATTGACGCGGAGCGGCGAGGAGGCCGCCACCTTCAGATAGGCTGCAAGCGCCTTGTCATAGCGCTTCATGCTCTCGTAGGTGTCGCCCAGCAGCGTGTACATGATGTCGGAATCCGCGCCGAGCGAAATGCCTAGCTGGATATAGAGCAGCGCCACATCGATCGACTGCTCGCCGTTCATCGAGGTGGCGAGCGAGAACAACGCTTCCGCCGCGCCATCGGCGGGAGACGAAATGAAGGGCTGCGGCGCCCGGCCCTTCAGCGAGGATTCGAGCGCGGCCTGGATCAGCGGGTTATCGTCGCCTTCGAGATAGCCCCGGTAAAGCGCATGGGCCTCGGCGGCACGGCCGTGACGCTCGAGGAAATTGCCGTAGGCCTGGACGATGCGCAGCGAGTTTCCCGCGGCCTCATAGGCTTTCTTGAAGGCGCCCTCGGCGCGCATCGCGTTGCCGAGATAGTCGGCGATCAGCGCCTCGTGGAAGGTCTTGAAGTTGGCGAAGCTCTCGTTCGAGTCCAGCCGGTCCAGCGTCTTGAGCGCGGGGTTGAGATCGCCCTCGCCGGCATGCGACCAGGCGGTGAGGAGCCATGAGGTGAGCTCGCCCACCGGCGTATAGGCCGACTGCTCGAAGTTCCTGCGGGCCGCCCCGTATTGGCGGGCCTTGAAGTCCTTGAGGCCGAGCACGATGCGGGCCATGCGCTGCTGGCTGTTGAACTTCAGCACTTCCGTGGCGAATTCTTCCGCCCTCGGCATGTTGCCTTCGGAGAGTTCGAGCAGGAAGATCTTTTCGGTGAGGACAGGGTTGCCGGTATCGAACTTCAGCGCATTGCTGAGATAGCCCGATGCCATGTCATTGTCGCGCAGCTTGGCGGCCGAGCGGCCCGCCAGATAATTGCCCGAGACCGAGGCCGAGGGATCATAGGCAAGTGCGGCGGTGGCGGGGATGGAGGCGAGCAGAAGCGAAGTGAGTGCGGTGCGCAGAAGTGCCGTCATCATCGTCCATTTCAGCAGGCTGGCGAAAAGCGCCCGCCCACGTTTCGGTATGATTTGGTTGTTGCCGCAAAATGCGGTGTTTTTTGGATGAGGGCAAGGGCGGCGGTGGACGGCGGGAATTGCGGGAGCAAGCCCTCATCCGGCTTGCCGGCCACGAGCCCGGTCACAGCACGCCCAGCGCCGCCAGTTGCCGGCGCAGTGCTTCCGGCGTGGTGAAGTGAACGCCCTTCATCCCCACCGTTCTCGCACCCTCGACATTCTTTGCGCTGTCGTCGATGAACACGCAGTCCGCTGCCGCAAGTCCGTTCCGCTCCAGCAGCAGACGGTAGATCGCGCCGTCCGGCTTCAGCACCCGCTCGTCGCCGGAGACGACGATATCGCGGAAGGCCGAAAGGAAGGCAAAGCGCTGCAGCGTTTCCCGGAACTTGTGCTGGTTGAAGTTGGTGATGGAATAAAGCGGCACGCCTGCCGCGCGCAGCTCCTCGAGGATTGCCACGCTCCCGTCGATCGGCCCCAACACCGTCTCGTGCCAGCGCAGGTCATAGGCCGCAATCGCCTCGGCATGCTCGGGAAAGCGCGCGGTGAGCGCGGCAACACCCTCGGCGAAGCTGCGGCCGCGGTCCTGCTCCAGGTTCCAGTCATGGGTGCAGACATTGGCGAGGAACCACGCGGCCTCCGTCTCGCTTGAAAAGATCTTGCGGTAGAGGGCGCGCGGATCCCATTGGACCAACACATTGCCGATGTCGAAGACAACGTTCATGGCGACGGCTTATGCTGCCGACTTGCCGTCCACCAGCGTTTCCGCCTCTGCGAGGTTGACCGACACAAGCTGCGACACGCCGCGTTCCAGCATGGTGACGCCGAACAGGCGGTGCATGCGGGCCATGGTGAGCGCGTGGTGGGTGATGATCAGGAAGCGCGTTTCGGTGCGCTCCAGCATCGCGTCGAGCAGGTTGCAGAAGCGTTCCACATTGTGGTCGTCGAGGGGTGCGTCGACTTCGTCGAGCACGCAGATCGGCGAGGGGTTGGTGAGGAATACCGCGAAGATCAGCGCCATGGCGGTGAGCGTCTGCTCGCCGCCCGACAGCAGCGACAGAGTGGTCGGCTTCTTGCCGGGCGGATTGGCGATCAGTTCGAGGCCGGCTTCGAGGGGATCATCCGACTCGATCAGCTGCAGTTCGGCCTTGCCGCCGCCGAACAGCGTGGTGAAGAGTTCGCCGAACTTTTGGTTCACGGTGCCAAAGGCGTCGAGCAGGCGCTGGCGGCCCTCGCGGTTGAGGCTGGAGATGCCGCCGCGCAGCTTGTTGATGGCCTGGATCAGGTCATCGCGTTCCTTGATCAAGCCCTCGAGCTGCTTCGCCACTTCCTCCGATTCCTCGTCGGCGCGCAGGTTCACGCCGCCGAGGCGCTCGCGGTCTTCGCGCAGTCCCTGCAGCTTGCGCTCGATGTCATGCCATTCCATCAGCTGCCCGAGGTCGAGGCCGGTGGCGGAGACGACCTCGCCGGGTGCGCAGTTCAACGCTTCAGCGATGCGCTGCTCGCATTCGGCGAGACGCGCGGTGCTGGCGTCAAGCCTTGCACCGAGGCGGGCATGCTCCTCTCGCGCGGCGGAGAGCAGTTCCTGCACGGCGCGCAGCTCCTGGTCGGCCTGGCGCACCTCGTTCTCCGCCGTCTGCAGCGCGTCCGAGGCCGCCTTCTTCTCCTGTTCGGCTTCCGCCAGCGTGTTCGTCAGCTTCAGGCGGCGGCCGGCCAGCAGCTGCGGCAGCTGGGAAAGTTCGGCGATGGCGGCGCGGGTTTCCTCCGCACGCGCGGTGAGCTGACCGGTCTGCTCATTGGCGCGCGCCGCGCGGCCGGTCCATTGGGCGATCTCCGCCTCAATGGCGCGGATACGGCCGGTGCGGGCGCGCGCTTCGCGCTCAAGCCCGTCATGCGTGGCCCGCGCCTCGGCATAGGCGGCGCGTTCGCTGTTCACCGCATTGCGCAGCGCGTTGAGTTCGAGCTGAAGATCGTCGAGCATGGGCAGCCCGGCGGCCTCTGCGGAAGCTTCCTCAAGACGCGCGCAAGACTCTTCGAGAGCTTCCTCGATGCGGCGCTGGGCTTCGTCCAGCGCACTGGTCTGGGCGAGGCGCTCGGAGACCTGACGCTCATGCTGGGTGAGCGCGCGGCGCGCAAAATCGACGGCGGAGACCGCGGCGCGGTGGCCTTCGCGCTTCTCGCGCTCGAAGCGGGCCGCCGTTTCGATGGCGGCGCGGGATGCCTCGAAATGGCCCTGGGCCTCTTGCGCTGCGGCGATGGCCTGTTCCATCTCGACCTCGAGCGAGGCCAAGCGGTTCTTTTCAGCCAGACGCTTGGCGGCAGCGCTCGGCGCATCGGCGGCGGCGGTGAAGCCGTCCCAGCGCCACACGTCGCCCTCACGCGAGACCAGCCGCTGGCCGGGTTTCAACTGCGGCTGCAGCGCCTGACCAAGGGCCTTCGATACAACACCGATATGGCTCAGGCGGCGCTGCAGCGCCGGCGGAGCCAGCACGAAGCTGATCAGCGGCTCGGCGCCATCGGGAAGGGAAGCCGTGCCGGCGAGCGGCGGCAGGCCGCGCCAATGCACCGGCGCACCCTCGTCGCCCGAGGCGTCGAGGTCGTCGCCCAGCGCGGCGCCGAGCGCCGTCTCAAATCCGGTCTCGACGCTGATCTGGTCGATGAGCGAGGGCCACAGGTCGCCACCGCCGGCCTTCAGCAAATTCGTCAGCGTGCGGACTTCCGTCTGCAGCCGGTCGGCCTTGCGGCGGGCATCGTCATGGGCGGAACGGGCATCGCCTTCCGCGGCGCGCGCGGCGCGCACAGCGGCTTCCGCCTCGGCGACACGGAATTCGAATTCCGCCGCCTGTTCGACGGCGTGTTCCACCGCGCCTGTCAGCTTGCCGGCGTCGCCCTCGACGTTGTAGCGGGCCAGCAGGCCGTTGCGCTTGGCCACCGTCTCCGCCAGTTCGCGGTCAAGCCGCGCCACGCGATTCTTATGTTCCTCGATGGCGCGGAGAATAGCATTGCGGCGCGCCAGGAGTTCCGAGAGGCGCGAGGCCGCCTGGTCGGCGGCTTCCTGCGCGCGCGCCAGGGCATCGGCGGCAGACTGCAGCGCCACGGCGGCTTGCGCCCGGATGTCGTCATCCGAACCCTGCGATGCCTTCAGCGTCTCGCCTTCCTCGGCAAGGCGGGTGAGCACGCGGCTGGTGTCGTTCAGAAGCTCCTGCTCGCGCTGCAGGTCGGAATTGATCTGCGCGATGCGCTGATCGAGTTCCTTGCGGCGTTCGCCGGCGCGGCGCTCTTCCTCGTCCAGCACGTTGCGTTCGTGGCTCACGCGCTGAAGCACCGCGGCGCGCACCGCTTCCTGCTCGCGCAGGGACGGCAGCTTTTCGCCCAAGTCGTCGCGCAGCCGCAGCTTCCCGGAGGCCGCGCGCGTGTGCTCGGCCAGCACGCGCGTGGCCTCGTCAAGCGCTGCCGCATCACGCTGCGAGGCTTCCGCCGTCTCGCGCCAGTTGACATAGAGTCCCATGGCCTCGAGCCGGCGGATCTCGGCGGACAGGCTCTTGTACTTCGCCGCCTGCCGCGCCTGGCGCCTCAGGCTGCTGAGCTGCGTCTCGAGCTGCGAGGTCACGTCGTCGAGGCGGGTGAGGTTGGTCTCCGCCGCCTTCAGCTTCAGCTCCGCCTCGTGGCGGCGCGTGTGGAGGCCCGTGATGCCCGCCGCCTCCTCGAGGATCAGGCGCCTGGCCTGCGGCTTCGAATTGATGATCTCGGCAATCTGCCCCTGGCGCACGAGTGCAGGAGAGCGCGAGCCGGTGGAGACATCGGCGAAGAGCAGCTGCACGTCACGCGCGCGCACGTCCTTGCCGTTGATGCGGTAGGCCGAGCCTTCGTCGCGCTCGATGCGGCGCGAGATTTCCAGCGTGTCCTGGTCCCGGTACTGCGGCGGCGCGGCGCCGTCGTCATTGGCCATGGTGACGGTGACTTCCGCCATGTTGCGGGCCGGGCGCTCGGTGGTGCCGGAGAAGATCACGTCGTCCATGCCCGAGGCGCGCATCGACTTATACGAGCTTTCGCCCATCACCCAGCGCAGGGCTTCCAGCAGGTTCGACTTGCCGCATCCGTTGGGGCCGACCACGCCGGTGAGACCGGGCTCGATCAACAGGTCGGTCGGCTCAACGAAGGATTTGAACCCCGAAAGCCTCAGCCGTGTGAACTTCATCTTGAGCCCGTGCCCCTTCTTCCATGCGCGCAGCTCCTCAGAGCTGCTTGTCGATCTCGGCTTTCATGGCGTCGTAGGTGATTTCGCCCTCGAACGGCACGCCGTTGATGAAGAAGGTCGGCGTGCCCTTGACGCCGAACTTCACGCCGCCATCCCGGATTTCCATGATGCCCTTGGCCAGATTCACGTCCTTCAGCGTGGCGTCGAACTTCTCCTGGCTGAAGCCCGCCTGCTTGGCGATGTTGAGGAGGCCCGTGGCCGGGTCCTGCGCCCAGGTCTGCAGCGTGTCGAAATAGACGCCGATCAGCGGGAAATAGGACTCCTTCGGCGCGGCGCGGGCGATCATGAAGGCGGCGAGTGCCGGGTCATTCAGCGGGAATTCGCGGAAAATGAACCGGATCTTCTTGGTGTCGACATAGTCCGCCTTGAGCTTCGGCCACACGTCCTTGTGGAATGCGGCGCAATGCGGGCAGGTGGCGGAGGCATATTCGACGATCGTCACCTTGGTGGCGCCCTCGTCGGCGCCCAGCGCCATGTCGCCCAGCGCGGGGGGCTTCAGCAGCTCGGCGGGGTCCACGGGCTTGGCCGCTTCTTCCGCAAGGGCGGGGACAATGGCGAGCCCCGCGAGGGCGGCTCCGGCCAGGAGAATCAAGCGTCGCGACAGCGTCTTCATGATGCGTTTACCTACTAGATGTTGGGAGTTGAAACAAAAGGGAATTATTTGCCTTGTGGAGAACTTGAGGAGCCCGCCACCCCCCGCCCAAGGCGCACCAGCGCCGCCCGGAGGGAAGGATCATCAACAGTATTAAGCTCTTGTTCGTGAACAGGTTTGACGGGCAGAGCAGGAGGCTTCGGGCGGGACTTGCCAAGCTCCGCCGCCTGCATCACCTTGAGGTTCGCGACTGCGCCATAACCAAAAAAGCTGTTGATGCGCGAAATGATGCGGGACGCTTCATATTGTAGCTCCAGCGCACGGCCGGGGGCTGCCCGGATGACCAGCGTGCCGCCCTGCTTGCTCGCCTCCTCGCCCGACCCCCGGGGCCATTTGATGCGTTCGGGGGCGGAAACGGCCGCCAGCTCCCCGCCAACGATTGCATCCCAGTTCGCCACCACATCCGCCTGGGCGAAGCCATAGCGCGCGAAGGCGGCCTTGGTGATCTCGCGGAAGTGCTTGGAGAGGGTTTCCATGGACGGGCCGGTGGGTTGATCGCTATAGAGGTCTATCAGGAACCGCTTGTTTGCGAGAGCAGCATGGCCAGAAAAGGGCCGGAAACCAACGCTTCTTCACAACTTCTTGCCTGGTACGACGCCCATGCCCGGGTGCTGCCCTGGCGCGCGCGGGGGGCTGAGGTGGCCGACCCCTACCGCGTCTGGCTCTCCGAGATCATGTTGCAGCAGACCACGGTGCAGGCGGTGAAGGCCTATTTCGAGAAATTCGTCGCGCTCTGGCCAACGGTGCAGGCGCTGGCCGCTGCGCCCCTCGATGACGTGCTGAAGGCCTGGGCGGGGCTCGGCTATTACGCCCGCGCCCGCAACCTCCATGCCTGCGCCAAGGAGGTGGTGGCCCGATTTGGCGGCCGCTTCCCGTCAACCGAGGAGGAGCTGCGCAGCCTTCCCGGCATCGGCCCCTATACGGCCGCCGCCATCGCCGCCATTGCCTTCGGCGGACGGCACGCCGCTGTCGACGGCAATGTCGAGCGCGTCATCAGCCGCATCTACGCCATCGAAACGCCGCTGCCCGGTTCGAAGCCCGATATCCGCGCGCGCGCGCAGGCGCTGGTGCCCGAACGGCGCGCGGGCGATTTTGCCCAGGCCATGATGGACCTCGGCGCCACCATCTGCACGCCCCGCGATCCCAACTGCCTGATCTGTCCGTGGGCGGAGCATTGCCGGGGCCGCATCGCCGGCCTCGCATCCTCGCTGCCGCGCAAGACTCCGAAGAAGGCTGTGCCCACCCGCCGCGGCGTGGCCTTCTGGATCGAGCGCAAGGATGGCGCGGTGCTGCTGCGCCGCCGCCCGGAAAAGGGCTTGCTTGGCGGCATGATGGAAGTGCCCTCGACGGATTGGGGGGTCAGGGTTTCAGGCGCCGAAGCGCAGGCCCCGCTTGGCGCCGAATGGAACAAGATGAAGGGCATGGTGGAACACACCTTCACGCATTTCCATCTTGAGCTCACCGTGTGGAAGGCCGAAGCCATCAGCGGTGGCGTGCTGCGTGATGGTGGCGACTATCGCTGGACGAAGCGCGAAGAGCTTGCGGGCGCGGCGCTGCCCACGGTAATGCGCAAGGTGGTGGCGCATGTGCTCCGCGAAATGCCATCCCCAACACCTCCCGTGCCGCCGTTACTCCAACCAACTGGGACGCTGCACTTTCGCCGGGATGACCAAGGATAGCGGAAGCTACCGCCGCCCGCCCACCTCGTCGATATGCGCCAGCAAATCCGCCGGGTCCTCATACACGCGGTAGGCCCCGGCGCGTTCCAGCTCTTCCATGCCATAGCCGCCGGTGAGCAGCCCGATGCCCAGTGCCCGCGCGCGCCGTGCTGCCAGCATGTCCCAGATCGCATCGCCCACCACGCAGGCCGTCCCGATGTCGCAGCCGAGCTTCTCGGCCGCAGCGAGGAACAGGTCCGGGTCGGGCTTGGCATAGCGCACCAGGTCGCGCGTGATCACCACATGCTTCGCAGGATCGACGCCGAGAATTTTCAGCACCGGCCCCGCCGTTTCGATCCTGCCCGAGGTGGCGATGGCCCAGGGAATCCCGTTCCCGCTCAGATAGGCGAGCAGTTCCCGCGCTCCCGGCAAGGCCTGCGTGCGGTGCGAGCGCGCGGTGTAATACTTGAGGTGCAGCTGGCGCAGCCGCTCCAGCATCTCCGGCGCGAACTCGCGCCCCGTCTCGCGCGCAAGCGCCTTGGTGAACAGCCCGCCGGACATGCCGATCTTGCGGTGCAGCCGCCAGACGGACACCTCGACCCCCTCTTCCCGCAGCGCATCGTGCCAGGCCAGCACATGGTCATAAACGCTGTCGACCAGCGTGCCGTCGAGATCGAACAGAAAGGATGTCTGCTGGCGGGCCTTCATGCGGCCGCGGCCATCTCCGCGCGGAGCTGCTGGCGCAGCATGTCGATGGGCATGAGGTTCGGGCCCTTCTTCACGTGCCAGAAGGTCCAGCCGTTGCAGGCTTCCGCCCCCTGCACATGAGCGCCGATCTTGTGGATGGAGCCCGAGGCATCCTTGATGGCGATCGAGCCATCGGCGCGCACGCGCGCCGCGATGCGGGTTGAGGGGTCGAACAGCATGTCGCCCGCCTGCACGAGGCCGCGCTCGATCAGCGAGCCGAAGGGAATGCGCGGCTCGGCGCGCTTGCTGGTGGTCACCTGCAGCGCCTCCTGTGGCAGGCGCTCGGTGGCGTCGATGCGGGCAAGAGCCGCCCGGGCATAGTCTTCCTCGCGTTCGATGCCGATGAAGTGGCGGCCAAGCTGCTTGGCTGCCGCGCCTGTGGTGCCGGTGCCGAAAAAGGGGTCGAGCACCGTGTCGCCGGGCTTGGTCGTCGACAGCAGCACGCGGTTCAGCAGGGCTTCCGGCTTCTGCGTCGGGTGCAGCTTGCCGCCGCCGGCGTTCTTCAGCCGCTCCGCGCCAGTGCAGAGGGGGAGCGTCCAGTCGGACCGCATCTGCAGATCGTCGTTGAACACCTTCATGGCCTCGTAGTTGAAGGTGTACCTGGCATTGGCTCCGCGCGAGGCCCAGATCATCGTCTCATGCGCATTGGTGAAGCGGCGGCCGCGGAAATTCGGCATCGGGTTGGTCTTGCGCCAGACGACGTCGTTCAGGATCCAGAAGCCCATGTCCTGCAGGATTGCGCCGACGCGGAAGATGTTGTGATAGGAGCCGATCACCCACAGCGCGCCATCGGGCTTCAGCACGCGGCGGCATTCGCGAAGCCAGCCCTTGGTGAAACGGTCATAGGCCTCGAAGCTCTCGAACTGGTCCCAGTGATCGTCGACCGCATCGACCTTGCTCTGGTCGGGCCGCGTGAGTCCGCCGGAGAGCTGGAGATTGTAAGGCGGATCGGCGAAGACGAGATCGACGCAGGCCGCCGGAATCTTCTTGAGCTCCGCAAGGCAATCGCCCACCAGAATCCGATCCTGCAACGGCCGAATATCCGGCCGGGTCTGATAGCCCATCCCACACCCCCTGAACGCAAACGCAACTGACTCACGAACCGGCACCATGAATCGCGCGGAGTCCGCTGTGAATCGCATTCGGGAAGAATGGTTAACGCTCCGCCAAAAGCGCTGCGATGGGCGCGAAACTCCGGCGGTGGACCGGCGAAGGGCCGAGGCGCTGCAGCGCCGCCCGGTGGAAGGCCGTGCCATAGCCCTTGTGCCGCGCGAAGCCATAGCCGGGCCAGCTTGCGTCGTGCCCCACCATGATGCGGTCGCGCGTCACCTTGGCAACGATCGAGGCGGCGGCGATGGAGAACGATTTGGCATCGCCCGCGACGATGGTCTCGACCGGGCAGGGGAGGGGCGGCGCGCGGTTGCCGTCGATCAGCGCCAGCGCCGCGCCCCCGATCTGGCCGAGCGCCTGCGCCATGGCCCACAGTGTTGCCTGGAGTATGTTGTCGCGGTCGATGCGGTCCACCTCCGCAATGCCGATGCCGACTTTCGCGGAGGCCATGATCGGCGCGAACAGCGCCGCGCGCCGCGCCTCGGTGAGCTTCTTCGAATCGTCGAGCCCGGCGGGAATGCAGGCGGGGTCCAGCACCACGGCGGCGGCCACCACCGGCCCTGCCCAGGGTCCGCGTCCAGCTTCGTCGATGCCGCACACGGGTCTGGCGCCCTTGCGCATCGCCGCCAGCTCGATTGTGAAGTCAGGCCCTGTTTTCCCCATGCCGGCGTTAGAGCATGCTCCAGCGCGTCCGGGAAGCGGCCGGCGCACGGTTCGGTTTGTCCCCAAATGGCTACCGCCCGGCCCCGATCTTCCCAAGAATCACCACAAATCGAAGCGAATGTTCAGCTCGCACAACTGGAGAAGAAAATGAACGTCACGCGTCGCAGTCTGCTGTCCAGCGCCGGGCTTCTGTCCATGTCCGCTTTCGCCGGAAAAGCGCTCGCGCTCGGAGATCCGGTCGCCAGGCTGGAGGATGTCACTGACGATCTTGCCCTTGCCTCCGATGCCTATATTTACGGCTATCCGCTGGTGACCATGGAGATGACGCGCCGCGTCGTCACCAATGTCGTCCACGGCAGGGGCACGCGCGGGCCGATGGGCAGCCTCATCAAGCTGCGGCAGTATCCGGACGCGACCTTCCGCGATGTGACCGCGCCCAATGCCGATACGCTCTATACCACCGCCTTCTTCGACGTCGGCGACGAGCCCTGGGTGCTCGACCAGCCGGACATGGGAGACCGTTATTTCCTGCTGCCGCTGATCTCGGGCTGGACCGACGTGTTCGAGGTTCCGGGATCGCGCACCACCGGCGGGGCGAAGCAGACCTTCCTCGTCACCGGCCCAGGCTGGAACGGCACGGTGCCCGCCGGCATGAAGCAGCTGAAGTCGCCCACCGCCTTGGTCTGGCTGCTCGGCCGCATCTACTGCACGGGCACGCCGGAGGATTATGCCGCCGTGCACGCGCTTCAGGATGCCTTCAAGCTGCAGCCGCTCAGCACCTGGGGCAAGGACTGGACGCCGCCCGCCGGCAAGGTCGATCCGTCGATCGACATGAAGACGCCGGTGCGCGACCAGGTGAACGCCATGCCGCTGAAGGACTACTTCATGCTGCTCGGCGAGCTGATGAAGCGCAATCCGCCGGCAGGGGCCGATGCGCCGGCACTCGCA
Source organism: Aestuariivirga sp. (assembly GCF_020252395.1). Taxonomy (GTDB): domain Bacteria; phylum Pseudomonadota; class Alphaproteobacteria; order Rhizobiales; family Aestuariivirgaceae; genus Aestuariivirga. Next base: position 37,403 of record NZ_JADCDB010000001.1, read on the forward strand.
CGCTTTGCAAGGATCGGCCTCATGGCCGGCAAGGACTTCGATCCCTCGCCGCTCGGACATCGCGGCGCCAAGGAGGTGCCGAAGCTCTCCTTCGACCGCATGAAGCTGCACTTCATCGATTCCGGCGACATGAGCCGCGTCAATGGCTGGAACTACACCCTGAAGGCCGGTGTTTATGGCGCCGACTACCTGCAGCGCGCGCTGGTGACGGCGATCGGGCTCGGCGCGAACCGCCCGCAGGATGCGGTCTATCCCACATCGCTCAGGCCCAGCCTGCTCGAGGACTATGACGGCAGGCACAAATACGTCATGCGCTTCCCGAAAGGCCAATTGCCGCCGGTCAGGGGTTTCTGGTCGCTGACCATGTATGATGAACAGATGTTCTTCGTGGCCAACCCGATCAACCGCTACTCGATGAGCATCCGCACCAACCCAGCCTACGAGGCGGACGGGTCGCTGGTCATCTACATCCAGCACGAGAGCCCCGGTAAAGACAAGGAAGCCAACTGGCTGCCCGCGCCCAAAGGCAAGTTTCACCTCATGCTGCGCCTTTACTGGCCGTCCGAGGACAAGCCCTCGATCATCGGCGGCTCGTGGGTCATACCGCCAGTGGCGAAGGCCTGAGCGCGAAGCGCGGCGATGGCCTGAAGCCCGGCCCGCCGCGCACCGCCTAAAGCAGGCTCAGCTGCTCGCCCGGCTGCGGCGGCCTTCGGAACTGGCTCACATCCAGTTTCAGTTTGCGGCGGTTGAGGCCCAGGCGCTGGCAGGAGAGTTCGAAGCGCCGGCCGATGGTCCAGGCATAAGGTCCGGTGCCGGTCTGGCGCACTCCGAAGTCATGGTCATAGTCCTTGCCGCCACTCGATGACTTCACCAAGGACATCACCCTCGCCGCGCGGTCCGGCATGGCGGTGGCGAGCCAGTCCTTGAACACCTCCTTCACCTCGTGCGGCAGGCGCAGCATCACATAGCCCGCCTCCCGCGCGCCGGCCGTCTTCGCGGCGGCGAGGATGGCCTCGATCTCGGCATCGTTCACAGCCGGGATGATGGGCGCCACCATGACGACGGTCGGGATGCCCGCCGCCGAAAGCTGCTCGATGGCGCCAAGCCGCTTGGTGGGAGTCGAGGCGCGCGGCTCCATGGCGCGGGCCAGCCTGGAGTCTAGCGAAGTGACGGAGACGGCGACTTTGACCAGACCCTTCCTAGCCATGGGGGCGAGGACGTCGATGTCGCGCGTCACCAGCGCCGACTTCGTCACGATGCCGACCGGGTGGTTGAACTCGGAGAGCACCTCGAGGATTGACCGTGTGATCCGCCGCTCGCGCTCGATCGGCTGGTAGGCATCGGTATTTGCGCCGAGAGCGATGGTCTTGGGCGCGTAGTTCCTGGCGAGCAGTTCGGCGCGCAGCAGCTTCGCCGCATCGGGCTTGGCGAACAGCTTCGACTCGAAGTCGAGGCCGGGGGAGAGGCCCATGAAGGCATGCGCCGGCCTGGCATAGCAGTAGGAACAGCCATGCTCGCAGCCGCGATAGGGGTTGATCGACTGGTCGAAGCCGACGTCGGGCGAGTCATTCCTGGAAATGATGGACTTCGGCTTTTCCTCGAAGACCGTGGTCCGGAAAGCCGGGAGCTCCTCCAGCCCCTGCCAGCCGTCGTCGAACAGCGAGCGGGTATGGGCCTCGAAGCGGCCGGACATGTTGACGCCGGCGCCGCGGCCGTGCGCCTGGTGGGCGAGCGCCGTCATCCGCCCTTCGCCGAGAGCGGCAGGATCGGCCTCACGGACCCGGCGTCTGTCGATCAGAGTGGACATGCAGCCAATATAGTTAATTATTCGGAACAAAACAAGAACAATCTTGTGACAAGTTGGAAAGCCCGGCATGGGAGAGCGCGATGACCCGCCGCCAGATTCTCTTAGCCCTGTTGCCGCCGCTGTTCTTCGGAACCGGCTTCACCATCGCCAAGCCGGCGGTCACCCATTTCCCGCCGCTGTTTCTGATCCTCATCTGCTATGCGTCGATCGCGCTGCTGCTGTCCGTCACCCGGCGCGAGAAGCTGAAGACGCCCTGGCCCTCCATCATCCTGATCTCGGCCTTCGCGGTGACGATCCAGGGCGCGCTCCTTTTCTGGGCCATCAGGAGCCCCGCAATGCCGGCGACCGCGGCCAACCTCATCCTGCAGATCCAGATCCCCTTCGCCGTGCTGCTCGACTGGCTGCTGATGAAGGAGCGCCCCGATGGCCGTAAGATGCTGGGCACGGCGCTGGCCATTCTTGGCGTGGCCCTTGTCATCGGCCTGCCCGAGACGCCGCCGGGCCTCGTGCCCACGGCGATGATCATCGTCTCCGCCGCCTGCTGGTCGCTGGGTCAGGTGCTTGTGCGGAAGCTCGGGCGGGACAACGGCGTCGGGGTCCTCAAGGGCAATGCCATCGGCTCCGTGCCGCAGCTGGCGCTGGCGACACTGCTGTTCGAGCAGGGCCAGTGGCAGTCGGTGGTCACCGCCACCTGGCTCGAATGGGCCATGCTCGGCTTCGTTGCGGTGGTGGGCTTCTACTTCGCCTATATCTCGTGGTTCACGCTGCTGAAGCAGTGCCGGCTGGACGAGGCGAGCCCCTTCCTGCTGCTCATGCCGGTGGTCGGCATCGCCACCGCCGCATTGGCGCTGGGCGAGAGCGTGTCCGCCGCACAGCTCGTGGGAGGCGGGGTGATCCTGTTCGGCCTCGCCATTGTGTCGGGCCTCGGCCTGCCGAAATGGAAAACAGCTTAGGCCTTCTTGCGCTGCAGGTGCTCTTCCAGCCGCGGCATGATCTCGACGAAGTTGCACGGCTTGTGCGTATAGTCGAGCTGCGGCTTGAGGATCAGGTCCCAGCCGTCCCGGCAGGCGCCGGGCGAGCCCGGCAGGCAAAAGATGTATTTCCCCTTCATCACGCCCGCGGTGGCGCGCGACTGGATGGTGGAGGTGCCGATCTTGGGAAAGCTCACCATATGGAACAGCGTGCCGAAGCCCTCGATCTCTTTTTCGAACAGCGGCCGCACCGCCTCGATCGTCACGTCGCGGCCGGTGAGCCCGGTGCCGCCCGTGGTGATCATGGCGTCGACGTCCGCGCGGTTGGCCCAGTCGCGGATGACGTTGCGGATCGCGCGCACGTCGTCCCTCACGATCTTGCGGGCGGAGAGCTGGTGGCCGTCCCCGGCCACGCGGCCGGCCAGGGTCTGGCCGGAGACGTCGGTGTCAAGCGTGCGGGTATCGGACACGGTGAGGACTGCAATCCTAACCGGGATGAACTGACGCGCCTCGCTCATGCCAAAACCCTGATGCCCTTCGTTTCACGCCGGCCATGAAACACCATCCGCATTTGCCGGACAAGAGAAAGCGGAAAATGCAACCGAAAGCCCTTGCGGCTCTCAGTGTGCATCCAGCATCTGGCGGAGCGACAGCAGGTCGCGCCATGCCAGCCGCTTCTGGGCGGGCTGGCGCAGCAGATAGGCGGGGTGCAGGGTGGGCAGCAGCGGGATGTTCCGCCCACTGACAGCCGCCGTCACCCATTTGCCGCGCAGCTTCAGGATGCCGTCGCTCCGGCCCGTCAGCCGGTGGGTGGGCACCGCGCCGAGGCAGACGATCACGTCCGGCGTCAGCAGCTCGATCATGCGGAACAGAAAGGGCAGGCACATCAGCGTCTCGGCTTCCGTCGGGTTGCGGTTGCCTGGCGGCCGCCAGAACACGGTGTTGGAGATGAACACCGCGCTCTCGCGGTCCTGGGACGTTCGCGACAGGCCAATGGCCGCCAGCATGCGGTCGAGCAACTGGCCCGAGCGCCCGACGAAGGGCCGGCCCTCGATGTCCTCCTCGCGCCCCGGCGCCTCGCCGATCAGCATCACGCGCGCCGCCGGGTTGCCGTCAGCGAAGCACAGCCTGGTCGCGGTCTTCTTCAGCGGGCAGGCGTCGAAGCCCTCCAGCGCCTGCTCGATCTCCTGGAGCGAGTGGTACTGCGCGGCCGATGTGCCCGGCGCGGCGGCGGCTGGCGCTGCCGCAGGGGCAGGGACGGCGCGCGCCACCGCCAGCGCCGGCTTCGGCGCTGGCGCCACCAGCCGGTTCACCGGCGTGTCACCGATGATCTCGTCCGCCCCCATCTCGGAGAGCCAGCGCAGCGCCTCCGCGGCATCATGCGGCGTCATGTCGTTGTGCTTCGATTCCATGTTCAATAGGCTGGGCTTGTGCGGCTGTGGCCTGCCACTATAAAGACGCGTCGAATGGGAAGATAGACGGGAGTTCAGGCTGTGGAACAGCTCCGGCGCGAGGCGATGGAATATGACGTGGTGATCGTCGGCGCGGGCCCCGCCGGCCTCTCCGCCGCGATCCGCCTGAAGCAGATCGACCCGCAGCTTTCCGTCTGCATCCTCGAAAAGGGCTCGGAAGTGGGCGCCCACATCCTGTCCGGCGCGGTGATCGATCCCGTGGCGCTCAACGAACTCATACCGGACTGGAAGCAACGGGGCGCTCCTCTCAACACCCCTGTCACCGAGGACCGCTTCTACATACTGGGCCCCTCGGGCGCGTTGCGGCTGCCCAACGCGCTCATGCCGCCCTTAATGAACAACCATGGCAACTACGCCGTCTCGCTGGGCAATGTCTGCCGCTGGCTGGCCCAGCAGGCGGAAGCCTCGGGCGTCGAGATCTATCCGGGCTTCGCCTGCTCGGAGGTGCTTTACCGCGAGGATGGTTCGGTGAAGGGCGTGGTCGCCGGCGTCATGGGCATCGCCAAGGACGGAACGAAGAAGCCGGATTACCAGCCCGGCATGGAACTCCTCGGCAAATATGTGCTCATCGCCGAAGGCGTTCGCGGTTCGCTGGCGAAGGAGATCATCGCCAAGTACAATCTCTCCGAAGGCCGCGAGCCGCAGAAATTCGGCCTCGGCATGAAGGAACTCTGGGAGGTGCTGCCGGAGAACCACCGCCAGGGCCAGGTCACCCACACCATGGGCTGGCCACTCGGCGCCAGGACCGGCGGCGGCGCCTTCATGTATCACCTGGAGGACAATCTCGTCTCCATCGGCCTGGTCGTTCACCTCAACTATCAGAACCCGCACCTCTTCCCCTACATGGAGTTCCAGCGCTTCAAGCACCATCCTGTGATCGAGCCGGTGCTGAAGGGCGGCCGCCGCATCGCCTATGGCGCGCGGGCGATCACCGAAGGCGGCTTCCAGTCGGTGCCAAAGCTCTATTTCCCCGGTGGTGCGCTCATCGGCTGCTCGGCGGGCTTCGTCAACGTGCCGCGCATCAAGGGCTCTCACAACGCGATGAAGACCGGCATGATGGCGGCGGAAGCGGCCGCCGCGGCGCTGGCCGCTGGCCGCTCGGGCGACGAGCTGCGCGAATACGAGGAGGCTTACGAAAGCAGCTGGGTCTATGAGGACCTGAAGCGGGTGAAGAACGTCAAGCCCATGTGGTCGAAGCTCGGCCTCGCCGGCGGCCTCGCTCTGGGCGGCCTCGACATGTGGCTGAACCAGCTCTTCGGCTTCGGGCTCGGCACATGGAAGCATGGCAAGCCCGACTATGCGGCGCTGAAGCCGGCTGGTCAGGCCAAGCCCATCGACTATCCGAAGCCCGACGGCGTGATCTCCTTCGACCGCCTCACCAATGTCGCCTTCTCGGGCACCAGCCATGAGGAGGACGAGCCGGTCCACCTCCGCCTCAGGAACCCGGAAGTGCCGATCGGCGAGAACCTGCCGGTCTATGACGAGCCCGCCCAGCGCTATTGCCCGGCCGGCGTTTACGAGGTGGTGATGGAGAATGGCAAGCCCCCGCGCTTCCAGATCAACCACCAGAACTGCGTCCACTGCAAAACCTGCGACATCAAGGACCCGGCCCAGAACATCACATGGGTGGCGCCGCAGGGCGGCGAAGGGCCGAACTACCCGAACATGTGAGCCCGGGGCCGGCAGGCCGGGTCAGGGCTGGTTCCGCGCGGCAGGGCGCGTGACTGCAAACAGCGCACGTGCAAAGATAGCTCTCTCCCGGGAGATGGCCATGCTCGAACTCCGCCCCAATTGCGAACTCTGCGACAAGGATCTGCCGCCGCAGTCGAAAGACGCGCGCATCTGCAGTTATGAATGCACTTACTGCGCGGAGTGCGTGGAAAAGGTGCTTCAGAATGTGTGCCCGACCTGCGGCGGCGGCTTCGCGCCGCGGCCGATCCGGCCCATTCGGTCCTGGCGGCCGGAAGAGAAGCTGGGGCTGATCAACAACCCCGCCTCCGCCATCCGCGTGCACAGCAAGTACACGATGGACGACACTGCGGCGCATGTGGCGCGCATCCGGCATCTGGCGCCCGAGGAGCGGTGAGGCAACGAACACGCGGCCGGCAGGCCGGATGAAGGCCGGGTCGGCGCGGCAGGGCCCTACTGGCCCAGCCTCTGCTTCACTTCGGCAAGCTTTTTCTGGACCGCTTTGTTGGAGGGCGCGTATTTGGCGGCTTCCGCGTAGCCCGCGAGGGCCTGTTTCAGGTCGCCCTGCTCCTCATAGACGCGGGCGCGGGCATAAAAGGCGCGGGCGAAGTCCGGTTTCAGCGCGATGGCGCGGGTGAAATCGGCGATGGCGTTCTGGTAATCCTTTTTGTCGAAATAGGACAAGCCGCGATTGAGATAGGAGTCGACGTAGTCCGCCTTCAGCTTGATTGAGGCGGTGTAGTCGGCGATGGCGGCGTCATGCTCGCCCTTGTCGTCCAGCGCATTGGCCCGGTTGAAATAGGCGATCGCAAGCGCGTCGTCGCTGGCCTTGCCGCCGTCAATGAGCTTGGTGCAACCGTCGATTATGTAGTCGGGCGTGTTGCTGTTACAGTCTTCGATGGGATCGGCGAAGACCGGTGGGGCCAGCAGAACGAGCGAGGCAAAGGCAATGGCAAGCGTGGTGACGCGCATGAAGGTCGGTTCCTCTGTGGTGAAGCCGGAGCTTCCGCGCGGCTTATAGACCGTCCGCCGGGACATGCGCAGGAAATGTGGCGGCCAGTGGGCGAGGTCTGCGGCTTTCGCAGGCGGCCCCGCGGCGCGAATCGACGCAGCCCTGCTCCAGGTCATATACATCATTATTATCAATTACTTAAAAGGCAAATCCACATCTTGACACAGTTTTGGCCCGCAACTATGGTGCGCCCGCTTTGGAGGGGAAGAACTTCCGAGCGCGCCCGCCGTTTGTCCGGAGGTCTGTCTCATGACGAAACCGAACGACGAGAGGCCGAACTCAAGTTCTTCCGATCCCGAGCTGGGCGACCTCTCGGCACGACTCAAGGATCTCTCCAGCCGCATCGCGGCGGAGCGCCGTGAGCACTCCGAAAGCACGAAGCCGCAGACCAGCCTTCAGCACGCCTCGGACTATGCGAGGGGCTACAAGCTGATCAGCGAATTCGCGGCAGGGACGCTGGTCGGCGGCCTCATCGGCTATGGCATCGACCGGATGTTCGGAACGTTGCCCTTCGGCCTGATCATTTTCCTGCTCCTGGGATTCGGAGCCGGCTTCCTGAACTTGGCCCGCGCGGCCAACAGGGTGCCCCCGGCCCAGGCGCGGCTTGGTTCAACACCGCCGCCCAAAGCGGCCCACGACGACGAAGAAGAGGACTGACCTTGGCGCAAGGCATCGACCCGATCCATCAGTTCCAGCTGCATGATCTCGCCGGCCCCTGGAACATTGCGGGCCACGAGATCAGCTTCACCAATTCGGCGCTGTTCATGGGCATTGCGGTGGCCCTGGTCACAGGGACCATCCTGGCCGCAGCCGCCCGCGGCGAGTTGGTGCCGGGCCGTCTGCAGTCGATCGGCGAGCTGTGGTACGAATTCGTGCACAACATGGTGAAGAACGTGCTGGGGCACGAGGGCAAGGCCTTCTTCCCGCTCGTTTTCACCATCTTCTCCTTCGTGCTCGTGGCCAACATGCTGGGCATGTTCCCGTATTTCTTCACCGTCACCAGCCACGTGGTGATCACGGCGACACTCGCGGTGTTCGTCGTGGCGCTCGTTGTCGTGGTGGGCATCGCCCGGCACGGGCTCGGCTGGTTCAAGCTCTTCGTCCCGTCGGGCGTGCCGATGGTGATCCTGCCCTTCATCTCGCTGATCGAGGTGATCTCCTTCCTGTCGCGCCCCGTGTCGCTCGGGCTGCGTCTGTTCGGCAACATGCTGGCGGGCCACATTGTGCTGAAGGTGTTCGCGGGCTTCGTCGTGCTGCTTGGCTCCATGGGCTTCGGCGGCATCATCGGCTCCATCGCGCCGCTCGGCATGGCTGTGGCTCTCACGGCGCTCGAATTCCTGGTGGCGTTCCTGCAGGCCTTCGTTTTCGCCATCCTGACCTGCGTCTACCTCAACGACGCGCTGCATACCCATCACTAAACACTCAACATCCACACAACGCTCAAGGAGAGACTCATGGATCCGCTCGCAGCTAAGTACATCGGCGCAGGCATTGCTTGCATCGGCATGGGTGGCGCCGGTATCGGCGTAGGCCACATCTTCGGCAACTTCCTGGCAGGCGCGCTCCGCAACCCTGCCGCGGCGGGCGCCCAGTTCACCAACGCGCTGATCGGCGCCGCTCTGGCAGAAGGCCTCGGCATCTTCTCGCTGGTCGTCGCCCTCCTCCTCCTGTTCGCCGTCTAGTCTTTCTCGCGGCAAACCGAACGGAAGCCTGGCGGGTCTGAAGCTCCGCACAGGCTTCCCCATTTGAGGCTCAAGACATGTCGCAATCGACGCTCGCCGTCGCTGAGGCCACCACCACCGAAGCCCCTGCCCCGGCAGCGGCGGAGGAGGGCGCAGCGCCGGCCACCACCGAGGGCACGGGCGCGGAAGGCGGCCACGGCGGCTTCCCGCCGATGGACGCGCATACCTTCCCCTCCCAGATCTTCTGGTTGGTGATCTTCTTCGGCCTGCTCTACCTGCTGATGAGCAAGCTAGCGCTGCCGCGGATGGAAGCCGTTTTGACGAAACGCCACAAGGCGATCGAGAGCGATCTCTCCAAAGCCTCGGCGCTGAAGCACGAGACCGAGGCGGCGATCCGGCACTACGAAAAGTCGCTGGCGGATGCCCGCGCCAATGCGCAAGGCATCGCCACCGAAACGCGTGCGAAGATCGCGGCCGAGATCGAAGCGGAGCGTTCGGCTCTCGAGAAGACGCTGTCGGCGAAGCTCGCCGAAGCGGACGCCCGCATTTCCGCCACCAAGGCGAAGGCCATGCAGGACGTGAACGAAGTCGCCGCCGAGACCGCCGCCGAAATCGTCTCGGCACTGACGGGCGCTCCGGTCAGCAAGGACCAGGCCGCCAGGGCCATCGCCGGGCTCAAGGGCTGAGGGAGAAGAGAGATGCATTTCGACGCAACATTCTTCGCCCTGGTGGCGCTGATCATCTTCCTCGCCATCGCAGCCTATGCCGGCGCTTTCAAGAAGATGGGCGCGGGCCTCGACAGCCGCGCCGGCCGTATCCGCAAGGAGCTTGAGCACGCCACGCAGCTCAGGAAGGACGCCGAAGCGCTTCTCGCCGAATACAAGCAGAAGCGGCTTGACGCCGAGAAGGAGGCCGCCTCGATCATCTCCGCCGCCAAGGCCGATGCCGGGGAATATGCCGCGGAGACCCGCCGCAAGCTGACCGAATCGCTGGAGCGGCGCTCCCGTCAGGCCGAACAGAAGATCGCCCAGGCCGAAGCCGCCGCGATCAAGGAGGTGCGCAACGCCGCCACCGACCTCGCCATCGCCGCCTCCCACCACCTCGCCGCCGAAGCCGCCAGGGGCTCCAGGGGCGCGGAGCTGATCGCGCAGTCGATCAGCGCGGTGAAGACCCGGCTGAACTGAACGGACAGCCCAGAACGAATGGAAACTCCCGGCCATTGGCCGGGCTTTTTTGTTTACCCCGGCCGTGGCGGTTCCATGCCGGCCGGCAGGCTCAGCTCAGGCAGCACTTCTTGAATTTCTTGCCTGAACCGCAGGGACACGGATCGTTGCGGCCCACATGGCGATGGGGGTTATAGGCGATGTCCGCCAGGTCCCAAGGAAAGTCTGAGCCGGCGGCGCCCGACGCTTTGGCGCTCTTCTCTCGGATGTAGGCTTCCGAATAGCAATACCAGCGCGAGACGTCTTCGATCGCGTCGATCCGATGCGGATGGATGAAGCACTTGCCATACCAGCCGTCATCCGAGAGATCACTTGGCCGGCCCTGATCGATGGCGTCGAAATCGTCCAGCCCGTAAATCGCTTCACGGCGCGGGACCGCGGCGATCACGGCGCGGGCTTCCGGCAGCCACTCGCCAACGCCCAGCATGGCGACGGCGGCGGCCCACTCGCTCGTCACCACCATGTGGGCGCCAGGTTCGAGCTGCGGCTTGATGCTGCCAATGAGGGCGATGGCGTCCTGCCGCTGTTCCGGCCGGTCAATGCCGATGCGGACGACGGCGGAGATCGCCTGGCTGCGCGCGAAGATATAGGCTTTGCGATCGAGGATGATGTCGCGCAGCGGCGTCAGGTCGCCGTCTGCCACGCTGGCGAGCACGCGGTCTCCGATCTCCGTCAGGCAATCGCCCAGCAGGTATTCGAGAGTCTCCTCGTCGAGGCGCAGAAATGCGGCGATCGGGCGGTAGCTGCGCGGGTCGCCCCATTGGCCGAGAATCTCCAGCATCAGGCCATAGGCGTCGCGATATGGCAGGTCCTCATAAGGCGTCTGCGCGGCCTGCTCGAATGCCTGCAGAAACACCGGCAACATCGCCTCCCGGCCGGCAAGCGCCGCCTCAATGGCGGCAAGCGGCGCGGTCTTGCTTGTTTGAAGGTCTTGCAGGACTTGGTTTGGCGTCATGGCTCGCGAATCCTCATCGGAGCAATAGGCTAGCGCAAACAATCCAGCGCAGGAACGGGTTTGCGGTCGGCGTCAATACCTCCTTCCGTCATCCCCCGTGAAGGCTTGGCCCCGCTTCAGGCCTCCGCCCATCGGAAAGCGGGGTCCCGGCTTTCGCCGGGATGGCGGGCGCGAAAAGACCTACTCCGCCGCCTCCATGTAATTCGCCATGGGCGGGCAGGTGCAGACGAGGTTGCGGTCGCCGAAGACATTGTCGACACGGGCCACCGGCGGCCAGTACTTGTCGTTCGGATAGCCCTTCAAGGGGAAGAAGGCCTTCTCCTTCGAGTAGGGGTGCTTCCAGTCGCCCAACAGCAGGCGGTGGGTGTGGGGCGCGTTCTTCAGCACGTTGTCGAGCTTGTCGGCTTTCCCCTCCTCCACCTCGGCGATCTCCTTCCTGATCTCGATCATCGCGTCGCAGAAGCGGTCGAGTTCGCGCTTTCCTTCCGACTCGGTGGGCTCGATCATCAGCGTATCGGGCACCGGGAAGGACATGGTGGGCGCATGGAAGCCATAATCGACGAGGCGCTTGGCCACGTCCTCCACCGAAAGCCCCGTGCGCTCCTTCAGCCAGCGCAGGTCGATGATGCACTCATGCGCCACGAAGCCGCCGGGCCCCTTGTAGAGCACCGGGAAATGCGGATCGAGGCGCTTCGCAATGTAGTTGGCGTTGAGGATCGCCATCATCGTCGCCTTGGTCAGTCCCGGCCCGCCCATCATGGCGATGTAGGTCCAGGAGATCGGCAGGATCGAGGCCGAGCCCCACGGCGCTGCCGAGACCGCACCCTGCGACTGGTCCTTGCCCGCCGCGGGGTTCACACCCATGACGACGCCATGGCCCGGCAGGAAGGGTGCGAGATGCGCCTTCACGCCGATCGGACCAACACCAGGGCCCCCGCCGCCATGCGGGATGCAGAAGGTCTTGTGCAGGTTCATATGGCAGACATCGGCCCCCAGCTCGGCGGGGCGTACGAGGCCAACCTGCGCATTGAGGTTGGCGCCGTCCAGATAGACCTGCCCGCCATGGGCATGGACGATGCCGGTGATCTCCTTGACCGCCGTCTCGAACACGCCATGCGTCGAGGGATAAGTGATCATCAGCGCGGCAAGATGATCCTTGTGCTCGGTGGCCTTTTTCCTGAGGTCGGCCACATCGACATTGCCCTGCTCGTCGCAGGCCACGACCACCACCTTCATGCCCGCCATGACGGCGGAGGCCGGGTTGGTGCCGTGCGCCGAGACGGGAATGAGGCACACATCGCGCTGCCTGTCACCGCGTGAGTCGTGATAGCCGCGAATGGCGAGGAGGCCCGCATATTCGCCCTGGCTGCCGGCATTGGGCTGGAGCGACACGGCGTCGAAGCCGGTGATCTCCGCCAGCATCTCCTCCAGCTCCTCGAAGAGCTGCTGGTAGCCCTGCGCCTGCTCCAGCGGCGCGAAGGGATGCAGCATCGAGAAGCTGCGCCAGGTGACGGGGATCATCTCCGTCGTGGCATTGAGCTTCATGGTGCAGGAGCCGAGCGGGATCATCGCCTGGTCCAGCGCCACGTCCTTCATCTGCAGGTGGCGGAGGTAGCGCAGCAACTCGGTTTCCGAATGATACATCGAGAAGACCGGATGCGTGAGGTAGCTGGACGTGCGGCGCAGCGGCTCGGGGATCGCCTCCTTCACCTTGGCATCGACCTCGTCGATCGATATGCGCTCCAGCGCGTCGGTCTTGAACACGGTGAGCAGGCGTTCGAGTTCCTGACGGCGCACCGACTGGTCGAAGGCGATGCCGAGACTATCGGCGTCGACAAAGCGCAGGTTGATGCGCTGCTCCTTGGCCTTTGCCCACAGCGCGTGCGCCCGGCCCGGCGCGTGGATCGTCACCGTGTCGAAGAACGACTTTGTCGCCACCTCGTAGCCGAAGCCGGTGACGGCCTCAGCGAAGATTTCCGCCATGCGGTGGACGCGCTCGGCGGTCTTTCGGATGCCCTTGGGACCATTGTAGACCGCGAACATGCCGGCAATGACGGCAAGCAAGACCTGTGCGGTACAGATGTTGCTCGTCGCCTTTTCGCGGCGAATGTGCTGCTCGCGCGTCTGCAGCGCCATGCGCAGCGCGCGGTGGCCCTCAGCATCGACCGAGACGCCGATGACGCGGCCGGGCATGGAGCGCTTGTATTCGTCCTTCGTCGCGAAGAAGGCGGCATGCGGGCCGCCATAGCCCATGGGCACGCCGAAGCGCTGCGCCGAGCCGATGGCGATGTCGGCGCCGAGTTCACCGGGCGGCGTCAGCAGTGCGAGTGCCAGCAGGTCAGTCGCCATGATGGCCAGCGCGCCCGCGCCATGGAGCTTCGAAATCACGCCCCGGAAGTCGCGCACCTCGCCCGAGGAGCCGGGATAGGAGAGGAGTGCGGCGAAGACCGTCTCGGGCTTCAGGTCCTTCATCGGATCGCCGATGACGACGTCATAGCCGAAAGCCCGCGCGCGGGTCTCGATCACGCCGATGGTCTGCGGGTGGGTGTCCTTGTCGACGAAGAAGCTGTTGGCCGCGGTCTTCACCACACGCTTCGCCATGCTCATGGCCTCCGCCGCCGCGGTGCTCTCGTCCAAGAGCGAGGCATTGGCGATCTCGAGCCCGGTCATGTCGATGATCATCTGCTGGAAGTTCAGGAGCGCCTCGAGGCGGCCCTGGCTCACCTCCGCCTGGTAGGGCGTATAGGCGGTGTACCAGCCCGGGTTCTCCAGCACGTTGCGGAGGATCACCTTGGGCGTGACGGCGCCATAGTAGCCCATGCCGATCATGGAGACATAGACGTCGTTCCGCTCCGCCATGGCGCGGAGATAGGACAGCGCCGTGCGCTCCGGCATGGCCTTCCTCAGTTCCAGCGGGCGCTTGGTGCGGATGTTCTCTGGCACCACGTGCGCGATGAAGTCCTCGAGCGACTTGGCGCCGAGGCTCTGCAGCATCTCGGCGGTGCTGGCTTCATCGGGGCCAATGTGGCGGGGAATGAAGTTTGCGCCGGGTTCAAGCTCGGCGAAAGTGGGGCGGGTGGCCATGTGCGTTATCCATTCACCAGCTTGTCATAGGCGGCCTTGTCCATCAGCTCGTCGAGTTCGCCGGGGTTCGAGAGCTTCACCTTCATGAACCATGCGCCGCTTTCGGCATCGCGGTTGACCAGCGCCGGGTCGCCCTCAAGTTCCTTGTTCACTTCGACTACTTCACCGGACACCGGCACATAGACTTCGCTCGCGGCCTTGACGCTTTCGACAACGGCGGCCTGCTCATGGGCTGCCACCTTCTTGCCGATGGCGGGGAGTTCGATGAAGACCACGTCGCCCAGCTGCTCCTGCGCGTGGTTGGTGATGCCGATGGTGGCGATGCCGTTCTCGACAATCACCCACTCATGGTCCTTGCTGTACTTGGCAGTCATGTGGAGAGGCTCCTAGCGTTTGAAGCGGTTGGGGATGAAGGGAAGGGAGACGATCGCGGCGGGCATCGCTGTGCCACGCACGACAAGATTGATTTTCGTTCCGGGCACGGCCGAGGCAGTCTCGACATAGCCCATGGCGATGGGTCCGCCGACCGAGGGGCCGAAGCCGCCCGAGGTGACCTTGCCGATCTCGCGGCCTGCGCTGTCGGTGATCACGGCGCCATCGCGCGCCGGTGCGCGGCCCTCCGGCCTGATGCCGACGCGCTTCCTTGCCGTGCCGTTGGCCAGTTCCTTCTGCACGCGGGCAGCGCCAATGAAGCCGCCTTGCGCGCGGCGGCGCTTCTGAATCGACCAGACGAGATCGGCCTCGACCGGCGAGATGGTTTCGTCCAGCTCATGGCCATAGAGGCAGAGGCCGCCTTCGAGGCGCAGCGAATCACGCGCGCCGAGGCCTACGGGCTTCACCAGCGGATCGGAGAGCAACAGGTTCCAAAGCTTCGGCGCATCGGCATTCGCCACCGAAATCTCGAAGCCGTCCTCGCCGGTGTAGCCCGAGCGCGAGACCTGGGCCTTGATGCCGCCGATCCCGGCATCGGCATAATGCATGAAGGGGATGTCCTTCACCGCGGGCGCGAGCTTCGCCAGCGCCTCTTCCGCCTTCGGGCCCTGCAGGGCCACGAGCGAGAGGTCATCGCGCCGCGTGAGCGTCACGCCCTCGGCCAAGTGCTGCTGCATCCAGCCATAGTCGTGCTCCTTGCGCCCGGCGTTGACGACGACGTAGAGCGTACCGTCTTTCACGTGCCGGGTGATCATCAGATCATCTAGCGTGCCGCCCTCTTCGTTCAGGAATTGCGAGTAGCGCTGCTGGCGCGGCTTGAGGCTCAGCACGTCCGCCGGCACCAGCGCCTCCATGGCCTTCGCCACCGTCTCGAAGTTCTTCCCCGCGATCAGGCACTGGCCCATGTGGGAGACGTCGAAGAGCCCTGCGTTCTGGCGCGTCCAGTTGTGCTCGGCGAGAATGCCTGCGGGATATTGCACCGGCATGTCGTAGCCGACGAAGGGCACCATGCGGGCGCCCAGCTTCACGTGATCATCATAAAGGGATGTTCGTTTGGGAGCGTCGTCGCTCATACTTCAAGTCTCCGGACAAAGTTTGGCCAGACCCGGCGAAACCGGATCTGCCCCCTCTGTACGAGACCTGAGAGATTTCACATCCGGTCACCCACGTTCCGGATGTTTGCTCCTTCGGTGAGCGGGCCCTGTCGTGTGGCCCGCTGCTCTCCAGAGTTCGACCTTACGCCCTGCCGGTCCTTTTGCCTGAGAGTTTCCGGGGCGGTTGCTCCTTCGGCGCCGGGCTCTTCAGCCCGGTCTCTTCCGCACAGGGCGCTGTGCTGAACGCAAAGCAACCTATGCTCTTCCGCACCTAAGTCAAGCAGCCCTGACGTCAGAGCTGCTCTGTGGAAAAGACACCGGGCAGGCTGACCTCCAGCAACTCGAGATCGCCCGAGGCTCCGGAATAGCGGCTCTTCAGCCCCGGCGGGATGACGAAGGCATCGCCCGCCGACAAGGTAAACGGTTCCCTACCCTCGCCTTCCAGCACCATCGCCCCCTTCATCACAAAGGTGAAAAGGATATCACCATGGTGCACCGTCCAGCGCGTCTCGCCGCCATCCGGACGAGCCACCATCACGGAAGCCACGCCCTTGGTATTGGAATTTATGGTCGTGTCCCGCGCCACGAAGCCGGGCAGGCGGAAGGGCCGGAATTCACCCTTGGCCCCGACATTGTAGACGAAGCGCTGGCCCTGCCATTCGCGCTCAGGGCGAAGCTGCGGCGTGGGCAGAGTCATCTCGTGGTCGATCTGGGTCACGTGCTCGGCCGGAACACCGATCTCGATCACCTCGATCCCGTCACCCGCTTCCAGCACGCGGTGGCGGATTTCCGGGGGCTGGATGAAGCAATCCCCGGCCGTCAGCCGGATCGGCCCGCCCTGGTCCTCGTAGACCACGTCCACCCAGCCATTGATGCAAAAGATCAGCTGGAAGCCCACCTTGTGGAAATGCACCATGTCCGGCACCGGCCCGCCATCGGGGATGCGGATGTGCGAGGCAATCATCGCGCCGCCCAGCCTGGAGGGCACGAGGTCGCGGTAAAGCATCCCGGCCCTCCCGATCACCCAGGGCGCCTGGTCGGCGAGCTTCCGGACGACGAAAGCATGCTCGGTCCTGGGCAGCACCAGCGGCGGGTTCAGCCCGTCGATCTCGACCCTTGTGCCGTTGGGGGCAATGAGCACGCGCTGGCCGCCGGCGAAGCCATCCGGGTCCTCGGTGAGAATCCGGATCGTGCCGGCAGGCTCCGCCGCCCCCTTCTCGATCCGCAGCCGGAGGCCATGCCCTGAGAGCACGGCCACCTCCGGGTTATCGGCGGGGTAGATCATGTCCAGCCGCATCTTCAGTACCTTGGTGAAGAAGGGCAGGTCGTCACGGAGTTCGGCGGTGGGCAGGCGGATTTCGGCGCGGGTCCCGGTCATGGAGGGATTTGAGGGACCTGGTGGGCAGGCGTCAAGCGCGGCATGGCAGTTGACATCGCCCGCCGCCCCTCGCATCTCTTGGAGCATGAAGAAGCCCCCTCTCAAGATCCTTCTCGCCGCGCCCCGCGGCTTCTGCGCCGGGGTGGTGCGGGCGATCGACATCGTGGAGCGGGCGCTCGCCCTTTACGGTGCACCCGTCTATGTGCGCCACGAGATCGTGCACAACAAGTTCGTGGTCGATGACCTGAAGGCCAAGGGCGCCATCTTCGTCGACGAGTTGGACCAGATCCCCGATGGCGGCCGGCCGGTGGTCTTCTCCGCCCATGGCGTGCCAAAGTCGGTGCCGGCCGCCGCCACCGCGCGCCACATGTTCCAGCTCGATGCCACCTGCCCGCTCGTCACCAAGGTGCACATGGAGGCGCAGCGCCACCATGCCGAGGGCTATGAGATCATCCTCATCGGCCACAAGGGCCACCCGGAGGTGATCGGCACCATGGGGCAGCTGCCGCAAGGCGCCGTGGTCCTCATCGAGACGCCCGGCGACGTGGGGCGGCTTCAGGTGAAGGACCCCGTCAAGCTTGCCTACATCACCCAGACAACGCTGTCGGTCGACGACACGCGGGACGTGATCGCGGCGCTGCAGGCGCGCTTTCCGGCGATCAAGGGCCCTTACAAGGAAGACATCTGCTACGCCACCACCAACCGGCAGGAAGCGGTGAAGGTCATTGCCAGCCAAGTGGATCTGCTGCTCGTGGTGGGGGCGCCAAACTCGTCGAACTCCCGCCGTCTCGTGGAAGTGGGCGAGCGCAACGGCACGCCGCGCTCCATGCTGGTGCAGCGGGCAGCCGAGCTCGACTGGTCAACACTTCAGGGCCTGTCCACCGTCGGCATCACGGCGGGGGCTTCCGCGCCGGAGCTGCTGGTGAACGAGATCATCGACGCCTTCCGCGCGCGCTATGACGTGAGCGTGGAGACGGTGACGCTGAGGGAGGAGACTGTCTCCTTCAAGCTGCCGCGGGAATTGCGCGAGGTTCCGGCCAGTCCATGACGGCGAACAAAGTGATCGTGCATACCGACGGGGCCTGCTCAGGCAACCCCGGCCCAGGCGGCTGGGGCGCGATCATGGACTACAACGGCGCGCGCAAGGAACTTTCGGGCGGCGAGGCCCGGACCACCAACAACCGCATGGAACTGATGGGGGCGATTTCGGCGCTCGAGGCGCTGAAGCGTTCCTGCGAGGTGGAAATGCATGTCGACTCGCAATACGTGAAGGACGGCATCACCAAGTGGATTCACGGCTGGAAGAAAAACGGCTGGAAGACCGCCGGCAAGAAGCCCGTGAAAAATGCCGAACTCTGGCAGCGGCTCGACGATGCGCTGAAGCTGCACAAGGTGAGCTGGCACTGGGTGAAAGGCCACGCCGGCCATGACCACAACGAACGCGCCGACGAACTGGCGCGTGAGGGCATGGCGCCATTCAAGAAGCTATAATAATTTATTCCTCTCCCGCTTCAGCAGGAGAAGACGCTTGCTCACCTCCGTGCCTTCGCCACGTCCTCCGCCATGGGGCACAGGATTTCGAACATCATCGTCACGCCCGCATGCGCGGTGACGCCCGACGGGTCGAAGGGCGGCGACACTTCGACGACATCGCCGCCGACGATGTGCAAGCCCCGCATCTCGCGCAGCATCGCCTGAGCCTGGAACGTCGTGAAGCCGCCAATCTCCGGCGTGCCGGTGCCAGGGGCATAGGCGGGGTCGAGGCAGTCGATGTCGAAGCTCACATAGGTGGGGCCGTCGCCAACGATCCCGCGGGCTTCCGCCATGATGGCCTTGGGCCCCTTCTCCATCGCCTCCTCGATCCTCACCAGGCGCACGCCCATTTTCTCGCCCCACTCGAAATCGTCGAGGTCATACATGGAGCCGCGCAAGCCGATCTGGATCGTGCGCTTCGGGTCCAGCACACCTTCCTCGATGGCGCGGCGGAAGGGCGTGCCGTGGGTATATTTGAAGCCGCCGAAATAGCCGTCATAGAGATCGGTGTGGGCGTCGAAATGGATCATGCCCACCGGCTCCCTCTCGCCCACCGCGCGCAGCACGGGCAGCGAGCAAAGATGGTCACCACCGGCCGAGAGCGGGCGGATTCCCCTGGCGACGAGTTTCTTGAAATAGGTCTCAACGCGCTTCAGGCCATCGGCGACATCCGCCGGGTTCACCGGGCAGTCGCCGAGATCGGCAATGTTGGCGAGCTTCGAGGGCGCCACATGCGAGGTCTGGTGCATGGGGCGCACCATAGAGGACATGTCGCGCATCTGGCGGGGGCCATGGCGCGGGCCGGGGCGGTTGGTGGTGCCGCCGTCCCACGGGATGCCCACGAGGCCGATGTCGATGCCGTCCGCCTGTTCGAGGTCCACATGCGGCATGCGCATGAAAGTGGCGATGCCGCCGAAGCGCGGCGTCACGAGGCCGGAGACCGGCTTGTTGAAATCGACCATGGCGGATGATCCTTATTCCCATTTGGCGTGGCGAAGCCCATGGCCGGTATGATGATACGGCGGGGCGTTCTTGCGCAAGGGCCAGCGCCCGGTTTAACTGGGGCCATGAGAAAGGATTTCGACATCATCGTCATCGGCGCCGGCATTGCCGGCGCTTCCGCCGCAGCGCATCTGGCGGCCACGCATCGCGTCGCCATCTGCGAGATGGAGGACCGGCCCGGCTATCACACCACCGGCCGCTCGGCCGCCATGTACGAGCCCAATTACGGCTCGCCCCCCATGCTGGCGCTGACGCGCGCCGCGGGGCCGGAATTCTGGGCCGGCGGCTTTCTGCAGAAGCGCGACACCATCTTCTTCGCGCCGCCCGAGCAGGAGAAGGCCTTCCAGCGCCTCATGGGCCTGCAGAAGGGCATGCGCGAGATTTCGGTGGCGGAGGCCAAGCAACGCTTCCCGCACCTCGCCGACGGCTATGCGCAGTGGGCGGTGCTGGACGAGCACACGGCCGACATCGACGTCGACGCCCTGCACCAGCATTACCTGAAGCTGTTCCGCCAGAAGGGCGGCGAGATGCATTGCGATCACGCCGTCATCGCGCTGGAGAAGAACGGCCAGTGGACGGTGCGCACGAAGTCCGAAACCTTCCGTGCACGGATCATTATCGATGCCGCCGGCGCCTGGGGCGACGTGGTGGCGGAGATGGCGGGGCGAAAGCCCATCGGCCTTCAGCCCAAGCGCCGCTCGATGGCGGTGGTGCCGGGCCCCGAGGGCAAGGATTTCATGCGCTGGCCGATGGTCGGCGACGTGGGCGAGACCTGGTACTGCAAGCCGCAGTCGGGCAAGCTCTTGATCTCGCCCGCCGAGGCCACCCCCGTGGAACCGCATGACGCCTATGCCGACGACATGACGCTAGCGGAAGGCATCGCGCGCTTCAGCGAAGCGGTGAACTATGAGGTGACGCGCGTCGAGCGCACCTGGGGCGGGCTTCGCTCCTTCGCCCCCGACGGCTGCCCGGTGGTTGGCTATGACGGCCTGGACGACGGCTTCTTCTGGCTGATCGGCCAGGGCGGCTACGGTATCCAGTCCGCCCCCGCGCTCTCCCGATTGGCCGCGGCCTTGGTGCGCGGCGATGCTCCGCCTACGGATATTATGGACGAGGGGCTGGTGCTGAAGGAGATTTCGCCGGGGCGGTTTGCCTGATTTTTGTCTTCTCCCGCTTCGGCGGGAGAGGACGTTTCGTTTCACCCCGCCAGCAGCGGAAACTCCGGCGCATCCATCGCCGCGCCGTGCTTCAGCGTGACACCGCGGAACGGCGGCGAGGTGTTGGCGCCCTCGCGCCGCGCGAAGCGGACGTTGTCGCCCATCAGGCGCAGCGAGAAGGCGCGGCGCTGTTCGACCTTGCTGTTGTTGGCGGGCGCGCCATGGAGCGTCATGTAGTTGAAGGCCACGGCATCGCCCGGCTCCAGCGCCCAACCCAGCACGTTGAACTTGTCGCGGTTGCCGTCGATGTCCGGCACCGGCTCCAGCCCGTCGTTCTCGTTCAGCGCCGTCTTGTTGAAGCGTTCGGGGCGGTAATACTTGCCCCACTTGTGCGAGCCCGCGACGAACTCCAGCGTGCGCTCGCGCGGAACGCTGTCGAGCGGAATCCACAGCGATACGGTGTCGGTTCCGTCCACACAGTAATAGGGCTGGTCCTGGTGCCAGGGCGTGGGAACGTCCGCGCCCGGCTCCTTTACCAGCACGTGCTCGTGGAACAGGCGCACGGTCTTGCTGCCCATCAGCTCACGGCCCACCGCGGCGGCGTCCGAGTTGAAGATGAAGTCCCGGTATTCGGGGATACGGTCCCAGTTGCAGTAGTCGCCGACGAAGCGGCCGGCCCCATCCTTGCCTTGATAGATCTTCACATCCGCCGAAGGTTCGGCGAGGTTGCGGTCCACCCCCTTGCGCAACGTGTCCATCCAGGCGGTGAAAACGCCGCGTAGCACGCAGGCGCCGTCGCGGCGGAAAGCTTCGATGGTGTCGGGCGGCACGAGGCTGGTCATGGCGCAACTCCTTGGGACCGGGGCATTCTGCCAGCCCTGACGGGCGGCGTAAACCGTTCCGCATCTTGCCGATTTTGATTGCCGCCAATTTTCGTGCTTAAGTGCTTCCACGCCCCCCGGAGGGCGGGTAAAAAGACGACAGGGAGTTATCCATGAAATTCCACAAACTGCTGGGCGCAGCCCTGCTCGCGTCGAGCATGCTGGTGGCGGGCGCCGCCAACGCCAAGACGCTGGTTTACTGCTCGGAGGGTTCGCCCGAGAACTTCACACCCTCGATCAACACCACCGGCACCAGCTTCGATGCCGCCCGCCCCGTCTATAACCGCCTCGTGCAGTTCACGCCCGGCACCACCCAGGTGGAACCGGCGCTGGCCGAAAGCTGGACCGTGTCGCCCGATGGCCTGACCATCACCTTCAAGCTGCGGCCGGGCGTCAAGTTCCATTCGGGCGTGAACGGCTTCACCCCCACCCGCGACCTCACCGCCGAGGACGTGATCTGGTCCTTCGACCGCCAGTGGAAGCCCGACCATCCCTATGCCAAAGTTTCCGCCGGCTCCTATGACTATTTCAACGACATGGCCATGCCCGACCTGCTGGAGTCGGTTGCTCAAGGCGGCGACAACATGACCGTCGTGATCAAGCTGAAAAAGCCGAATGCCCCGATCATCGCCAACCTTGCGATGGACTTCGCGGCCATCCACTCGGCCGAATACGCCAAGTTCCTGCTCGACAAGGGCACGCCGGAGCAGTTCGACCAGATCCCGGTCGGCACCGGCTCGTTCCAGTTCGTCGACTACCAGAAGGACGCGGTCATCCGCTTCAAGGCCTTCGACGGCTGGGCCGGCAAGCCCAAGATCGACGACCTCGTCTACGCAATCACCCCCGACGCGACGGCGCGCTATGCCAAGCTGAAGGCCGGCGAATGCCAGGTGATGATCGCGCCGAACCCGGCCGACCTTCCGGACATGAAGGCCAACGCGGACATCAACGTTCTCGAGCAGGCAGGCCTGAATATCGGCTACTATGCGATGAACAACCTGAAACCGCCCTTCGACAAGCCCGAGGTGCGCAAGGCCTTCGCCATGGCGATCGACCGCGACGCGATTATCAAGGAGGTTTATCAGGGTGCCGGCCAGAAGGCCAAGAACCTGATCCCGCCGACCATGTGGTCTTACGACGACTCGATCAAAGACGTCGAGTACAACCCGGACAAGGCCAAGGAGATGCTGAAGGCCGCCGGTGTCGAGGGCCTCAAGATCGACATCTGGTGGATGCCGGTGCAGCGCCCCTACAACCCCAACGCCAAGCGCATGGCAGAAATGATCCAGGCCGACCTCGCGAAGATCGGCGTGGAGTCGACCCTCGTGTCCTATGAGTGGGGCGAGTATAGGAAGCGCATGCAGGCGGGCGAGCACATGACCGGCATGCTGGGCTGGACGGGCGACAATGGCGATCCGGACAACTTCTTCGCCGTGCTGCTGGGCTGCAATGCCGAAGGCAAGCCCAACAGCAATAACATTCCGAAGTGGTGCTCGGCCAAGTTCCAGGAGGTCGTGAACAAGGCGGCCACCATCACCGACCAGGCAGAGCGCGCCAAGCTCTACCAGGAAGCGCAGAAGATCCAGGCGGAGGAGATGCCGCAGGTTAACATCGCGCACTCGACCGTCTTCGAGCCGATCAGCAAGAAGGTGACGGGCTACAAGGTGAGCCCGCTCGGCGCCCACGAATTCCAGAACGTGGACATCGCCGAGTAAGCAGACACACCCGTCCTTCTCCCGGCTTGGCCCGGGGGAAGGGCTTTGAGCATTTCCCTCCCCACAAGGGGGAGGGGAATGCCGAAAGATCCGTCAGACGTTTTTCCCATCCGGCGCCAAAACAGGTGGCAATGATCCGGTTTTTCCTCAAGCGCCTGGCGCTGACCATTCCCACTTTCATCGCGCTCATGTTCATCACTTTCGTGATGCTGCGGCTGGTGCCGGGAGACCCCATAGAGGTGCGCCGCGGCGAACGCGGCATCTCGCCCGAACGGCTGGCGCAGCTGCGCCATGACATGGGCCTCGACCAGCCGGTGTGGAAGCAGTTCCTCGACTATGCGAACGCGCTGCTGCACGGCGATTTCGGCACCTCCATCGTGTCCAAGTCGCCGGTCCTCCATGAATTCCTGACACTGTTTCCGGCCACGCTGGAACTCACCATCACGGCCATGCTCTTCGCCATCGTGCTGGGGATTCCCGCCGGCGTCATCGCCGCCTCGCGGCGCGGCGGCGTCTATGACCAGACGTTGATGGGCCTGGCGCTCACCGGCTATTCCATGCCGATCTTCTGGTGGGGCCTGATCCTGGTGCTCGTCATGTCCAATACGCTGCACCTCACGCCCGTGTCCGGACGCGTCGATCTCATCAAGTTCTATTACCAGCCGGTGACCGGCTTCATGCTCATCGACTCGCTGCTGTCCGGCCAGGAGGGCGCCTTCATGGATGCGGTGCGCCACCTGATCCTGCCGATGATCGTGCTCGGCACCGTGCCGCTCGCCGTCATCGCGCGCATGACGCGCTCATCCATGCTCGAAGTGCTGGAGGAGGATTACGTGCGCACGGCACGCGCCAAGGGCCTGTCCTGGACGCGCATCGTGGGCGTTCATGCGCTGCGCAATGCGCTGATCCCGGTCGTCACCGTCATCGGCCTGCAGGTGGGCGGATTGCTGGCCGGTGCGGTGCTGACCGAGACGATCTTCTCCTGGCCGGGCGTGGGCAAGTGGCTGATCGAATCGATCAACCGCCGCGACTACCCGGCCCTTCAGGGCGGCATCATGCTGATCGCCACCATCGTCATTCTCGTCAACCTGTTCATCGACATGCTCTATGGCCTCATCAACCCGAGGATCCGCCATGCCAAGTGACGCGCGCCTTACCGCGCCCGCAACAGCACCGGCCCCACCCGGACCCTTGCGCGCCTTCTGGCGGGCCTTCCGCGAAAACCGCGGAGCGGTGCTGGGCCTCGCGGTGGTCGGCTTCATCCTGTTCGTCGCCGTCTTCGCCAATGTGCTGGCGCCCTACAGCCCCATCGAGCAGTTCCGCGGCTTCTCCAAGCTGCCGCCCTTCTGGGTGGAGGGGAGCGACCCGAGGTTCCTGCTCGGCACTGATGCCGTGGGCCGCGACATGCTCTCGCGCCTCATGTATGGCGCGCGCGTGTCGCTGTTCATTGGTCTCTCCGTCATGGTGGTGTCGATGGTGGTGGGCGTGGCGCTGGGCCTTGCCGCCGCCTTCTTCGGCGGCGTCGCCGACGTTATCATCATCCGCGTGATGGACCTCATCATGGCGATCCCCTCGCTGGTGCTGGCCATCCTCATCATCGCCATCATCGGGCCCAACCTCACCAACACCATCGTGGCGGTCACCATCGTCGGCCTGCCGCGCTATGTGCGCCTGGTGCGCGCCTCGGCCTTGACCGAACTCACCAAGGATTATGTGACGGCGGCCAGGGTCTCGGGCGTGGGCAAGTTCCGGCTGATGACGAAGACGGTGCTGCCGAACTGCGTGGCGCCGCTCATCGTGCAGGCCGCACTGGGCCTCTCCGACGCCATCCTCGAGGCGGCGGGTCTCGGATTCCTGGGGCTCGGCGCGCAACCGCCCACGCCGGAATGGGGCTCGATGCTCGCCGACACGCGCGACCTGATGCTGTCGCACCCCTGGGTCATGGCCTTCCCGGGCCTTGCCATTCTCGTCACCGTGCTGGCCATCAACCTCATGGGCGATGGCCTGCGCGACGCGCTGGACCCGCGCCTGAGGAGAAGCTGAGATGAGCCTGCTCGAAATCGAGAACCTCACCGTCGAGTTCAAGACAGGGTCGGGCGATTTCCGCGCCGTCGATGGCGTGTCGCTGAAGGTCGACAAGGGCGAAGTGCTGGCCATCGTCGGCGAGTCGGGCTCCGGCAAGTCGGTTTCGATGCTGGCCGTCATGGGCCTCCTGCCGTGGACCGCGAAGGTCACTGCCGACCGCATGCATTTCGAGGGCATCGACCTTCTCGGAATGTCGGCCAATGAGCGGCGCCGGATCATCGGCAAGGACATTGCCATGATCTTCCAGGAGCCGATGTCGAGCCTCAACCCCTGCTTCACCGTGGGCTTCCAGATCATGGAGGCGCTGAGGGAGCACCTCGACATGGGCAAGGCCGAACGCAAGGCGCGCGCCATCGAGCTTCTGGGCCTCGTCGGCATTCCCTCGCCCGGGCAGCGGCTCAGGGCCTTCCCGCACCAGCTGTCGGGCGGCATGAGCCAGCGCGTGATGATCGCCATGGCGATTGCCTGCAATCCCAAGCTGCTGATCGCGGATGAGCCCACCACCGCCCTCGACGTCACCATCCAGGCGCAGATCCTCGACCTTCTCGTCAAGCTGCAGAAGGAGACGGGCATGGGCCTCGTGCTCATCACCCACTCGATGGGTGTCGTGGCGGAGACGGCGGAGCGCGTGTCCGTGCAATATGCCGGGCAGAAGGTGGAGGAGCAGCCGGTGAAGAACCTGTTCCGCGATCCGCATCACCCATATACTGCCGCCCTGCTCTCAGCACTGCCCGAGCGCGCCACCGGCCGCAAGCTGCCGTCGATCCCCGGCGTGGTGCCAGGCCAGTTCGACCGGCCCGCGGGTTGCCTGTTCTCACCGCGCTGCCACCTTGCCACCGAACTCTGCCGCACCACCAGGCCGCCGCGCATCGATGGCGCGCTGTGCCACTATCCCCTGCATGAAGGCGTGGCGCAGAACCACCCCGGACAGGAGAAGGCGGCATGAGCATCGTCGTTACCGCCCGCGGCCTCGCCCGCTACTACACCGTCTCGCGCGGGGCCTTCTCGGGTTCCGCCACGCTGAAGGCACTCGATGGCGCAAGCTTCACGATCGAGCGCGGCAAGACGCTGGCGGTCGTGGGCGAGTCGGGCTGCGGCAAGTCGACCCTCGCGCGCCTCGTCACTATGATCGAGACGCCGACCTCGGGCTCGCTCAACATCGGCGGTGAAGAAATCGTGGGAGCTTCCGCCGCCACGCTCAAGGCGCTGCGCTCGCGCGTGCAGATCGTATTCCAAAATCCCTATGGTTCGCTCAACCCGCGCCAGAAGATCGGCCATGCGCTGGAGGAGCCGCTGCTCGTCAACACCACGATGGGCGCGAAGGAGCGCTCCGGGAAGGCGCGCGAGATGATGGCGAGCGTGGGGCTGCGCCCCGAACACTACGACCGCTATCCGCACATGTTCTCCGGCGGCCAGCGCCAGCGCATCGCCATTGCCCGCGCGCTGATGCTGAACCCGGAGCTGCTGGTGCTGGACGAGCCCGTCTCGGCACTCGACGTCTCGATCCAGGCGCAGGTGCTGAACCTGCTGGCCGACCTGCAGGAGCGGCTGAACCTCGCCTATCTCTTCATCAGCCACGACCTCTCGGTGGTGCGCCACATCGCCAATGACGTGATGGTGATGTACTTGGGCCGCGCCGTCGAACACGGGCCGCGGGATGCGGTGTTCGGCAATCCGCAGCATCCCTATACCAAGGCGCTGCTCTCGGCGACGCCGCAGCCCAACCCGGAGCGGAAGCGCGAGCGCATCGTGCTGACGGGCGAGTTGCCGTCACCGCTGAATCCACCATCGGGCTGCACTTTCCACACGCGCTGCCCGTGGGCCTTCGAACCCTGCGCCCACCTCAATCCAGCCTTGCTTGCGCAGGACGGAAGCCTTGTGGCATGCCATGCGGTGAACCCGCCCGAGCCTTCAACGAAAGCAGCCTGACATGCCGCACCGCGCAGAACTCTCGACCGGCGAAGCCCTCGTCGGCCTTCTCGAGGCCTATGGGGTGGACACGATCTTCGGCATCCCCGGCGTCCATAATGTCGAGATGTATCGCGCCTTGCCGCGCTCCAAGATCAAGCACGTCCTGGTGCGCCACGAACAGGGGGCGGGCTTCATGGCCGACGGTTATGCGCGCGCGACGGGCAAGCCCGGTGTTTGCTTCACCATCACCGGGCCGGGCCTTACCAATATTCTCACACCGCTGGGCCAGGCGTGGTCCGACTCGAGCAACGTGCTGGTCATTTCCTCCGCACTCGACATCCGCGATTCGGCGCAGGGGCGCGGGCGTTTGCACGAGATGATCGACCAGCGTGGTGCGGCCGCGGCGGTGACGGCGCTCAATTTCCGCTGCTATACGCCGAAGGATGTGCGCGATGCGGTGGCGGCGGCCTTTGCGCATTTCACCAGCCAGCGCCCGCGACCCGTCTATATCGAAGTGCCGCTCGACCTTCTGAAGGAACCCGCCGGTGAGGGCTGGACGGCGCGCGCCCTGCCGCAGCGCCCCTCGCCCAATGCGGCGCAGATCGCTGCGGCGGTGGCCAAGCTCAATGGCGCGAAGAAGCCGCTGATCATCCTCGGCGGCGGCGCGCTGGACGCCGGCAATGCGGCGATCGCGATTGCCGAAAAACTGAAGGCGCCGATCATCACGACAACCGCCGGCAAGGGGGCCGTTCCCACCGGTCACCCGCTGTGCCTTGGCCAGATGATGGCGCGCGAGGGCTTCTGGACGCTGGCGGCGGAGTCGGATGCGATCCTCTGCGCCGGGTCGGAACTCTCCGAGACCGACCACTGGAACGATGCGATGGCGATTGAGAAGAACCTGATCCGCATCGACCTCGACCCCTCGGTCATGGCGCGACCGCACACCGCCGGGATCGCCATTCTCGGCGATGCGCGCGAGGCGCTCGAGCTGATCGCCAAGGGCGTCAAGGACAAGAAGGGCAAGGCCGCCGCCAGCTTCGACATGGGCGAGCCCGACGCGCTGCGGGCGATGCTCACCAAGGTCCTCGCGGTGATCCGCCAGGAATTGCCGGAAGACACCGTCATCGCCTCCGACATGACACAGATTGCCTATGCCGCGAACGAGGTGTTTCCCGTCAGCCTGCCGCGCACCTGGCTGCACCCCGTGGGCTTCGGCACGCTGGGCTTCGGTTTGCCGGTGGGCATCGGCGCCAAGTTCGGCGTGGGCGAGCGGCCCGTCGCGGTGCTGATCGGCGATTATGGCATCCAGTATACGATCAACGAGCTCGGCACGGCGGCGGAGCACAAGCTGCCCATCGTCATCCTGATGTGGAATAACAATGCGCTGGGCGAGATCAGGGACGACATGGCAAGGAAGGGCATCCAGCCCAATGCCGTAACGCTGATGAACCCGGATTACCAGATGCTGGCGAAGGCCTATGGCCTCAATGCCGAGCAGCCGAAGGACCTGAAGGCGCTGGCCACCGCGATCAAAAAGGCGCTGAAGGCCGAGGCCCCGACGCTGATCGAGATGACGCCGCGCGTGGTGGCGGGCTAATCAGTCCGGTAAAGGAAAAAACTCCTTGACAGCGCGCGCTCGATGTGCTAGAAAGGCGCATACTCCAGAATTGGGTTTTGCGGCCCTTCAGCTTCCATCATGTCCGGGCTTGTCCCGAGCATTCTTCTCGGCGGACGGCAAAAAAGATCACCGGAATAAGCCCGGCGATGATGAGCGGTGGGACGTGAGCGCCGGTGAACGAGAGAGCGTGGAGACACGCTGGCAAATTTCGTCGTATCGCCGGGACAGGCCCGGCAATTGGACGTTTGGGAATAGGACTGCAATTGTAATCTTACGCAGACACAACACACGAGAGAAACGGGACGGCGCCGGGGGAGTGGCGCCGCCCCGCAAAGGACTTACATCTTCGGCATGATCACCGCGTCGATGACGTGGATGACGCCGTTGTCGGTGACGATGTCGGCCTTGATGACCTTGGCCTGGTCGACCATGACGCCGTCCTTGCCGTTGACGGAGATCTCCGAACCCTGGACGCTCTTGACCATGAGTTCCTTGCCGGCGACGTCAGCGGCCATCACCTTGCCGGGCACCACGTGGTAGGTGAGGATGGCGACGAGCTTGTCCTTGTTCTCCGGCTTCAGCAGGGTCTCAACTGTGCCGGCAGGCAGCTTGGCGAAGGCTTCGTCCGTGGGGGCGAAGACGGTGAAGGGGCCAGCGCCCTTCAGCGTATCGACGAGGCCGGCGGCCTGCACGGCGGCGACCAGCGTCTTGAAATTGCCGGCGGCGACAGCGGTGTCCACGATGTCGGCGGCATAGGCCTGGGCTGCGAATGCGAAACCCGACACGGCGATGGCGGCGGCGGCGGCAAGGTTGCGAAGGCGCTTCATAAGGTAATCTCCCATTGTCGGAATTGACAGTAACGGTTACGGGCGCCTTTCCGCTGCGGTTTGCGCACGGAAAATCACGAATTCGTTTTCCGAGTTTGATGATCCGCCACCGCTCTGACATAGTCTCGCCGGAGCCTAGAACGACCAAACAGCGGGGGACCTGACAGCTTATGACGCCGGAGCCGAACGAGACGCAGAGCCAATTTGCAATTCTTAAGCGCCGGAGCTTCCTGGCCCTGTTCGTGACCCAGGCGATCAGCGCCTTCAACGACAATGCGGTGCGGAACGGCATCGCCATTCTCATCACCTACGACCTTGCGGTGCGCTTCGGCTTCGACGCGGCCTTGTTCGTGCAGGCGGGATTGGCGCTGTTCATGGCGCCTTACTTCCTCTTCTCGGCCATTGCCGGGCAGCTCGCCGACAAATATGACAAGGCACAGGTGGCGCGCTGGGTGAAGCTGTTCGACCTCGCCGCCATGGTGTTCGGGGGCTTGAGCCTCTATCTCGAGAACCCATACATGCACCTCACGGTGCTTTTCCTCGCGGGCACCACGGCGGCCTTTTTCGGGCCGCTCAAATACGGCGTGCTGCCGCAATACCTGAAGCGCGAGGAGCTGATCGCCGGCAATGCGCTGATCGAGCTCGGCACCTTCGTGACCATCCTGCTCGGAACGCTTTTTGGCGGCTTCCTGGTGCTGCAGGGCGTGGGGCGCGACATTCTCGCCATTTCCATCATCGTTCTGGCGGCGATCGCCTGGGGCTGCGCCTTCCTGATGCCGCCGGCGCCTGGCGACAGCTCGATCAGATTCGACTGGAACATTTACCGCGCGACGAAGAAGCTGCTCGCCTATGCCCGCGAGCGCGAGGACGTGTTCTGGTCGGTGATCGGCGCCTCGTGGTTCTGGTTCCTGGGAGCCGCCATCATGGCGCAACTGCCCGTCTTCACGCGTGACGTGCTGATGGCGGATGACACGGTGGCCAATGCCTTCATCGGGCTGTTTACCATCGGCATCGGGGCGGGCTCGCTGCTGACCAACTGGCTCTTGAAAGGCGAGGTTTCGCCGCGCTACGTGCCGATGGCCTCGATCATGATGACGGTGTTCCTGCTCGACCTGTATTTTTCGGCGGGCGCCGCGCATGAGGCGATGGCCGGCGCCAATGGCGCCGGGATCGCGGCCTTTTTCAGCCACTGGCAGGGCTGGCGTGTCGGAATCGATCTGTTCTTCGTCGCCTTCTTCGGCGGACTCTATGCCGTGCCGCTCAACGCCATCATGCAGCACCGCGCGGCGCCGTCGCGGCGCAGCCAGGTGATCGCCGCCAACAATGTGATGAACGCGATCTTCATGATCGTGTCGGCGCTTGCCGGGGCGGTGCTGCTGAAATTCATGTCGGCGCAGGCCTTCTTCCTGCTGCTGGGGCTCGCCAACGCCATCGCCTCGATCTTCGTGGCCAGGCTGCTGACGCAGGAACTCACCGCCTCCATCGCGCGCTTCATGTTCCGCATCCTCTACCGCGTGGAGGTGCACGGGCTGGAGAACTACAAGGCGGCCGGGCGCAAGGCGGTGATCGTGGCCAACCACACCTCCCTCCTCGACGGGCCCCTGCTCTCGGCCTTTCTGCCGGAGCGGGCGAGCTTTGCGATCGACACCTATGTGTCGCAGGCGTGGTGGGCCAGGCCTTCCTTCATTCTGTTCAAGATGATCCCCATCGACCCCACCAGCCCGATGGCGCTGCGCGTGCTGGTGGACGAGCTGAGGAGGGGACGCAAGGTGGTGATCTTCCCGGAAGGCCGCCTGACCGTGACGGGTGCGCTGATGAAGGTTTATGAAGGGCCCGGCGCCATTGCCCAGATGGCGGGCGCGCGGGTGCTGCCGGTGCGGATCGACGGCGCGCTCTATACGCCCTTTTCGCGCATGCGCGGCAAGCTGCGGCTCAGGTGGTTTCCCAAGATCACCATTACCTTCCTGCCGCCGGTCAAGTTCAATGCGCCGGCTCATTTGAAGGGCGCGGCGCTGCGCCAGCACCAGGCGAACAAGCTTTACGACGTGATGACAGACATGGTGTTCCGCACCTCGGCCATCGACAGGACGCTGTTCCAGTCGCTGCTCGACGCGCGCCACGTTCATGGCCGCGGCCACAAGGTGGTGGAAGACATCGCGCGCAACCCGGCGAGCTATGACCGGCTGGCGATGGGAAGCTTCGTCCTCGGCCGGCGCATGGCAGAGATGACGCCGGGCCAGAAGAATGTCGCCGTGCTGCTGCCCAACTCCATCGGCTGCCTGCTGACGATCTTCGGCCTCCACGCTTTCGGGCGCGTGCCGGCAATGCTGAATTTCTCGACGGGCGCGGTGAACATGGCGGCAGCCTGCACGGCAGCACAGGTTTCGACCATCGTCACCTCCAAACGCTTCATCGAGGCGGGGGGCATGGAACAGGACCTTGCGGTGGTTTCCGCTGGCCGCAAGGTGATCTTCCTCGAGGAGCTGCGCGAGGAGCTGACCTTCAAAGACAAGCTCTATGGCCTGTTCGCGCGCTTCTTCTCGAACACCGCGCTGCGCATGGCGGGGGCTTCGCGCGATCCTAATTCGCCCGCCGTGATCCTGTTCACCTCTGGCTCGGAAGGCCTGCCCAAGGGCGTGGTGCTGTCGCACCGCAACCTGCAGGCCAACCGCTATCAGGCGGCGGCGCGCATCGCCTTCACCGCCTCCGACATCGTGTTCAACGCGCTGCCCATGTTCCATGCCTTCGGGCTGACGGGCGGCGCGCTGCTGCCGGTGCTTGCCGGCGTGCGCACCTTCCTCTATCCCTCGCCCT
Source organism: Aestuariivirga sp. (assembly GCF_020252395.1). Taxonomy (GTDB): domain Bacteria; phylum Pseudomonadota; class Alphaproteobacteria; order Rhizobiales; family Aestuariivirgaceae; genus Aestuariivirga. Next base: position 69,745 of record NZ_JADCDB010000001.1, read on the forward strand.
TGCATTACAAGATCGTGCCCGAGCTGTGCTACTCGACCAATGCCACGGCGCTGTTCGGCACCGATACCTTCCTGATGGGCTATGCGCGGAGTGCGCATCCTTACGACTTCTTCAACCTGCGCCTGGTGGTGGCGGGCGCGGAGCGGGTGAAGCCCGAAACGCGCGAGGCCTGGATGGAGAAATTCGGCCTGCGCATCCTCGAAGGCTATGGCGCCACCGAATGCGCGCCGGTGATTGCCGTGAACACGCCGATGCATTTCCGCACAGGCACGGTGGGGCGGCTGCTCGACCAGATTCAATACCGGCTGGACGTGGTGCCTGGCATCGAGGAGGGCGGGCGGCTTTACGTGAAGGGCCCCAACATCATGCTGGGCTATCTGCGCGCCGGGAACCCGGGCGTGATCGAGGCGCCGCCCGATGGCTGGTATGACACGGGCGACATCGTGAAGGTCGCCGAGGATGGCTTCGTCACCATCCTGGGCCGCGCCAAGCGCTTCGCCAAGATCGCGGGCGAGATGGTGTCGCTGGGGCTTGTCGAGCAGAAGCTGGCGGAGGCGTTTCCGCAAGCGCAGCACGCGGTTGTTGCGGTGGCGGATGCGAAGAAAGGCGAGCAGCTCGTCATGTTCACCACAGATGAGGGCGTAGACGCCAAGGCGGTGCAGGAGAAACTGAAAGAGGCCAACGCCACGGCGCTGATGGTGCCGCGCAACGTGATCGCGGTGAAGGAACTGCCGCTGCTGGGCTCCGGCAAGACGGATTACCAGTCGTTGAACCGCATGGCGCTGGAGCGGGTGAAGGCTTGAGGGTGAGGGGCCGCGCCTTGCCCTCACCTTCCATCGTCATCCAGGCGAAGGCCGGGATGACGGAATTATGTGGGATGACGGCGTCCTTGGTCTTTGCGGTGCGGTGATGGACCTCCCCGAGCAGACCCGCGCCCAGCTCGCCGGCGATCATGGCCCGGCGATGCAGCTGGCCGCGCGACTCGTCGTCAAGGCGGCGGAGATCATGGGGGCGGAGCGGCTGATCCCGATTTCCTTCGCGCATCTGGATGCCTGTTTCTACACAGGCCGGGCGCATGTCGATTTCGTGCGCTTCCTGACCGGGAACGGCGCTGCGCTCAGCGTCGAGACCTGGACCAACAATGGCGTCGTCAGCCTTGCCGATCCGTCGCTGAGGCCGCGCGAGGAAGACCCCGAGATGGTGGCGGGCGCCGCGGAGCTGATGCATCTTTACAAGCGGCTGGGAACGCGGCCCACCTGGACCTGCGCGCCTTACCAGCTTCCCGGCGGGCCGAAGCTGGGGGACCATATTGCCGTGGGTGAGTCCAATGCCGTGTCCTATTACAATTCGGTGGTGGGCGCACGGACCAACAAATATGGCGACTATCTCGACGTGGCCTGTGCGCTCACCGGTTTTGCGCCAGATGCGGGATTGCACCGCGACGAAGGCCGCCGGGCGGAGCTGCACATCGATGCTTCCGCACTGCCGGAATCCTGGCGGCGCGAGGATATCTTCGCGCATCTGACCGGCCATCATGCGGGGCGGCTTGCCGGGCGGCGGGTGCCGGTGATCTCCGGCCTTCTTTCCGGTACGCCAGCTTTCGCGCTGAAGGCGATCAGTTCGGCCGCGGCGTCTTCGGGTGGGGTGGAGCTGTGGCACGCCGTGGGCGTGACGCCAGAGGCGCCAGTTCTCGATGCGGTGTTTGGCGGCGGCGAGACATATCGGGTGACGGCGGAGGACCTTACCCGCGCGCATCGCGATCTTTCCACCGCCCGCGACGGGCCGCTCGATGCGGTGGCGCTGGGTACGCCGCATTTCGGGCTTGGCGAGTTCGAGGCGCTCGTGCGGCTGTTCGATGGACGGCGCGTGAAGGCGGGATTGCCGATGCTGGTGTCGACCAGCCGCGGCGTGCGCGCGATGGCGCGGGCGAAAGGCTTCCTCGCGGCGCTCGAAGCGTCCGGCGTCGAGGTGCCCGTCGATGTGTGCACCTATCATTCGCCGCGCGTGCGGGGCTTGCGCGGACGCGTGATGACCAATGCTGCCAAGTGGGCCTATTACGCGCCAGGCATGCTGGGCGTGGAGGTGGCCTTCGGCTCGCTGAAGGAATGCGTGGAAAGCGCCATTCGCGGCGCGGTGTGGCGCGACCCCGCCCTGTGGACCAACGCATGATCAGGGCGCGCATGCTCACCTCCGGCACGGCGGAGGGCCCCGTCCTCCCGCTCGGCGAACCGTTGAGCTTCTGGGGCGCCTTCGAGCCGCGGACGGGCGAGATCATCGACGTGCATCACCCGCAGCGGGGCCAATGCGTGAAGGACACGGTGCTGGTGATGACGGAAACGCGTGGCTCGGGCTCCGCACCCGGCGCCATCGCCGAGGCGATCCGGCTCGGCACGGCGCCGGCGGCGATCATCCTTGCGGAGGCCGACATCAACCTCGCGGTGGGAGCGGAGGTGGCGGCAACACTCTATGGGCGGAGCTGCGTGATCGCGTGCGTGACGGCACAGGAGCTGGAGAGCTTGCGCGCTGCGAAGCGGATCGCGATCAGGGCGGATGGGGTGGTGAGAGCGGAGTGATGTTTCACGTCTTCTTCCGCTTCAGCGAGAGGACCAAGAACTACTGCGCAGCTTCCAGCAGCGGCTCGGGCTGCATCACTTCGGCCACCAACTCTTCGGCCTTGCGCGGGGCTTCTTCCGGGATGCGGAAGACGTTCCAGTGCCAGAGCTTGCGGCCGAATTCCGGCAGGCCCGTCGACCACGAGACAAGCGGCGCGAGCATGAGGGCGCCAGCGATAGGCGACAGCCACAGGAAGGTGGCCCAGGAGAGGTGGAAGGCCAGAACGCCGAATGCAAGACCCGCCATGACGTGCAAGGCATGGACCTTGGCGCAGGCCTTGAAGGGCATGGCCTGGTCGTCGCGGTTCTGGGCGTTCCAGCCGGAATCGCGGCCGATCATCACATCCGCGACCACACGCGACTGGATCAGCATCATGATGGGCGACAGCAGCATGGAGACGAAGGTTTCCGCCAGCACGCTCTTGATGAGCCCGATGGCGCCGCCGCAGCCCTTGCGAAGCTCCGAATCCTTCAGCGCGAGGGTAAGGGCCAGGAGCTTGGGCAGGTAGAGCACGGCGAAGGTGATGGCGAAGAGCCTGAGCGCCAGTTCCGGGTCGAAGACCGGCCAGACAGGGAAGAGCGAGAAGCTGTCTGGGAAATAATTGGGCGCCGTGTGGCGCGCCACGGTGGCGAGCAGCAGGCCCGCCAGCAGCAGCATGAGCCACAAGGGCGAGGCGAGGTAGGACATGATGCCCTGGATCAAGTGCACGCGGCTCATCCAGTGCAGGCCTCGTGAGCCTACGATCTTCATGTGTTGGAGATTGCCCTGGGCCCAGCGCCGGTCACGCGTGGCAAGGTCGATGAGGCAGGGCGGCGTTTCCTCGTAGGAGCCGGTGAGGGCGGGCAGCATGGTGACGGCCCAGCCGGCGCGGCGGATGAGTGCGGCCTCGACGAAGTCGTGGCTGAGCACATGGCCGCCGAATGGCTTGCGGCCCTTGAGTTCGGGCAAGCCGCAGGCCCCGGCGAAGGCCCTGGTGCGGATGATGGCGTTGTGGCCCCAGTAATTGCCGTCACGCCCATGCCAGGCGGTAAGCCCGGCGGCCACCAGCGGGCCATAGACGCGGCCGGCGAACTGCGTCATGCGGGCAAAGGGCGTCCAGCGGTTCTGCAGCAGCGGCAGCGACTGAATGATGCCGGACTTCGGATCCGCCGCCATGGCGCGAGCCAGCGTAACCATGGCGCCGGCTGTCATGTCGCTGTCGGCATCGAGCACGATCATGTGGTCATAGGCCGCACCCCAGCGGGTGACGAAGTCGGCGATGTTGCCGGCCTTGCGGTGATGGTTGTTCTCCCGCCGGCGGTAATAGACCCTGATGACGGGGCCGAGCTGGCGCTTCAGCCATTCATAGGCATCGGCCTCCGCCGCGGCGATGTGATCCTTCCGGGTATCCGAGAGCACGAAGATGTCGAAGTGGCGGGCGGCGCCCTCGCGGCGCAGCGCGAGCCCCATGCGCGAGAGGGCGGCGAAGACGCGCTCCGGGTCCTCGTTGTAGATAGGCATGAGGAGTGCGGTGCGGCCCATATCCGCCATCTCGGCCAGCGGCGGCAGCCTGGTCTTGCCGAAGAGCAGCACGAGGAAGCCGAGGATGGCGCTGGCGCAGGAGAAGGCGATCCAGGCGAAGGTGAGGGCGAAGAAGGTGGCGAAGAGCACCTGCAGCGCCGTCACGTTCACTGGGCTGATGACCTGGTACATTTTCCAGGTGCCGAAACCGGTGATGAGCAGCGAGGTGCCGAAAACGAAGAGGCGGGCCAGCGTGACGCTGCGCGGATTGCCGGCGGACACGCGCTTGCCCGCCCACGCGCGGAGGTCCTGCACGGGCATGGCGAGCGGCGCTTCGGCCGGTATCGCGCCGGTCAGCTTCTGGTCCACCGGAAGAGCCATGTTTCGCTTGCCTTCTTGTCGCCGCGCTTCAGCACGGCGCGCAATTCCGCAACATCTGCCCCATTGACGTTATGTTCGAAAGCAAGCCGCGTGGTCTTCGCCACGTCATTCTTGACGATATGCACGTTCGAGATGGCCCCCGCCGAAGCCGTGACATCCGCCGCGATGTCCCCCTCGAGGTTCCCGCCATCGAATTCCAGAATGTAGAGCCGCAGATCTGGGTCATAAGATGGCGGATCGGCTGCGAAATTCGGGGCTGTGCCGGCGCCTGAGAACACCGTGCGGGCCACGGCCGCGTCCCCCGGCCAGTCAAGGCACCAGTGCAGGCGGTAGACGTAGGAATAGCTCTGGCCCTGCTTCAGCCCGTCCTTGGGCTGCCAAAAGGCCACGATGTTGTCGTTGGTTTCCAACAGGGTGGGAATTTCGTAGAGTTCCACGTCGCCCTGCCCCCAGTCGCCGATGGGCTCCGCCCATAGGCTGGGGCGCTTTTCGTAGCGCGCCTCAAGGTCCATGAAATCGCGGTAGTCGCGCTTCCTCTGCATCAGGCCGAAGCCCCTGGGGCTCTGATCGATGAAGGCCGAGACCTGCAGCGTCCTGGGGTTGGCCAGCGGGCGCCACAGCCATTCCCCCGCTCCGGTCTGCATCATCAGCCCGTCCGAGTCATGGACCGCCGGGCGGTAGTCGTCGACCGGCCGGCTGAGTGGATCGAGCAGGAACATCGACGTCATCGGCGCGATGCCCACGTGCGCAATGTCGCGGCGGGGGTAGAGGGTGAGCTCGACGTCGATCTGCGTGTCGTCGCCCGGCTTGATCGAGAACTTGTAGGCGCCGGTGACCGAGGGGCTGTCCAGCAGCGCTTCGACCACGATCGTCGTTGCGGCAGCGTCGGGCTTGCGCACCCAGAAGGCCCGGAAGGCCGGGAACTCCTCGCCCTTGGGCTGGCCGGTATCGACCGCGAGGCCGCGGGCCGAGAGGCCGTAAATCATGCCTTTGCCGACGGCACGGAAGTAGGAGGCGCCCTGGAACACCACGAACTCGTCGTTGTAATCCCTGGAATTGATCGGGTAACGGAGCCTGAGGCCGGAATAGTGGAGGTCGGTCTTGCCGTCTGTCCTGGGCGCCAGCGGCCCGAAAATGAAAAGCTCCGGACTGTAGTTGATGCGGGCCTGCTCGCCGTCCTGGACGACGTGTACGTCCACGGGCGCGGTAAACAGGAAGCCCGAGTGGAACAGGTCGAAGGAGAACTGATGCGGCTCACCCTTCCAGAACGACTTGTCCGGGTTGAAGCGGATGTCGCGGTACTGGTCGTAGGTAAGTTTCTCCCAGCCCGGCGGCATGGCGATCTTGCGATCTTCCCACGGCTTCTGGGCCAGCGCTTCAGCCAGCTTGCGGACATGATCCTCGGCGAAGGGGGACTGCTCTATGAACAGGCCGGTGGGCGCCTGCGCGAAGGAAGGGATCGCGCCCGCGTGCAGCGACGCAATCGTCGCGCCAAGCAGTGCCGCCGACCCCAGGAGCTGACGCCGTGAGAAATTCATGCTCGGAAAATCCGGGAAGATAGTGCAATGCACAAAATATCCCAACCTCCAGAAATGTAAAGACCCTCGGATGACAGCCGGGGGCCACTCGACCGCGCTCATGCCATGCACTAAGAGCGCGGCCAAACAAGGGTTTCCAAGATGAAATTTGCGCAAGTGACGGAGCGGCTGAACGGTTTAGGCTCCGAAAAATGGGCTGTGCACATCGCGGGCAAGCGCCGGGCCGCACAAGGCGAGCCGGTGATCTTCCTGTCGATCGGCGAGCCCGACGCGCCCCCTCCCGCCGCCATCCTGGACGAAGCCAACCGCCAGATGCGTGCCGGCCGCATCCGCTATGCCGAGGGCCGGGGCGAGGCCAACGTCCGCCGCGCGCTTTCCCGCCTCTATACCCGGCAGACGGGACGCTCGATCCACGAGGACCAGTTCATCTACCTGCCCGGCACGCAGACGGCACTCTATGCCGCCATGATGACGGTGGTGAACGAGGGCGGCGAGGTGCTGATGGCCGACCCCTATTACGCCACTTATGAGGGCGTGATCGCGGCGGCGGGCGGCATTCCCGTTCCGGTCAAGGTCGACCCCGACCATGGCTTCCACCTCAAGGCCGCCGATCTCGAGAAGCACATCACGCCCCGTTCGCGCGTGCTGCTGATGAACTCGCCGTCGAACCCAACGGGCGCGGTGTTCACCCGCACCGAAATCGAGAAGATCGGCAAGGTCGCAGAGAAGCACAATCTGTGGATCATCTCCGACGAGGTCTATGCCACCCTCACCTATGGCAACCATGTTTTCGCCTCGCCCTTCGACGTTCCGGAGCTGGAGAAGCGGACGATCGTGGTGTCGTCGATCTCCAAATCGCATGCGATGCCCGGCTTCCGCTGCGGCTGGATCGCGGCGTCATCCGAGTTCTGCGACCGCTGCATTCCGGTGACCGAGACCATGCTGTTCGGCTCGCAGCCGTTCCTCGAGGACGCGATGGCCTTCGCGCTCGACAACCACTTCCCCGAGCTCGACGCGATGAAGGCCAATTACGAGAAGCGGGCGCGCGCCCTGGTGAAGGCGCTCGAAGGCTCCAGCAAGGTTTCCGCCCGCATGCCGGAGGGCGGCATGTTCGTGATGGTGGACGTGCGCAAGACCGGCCTTTCAGGCGAGGACTTCGCACGGCGGCTGCTGGCAGAAGAGAATGTCGTCACCATGCCCGGCGAAAGCTTCGGCGCGGGCGGTGCCGGGCATTTGAGGATCGCACTGACGGTGGGGGTCGATGAGATCACCGAAGCCTGCAGGCGCATCGTGCGGCTGGCGGAAAGGGCTTAAATCCTAATAAGTTCCGTCATTCCGGCGGAAGCCGGGGGTTGACGACCGACAGGGGTGAGGGCGGCCATCAAGAAGGATGGCCGGGACAGACCCGGCCATGATGAGCATTCAGCAGCGAATATTCAGATCACCTGATAGCCGAACTCTTCCGCCTGTTCCGTGATCCATTCCCAGAAGCTTTCCGAGAAGCCGCGGAAGACCGAGAGGTCGTAAGTGTCCGCATCGACGCGCGTGAGGTGGACGCCGACATGGGCCATCTGGGTGAGCGCCGACTTACCGGCCGGGAACACATCGGCATGGAGATCGACCGGCGTGCCCTTGGCGAGCACGGCGCGGGCCTTGGTGCCGGCGATGCGGATGATCACGCGGCCGTGGCTCTGGTCACTCACTGAGGCAAGGCCTGAGAGCTTCGACTTGAGTTCGCGGTAGAGCGCGCCCTCGCCGCGGCCCTCGGCCAGCACGAACCACTGGTCCGGCCCGGCCCATTGGGCGTCGTAGCCTTTCAGCGCTTCAGCCGTTGCCGCGCCCTGCCCCGCACGCGCGATCACGGTGATGATCGACATCGGATGGCGGACGGTGAAACTGACGCCCACCGCACCCCTGTCGGCGCCGAAGCGGCCTTGCACGGCGACGTCCTGCAAGGGAGAAACACGGTTGAATGTGCGTTCGGTCATGTGTGCTGTCTCAGGCATGGAGTCTCTTGTTCTCCTTGTCGAAATGGACGGGATCGCAGATCTCGCCCAGCACCAGGTGGCCACGCAGGCCATCCCAGACCTGCACGACTTCGCCATGGCGTGCGCGGCCATTGGCGAAGAGCGCCAGGCCCACCCACATGTTGAGCATGGGCGACCAGGCGACGCCCGTCACATAGCCTTGGTCATTGGCCAGCGATGGCGTGTCGTCCTTCTTGAGGAGATGGGCGCCCGCGCGGATGCGGTGCGACGGGTCGACCGGGCGGATGCCGACGACCTGCTGGCGGTTCGGATCCACGAGGCCCGGACGCTGCGCCATCATGCGGCCGATGAAGTCCTTCTTGGTGGACACCATCTTGCCCATGCCGAGATCGCCCGCGGTCGTGGTGCCGTTCAACTCGCCACCGGCCACGTGGCCCTTCTCGATACGCATGATGGAGAGGGCTTCGACGCCATAGGGGCAGATGCCGAATTCCTCGCCCGCCTGCATCACCGCACGCGCGGCCATGGAGCCGTAATCGGCAGGCACCGCCAGCTCATAGGCATGCTCGCCCGAGAAAGAGAGGCGGAACAGGCGCGCCGGAATGCCATGCATGATGGTGACCTCGAGGGCCGCCATGTAGGGTACCGTCTCGTCCGTCATCACCAGCTCGTCCATCAGCTTCTGCAGCGTGGCGCGGGACTTCGGCCCCGCCACCGCCATCTGCGCCCACTGCTCGGTGACCGAGACATAGGTGACGTCGAGATCGGGGAAGAGCGCCTGGTGGGCGAATTCCATCTGCGCCATCACCTTGGCGGCGTTGGCCGTGGTGGTGGTCATCACATAGTGATCCTCGGCGAGGCGCGAGGTGGTGCCGTCGTCATAGACGATGCCGTCCTCACGCAGCATGAGGCCGTAGCGCGCCTTGCTGACGGCCAGGGTGGAGAAGGTGTTGCAGTAGAGCTTGTCGAGGAATTGGCCTGCATCCTTGCCCTGGACGTCGATCTTGCCCAGCGTCGAGACATCGCAGATGCCGACGGAGCCGCGCGTGGTGAGAACCTCGCGCGAGGCGGAGGCCAGCCAGTCCTCGGCCTCACGCGGGAACCAGGAGGAGCGCATCCACAAGCCGGTTTCGACGAAGACGGCACCCTGCTCTTCCGCCCAGTCATGCAGCGGCGTCTTGCGGACGGGCTGGAAATGGTGGCCGGTGAAGGGGCCGGCGAAGGCGCCGAAGGAGACGGGCGTGTAGAAGGGACGGAAGGTGGTGGTGCCCACCTCGTCCATCGTCCGGCCCGTCGCCTCCGCCAGGATGGCGATGGCATTGATGTTGCCGAGCTTGCCCTGGTCGGTAGCCATGCCGGTCGTCGTGTAGCGCTTGGCGAGCTCGACGTCGGAGTAACCTTCCCGCGCGGCGAGCGGCAGGTCCATGGCAGTGGCATCGTTCTGGTAGTCGATGAAGGCCTTGGCCCGGGCCTCCTTCACCCACCAGAGCGGCGAAATCGCGAAGGCCTCGTCACGGCACCTGGGCGCCTCGATCGCCCTGCCGCCCGCCGCACCCTTGGCCGCGCCATCGGCGAGGCATTCGGACAGCAGCATCTTGCCGGCGGCGGAGCCCGCAACGGTGAAGGCCTCGCCATTGTCGGGGGGCAGGAAGGCCAGAAGATTCGCGTCCCACATGGGCTTCTTGCCACGGTGGCAGGCGAGATTGACGATGGGGCTGAAGCCACCGGACATGGCAACGGCTTCGCAATTGATGTGCATGCCGTTGGTGAGGTGCACGGACTTCACCGCCTTGCCGCCCACCGCATCGGCCACCATCGCGCCGCGGATGACGTGAACGCCGCCGGGATCGGCCTTCGCGTCCTTGCGGCTGTCGACGATGGCCTCGACGTGAATGCCGTGGAACCGCAGGTCACGCGCCGTGCGGTAGATCGAATCATTGCCGCCGAAGACGACAACCGAGCGGCCCGCCGCCACCGCATAGCGGTTGGCATAGGTGCGCATGGCGGAGGCCTGCATGACACCCGGTATGTCGTTGCCGCCGAAGGCCACTGGGCGCTCTTCCGAGCCCGCCGCCAGCACGGCGCGCCTGGCATGGATCTTCCAGTAGCGCTGGCGCGGCTCGTAAGGATCGGGCACGCGCAGGTGGTCGCTCACCCGCTCCACCGCGCCGAAGATGTTACCGTCGAACCAGCCCATGATGGTGGTGCGCGGCATCAGCGTGACGTCGGGCAGCGAGGCGAGCTCGGCGATGATGCCTTGCGACCAGTCGAAGCCGGATTGGCCGCCGATCTCCTCCTGCTCGTTTAGGAGAGAGCCGCCGAGGCGGGCGCCTTCATCGGCCAGGATCACGCGCTTGCCCTGGCGGGCGGCGGCAAGAGCCGCCATCAGGCCGGTGGGGCCGGAACCGATCACCAGCACATCGCAATGGGCGTAGGACTTCTCGTATTTGTCCGGGTCCGGCAGCTTGGACGCTGTGCCGAGGCCCGCGGCGCGGCGGATGATGGGCTCGTAGATCTTCTCCCAGAAGCTTTTCGGCCACATGAAGGTCTTGTAGTAAAAGCCCGCGACAAACATCGACGACGCCAGCGAGTTGATGGCGCCGACGTCAAAGTTCAGGGACGGCCAGTTGTTCTGGCTCTTGGCGACGAGGCCGTCATAGAGCTCGATCATGGTGGCGCGGGTGTTCGCCTCCTTGCGGCCGCCCTCGCGCAGTTCCACGAGTGCGTTCGGTTCGGCAGCGCCCGCGGTGATGACACCGCGCGGGCGGTGATACTTGAAGGAGCGGCCCATCAGCCTGACGCCATTGGCCATCAGCGCCGAGGCGAGCGTGTCGCCGGCGCGGCCGATATGCAGCGCACCGTCGAAGGTGAAGCGCAGGGCTGACTCGCGGTCAATGAGGCCGCCCTTGTCGAGACGGTAGGAGGTCATGCCTGCTCTCCCTTGGCGACCGCTTCCTTGCGGCTCGCGAAGGCGCGCGCCGTCACGGCGCCGTAAACTTCATGGGTTTCGGTGTTGCGCTGGACGACGAGCCAGGCGCGGCAGCCGCCGGAGTGATGCGCATATTCGTCGATCGTCCCGCGCGGGTTGTTGCGGAGGTAGACGTATTCGTACCAGGCTTCCATCGAGGAAGGGTCATTCGTGGTGGGGCGGGTGGGCGCGGCATCGCCGAGGAAGGTGAACTCTTCCACGGGGCGCGTTCCGCAATGGGGGCATGGGATGAGCATGTGCGTGATCCGTCAGTGCAGGTTCGGCGTTGCGCCCTGGCCCTTTTCGTCGATCATGTGGCCGGTCCTGAACCGGTCGAGACGATAGGCGGCGTTAAGCTTGTGGGGTTCGTCCCTGGCAATGGTGTAGGCGAAGCACCAGCCGGAGGCGGGGGTTGCCTTGAAGCCGCCATAGCACCAGCCGGCGTTGAGATAGAGGCCCTGGATATGGGTCTTGTCGATGATGGGCGAACCGTCCATCGACATGTCCATGATGCCGCCCCAGGACCTGAGCACGCGCACGCGCGCGAGCGAGGGGATCATGGCAACGCCGGCCTCGATCACATGCTCCACCATCGGCAGGTTGCCGCGGCGGGCATAGGAATTATAGCCATCGATGTCGCCGCCGAAGACGAGGCCGCCCTTGTCCGACTGAGAAACATAGAAATGGCCGGCGCCGAAGGTGACGACGCCGTCGATATAGGGCTTGAGTCCTTCCGAGACGAAGGCCTGCAGCACGTGGCTTTCCATGGGAAGGCGCATGCCGGCCATCTTGGCCGTCTCGGAGGAATTGCCCGCCGTGGCCAGTCCGAGCTTCTTGCACTTGATGAAGCCCTTGTTGGTGTCAACGCCGGCGACCTTGCCGTTCTCGACGTTGATGCCCTTCACCTCGCAGTGCTGGATGATATCGACGCCGCGGCTGTCGGCGCCGCGGGCGAATCCCCAGGCCACCGCGTCATGGCGCACCGTGCCGCCACGGCGCTGCAGGAGGCCGCCCTTGATGGGGAAGCGGGCATTGTCATAGTCGAAGAAGGGATACATCTCGCGCACCGCTTCGCGGTCAAGGAGTTCGGCATCGACGCCATCGATGCGCATCGCGTTGCCGCGGCGCGCGAAGGCGTCGCGCTGTGCGTCCGTGTGGCAGAGGTTGAGCACGCCGCGCTGCGAGACCATGGCGTTGAAGTTGAAGTCCTGCTCGAGATTCTCCCACAGCTTCATCGACCATTCATAGAACGGGTTGTTGCCGGGCAGCATGTAGTTGGAACGGATGATGGTGGTGTTGCGGCCGATATTGCCGGAGCCGAGCCAGCCCTTCTCCAGCACCGCGATGTTCCTGAGTCCGTGTTCCTTGGCGAGATAATAGGCCGTCGCCAGGCCGTGGCCGCCGCCGCCGGCGATGACAATGTCATATTCCTTCTTCGGCTCGGGCTGGCGCCAGGCGGGCTCCCAGTTCTTGTGGCCGGAGAGGGTGTTCTTGATGAGCGAGAATACGTTGTAACGCATGCGCTGGTCCTGGAAGATGAGGTTTCCTGTGTAGCGCCGGAGGGGTGGCCACGTCTTGCGGGAAAAAGCCATTTCCTGATAGATTTGCGCCATGCCTGAGACGCCACAGACGGTCGGCCTGCTGCTCATTCCGAGCTTCGCGCTGATGTCCTATGCGTCCGTCGTGGAGCCGCTCAGGGCCGCCAACCTGCTGGCTGGGAAGGAGCTTTACCGCTGGATCCACATCTCGCCAGGGCCTGCGACCGTAACCGCCTCCTGCGGGGCCACGGTGCCCTGCCCGGTGAAGGCGGGGGACGCGGTGAAGCTCGACCTGCTGCTGGTCTGCGCCGGCGGCAACCCGACGGCCTTCAAGGACCGCGTCACGCTGCAGTGGCTCAAGACGCTGGCGGCACGCGGCCTGCGCATCGGGGGCGTGTCCGGCGGGCCGGTGATCCTGGCGCGTGCCGGCATCATGGACGGCTATCACATGACGGTGCACTGGGAGCATGCACCTGCAGTGGCCGAAGGCTTCCCCAACATCATGCTGACGCGCTCCATATACATCGTCGACCGCAACCGCCTGACCTGTGCGGGCGGCACCGCACCGCTCGACATGATGCATGCGCTGATCGCCGAGCGGCACGGGCCGGAACTGGCGCGGCGGGTGTCCGACTGGTTCATGCACACCGACATCCGCCCGGCGCAGTCAGCGCAGCGGGCTTCGCTGACCGAGCGCTATGGCGTGCATGACGATCGCCTTACCGCTGCACTCGAGCTTATGGAAAGCCACCCGGGCGAGCCCCTGAAAAGGAGCGAGACGGCGCGGCGCATCGGGCTGTCCACGCGCCAGGTCGACCGGCTGTTTTCCGGGAAGCTGGGCTCCAGCTATGCCGCGCACTACCGCCGGATCCGGCTCGAGCGGGCACGCGACCTGCTGCGCCAGTCTGCCGTGCCGATCACCGAAATCGCGCTGGGCTGCGGCTTTTCGAGCGCCAGTCATTTCAGCCGGGCGTATCGCGAGGCGTTCGGCGTGACGCCGGCCTCGGAAAGAAAATAGCTCACTCCTCAATGCCGTCATCCCGGCGAAAGCCGGGATCCAGCTTTCCGCGTGGCCAATGCCCAAAGCTGGGCCCCGGCTTTCGCCGGGGTGACGGACATGAGGGGTTGGTGTGTCATCAAGCAAAAACCCGGCGCAGTCGCCTGCACCGGGTTTCCATGTTCCCTCTCTGACGCGGGGTCAGCAGTCGAGCGTGGTGTCGCGCTCCCACTGCGTCAGGTGGCGGCAGTAGTTATTCCACTCATTGTGCTTGAGCTTGAGGTAGCCCCTGGAGACTTCGTGGCCGAGCATCTCCTGCAGATAGCTGTCCTGCTCGAAGTTCCTGAGCGCGTCCAGCAGGTTCAGCGGCAGCTTCTTGGCGTGCTTGATGGTGTGGCCCTCGGCATACATGTCGATGTCGAGGCGCTTGCCCGGGTCCATCTGCTTTTCCACGCCATGCATGCCGGCGACCAGGATGGAGGCCAGCAGCAAATAGGGGTTGGCGGAGCAATCCGGCAAGCGGTACTCCGCCCGGCCCGAGTCGGGAATACGGACCATGTGGGTGCGGTTGTTGCCGCCATAGGTGATCGAAGACGGCGACCACGTGGCGCCCGAGATGGTGCGCGGCGCGTTGATGCGCTTGTAAGAGTTCACCGTCGGGTTGGTGATGGCGCACATGGCGGACGCATGGTGCATCAGGCCGCCCAGGAAGTGATAGCCGAGCTTGGAAACGCCGAGCTCGCCCTTCGGGTCCTCGAACAGGTTCTTCTTGCCGTCCTTCGTCCACACGGAGAGATGCACATGGCAGCCGTTGCCAGTGAGGTTGATGAAGGGCTTTGGCATGAAGGTGGCGCGCAGGCCATGCTTCTCGGCGATCGACTTCACCATGAACTTGAAGAAGGCCACCTGGTCGGCGGTGGTGAGCGCATCCGAGAAGTTCCAGTTGATTTCGAACTGGCCGTTCGCATCCTCATGGTCGTTCTGGTAGGGGCCCCAGCCGAGCTGCGTCATCGTCGTGCAGATTTCCGAGATGACGTCGAGGCGGCGCATGATGGCCGACTGATCGTAGCAGGGCTTCTCCGCGGTATCGCGATTGTCGGAAACGGCCGAGCCATCGGCATTGATCAGGTGGAATTCGGGCTCGACGCCGGCCATCAGCTTCATGTTCTTCTTGGCGTAGTGCTCGCTGAGCTTCCGCAGCACGACGCGCGGCGCCTGGGCGAGCGGCTCGCCGTTCATCCAGGGTTCGCCTGCAACCCACGCCACTTCGGGGCGCCACGGCAGCGGGATGATGGAGCTGGTGTCGGGCATCACCAGAATATCGGGGTGGGCGGGCGTCTGGTCGAGCCACGTCGCGAAGCCCGCAAAACCCGCGCCGGCCTTCTGCATCTTGGCCGCGGCTTCCGCCGGAACGAGCTTGGCGCGCTGCACGCCGAAGAGGTCGGTGAAATTGAAGAGGAAGAATTTGATGCCGTTTTTCTTGGCATATGCGGCGAGATCGCCCATGATCCGTATCACTCCCGTATCGTCTTGTTGGTCTTGTTTTGAAGATCCCGGCATCCTTACTCAGGAAGCCGGGGATTGTCATCAGGTACGATGCTAATATCCGGCGCGCCCCGGAATCCAGCTTGTTCCTGCAAGGGGGACTTGCGCCATCGCCGCGGCTTCCACCGTCAGTGCACAGAGGTCCTCGGGTTCGAGGTTGTGAAGGTGGCTCTTGCCGCAGGCGCGCGCCACGGTCTGGGCTTCGAGTGTCATGACCTTGAGGTAGTTCGAAAGCCGGCGGCCTGCCTTCACGGGATCGAGCCTGGCGGCGAGAACCGGATCCTGCGTGGTGATGCCCGCCGGGTCGCGGCCTTCGTGCCAGTCGTCATAGGCGCCCGCCGTGGTGCCGAGCGCCCTATATTCCTCCTCGAGGTGCGGATCGTTGTCGCCGAGCGCAACGAGCGCCGCGGTGCCGATGGCCACCGCATCGGCCCCCAGCGCCAGCGCCTTGGCCACATCGGCGCCTGACCGGATGCCGCCCGAAACGATGAGCTGCACCTTGCGATGCATTCCTAAATCCTGAAGCGCCTTCACTGCAGGGCGGATGCAGGCGAGGATGGGCAGGCCCACATGTTCGATGAACACCTCCTGCGTTGCGGCCGTGCCGCCCTGCATGCCATCGAGCACCACGACGTCGGCGCCCGCCTTCACGGCAAGCGCCACGTCGTAGTAGGGCCTGGTGCCGCCGATCTTCACATAGATCGGCTTTTCCCATGAGGTGATTTCGCGCAGCTCATGAATCTTGATCTCGAGGTCGTCAGGCCCCGTCCAGTCCGGATGGCGGCAGGCGGAGCGCTGGTCGATGCCCTTGGGCAGGCAGCGCATGGCGGCCACGCGATCGGAAATCTTCTGGCCCAGAAGCATGCCGCCACCGCCGGGCTTCGCACCCTGGCCAACCACCACTTCAATGGCATCGGCCTTGCGCAGGTCATCAGGGTTCATGCCATAGCGCGATGGGAGATACTGGTAGACGAGATGGCGCGACTGGCCGCGCTCCTCCGGCGTCATGCCGCCGTCGCCGGTGGTGGTGGAAGTTCCGGCCATCGAGGCGCCGCGGCCGAGCGCTTCCTTGGCCTGGGCGGAAAGCGAGCCGAAGCTCATGCCGGCGATGGTGATGGGGATCTTGAGTTCCAGCGGCTTCTTGGCGAAGCGCGTGCCGAGCACAACATCGGTGCCGCACTTTTCGCGGTAGCCTTCGAGCGGATAGCGCGAGATCGAGGCGCCGAGGAAGAGCAAATCATCGAAATGCGGCAGCTTGCGCTTGGCGCCCGCACCGCGGATGTCATAGATGCCGGTGGTGGCGGCGCGGCGGATTTCCGCCAGCGTGTAATCGTCGAAGGTGGCGGACTTGCGGGGCGGGGTGCGTGGAACGTTGGTGTCCATGGTCTTCTCGTTCCTCAGTAGGCGTCGGCGTGATCGACGTTGAAGTTGTAAAGTTTGCGGGCGGACCCGTAGCGGCGGAAGGCTTCGGGACGGTGCTTCATCCTGGCGCGATCGAGAAGCCTGGCGAGGTCTTCCAGATGTTCCTGGCGCATTTCCTTCTCGATGCAGTCGGAGCCGAGGTTGACGGCGCGGCCCCTCACATAGAGGCGCGCCTCGTAAATGGAGTCGCCCAGCGCTTCGCCCGCATCGCCGCAGACCACGAGATTGCCGCGCTGGGCCATGAAGGCCGACATGTGGCCGACGGAGCCGCCCACCACGATGTCCACGCCCTTCATCGAGATGCCGCAGCGCGATGACGCATCGCCCTCGATGACGAGGAGGCCGCCATTGGCCGTGGCGCCGGCTGATTCAGAGGCATTGCCCTTCACCCAGACAACACCCGACATCATGTTCTCGGCAACGCCGACACCGGCATGACCGTGAATGGTGATCTCGGCCTCCTTGTTCATGCCGCCGCAGTAGAAGCCGACGTGGCCCATGATGTCGATCATCAGCGGCCCATCCACACCGCAGGCGATGGCATGCTGGCCCATCGGGTTCCTGATCACCCAGTGGCGCTCGTTCGAGTCTTTCGGGATGTTGTAGAGCTTCTGGTTGATGCCGGTGACGCCAATGGCCTTCAGGTCGAGTTCGTGCATTCTGCTTTCCGTCCCATGGTGGTCCCGTCCCTGTTGTCATGTTGAGCGGGGCGGGATGAGTTGAAGGACGCCGGAGCCCCGCGGGGTATAGGAAGCCCCCGGCGAAGTTCACTGTCACGTCAGGCGTTGCCGCCCCAGGTATAGATGGTTGCGGGCTCGGGCTCCCAGATGCGGGCCGTGTCCGCACCCGGAAGATGCGCGATCGCGCGCCACTCGGTGGCCATGGCCACCCAGTCATCCGTCTCCGCCATCACCGCGTGCTTGCAGGCGATCGGGTCACGCACCACGGCAAAGCCATCCGCCGTGCCGACGAGGAAGGTGTAGAAGCCGTCGAGGTCCTTGAGGCCGTCTTCGAGCGCCTGCTTGAGGGTGGCGCCGCCGCGCAGCTTCCAGGTCATATAGGCGGCGGCCACCTCCGAGTCGTTCTCGGTTTGAAACTCCATCCCCTCGCGTTTCAGGTTCTCGCGCAGGCGATTGTGGTTGGACAGCGAGCCGTTGTGAACGAGGCAGAGGTCAGCGCCCGTGGCGAAGGGATGCGAGCCAGCGGTGGTGACGGCACTTTCGGTCGCCATGCGGGTGTGGCCGATGATGTGGGTGCCGGTCGCACTGCCGAGATTGAAGCGGTCATAGACCTTCTCCGGCAGGCCGGTTTCCTTGAAGATCTCGACGGTATGGCCGGAGCCCACCACGCGCACGCCGGGCGCATTGGCCTTGAGCCACTTCACCACGTCCTCTTCCTTGCCATCGGTGACGAGGATGCAGTGGGTGCCGGTCTGGTGGATTGCCGCCTCGCAGTTCAGCGCCTCTTCGAGGGCGCCCTCGACGTGGCGCCAATTGAAGGCCTTGTCGTCGTGGGCGAGCGAGAATTTCACCTCGTTGTCCTTGACCGGGTTGCGGTAGACGGCGACTCCGGCGGAGTCCGGCCCGCGGGCGGTCATCTCGATGAGCATGGGCTTGAACATCGCGCCCAGCTGCGGCTGCAGCCTGGGGTTCTTCAGGTAGAGTCCGACAATGCCACACACGGCCCGTTCTCCTCCAGCAAAGGCGTGCTCAAGAAATTAGCAGAGCCGGAGTCATAACTCAACTAGAAGGAAATTTTATTTCATGCGAGGAATGCGCCCCGGCATGCGCCTATTGCGGGCCAACCGGGTCAAGGAAGCCCGCCGGGCAACCGGGAGCAACCGGTTTCGCCGCCAGAATCAGGTCCGAAAGCTTTGATCCACCTGGGATATCGCCCTTCAAGCCAATGGTGAGTTCGGCAATCAGGCGGCGGTCGCCGTCATCCCTGCAGGCCAACCGCACGCGGTTGCCCGCGCCGGCACCGAAGCCCTGGTCGAAGGCGGCGCGGATGTCATTCGCGGTCACTCGCCGGCCGATGTTGCGGCGGAAGACGTCAGCCACGGGCGAGGCGTTGATCTCCTTCATCAGGCGGAAGGAGTCGCGGAAGTAGGCTTCGGCATCGGCCGGGTAGCAGCTGCCGTGCTTGGCCCATTCATGGCGCTCCAGCATCGACTGCGAGCCCGGCATCATTTGCTCCAAGTCAGCCCGGGTGGAGAGGCTGAGTTCGACCGGCGGAATGTCATGCCAACGCCCGCCCTCTCCCGCGGCACGCACCGCCGGAGAGAGGTTGCAGTATGCGAGGCTCGACGGCTGCGGCCAGAGGCCATGCAGCGAGAGATAACTCGCGTCATAGCGCGCGGCCGTCTGGCGGCGGCATTCGCGCTTGCCGGGGTTCGCCTCGCAGAAAGCCGGTTGCCAACTCAGCGCCAGCACATAGGAAAGGGCGACGGGCTTCGGCTGCGCCGGTGCAGGCGCCGCCTGCTTTGCGGCGCCAGGCGCAACCTTGCCGCAGTCCGCCGCCACCCAGCGCTCCGGCGGCGTGGCGCCCGGGATTTCGATGCGGTAATGCGTCGGCTTCTTCTTGTTCTTCGCCAGCAGTTGGTAGCTCCTGCCCGGCGCGGTGGTCACATTGCCGGGGTTGGTGGCCCTGCGGATCGACAGCAGCGCCTCGCAGGAACGGCTGGCAACAAAGCTGCCATCCATCGGCTCGCTGGCGCGCGCCGGGGAGAAAAACGCCAGCAGCGCGAGTGCGGCGGCGGCGAGACGCGCGGGGAACTGCACGCTAGTCCTCGCGGCGATAGCTGATGACGGAGAGATAGCGGATCGGCAGCTTCTTCAGTTCCTCCGGGCCGTGCGGCGCCTCGGCGTCGAAGAACAACGCGTCACCCGGGTGCATATCATAAGTTTTCTCGCCATGGCGGTACACGACGTTGCCCTCCAGCATGTAGAGAAATTCGAGGCCGGCATGCTGGAAGGTGGGAAAGACGTCCGACTCATGCGTCAGCGTGATGAGATAGGGCTCCACCATGACCGGCCCGTGCGGGCTGTGGCCCAGAAGCTCATACTGATGGCCGGCGCGCGTGCCGCGGCGCTCAATGGTGAGGCCCTTGCCCGCCTTCACGAAAGTGGCATCGCGGATCTCTTCATAAGACTTGAAGAAGGCCGTGACCGGCACCTGCAGCGCCTTGCCCAGCGCCTGGAGGGAGGCGAGCGAGGGCGAGGTTGCCCCATTCTCGATCTTGGACAGCATGCCGGCGGACATGTCGGCCGCCTTGGCCAGTTCCGCGATGGTGAGACCCAGCTTTTCGCGGAATTCCTTCACCGCGCGGCCAATCGCCTGCTCCAGCAGCTTGCCCTGCGCCTCGCCGTGACCATGCGGGTCCTGGAAAGGCATGCCGGACTTCCGGGCCGGCCGTCGTCCGTTGCCTTTGTCCACGTCGTTTCCTCCCAGGAAAAACACTATAACGGACGCAAGGTGACCTCAAGGCCCGTTGCATCAACCGTAAATCGGATCATTCCTATCAGTCCAATGTTTAACTGCCGAACCACAAAGATTTGCCTATTTTTGTCCGTCGATCTGCGCTAGTTGATCCATGAGTCACCGCAGTCAAAGGTAATATCCTATCATGGACAGTCTCGCCCGATCATTTCTGAGCGAAATCGAGCGCTTTCTCGCGTCCGCTGGGGTAGAACCCACCGCGCTGGGCAAGCAGGCGCTGGGCGACCCCAATTTCGTCTTCGACCTGCGCAAGGGACGTTCCCCCTCCACCCGCACCATCGACAAGGTGCGGAGCTGGATGGCCCAGCAATCCGCCCCCGGCGGCGCGCCGAAATCCTTGCAGCGTGACGCAGCGGCGCTCACCCATCTCGAACGCCTCGAGGCCGAATCGATCCACATCATGCGCGAGGTGGCGGCGGAGTGCGAGAAGCCGGTGATGCTCTATTCGATCGGCAAGGATTCAGCCGTGATGCTGCATCTCGCCATCAAGGCCTTCCATCCCTCGAAGCCGCCCTTCCCGCTGCTCCACGTCGATACCGGCTGGAAGTTCCGCGACATGTATGCGATGCGCGCGGCCACCGCGAAGAAATATGACTGGGAGCTGATCGTCCACAAGAACCCGGAGGGTGTGGCCAAGAACGTCAACCCCTTCGACCATGGCTCGGCGCTGCACACCCAGATCATGAAGACCGATGGCCTCAAGCAGGCGCTGGACACATACGGCTTCGACGCGGCCTTCGGCGGCGCGCGGCGCGATGAAGAAAAGTCCCGCGCCAAGGAGCGCATCTTCTCCTTCCGTGACCAGCGACACCGCTGGGACCCCAAGAACCAGCGCCCGGAACTGTGGGACCTCTATAACGCGCGCAAGAACAAGGGTGAATCGATCCGCGTATTTCCACTTTCGAACTGGACCGAGCTCGACATCTGGCAATACATCCACCGCGAGTCGATCGACATCGTGCCGCTGTACTTCGCCGCGGAACGTCCCGTGGTGGAACGTGACGGCCAGCTGATCATGGTGGATGACGGGCGCATGCGCCTCAACCCCGGCGAGACGCCGCAGATGCGCCGCATAAGATTCCGCACGCTGGGCTGCTATCCGCTGACGGGGGCCATCGAGTCCAGCGCCACCTCGCTTCTCGATATCGTGGAGGAAATGCTCGTGGCCACCTCCTCCGAGCGCCAGGGCCGGGTCATCGACAAGGATGCGTCTGCCTCCATGGAAAAGAAGAAGCAGGAAGGATATTTCTGATGACGCGCTTCATCGAATTCGCCGGCGGCGACGTCGAGGCCTATCTCCACGCCCAGGAACAGAAGGATCTCCTCCGCTTCATCACCTGCGGCTCGGTCGATGACGGCAAGTCCACGCTCATTGGACGCCTTCTCTATGAAGCCAAGATGCTGTTCGAGGATCAGCTGACCGCACTCGAAGCGGACTCGAAGAAGATGGGCACGCAGGGCGGCAACCTCGATTTCGCGCTGCTGGTCGATGGGCTCGCCGCCGAGCGCGAACAGGGCATCACCATCGACGTAGCCTACCGCGCCTTTACCACCGGCAAGCGCAAGTTCATCGTCGCCGACACGCCAGGCCATGAGCAATACACCCGCAACATGGCGACGGGCGCATCGACCGCCGATCTCGCCATCATCCTGATGGATGCGCGGAAAGGCGTGCTCACCCAGACTCGCCGCCACACCTTCATCTGCACGCTGCTGGGCATCAAGCACCTGGTCGCCGCCGTCAACAAAATGGACCTGATGGACTTTGACCAGGCCGTCTTCAAGCGCATCGAGGAAGATTATCGCGCCTTCGCCAAATCGCTCGGCGCGGACGAGATCACGGTGATCCCGGTCTCGGCGCTGCTCGGCGACAACATGATCACCCGCTCCACCACCATGCCCTGGTACCACGGCCCCACGCTGATGGCGCATCTCGAAACCGTGCCGGTGGGAGACGACCTGGCGGAGAAGCCCTTCCGCCTCCCCGTGCAGTGGGTGAACCGCCCGAACCAGAATTTCCGCGGCTTCTCCGGCACCATCGTGTCCGGAACGGTGAAGCCCGGCGATGCCATCAAGGTGCTACCCTCCGGCCGCGCGTCAAGCGTCGAACGAATCGTCACCTATGACGGCGACCTCGAAGAGGGTGTGGCCGGCCAGTCGCTGACCGTCACCTTGAAGGACGAGATCGACATCAGCCGCGGCGACGTCATTTGCACGGCCAATGATCCGGCCGAGGTCTCGGACCAGTTCGAGGTCGAGATCCTGTGGATGTCGGATGAGCCGATGCTTCCCGGAAGGCCCTATCTCTTCAAATCCTCGGCCAAGACCGTGCCCGGCACGCTGGAGGAGCTGAAATACAAGGTCAACGTCAACACCATGGAGCACGTGGCGGCGAAGACGCTGGCCTTGAACGAGATCGGCGTGTGCAACCTGGAGCTCGACAGCCAGATCGCCTTCGCGCCTTACGCCGAGAACCGCCACCTCGGCTCCTTCATCATCATCGACCGCTTTTCCAACAATACAGTGGGCATGGGGCTGATCCGCTTCGCGCTCCGCCGCGCTGGGAACATCCATTGGCAGGCGGTGGACGTGAACAAGCAGGCGCGCGCCGCGCTCACCGGGCAGAAGCCGGCGGTGCTGTGGTTCACGGGCCTTTCGGGTGCGGGCAAGTCGACCATCGCCAACCTGGTCGAAAAGCAGCTCCATGCCGCGGGCCATATGACCTACCTGCTCGACGGCGACAATGTCCGCCACGGCCTCAACCGCGATTTGGGCTTCACGGACGCCGACCGCGTCGAGAACATCCGCCGGGTGGGCGAAGTCGCGAAGCTGATGGTTGACGCGGGGCTCATCGTGCTCGTCTCCTTCATCTCGCCCTTCCGCTCCGAACGGCTGATGGCCCGCGAATTGCTGGAGGATGGCGAGTTCATCGAGATCTTCGTCGACACCGCCTTGGCCGAGGCCGAGAGGCGCGATGTGAAGGGCCTCTACGCCAAGGCGCGGCGCGGCGAGATCAAGCACTTCACCGGCATCTCCTCGCCCTATGAAGCGCCGGAGAAGCCGGAGCTCCGCGTCGACACCGCCAAGGTGACGGCGGAAGGCGCCGCCGACCTCGTGGTGCAATACCTGAGGGACAAGGGGCGGCTGGCGAAGTAGCAACGGCTCCTTCAGTCCGAACTCGTCATGGCCGGGTCAGACCCTGCCATATCGTTACCTGGCCGTCCCCGGAGAGGGTCTACCCCGGAGCATGATCCGCGAAAGCGAAATCCGCTTTCGCAACAAGATAGCGCGATGTGACCCCAGGAGCGCCTCCCACGGATGCAGCATCGTCGCGCGCACCAGCGCCTGCGGGCCAAGCGATGCTCTCTTCATGGCCTTCACACCGGCTTTCGCCGTGATGACGGCTCGCAGGAAAGGGCACGGCGCGGGACAGCAGTCTACTTGCAGCCGAGGTCGCCGAGCAACTCCGGCACCAGCTTTGCAAAGCGGCCCTGCTCGACGAGCGTGGCGATGGCCTCGGTGCCGGTGGCGAATTCACGGTCCTCGTCGCGCCTGGCGGACTTCGCCCGCACGATGGCATGCGCCTCCTCGATCGGCTGCGACGAGGCAAGCGGCCTGCGGAACTCGATGCCCTCGGCCGCCGCCATCAGTTCGATGGCGATGATGCGCGAGAGGTTGGCGTTCATCAGGCCAAGCCGCCTCGCGCCGTGGGTGGCCATGGAGACGTGGTCCTCCTGGTTGGCCGAGGTGGGCGCGGAGTCGACGGAGGCCGGGTGCGACATCTGCTTGTTCTCGCTCATCAGGGCGGCGGCCGTGCATTGCGGGATCATGAAGCCGGAGTTGAGGCCGGGGTTGCGGATGAGGAAGGGCGGCAGCAGCGAGATCGAGCTGTCGATCAGCGCCGCGATGCGCCGCTCGGAGAGCGAGCCCATCTCGGCCACGGCAAGAGCGATCATGTCAGCCGCGAAGGCCACCGGCTCTGCATGGAAGTTGCCGCCGGACAGCACCGCGCCATCCTCGGCGAAGACCAGCGGATTGTCGGACACCGCATTGGCCTCGATCACCAAGGTGCGCGCGGCATGGCTAAGAAGGTCGAGGCAGGCGCCCATCACCTGCGGCTGGCAGCGGAAGGAATAAGGGTCCTGCACGCGGTCATCGTTTTCGAGGTGCGAGGCGCGGATCTGGCTTCCGCTGAGCAGGCGGCGATAGTGAGACGCGGCCAGAACCTGCCCGGGGTGCGGGCGCAGCGCATGGATGCGGGGGTCGAAAGGCGTGTCGGAGCCCATGACGGCATCGACCGACATGGCGCCGGCGAGGATCGCAGCCTCGGCATTGCGTTCCGCTGCCACGAGGCCAAAGAGAGCCAGTGCGGTCGAAACCTGCGTGCCATTGAGCAGCGCCAGGCCCTCCTTGGGGCCGAGCGCCACCGGTGCGACTCCAGCTGCCTTCAGCGCCTCCGCACCCGAGACGCGCGCGCCCTTCACCAGCGCCTCGCCCTCGCCGATGAGCACGAGGCTCATATGCGCCAAGGGTGCGAGATCGCCCGAGGCGCCGACGGAGCCCTGCCCCGGAATGATTGGCAGCACGTCGGCGTTGATCAGCGCGGCGAGTGCCTCCATGGCGGCGAGCGAGATGCCGGAGGCGCCCTGGCTCAACGCGTTGAGCTTCATCAGCAGGATCAGCCGGGTAACGCCTTCACTCAAGGGCGCGCCCACGCCCGCCGCATGCGAGCGCACGATGTTGATCTGCAGCTTGTCGAGGTCCTGTGCGGCGATGCGCGTCTTGGCCAGCTTGCCGAAACCGGTGTTGACGCCATAGATCGCATCCCCCGTGGCGAGCAGCCGCTTCACCGTCCCGGCGGAGCGGATGATGCGGGCCCGCGCCCCTTCGGAAAGCTCCACCTCGATCGGCCCGGCAAGTGCCGCGCGGATGCCGGAAAGGTCCAGCGGGCGGTCTCCGATGGCGATCATGTGTCGAGCCTCCGTAAGGCGCGGCGGAAGTTCCGCGCGATCTGTTCTTCATGGATGTGATGGCGGTCCTGCACGACATGCCTGCCGCCGACGATCACGTCTCTCACCAGCGCATTGCCACCGGAGAAGATCCAGGTGTCGAGTGCGGCATCCTCGTGCCGCCCCGCCAGCAGCGGATGACCGGCGTCGAGGACCGTGATGTCCGCCCGGCATCCCGGCGCGATGGCGCCGACCGGCTGACGCATGGAGCGCGCACCGCCCTTGAGCGCGGCTTCATAGAGGGTGCGCCCGGTGGACCGGCCCGGCCCGCCCGCCAGCGCATTGCGGGTCAAGTCGCGCAGGCGCTGGGAATATTCCAGCATGCGCAGGTCTTCCGCGGGCGAGACGGTGATGTGGCTGTCGGAGCCGATGGCGATGGCCCCAGCCTCGGCCATGAACTGGGTGGCCGGGAAGATGCCGTCGCCGAGATTGGCCTCCGTCGTCGGGCACAGCCCGGCAATGGCGCCGGAGCGGGCCAGCGCCGCCGTCTCGGCCGGGGTCATGTGGGTGGCATGGATGGCCGTCCAGCGGCCGGAGAGGTCGAAGCTCTTCATCAGCAGTTCAACCGGGCGGCGGCCGCAGAAGGCGATGCAGTCCTCCACCTCCTTCACTTGCTCGGCGACATGGACGTGGATCGGGGCATCGGCGGCAAGCCCGGCGATCACCTCGCGCAGCAAGTCCGGCGTCACCGCCCGCAGCGAATGGGGCGAGATGCCAACGCGCTGGAGGGAGTTGCTTGCAACTTGTATAGACAGGTGGTCGACGATCTTCAGGAATCGCTCGGCGCGGTTCAGGAAGCGGCGCTGGCCGGGCGCCGGATCCTGCCCGCCGAAGCCGCCGAAGGCATAGAGCGTGGGCAGGATGGTGATGCCGATCCCCGCATGCTGCGCTGCAGCAAGACAGCGGAGGCTCATCTCCGCCGGGTCGGCATAGGGCGTGCCGTCCGGGGCATGGTGCAGGTACTGGAACTCGCCCACCACCGAGAAACCCGACTTCAGCATCTCGACATAAAGCTGCGCCGCAACGGCCTCGAGATCGTCCGGCGAGAGCCTGAGCGCGAAGCCATACATGGCCTCCCGCCAAGTCCAGAAACTGTCCGCCCCCGGCCCGGCCCGCTCCGCAAGGCCGAGCATGAAGCGCTGGTGGGCGTGGGAATGAACGTTGGGCATGGCCGGAACGGCGATGCCGGGAATGGGCTCGCCGCCCGCACCCGCGCCAATGGCTGCGATGATGCCTGCGCTGTCGATGACGACCGTGACGTCCCGCTGCCATCCGGTGGGCGTAAGCAGGCTGTCGAAGTGAAATTTCCGGCTTTCCATGACGCGGACTATACTGTATATACAACCTTATACAAGAGGCTTCATCATGCTGCTCACAAACCTCACGGCCGCCACGATGCGCGACGGTTATGGCCTGATCGAGGATGCCGCGATCCTGATCGAGGGCAGCCGCATCGCCTGGGTGGGCCCCCGCGCCGATGCCCCCTCGGGCCACGACACGACCGACTGCGCGGGGCGCCTCGCCACCCCCGGCCTGATCGATTGCCACACCCACCTCGTCTATGGCGGCAGCCGGGCGCATGAGTTCGAGCAGCGACTCACCGGGGTCTCCTATGCCGAAATCGCCAAGGCCGGCGGCGGCATCGCCTCGACCGTTCGCATGACGCGCGCTGAGTCGGAGGCCGACCTCGCCGCGTCAGCGCTGCGCCGCCTCGACAGCCTGCTGGCCGAGGGCGTCACCACCATCGAGGTCAAGTCCGGCTACGGCCTCGACCGCGACACCGAGATGAAGATGCTGAAGGTCGCCCGCGAGCTCTCGCAGTGGCGGCCTGTCGACGTGGTCACGACCTATCTCGGCGCCCATGCCCTGCCGCCGGAGTTCAAGGACAACCGGGCTGGCTACCTCGACCTCGTGTGCGGCCAAGTCATGCCCGCCGTGGCCCAGGCCAGGCTCGCCGACGCTGTGGACGCCTTCTGCGAGGGGATCGCCTTCTCGGTGGCCGAGACCCGCCGGGTCTTCGAGGTGGCGAAATCCCTGGGACTCCCCGTCAAGCTCCACGCCGAGCAGCTCTCCAACCTTGGAGGCTCGGCGCTCGCCGCCGAATTCGGCGCCCTCTCGGTGGACCACATCGAATATCTCGACCAGGCGGGGGTGGACGCCATCGCCGCCTCCGGCACCGTGGCCGTGCTGCTGCCCGGCGCCTTTTATTACCTGCGGGAGAAGCAGGCTCCGCCCGTCGCCGCGCTGCGCAAGGCGGGCGTGCCCATGGCGGTGGCAACCGACCTCAATCCCGGAACCTCGCCCGTCCACTCGATCCTCACCGCCATGAACATGGCCTGCGTGCTCTTCGGCCTCACGCCGGAGGAAGCGCTGCGCGGCGTCACCGACAACGCCGCCAAGGCGCTCGGACTCTATGACCGGGGCCTGCTCACCCCCGGCATGCGGGCCGACATCGCGCTGTGGAACGCCCAGCGGCCGGGCGAGCTCGCCTATCCGCTGGGCTTCAACCCGCTGGCCGCCGTCATCCACGATGGCAAATTGGCGCGGGGCATCCTCTGATGAGCGGCGCGCAGCCGCTCTACGCCAAGGTCAAGGAGCATATCCTCGACAACATCCGCTCCGGCGCCTGGGAGGCGGGCCGCCGCGTGCCCTCTGAGAACGAGCTGGTGGAAAGCTTCCGGATAAGCCGCATGACGGCCAACCGCGCCTTGCGCGAGCTGACGGCGGAAGGCTTCCTCAGCCGCGTGCCCGGTGTCGGCACCTTCGTGAAGGAGTCGCCTGCCCTCTCCAGCCTTATGGAGCTGCGCAACATCGCCGGGGAGATCGCCCAGCGCGGCCACCGCTATTCCTCGCGCATGATCCGCAAGGGCGTGAGCGACTCCAACCCGGCGCTGGCCGAGGAGTTTGAGGACCGCAGCCTCAAGCAGCTCTTCCACATCGTCATCGTGCATGAGGAGAATGGCGTTCCCGTCCAACTCGAAGACCGTTACGTGAACCCCGCCGTGGCGCCGGATTTCCTCGACCACGACTTCACCGAAACGACACCCACCGCCGTGCTGCTCGCCGCAACACCGGTGGATGAACTGGAACACACGGTGGAAGCAAAACTTCCGACAACCGAACAGCAACGGCTGCTCGGAATTGCAACACTCGAACCATGCCTCGCGCTCTACCGCCGCTCGTGGAGCCGCGGCAAGGTCGCGACCGCCGTCACCCTCACCTATCCCGCCAGCCGCTACGCGCTGTACAGCCGCCACCGCACCAACGCGCGCGGCGCCTTCTCGCAATAGGAGCTTTCCCATGACCACCCGCCGCGATAACACCCGCGTCATCAAATCCCCCACCGGCGCCACGCTTTCCTGCAAGTCATGGCTCACCGAAGCGCCGCTGCGCATGCTGATGAACAACCTCGATCCTGGCGTGGCCGAACGCCCCGAGGAGCTCGTGGTCTATGGCGGCATAGGACGTGCCGCCCGCAACTGGGAAGCCTTCGACAAGATCGTGGCGGGCCTCCGCTCGCTGGAAGAGGACGAGACGCTGCTTGTCCAGTCCGGCAAGCCCGTCGGCATCTTCCGCACCCACAAGGATGCGCCGCGCGTGCTGATCGCCAATTCCAATCTCGTGCCGCACTGGGGCACCTGGGACCATTTCAACGAGCTCGATAAGAAGGGCCTGATGATGTACGGCCAGATGACGGCCGGCTCGTGGATTTACATCGGCACACAAGGAATCGTGCAGGGCACCTACGAAACCTTCGCCGAAGTGGGCCGCAAGCACTATGGCGGCAACCTCAAGGGCAAGTGGTTCCTCACCGCGGGCCTCGGCGGCATGGGCGGCGCGCAGCCGCTCGCCGCCACCATGGCCGGCGCCTCAATGGTCGCCATCGAATGCCAGCCCTCGCGCATCGAAATGCGCTTGAGGACACGCTACCTCGACACCAAGGCGAACACGATCGATGAAGCCTTGGAAATCATCGTCCGCTCGCACAAGCAGGGCAAGCCGATCAGCGTCGGCCTGCACGGCAATGCGGCCGAGCTGCTGCCGGAATTCGTCAAGCGCGGCATCCGCCCCGATGCGCTGACCGACCAGACCTCGGCGCATGACCCGATCAACGGTTACCTTCCCGCCGGCTGGACGCTGGCCGAATGGGAAGAGAAGCGCGTCTCGGACCCGCGGGCCGTCAAGGCTGCCGCCATGGCCTCGATGAAAAGCCATGTCGAAGCCATGCTCGACTACTGGCACATGGGCGTTCCCACCCTCGACTACGGCAACAACATCCGCCAGATGGCGCTTGAAAAGGGCCTGAAAAACGCCTTCGAATTCCCCGGCTTCGTGCCCGCCTACATCCGCCCGCTGTTCTGCCGCGGCATCGGCCCGTTCCGCTGGGCTGCCCTCTCGGGCAACCCCGAGGACATCTACAAGACCGACCAGCGCGTGAAGGAACTCATCCCGGATGATCCGCACCTCCACAACTGGCTGGACATGGCGCGCGAGCGGATTGCCTTCCAGGGCCTGCCCGCCCGCATCTGCTGGGTGGGCCTCGGCCAGCGCCACCGGCTTGGCATGGCCTTCAACGAAATGGTCAGGAACGGCGAGCTCGAGGCGCCCATCGTCATCGGCCGTGATCACCTCGACTCAGGTTCCGTCGCCTCGCCCAACCGCGAGACGGAAGGCATGATCGATGGCTCGGATGCCGTCTCCGACTGGCCGCTGCTCAACGCACTGCTCAACACCGCGAGCGGCGCCACCTGGGTATCGCTGCACCATGGCGGCGGCGTCGGCATTGGTTACTCGCAACATGCCGGCGTGGTGATCGTCGCCGACGGCACGGACGACGCCAAGCGCCGCCTCGAGCGCGTGTTGTGGAACGACCCTGGCACGGGCGTCATGCGCCACGCCGATGCAGGTTACGAGATCGCGGTGGAGTGCGCCAAGGAACAGGGGCTGAAGCTGCCGGGCATCACCGTGTAGTTGGCGTCAGGGCGTCACCCGCACCACCCGCCCCATCGGGGCGTCTTCATCCGTCAGCATGTAGAGGTAACCATCCGGCCCCTGCCGAACGTCGCGGAAGCGGGCAAAACCCTCAAACAGCTTTTCCTCCTCCACCACCTTGCCATCCTTCAGGACGAGGCGCGCGAGGTGCTTCAGCGCCAGTGCGCCGACGAAGAGATTTTCCTTCCATTGCGGATATCTGCCGCCGGTGTAGAACACCATGCCCGAGGGCCCGATGGAGGGTGTCCAGACATGCACAGGCTGCTCCATGCCGTCCTTCTCGGTAAGCCCCTCGCCGATGGGCTCGCCTGAGTATTCGCGGCTGTAGGTGATGACGGGCCAGCCGTAATTCTTGCCGGCCTCGGGATGATTGAGTTCGTCGCCGCCCTTGGCGCCATGTTCGGTTGTCCACAAATGGCCGGTGTCTGGATGGATGGCCGCGCCCTGCAGGTTGCGGTGGCCGATGGACCAGATCTCAGGCAACCAGCCTTCGACCTTGGGGTTATCCGGCGGGATGCCGCCATCCTCGGTGATGCGGATGACCTTGCCGATGTGATTGTCAGTCTGCTGCACCAGCGGGCGCAGGTTCAGCCGGTCGCCAGTTGTCACAAACAGCGCGCCCGTCCTGTCGAAAGCAAGGCGCGAACCAAAATGGGCGCCCCCTTCATAGGCTGGCTGCTCACGGAAGATGACCTTTACGTCATTGAGACTGCGAAGGTCCTCCGACAGGCGCCCACGCATCACGCTGGTGCCGTTCTTGCCCGCGTCGCGCGGCTCCGCAAAGGAAAGGAACACGAGCCGCGTCTGCACGAAATTGGGGTGAAGTGCGATGTCGAGGAGCCCGCCCTGACCCACGGCGGCAACCTGCGGCAAGCCGGAGACCGGCCCGGAGAGCTTTCGATCCATGCCAATGGTGCGGAGGTTCCCGGCGCGTTCGGTGACGAGGATCGTCCCATCCGGCAGGAAGGCCAAGGACCAGGGATGGTCGAGGCCATCCGCCACGGTCTCCAGCATATCGTTCGAGCCGGCACACGCGCTCATGGACGTAAGCGAAACGGCCAACAGGCTCGTGACAACGGTACGGCGATCAATCATCTGGCACCCGGTTTGACAGGACAGCACATTTCCTTACGCACAGGGCGAAATCATGGATGCTATGTGGCCAAAGCTGCGAGCCCGGCTCTCAAATGCGTGATCTCGTCGTCATTGATGCCATGCGAAGCGCCCGGATAGATGCGCTCCCAGACCGCCGCTCCCATGCGGGTGAAGACCTGCGTCGTCTCCTTCACGCGGGCGAGCGGAATGTGCGGGTCTTGATCGGAGCAACCGAGGAAGATAGTGGCGCCCGCCAGCGACCCCACATAATCGCGCGGCGCGCCCGGCGGGCCGATGGCCCCGCCACTCAGCACGCCCACGAAGCCATAGGCTCGCGGATTGCGCAGCACGGTCTCGCTCGTCAGGCAAGCGCCCTGACTGAAGCCAACGACGGCAAGCTTCCCGGGCGCAATCCCGGCCTCCAGAATATCCGCGATGATCCCCGCAACACGATCAAGCGCGCGCGACAGAGAGGGCTCGTTCGCGGCGGTGGGCGCCATGAAGCTCTGGGGGTACCAGGTATAGCCATCGGCCTGAGGCGCCAGGTAGCAGAGATCCGGCATTGCCACGACGTCGGCCAGTGGCAGCATGCTCTCGGCGCTGGCGCCACGGCCGTGGATGAGCAGCACCACGCCCTTGGCGCGCGATGGCGGGGCGCCGGCGCGGGCCAGCGCGTGGCGTTCGATCACGGCGTCGAGCGTGTTGCTCATGAGAGGCGCCTTCCAATGGCGTGCAGCGCCGTCTGCGTTGCGATGTTGAAGGGCGTCGAGAGGAAGTCCGGCCAGCTCGACAACTTGGCCGCCACCATCCCATAATCCCAGTTCACATAGATCATCTGGCCGAACACGCCACGCGCATAGATCGCGCGTGACCGCGGGTCCTCGATCCACCATTTGTTGCGGTAGGAGCCTTCCGGCAGCGATGGCGATGGCGGGGCGGCGGGATCATGGATGCCGCTGCGCGCCGCCTCCACCCATTCCGGCGGAACGATGCCGCCGCCGTTCTGCAGGTAGAGCAACCCGACGCGGGCATAATCGCGCAGGCAGGCGTTGAAGCCGCCATCGGCCAGCGAGCTTCCCACCGCATCGACGGTGAAGCTGGCGCTCTGCTCCGCGCCCATGGGCTGCCAGAGTTGCTCCGACACGATGTCATAAAGGCGCTTGCCCGTGGCGCGCTCCATGCAGAAGCCGAGCACTTCCGTTTCGATCGAGCGGTAGGAGAAGCGTTCGCCGTGGCGGCATTCGAGCTTGCCCAGCCCCAGCACCTGCTCGAAGACGTGGCGCGGCCAGCGGAAGTTGGGGTCCGTTCCCGGCGGGATTGGCTTCCAGCCGGCGGAGACATCGAGCTGGCCGATATCGGAATAGGGATCGGTATAAGTTTCGTCGAAGGTGACACCGCTCCGCATGTCCAGCACATGTTGGACTGCCGCGCCGCGATACGCGGTGTCGTTGAGCTCTGGGATATATTGCGTCACGGGGGCATTCACGTCGAGCAGGCCTTTGCCGGCCAGCACGCCAGCCGCTGCAGCGGTAACGGACTTCGCCACCGACTGCGACAGGTGCAGGGTGCGCGGCGTCATGCCGTTGAAGTAGCGCTCATAGACGACAGCGTTGTCTTTCAGGACGATAAAACCATCCGTATACGTCTCATCGAGAAGCCCTGCGAGCGTGGTGGCGGCCCCCTCGACGGAGGTGACGGGCAGCTGGTCAAGGTCCTGCTCCTTGCGCGGCAGCGATCGCACCGGCGCATCGCCGCGCCAGACCTCCGCGGTGGGCAGGATCTGCCGGATATTCTGGAAGCTCCAGCGGTTCCACGGCGGCCGGTCCCAGTCCATGCGTGGCGGCGCCAGCTGCGGGGGCGAGCCCTGCATGATGGCCAAGCGCGGGCCGGAATTGCGGTAGGAGGTCATGATCAGGCGCTTCCCAAGAAAAGAAGCCCCGGCTCTTGCCCGCCGGGGCTTCCGGGCGGCCCGCGCTTACTTCAGCACTTCCGTCCATATCTTGGTGTAGATGTCCGTCACCTCTGGCGGGCAGGGCTTCAGGAACCGGCCGGCCGCCTCGAGGTCCTTGGGAACGATGAGTTCGGGCGCGTCCTTCATGTCGGCCGGCATGAACTTGTCGGAGCCCTTGATGCCATTGGCATAGCGGGCAAAGCTCGAGATCATGGCCGCATTCTCGGGGTCCATGATGAAATTGAGGAACAGCTTGGCGTTCTCGACGTTCTTGGCGTCCTTGAGGATGGCGGCGCTGTCCATGAAGTAGGGGAAGCCTTCCTTCGGATAGCCGAACTTCACCGCCGGGTTCTGAGCGCGGGCGCGCATGGCTGCGCCGTTCCAGTAATAGGCGGCAGCGAAGTCGCGGCTGGCGAACTTCTCGATCACGCCATAGTCCATCGCGATCCATTTCGGCTTGGCCTCGACGAGCTTGTCGCGCACCTTCTTCAGCACTTCCTTGTCGGCGGTGCACCACTCGCCGCCCACATAACGGATTGTGGCGTACATCACGTCGTTCATTTCGGGCGCGACGTTGATCTTGCCGACCAGCTCGGCCGGCGGATCCAGGAAGATCGACGACGTGTTCACGTCGCCCTTGTAGACAGAGGTATCGACGATGATGCCCGTGAGGCCCCACTGCCACGGCACGGAGTAGTGGCGGCCGGGATCCCAGTCGACGTTGACCCAGCGCTCGTCGACGTTCTTGAAATTCTCCATCTGGTCGGGCCGCGACTCGAGGAGAAGGCCTTCCTTGATCCAGATCGGCATGTAGTTGGCGGAGGGCACCACGATATCGAAGCCGTGGCCGCCGGCGCGCACCTTGGCGAGCGCCGTGTCGTTCGCGTCGTAATCGGTGATGGTCACCTTGACCTTGTACTTGTCCTCGAACTTCTTGATCATGTCGGGGCTCGTGTAGTTGCCCCAATTGAAGATGTTGAGTTCGCCATCGGCGTGGGCTGCGCCCGCGCCCACGAGCATGGCAAGCCCGGCGAGGGCGGCGGTGAGTTTGAACTTCATTTCATTTCACTCCCTGTTGACGTTTCTCCCATGTCACACCTTCCTCCTGCTGATGAAGAAGAACAGAGTGACAACCAGCACCGATATCGCCAGGAAGATGGTCGATATGGCGTTGATTTCCGGCGTGACGATGCGGCGGAGCTGACCCAGCATGTAGGTCGGCAGCGTGTCCTGCCCGCCGGATTTCACGAATTCGGTAATCACCACATCATCCAGCGATATCACGAAGGCCAGCATGAAGCCCGCGAGAATGCCGGGCCAGAGCAACGGCAGCGTGACACGGCGGAACGCCCGCCATGGGGTGGCGTAAAGATCGGCCGCGGCGCGCTCCAGCGTCAGATCCATGTTTTCCAGCCGGGCGCGGATGGGCAGATAGGCGAAGGGAATGCAGAAGGCGGTGTGGGCGGCAACGATGAAGCCGAGGCCCGAATAGCCGGTCCACGCCTTGATGCGCGAGAAGACGATGAGGAGCGCCACCGCGGTCACGATTTCGGGCACCATCAGGGGCTGGTTGATGAAAGCGTACTTGAAGGTCAGGCCGCGGTAGGGTTCGGTGCGCGTAGTTGCGAGGGCCGCCATGGTCGCCGCGGCAGTGGCGATGGTTGCCGCGATCACGGCGATCGCGAAGGAGCGCGCCGCCGCTTCCTGCACCGCCGAATTGTTCCAGGCCGCCATGAACCAGGTGAGCGAAACGCCCTCCCACACCGCAAGCGATGAGCCCGCGTTGAAGGCAAACACCACGAGCGTCGCGATGGGCAGGTACAGCAGGAAGAAGCAGACCATTGCGACCGCGGCGAAACCGCGCTGGCGCTTGACGTCGAAATGGCTAGCCATGCCTTGCCCCCGGCCTCGAGGCGTTGCGCACGTAGAATAGCAGCGCCACCATGACGATCGCCATCAGCGTGATCGAAATGGCGGCTCCAAGCGGCCAGTTTCGCCCCTGTCCGAACTGAAGCTCGATCAGGTTGCCCAGCATCATGTTCTTGCCTCCACCCAGCACGCGCGGCGTCACATAGGCGCCGAGCGACGGTATGAAGACGAGGATGGAGCCCGCGATAATGCCTGGCTTCACCATGGGGATGATGATCCGCCACAGCACCTTGAGGCGGGTCGCATAGAGGTCGTAGCCGGCTTCCACGAGACGGAAGTCGAGGCGCTCCATGGAGGCATAGAGCGGCAGCACCATCAGCGGCAGGTAGACATAGGCCATGCCGAAAAGGATGCCCATGTCGGTGTACATCATCTGGACCGGCGCGGAGATCAGGCCGAGTTTGAGAAGCGCCGTGTTGATAACGCCCTCGTTGCGGATCACCTCCTGCATCGCGTAGGTCCGGATCAGAAGGTTGGTCCAGAACGGGATGGTGATCAGAAACAGCCAGATCTCGCGGGAGCGCTCGCTGCGCGTGGCGATGAAATAGGCCGTGGGAAAGCCGAGCAACAGCGTGATGAGCGTGGTCGCCAGCGACAGTTTCACCGAGCGCGCGAAGATCGCCACATGAGCGTCGTTCAGGGCGAGCGTGTCGTCGAAAATGTCGCGCTGGAAAAAGACGCCGAACCAGCCGTCAGCCGAAAACTGCCAGAGCTTCACATCGCCGTAGTCGCCCTTCGCCATGACCGAGTAGAGGAGCATGACGAAGAGCGGACCCACGGCCGCGAAGAAGATGATGAGCAGCGACGGCGCGGACAGCAGCCAGCGGTTGCGGACGTCCTGGCGCCGCGCGTTTTCGGCGGCCTCGCGGGCTGACAGCATGCGCTCAGTCCCTCACCACCTGGGCGGAATTCGCTTCGAGCGCCACGCCCACGGCATCGCCAGGCTTGTGACCAGCGCCGCCGCCATGCGCGTTCTGCTGGCGGATGATGAAGGTCTCGCCGCCATCGAGCTTCACGTAGTAGTGCGTGTCGGTGCCGAAATAGACGATGTTCTCGAGCGTGCCCCGGAGATCGGCCGTGCCACCGGACTTGACGAGATCGGCGTGCTCGGGCCGCACCACCACGGTGACATGGCCTTCGGGCTTCAGCCCCTCGGGCAGGCCCGCGGCAATCGTGCCGCCACTGGCGAGCCTGACCTGGGCCGAGGCGCCCTCGACCGAAACAACGTCGCCCGCCAGGAAGTTCGTCTCGCCGATGAAGTTGGCGACGAAGCGCACCGAGGGGCGGTCATAGATGTCACGCGGCGAGCCGATCTGCAGGATCTTGCCCTTGCTCATGACCGCGATGCGGTCCGACATGGTGAGGGCTTCTTCCTGGTCATGCGTGACGAAGATGAAGGTGATGCCGGTTTCATTCTGCAGCCGCTTCAGTTCGATCTGCATGTCCTTGCGGAGCTTGTAATCCAGGGCCGAGAGCGGCTCGTCGAGGAGCAGCACCTTGGGGGCCGGCGCGAGCGCGCGGGCCAGCGCCACGCGCTGCTGCTGGCCGCCGGATATCTGGCTGGTGCGGCGGTTGGCGAGCTCCTCCATGCGCACGAGCTGCAGCATCTGGGAGACGCGCCTGTCGATTTCGGCGCGGGGCTTGCCCAGCATCTCGAGCCCGAAGCCAATGTTCTGGGCGACCGTCATGTGGGGGAAGAGCGCGTAGCTCTGGAACACCGTGTTCACGGGGCGCTTGTAGGGCGGCAGGGGCGCGATGTTCTCGCCGTAGAGGAGAATTTCGCCATCGGTGGGAAAATCGAAGCCGGCGATCAGGCGGAGCAGCGTGGTCTTGCCGCAGCCCGAAGGCCCGAGCAGGGTGAAGAACTCATTCTCGCGGATCGAAACCGAGACGTTATCGAGAGCCTTTACGGCGTCCTGCCCGGCTCCGAATTGTTTCGTGACGCCTTTCGCCTCGATGGCGGTTTGGCCTGCTGCCAAGATTGCTCTCTCCCTCACCCCCAGCTGTCCCACCGGGCTGTTGCTCCCATCCTATGACGGGAAATCAGTGTTTGCCAATGGGTTCCGTTGGCGGCGCGGAGTTGACGCGGCGGCCACGCATGGTGCCCGGCCCTTTTTGGTTCAGATCGACCAGCCGCCGTCGATGACGAAGGTCTGCCCTGTCACAAAGGCCGCCTCGTCGCTTGCCAGATAAACCACCAGCATTCCGATTTCCTCAGGCTGCGCCATGCGGCCCATGGGCTGGCGTGAGATGAAGGCCGATTTCGCCGCCTCGTAATCCCCCGTTGCCTTGAGGCGCTCGGCAAGCGATGGGCTGTCAACCGTGCCGGGGCAGATGGCGTTCACCCGGATGCCCTTGGACGTGTAATCCGCCGCCAGGGCCTTGGTCATGCCGATCACCGCGGCCTTGGTGGCGCCATAGACGAAGCGGTTGGGCACGCCTTTGATCGAGGAGGCGGCCGAGGCCATGTTGATGATGACACCCTGCCCCCGGGCGAGCCAGCCCGGCATGAACGCCTTCATCATGCGGTAATGCGCCTTGACGTTGAGGTCGAAGGAGAAGTCCCAGGCCTTCTCGTCGGTCTCCATCAGGGTTCCGGCATGGACGTAGCCGGAGCAATTGAACAGGATGTCCGGCGTGCCGACGCGCTGTGCCGCGGCATCAACCTCGGCCTGCTTCAGCACGTCGAGGGTGAAGGTCTCGATCCCCGGCTGCCCGGCGGCGAGCGACTTCAGCGCCTCGGCGTTGATGTCGGTGGCCCATACCTTCGCCCCCTCCTTCGCCAGGCAGATGGCGGAGGCGCGGCCGATGCCCTGGCCCGCCGAGG
Organism: Aestuariivirga sp.; assembly: GCF_020252395.1. GTDB lineage: Bacteria > Pseudomonadota > Alphaproteobacteria > Rhizobiales > Aestuariivirgaceae > Aestuariivirga. The sequence goes on from NZ_JADCDB010000001.1 coordinate 107,536, forward strand.
TGACGATCGCTGTCTTGCCGTGAAGCCTGCCGGCCATGGACTTCTCTCCCGTTGTCCTGTTCTCTGTCGGGTAAAATCACTAGCGCCTTGCGATGAGGCTTGTCCATGACCAACGATGACCTGTGCTATCTCTCCGCCACGGAGGCCCTGAAGCTGTTCAAGAGGCGCAAGCTTTCGCCGGTCGAACTCACCAAGGCACTGATTGCGCGCGCCGAGGGGGTGAACCCGAAGATCAACTGCCTTGCCGACCGCTACTTCGACGAAGCGGTGGCGCAGGCCAGGGCATCGGAGGCGCGCTACATGAAGCGGGGCGGCAAGACCGGGGCGCTCGACGGCGTGCCACTCGCGGTGAAGGATGCGCAGCGGCTGAAGGGCAAGCGCACCACGCAGGGCTCGCTGATCTTCAGAGACTGGGTGGACGATCATTCGGACCCGATGATCGAACGCTTGCAGAAGGCGGGGGCGGTGATCCTGGCGCGCACCACCACGCCGGAGTTCTGTTTGTCCGGCATCACCGCCTCGCGCATCTGGGGCGTGACGCGCAATCCATGGAACACGGAATGGGGGCCTGGCGGATCGTCCGGCGGATCGGGTGCGGCGCTGGCGGCGGGGATCACCACGCTGGCGACGGGCACCGACATCGGCGGCTCGATCCGCATTCCGGCGGCGGCCTGCGGTGTGGTGGGCTTCAAGCCGCCGCATGGGCGCAACCCGGACGGGCCGCCCGCCAACTTCGACCGCTTCAACCATTGCGGGCCGATGACGCGCAGCGTAGCGGATGCGGCGCTGATGCAGAACGTGACATCGGGTCCGCACCCGCTCGACCATGACTCGCTCAGGCAGAAGGTGAAGCTGCCGACGGAGGCCAGATCGATCCGTGGACTGAAGATCGCCTTTTCGGTGGACCTCGGCTATGTGCCGGTGGAGCCCGCGGTGCGGATGAACATGCTGAAGGCGGTCGAGGTGTTCCGCAAGCTGGGCGCCACGGTGACGGAGGTGGAGCTGGGCTGGACGGCGGATGTCGAGAAGAACGGGCTGCACTGGTACAACCTCATGCATTTCGGCCGGCAGACGATCTGGCACCTGAAGGACTCGAAGCACCTGATGACGGATTATGCCGTCAAGTTCGCCGAGGCGGCGCAGAAGCTGACGGGTGCGGACGACGCGCACCGGCCATGGGAACAGGCGCACCGCATGTACCAGACGCTGGGGCCGGTGCTGGCGGCCAATGACCTGTTCATCTGCCCCACCAACAACGCGCCCTCGGTGAAGGCGGAGCATGACCCGTGGGACCAGAACTTCACGGTGAACGGCCAGAAGGCCGACCCCGAATATGGCTGGGTGATGACCCACCCCTTCAACATGCTGCACAATTGCCCGGTGCTGTCGCTGCCCTCGGGCCATGCCGAAACGGGGGTTCCGACGGGCATCCAGCTGGTGGGCCGGACCTGGGACGATGTGAAGGTTTTCCGCGCGGGCCTCGCCTATGAAAAGGCGGTGGGCGGCTGGTACGGGACGAAAAAAGTCCGGCCGCGGCTGTAATTTCTCTTGACATTTTCTGAAAAAATACCTATAATAGGATCATGAATTGGACACTCACCACCGTCGCTATCGCAGGCACCAAGGTCAGGTTTCATGCCGCCGTCCTGATCTTCATCGCCTGGATCGGCATTGCGGATTACCTGGCCGGAGGCCCGTCAGCCGCCGCTGAATCGATTGCGTTCAATCTGCCCGTGTTCCTTTGCCTGACGCTGCGCGAATTCGGCCGCATCTTCATGGTGAAGCGCTTCGGGGCGAACGCGGCGGACGCAATCCTCTCCCCCATCGGCGGCGTCGCGGCGATGGCGCGGATGCCGGAAAAGCCCCGGCAGGAGTTGCCCGTGCCTATCGCCAGGCCTCTGGCGAATGTGGCGGCCGGCTTCCTCCTAATGCTGACCCTTCGGCCTCGGCCTGTGCCTCGTCACCACCATCGATTTGGACCACGCGGGCATGGCCGGCCGCCTGCTGACCGTGAACGCCGTGCTGGTCGCCTTCAACTTGATTCCTGCCTTTCCGGTGGACGGCAGACGCGTGTTGCGCGCCGTGCTGGCGATGAACGTTCTGACGTGATATCGATTTATCTGGGACGAAGCTGGCGCCACGGCGCCTGTTGAAAGATAAAACCAATTTTTTCCAATACTTATGGGGGCGGATTGCGGCAATTGCAAGCTGCGGGCCGCAGGGCTAAGTCTGCCCCGGCCTGCGGCGGGCAAGCATGGCGTCGAGGTCTCGACTCAAGGATCAATGCGCAAGGTCTTTCACATCTTCTTCCATGCCGAGGGCACCAGGCCCTTTCTGGTGCTGTTCGCGCTGCTGGTGGCCGCCCTGTGCGAGGCGATCGGCATTTCCGCGCTACTGCCGGCGGTGGCCATCGTCGCCGACCAACCGGGTGGCGCCGGCAGCGGCAGCCATTCGGGCCTGAGCCAGAAGGTTCTCGACGCCCTCGACTGGGCAGGCATCGCCCCCAACCTCGGCAACCTGGTGATCATCATCGGCGTGGCGCTTGTGCTGAAGTCCGCCGTCGGCTTCTTCGCGCTTACCTATGCCGCGAATTCCGCCGCGCGCGTGGGCGTGCGCCTGCGCGAACAATTGCTGGATGCGCTGTTCGGCGCCAGCTGGCGCTTCTATTCCGAACAGCAATCGGGAAGCTTCGCCAGCGCCATCAGCGCCGATGCGACGCGCGCCGCCGAAGCCTATCTCATGGCCGCCAATTTCTGCGCCATGGCGGTGCAGGCGGCGATCTATGTGATCATCACGCTGTTCGTGGACTGGCGTCTGGCGCTGCTCGGCCTCGTGGTTGGCCTGGTCATGAGCCAGTCCATGGGCTTTCTGTTCCGCATGTCGAAGAAGGCGGGACGCCGCGGCGTCGACGCCACGCGCGACCTGACGGTGAAGACGGTGGAGCTTCTCGGCAACATCAAGCCGCTGAAGACCATGCACCGCTACGACTCCTTCCGGAGTTCGATCCGCAAGGCGATGCAGAAGCTGGAAAGTGCGCTGCGCCAGCGCGGCATGGCGCAGCAGCTGACCGCGCAGGGCGGCGACGCGGTGATGGCCATTGCGCTGTGCCTGGTCATCTACATCTCATATACCTATTTCCACGTCACCATCACGGCGCTGCTGGTGGGCGGGATCCTGTTCATGAAGGTGCTGGACAATTTCGGCAGGCTGCAGCGCCTGCTGCAGCAGTCGGCGCAGACCGAAGCCTCCTATGACCGGGTGGAGCAGCTGATCGCGCTCACCAAGGCCAATCGCGAGCCCTCGCGCGGGACGCTGGCGCCCGGCGCGACCGGCGACTGCCGCTTCGAGCACGTCAGCTTTTCCTATGGCGGCCATGACGTGCTGCAGGACGTCAGCATCCTCATACCGTCGCGCCAGGTGACGGTGCTGAAGGGCCTGTCCGGCAGCGGCAAGACCACCCTCGTCGACCTGCTGATCGGCCTGCACCGGCCGCGGAGCGGGCGCATCACCGTGGCCGGCACGCCCCTTGAGGAGATCGACATCCTCAAGCTCCGCCAGCGCATCGGCTACGTCTCCCAGGAGCTTTCGCTGCTGCATGCGCCGCTTCGCGAGAACATCTGCCTCGGCGGCGAAGGCCTGACAGACCAGGACGTGGCGCAAGCCGTGAGGCTTGCGGGCCTCGAGGACTTCATCGCCAGCCTGCCGCAGGGCCTCGACACCAGCGCTGGCGAAATGGGCGCGAGGCTATCCGGCGGCCAGCGCCAGCGCATCGCCCTGGCCCGCGCCTTGGTGACCAGGCCCGACATCCTGATCCTCGACGAGGTGACGAGCGCCCTCGACCCCGCAACAGAAGCCGAAATCGTGAACAACATCCGCTCGCTGGCGCATCAATTCACCATCATCGTCATCACCCATCGCGATGCCTGGGTGGACATCGCCGACCGCCTCTACGAGGTGCGGGCCGGGCGGGTGAGCGAAGTGGGCCGCGCCGCGGCTTAGCGCAACGGGCCCTCAAGTGCATCCGCACTTGAGGGCGTAAAGTTGCGCCAGCTTTTGACTCTGGAGCATCTTTCGCTTCGCAAGCGATTCCACTTGCTCGCCCGATGCTCTAGCTGTTGTAGCCGTAGACAGGGTTCAGCCGTTCGCGCACCATGTTGTCCAGCGCGGCCGCCTGCTCTTGCGTCACATAGTCGCGCCAGCCGCCGACCTTGCCGCGGCGCACCTTGAAACTCGACGGTTCGTCGGCATTGCCCGGCTTCATGCTGCGCTGGGCGCCGGCCTTGCCGGCATTCTCGATCTCCATGCGGCGCATGTTGTCGATCGAGGCGAAGCTGACGGCATCGTCGAGATCGGCATCGGCGGGATGCTGGCCGAGGAAGTCGAGAATGCGGCGCAGCTGGCCCTTCGTGTCGGCGCGGAGGTCCTCGTAGCGCACGACGAGCAGCCTCTTCATCTTCGGCGCGGCTGCCGCCCAGTCATTCATGAAGCCGATAATCTTGGGAAGGCCCGCCTGCGCCCCGGCAATGAAATCATGGACGCTCGCATCGCCGCTCAGCGGATAGCCGTTGATGACCTTCTTGCGCGCCGCCATGCGGTGCTTCCACTGGAAGAACTGCGAGACCGCCGTGTCGCGCGGGTCGCGCACTAGCAGCACCACAGGAAGACCGGCATAGATCTCGGCCTTGCGGTCATGGCCGAGATAGTCCTTCAGGTAATTGTCGTGGGTGAAGAACAGCACCGGCACTTGCGGGTGGCGGTTGCGGAACTCGTCGAAGCCCGAGATCGAGTCGCCGGCATAGCCATTCTTCTTCGCGAAGTAGCGCCACAGCAGGACGCGCACCCAGGTGCGGCCGCTCTTGCCGAAGGAAACGATTGCCCCGCCGGCGGCCTTGAGCTTCTTCATCTCCTCGTAGCCGCGGAACCAGCGTTCGGCGCGGATGCCGGTCTCCCGCGGCAGCAGCACGGAGCCGTGCGAGACAAGCTGGCGCAGGCCGGTGCGGAGGTCGAAGGAATTGGGAAGCGGCATCACATCTGGTCTTTCAAAGCGGCAAGGGCGCGGCGGGCATAGCAAATCGCCGCCGCAACAGCAATGCGCCGCCCGTCAGGCACGGGAACTCACATTATATGCGAGGAGATGGGCGATGCGGCTTTCGCCCGCGGGGCCGCGCTCGGCGCGCTGGTGGATGTCGAGATCGGGCTTGCCATTGCCCTCGACGATCATGGCGCCTCCGGCCAGCATGGCAACATCCCAGCCCACCACCACGCGCTGGGGAAAGACCTCATGCGCCTTCACCGCCAGCGAAAGAACGTCTTGCCAGTGCGGCAGGGTGCGGCCGGCGAAGCGGGCGCCGCTCACCGGATGCGCGTCGCGCCAGCCGACGTCCGGGCGGATGCCAATGTCCGACGCGATGCCGATGACACCCGTCTTCAGGTCCACCGCCGTGGCGAGGCCGCCCTGGTGGAAATTGTCCACGACCGAATTGCCGATAGCCATACGGAAGGCGGCATTCGTGGCCTCGGCGCGGCCCTGCTCGTTGCGGCATGTGAGCACCCGGACGGTGGCGAGCGCTCCGTTCGAGATGTCGTCGAGGGCCGGGTGGTTGGCGAGCCGCGGCTGAACGAGGAAATCATCCTTCAGCGACTGGCGCGAGAGCTTCTCCATCAGCTGTGCGCGGGTGAGAATGCCGCCATGGGCATTGCGATAGCGGTCCTCGCCGATGAAGTCCCAACGCTCCATGCGGTGGCCGCCGCTGCCGGAGCGCGGCTTCACGAAGAGATCTCCATCGGGCAGCACGGCGCTGCCGCCCTTCAGCGGCTGGCGCTCGCCCCTGGAAAAATGCATGAGCACCGGAACGGCGCTAACACCCTGCTCATGGCAGTGCTCGGCGAACCAGATCTTGTCGTCCATGCCGTCCAGGCCTTCGGGCGGCTGCAGCAGCGCATAGGCGGGGCCGATGGTTTCATGCGCGGTAAGATAAAGATGCGCGCGCTTCTTGCGCTCCGCCAAGTGCAGCTCGAACATATAGTACCAAAAGGGTGCGATGGCGAAGCGCGACGCCATCTCGACCTGGCCGAAGATCTGCGCGGCCGGGCTTACGCCCGAACGCTGAGCAATGACGCGGGCATTGCGGCGCGCGAAAATGAACACGGCAATCATCAGCGCGATGGGCCAGACGATGGCCGCGACGATGGCCTTCAGCGGCCCCCAGGGCAGCTGCCAGTATACCCAGGCATAATAGCGGTGAAGATATTCGGCGGGCGGCAGCGCCGGCGTGGGCTTGCCGCGGAAGATGCGGCGGAGCGCCATGGGAAGCCCTGCCACCATGTAGGCGAACCCCTCTCCCGCCACCAGCAGGGCCTTCCAGGCAGCGCCCTTCAGCGCCGTCAGGCGGTCGCCAGGGCTGAGGCGGGAGTCTTGCGGGGCAGGCATCGAATCACGGTGTCCGGAAGGGTAAAGGAGAAACGCTCATAGGCCGAAAAGCCCGCGGATGCGAGTGACCGCGCGGGCAAGCCCATCCTCCAGCGGCTGCCGCGGCGCCCGCGAGGGCGGGCCGCCCAGCCACTGCGCGTGGCCCGACGCGATGAGCTGGCGGTGCACCACGCGCAGATCGCGCGAGAAGCGTGGCGGGGCGTAATTGATCAGCAGACGGAACATGGTGGCGCCGGGGCCGCGGCCGCGCCAGCCGATGCGGGTTGCGCCGGGATCTTCACGCATGGCGAAGACCCCCTCCTCGATGTCGAAGAGCAGCACCGGCTTTGCCGTGCTCACCGCCTCCGCCATCATCGAGATCGAATCCGCCGTGACCACGATGCGGCTGGCCAGCCCGAGCATCGCATGGAAGGGATTGCCGGCTGCGTCCGGCTGCCAGCGATGAAGGAAGAAGGGCACGTCGATCGCCGCCTGAAGCGCCCCGGCGGCGGCAGCGCCGGTGCGCGCACTGGTGGTGACGAGAAGCGAACCGCCCTCCCCCCTCGCGAGCGCCGAGGCCTCGCGGCCAAGCCGTCGCGCCGAATCCGCCGTGAAGCGATAGGGTCCGCTCGCGCCGCCCACCAGCACGGCGGTGAAGGGCTGCGGCAGGTGGCCGAGGCGCGGCGCCCAGCGCGCCGCCTCGGCCGCCAGCCGCTCCCGCGTCACGTCATGGACGGGCAGCAGGTTGTGCAGCACGTTGGGCGCGCCGGCCAGACGATACTGCGGCGTGGTGATGACGAGGTCGAAGCGGCTGAGCGCCGACCACGGTGTCCCGACGAAGACGATGCGGAGCTGCGGGTTCTGCTTCTTGAGCCAGAAGGCCACGGCCTCCGCCCCGCGGCCCGAACAGATGACGAGGTCCGGCCACGGTGCCGCAAGCGGGCTCGACGCCGCGAGCTCCACGCCTGCCAGGGTGGGAAGGCTCATCAGCCGCAGCAGGCCTTCGTGACGGCGATAGAAGAGCCGCTTCGACTCAGCCGGCCAGCCCAGTGCGCCTGCGATGGCCCGAAGCTGGGTATTGTCGCCGGAGTGCGGGCTGATCAGGATCCAGGTTTTCAGGCTGCGGTTTTTCAGGCAAAATTTCCATTCTGCGGCAATGACTTGGACCTTGTGACAGAGAGCCGCGCGCGAGCGGCCTTGGACGCGCCGGTCAGTACATGATAGAGGGATCGTTTGTCATCAATAGTTTCGGGGATTGTCATGGCTTCGACCGGCAATGCCGGGGCCACCCGGCCTCACATCTTCATCCAGGCGAACGACAAGCAGTCGATCGGCGCCATCGTGTCCGCCTATTCGATGAAGCGGTCGCCCCACGCCGGCGAGTTCGACGTGACCATCATGAACAAGGACGCCTATCCATGGTTCGCCAAGCGCGACGGGCAGACGTACAAGCGTCATGGCGTGGACCGCGTGTGGCTGGAGAATGACCTGCAGTCCTTCACTCTCACCCGCTTCCTGCCGCCCCAACTGATGGGCTACCAGGGCCGCGCCCTCGTCGTCGATCCGGACGTCTTCGCGGTGCAGGACGTGTGGGAGCTGCTGACGCGCGACATGCAGGGCAAGGCCATCATGTGCCGCGGCTCCAAATTCAAGAACGGCGCCTTCGCCTCCTCCGTCATGCTGCTTGACTGCGCCAAGCTGAAGCACTGGGACGTGGAGAAGAGCTTCAACGAGCTGTTCGAAGGAAAGCGCGACTATCACCAGTGGATCTCGCTGCTCATGGAAGACCCCAACACCATCGGCGTGTTCGAGAACGAGTGGAACGACTTCGACAAGCTGACCCCCGCCACCAAGATGATCCACAACACACGCCGCCGCACCCAGCCGTGGAAGACCGGCCTCAGGGTCGATTATACCCCGACCGAGTTCGTGCCGGTGATCGGCTGGATCATGCGCATGCGCCGCAAGATGTTCGGCGAGCATGCGCTGCTCGGACGCTATGCCAGGCACCCGGACCCAAGGCAGGAGCAGCTGTTCTACGGCCTGCTCAAGGGCGCTTATGAGGCCGGCATGGTGACGGATGCGCAGATCAGGGACGCGATGGACAAGAATTACATCCGCCACGACTCCGTCGAGGTGATGAAGGCCGCGCCCAGCCTGCCGCCGCTCGCCGAAATGAAGGCCGCGGCCTGAGCCCGCCCCACGAGATGCATGAGGCAGGGCCACCCGCGGACGATCTGCGGGTGGCTCTTTTCACGGGCAACTACAACTACATCAAGGACGGCGTCGCGCTGACGCTCAACCGCCTCGTGGCGTTTCTCGAAAAGCGCGGCGTGCCGGTGCTGGTCTTTGCGCCAGTGGCGGAGCGGCCTGCCTTCGAGCCGGTGGGCGAGCTGGTGCCCGTGCCCTCCTTCGCCATCCCGACGCGCAAGGAATACCGCATCGCCACCGGCCTGCCGGAAGCGCAACGCAAGCGGCTCGAAGCTTTCGGGCCCACGCTGTTCCACATCGCGGTGCCGGACATCCTCGGCTACCAGGCGCTGAAGCTGGCGGAAACGTGGAACGTGCCCGCCGTCGCTTCCTATCACACGCGCTACGACACCTATCTGCGCTTCTATGGCCTCGGCATGTTCGGGAAGCTGGGCCAGCGCTACATGAGGAATTTCTACAACCGCGTGCGCCGGGTCTATCCGCCGTCGGAGTCGATGGCGGAGATCATCCGCAAGGAAGGCCAGTCGCGGCATGTGGAGGTATGGGCGCGGGGCGTGGACAGCGAGTTGTTCTCGCCCGGGAAGCGCGACATGGCGTGGCGGCGCGCGCTGGGCATTGCGGACGGCGAGGTGGCGATCAGCTTCGCCGGACGGCTGGTGAAGGAAAAGAACACCGCGATCTTCATGCGCGTGATGAACCTGCTCACCGAGCGGGGGCTTAAGATGAAGCCGCTGGTGATCGGCGACGGTCCCGAAATGGCGGCGATGACGGCGGGGCTGAAGAACGGCGTGTTCGCGGGCTTCCTGCATGGGGAGGACCTGGCGCGGGCCTATGCCTCATCCGACATCTTCTTCTTTCCGTCGGAAAGCGAGACCTTTGGCAACGTGACGCTTGAAGCCATGGCGAGCGGGCTCACCGCCGTCAATGCCATTGCCAGCGGCAGCAATTCGCTGGTGATCGAGGGCGAGACGGGACACCTTGTCAGTGCGCGCGACGAGCAGGGGCTGGCGGCGAAGCTCGAGATGCTGGTGAAGGATGAGGCCTTGCGCCGGCGCATGGGGGCGGCGGCGCGGGCGCGCGCGCTCACCTTCAGCTGGGACGCGATATTGTCGGGCCTGCTCGACAGCTATCGCACGGTCCTGCGCGAAGCCCATGGCCGCTGATCCGGCGATCTGGATCCTCTCGCGCGGGCGCAAGGGCGATCTCGACCAGATGCTGGCGCTCGCGAAGGCCATGGGCTGGCCGCATGAGGTGAAGACGCTGCGTTTCGCCGGGCCGGACATCCCCGTACTGTCGAATTTGCTGCTGAAAGAAAAGATGTCGCCGCCGTGGCCCGACCTCGTGCTCTGCGCCGAGGCTTCGCCCAGTGTGATTGCGCGCGGGATCAAGCGGCTGTCGCCCGGCACGCGCATCGTCTGCCTCGGCCGGCCGGCGGGCGCCCCGGGAAACTTCGATCTCATCCTCACCACCGCGCAGTACCGCATTCCGGCAGCGGCCAATCTGGTGGAACTCTCCATGCCGCTGACCGGGGTGGCAGAGGCCAGCGCCCGGAAGGGCGCCGGCCCGGTCGCTCTCGCCGTCGGCGGCCCTGCCTTTCCCGACCTTCTCGATGCGGCGGCGGCCGAAAGGCTTGCTGCGGACGCCCTGGCACATGCTGCGAAGAGAGGGCAGGTGCTCGATGTCGTCACCAGCCCCCGCACGCCGCCCGGGGCAATTGCCGTTCTCGAAAGAAGCATCGTCGCTCCGCACCGCCTGACCTTGTCCGGACACGGCACGAACCATTACAAGGACGCCCTTGCCGAAGCCTCCGAGATCATCGTGACCAGCGATTCCGTCTCCATGGTGGCGGATGCGCTGGCGAGCGGAAAGCCCGTCTCCATCTATCCGCTGCCACAGGCGCTCAATGCCAAATGGAAGCTGGGCAGCTGGCTCTACCGCAATTCGGTGGAGGCGCCCCAAGCGCTGATGGGGCCGGTGCGCTGGCTGTTCAACGCGGGCGTGATCGAGGTGGCGCCGGACCGGCGCAAGCTCTTCGCGCGCCTCGTGGCCGAGGGGCGAATCGGCTGGTTCGGAGAAGCCGTGCCGCCGCCGCAACCGGGCGCTGCGCGGCGCGACCTTGAAATTGCCGTGAAGTCGCTGCGTGAATTGATGTCCAGACCCTAACCCACCGAGTTTCACATGAACCATCGCACTCTCGGACAGCTTTCCGTCTCCGCCATGGACCCCGGCCGCCTCGCCGCGGCCTTTTCCAGGGGCGCGGTCTTGGGCGAGCGCTCCTGAACATCCTTGCCCACATAAAGCCCGGCAATGACGCGCCGGTTCTCCTCCTGCCGGGGCATGAGTTGAGCTACGGCGATCTTCACGAGAAGGTGGAGGCCGTTCGGCGGCGCTTGGGGCGCGCGCGGCGGCTCATCGCGCTGGAGGCCCAGGCTTCCCATGATTTTGCCGTCAGCTATCTCGCCGCGCTGAGGGGTGGCCATGCCGTGGCCCTGCTGCCGCCGGGCGATGCACCGGCGGCGGAGCGCTTCCGCGGCGACTTCCGCCCGTCACTCTCATGTGGCGTTGCCGATGGCCGCTGGCGCATATCGGAACATGCGGATGCGCCTGGCGCCGGCCTGCACCCCGACCTCGCCGTGATGCTTGCCACCTCCGGCTCCGAGGGCCGGCCCCGCTGGGTGAGGCTGTCACGCGCCAACATCGCCGCCAATGCGGCGAGCATCGCCGGCTATCTCGGCCTCACCGCGGCGGACCGCGTGCCGCAGACCCTGCCCTTTCACTATTCCTACGGGCTCTCGGTGTTGAATTCCCACCTGGCGGCGGGGGCCAGCATGGCCTTTTGCGGCCAAAGCGTGGTCGATCCAGGTTTCCTGGAGGGCGCGGCCAGGAGCGGCTGCACCGGCCTTTCGGGTGTGCCTTTCACTTATGAACTTCTCGAGCGCATCGGCTTCCGGAACAGGCTGTGGCCAAAACTCCGCTACATGACGGTTGCCGGAGGCCGGCTTCCGCCGGAACTGGTGAGACTCTATGCCCAGCGGCTGCAGGCCCATGGCGGGCAATTCTTCGTCATGTATGGCCAGACGGAAGCGACCGCCCGCATGGCCTACCTGCCACCCGAGCAAGCGGCGGACCAACCGGACTGTATCGGTATCGCCATTCCCGGCGGAAAACTCCGCATCGATGCGCCGCGCGGCGAAGAAGGCGAACTCTTCTACCGCGGCCCCAATGTGATGATGGGCTATGCCGCCACCCGCGCCGACCTGGCGCGCGGAGCCGAACTCGAGGAACTCGCCACGGGCGACCTTGCGGTGATGACGGAAACGGGTCTCATCCGGCTTGCCGGGCGGGCCGCGCGCTTCTCCAAGATCGCCGGCCTGCGCATCGGGCATGAGGCCATCGAATGGTCGCTGCGCTCACGCGGCATCGCCTGTGCGGTGACCGGCGATGACGCGGCGATCACCGTTCATGCGGAAGCAACGGAGGCCGACGTGGCGCGGCTGGCGGCGGAGGCTGCCGCGCTTCCGCAACGCTGCATCCGGGTGGAGCGCCATGACGCATTGCCGCGGCTCCCGTCCGGCAAGATCGATTATCGCGTGCTGGCTGCCCCTGCCCCGGCCGCTGCCACCGCGCCGCCGCGCAACCTGCTCCAGGATTTCCGCGCCAGCTTCTACCCGCGCGCCGCCGGGCCGCAGGACAGTTTCGAGAGTCTCGAGGGCGACTCGCTCGCCTATGCGCAGGTGTCGCTCGCCGTTGAGGCGCGGCTCGGCCGCTTGCCCCAAGGCTGGGAGACGATACCTATTGCGCGGCTGGAGAAGATGGCTGGGAGCGAAACGAAGCCGCGGACCAGCCGGTTCGGCAGGATCGAGAGTCACATTGCGCTCCGCGCCGCGGCCATTCTTCTCATCGTGCTGCATCACGCCAGCGGCTGGCCCATTCCCGGCGGCGCCATGACGCTGATGATGCTGGTGGGCTATGGCTTCGCGCGCTTCCACCGCGACGCGCTGTTCGCCGGGCGCGTCTGCGCCATCCTGAAGCCGATGCTGCGCAACCTGCTCCCCTATCTGGTGGTGGTCGCCGGCTTTGCGCTGGCGTGGCAGAAGATTCCGTGGGCCTCGGTGTTCCTCGCCGGCAACCTGGGGCTGGCCGATCCCGCGAAGGGCAGCATGCTGCCCTATCAATACTGGTTCGTGGAGGCCTATGCGCAGCTCTGCCTGCTGACCGCGTTCGCCTTCTGCTTTGGCGGCGTGCGGCGGGCCGTAGCAGCACGGCCCTTCGCCACTGCCTTCATCGCCATGATCGCGGCCTTCGGCCTGCGTTATGGCGTGCCGCTGATCTATGACGTCGGCAACCGCAAGATCTTCCTGCTCAGCTATGTGCTGTGGCTGCCGCTGCTCGGCTGGGCCGCCTATTTTGCGAGGCGGACATCGCAGAAGCTGCTGCTGCTCTTCGCCCTCACGCTGATCTGCCCGGCGGCGGCCTACCTCGGCGGTAACTGGACAGGCGCCTGGGTGATGAACCTGATCCAGCTGCCGGCGATGGCGGCCTTGCTGTTCCTGCCGGCGATCCGCCTGCCGCGGCCGATGCTGCCGGGCGTGATGCTGGTCGCAGCATCGAGCTATCACATCTACCTTTTCCACCAGGTGATCCCCGAGCTTCTGCAGCTGCAGAGCTATGGCGCGTGGGGCATCGCCGCCACGGTTGCCATCGGCCTCATCACCGGCATCGCGGCCGCCACGCTGCAGCGGCTGGCGCTGGCAGGCCTCAGCCGCAAGGCGGAACTGGCGGCGCGCGAGGCTTAAGCCCCGACGAAATCGGCCAGCGCCCTCTCGGTGCCCCTCGCCCAGATGCCGGCGAGGCTCCGGGCGAAGGCCTCGCGGAAGATTTCCGACTGGCCCACATCGCCATAGACATCATCCATCGACAGCCATGCAAGCGGATCAGCCTTGGCCCTCGCCGCAAGCGCCGTCAGGCGCGGCCAGATCGGGTCACCCGCGGTTATGTCCCTGCCCGTCTCCGTCTTGCCGAAGCAATGGCGGCACCACAGCGCGGATTCGAAGGCGAGCGATGAGACGGAGCCTCCCGCTTTCAGCCGGTCGCGCGCCACGGGCACGATGAACTTGGGCTGGCGGTTGGAACCGTCGAAGGCAAGGCGCGGAATGGTGTCGCCGATCTTCGGGTTGGAGAAGCGGCGATGGATGAGGCGGTAATAATCATCCAGCACCACGCCGGGCACCGGCGGCACGGTGGGCATGATCTCGTCGCGCTCGATCTTGGCAAAGAAGGCGGCCACCAGCGGATGGTTCATCGCATCATGCACGAAATGCACGTCGAGCAGGCTGGCCGGATAGGCGATCGCGGCGTGGCCGCCGTTGAGGATGCGGATCTTCATGAACTCGAAGGGCGTGACATCGGGCACGAACTGCACGCCTGCGGCCTCGAGCTCAGGCCTGCCATTGCAGAACGTGTCTTCCAGCACCCACTGGATGAACTCCTCGCAATAGACCGGCCAATTGTCCTCGATGCCGAAATCCTGCGCGCAGAGCTTGCGCTCACGGCCGGTCGTGGCCGGCGTGATGCGATCCACCATGCCGTTTGGAAAGGCGGCAGTGGCGGCGATCCAGTCAGCCAGGCCCTTGTCCCACAGCCGCGCGACACCGGCGACGGCATTGCGCGCCACCACGCCATTGTGGGGGATGTTGTCGCAGGACATGACGGTGAAGGGCTTCGTGCCAGCCTCGCGCCGCTTCTTGAGCCCCAGAGCGATGAGGCCGAAGACCGTCTGCGGATCGTCCGGGTTCCTGCCATCCTGCGCGATCTCCTCGAAGTCCGGATTGAACTGGCCGGTGGCGGGATCGATGAAATAGCCGCCCTCGGTGACGGTGATGGAAACGATGCGGATTGCCGGGTCGGCAAGCTGGAGCACGATGGCGGCGCGGTCCTCGGGCGGGACCATTCCGAGCATGGCGCCCGTCACGCGGGCGCGGCTGACATTGGCCTCCTGCTCGACCACCGTTGTGAGCCAATCCTGCGGCTTCAGCGCGTCATACATGACGCGGTCTGCGGGTCTGACGCCGGTGCCGATGATGCCCCAATCGCGGCTCTTGCCCATGTTGAACAGCGTGTCGAGATAGACCGCCTGGTGGGCACGGTGAAAATTGCCGAGGCCGAAATGCAGGATGCCCGGCTTCAGGTCAAAGGCCCGATAAGCCGGCACGGCGATGCCGGGCTTCAGGCTCGCGAGGGTGGCACGGGAAAGCGTCGTCATGTCAGGCAGTCTCTTTCTGTTCCGGGGGAGCCGTCAGCTCATCCACTGGCCGCCGTCGACGTTGTAGGTCTGGGCCACCACGTAATCGCTCTCGGACGACGCGAGAAAGATGGCGCAGCCCACATGATCCTCGGGTCTGCCCATGCGGCCGAAGGGAACGCCCTCGCCGACGAGGCGCTTCTTCTCGCCCAGCGGACGATTTTCATATTTGGCGAAGAGGCCGTCGACATGCTCCCACATCGGCGTGTCGACCACGCCGGGCGCTATGCCATTGACGTTGATCTTGTGCGCAATGAGCGCCAGGCCCGCCGACTGGGTGATGGAGATGACGGCGGCTTTCGACGCGCAATAGACGGCAACGAGCGCCTCGCCGCGGCGGCCGGCCTGCGAGGCGAAATTGATGATCTTGCCGCCCCGGCCGCGGCGCTTCATGCTCTCCGCCGCCTCCTGCAGCATGAAGATCAGACCCTTGACGTTCACGCCGAAGACGAAGTCATAGCTCTTTTCGGTGATCTCGCCCCAGGGCGCCATGTCGAAGACGGCAGCATTGTTGACGAGGATGTCGATGCCGCCCATCCGCGTCCCGCATTCGGCGACGCAGGCCTTGATCTCGTCCAGCTTGGTGACGTTCAGCGCATAGGCGAAGGCGCCGTTTCCGATCTTCTGCGCCAATGCATCGGCCTCCGCGAAATTGAGGTCGGCCACGCAGACGCGCGCGCCCTCCTTCGCATAGCCTGCGGCAATAGCCGCACCGATGCCACGCGCACCGCCGGTGATGATTGCCGTTTTTCCCTGAAGACGCATCAGACCTGAACCTTTCCCTGGGTATCGAAACGATGGATACGGGCCTTCTCGAAGGCGAGCGACACGGCCTCGCCGGGCTTGCCCAGGTTGTCACCCGGCGCGCGCACCGTGAGGCGGCCCGCCTCGCCCGCATCGACATGAAGAAAAGAGTCGGAGCCGAGGTGCTCGGTGAGCACGATGGCGCCGCGTGCATCGCCACCCTCGCTGACGATGGCGATATGTTCCGGCCGGATACCGACCGTCGCGGCCTTGTACTTCGTGGCGAAGGGGCCGGAGATGAGGTTCATCTTCGGCGACCCGATGAAGCCCGCAACGAAGACCGAATTCGGCTTGTGATAAAGATCTAGCGGCGAGCCCACTTGCTCGATCACGCCCTTGTTCAGCACCACGATGCGGTCAGCCATGGTCATGGCCTCCACCTGGTCATGCGTCACGTAGATCATGGTGGCGTCGAGCTGCTGGTGCAGCTGCATGATCTCGACGCGCATGTTGACGCGGAGCGCAGCATCGAGGTTCGACAGCGGCTCATCGAACAGGAAGCACTTGGGCTGGCGCACGATGGCGCGGCCGATGGCCACACGCTGGCGCTGGCCGCCCGAGAGCTGGCGGGGCTTGCGCTCAAGATAATCGGTCAGGTTCAGCGTCGCGGCGGCCCTGGCCACCTTGGCGTCGATCTGCTCCTTGGGTTCTCCCGCCATCTTGAGGCCGAAGGCGATGTTGTTCCGCACACTCATGTGCGGATAGAGCGCATAGGATTGGAACACCATGGCGAGCCCGCGCTTGGCGGGAGGAACGCCGGTCACGTCTTCGCCATCGATGAGGATCTGGCCGCCGGTCAGGTCCTCCAGCCCTGCGATAAGGCGGAGCAATGTCGACTTGCCGCAGCCCGAGGGGCCGACGAAGACGATGAACTCGCCATGTTCGATTTCGAGATCCGCACCCGGGATGATGACGGTATCGCCGAAGGTCTTGCGGACGTGCTTAAGCGAAATTCCGCCCATGTTACTTCACTGCTCCGAAGGTGAGGCCGCGGACGAGCTGCTTCTGGGCGAACCAGCCAAGGACGAGGATGGGGGCGATAGCCATGGTGGAGGCGGCGGAGAGCTTGGCCCAGAACAGGCCTTCCGGGCTCGAATAAGACGCGATGAACTGCGTCAACGGCGCTGCATCCTTGGTGGTCAGCGTCAGCGTCCAGAAGGATTCGTTCCACGCCAGGATGATGTTGAGGAGCACTGTAGAGGCAATGCCGGGCACCGCCATGGGGGCCAGCACATAGATCAGCTCCTTGCCGATCGATGCCCCATCCATGCGTGATGCCTCGAGGATCTCGCCCGGGATTTCCTTGAAGTAGGTGTAGAGCATCCAGATAATGATCGGCAGGTTGAGCAGCGTCAGCACGAGGATGATGCCGATGTGGCTATCGAGAAGCTTCAGGTCGCGGAAGATCAGATAGAGCGGGATCAGCGCGCCAACCGGCGGCATCATCTTGGTGGAGAGCATCCACATCAGCAGGTCCTTGGTGCGTTTGCCCGGCGCGAAGGCCATGGCCCAGGCGGCTGGGATGGCGATGAGAAGCGCCAGCAGCGTGGAGCCAAGGGCGAGGTAGACCGAGTTCATCGCGAATTTTATGTAGTCCGAGCGCTCCTGCACGATGGCATAGTTTTCGAGCGTCCAGTCGAAGAACAGGAAAGTGGGCGGGATTGATACCGCCTCGCCTTCGGTCTTGAAGCTGGTGAGCACCGTCCACAACACGGGAAAGAAGATCACGAAGCCCAGGCCCCAGGCGAGGCCGGTGAAGATTACCTTGCGGCGGATGGGAACTGCGCGCGCCATGTTCTCATGCCTCCAGGTTCTTGCCGATCATCCGCATCAGGAAGAAGGCAACGATGTTGGCGAGGATGACCGCGATGATGCCTCCTGCCGATGCTCCGCCGATGTCGTTGGAAATCAGGCCGTACTGATAGACGAGGAACGGCAGGTTGCCGGCGCGCCCGCCCGAGCCCGAGACATAGATTTCGGCGAAGACATTGAGAAGAAAGATCGTCTCGATGAGGATCACCACAGTAACGGGCCGCGCGAGGTGGGGAACAATCATGTACCAGAAGAAGGAGAACGGCGGCGTGCCGTCCATTTGGGCGGCTTCCTTCTGTTCCTCGTCGAAGCTCTGCAACGCGGTGAGAATGATGAGTGTTGCAAAAGGCAGCCACTGCCAGGACACCATGATGACGATGGCCGTCATCGGATAATGCGCAAACCAGTCGATGGCGCCCAGGCCCATCGACTTGGTGATCCAGGCGAGGAAGCCCTGCACCGGATGCATCATCATGTTCTTCCAGACCAGCGCACTCACCGTAGGCATGACGAAGAAGGGCGCGATCACCATGAGGCGCACAAGATTGCGGCCATAGATCGCCTGGTCGAGCAGCAGGGCGAGAAGCGTGCCGCCCGCGACCGAGATCACCAGCACCCAAAAGACCAGCAGCAGCGAATTGCGCATGGCCTTGAAGAAGGCGGGGTCAGTGAGGAAGTAATAGTAATTGGTGGCGCCCGCGAGGCAGCGGTTGGCCTCGTCCATCAGCGCGCCCGGTGTCGTCAGCGAGCAGGCGGGATTGGGGTCGAGCAAATTGTAGCGGAGGAAGGAAAACCAGATGGTCATGGCGAGCGGCACGATCATCCAGAGGAACAGGGCAAGGACCGATGGTGCAACGGCGATCCTGCCGATCGAGCGAGTCTGCTGCGTTGCCATGGCTCAAACCCAGTGAGGGGAGGAAAATGGCTGCCCGGTCTCAAGCCGGGCAGCCGAGTTGCGGGAGGTTCGGTTACTTGATGTAACCAGCCTTGGTCATTTCACGCGCCGTCACGTCCTGCGCTTCGGCGAGCGCCTGGTCCGCGGTCTTCTCGCCGGCAAGCGCTGCCGAGAATATCTGGCCGACGCTGGTGGCAATGCCGGCGAACTCCGGGATCGCCACGAACTGCACGCCGACGTAAGGCACCGGCTTCACGGTGGGCTTGGTCGGGTCAGCCGAGTTGATCGAGTCGAGCGTCATCTTGGCAAAGGGGACCTTGGCATATTCAGGATTCGCATAGAGCGAAGTGCGCGTGCCCGGAGGAACGTTGGCCCAGCCTTCCTTGCCGGCAACAAGCTCGGTGTAGTGCTTCGACGTCGCCCAGCTGATGAACTTCTGGGCAGCATCCTCCTTCTGTGTGCCGGCGGGGATGGCCAGAGACCAGGCCCACAGCCAGTTGCCGCGCTTGCCGAGGCCGTTGTCCGGCGCCAGCGCGAAGCCCACCTTGTCGGCGACCTTCGACTCCTTCGGGTTGGTCACGAAGGAAGCGGCCACCGTGGCGTCGATCCACATCCCGCACTTGCCGGCGTTGAACAGGGCGAGGTTCTCGTTGAAGCCGTTGGAGGAAGCGCCCGGAGGCCCGTCGGATTTCATCAGGTCGAGGTAGAAGTTGAGGGTGTCTTTCCATTCCGCCGTATCGAACTGGGGCTTCCAGTTCTCGTCGAACCAGCGCGCGCCGAAGGAGTTGGACGTGGCCGTGATGAAGGCCATGTTCTCGCCCCAGCCGGCCTTGCCGCGCAGGCAGACGCCATAGATTTCCTTGTCCTTGTCGGTGATCTTGCCGGCGATGCGCTTGATGTCCGCCCAGGTGGGAGCTTCCGGCATCTTCTCGCCTGCCGCCTCGACCAGGTCGGTGCGGTACATCACCATGGAGCTCTCGCCATAGAAGGGCGAGGCCATGAGCTTGCCGTCCACCGTCAGGCCGCCGGCGATGGCGGGCAGCAGATCCGCCGGGTCATCCACCTGCGTCAGCGGCACCAGCCAGCCCTTCTTGCCCCAGATCGGCACTTCATAGGTGCCGATGGTGAGCACGTCGAACTGGCCTCCCTTGGTGGCGATGTCCGTCGTCACCTTCTCGCGCAGCACATTCTCCTCGAGGGTCACCCACTCGAGCTTGATGTCCGGGTTGTTCTTGGTGAAGTCCTCGGTCAGGCCCTGCATGCGGATCATGTCGCCGTTGTTGACGGTGGCAATGGTCAGCGTCGTTTCGGCCGAGGCGGTCGAGGCAAGGGCGGCGAGACTGATCGCGCCCAGAATGCCTGCCAACAGAGATTTCATATGGTCCTCCCATTCGCTTGGGCAATTATTTGCCCATCATAAGAGCGTATGTTCACTAATGGCGTTTGGTCAAGCGACATTCATGTGTGCGCCGCACACTTGCTTCGGCAGCGCAGCAGGAACGCTGGCCGCTTTAGTTAGAATGCAGTTTTATATTCGCATGCAGCGGCGCCAAGTGCGAGCCTAACGCCCATCTATTGAGCAAAAGCTCAAAAACTTGAGATGATTTAGGCAACAGGGCACAGACTTGAGCATGCCAATTATCACTACGTTCAGCTTTAACGTTCGAATTCACTGGCGTTTCAGGGAACGTTCGGGATCTGTCCGCAAGAAATGCAAAGCTTTGCGGTCCAACTTTTACGGGTGCCTCGGTCAGATGCCCCTTGCATGACTTAAGTAACTGAATTTGCAATGTTTTTCTACTTGTCGGCACAAATGGCCTGCAGATCAGTTGATGCAAAGCTTTGCACAAAGCATTGCAAGATTCGCTTTCTGTTCCTTGCGGCGCAAGATTTACAGCAGCGGCGTCATGAGCCGCATGGTCGACTCGATGAGCCGCGCGCCCACCGGACGCTGGTTCCAGGGCACAAGCATCACTGCCTCGGCATCGTCGAGATAGTTCTGCTGCAGGCTGCGGATGCCGGCCACGGCATCCCGGTCATAGACCAGAAGCGAAACCTCGTAGTTGAGCCACAGGCTGCGCATGTCGAAATTGGCGGTCCCGAACATCGCCTGCTCGCCATCGACGGTGATCGACTTGGTATGCAGCAACCCGCCCTTGAACTCATAGATCTCGCCTCCCGCCGCGATCACCTCGTCGAAGAAGGAGCGGCTGGCATGCCGCACGAGCAGCGAATCGATGCGCCGCGGCAGCACCACGACGACCTTCACGCCCCGCGCCGCGGCCCCGCGCAGCGCGGTGACGAGAGAATCCTCCGGGACGAAATAGGGCGTCGTCACCACCACCTCGCGTTCCGCTGCATTGATCAGCGCCAGCATGACTTGCAGCAGGCCGTCACCCGACTCGCCCGGCCCCGACGCCAGCACCTGGATGGACGAAGAACCTTGCGGCGGCGCGGGCTCGAGGCCGGTCTCGGCCACCACCTGCTCCAGCGTGACGCCGCCTTCCGCCACCCAGTCGCTGATCATGACGGCGGCCAGCGCGCCCGCCACTGGCCCCTCGATGCGCAGCATCGCGTCAACCCATTCGCCGACGCCCGCATCCTTCTTGAAGAAGCGCGGGTCCACCATGTTCATGCTGCCGGTCCAGGCGATGCGCCCGTCAATCACCACGATCTTGCGGTGAAGCCGCAGGTCGGTGCGCCCCGCGAGGCCGCGGAGCAGGCCCACCGGCAGAGCCGCACGCAACTCCACCCCGGCCTTGCGCAGCATGTCCGGTTCAGCGCCCCGCCACCAGCTGGCAGCCCCCAGCGCATCGACCAGCACGAGGCACTTCACGCCACGCCCGGCCGCGCGGATGAGGGCCTCCAGCACGCCGCGCGTGAGGCCGCCCTCGGTCCAGATATAGAATTCGGCCAGTGCGCTGATTCGCGCCGCATCGATGTCAGCGGCCATGTGCTTCAGCATGGCGAGGGTATCGGACGCGAGAGTCACGGAATTGCCGGCGAAAGCCGGGGCGCCGAAGAAGCTTTGGCCCGCCCGCTCCAGCGGCTGCTGCTTGTGGGTCAGCTGCACGCCACCGTACTGCAGCCGGTTCTCAGCCAAATGAGGCGCGGTGATCTTATGGAAGTCGCCTTGCATGAGGGCACGGCCGCGCGAGATGCGGCGTTCGCCGATAAGGAAATAGAGGAGCGCGCCAAAATAGGGAACCGTCGCCGCCAGCAGCAGCCAGGCCACCGCCACGCCGCGCGCCGGCCGCCGCAGCAGGACGCGAAGGATGACGGCCGCCATCAGAACGGCATGAATGAAAACGATCAGAAGCGATGTCATGCGGACGCCAGCTTAGCAGAATGTGCCGGGCCGCAAGGCACGCGGCAACATTTATCCTTTGGCGTCGAGCGCCTTCAGCCCTGCATCCAACCCCTTCAGCGACACCGGAATGGTGGTGGGCTCCACCACGATGCGCATCTTGAAGGTCACGCTGAAAGCATCCGCACCGCGCAGCGCGCCAAGCGTCTTCCCGTCGACGGCGGTGCTGGCGATGCAGCCGCGCCGCACGCAGGTCTGAACGGTGAAGGGCAGCATAACCGCCCCTGCCCTGCCGGTCACGCCGGCGGGAATGTCGAGCCCCAGCGGCAAGACCGCCGCGAGGCGAAGCTCCTTGCTGTCCTTGTTGCGGGCAAGGGCAATGGCCGCGACCGGCTGCCGGGTGTCCCTGGCGATGATCCGCTGATGCAGGGCACAGGCCTCTTCGCCAGTGCTGGTCTTCGTGCAGCGCAGCACCCAATCGCCGAAGGAGTCTCCCGTCAGAGGCTTCGCCATGCCGGCCTCCACTGGCGCAAGGGCGCTGGCGGCGAGCAGCAGCGACAAGGATAGGGCAGCGGTTTTCATGGCGTTGGTCTTTCAGCGTGGATATCTGCCTTGATCCTAGGGCGCGTCAGGGGGCGGTTCAAGCTCACCCTCAGCCGCGGTCTCACAACGTCCCGCGGCCATGCCTGCGGCGAACCCGGTGCTGCAATGCCCGCGACCCGGAGGTGACGCGCTTTCTGACTGGCGGGCGCGTGCAAGGTGAGGCGCCGCTGCACTGGGGCTTCGGCAGCGGCGGCAGCGACGCCTATTATGTCGATACCACGGGCGACAGCATAACCGACTCCACCGGCTATTCCGACACGGTGGTGCTTCGATAAGTTACGCATTGGGTGCGGGGCTGGAACATCTCGTCCTTGGCGAGCCGGCGCCGCCGCCTGCGCCGGGCATCGGGTCCGGCGGCGCTGTCATGGGCACCGGCAACGAGCTCGATAACATCATCACGGGCAACAGCCTCAACAACAGGCTGAAGGGGCTGGGAGGCGATGACTGGATCAACGGCGGAGCGGGCGATGACACGGCCGTCTATCGCGGCAAAGAGTCCGAGTACGATGTCAAGTACCTTGACAACATAATACTCGTGCGCGACTCCAACGGAGGCCGGGACGGCTTCGACGTTCTGATCGGCGTCGAGCACCTGGAATTCGCGCCCGATGACGATGAGCCTGAGAAGACTCCGACCCAGCCTTTCCGCGGCCTCGCTCCGCTGTTCATCGATCCGCTGGTGCTCGACCTCAATGGAGATGGCGTCCAGCTCATCCGGCTTGACCGGAGCCAGACGCACTTCGATTTCGACGGCAATGATTTCCGGGAGCGGGCGGGGTGGATTTCGCCGCAGGACGGCTTTCTGGCGCGCGACATCAACGGCAATGGACGGATCGACAACGGCAGCGAGCTGTTCGGCAACGCCACGCAGGATGCCTTTAGGGTGAGTGCGGACACGCGGTGCCGCGCGGCGTAAACTTCGGGGCCGCGGAAAATCGCCTGGCATTGCCACAAGAGGGACGATGTTCACCTTGACGTAAGTAGGCGGTCCACGTTATCGAATATTACCGAATTGTTATGAACTTGTGTTCCGTTGAACATCGCAGCGCAGCAAATGGGCTGGGTCAAGGGGTGAGCGATGACGGATCGTGCAATGGAACCGGTGAACGGCGCGGCACATGCTGGCGCTGCGCCCGGCCCGGGCGCCAATCCGCCGCCTGCGGGGCAGGATGCCGGCGCGGTCCGCGCGTTCACTGCGGCCCGGGCCCAGCCGCGCGAAGGGTTCGGCGACATCGTCATGGCGATGATGGCGCGGTCGCGCCACCGCCACCAGACGCTGGCCGATCTCCAGCACCTTGTCCTCGAACCTCTGCTGAAGGACAGGGTCAGCATCGCATATGCCGAGGACCGGGAGCAGAACCCCCTGGCCGGCAGTCTGGGCATCGCCATCTGGGCCAGCCTCTCTGACGAGGCCGAGGCCCGCCTCCAGGACCAGACCCGCGCCGGCGTCTTCCCCCTGCGCCTCAAGCCGGAGGACTGGACATCGGGCGACAACCACTGGCTGCCCGGCGTCATCGCGCCAGACCCGCGCAGCGCCGCCGCCGTGATCGGCAACTTCCGCCAGCTGGCGAAGGACGGCCGCATGAAGCTTCACCCAGGCATCTTGCGGCTGCTGGATGCGGAGACGCTGAAGAAAATGGGCTCGATCCAGATGAGGCGGGAGGGGACGCTGGCGACAAGCGCCACCTCAGCCGGCAGTTGGTTAGCATCATGACCGGCGCCCGGCCCACCGCCGGACGGCCTGCAAGGCGCAGCCTATGGCGCCGCGGCGCCACGGGCGCTGCCCTGTTGCTGGCGGGCGTGGGGCTGGCGGGGTGCTGGATGTATCCTGCCGAGTGGAACGAGAAGTTGACCGTCACCATTGCCACTCCGCAGGGCGATGTGTCGGGGAGTGCGGTGCGGTGGCAGACGCTGTCGGAGGATCCGGTTCTCCGCTCCGCCCATGCCAGGCTCGGGGGCGAGGCGGTGGTGGTGGAGGTGGCGAAGGGGCGCTATTTGTTTGCGCTGCTCCAGCAGTACCGGCCACAAACCGAAATTCTGTTTTTTCCGGACGAAGCGCCGCTTGAGTCCGCCTACAAGCTGAACAGCCGCAAGGGCGAGGTCCTGACCGTTCCGCGCGAGATGTATCCCATGCTCGTGACCTTCGGAAACCTTAGCAGTCCGGCGAGCGTGCAGCAGGTCGACCCCGCCAACCTCGCGGCCACATTCGGCCCCGGCTACGCGCTGAAATCCATCACGCTGGAGATCACCGATGAGCCGGTGACGAAGGGCTGGGCAAACAAGTTACTTCCTTGGCTCGGTCCCTATCCGGAACCAGGTCTCTGCAAATCAACAAACGAGTTGGAATACCCACTTTGCCGCCAAGTCACTCACGGCAGTTTTAGAAGGAGCTGAAACTATGGCTACGTCTAGAGATCTGTTGCTGTCGATACTCGCTATGGATTCCTACAACCGAGGCTACTCGCCAGGTATAGAAGGTCTGGGCGGGCCTGGCTCAATGATTGGCGGAGCCAGAATGTTGGATATATCTATCCCATCGGGTTCTGAAGCCGCCGGCTTCTACGCCTCAGCCTACACACTTGCCGATGGCAGCACGGTGATCTCCTACCGCGGGACGGACGGGCTTGATCCCTTCGCAGAGGGGAACGACATCCTCAACGGCTGGGTTGCCGGCGCAGGCACGCAGACCGGCCAGACCAAGCTGGCGATGCAGGCAAGGGGCAGCTGAGTGGCCAGCAATATCACCGCAAAGTCCTGGCCTTGGGTGACCGGCGTCGCGCTGGCCATGGGGCTCTTGTGGCTGCTGCGGAACACTTGGCCGCCGCAGGTGCTGTTTCTCTATTTCGGTCTGTTTACCGGTATTGACATTCAAAACCTATGGGACCCGCCCGTGCGTTGGCACACGAAGCAGACGCTCACCATCGAGACGCCAAATGGGGACGTCACCTCCAGCGTAATGCGGGGCAAGGTGATGTGGAAGGACCGGCTGTTCAGGACCTCTCCCATGCGCGAGACGGGCGAGGCGCTGGCGATCGAGGTTTCACCCGGGCGTTATCTCTTTGCCATCATCCAGGAAATGAAACCAAATGAGATGGCGCTTCTGGGCATTCACAACGACCAAAGAGTTTGGGAGGGCGTGCCGAAGCTCAAGAACTCTCAGGGCGAGCCACTCGACGTCCCTCCCGATCAGTACCCGATGATGGTCACCTTTGGCGACCTGAGCGATCCGAAGTCCGTGCAGCAGGTCGACCCCGCCAACCTCGCCGCCACATTCGGCCCCGGAAATAGCATCAAGTCCTACACGGTTGAGATCACCGATGAGCCGGTGACGGAGGGTCGCGTCGAAGCACTCCTTCCGTGGATTGGTAATCCGAAAGTGATGGACAATCCAGGTTGGCAGGAAATCCCTATCGATGCACGCCGCCGACTACAGGGGTTGATTACAGACTACGCAGGCGCCCAGAACCGCTTTCTGAAAGGAGATTAAGTAATGCCGACGAATCAGGATTTGCTCAGAGCCATTCTCGCAATGGACTCATACAATCGTGAATACGGCGCGGGACTCGAGGTTTCCGGAAATACCGTTGGTTCCGCGACATTCATTGATCATGTTGGTTCAGGGGTGCCGGAAACTCAGTATACAAAATGGAAATCCGCCGGCTTCTACGCCTCGGCCTACACCCTTGCCGATGGCAGCGATGTGGTCTATGGCGGCGACGGCAATGACGCGATCTTCGGTGAAGCGGGCGAAGACTATCTGTGGGGAGAGTCCGGTAATGATCTCCTTGACGGCGGTGCCGGCGCCGATCGCAACAGCCGCGGTCCGGGCATTCGATCGCAAAAGCATCATCTGGGTTCTCCGAAGGCAAGCGATTTCCGGCTGCCATCGCACATAGAGCAAACTCTAACGTCAAGGTAATTACCTTGGAACAGCACATTACATAAAGTCAATGTTTGCGGTGGATTTCGGAAATGCACTTACCACCCCGCCGGCAGCACCTCGATGTTCCGCGGCGGGAAGGACACCAACCGGGAGGGCGGCTATCGCGTGACGGGCGTCATCAAGTGGGCGGGCGCCATCAAGCCCGCGATCAACGGCATCGCCCCGCATGCGGACATGCCCGCCGCGCTGGTGGCGGCGGCGGGCAACGCGAGTGCCAGGCTAGACCTCCTCAAGGGCCGGAAGACCGGCGCGCGCGATTACCGGGCCCGCATCGGCGGCGATGACCAGGGTCCGGCCCTTGCCGGCAGGGCCGGGTGGCCGCACAAGGAGTTCCCGCCGCGCCAGACGCCGGGCTCCTTCAACCTCCAGCGTGTCATGAAAGCCGTCACCAGCGTCCGGGGCGAACGCGCGGACGGCACAGAGGCGCCGGAGTGGCTTGACAGCGCCCTTCGGCGCCTTTCTGCTTGCCACGGTCTGTTATGAATGGGATGGCGATGCCGAGGCTCCGTTGGCAACTGTTTCTGGCGGGTGTGCTGTGCGCGCTTTCCGCGTCCCTTGCCCGGGCGGAGGACGTGCCCCGCGGCGGCTTCGCCGGCAGCGCCAGCTGCGCCGGATGCCATGTCGCGGAGGCGGGTGCCTGGGCGGGATCGGACCATGCCTGGGCGCTGAAGACGCCGGATGCGGCCAGCGTGCTCGGCGACTTCAACGATGCCTCGATCGCCAACGGGAACGTCACCACGCGTTTCACCTCGAAGAACGGCAGGTATTTCGTGGAAACCGAAGGGGCGGACGGCAAGCCTTCCGGTTTCGAGGTGCGCTACACCGTGGGCCACAGGCCGCTGCAGCAGTATCTGGTGGAGACGGAGAAGGGCCGGTTGCAGGTGCTCGACCTCGCCTGGGACGTGACCGCAGGGAAATGGTTCCATCTCTACCCCGATCAGCATGCGCCGCCGGGCGACGGGCTGCACTGGACGGGGACCTACAAGAACTGGCAGGCGCGCTGCGCCACCTGCCACCAGACCGGTTTCGACAAGGGCTTCGACTTTCCCACCCGCACCTACAAGAGCCACTGGGCGGAACTCACCGTAGGCTGCGAGGCCTGCCATGGGCCGGGCGGCGCGCATGTGGCCTGGGCGAAAGGCCATGGCGGCGAGGATCCCTATGCGGCCCTGCCGATGGGGCCGGGGCAGCAGGCGCAGGAACTGGCAGTCTGCGGACCCTGCCACGCGCGCCGTGAGGCATTCTCGCAGGTTCAGCCCGCGGCCGGGGCGCCCTTCCATGACAACTATGCCCTGGCGCTGCTGACGCCGGACCTCTATTTCCCCGACGGACAGCAGAAGGACGAGGTGTTCATTCTCGGATCCTTCCTGCAATCCAAGATGAAGGCCAGGGGCGTGACCTGCTCCAACTGCCACGAGCCGCATGGCGGCGGGCTGGTGGCGGAGGGCAATGCCGTGTGCACGCAGTGTCACGGCACGGCGGGAAACGATGCGTTCCCGTCACTGCGCAAGGCCGATTTCGACACGCCCTTGCATCACCGCCACAAGCAAGGCAGCGAGGCCGCGCAATGCGTGAGCTGCCACATGCCCGGGCGGAGCTACATGCGGATCGACCCGCGGCGCGACCATTTCTTCAGGAGGCCCGATCCGCTGCAGTCGAAAGCGGCCGGAGCGCCTGACGTGTGCACCGGTTGCCACGCCGGCAAGACTGCCGGATGGGCGGCGGAGCAGATCGCCGCATGGACGCCCGCCGGAGACAAGAACTGGCAGGACCGTTCGGCCTTCATCGCCTTCACGAACGGCGACCGCGCGGAGAAGACCGTCGCCGATCTCACGCGCTACGTGCTCGACCGGGAGCACCCGGCCATCGCGCGCGCCACCGCGCTCCAGGCGCTGGGATCGGCGGGTTCCCTTTCGGCGGCGGACGCCGGGCAAGCGTTGAAGGACGACGACCCGTTGGTGCGCGCGGCGGCCACCGGGGCGCTGCGCCAGATCGATATCCAGAGCCGGATCGCCTTGTTGATGCCGCTGCTCGCCGATCCTGCCCGCAGCGTGCGCCAGCGCACGGCAGTGGAGATTGCCGGCGCCGGGGCTGCCAAGCTGCCGGCGCAAGATGATGCCGCATACAGCAGGGGGCTGCGGGACTTCGTGGATGCGCGCATGGCCAATGCCGACACGCCGGAATCGCACATGGCGATTGGCGGGTTGGCGCTGAGCCGCCGCCAGTGGGACGAGGCACAGC
Source organism: Aestuariivirga sp. (assembly GCF_020252395.1). Taxonomy (GTDB): domain Bacteria; phylum Pseudomonadota; class Alphaproteobacteria; order Rhizobiales; family Aestuariivirgaceae; genus Aestuariivirga. Next base: position 136,062 of record NZ_JADCDB010000001.1, read on the forward strand.
AGGCCTTCACCACCGCAGTGGAGATGGACCCGCAGTTGGCCTCCGCCTGGCTGGTGCTGGCGCAGCTCGCCGACGCGCGAGGCAATGTCAAGGCCGCGGAAGATGCGCTCAACGCCGGCCTTGCAGCATCGCCGCGCAACGCCGACATGATGCTGGCGCGCGGCGACCTCGCGGCGCGCCAGGGGAAATTCGACGACGCACTCGGCTGGTACCGCCGCGCACAAGGCGCAGACCCACAGCGATCCGACGTCTGGGTTGCCTACGCCATCGGCTATGCTCTGAAGGGCGACAAGGTGGCGGCGGCCGAAGCCGCCAGCCGGGCCCGGGCGCTCGACCCGGGCGTGGCGCTGCCGCAGGAGCTGGAGCAGTTCCTGGCGCAGCCGAAGTGACTTGATTTCGGCGCATGCGGCACGCAAGACTTCATTGATGCGCGGGCGGCGGGACGGCGAATGACCTCTTCGGCTTCCTGACGACGCAGGCCAATGCCAGGGAGGACGGCTGAGATGCCGGCAGCCCGGAGATTGATTGCCGGAAGCTTCTCCGCCACAGTCCCGGTCAAGTGGAGGCTCTCATGATCGTCAACGGACGGCACTACCGCACCATCTGGCTCAATGCCGACGGCTGGTCGGTGGACATCATCGACCAGACCAGGTTCCCGCATGTTTTCGGGACGGCGACGCTGCGCACGCCGGAGGAGGCGGCCGCCGCCATCAAGGACATGCTGGTGCGGGGGGCGCCGCTGATTGGCGTCACTGCCGCCTATGGCATTGCGCTGGCGATGCGGCAGGATTCTTCCGATGCGGCACTCGGCAGCGCTTATCAGCTGCTGGTGAAGACCAGGCCCACGGCCATCAACCTCAAATGGGCGCTGGACGGGATGACGCGCGTGCTGACGCCGCTGGCGGTGACGGACCGCGCCGCCGCGGCCTATGCCCGTGCCGCCGAAATCGCGGAGGAAGATGTCGCCATCAACCAGGCCATCGGCCGCAACGGCGTCGCGATCATCAAGGCCATCGCGGCGCGCAAGGGACCGGGCGAAACGGTCAACATCCTCACCCATTGCAATGCCGGCTGGCTCGCCACGGTGGACTGGGGCACCGCCACGGCGCCCATCTACACCGCGCATGATGCAGGGATCCCGATCCATGTGTGGGTCGATGAAACGCGGCCGCGCAACCAGGGGGCCTCGCTCACCGCCTGGGAGCTGCTGCACCACGGCGTGCCGCATACGGTGATCCCGGACAATACGGGTGGCCACCTGATGCAGCACGGGTTCGTCGACATGGCGATCGTCGGCACCGACCGGACGACGGCGCAGGGCGATGTGTGCAACAAGATCGGCACCTACCTGAAGGCGCTGGCGGCGCATGACAATGGCGTGCCCTTCTACGTCGCCCTGCCCTCGCCCACCATCGACTTCTCCGTGATGGACGGCGTGAGGGAGATTCCGATCGAGCAGCGCGGCGGGCATGAGGTGTCGCATCTCACGGGCCGAACCGACGACGGGCGCATCGAGACGGTGGAGATCGTGCCGCGAGGCTCGAAGGTGGCGAATTATGCCTTCGACGTGACGCCGGCGCGCTATGTGACGGGCCTCATCACCGAACGCGGCGTGATCGCGGCCAATCGCGCGGCCCTCGCCGCGGCTTTCCCGGAGCGGGCGGCTCAGTAGCGCGTCATCTCCTGCCGCATGCGGCGGGCGGCGCCGGTGACGGACTGGATGGCGGGATAGCGCTCCGCATGCACCATCATGTCGCGCGCCAATGTCAGCGCGCGGGCTTCGCAGGTGGCGCGGCGGTCCTTGTCTTCGATCCATTCGAGATCGATGTTGTGGGCGAGGCCGAGGATGCGGCGGATCATCTTGGCGGCAGCGAAGCCCACCGTGTCGGTCCACAGCCGGTCCATGTAGGCCTTGCGCTCGATCTCAAGCCGGGCCTCTCCCTCCGCGCCCTGGAACAAGGATGGCGGATAGGCATCACCCGTCGGGTTCTGGCGCCAGAGCTGCAGGAACTTCCCGTGGAACAGGCCAATGATCTGCTCGAGGGTGCCGAGCACCCAGTCGCGATAGTGATCGCGCGCGCCCGGCAGCTTTTCGTGGCCGTCCTGAGCGAAGAAGTTGAGAAGGAAATTGGCCACGATGGCGCCGGTATCGAAGCCCATGGGGCCGATGAAGGCGAATTCCGGGTCGATCACCCGCGTGTCCTCCGGCGTGAGCATGATCGAACCGGTATGGAGGTCGCCATGCAGCATGGCCTCCGCCGAGGACAGGAACTTCAGCTTGAGGCGCGAGACCGCCACCTTGAGATCGCCATCCTCGCGCCAGCGCGCGGCGTAGGGGTCGAGCTGCGGCGAGGTCCAACGGTTCAATTCCGCCACGCGATAGGGGTCGGTGAAGATCAGGTCCTCGGTGATCTTGCACAGCGCGGTGTTGCCGGCGAAGGCGGCGATCATGGCCTTCTTCCTGTCCGCCGTCAGTGTCAGGTCGGAGGTGAGGCAGAGCGTGCGCGCCATGAAGGTTGAGATGTCGTCGGCGAACTTCGGATACTGGACGCCGGCGATCATGCCGCGCCGCATGATGATGTGGGGCTCCAGCAACTCCATCACGATGAGGGCCAGCGTCTCATCGTAATGGTGGATCTCCGGCACCAGCGCCCCGGCGAGACGGGCCTGCTCGGTGAGCGCCATGTGCTCGTAATGCGCGCGGGACAGCGGCAAGGGCCAGCTCTCGCCGACGAGGCGCACGTAGGGAAGCGCCTGCTTCACCGCCACGCCGCCCGACGGACCCTTCACGATGAAAACGAGGTTCAGGTTGCCGTCTCCCACCTCGTCGACCGACCATCGCTCCGGCGTGCCGCCAAGAATACCGCGCACCGCCGGGATGCCTGAAAGATAAGCGGCGAGCGTTTCGGGTTTCTGGGGAGCGTAGCCGTCTCGGGTTTCGATCATTGCAGGCACGTGGTTTGCTGATGGCGCTGGCCGCAGTGAGCACCGAAAGTCCCGGCGATTGCAAGCGGCGCGCGGCGCACGGACTGCAATTTCGCATGCGCGAAGGGTTTGATGCCTTGCAGCATTCGTCATTTATCACACAATGGGGCTGGACAACTTGCAATCTCTATCGGATGTTCCGGGCGATCGGCGTCCTCAAGACAGTCGGCCGAAGAAGCCAGCGGACGCGCGAGACACTATCAGCTTTGGAGGAGGACCAGGCAATGCTCGACGATCTGATCAAGGAAGCCGCCAACCGCCGTGACGTGTTCAAGAAGCTGGGCGCCACCGCGCTCGGCGCCGCCCTGCTGGCCGATGCCGGGTTCGACCCCGCCATGGCGCAGGCGCTCGCGCCCTCGGGCAAGCCCATGAAAGCCGCCTTCTCGAATGCCGGCCTGCAGGCCACCTGGTGCGCCCAGGGCAAGCAGGCCGCCGAGGCCTGGGGCAAGCTCATGAATGTCGAGGTCACCTGGTTCGACGGCGAGCTCTCCGCCACCAAGCAGCGGGCCGCCATCGACAACATGGCCTCGCAGAAGTGGGACTTCGTGGCGATCCAGACCTTCGGCATCGGCACGCTGACCGACCCCATCAAGAAGATGATCGACGGCGGCACGCCAGTGATCGCCATGGACACGCTGGTGGCCCCGCCCGGAACCGTTCCGATCCACACCTTCATCGCGCCCGACAATATCATGATGGGCTCGGTTGTGACCTCGGCCCTGGTTGGGGCCATGGGTGGCGCGGGCAACATGGTGATGACTCAAGGCGCGCTCGGCCACTCGGGCGCCCAGGGCCGCGCCAAGGGCTTCCACCAGGTCGTGGATGGCAATGCCAGCATCAAGCTCCTCGACGAGCAGCCGGCCGACTGGGACGTGACCAAGGTGGCGCGCATCTGGGACTCGCTTCTGACCCAGTATCCGGATATCAAGGGCGCCTTCTTCCACAATGACGACATGGCGCTTGCCGCGCACAACGTCATGAAGGCCAAGAACCGCACCGACATCCTGATCGCCGGCGTCGACGCCATGCCGCCTGCGGTGAACGCGGTGCTGGAGGGCGTGATGGTGGCGACGGTGCGCAACCCGTCCTGCCGCATCCACGGCTGGTCGGTGGCGGCTGGCGTTGCCGCCGTACAGGGCGGCGAACAGGCCGGCAAGGACATTCCGGACTTCATCCTCGCCGACGGCCCAGTCATCACCAAGGAAACGGCTGCCGGCCACCTTTGGCTGCAGAAGAACTTCCTGATCTGACCAGCTTGTGATGCAAGATCAGTCACGCCAGACGAGCGGGGGCCAACAGCCCCTGCTCGAACTCACCAACGTGTCGAAGCACTTCGGCGGCGTGATGGCGCTGCAGAATGTGGACTTCACCCTGCTGCCCGGCGAGATTCATGGCCTTGTCGGCGAGAATGGCGCGGGCAAGTCCACCACAATGAAGATCATCGCGGGCGTGCACACCGATTTCGACGGCACCATGAAGATCAAGGGCCGCGAGGTGCGGCTGCGCTCGGCCAGGGACGCGCTGGCCAATTCCATTGGCATGGTTCACCAGGAACTCTCGGTCGTGCCGGACCTGACGGTCGCCGAGAACGTGTTCCTCGGCAACCAGCCGCTCACATCCATCGGGACTGTCGACTGGGGGCGCATGAACCGCGAGGCAAAGCAGCTGATCGCCAGTCTCGGCCTCGACATCGACCCCACCACCACCATGGGCTCCCTGCCCGTCGGGTTGCAGCAGCTGGTCGAGCTTTCCCGCGTGCTGTTCTCCGGCGCGCGGATCATCATCCTCGACGAGCCGACTTCGGCGCTGTCGCCGCCGGAGGTGAAGCAGCTCTTCGAGGTGCTGCGGCGGCTGCGTGCCGAGGGCCGCTCCATCGTCTTCATCTCGCATTTCCTCGATGACGTACTGGACATTTCCGCCCGCGTCACGGTGTTCCGCAATGGCAAGAAGGTGATCACCGAAGAGACGGCGAAGCTCACCAAGGACATGGTCATCGCCCACATGATCGGCCGCGGCTCCAAGGGCATGCACATGGGCGAGGCGGCGGAGCTGAAGGGCGATGATGCGAAGCCCGTGGTGCTCTCGGTCGCCGGCGTCAGCGATGGCAAGAACCTGCGCGATTTCTCGATCGAACTCCGCGCCGGGGAGATCACGGGCGTTTATGGCTTCATGGGTTCGGGGCAGATCGAACTCGCGCGCGCGTTATTCGGCAAGGCGCCGCTGCGGCGGGGCTCGGTGAGCCTCGACGGCAAGCCGGTGCGCTTCAGGTCCACAGCTTCAGCGCGCGCCAAGGGCATCGCCTTCGTGCCGGAGAACCGCCGCATGATGCTGTTCCGCCAGGAGCCCGTGTACAAGAACGTGTCGATCTCCATCCTCGACCGCATCCACCGCATGTGGCTGAAGCCGCGCACGGAGAAGCGCATCGCGGAAGGCCATATTAAGGACCTGCAGATCCGTCCGCCGCGCACCGCCATTCCGCTGGGCTCGCTGTCGGGCGGCAATCAGCAGAAGGTGGCGCTGGCCAAGTGGCTGACCCACCTGCCGCGCGTGCTGATCCTGTCCGAGCCCACCCGCGGCATGGACGTGGGCGCCAAGGAAGACGTGATCCGCATCGTGAAATCGCTGCGCGACAAGGGTGTGGCCATCCTCGTGCTCTCGACCGAGCCGGAGACCATCCTGACGCTCGCCGACCGCGTGACGGTGATCCGCAAGGGCACGGTGGCGCGCGAATTCGCAACAGGACACATCGAGAAGGCCGACCTTCTGGCGGCGGCCTGAGTTTTTCGAGGGGAGAGGAACAGACCATGACCACCGGCGAAACGGCAGCGCCCCGAAGCTTCTCGATGAAGCGCTTCCTCGCCGAGCAACTGCGCAACATCGCGCCCGTCTTCACGCTGGTGGCGCTGGTCGTGTTCTTCACCTTCGCGTCGAGCTCCTTCCTGACGCTCGACAACATGCTCAACATCGTGCGTCAGCTCTCCATCACCGGCATCATTGCAGTGGGCCTCACCTTCGTGATCCTGACAGCGGAGATCGACCTGTCGGTCGCGGCGGTGGCCAATGCGGTGGGCATCACGGTCGCCTATTTCACCATCCAGCCGGATTACGTGAACATCGCCAATATCCCGCTGCCGGGCTGGATCGCCATCATCCTGGCGCTGCTCTCGGCCCTTGCCTTCGGCCTCGTCACCGCCTTCGGCATAACCTTCATCGGCATCCCGTCCTTCATCATGACGCTCGCGATGATGCAGATCGCCAATGGCGTCTCCGCCCTCCTCGTGCGCGGGCAGATCGCCTACCAATATCCGGAGCTCGTCACCACGCTGGGCGCGGGGACAGCCTTCAGCATTCCGCTCGGCATCAATGCAGCGGGCAAGGCGATGTTCATTCCTATCGGCTGGGCGATCATCGTGTGCATGATCTTCCTTTTCGTCGGGCACCTGGTGCTGACCTATACGCGCTATGGCCGCTATATCTACATGGTGGGCGGCAACCGCGAGGCAGCGGAATATTCCGGTGTCAACGTCAAGTTCATCATCGGCTCGGTGATGGTGATCTGCGCCATGTGCTCCGGCATCGCCGGAATGCTGGGTGTCGCCTATTTCGGCTCAGCACAGCAGAACCAGTTCGACACCTTCCTGCTCGATGCCATCGCTGCCGTGGTGGTGGGCGGCACATCCCTCTTCGGCGGGCGCGGCGGCATCGGCAACACCATCATCGGACTTCTCGTGCTGGGGGTCGTCAACAACGGGCTGGACCACATCCAGATCGACAGCTTCCTCAAGATCCTCATCCGCGGGTTGATCCTGCTCGCGGCGCTGATCATCAACGTCTATGCGCAGGTGCTGAAGGAAAAGCAGGCGGACCTGGACTGAACGGGCCGGTTGATCTCCGCCCTCCTTCGCTGCGTAAAAGACAGCATGACATCCCATGCCCTCTACTGGCTTCGAAATGACCTGCGCCTCACCGACAATGCCGCCCTGACGGCGGCGGCGGCGCAGGGCCCGGTGATCTTCCTCTATGTGCTCGATGACGAGACGCCGGGGGAGTGGCGGCTGGGCGGCGCGTCGCGCTGGTGGCTGCACAAGAGCCTGGAGGCGCTGTCCGCCGAGGTGCGGCTGGTGCTGCGCCGGGGGGCGGCGGACAAGGTGATCGCGGAGGTGCTGAAGGAGAGCGGGGCCACGTCCGTGCATTTGACCCGCGACTATGCGCCATGGTCAGGGGCCCTGGAACTCCGCGTGAAGGCGGTGGCGGAGGCCGCGGGGGCGGCCTGTCACCGCTATGGCGGCTTCCTGCTGCATGAACCGGAGGCGATCCGCAATGGCTCCGGCGAGCCCTACCGCGTCTACACTCCCTTCTCCAAGGCCTGCTTCGCGGCGGGCGAGCCGAAGCCCCTGAAGCCCGTGCCGAAGTTCTCCGCTTTCGACGGCAAGCTGAAGAGCGACAGGCTCGCCGATTGGGGCCTGCTGCCGACGAAGCCTGACTGGGCCAAGGGCATGGCCGCGCATTGGACGCCGGGCGAGGCCGGTGCGGCGCAACGGCTGAAGAACTTCATCGCCGATGGGCTCGCGCATTATGCAGACCAGCGCGACCGGCCGGACCGCGACGTGACTTCGCGGCTGTCGCCCTACCTGCGCTTCGGCGAGATCAGCCCTGCCCAGTGCTGGCATGCGGTGCGTGCGGCGCAAGTTACGGCAGGCGGCAAGCTCGACAAGACGGCGGAGAAGTTCCTGAAGGAGGTGCTGTGGCGGGAATTCTCCTATCACCTGCTGCATCACTGGCCGACGCTTCCCGAGAAGCCCTTCCGGCCCGAGTTCTCCGCCTTCCCGTGGAGCGAGAATGCCAAAGCGCTGAAGCAGTGGCAGACGGGGCGCACGGGATACCCGATCGTCGATGCGGGCCTTCGCGAGCTGTGGGTGACGGGCATCATGCACAACCGCGTGCGCATGATCGCGGCCTCCTTCCTCATCAAGGACCTTCTGATCCCGTGGCAGGTGGGCGAGCGCTGGTTCTGGGATACCCTCGTCGATGCCGACATCGGCAACAATGCCGCGAGCTGGCAGTGGGTGGCGGGCTGCGGCGCGGATGCCGCACCCTATTTCCGTATCTTTAATCCCGTGCTGCAGGGCGAGAAGTTCGATCCCGCGGGTGCCTATGTGAGGAAGTGGCTGCCGGAACTGGCGCATATGCCCGACGAATTCGTGCACCGCCCCTGGGAGGCGCCCGCGCTGGTGCTGAAGGCGGCCGGGGTTGAACTGGGCAAGAACTACCCCCATCCTGTGGTCGACCACGGCAAGGCGCGCGACCGCGCACTCGCGGCCTTCAAGGAGATCAAGGGGGCGGCATGACGAAGCTTCTCGGCATCAGCGGTGCGCTGCGGAAGGCATCGACCAACACCGGCCTGCTGCGCGCGCTGAAGGAGATAGCGCCGCCGCATGTGTCCTTCGACATTGCGACGCTGCACGGCATTCCGCTGTTCGACGAGGACGAGGAGGCGGCGACGGGCAAGCCCGAAGCGGTACGGGCGCTCGATGCGAAGATCCGCGCGGCGGATGGCGTGGTCTTCGCCTGCCCGGAGTATAATTTCTCCGTGCCCGGCGTGCTGAAGAATGCCAATGACTGGTTGTCGCGAGGCGGCTCGCCCTTCCGCTGGAAGCGGGTGGGCATTGTCGGCGCGGGCGGCGGGCAGTTCACCGGCACGGCGCGGGCGCAATATCATCTGCGGCAGAACCTGCAGGCGCTGCAGGCCATCGCCATGCCGCGGCCCGAGGTCTTCGTGAACCACAACGAGGAGAAGTTCGACGCCGAAGGCAACCTGACGGATACAGAGACGCGGCGGCACCTTGCGAAATGGTTCGAGAGCTTCCTGGAGTGGGTGGAGAAGCGGCCTTAAGATTATCGTCCTCTCCCGCTGAAGAAGCGGGAGAGGACGCGAAGGCCTGTGTCAGGCCATCACACTCGTGGCCGCGGCGCGGATCGCCTTGATCTCGGCGGCGTAATCCTTCGCCTTGAAGATCGCCGAACCGGCCACCAGCACATTGGCGCCGGCGCGAACAATGTCACCAGCATTGTGTTGAGAAACGCCGCCATCGACCTCGATGTCTATGTTGCGGCCTCCGACAATGCCTCGGATCTCCGCGATCTTCTCCAGCATAGCCGGAATGAAGGACTGGCCACCGAAGCCGGGGTTGACGCTCATCACCAGGATAAGGTCCAGCCGGTCCAGCACATGCTTCAGCACCGAAGGCGGCGTGGCGGGGTTGAGCGAGACGCCCGCTTTCTTGCCCATGGCTCGGATGGCCTGCAACGTGCGATCGAGGTGGGGGCCGGCTTCCGCATGCACCGTGATGATGTCCGCACCCGCCCTAGCGAAGCTTTCGAGATAAGGATCGGCGGGGGCGATCATCAGATGCACGTCGAAGGGCTTTTTGGTCAGCCCACGGACCCCGTACATGACCGGCGTGCCGAAGGAGATGTTGGGCACGAAGTGCCCATCCATTACGTCGATGTGGATCAAGTCGGCCCCTGCCTCGTCAATTGCGCGCACCTCCTCGCCCAGCCGCGCGAAGTCGGCGGCGAGGATGGAGGGTGCAATCAGCAGGGGCCGCATCTTAATCATCAGCCTTAGGCGATCAGCTTGCCGAAATAGGCAGCCGTGTCGCCCATACGGTTCGAGAAACCCCACTCATTATCGTACCAGGAGAGGATCGACACGAAGTTGCCGTCCATCACCTTGGTCTGGTCGAGGTGGAACACCGAGGAATGCGGATCATGGTTGAAGTCGATCGAGACATTGGGCTTGCCGGTAGTGCCGAGGATGCCCTTGAGCGGGCCGTTCGACGCCTTGACGATCAGCTCGTTCACCTCCTCTTTGGTCGTTGCGCGCTTGGCGATGAACTTGAGGTCCACGACCGAGACGTTGGGCGTCGGCACGCGCATGGCGAAGCCATCGAGCTTGCCCTTGAGCTCCGGCAGCACGAGGCCCACGGCCTTGGCGGCGCCGGTGGACGTCGGGATCATCGACAGCGCCGCGGCGCGGGCGCGATAGAGGTCCTTGTGCATGGTGTCCAGCGTCGGCTGGTCGCCGGTGTAGGAGTGAATCGTCGTCATCATGCCCTTCTCGATGCCGAGCGAGTCGTTCAGCACCTTGGCCACGGGCGCGAGACAGTTGGTGGTGCACGAAGCATTCGATATCACCATGTGATCCTTCGACAGCTTGTCGTGGTTCACGCCATAGACCACCGTGAAATCAGCGCCATCTGAAGGCGCCGAGACGATAACGCGCTTGGCGCCGGCGGCGAGATGGGCCGCCGCCTTGTCGCGCGCGGTGAATATGCCAGTGCATTCGAGCGCGATGTCGATCCCTAAGTCCTTCCAGGGCAGCTGGCTCGGGTCCTTGATGGCGGTGACCTTGAACTGGCCGGCGCCGATCGAGATCGAGTCGCCCTTCACCGTTACGTCATGCGGGAAGCGGCCATGGACGGAGTCAAACTGCAGCAGGTGGGCGTTGGTCTCCACCGGGCCGAGGTCGTTGACGGCCACAACGTCGATGTCCTTGCGGCCGGACTCATAGATGGCGCGAACGATGTTGCGGCCGATGCGGCCGAAGCCGTTGATGGCGACACGGACTCTCGTCATGGGAAGCTCTCCGGATGATGGCGGTTTGAAACTCGGCGGCTGTTATAGAGATTTTGCTGCGCCGCGAAAGGGGCTTCTTGAGGTGCGTAACTCAGCCCTGCGCGGGATAGTGCTCTGGGAAAAAGGCGGCGAGTGTGGCCGCCATGACCTGCTTGGCCTGGGAGCCGTTCACCTGGCCCTTATATCCCGCCCCGCCCAGGCCCACCCACAAGCCATCGCCCAGCGATTCCAGTCCGCGCGCCGTAAGCGCAGGATCGAGCCGGTAGCCGCCTTCGGCGATTACACGGCGGCAAAGCTCCTCGGTTACCGCCTGGCGCTCGGCGTCGAAGCCGGCGCAGATCTGATCATGGAAGGGCCGGCCCTGGATCTCGCCCCAGAAAGCCACCCAGGCGGCGAGTTTTTCGCGTGTATAGACCTTGGTGTCGAAGTCGGAGAGCAGCAGCGCCTTAAGCCGGTCCGCCGGCTTAAGGCCGGCGCCCTCCATGCTGGCCTCCCAGTGATTACGGTATTCGGCGGCCAGCGCCTCCAGCACGGCTGCCAGCAGTTCGCCCTTGCTGTTGAAATGGAAGATGACGATGCCGGCGGAAAGCCCCGCCTCCTTCGCCACATCGGCGACCGTGAGGCTGGCATAGCCCTTGCGGGCCAGCACGGTGATGGTGGAATCGATCAGTTGCTGGCGGCGCACCGGCCGGGCGGCCTTGCGGGGTGAAGCTGTATCGGACTGTCGCGCACTTGCCATGCAGTGCAGCTTAGTCAATGCTCGACCGCGGGGAAAGACTGAAGGACGGCCCTAAGGTCACCCTGCGGCGGAATTTTCTCGTAAGGCAGCCATGCGCGACCATGAATTGAGATCGGTACTGAATGACGAGCTGCATGGCCGCCCCGGCCTGCCCGTGGTTGCGCCGGCGCGCATCACGCATCTGGCTTTCACCCTGTCGGAAGGCGACCCGGACCCGCTCGAGCATGTCCGCCTGCTCTGCGATGCGCTGGGGGTGAAGCCGCCGCCCCCCGGCGCGCCCCACCATGCGTTCGACATTGCCGGCGGCCAGTTCAAGTATGAGCGCCATGGCGAGTTCTACCGCATCAGCGTGGTGGCGGAGGGCGGGCCAGAGAAGAGCGAGGCGCTGGTCATCCTGCCGGTGGGCTGGGTTGACGGGCTGCCGGGCTCCCGCCTCGTCGGCATTCACACCCGCGTCATGACCAAGGAGGAACCGGGGCCGGATGTGGCGGAGCTCATCCGCATGTTCGGGCACGAAGACCTCGCGGGCTCGCGCGTCAGTTCCGGGCAGGCGACCGTGTGGACCGACTTCCGCATCGGCGAGGACGGCTATACCCGCATGCTGGTGAAGGATCACGGCCTGTCGCCGCTCCGGCTTGGCCGCGTCATCCGCCGCATCCACGAGATCGAAACCTACCGCATGATGGCGTTGCTGGCGCTGCCGCTGGCGCGCAAGGTGACGGGCGATCTTGGCGCGATCGACCGCGCACTTTCCAAGGTGACAGCCGACATGCTGTCGGCGCGGGAGAGCCATGAGGATGCGGAACTGCTGACATCGCTCAGCCGCATCGCGCGCGACGTGGAGGAGATTTCGAGCCGCACCAGCTATCGCTTCTCCGCCGCGCGCGCCTATGCGGCGCTTGTCGACAAGCGCATCGCCGAGTTGGGCGAGGAGAGGGTGATGAGCTTCCAGCGCATCGGCGTCTTCCTCGACCGCCGCTTCTCGCCCGCTATGGCCACCTGCCAGGCAGTCAGCGAGCGCATCAAGAGCCTGGCCGAGCGCAGCGAACGCGCCTCCAACCTGCTGCGCACCCGCGTCGACATCGCACTCGAGGCGCAGAACCAGCAGGTGCTGCAGTCGATGGAAAAGCGCGGCCACCAGCAGCTGCGCCTGCAACAGACGGTCGAGGGCCTCTCGGTGGTGGCGATCAGCTATTACCTCATCGGCATTCTCTCGAAGCTGATCGAAGGCTTCGGCTCATACGCCCATGTGGAGACGAAGCTCATCAGCATCGTCATCATTCCCGTTGTGATGTTCCTGGTATGGTACGGGGTCAGAAGGCTCAGGAAGCATATTCTGAGTTCGGAGAGGGACTGACGTCACCTCCCAGTCAGCTCATCATGCGCGGGCTCGACCCGCGCATCCTTTTCGCGGCCACAAAAGAGGATCGCCGGATCAAGCCTGGCGATGATGAGCGTGGGAGGTGAGTGCGACGCCCTACAGCTTCGTCCACTTCCCGTTCTTCTCCGACGACGTCACGCAGGCCTCGATGAAGGCCATGCCAGCAACGCCATCGGCGATGCCGGGGAAGGCCACGTCCTTGTCCAGCTTCTGGCCCGCCCGCTTTGCCTTGATGGCGTGCGCCACCTCCGTATAGATATTGGCGAAGCCTTCGAGATAGCCCTCCGGATGGCCAGGCGGCACGCGGGTGACGCGGCCTGCCGCAGGGCCGGAGCCCGCGCCGCCGCGGGTGATCAGCCGCTTCGGCTCGCCGAAGGGCGTGTGCCAGAGATAATTTGGGTCCGCCTGCGCCCATTCGAGGCCGCCCTTGGCGCCGTAGACACGAATCTTCAACCCGTTCTCGTTGCCCGGCGCCACCTGGCTGGCCCAGATCATGCCGCGCGCGCCATTGTTGAAGCGCAGCATCACATGCACGTTGTCGTCCAGCACGCGGCCCTTCACGAAGCTGGTGAGGTCGGCCGAGAGCTCGCTGGCGCTGAGGCCCGAGACATCGCACATAAGCTGATAGGTATGCGTGCCGATGTCACCCACACAGCCGCCCGCACCGGAGCGCCTAGGATCGGTGCGCCATTCGGCCTGCTTCTGGCCGGTCTTTTCCAGCGCGGTGGTGAGCCAGTCCTGCGGATACTCCCCCTGCACGACGCGGATTTCACCGAGTTCGCCCGCCTTCACCATGGCCTTGGCATGGCGGATCATCGGATAGCCCGAGTAGTTGTGGGTGAGCGCGAAGATGATGCCCGGGTGTTTCGCCAGCGCCTTCTCGAGCTGCTTCGCTTCCTTGAGGTTCAGCGATAGCGGCTTGTCGCAGATAACGTGGATGCCGGCTTCGATGAAAGCCAAAGCTGCCGGCACATGCACGTGGTTCGGCGTGACAATGGAGACGGCCTCGATGCCATCGGCGCGCTTGGCCTCGGCCTTCGCCATCTCGCGGTAGTCGGTGTAGATGCGGCCGGGGCTCAAGCCCAGTTCGGCGCCCGAGGCCTTGGCCTTCTTCGCATCGGCGGAAAGTGCGCCGGCCACGAATTCATATTGATCATCCATGCGGGCGGCCAGGCGGTGCACGGCGCCGATGAAAGCCCCCTGTCCGCCGCCCACCATGCCGAGCCGGATACGGCCCGTATTCGCGTCGCTGCGTCCTGATACCATGATCTGCGTTTCCCCTTATGCCAGGCCCAGCATGCGGCGGGCCTTGGTCGTGTCCGGCTTGCCGCCCGCGAAGTCGTCGAAGGATTTGGCGGTGGTCTTGATGATGTGGCTCTCGATGAAGGGCGCACCTTCGGCGGCGCCCTGCTCCGCATCCTTGATGCAGCATTCCCATTCGAGCACGGCCCAGCTGTCGTAATTGTAGCCGGCGAGCTTGGAGAAGATGGCGCCGAAATCGACCTGCCCGTCGCCCAGCGAACGGAAGCGGCCGGCACGCTTGAGCCATGGCTGGAAGCCCGAATAGACGCCCTGGCGGCCGGTGGGGTTGAACTCAGCATCCTTCACGTGGAAGGCGCAGATGCGCTCATGGTAGATGTCGATGAAGTCGAGGTAATCGAGTTGCTGCAGCACGAAATGCGACGGGTCGTAATTGATCTGGGCGCGCGGATGGTTGTTGAGCCGCTCGAGGAACATCTCGAAGGTGATGCCGTCGATCAGGTCCTCGCCGGGGTGGAGCTCATAGCCCACGTCGACGCCATGCTTGTCGAAAGTGTCGAGCAGCGGCTTCCAGCGGCGCGCCAGCTCGTCGAAGGCTTCCTCGATGAGGCCCGGCGGGCGCGGCGGCCAGGAATAGATGAAGGGCCAGGCGAGCGCACCCGAGAAGGTGACGTGGCTGGTGAGCCCCATGTTCTGCGACGCCTTGGCGGCGAGCTTCACCTGTTCCTCGCCCCAGGCGCGGCGGTCCTTCGGCTTGCCGTGGACGGCGGCCGGCGCGAAGGCATCGAAGCCCTCGTCATAGGCGGGGTGCACGGCGACGAGCTGGCCCTGAAGGTGCGTCGAAAGCTCCGTCACCCCGACGCCATTGGCGCGGGCGACACCCAGAACCTCGTCGGCATAGGTCTTGGACTCGGCGGCCTTCTTCAGGTCGAAGAGGCGGCCGTCCCAGCTCGGGATCTGCACACCCTTGTAGCCGAGCGAAGCGGCCCACTTGGTGATCGAGTCCCATGAGTTGAAGGGGGCGGCATCGCCCGCGAACTGGGCGAGGAAAATGGCGGGTCCCTTGATATCGGTTGGCATGTTGGGGTCCTCCCTGGACTGATCAGATATAAGAGTTCAGCAGCGCTTCGAGGCGCTCCTGCTTTCCGGACTTTGGCTGCGGATCGAGACCTTCGGCGAGCGCCCGCCTGGCGATCGACTCCAGCGTTTCCTTGCCCTCCAGCATTGCCTTGTTCTTTGGCTCTTTCCACTTGGCGTAGCGCTCGTCGACGATGCGGCCGAGCTTGCCATCCTCGAGGATCGTTGCGGCAATCAGCAGACCGCGGGCGCAGGCATCCATCGAGGCGGCGTGGGCGTACAGGATGTCGTCTGGGTCGATCGACTGGCGGCGGATCTTGGCATCGAAGTTGAGGCCGCCGGTGGTGAAGCCGCCGGCCTTCAGGATTTCGAGGAAGGCGAGCGACATTTCCGGAATGTTCATGGCGAACTGATCTGTATCCCAGCCCGACTGGTAGTCGCCGCGGTTGATGTCGATCGAACCGAAGACGCCGAGCGCCGCGGCCAGCGCAATCTCGTGCTCGAAGGTGTGGCCGGCGAGGATGGCGTGGTTCTGCTCGATGTTGACCTTCACGTCCTTCTGAAGCCCCAGCGAGGCAATCGTCGCGTAGACGGCGGCGACATCATAGTCATACTGGTGCTTGGCCGGCTCCTGAGGCTTCGGCTCGATCAGGATGGGGCCCTTGAAGCCGATCTTGTGCTTATAGTCGACCACCATGGACAGGAAGCGCTTGGCCTGTTCCAGCTCATGCCCGATCTTGGTGTTGAGCAGCGTCTCATAGCCCTCGCGGCCGCCCCACATGACGTAATTGGCGCCGTCGAGGTCCTTGGTGACGTCCAGGCAGTGCTTCACCTGCGCGGCACAGTAAGCGAAGACGTCCGGGTCGGGGTTGGTCGCCGCACCCGCCATGAAGCGGCGGTTCGAAAACATGTTGGCGGTGCCCCAGAGGAGCTTCTTGTTCCTGGCCGCCATCTTCTTCTCGAAGAGCTTGGCGATCTCGGTGACGTTGGCGTTGAACTCCTTCAGCGACTTGCCCTCGGGTGCGATATCGAGGTCGTGGAAGCAGAAGAAATCGACATTCAGCAGTTCGAGTATCTCGAACATCAGGTCGGCCTTCATGCGGGCCGCATCCATCTCGTCCGGCATGTGGCGCCATGGGCGCTGGAAAGTGTCGCCGCCGAAGGGATCGCTGCCCGGCCAGCACAGCGTGTGCCAGTAGGCGATGGCGAAGCGCATGTGGTCGCGCATCGTCTTGCCCATCACCACCTGGTCCGGGTTGTACCAGCGGAAGGCGAACTCGCTCCTGGAATTCGGGCCCTCGTACCTGATCGGATCCTTGATGGAATAGAAGGCGGACATCAGCGGTAAATCTCCTTGATCGCAGGGTAGATGGATGCATAGCGGCGGTAATGCGCTTCATAGGCCTCGCGCGCCTTGGGTTCGGGCTTGATGGTGCGGGCTGTCTTGGGTGCTGTCAGCACCTTGCGGAAGTCGGCGCCCGTGGCGGCGATAAGTCCCAGGCGCGCGGCGCCGAAGGCGCCGCCGACGTCGCCTGCGGCGGGGAGATCGACCGGCACGCCCAGCACGGTGGCGATGATCTTGAGCCAGAGTTCGGACTTGGAGCCGCCGCCTACGGCGGTGACGCGCGTCACCTCGGTGCCGGCATCCTTCAGCGCTTCGAGCGAATCGCGGAAGGCGAAGGCCACGGCATCGAGTGCTGCATGGGTGAGCGTCTTATGGTCGCTCTCATGGCCCAACCCCATGATGAGGCCGCGGATCTGCGCATCGGCCACCGGCGTGCGCTCGCCCGAGAGATAGGGCAGCATCAGCGCGGCGGAAGGGCCGGCGAGCTTGGCGCCCAGCGCCGCGGTGAGCTTCGGCGCGGGCTTGCCGAGGATGGTGGCCAGCCATTCGAGGCTCGCGGCGGCGGAGAGGATGACGCCCATCTGGTGCCAGGTGTTGGGCACAGCATGGCAGAAGGCATGCACCGCGCGGCCAGCATTGGGCCTGAACTTGTCGTTCGACACGAACATGACGCCCGAGGTGCCGATGGAGACAAGGGCCGCATTGTCCGTCACCGCGCCGATGCCACAGGCCGCCGCCGCATTGTCGCCGCCGCCGCCCGCCACCACGGGCCGCTTCGGCATGCCCCAAGCCTTGGCAACGGCGGGCGTGAGACGCCCGGTCGCGTCGGTGCCTTCATAGAGCTTCGGCATCTGGTCGATGCTCATGCTCCCGGCGGCCAAAAGCTTGTCCGACCAGTCGCGCTTGGCGCAGTCGAGCCAGTAGGTGCCGGATGAATCCGACATGTCCGAGGCATATTCGCCTGTCATGCGGAAGCGGATGTAGTCCTTAGGCAGCAGCACCTGGGCGACCTGGGCAAAGACTTTCGGCTCATGCTTTTTCACCCAGAGGAGCTTGGGTGCTGTAAAGCCCGCGAGCGGGATGTTGCCGGAAATCTCCCGCGCACGGGGCTCCGCCTTCTCGATGTCCTCGCATTCAAGGAAGGAGCGCGCGTCGTTCCACAGGATACAGGGGCGCAGCACCTTGCCGTCCTTGCCGAGCAGTGTTGCGCCATGTTGCTGGCCGGAGAGGCCGATGCCTTCAACCGCGGCGATGGCCTTGGGCTTCATCTTGCCCAGCTTTTTCACCACGCTGTTGCAGGCCTTCCACCAGTCCTCCGGGTTCTGCTCTGACCAGCCGGGCTGCGGGCGCGAGACCTTGAGGGGGGCGGAAGCGGTGGCAATGATCTTTTGCTTGGCGTCGATCAAGACGCCTTTCACCGATGATGTGCCAAAATCGAGTCCCAGATACATGTGCGTTCCTGTTACGGGATATTGTCGCGGAGATGGATGTCGCCGGCGCCGTCAATGAGGACACGCGCCTCCGCTGCGACATCCCCGATGGCGGCCTTGACCATGGCCCATCAAAGCGCGGCGGCAAGTTTCCGTCAATTCCCGAGAGGCGTCTGTCAGCAGCTCAGCCTCGCCCGCTTCTGCGGGAGAGGACGCCCCAACGAAGTTGGGGCCGGTGAGGGGAAGTGCCACATGTGTCACCGCCGCAACTCCCCCTCATCTCCCGTTGCCGGTGGCAACGGGGTCTTCTCCCGCCGACGCGGGAGAAGATGGCCAGTCTAGTCCACCGCCTTCACGGTGCCCTGGCGGTGGTCGCCGGAATAGACCTTGAAGCGGCCAATCTTGCGCTCCGCAGCATAGCGGCGGAGCATGGAGCGGGTGGCCTCGTCGGGGAGGCGATCCCACGGGATATCCTCGAAATCGGCGAGCACGGTCCTGCCCCTTGCATGGAGCAGCGCCTCGCCGCGGTAATAGATGCACTGCTCGCGCGTGCCTGGGTTCTCGAAAACCGCGAAGAGGAAACCCAGCGTGGCGTCAAGCCCCTCGCGCCGCAGCAACTCGTGCAGCTGCGAGGCGCTGCCGGAAGACCCAAGCCTGCCCACTTCCGGAAGGGCCAGGCCGCCGGGGCGGGACGGATCGGGCAGCAGCACAAGGCGGTTGTCGTTCTCGAGGATCGCCCCCACCACGGTGCGGCTGGCGGAGGATGCCGCGTTCACCGCCGCCTGCTCGAGGCCGAGCGTGATATAGTGGCCGCGCGCATAGCCCAGCGGGTTGGCGTCGGA
The DNA here is from genome assembly GCF_020252395.1 of Aestuariivirga sp. Classification (GTDB taxonomy): domain Bacteria; phylum Pseudomonadota; class Alphaproteobacteria; order Rhizobiales; family Aestuariivirgaceae; genus Aestuariivirga. The sequence continues at coordinate 154,759 of NZ_JADCDB010000001.1, forward strand.
ATAGGAGAAGGCCTCGATATGGCCCATCAGGATGATGTGGTCGCCGGCATCGATCACCTGGTAGCGCGCGCAGTCGAACCAGGCTGCGGAGCCCTCGATCAACGGATTACCGAAGGGACCGGCGCGCCATCTGGTGGCCTCGAACTTGTCAGGGCGCTTGGAGGCGAAAAGCACGGAGGTATCCTTCTGGGCCTCCGACAGGACGTTGACGGCAAACCCCCTCGCGTGGCGGAACACGCCCATGCTGGCCGCGTGCTTGCCGATGCAGATCATCAGAAGCGGCGGCTCCAGCGAGACGGAGGTGAAGCTGTTGGCGGTGAAGCCGCGCGGCCGGCCGTCAGCACCTGCCGTTGTCACGATGGTGACGCCGGTCATGAAGCTGCCGAAGGCGGAGCGGAGCTCCCGGTTGTCGAAGCTCGAGAGGCGCTCCGATATAAAGGACGCGAGTTGCGCATCAATAACCCCCGGCCTTTCCACACGGACGCGCGGCATCGACTTCGGCGTCTCCGCCTCTCCAAGGATCAGGACGGGGCAGAGAATGGTTGCCTCCGTCAGCCCGTGCGGAGCGATGAGCGCGAGGCGGAGCACGTTCTGCGGGTAGGCGGCGGCGAAGGCCAGCGCCGTTCCGGCAGCCTCGCCACGGGCGACGATATTGACGGCGCTGATGCCGAGATCGTCAAGCAGATGACGCAGGGCGCTGAGGGGCCGCCCGGCGGTAAGATCGGCGTTGATCACCCGGTGCGTGGGCGCAAGGGCCCGCCCGTCGTGCCCGAGCAACAGGACGGCCTCGCCCTGCCCCGTCTCGCTGTTGCGCTTGCCGTCCGCCACAGCCCTCAGGCCTTGACCTTCGCCCGGGCGCGTTCGGCGAGGAGGTTGGTGAGCCAGTCTGGGTCCATCTGCGGCACGGAGGAGAGGAGGAGCTCGGTATAGGCCGGGAAGGGCGGGTTCAGCACCTGCGTCTTGGGGCCCTGCTGCACCACCTTGCCACGGTGCATGACCACGATCTCATCCGAGATGGCGCGCACCGTGGCGATATCATGGGTGATGAAGAGGTAGGAGACGTTGGTGTCCTTCTGCAGCTTCATTAGCAGCGTGAGGATTTCCTCTTGCACGATCTGGTCGAGCGCCGAGGTGACCTCATCACAGATGATGATGTCGGGCTCGGCGGCGAGTGCGCGGGCTATCGAAATGCGCTGCTTTTGGCCGCCCGAGAGTTCGGTCGGCAGGCGGTCGATGTAGCTTTCGTCGAGTTCTATCGAGTCGAGCAGCTCCGCCACCTTGCGGTCACGCGCCGCACCCTTGATGCCGTGGTAGAATTCGAGCGGGCGGCCGATGATGTCGCGGATCGTCTGCTTCGGGTTCAGCGAAGTGTCCGCCGACTGATAGATCATCTGGATCCGGCGCAGCGTGTCCTTGTCGCGGTCCTTCAGCGCGCGCGGCAGGGGCTTGCCGTTGAACAGGATCTCGCCCTTGGTGGGCGGCAAGAGGCCGGTGATGGCGCGCGCCAGCGTCGACTTGCCGGAGCCCGACTCGCCCACCACCGCCACGGTGCGGCCGCGCGGCAGGCTGACGGTGACATTGTCGAGCACCTTCACGACGCCCGAATAGGACGCATCGACGTTGCGCACGCTGAGCGTCACGTCATCGCTGATCGACTCCTCCTTGGCGAGCTTGCGCACCGCCCAGAGCGTCTTCGTATAGTCCTTCTTGGGCTCCTTCAGCATCTCGCGGGTGGGGGCTTCCTCCACCTCGAGGCCGTGGCGCAGCACCATGATGCGGTCGGCCATCTGGGCCACCACCGCGAGGTCGTGGGTGATATAGATCGCCGCGGTGTGGAACTCCTCCACGATGTTGCGCATCGCCGCCAGTACCTCGACCTGCGTGGTAACATCCAGCGCCGTCGTCGGCTCGTCGAAGATGATGAGATCGGGGCGGCAGGACATGGCCATGGCCGTCATGGCGCGCTGCAGCTGGCCGCCAGACACCTGGTGCGGATAGCGGCCGCCGATGCTCTGCGGATTGGGCAGCTGCAGGCGGCCGTAGAGATCGACCGCGTCGGCCACCGCCTTGTCGCGCGGCATCAGCCCGTCGCGCACCGCCGTTTCGACCGTCTGGTCGATCAGCTTGTGGGCGGGGTTGAAGGAGGCTGCGGCACTCTGCGCCACATAGGCGATGCGCGCTCCCCAGAGCTTCCGCTTCTCGTCTTCCGAGACGGCGCGCAGGTCGATGCCGTCGAACATGATGGTGCCGCCGGCGATCCGGCAGCCGGGACGCGCGAAGCCCATGGCGGCAAGCCCGATGGTCGACTTGCCCGCACCCGATTCGCCGATGAGGCCCAGCACCTCGCCGCGCTTCAGGGTGAGGTCCACCCCCTTGACGATAGGATGCCACACGCCATCCGAATTGCCCTCGATCTTGAGGCCGCGGATTTCGAGAAGGGCTTCCCCCTTCACACGTTGCTTGTTGTCACTTTTCATCGCGCAGGCCGCTGGTCTTGTGGAGGAACCAGTCCACCACGAAATTGATCGCCACCGTCAGCAGCGCGATGGCCATGGCGGGGTAGAAGGGCGCCGGGATCCACGGGAAAGTGCGGACGGGGAAGGTGATGAGCGTCTTGCTCTCGGCCACCATGGAGCCCCAGTCGGCGGTGGGCGGCTGGATGCCCACGCCGAGGAATGACAGCGCCGCGATGGTGAGGAAGACGAAGCAGAAGCGCAAGCCGAATTCGGTGATGAGCGGCGGCAGGATGTTGGGCAGCACTTCCTTGAAAATGATCCAGCCCATCTTCTCGCCGCGCAGCTTGGCCGCCTCGACATAGTCCATCACCACCACGTTCAGCGCCGTGGCGCGCGCGAGGCGGAACACGCGGGTCGAATCGAGCAGCGCCAGAATGAGGATGAGGTTAAGGATGCTCTTGCCGGCGACCGCCAGCAACATCAGCGCGAAAATCAGCACGGGGATGGCGAGGAAGGCGTCGACGACGCGCGAGATCGCCTGGTCCAGCCAGCCGCGCTTCAGCGCGGTGAGCACGCCCAGCGTGCCGCCGATGGCGAAGGACAACAGCGTCGTCAGGAAGGCGATGCCGATGGTGTTGCGGGCGCCATAGATGAGGCGGGAGAACAGGTCGCGCCCGATCTGGTCCGTGCCGAGGAAGAACTGTTCGCCCGCAGGCTGATAGGCCTTGCCCACCACCTCGGCCTCGCCGTGGGGCGCAAGCCAGGGCGCGAAGATCGCGGCGAGCACATAGATGAGGATCACGATCATGCCGAACCAGGCGCTGATGGGCGCCGAGGCCAGCGTACGCTTGGTGTTTTCCCAAAACGTGCGGCGGGCGCGGACGGAGCGGAGCTGTGGAGCTTGCGCGGTCATTTGGGGTGCAGCAGCCTTGGGTTGGTGACAATCGACACGATATCGGCCGACAGGTTGAGCAGGATGTAGGTGGCCGCGAAGATCAGCGCGCAGGCCTGCACGACCGGCATGTTGCGGCTCGACACCGAGTCGACCATCAGCTGCCCGATGCCGGGATAGACGAAGACGACCTCGACCACCACGACACCCACAACCAGATAGGCGAGATTGAAGGCGATGACGGTGGCGATCGGCGCCCAGGCATTGGGCAGCGCGTGATGGATGATGGCGTCGCGCTGCGACACGCCTTTGAGCCGGGCCATTTCCATGTAGGGGCTGGCCAGCAGGTTGATGAGGGCCGCCCGGGTCATGCGCATCATGTGGGCAACGATGACGAGGGTAAGCGTGATCGACGGCAGTGCCGCGCGGTAGATATGCTCCAACAGCGATGTGCCTTCCGACACGGTCGACAGCGACGGGAACCACTTCAGCTGGATGGCAAAGAAGAACATCAGGAGATAGGCGATGAAGAACTCCGGCGTCGCGATGGTGGTCAACGTCGCTGCATTCACCGCCCGGTCGAACAGGCTGTTGCGGTGAAGCGCCGCCATGATGCCGAGGAACAGCGCCAGCGGAACGGCAAAGATGGCCGTCATGATGGCGAGGAAGAAGGTGTTGTAAAGGCGCGGCGCGATGATGGCGGAAACGCTCTTCTTGATCGAGCCGCCGGCGCCGGCGTACGAATAGCCGAAATCGCCGTGCAGCACGTTCCCGATCCATTCGAAGTAACGCAAGGCAGCCGGGCGGTCGAGGCCCAGCTGGTGATTGAAGGCGGCCACCGTTTCCGGCGTGGCGCCCTGTCCGAGGATGGCTTCAGCGAAGCCACCCGGCAGCATTTCAAGGGACGCGAAGATCATCACCGACACGACGAAAAGCGTCAGCAATCCAAGCCCCAAGCGCTGCAGTACGGTCTTCAGAACCGGATGCATGCCTCTCCCCTGGGCCTCTTTGCGGACCCGTTCGTAAAATAGTAGCAGAACTACCGATCATGCCCAGCGAAATGATGGGGGCCGCCGAATGGCCACTGCCGCGCCGCTACTGCGTGACTCTCCGGCCCCCGGCGGCGCGCATCCCGCCAAGCTGCGTCCCGGCCGCCAAGATCCGGCTCCGTGATGGCGTCTCTGTTAATGCCAGCGGCCAAGCAACGCCCGACGAAAGGACCCCGTCAATCGCTTGACGGGGTCTGGTCAACTAAATCCAGAAATCAGGCGTAAGTTACGCCATCCACCAGCGCTCATACATGAAGCCACCGTCGTGGTCGAAGTCGGTGTTGAACTCGCCATGTCCGATCGCGTTGCTCAGCGCGCCGACGTAATTGTTGAACATCAGCACCACCTGGCCGCCGTCGTCATGCACCAGTTGCTGGCACTCGGCATACATGGCCTGGCGCTTGGCTTCGTCCGTCTCGGCACGGGCCGCAACGAGCAGCTCGTTGAAGCGCGGGTTCTTCCAGCGCGTGTCGTTCCAGGCCGCATCGGCCGCCATGGAGATCGACAGGAAGGCATCCGCCGTCGGACGGCCACCCCAGTAACACTGGCACCAGGGCTTCTTGATCCAGACGTTGTCCCAGTAGCTGTCGTTCGGCTCGCGCACGACGTTGATCTCGATGCCCGCGGCCTTGGCCTGCTCGGCCATCAGCAGCGCGGCGTCGACGCCCCCCGGGAAGGCCGCGTCGGACGCCGAGAGATCGACCTTGAGGTTTTCCATGCCGGCTTTCTTCAGCAGCGACTTGGCCTTCTCCGGGTCATAGGTATAGACCGGCTCGGGCTGGATCGCATATTTGAGAGAAGGCGCGAGCATGTTGTCGTTGCCGGCCGAGCCATAGCCGTAAAGGATCTTGTCCACCAGTTCCTGGCGGTTGATCGCCCACTTGAGCGCCTGGCGCACCTCGAGCTTGTCGAAGGGCGCTTGGTCGACCAGCATCGGCGCCGAATAAAGCGCGGTGCCCGACACATTGTAGAGCGAGGTGTTCGGCGCGTTCTTCACGATGTCGATGGTCTTGGGATCGGCACGGTCGATGAAGTGCACTTCTCCTGAGAGATAGGCGTTGGTGCGGGCTGCCACGTCGATGATCGACAGAAGTTCGATCGCATCGAAGTAGGTGGTGCCGAAGTAGTTCGGGTTGCGCTCGGCGGTCATCTTCACGCCGGGCTCGAAGGACTTGAGGATGTAGGGACCGGCGCCGATGCCCTTCTCCCACTGGATCTTGCCGCCCTCGGAAGGATACATGGCAAGGTGGTAGTCTGAGACCAGATAGGGGAAGTCGGCGTTGCCGCCGCTCAGCTCGAACACCACGGTGTCCGGGCCATCGGCCTTCGCCGAGACGAGGTTCGACAGCACACCCTTGGCCGGCGACTTGGAATCCGGTCCGATGTGGTAGTTGATGGTGGCGACCACATCATCAGCCGTCAGCGTCTTGCCGTTGTGGAAGGTGATGCCCTTCTTGATCTTGAACACCCACTTCTTTGCGCCGTCCGACGGCTCGAAGCTTTCGGCGACATGCGGGATGACTTCGTTTTTCGGGCTGATCTGAACGAGCGGCGCGCCCATCACGGACTTGCCCCAGGCGAAGGTGAAGCCATTGGACCAGGTGGCCGGATCGAGGGAGTCTGTGGTCTGGCCATGGCCAACGGCGGCCTTGAAGGTGCCACCCTTCTTGGGCTCGGCGCGCGCGGCGCGGGTGAACATGGCCTGCGCGGCCGCCAGCGTGACGCCCGAGGCCATCACGAACTGGATGAAGTCGCGGCGCGACAGCTTGCCGAGGCCGACGGCCTTTTCGGCGGCCTTCAGTTTCATTTCGAATTCGGTCATGCGTCTCTCTCCTTAAGTGACCGTCAGTGATAGGCTATGGGGATGGTGCCGGGGGCCGCACAGAAATACTCTTCGCGGCCCGATGCCTGCGCCTCTCCCACGTCCGTTCATCTTTATCCTTGGGGCCTTAGGCCCTATCCACGCAAACCTGTCACGGGGATTTCCGTCCGTCAATCAAAGTTGCACAGGGCAGCGGGGAATACTACTAACGATTTGGACAGGTTTCGGGCGAAAAGCGACATGAGATCAGGACGCGAGGTCTTCGGGCTTCACCTTGTAGGTGGTGGAGCAGAACTCGCAGGTGACGCCGATCTCGCCATCGGTCACCATGTCGGCGCGGTCCTCGGCCGGGAAGCGCGAGAGCATGCGGGCAATGCCCTCCTGTGAGCAGCTGCAATAGCGCTCCAAATGTGTCGCTGGGTAAGCCGTTACCCCGTCTTCGTGATAGAGACGGTAGAGCAACTGTTCCGCCGGGAGCTGCGGGTCGAGGAGCTCATGCGCCTCCACCGTGTCTAGCAGCAGGCGGGCCTTCACCCAGTCATCGTTTTCTTGCGGTGCAACATCGGTGCCCTCCGGCGCGTCGCCGGAATGAGTGGGGAGAGGGCTGGAGCCCCCTTCGCGCGGCAAGTGCTGCACCATGATGGCGCCGGCCCGCCACGCCTCGCCCTTGTTGCCGCGCTGGATCAAGGGTCCGGCCGCCATGCGCAGCCTCGTGGGGATCTGTTCGGATTTCTCGAAATAGCTGTGCGCGGCCGCGGTCAGGTCTGCGCCGTCGAGCGGCACGATGCCCTGGTAGCGCTCCATGTCCGGCCCCTGGTCCACCGTCATGGCCAGATAGCCGGTGCCGAGGAGCTCAGCCTGGGTGGGGGTCTTCGGCGCCGCCACGCGCGCCGCATCAAAGCGGGCATAGCCCCTGATCTTTCCGGGGGCGACATAGTCGGCGACGATCATGTCCACCGGGCCGTCGGTCTTGGTCTGCAGGATGAACTTGCCGTCGAACTTCAGCATGGCGCCGAGGATGGCCGCCAGCGCCACAGCTTCGGCCAGCAGTGCGGAGACGGGTGCAGGATAGGCGTGGCGGTGCAGTATGTCATCGACCGCGGGTCCGAGGCGCACCAGCCGGCCGCGCACGCCCAGGGGTTTCACCTCGAAAGGCAGAATCAGGTCGCCGGCCGTCAGCGCAGCCGTATCGGCCATCATGCCCCCAGGCAGTGCAGCAGGATGGCCTTCTGCACATGGAGGCGGTTCTCCGCCTCGTCCAAGATCAGCGAATTCTGCGAGTCGATCACCTCGTCCGTCACCTCCTCGCCGCGGTGGGCGGGCAGGCAGTGCATGAACTTCGCGTTGGGCTTGGCCAGGCGCATAAGCTTGGCATTCACCTGATAGGGGCGCAACAGGTTGTGGCGGCTGGCCGAGTCCGTGTTGTGCATGGACACCCAGCAGTCTGTGATGACGCAGTCGGCGCCCGCCACCGCCTCTTCGGGCGACGTTGTAAGCGACACGTCCGCACCGGCGGCTTTGGCCCAGTCCATCACCCCGCGGGCGGGGGCAAGCTCTGCCGGCGCGCCGATCCTGAGGCGCCCGCCGAGGCGGCCCACGGCCTGCACCCATGAGGCCGCGACATTATTGCCATCGCCCACCCAGCTGATGGTCAGGTCCTTCAAGGGGGCCAAATGCTCTTCCAGTGTCATCACGTCGGCCATGACCTGGCAGGGATGGGTGAGGTTGGTGAGGCCATTGATGACCGGAACGCTGGCTGCGGCGGCAAGTTCCGTCACCGTCTCATGCGCCGCCGCGCGGATCATGATGGCATCGACATAGCGCGACAGCACGCGCGCCGTGTCGGCAATGGTCTCGCCGCGGCCCAGCTGCATTTCGCTGCCTGTCAGCACCAGCGTGTCGCCGCCCAGCTGCCGCATGCCCACCTCGAAGGACACGCGGGTGCGCGTGGAGGGCCGTTCGAAGATCAGCGCCAGCATACGGCCCTTCAGCGGCTCATCCGTTTCGCGCAGGCCCTTCGGGCAGCCTTTGCGCGCATCCTTCATGGCGCGCGACCTGGCGATGATGCCGTTCAGCGTCGTGGCGTCAAAATCGGAGATATCGAGAAAATGCTTCGGAATACTCATGGGAACCGTCATGGGAATTAAGGAGTCAGGCCTTGGCTTCGAGCGCCTTGCAGGCGCGGTCGAGCTTGTCCACGGCCTCGGCGATGTCTTGATCGCTGACGATAAGCGGCGGCAGCAGCCGCACAACATTGTCGCCCGCACCGAGGACAAGGAGATGCTGGTCCAGAGCGGCCGCCTGCAGTGCGGTGTTGGGGACCTTGCACTTGATGCCCATCATCAGGCCCGACCCACGGATCTCATCGATGATGGTGGGGTGGCTGTCCTTGAGTGCCGCCAGTTTCTGCTTCAGCGTGAGCGCGCGCTGCTGCACGTCCTCGAGGAAACCTTTCTTGAGGATCACGTCGAGCACCGCACTGGCCACGGCGGTGCCCAACGGATTGCCGGCGAAGGTGGAGCCATGCGTGCCCACCGTCATTCCGACTGCCGCCCTTTCGGTGGCGAGGCACGCGCCGATCGGAAAGCCGCCACCAATGCCCTTGGCGATCGCCATGATGTCCGGCGTGATACCGGCCCATTCATGCGCAAACAGCTTGCCGGTACGCCCAACACCCGTCTGCACCTCGTCCAGCACCAGCAGAATTCCATGGGCGTCGCAGAGTTCGCGCAGCCCCCTCAAGCACTGCGGCGGCACCGGGCGGATGCCGCCTTCACCCTGAACAGGCTCGATCAGAATGCCGGCCGTCTCGGGTCCGATGGCCGCCTTCAATGCGTCGTGATCACCGAATGCAACCTGGTCGAACCCATCGACCTTGGGTCCAAAGCCCTCGAGATACTTGGCCTGGCCGCCCGCCGCGATGGTGGCCAGCGTCCGGCCATGAAAGGCGCCCTCGAATGTGATGAGGCGATAGCGTTCCGGATGTCCTGTGGCCGAATGATACTTCCGCGCCATCTTGATCGAGCACTCGAGAGCCTCAGCCCCGGAGTTGGTGAAGAACACGGTGTCGGCAAAGGTGTTTTCGATCAGCTGCCGCGCCAGCTTCTCCTGGCCCGGCATCTGATAGACATTCGAGGTGTGCCACACCTTGTTGGCCTGTTCGATGAGTGCCTGAAGCAGATGCGGGTGGCGATGGCCGCAACTGGTGACCGCGACGCCAGACCCAAAATCGAGATAGGCTTCACCTTCCGGTGTGAACAGTCGCGCGCCCTCGCCCCTGTCGAAGGCAACCTTCGCGCGGGCATAGGTGGGCAGAACGGGCGTGATCATGGCGGAACCTTGTTGTTGAAATCAAAAGGCGCCCGCCGTGTTGGGTGGGCGCCTCGCAGCGAAGTGCTTATAATTCCAGGGCCGCGCGGGGTCAATGACGCAGGGGCGGCCGGATGATTCACGCGGTCCGGGGCGTGATTCACGGTTGTCCACACTGAGTCAAAACAGCGCAGGGACAGCCGATTCCTGCCGCTGATAAGGTTTGTTTAACCAAGGCGCGGGGCACGGAAACTGGGGAAAACAGGTCCGATTCCAGCGCAGAAGGTTGCGAGTGAGTCACCGCATATTGTAGGGTCGCCACGATCAGCTACGACATGTAGCGGCTAACGGTCAGTTTGGCGAATGAACACGCCGGGACGGAGCAGGTCCGGCGAGGAACGAGGGATTCCGTTGCCGGAACAGCATGAAGTCAATCATGGAGGGGCGAAATTGTCCTGGACTGATGAGCGCGTCGAGCTTTTGAAGAAGCTCTGGACGGAGGGTTTGAGCGCCAGCCAGATCGCCGGCCGGCTTGGCAATGGCGTCACCCGCAATGCCGTGATCGGCAAGGTGCACCGCCTCAACCTGTCGGGCCGGGTGCAACAGCAGCGCGTCACGGCGCCGCGCGCGCCCCGGAAGCAGCGCGAGCCGAGCCTCGCGCCGCGCGCTGGCGGCTCCATGCCCAGCATGCCCACCGCCGGCTCCGCGGCGCTGAAGCCGATGATGCGGGCCGAAACCCACATCCGCCCGGCGGCGATCCCCGAGCCGCAGCCGCTGCGCCTCGTCGACCTGCCGAAGGACGGCCGCGTCACCATCCTCCACCTCTCCGACAAGACCTGCAAATGGCCGATCGGCGACCCGGGCTCGGAAGACTTCTGCTTCTGCGGCCACGGCCCCCGCGAGGGCTCGCCCTACTGCGAGTATCACGCCAGGCTCGCCTACCAGCCGATCCAGGACCGCCGGAACCGCAAGGCCAGCTACGGCTGAAAGGAGTCTTTTCCCGCCCCTTCGGCGGGAGACGAAGGGACCCGCTGCGAAGCAACGGGGAGATGAGGGGAAGTAGATTACATGATCCTCAAAGACCGCGTCCCCTCGCCTACCCCGGCTGCGCTTGGACCCGCTCATCTTCCGCGGCGCGGGAAAGGCCGGTTCAAGTCGTTCGCCCGAACCGCTCATCAAATGAATAGCCCATGCCGCGCACGGTGCGGATCGGGTCTGCCTCGCGGCCGCGGCTCAGCGACTTTCTCAGACGGCCGACATGGACGTCGACCGTGCGCTCGTCGACATAGACGTCATGGCCCCACACCGTGTCGAGCAGCTGCGCGCGGGAATAGACGCGGCCCGGGTTGCGCATCAAGTGTTCGAGCAGCTTGAACTCGGTGGGCGAGAGATTGACGTCGCGTGTTGACCGCGTGACGCGCCTGGTCTTGCGGTCGAGCGCGAGATCGCCGGCCTTCAGCTGGTCGGCCACCGCATCGGGGTTCGACCGGCGCAGGATGGTGCGGATGCGGGCGAGCAGCTCCGGCACCGAGAAGGGCTTCACCATGTAGTCGTCGGCGCCGGTGGCGAGGCCTCGCACGCGCTCGGCTTCCTCGCTGCGCGCGGTGAGCATGATGATGGGAATGTCGCGGGTCTCGGGCTTGGCGCGCAGCAGGCGGCAGACCTCGATCCCCGAAATTCCTGGCAGCATCCAGTCCAGCACGATGAGATCCGGCCGTTCGCCGGCGACGAGCCGCGCCACCTCTTCGCCTTCCGCCGTGTGGCGCACGCGGTAGCCTTCCGATTCGAGATTGTAGCTGAGGAGGATCTGAATCGGTTCCTCGTCTTCGACAACAAGGATGGAGGCGCTCATCTGCCGTCGGACCCTTCGAGGTCGATGCGCATGGCGGCGGTCACGTCCTTCTTCGGACGGCCCTCGCCCAGCGGTTTGCCGTGAACGAGATAGTGGATGTTCTCGGCGATGTTGGTCGCATGGTCGCCGATGCGCTCCATGTTCTTGGCGCCGAACAGGAGATGCGTGCACAGAGAAATGTTGCGCGGGTCTTCCATCATGTAGGTCAAGAGCTCGCGGAAGATCGAGTTGTAGAGCGCGTCCAGCTCCTCGTCCGAGCGCCAGACCTCCATCGCCATGCCGGCGTCGGTGTGCGAATAGGCGTCGAGGATGTTCTTGAGCTCCACCTGGGCGAGGCGGCCCATGCGGGTGACGCCGGCCATGAGCTTGCGCGGCAGCTGGTCCGACATGGCATGGGTTCGCTTTGCCGTGTTCTTGGCGAGGTCGCCGATGCGCTCGAGGTCGGAGGCCACGCGGATCGCCACCATGATCTCGCGCAGGTCGCGCGCCACCGGCTGGCGCCGGGCGATGGTCAGGATCGCCTTTTCCTCGATCTGGTGTTCGAGGACGTCGACGCGCTCGTCGTTCTGGATCACGCGGTCGGCGAGTGCCGTGTCGCGCCGGGTGAGCGCATCGATCGCGTCATCGAGTTGCTGTTCGACGAGGCCGCCCATCTGGGCAAGCATCGTCTTGAGCTGCGAGAGGTCCTCGTCATAGGCCTTCACGATATGGTCCGACATCTCTTGTCTCCTCAGCCGAAGCGGCCGGTGATGTAGTCCTGGGTGCGCTTTTCCTGCGGCGCGGTGAACATCTCGTCGGTGTCGCCATATTCCACCAGGGTCCCCAAGTGAAAGAACGCGGTGAGCTGCGAAACGCGGGCTGCCTGCTGCATGGAATGGGTGACGATGACGATGCAGTAATTCTGGCGCAGCTCGTCGATCAGTTCCTCGATGCGGGCCGTGGCGATGGGGTCCAAGGCCGAGCACGGCTCGTCCATCAGGATCACCTCGGGGTTGACCGCAATGGCGCGCGCGATGCACAGGCGCTGCTGCTGTCCGCCGGAGAGGCCGGTGCCCGGATTCTGCAGGCGGTCCTTCACCTCTTCCCACAGGCCGGCTTTGCGCAGACTCTTCTCCACGATCTGGTCGAGCTCCGTCTTGTCCCTGGCAAGCCCATGAATGCGCGGTCCGTAGGCCACATTCTCGTAGATCGGCTTGGGGAAGGGATTGGGCTTCTGGAACACCATGCCCACCTTGGCGCGCAGCTGGACGACATCGATGTTGGGGTCATAGATGTCATTGCCGTCGACAGTGATGTCGCCCGTCACCCGGCATGCCGGGATGGTGTCGTTCATGCGGTTGATGCAGCGCAGGAAGGTGGACTTGCCGCAGCCCGAAGGGCCGATGAAAGCCGAAACCGAACGGTCCGGAATGTCGATCGACAGGCTCTTGATGGCTTGTTTGTCGCCATAATAGACGTCGACGTCGCGCGCCGTGACCTTGAACTGGCCACTGGCGAGCGCCTTCGGCTTTTCCGGGGTGACGAGTGTCTGGTGGGGGACGGGGGCGTTCATGACTCTTTTCCTTACCAGCGGCGCTCGAAGCGCTTGCGGAGATAGATGGCGGCGGCATTGAGGGCGAACAGCACGACGAGCAGGACGATGATGGCCGCCGCCGTCTTGGACTTGAAGGCCGCTTCCGGCAGGTCCGACCACAGGAACACCTGAACGGGGAGCGCGGTGGCGGCACTGGTGAAGCCCGAGGGGATGTCGGCGATGAAGGCGACCATGCCGATCATCAGGAGTGGCGCTGTCTCGCCGAAGGCGCGGGCGAGGCCCAGGATGGTGCCTGTCATGATGCCGGGGAGCGCCAAAGGCAGCACGTGCTGGAACACCGCCTGCTGCTTCGAGGCGCCAACGCCGAGGGCTGCCTCGGTGATCGACTGCGGCACAGCCTTCAGCGCGGCGCGCGAGGCGATGATGATGGTGGGCAGCACGAGGAGCGCCAGAACCAGGCCGCCAACCAGCGGCGCCGATCGCGGCAGGCCGAAGAAATTGAGAAACACCGCGAGCCCTAAGAGACCGAAGATGATGGAGGGCACGGCGGCGAGGTTGTTGATGTTCACCTCGATCAGGTCGGTGAAGCGGTTCTTGGGCGCGAACTGCTCGAGATAAATGGCGGCGGCAACCCCCAGAGGCAGGGCGAAGGCCAGCGCCACGGCGACCGTCAGGAGCGAACCCACCAGCGCGCCGCGGACGCCTGCAAGCTCCGCTTCGCGCGAGTCGCCCGCCGTGAAGAAGCGCCAGTTGAAGCCCGTCTCGACGCGGCCTTCGGCCTTGAGCTTTTCGAGCCACAGCGCCTGCACGTCGCTGATGCGGCGGTCCTGCTCCGGCACCGAGAGTGTCACGAGCTGCCACTGGCCCGCGGCCAACTGCTGCATGGCGGGCTCCATGGGGGTGAGCGCCTCGGCTGTCACATAGCCTGGCTTTGCGGCGGTGATGCGGAGGTTGACGGCTCCCGCCTGCACCAGCTGGCCGGGTAACGCTTCCGGCGACTTCTCCGGCGTGTCGCCGGTAATGAGGAAGCCCTCCTCGCCTTCGAGCGGCGCGATCTGTATCGCGCTGGCGCCGGGCGCCCGGGTGACGCCTGTCTGCTGGCCCTTGAGGTAGAGGTCGGCGTCATCGGAAAGGAGCGCGGGAACGGTGAGGGTCTTGCCGATGAGGGAGGGATCCGCCACCACCCTGCTGCGCAGGTCGTCGGAACCGCCAGTGGAGATGAGCCCGTTCAGCGCCTTCCTCAGCACGCGGCTGCTGGCCTCCGGGAACAGCGTCCTCAGCCCCTCGCGCAGCAGCTTGTCATAGTCGCCCGCCACGGGATTGGCGGCGTCGACCGCGGCAGGGTCGACCGTGACCTCGAGCTGGATCTTCTTCTCCAGGAAGGCGGGAAGGCCCTGCCAGACGATGGAGACGAGCAGCACGGCGAGGAAGGCCGCCGTCACCGCCAGAGCCGTCGCGCCATAGAAGCGGAATCGCCGCTCGGCACGGTAGCGCTTCGCGATCAACTCGCTGCGGAGCTCAGTCATACTGTTCCCGGTATTTCTGCACGATGCGGAGTGCGATGTAATTGAGGAAGAGAGTGAAGAAGAACAGCACGAATCCAAGCGCGAAGGCTGAGAGCGTCTTGGGCGAGTCGAACTCCTGGTCGCCAACCAGCAGGGTCGCGATCTGCACCGTGATGGTGGTGACGGCGGCAAGCGGATTAGCCGTGAGGTTGGCGGCAAGGCCCGCCGCCATGACCACGATCATCGTTTCGCCCACGGCCCGCGAGATCGCCAGCATGAAGGCGGAGACGATGCCCGGCAGTGCTGCCGGAATGACCACGCGCTTGATGGTCTCGGACTTGGTGGCGCCCAGCGCATAGGACCCGTCCCGGAGGCTCTGCGGCACGGCGTTGATGATGTCGTCCGACAGGGAGGAGATCAGCGGAACGATCATCATGCCCATGACAAGGCCGGCGGCCAGCGCCGACTCCGAGGCAACTTCGAGCCCCACTGAGATGCCGGCATTGCGGATGAGCGGCGCCACCACGAGTGCCGCGAAAAAGCCCAACACCACAGTCGGGATGCCAGCGAGAATTTCCAGTACGGGCTTGAGGACGGAGCGCAGGCGCGGTGTGGCGTATTCCGCCATGTAGATGGCCGAGAGCAGGCCCAACGGACCAGCCACGACGATGGCGATGAAGGTGACGAGGAAGGTGCCCGCAAGCAGCGGCAGGAAGCCGAAAGAGGGCGGTGTTCCGGTGGGCGCCCACTTGGTGTTGAGGAGGAACTCGAAGGGCGAGACGGAGCGGAAGAAGATCAGCGTTTCCCAGACAACGGAGAAGACGATGCCGATGGTGGTGAGAACGGCCACCCCCGAGCACAGCACAAGGACCACCAGCACCACGCGTTCGAACAGGTTGCGGGCTCGGAAATCAGGCGTGTCCTTGCCGTAGAGCGGAACGGCCGCGATTGCAGCGCCAATCACGGCGGCCACCGCCGTGAGCGGCGAGTGAACACCGAAGGCTAGTGCCGTGGCAATCGCCAGCGCGAGTCCGCCGATCAGTGCCGCAGCGGCGAGGAGATAGCCATGGTAGGAGGGAAGCGAGTGAAGCCTGACGCCTGCGGCGCCCTGCAGCGCGATGGCTCGCTGCCGGCCCGCCATATAGGCTCCGGCAGCGAGCAGGACGACCAGCAGGAGTGTCCAGAGAAACATCGGCTTCACCTCGGAAAGAGATAAGGACCAGGGGGCCGGTTCATCCGCGGTCCCCCCGATCCCGTCGTCATGCAGTTACTTGACG
Source organism: Aestuariivirga sp. (assembly GCF_020252395.1). GTDB lineage: Bacteria > Pseudomonadota > Alphaproteobacteria > Rhizobiales > Aestuariivirgaceae > Aestuariivirga. The sequence goes on from NZ_JADCDB010000001.1 coordinate 170,455, forward strand.
TCTTCCGACTTGAGGACCACGAGGTCCTTGGCAACTGCACGGGTCTTCTCGGCATCCTCGCCCGGAAGCGTCACGAGTCCCTTCTCGGCGAGGTAGCCGTCTTCGCCGATGGCCTTCTCGGACGTGTACTCGGCGATGAACTCTGCCATGCCGGGGATCGTGCCGATGTGCTGCTTCTTGACATAGATAAAGAGCGGACGCGCCACCTTATAGGAGCGGTCGGCGATCGACTCATAGCTCGCCTTCACGCCATCGATGGGAACGTCCTTGATGGTGTTGGCATTCTGCTCGATGGAGGAGAAGCCGAAGATGCCCAGCGCATTGGGGTTGGCCTGCAGCTTCTGGACGATCAGGTTGTCGTTCTCGCCGGCTTCCACATAGGCGCCGTCGTCACGGATGGTCTTCCACACGGCCTCGAAGGCCTTGGCGTCGGACTTCTTGAGGTCGGCGAGGCTCGGGAACTTGAGGGCGCCCGCTTCCATCACCAGTTCGGCGAAGCTGTCACGCGTGCCGGAGGTGGGCGGCGGGCCCAGCACCTCGATCTTCACGCCGGGAAGCGACGGATCGACGTCCTTCCAGGTCTTGTTCGGGTTGGGGATCAGCTTGCCGTCCTTGTCCGGCACCATCTTGGCAAGAGCCTGAAAGACCTGCTGCTTGGTGAGGGCCACGTCCGGCGCGTTCTTGGCCTGGGCGATCGACAAGCCGTCGAAGCCGATCTCGATCTCGACGATCTCGGTCACGCCATTCTTGGCGCAAGCCTCGAACTCGCCCTTCTTGATCTTTCGGGAGGCATTGGCGAAGTCGGGGGTGTCCTCGCCGACGCCGGCGCAGAACAGCTTGAGACCGCCGCCGGTGCCGGTGGACTCGACCACCGGGGTCTTCATGCCGGAGGACTTGCCGAACTGCTCGGCGACCGCGGTGGTGAAGGGATAAACGGTGGAAGAACCCACGATGCGGATCTGGTCGCGCGCGGCAAAAGCCGGCACGGCGGTCAGCGCCACGAGGCTGGCGGTCAAGAAGATGCGTTTCATGTTTTGTCTCTCCTGTCTGAAGGCCAGCGGACCCTAGGGAGGCCACAAAACGCTTATGTGACATATAGATTACAAAATTGTGACGATACAATTATTTGTTTTTATTGTATTTATTTCCATCACTCCGGAAAAGGCCGGGGTGACGGACAGAAGACATGGATGACGCCGGTCAAGTGGCCTTCACCGGCAGCCGCATCATGAAGGTGCTGCCCTTGCCCAGCTCGGAGGTGATCACCAGCCGGCCGCGGTGGCGGTTGATAATGTGTTTGACGATGGCGAGGCCGAGCCCGGTGCCGCCGCGCGAGCGGCTGTCCTGGACGTTGACGCGATAGAAGCGTTCGGTGAGGCGCGGAATGTGCTGCTCGGCGATGCCGGGGCCATGATCACGCACGCTGAGCTCGGCCCACTCGCCATTCCTGCGCAGGATAATCTCAACCAGCTTGCCGGTGCTTCCATATTTGAGCGCATTCTCGGCGAGGTTCTGCAGCACCTGCACAAGTTCGTCGCGGGAGCCTGTCACCACCACCGGGCCATCGCTCTCGAGCGTCAGCTTGCACTCGAACTCCCTTGCGAGGCCGAGGAGCACGTCGCGTACATGGGCGGAGACCTGGTTGAGGTCCACCTCGCCCGAGGGCCGGACATGCTCGTTCATCTCGATGCGCGACAGCGACAGAAGATCGTCGATCAGCCGGCGCATGCGCTCCGCCTGGCTTTTCATCAGTCCAAGGAACTTGTCCTGCGCCTTGGGATCGGACTTCGCCGGGCCCTGGATGGTTTCGAGGAAACCCGAAAGCGCGGTGAGTGGCGTTCTCAGCTCGTGGCTGGCATTGGCCACGAAGTCGGCCCGCATGCGCTCGATCTGCTGCTCGCGCGTCAGGTCGCGCAGCGTGATGAGGGCCCCCTTGCCGTCGCCGAGGCAGGAGACGTGGGCGCGGAAGGCGCGCGGCACGGGCACGCGGATTTCATAGTCGACGCTGGCGCTGCCCGCACCCGAGGCCGTGGCGGTGACGGCCTCCAGCACGTCGGGGGCGCGCAGCGTGGCGGAGAGGTGGCGGCCCGCAGGATCGGCCTCAAGCAGTTCCACCGCCTGTTCGTTGGCCAGCCGCACCACGCCCTGCGCATCCACCACCAGGGCCGGATCCGGCATGGCGTGGACGAGATCGGCAGGCTGCGGCGCGGCGTTGGGCATGGGCCTGAACACTCCGGGGAATGGAAGGAAACAGCCGCATGAACGCAGCATTGCAGCCCATATGGCAGATCGGTTGCCAGGAGACCAGCCCTTCAGCCGTACCGGCAGCCGGGCAGCACGCAAAGCATTTCATACAGGAAGTTCGCGCCGATCAGTGCGGTATTGCCTGCGGGATCGAGCGGCGGCGAGACTTCGACGAGATCGCCGCCCACGAGATTGAGGCCGCGGCAGCCGCGGATGATCTCGAGCGCCTGCCAGGTCGAGAGGCCGCCCACCTCCACCGTGCCCGTGCCGGGCGCGAAAGCGGGGTCCAGGCTGTCGATGTCATAAGTGAGATAGACCGGGTGATTGCCGATCATGGCCCGCACCTGCTCCATCAGCGGCGCCAGTGACTTGTACCAGCACTCCTCCGCCGTCACCACGGTGAAGCCCCGGCTCCTGGTCCAGTCGAAATCGTCCGGCGAATAGCCGGAACCGCGCAGGCCGATCTGGACGGACTTGTCGCAGGCAAGAAGATTCTCCTCCACCGCGCGGCGGAAGGGCGTGCCATGGGCGATCTTCTCGCCGAACATTTCGTCGTTGATGTCGGCATGGGCATCGACATGGATCAGCGCCACGGGCCCATGCTTCTTGCTTATGGCGCGCAGGATGGGAAGCGTCAGCGTGTGGTCGCCGCCCAGGGTCAGCGGCTTGCAGTTCTCGACGAGAATCGCGTCATAGGCCTTCTCGATGATGCCCACCGTCTTCTTCAAGTCGAAGGTGTTGATCGCCACGTCGCCGATGTCCGCCACCTGGAAGGACTCGAAGGGCCTGGCCCGTGTCGCCATGTTGTAGGGGCGGATCATGCAGGACTCGGCGCGTATCTGGCGGGGGCCATGGCGCGTGCCGGAGCGGTTCGAAGACCCGATGTCGATCGGCACGCCGGCGAAGCAGACATCGAGGCCCTTCGCATTCGGCTGCGTGGGCAGCCGCATCATGGTGGCGGGGCCGGCAAAGCGCGGCATGTCATTGCCGCCGAGCGGCTGGTTGAAGTCAGTCATGGTGGCTCCACATTCTTGCGCGGGCCATGATAGGGCGGCCCGGGGCGGAAAGGAACGCGCCGGGTGCAGGGCATCCTTGCGCGAAGGCCGGTACCTGCCCCCTTCATCTTGCTTTCGATGGGCGAGCTTGTAACGTGTCCGCAGCCCCGCACTCGCGCCGCACGGCGAAGCATCTTGAACGAGACCGAACAGAAATATGCCTGGCTGGAAGACCCCGGAATCCGCGATTTCCTGATCGCCGGCGAGCGCTTCTATCCACCCGATGCGGTGAGCTTCACCATGGCGGAGCAGCGGGTCTTCTATGACCGTTACTGCGCCCATTTCCGCAAGACCCGCCCCGCCGGCGTAACCGCCACTGACGTGGCCCATGGCGGCGTGCCCTGCCGCCATTACCGGCCCGACGGCGCGGCCGGCGCGCCGCTGCTGCTGTACCTCCATGGCGGCGGCTTCGTGGTGGGCGGGCTCGACAGCCATGACGACATCTGCGCCGAGCTTTGCGAGGGCGCGCGGATCGATGTGGTGGCGGTGGATTATCGCCTCGCCCCCGAGCACCCCTTCCCCGCCGCCTTCGAGGACTGCTGGGCAGTGCTGAAGGCGGTGGCCTCGGTCAATGCCGAGATCATCGTGGGCGGCGACTCGGCGGGCGGCAACCTCGCCGCGGCGCTGGCGCTGAAGGCGCGCGATGAGCAGGCGCCGCGGCTCAAGGGCCAGGTCTTGATCTATCCCGGCCTCGGCGGCGACATGAGCAAAGGTTCATATGTCGTCCAGGCCCATGCGCCGGGGCTCAGCACGGCGGACGTCCAGTACTACCGCGACACCTACAAGGGCGGGGACACGAAATTCGCCGAGCCGCTGCGCGAGACCGATTACCGGGGCCTGCCTCCGGCCTTCCTCGTCGCCGCGGGGCTCGACCCGCTGCATGACGACTGCTTCGACTATGCGGCACGGCTCAGGGCGGCGGGCGTCGAGGCGCAGGTGCGCGACGAGCCGCTGCTTGTCCACGCTTTTCTCCGTGCACGGAACATGAGCGCGCCTGCCCGCCGGAGCTTCGACGCCATCATCGCCGCCTGCGCAAGCCTTGCGCATTCCGGCCGCCTGCCACCCGGGAGGATCTGAATGACCATTACGACGCGCACCGACCTTCCCTACCGGGTGACGGTAATCGAGAACCTGTGGATCCCGCTCTCCGACGGCACGAAGCTCGCCGCGCGGGTGTGGATGCCCGGGGGGGCGGAGGAGACGCCTTTCCCCGCGCTGCTCGAATACCTGCCCTACCGCAAGCGCGACGGCACCCATGTGCGCGATGCGCTGACGCACGCCTATTTCGCCGGCCACGGCTATGTCTCGGTCCGCGTCGACATGCGGGGCAACGGCGATTCCGAGGGCCTGATGCTCGACGAATATGCCAAGCAGGAGCAGAACGACGCGGTGGAGGCGATCGCCTGGCTCGCGGCGCAGCCCTGGTGCAACGGCAAGGTGGGCATGTTCGGCATCTCCTGGGGCGGCTTCAACGCGCTGCAGGTGGCGGCGCGCAAGCCCACTGCCCTCAAGGCCATCGTGACCATCTGCTCGACCGACGACCGCTACGAGGACGACGTCCACTACAAGGGCGGCACGGTGCTGAACGAAATGCTGGGCTGGGCCGCCACCATGCTGGCCTATTCCTCGCGCCCGCCGGATCCGCTGATCGTGGGCGAGCGCTGGCGCGAGATGTGGATGGGGCGGCTGGAGAACGAGCCCTTCCTCGTCATCCCATGGCTCTCCCACCCGCACCGCGACGATTACTGGAAACACGGCTCGGTGTGCGAGGACTATGCGGCGGTGGAGGCGCCGACACTGGTGGTGGGCGGCTGGAACGATGCCTATTCCAACGCCGTGCCCCGGCTGATGAAGGGCCTGCGCACGACACGGAAGGCGATCATCGGACCCTGGGCGCACAAATACCCGCATTTCGCCGTGCCCGAACCGCGGATCGGCTTCCTGCAGGAATGTCTTCGCTGGTGGGACCAGTGGCTGAAGGGCGCCAACACCGGTGTCTCACGCGACCCTGACTATCGCTACTATGTGATGGAACCTTGGAAACCCGGGGCCTTCCCGGATAAGATCGAGGGCCGCTGGATCGGCGACAGCTTCTGGGGCTTCGGCCATGTCGAGACCAAGAAGTGGTGGTTGAACTCCGGCGGCATCGGACCCACGGCAGGCACGGAAACGCCGCTCTCCATCTGCTCGCGGCAGACCACGGGCGCGGACGGCGGCGAATACTGCATCATCTGGCTCGGCCCCGAATTCCCCGGCGACCAGGCGCGCGACGACGCGCAATCGATCACCTTCGACACGCCGGCGCTGATCGCCGACATCGACATCGTGGGCCAGCCGGTGGTGGAGCTCGAATTCTCGGCCGACAAGCCGGTGGCGCACATCGCGGTCAGGCTCAACGACGTGTGGCCTTCGGGCGAGGTTTCGCGCATCACCTATCATTTGCAGAACCTGTGCATGCGGGACAGCCGCGAGAATCCGATGCCGCTCGAGCCCGGCAAGCATTACCGCATGAAGATCAAGCTGGACGACATCGCCATGCGCGTGCCGAAGGGCCACAAGCTGCGCGTCGCGATCTCGACATCCTACTTCCCGATGATGTGGCCCGCGCCCGAGCCCGTGACACTCACCGTCTATGCGGGGAAGTCGCAGCTGCATTTGCCGCTGAGGAAAGACGTGGCGGGCGAGTCCCCTGTGACATGGCCCGAAGCCGAGGCCGCCCCGCCCGCCGACCAGACCGAGATCAAGCCCGCCTGGAACAAGCGCGAGACGGTGACGGACCCGGAGACCGGCGAACTGCGGATCGGGATCGTCGACGATTTCGGCGAACAGGAACTCCACCCGCATGGCCTGGTGATCGGCGGCGCGGGGCGCGAGAGCTATTCGATCATGCCGGACGACCCGCTCTCGGCGAAGATGGAAACGCACTGGACCGAAACGCGGCGGCGCGGCGGCTGGTCGATCCGCACCGAAACCTTCGGCCGGCTCACGGCCACCGCGCGCCACTGGATCGTGTGGGGCAGGATCGAGGCCTATGAGGGGGACGCACTCGTCTTCGAGAAGGAATTCAACGAGGAAATTCCGAGATTGCTGCAGTGACGCCCTTCTCCCGTCCGCCGGACGGGAGAAGGGCCGCGGCGAATGACAGGAATAAAAGTTTAAGGACGATTTTCCTTGATTTTAATTCCTAAGCGTGCTATATCTCCCGCGATGACGATGTTTCTGGCATGGCTGATCGGATGGGCGCTAGGACAGCTGCGACACCAGCTTGCCCATGAAGGCCTCGCATTTCCGCAATTCGGAGACGTCAATGTATTCGTCCGGCTTGTGGGCCTGTTCGATGGAGCCGGGGCCGCAGATCACCGCCGGGATTCCGATTTGCTGGAACAGGCCCGCTTCCGTGCAGTAGCTCACCGCATGGGTGGAATTCGCCCCGGCCAGATGGAGGGCGAGGCTCTCCGCCGGGCTGTCCTCCTCTGGCGCGAGGCCGGGGACGCTGTTGACGGCCGCCGTGGCGATGCCGGTTCCGGGGGCCACGGCCTGCATCGCCGGTTCGAGCGTGCGCGAGAAGGTTTCGAAACGGTGCGGCACATAAGCGGGGTCGGCGGTGGGCAACAGCCGCGTCTCCCACTGGAAGGAGCATTTGCGCGGAATGATGTTCTTGGCCGTGCCGCCCGCGATGACGCCGACATGGACCGTCGAATAGGGCGGATCGAAACGGCGGGTGGGATCGCCAAGCTCGATCAGGCGCCCGCGGATGCGGCCGATCTCCGACAGCAATTCGCCCGCCACCAGGATGGCATTGACGCCATGATGGGTGAGGCTGGAATGGGCTTCGTGGCCCGTGACCTCGGTCGAAAACGTGACGGCGCTCTTATGGGCGTTGACCACCTGCATGGAGGTGGGTTCGCCGACGATCACCGCGCGCGGCTTCGGCAGATTGCCGCGCATGTGGGCGACCAGCGGGCGCACACCCTTGCAGCCCACCTCCTCGTCGCAGGAGAGCGCAAGATGGATGGGCGACTTCAACTTGGCGGCGAGGAAGTTCGGCACTTCCGCCAGGCAGACGGCGAGGAAGCCCTTCATGTCGCAGGCGCCGCGGCCGACGAGGCGGTCCTCGCGCGCCGTCAGATCGAAGGGATCGGACGTCCAGGGCTGGCCATCGACCGGCACCACGTCGGTGTGGCCTGAGAGCACGATGCCGCCGGCAATCGCCGGGCCAATGGTGGCGAACAGATTGGTCTTCTTGTCCGCCTCATAATCGACGCGGAAGTGAGGAACGCCCCAGCCGCCGAGATAATCCTCGACGAATTCGATCAGGGGAATGTTGCCGCGGTGGCTCGTGGTGTCGAAGGCGATGAGGCGGCCCAGCATCTCCTCGGTCGAATAGCGGGTGCCTGTCATGATCTTCTTCAGTTGATGGGGTGTTTCTCGTGCGGGCTGTCGAGCGAGAAAGGCGGAATCTCGACATTGATGAACTCGCCGGAGGGAAGCTGCATCTGATAGGCGCCGGCCATGAAGCCTGACGAGGTCTTCAGCGGGCAGCCCGAGGTGTAGCTGTAGCTGTCGCCCGGCTTGAGGGTTGGCTGCTCGCCCACGACGCCGGCGCCGCGCACCTCCTGCACATGGCCCGCCGCATCGGTGATCTTCCAGTAGCGGGTGCGCAGCGTCACCGTCTCGCGGCCGTGGTTTTCGATTGTGACGGAATAGGCCCAGACGAAATGGCCTTCCTCCGGCTTCGACTGGCCATCGAGATATTTGGGGCGGACGATGACTTTGACGCCGCGGGTGATGCGCTCATACATGGCTTGCAGTTTAGCCCATGTGGCGGGGTTTTCCACAGCGAAGACACTTGCCAAGCCTGCATGGTTTCCGCCATGTGGACGCCATGGGAAACCGACCCGAGCCGCGCGGCATCCTGCCCGCCCGCACCATTGCCCGCTATTGCGAGGAGGGACTGATCCGGCTCGCGCGGCCGGCCGATGCGGACCAGATCCAACCCGCCAGCCTCGACCTGCGATTGGGGGCGTGGGCCTATCGCGTACGTGCCTCCTTCCTGCCCGGCCCGCGTTCGACCGTGGACCAGCGGGTGAAGGAACTGGCGCTGCACCGCATGCCGCTGGCCGAAGGTGCGGTGCTGGAGACGGGCTGCGTCTACATCGTGCCGCTGCAGGAGAGCCTCAAACTGCCGCGGGGCGTTGCGGCCGCGGCGAACCCCAAGAGCTCCACCGGCCGCCTCGACATTTTCACACGCGTCATTGCGGATTATGCGCAGGAGTTCGACAAGGCGCCCGAGGGCTATGACGGTCCGTTGTTCGCCGAGATCTCGCCGCGCACCTTTCCCATCCTGGTGCGCGAGGGCTCCCGCCTGTCGCAGATCCGCTTCCGCCAGGGCGCATCGCTCGCGACCGACGCGCTGATCCGCGAACTCCATGCGGGCGAGGGGCTGATCCCTTCGGGCGAGGTGAACATCGACAATGGGCTGGCGCTGTCCGTCGACCTTTCGACGCTGGGGACGGATGGACCCGTGGGCTTCCGCGCCAAGCGCCATGCGGGCCTTATCGACGTCGACCGCACGGCGGCGCTGGAGGTGCTCGACTATTGGGAGCCGCTCTGGCAGCGCGGACCCCTCGTGCTGGACCCCGGCCAGTTTTACATTCTCGCATCGAAGGAAGCGGTGCGCGTGCCGCCAGCCTTTGCCGCGGAGATGGTGCCCTTCAACCCGCTGGTGGGCGAATTCCGCGTGCATTACGCCGGCTTCTTCGACCCCGGCTTCGGCCATTCGTCAGGCCACGGAGAGGGGGCGCGCGCGGTTCTTGAAGTGCGAAGCCACGAGGTGCCCTTCATCCTTGAGGATGGGCAGATTATCGGGCGGCTGGTCTATGAACCGCTGACGCAAGCGCCCGAGCGCGTCTATGGCCAGGATATCGGCTCCAACTACCAGCGCCAGGGCCTGAAGCTGTCGAAGCACTTCAAGGCCTTCGACAGCACGCTGCGCTGAGCCCAGGCGTCCGGAAATGAAATGGGCGCGGCCGCCGGAGCGGAAATGATTTCGATTGCACGGACAGCGGACACATCGCGGCCATGCGATTGCCGCGAAAAGGTCTGTCTCCGGTTTGACGAAGCCATTGCGATCAAATAAAAAGTGATTGAGTGGCGTGTTGTGCGCCACATCGTGCAAATCTCCAGGGAATCTACAAGGAAGGCGCAGATGACACCACGTGGCATGACCGGGCTTGCGATGATCATGGGGCTCTTCACCCTGCTGCCTGCGGCGGAGGCCTTGGCCGATGGCGGTGTTGTGGTGCGCCAGACGCCGCGCCACACTCCCCTGCCGGCAGCCGGCGTGCCGATGCGCAACAGGCTGGCCGCGCCGCCCGACAACGAGGTGAAGGCGGATAACGCACCCGATCCGCGCGCCGGCGGAGCTTCGCGCCTTCCGGCGGTCTCCGCCTCGACCCGGGCCTATGGCAGTTTCGGCATCCCCTATACCTCGGTGCGGGTGCAGGACGGGCCGCCGGCCGGCAGCGCCAACCAGGCGAACCGGCTGAGCACCACCTATCCTTATCGCACCATCGGGCGTGTGGTGTTTCAGTACAATGGCGGCCAGGCTCATTGTTCGGCCAGCCTGATCATGCGCAGCGTGCTGGTGACGGCGGCGCATTGTGCCGGCGACCTCGGCTCCAATGCGCTGTTCTCCGGCTGGACCTTCCGCCCCGGCTTCTACGGCCCCAATGGATCGACGCCGCAGCAGCAGGAGCCCTTCGGCGCCTGGACAACAGAGGCGGTGGCGGTGGCCCCCACCTGGCTGAACGGCAAGGACACCGGCAGCGGCGCGGCCCGCAACAACGACCTTGCCGTATTCATCGTCAGCAAGAACAACGGCCAGTTCATCGGCGATATGGTGGGCTGGATGGGCTATGGCTGGAACAATTTTTCCTTCACCCGCTCCGCCAAGACCCGCAGCATGTGGACCGGAGCCACCACCACGCTCGGCTATCCCGGTCTCATGGATTTCGGCAGCATTATGCAGCGGGCGGATGGTCCGTCCTTCCTCACCACCGTGCGCCGCGCCAAGCAGATCTGGCAGGGCAACAACTTCACCCAAGGCTCCAGCGGCGGCCCCTGGGTGGTGAATTTCGGCTATCGCGCCGCCGATCTCAATGGTGGAGCACAGCCCGGCGCCGCCTCCGCCATGAACGTGGTGGTGGGCGTCACCTCCTGGGGCAGCTTAGACCCCAACATCATCAAGGATAATTATTCCTCGCAGTTCGGCCAGAACAAGGAGTACCCCGGCAAGGATTATGGCGGCTATGGCGCGGGCAATATCGGCGCGCTGCTGCAAGCGCTGTGCAGTTCGGCGCCGGTGCCGGGCGGGCCGAGCTATGCGGCGCTGGGTTACTGCAACAGTTCTTTTAACTGAGCAAAGCAATCACCCGGTCCGGCCGGGCTAAGCGGCGCTTGGCTATTGCGACAGGAAGCGGTCGCCCGGCAGTTCACGGGTTTATTGCGCGTCTGGCGATCGGCCGGGTGGCCGAGGGACTCCGCCGGTCCGGGATGAGATGGCGAAGGTCCGCATTGCGCGGGCGGGCCCCCCTTGCCGCCCCCGCCTCGCTCCTCTAATCTCCACTCCGTTGCGGGCGTAGTTCAGTGGTAGAACGGCAGCTTCCCAAGCTGCATGTCGTGGGTTCGATTCCCATCGCCCGCTCCACTCATCATGGCCCGGAACGTCTCGCTTTCGGCGCTCAAGCCGGGAGAGGACGGATGGTTTTCGATTTCTTCGGATCCAAGAAGAAGGTGATTATCGCCATGGCGCATATCGGCGCCATGCCGGGCTCGCCGCTCTATGACGAGAAGGGCGGCATGCGGAAGCTGATCGACGGGGTGGCCGCCGACATCGAGGCGCTGCAGGCGGGCGGCGTCGACGCCATCATGTTCGGCAACGAGAACGACAGGCCCTATCTGCTGAAGGCGACGCTCGAATCGACCGCCGCCATGACGGCGGTGGTGGCCGCGGTGAAGCCCATGATCAAGGTGCCCTTCGGCGTCAACTACCTGTGGGACCCGACGGCGAGCGTCGCCATCGCGGCGGCGACGGGGGCGCAGTTCGTGCGCGAGATCTTCACCGGCGTCTTCGCCTCCGACATGGGCGTGTGGGCGCCCGATGCCGCAACGCCTGCCCGGCTGCGCCGCACCCTGGGCCGGCCGGACCTCAAACTGCTCTACAACATCAATGCGGAATTCGCCCATTCGCTCGATGCGCGGCCGATCGAGCTTCGCGCGCGCAGTGCGGTGTTCTCCTCGCTCGCCGACGCGATCCTCGTCTCGGGCCCGGTGACGGGCGAACCTGCCGACCAGTCGCAGCTGCGCAAGGTGTGCGAAACGGTGAAGGACGTGCCGGTCTTCGCCAATACCGGCGTCACCATTGACAATGTGAAGGATACGCTCGCACTGGCCTCGGGCGTGATCATCGGCACGCATTTCAAGACGGACGGCATCACCTGGAATGCGGTGGACGGGGCGCGCGTCAAACGTTTCATGGACAAGGTCGCGGCGCTGCGCTGAGGCCCTGAGCGTAAAACGGACGAGGGGTTGCCGGGAAACTGGCAACCCCTTGCGGCGCAAAGGCCTCGCGCAGCCGCGCGGAAGGCGGCCTTGACACCACCATCCGCCTGCCGCGCCTGGGCGCCGCTTAAGCGCGGCCGAGATAGCGGTCGAGCACGTTGCGGGTGACCTGCGCGACGATCGCATCCTTGCGGGCGAGGCCCATGATCCAGTCGCTGGAGCCGGCGTGGAAGACCTCGCCCCTGCCCTTCGGAAAATTCACGATCATGCCGCAGCCGCGCTTCGTCTGCTCGATCGCCTCCGCATCCTTGCGGCCGGTGAGCACCGAGGCGACGTATTCGCCGTCCTCGATCCCCAGGAAGCTGCGGCCGGGAAGGATGGTGGAGCCTTCCTCGATGGTGGCGGCGAGGCCGAGTGCCAAGATCTCGATGCCATCGGGCGCCAGTGACGGGTCGGCCACGTAAGGCAGTCCGCCGCGGATTTCGTAAGGAAGCCCATCCACCTCGTAGCCGAAGATGCGCGCGGCGCCGCCCAGGATGTCGCCATAATAGAGGCCGGTCTTGGCGAAGGCCCAATGCTCCGGCCGGTAGACCGGAAAGCCCTTGGCGCCGCGGGGCGAACAGCCAGACCAGCTGGCATAAAGCCCGTGCGTGGCGTTAAGGCCGAAACTGGCCGAACCGGGGCGGCCGATCTCGGGGGCTTCCCATGACTCGGTCACGCGCTCGCGCGGGCCTGTCTGCATGAATGGGTCTTCCTCGCGCGCGATGTATTTATAGCAGGTTTGGGTGCGGCCCTCGTCCGAGAGCCGGATCTGCCACATGAAGTTGCCAGCGAAGCGGGCGATGCGGCCGCCCTTCCCGACGTAGGCGTCGATGGCGTCCCGCATCTCCCAGGACCAGTATTCGTCATGGCCGACCAGCGCGATGCAGGCGTAACCGTCGATCAGGTCCGGGCGATAATGCAGGTCGGTCTGGCTGATGATGTCAAGCGCATAGCCTTCCGCTTCCGCCCACACCACGAAGTGGCGCTCGAAGCTGGCCCAGCCGGAGGACATGTATTTCTTGGAATAGCCATTGGCATAGGCCCATTCCATGTGCGGATAGCGGGGCTCCGAATTGACCGGCGGATCCTCCGGCAGCACGGCGCGCGGGGCGTCCGGCGGCAGCGAGACGAAACCCCTGGCCAGCGGGCGCAGCGTGCTGAGCACGGGCGAGAAACGGCCGCCATTGGGGCCGCAATAGCCCTGATAATGATTGGAGCCGCCCCAGTCGTTGTAGGCGGTCCATGTGGCGGTGGCGGCAACGAGCAACAGGCGGCCGCGCTTGTTGAGGCCCTCGCGCGGGCGCACGATGAAGAAATGCTCGTGCATGTCATCACCCGCGCGGGTGCGCAGGATATAGCCACCCGACGGCCAGTCCGGCGCGACAGGAATTTCGAACGACACAGGCCAGCCGCAGCCGGCGGCGGAGCAGTCTTCCGGCGTGTCGCGCCATTCGCCCTCAAGGCCGCTGCGCGCAAAGACCGTGACCGGCGCCGGTCCATCGCGGATGACTTCAATATCGTAATGCGGTGCGTTGGTGCAGACGCTGACCTGCACCGGCTGGCCCGGCGCATAGGAGAGCCGGTCGCAATAGCTCCAGATGCGTGTTTCAACCGGCGGCGCATGGAACGGCCGTTCGGCATAATTGCCGAGCACGGCCTCGCGCCGCCAGGCCTCGTCACGCTCGATGCTCATCTGAGTTCGCCTGCGATGGCCCGGAACATGGCATAGGTGAGGTTGTCCAGCGCCTCATCCGCCGGGATGGGCTGCGAGGACTGTTTCACCGCCACCATGCCGGCGTCATAATCGATATAGATCCACTGGCCGTGGATGCCGATGGCGCAAAGCACGCTCGACGACGGGTCGGGCACATACCACTTGGAGCGGTAGCGGCCATCGGGGAAGAGGTTCACCATCTCGCCGCGCGACCACTGGGCGGGGTCGCCCTGGTGCAAGATGTCGTCGATCCATTCCTCCGGCACGATGCGCTGGCCGTTGAAGCGGCCCTTGAGGCGCATCATTTCACCGAAACGCGCCATGTCGCCGAGGCTGATGCAGAGGCCCCCGGCGGTGCGCGGTGCGCCATGGCGGTCGATGGTGATAAAGGCATCCTGCGCCATGCCCATCGGCTTCCAAATGAGGCGTGACAGCAGGCTGGCGAAGTTTTCGCCCGCGGCGCGCTCGATGATCCAGCCGAGCAGATCGGTGTTGGGCGAAACATAGTGGAAGCGGCGGCCATGCGGATGCTCGGCCTTGGGCAGGCTGGTGAGGAAGGCATTGATGCCGTCGGCGCTGGCGATGGCGCCTGGCGGGTTCCAGCCCATGGCGGCGCGATAGCGCGCGACATCGCCCTGGGGGTCAAGATAGTCCTCGACGAAGCGGATGCTCACCGCCATGTCGAGCACGTTGCGGACTGTTGCATCGCCATAGGCCGAGCCTTCGACTTCCGGCACGTAGCGCGAGACGGGCGCCTCGGGGTCGAGCTTTCCGTCCTTCACGAGAATGCCGGCCAAGGATGCGGTCACGGACTTGCTGACCGAAAAGACGATGTGGCGGTCCGTTGCCGTCTGGTTGATCAGCCGCTCGGCCACCACCGCGCCGTCCTTCAGCACCAGGAAGCCATCGGTGTGGGTTTCCTCGAGCGCCGCCTCGGCGCTGCGGCGGCTGCCGGCCCAGACGATGGCGAGGCGGGCGAGGTCCAGGGGTTTTCCCGGCCGCAGCGTGCTGACAGGCGGCGCGGTGGGAATGGCGGCGACGGGGATCAGGCTGTCGACATGGGTGAAGCCCCAAATGCTGTGGGGGTGCTCACGCCAATTCTCCAGCGTGGCCGTCGGCAGTTCGCTCCCCATCGAATCCCCCATAAATCCAATTTGGCAGACATTAGCATGGGATCGCCCGGCGTCTCACTCCGGCGAGCCATCAGCCCCGTGCAGGGGCCGGGGCCAGCAGGCGCATGAGCGGGGTCTGGCCACCTTCGACACATTTGCGTATGATGACACGCAAATGTGCGCTCAAGAGGCCCCTCCCCATGCCCAAATCAATCCCCGTCGATCCGCAGGCGTTCCAGCAGGCCGGTGAACTGGCCTTCCCGCGCGTGCCGCTGCATGCCTATGCCCGGCCCTTCGCCGAAGAGCTTCAGGCACGCGGTGTGAAGCAGATGACCGATATCCTTCGTCACATGATGCTGGTGCGGGAGTTCGAGACCATGCTCGGCGCCATCAAGGCCACGGGCAACTATGCCGGCGTCAGCTACGTCTACAAGGGGCCGGCCCATCTCTCGCTCGGCCAGGAAGGGGCGGCGGTGGGCGCAGCGCTGGCGCTGGAGCCTGCCGACCACATTTTCGGCAGCCACAGGAGCCATGGCGAGTTCATCGCCAAGGGCCTTTCCGCCATCGCCAGGCTGTCCGGTTCCGCGCTGAGCCAGATCATGCAAACGCATCGTGACGGCGCGCTGCTGCGCATGGTGGAAAAGCACCTGCCACCCACGCCGGCGACGGGCACGGCGGAAAACTTCCTGCTGCTAGGTTTGCTCGCCGAGATCTTCATGAAGGCCGATGGCTTCAATGGCGGCATGGGCGGCTCCATGCATGCCTTCTTCACGCCCTTCGGCGCCTATCCCAACAACGCCATCGTCGGCGCCTCCGCCGGCATCGCCACGGGTGCGGCGCTGAGGAAGAAGCTGGCAGGCGAAGCCTCGATCGCCGTGTCGATGAGCGGCGACGGCTCCACGGGTTGCGGCCCTGTCTTCGAGGCGATGAACTTCGCCGCCATGGCGCAGTACAAGACACTGTGGACCGATGCGCGAAAGGGCGGCTTGCCGGTGCTGTTCTTCTTCTCGAACAATTTCTACGCCATGGGCGGACAGACCATTGGCGAGACCATGGGCTGGGACAGGCTCTCGCGCATCGGCGCGGCGGTGAACGCGCAAGCCCTTCACGCCGAAACGGTGGATGGCACCAACCCGCTCGCGGTGGCCGATGCAATGGCGCGGAAGCGTGCGCTGCTGCTCGATGGACAAGGGCCAGCGCTTCTCGATGTCGAATGCTATCGCTCCGGCGGGCACTCGACGACCGATGCCAATGCCTACCGCACCAAGGAAGAGCTCGCCCTGTGGGAGGCGCATGACCCGATCGCCAAGTTCGCGGCCCAACTCATTGCCGCGGGCGTGATGGACCAGGCGGCGGTCGATGCGATGACAGCCAATGTGGCGCTGAGCATCGCGGCGGTGACGCGGGCGGCGGTGAATGCCACGGCGCCCATCGATGTCGCCGCCGATCCGGCGCTGATCGGGCGGCTGATGTTCTCGCATGCGGAAATTCCGGCGCCGTCCGGCGCGGTGAGACTGCTGGCGCCGGTGGAAACTTCCGCGCGCATCCGGCAGGATGCGAAGAAGGCGCGTTTCGGCATCGGGGCCGATGGCCAGAAGCTGTCCGCCATGCGCGCCATCACCTATCGCGACGGGCTGTTCGAGGCGATCCTGCACCACATGATCCATGACGGGCGGCTCATTGCCTATGGCGAGGAATGCCGCGAATGGGGCGGCGCCTTCGGCGTCTATCGCGGGCTCTCCGACATCCTGCCTTACGAACGCCTATTCAATTCGCCGATCTCGGAAGCGGCCATCGTGGCCACCGCCGTGGGCCATGCGCTGGAGGGCGGGCGTACGCTGATCGAGCTGATGTATGGCGATTTCATCGGCCGGGCGGGCGACGAGATCTTCAACCAGATGGCCAAGTGGCAGGCCATGTCCGCCGGCATCCTCAAGCTGCCCGTGGTGCTGCGCTGCTCGGTGGGCAGCAAATATGGCGCGCAGCACTCGCAGGACTGGACCGCACTGGTGGCGCATATCCCCGGCCTCAAGGTGCTCTACCCTGCGACTCCCTATGATGCGAAAGGGCTGATGGCCTCGGCGCTCTCATCCGAGGACCCGGTGGTCTTCTTCGAGAGCCAGCGGCTCTACGACATGGTGGAGACCTTCAGGCCGGAGGGCGTGCCTTCCGAATACTACCGCATTCCGATGGGCGAGCCGGACGTGAAGCGC
Organism: Aestuariivirga sp.; assembly: GCF_020252395.1. Taxonomy (GTDB): domain Bacteria; phylum Pseudomonadota; class Alphaproteobacteria; order Rhizobiales; family Aestuariivirgaceae; genus Aestuariivirga. Next base: position 187,397 of record NZ_JADCDB010000001.1, read on the forward strand.
GAGGGCCGGCATGCCACCGTGCTGACCATCGGCCCGTCGCTCTACCCCGCGCTCAGCGCTGCGCAAGAGCTGGAGGAGAGCCACGGCCTGTCGCTCGAGGTGATCGACGCACGCTCGCTGGTGCCCTTCAACTATGACCCGGTGATCCGCTCCATTGAAAAGACTGGGCACCTGATGGTGGTGACGGAAGCCTCCGAGCGCGGCTCCTTCGCCATGACGCTCGCGTCCAACCTCACGCGCTTCGCCTTCGGACATTTGAAGTCCGCGCCGCGCGTGCTGGGATCGCCCAACTGGATCGTACCGGGGGCGGAGATGGAGACGAGCTATTTCCCCCAAGCCGGCGACATCATCGAGATCGTCACCTCGCAGTTCCACCCCGGCAAACATTCCAACCGCCGCGGCATCCGCAACTGGGATGACCGCGACCTTGCCCGCAACGGCCTTTGAAGAGGACAGAGACATGAGCACCGACGTCGTGATGCCGCAGCTCGGCAACGAAATCACCGAAGCCCAGATCGACAACTGGTCGAAGAGCCCGGGCGACAAGGTGGAAAAGGGCGAGATGCTGCTCACCATCACCACGCCCAAGCTCACCATGGAGATCGAGGCGCCGGTCTCGGGCACGCTGCGCGAAATCCGCGTGGCCGCCGACGAGATCGCCAGCGTGGGCGACGTGCTCGCCGTCATCGACGAGGCGTGATGGCAAGCCTCGCCTTCAAGACGCTGGGCGGTGACGGCCAAGACCTGGTGCTGATCCACGGTTTCGGGTCTGACCGTCTGTCATGGGCTGGCACCTCGCCCGCACTGATGGCGGTGGCGCGGGTCCATGCGCTCGATCTGCCGGGGCATGGCGACTCGCTTGATGCCGATGCCGGCGACGGCAGTGCCCGCGCGCTAGCGGAAGCGGTGACCGCCGCACTCGATGCCCATGGCCTTGGCAAGGTGCACCTGCTCGGCCATTCGCTGGGCGGGAGCATTGCCATGCTGATGGCGCTGAAGGACCCCGGGCGTGTGCGCTCATTGACGCTCCTCGCGCCCGCCGGGCTGGGCCATGCGATCGACCACGGCTTCCTGTCGCGCTACCCCGCGCTCGAGACGAAGGAAGAGGCCGGGGCGCTGCTGCAGAAGCTCGTCTCCAAGCCCCCGCTCATCAGCCGCTTCACCGTCGCCCGCGTTTTGGAGCAATTGTCCCGGCCCGGCGCCCGCGGCGCGCTGCGCGCCATCGCCAAGGGTGTCGCGGCGCATGAGGAGCAGCTGCGCGAGGCGGCGCAGCGGATCGCCGCGTCGGGCCTGCCGCGCTTCGTGATCTTCGGCGGGGCTGATGCCATCAACCCGCCGAGCCCCGCTGCGCTTGCGGCTTTCGGCGGCCGCCAGCTCGTCATCCCCGAGGCCGGACACCTGCCGCATGTGGAGGCCGCGCGGCTGGTGAATGCCGGGATTGCGGACTTCATTACCACTGTGAGCACCTGAGCCGTGGCGAAGCTGCGGCGCACAGTGGGGGCCGCATTGGCGGATGACAGCGCGCTGCGGCTGCGCGCCGCCTGGCTCTACCATGGCTTCAGCCTCACCCAGTCAGAGGTGGCCGACCAGCTGGGAATCGGCCGTTCCACCGTCATCCGCCTTCTCGAAGAGGCGCGCCAGCGGGGCGAAGTGAAGATCACCATAGAGGACCGGCTGCCGGACTTGGCCGAACTGTCGATCCGCCTTGAGCGTGCGCTCAGCCTCGACGAGGCCATCGTGGTGCCGGCCCCCGCCGATAGCAGGGAGACGGGGCGCGCAGTGGGGCTGGCGCTGGGACGGCTGCTCTCCGACGCGGTGACGGATGGCATGACCATCGGCGTCGGCTGGGGCCGCACGCTGAGTGCCGCACTTGAAAGCTTCAGCCCGCCGAAGCGCGCCGGCGTGAAGGTGATGTCGCTGATGGGGGGCGCGGTCGAGACGCAATTCGCCAATCCCTTCGAATTCGCCTGGCGGCTGGCCACCGCGCTGCAGGCCGGGTGCTTCCTGTTCCCGGCCCCTCTGCTGGTCGGCACGGCAGGGTTGCGCGATCGCCTGATGGGCGATCGCGGCATCGCGCGGCTGAAGGCGCTCGCCTCGTCGCTCGATCTCGCCGTGGTGAGTGCGGGCGGGCTTGCCGGGAGTTCCGGCTCGCTGGTGCGGCAGCTCATCACCGATGTAGAGGCGGCAGAGTTGCTTGAAGCCGGCGCGGTGGCGGACATCATGTGCAATTTCATCAATGCGGACGGGCGCATCGCCGATCACCCCATCAACGCGCGCGTGATGTCGGTGGGCGTCGGGACGCTGAAGGCCGCGCGGCACAAGGTGCTGGCCAGCGGCGGGAATGAGCGGGCAAGGGCCATCCTCGCCGTGGTGCGCGCGATCGGCGTCAACACGCTGGTCACCGACGAGCACGCGGCACGCGCCATTCTCGAGATGGCTTAGGAGAATCGCGCGAGCAAGTGGAATCGCTTGCGAAGCGAAAGATGCTCCAGAGTCAAAAGCTGGCGCAACATGGCCGTTACGCCGCGGCGCGTTTCTGCGGGGGCGTCTCAACTGCGGCGGGTTTGAGCAGCCGGCCATCGGCGGCAAGCGGTTCGTGCAGCATCCAGCGGGCGAGTTCCGCGGCATAGAGTTCCGGCGGCACGCTGCCGCCCTGGCGGGTCTCGATGAGGCCGAGGCCGATTTCCTCATAGACCGGAAGATTGGTGAGGTTCGGCACCGGAAGGTCGCCCATGCGGAACTCTTCCCACATGCGGTCATAGAGGGCTTCGAGGCTCTTCACCAGCTGCGGCGTATCGAAAAGCACGGCGTGTTCGCGGTTGGCGCGCAGCCGGCGGCGTAATTCCGCCGCAGCGCCCGGCGCTTCAGCAATGGCAATGGCGCGGGAGATATAGTCCTCGAGGCTGGTGCAGACGAGGTCCGGCATGCCAGCGGATTTCACCAGCCCAGCGCAGACGCGCGCCGCAAAGCCCCGGCCCTCCAGCGTCAGCACCGGCGTTCCCATCCACATGGAATCCGACGCCGTGGTGTGGGCGCCATAGGGGAAGGTGTCGAGGAAAAGATCAGCCAGCGCATAGCGCGCCAGATGTTGCGGATTGGGGCGCTTGGGCGCGAAGCACAGACGCTCCGGCGCGATGCCGGTGGCCGCGGCCATGGCGCGCAGCCTTGCATTGGCATCCGCGGCGGAATCGAGCAGCCACAGCACGCTGCCCTCCACTGCGGCGAGGATTTTCATCCATGCGCCAAACACCTGCGGCGTGATTTTCTGCGTGCCGTTGAGGCAGCAGAAGACGAAGCCCGTCTCGGGCAGACCCTCGGCACTGCGCTGCGGCGGCTCCGCTGCGATGGGGCGCTTGCGGTCATTGGGCTGGTAACAGGCAAGCCGCAGCACGCGCTCGGTGAAGTAGATCTCGCTGCCCTCGGGGGCGACGTTGGCGTCGGCGATGACATAGTGGTGATAGGGTGTCGCCATGCTGCCCGGGAAGCCGAACCAGTTGGCGGCGATGGGTGCGGGCCGCCGCGCGAAGACCGCGGTGCGGGCATCGCGCGTGTAGCCGTTGACGTCGACAAGAATGTCGATGCCATCGGCCGCAATCCGCGCCGCCGCGGCATCGTCCGAAAGTCCGGTGATGTCCGTCCAGTGCTTCACCGCGTTGCGGATGCGGGCGCGCGTTCCATCCTCGCGCGGAATGCCGCAGTAATAGGCGTGGATGTCGAAGCGGCTGCGGTCGTGGAGCTCCATCGCCTCGGTAAGGCCGAAGCCGACCGCATGTTCGCGCAGGTCGGAGGAGACATAGCCGATCTTCAGCCGGGCCGGACGTTCACCGCGGCGGCCCGTGTGATCGTGCACATGCTGCGGCCGGGGGATGGACTGGCGGGCATAGCTCGCATTGCGGGCAAGCTGGAACAGGGGATCGTCGAACAGCACCGCGGTGGAAAGCGGCGAGATATTGGCGAGGAGGCGCTTCGCCTCGATGCCATCCCAACCCTGCACCACCGGCCACTTACATTGCCTCTGGCGCAGCGCGATCCAGTGCTGCACCGCCTGCGGGTTTTCTGGCGACAGATCGATGGCCTGGCGCAGCGCATCCTCCGCCGGCGCATCGGCATGGTTGGCTTCCAGAACGCGGCCCAGCTGGTGCAGCGCGATCAGCTTGTGGCGCAGCGTGGGGCCGTTGACGGCGGGCAGGCGGTTGACAAGAGCCAGCCACTGCGTGACGGCATCGCCCGTCTGTCCCAAGTCCTCCAGCGCGCGGCCGAGATTGATGTAGGGCGGGTGGAAGTCCGGGTCGATCTTCAGCGCCGCGCGCAGCGCGTTAATGGCGGCATGAGGGTCGCCGCCGCGCTGCGCCACGACCGCCATGTTGAACAGGGCGGGCGCGATATGCGGGTCATCCGGGTTGAGCGCCACCCATCGCTTGTAGAGTTCCGCGGCGGCCGCCGCGCCCTCCGTGGCTTCGAGGATGTCGGCGTCACGAAACAGCGCGGCGATGGTGGATGACAAGGCTCTCAGGTCTCCCGGTTAGCTGTTGGAGGCGATGATCAGGGCGGTGAGCTGGTCGGAGCTCATCAGCCCGATCTGAGTGGAGGTGAAGGCATTGGCCTGGGTGCTGGACAGAGAGGCGATCTGGCTGGTGGTGATGCCGGAGATAGCCGAGGTGGCGAGCGACGGCAGGCCCGTCGTTTCGTTGAGCGCCGCAAAGTTGGTGGTGCTCAGCGCCGCGACCTGTGCGGAGGTCAGCGCGCCGGCCTGGGTGGAGGTCAGGCCAGAGAACACCGCGGTGCCGAGGCTATCGAGCGCCGTGGGCGCGATAGCGCGGAACTGGCTGGCGTCCAGCGAGCCAATCTGCGTCGTGGTGAAGTTGTCGAGCGCGGTGGACGTCAGGCCGCCGATCTGCGCGGTGGAGAGCGAGGACGCCGTGAGCACGCCGATCTGCGTGGAGCTCATGTTGTTGAGCTGGCTGGTGGTGAAGCCGCGCAGCTGGGTCGTGGAGAGAAGACCGATTTGCGTGTCGGAGAAGTCCGAGATCTCGGTGGTGGTCAGGCCGCCGAGCTGGCTCGCCGTCACGGCCCCGAGCTGCGTGGTGTTCCAAGCCTGGATATCGGTCGAGCTCAGGGCCGAGAGGCCGCCCGCCGTGAGCGCGCCGATCTGGCCTGTGAGCATCGACTGCACCTGGGTGCTCGAGAGGTTGCCCACCGCCGTGGTGGTGAGACCCGACACCTGCTGCGTCGACAGCGTGGTGATGTCGAGAGCCTGCAGATAGGCCGTGTCGAGGCCGCTCAGCTGCGTGGCATTGAGGCCGCGGAGCTGGGTGGAGGTGAAGCTGCCGAGCTGGGTGGTGGAGAAATCCTGAAGCTCGGTTGCGGCGATGCCGACGAACTGCTGCGAGGTGATGGCGCCGAGCTGCGCCGTCGACCAGCCCTGCAGCTCCGTGGAACTGAGCGCGGAAAGGCCGGTGGCATTGAGCACCGCGATCTGCGCGGTGGTCAGCGACTGGGCCTGGGTGGTGGACAGCGCATCGAGGGCGGTGGAGGACATGCCGCGCACCTGCACCGTCGAGAGATCGGCCACGTTCAGGGCATTGAGCTGGGTGCTGCCGAGCGTGTTGATCTGGGAAGAGGTCAGTCCGCGCACCTGGGTCGAGGTGAGCTGGCCCAGCTGCGTGTCGGAGAAATTGGCGATCGCAGTCGTCGAGAGCTGCGACACCTGGCGGGTGGTGATGGCGCCGAGCTGCGTGGTGCTCCAGGCCTGCAGGTCGGTGCTCTCAAGGCTGCCCAGCGCCGTGGCGGTCAACGCCGCGACTTGCGTCACGGTGAAGCCCTGCGCCTGGGTGGAGGTAAGATTGCCGATGGCGGTGGTGGAAAGGCCCGTCACCTGTGCCGCAGACAGGCTGGTGATGTCCAGCGCATTGAGCTGCGTGGCGCCGAGGTTGTTGAGCTGGGTGGAGGTCAGGCCGCGGATTTGGGTGGAGGTGAGCTGGCCGATCTGCGTGTCCGAGAAGTCGGCGATGTCGGTTGTGGTGAGGCCCGCCAGCTGCTGCGAGGCGATGGCGCCCAGCTGCGTCGTGGACCAAGCCCGGATATCGGTCGAGGCGAGCGCGCCCAAGCCGCCGGCACTCAGCGCCGCGATCTGCTGCGTGCCGAGCGCCTGGACCTGCGTGCTGGACAGCGAGCCGATGGCGGTCGCGTTCATGTTGCGGATCTGCGACACCGAGAGATCGGCGACGTTCAGCGCATTGAGCTGGGTTGTGCCGATGTTGTTGAGCTGGGTGGAGGTCAGGCCCTTGACCTGCGTGCCGGTCAGCTGGCCTAGCTGCGTGTCGGAGAAATCGGCGAGTGCGGTGGTGGTGAGGCCCGCCAGCTGCTGCGAGGAGATGGCGTTGAGCTGCGTCGTCGACCAGCCCTGGATTTCGGTGGAGGTGAGCGCGTCGAGGCCGGTTACCGAGATGGCGCCGATCTGCGTGGTGGTGAGCGACTGGGCCTGGGTGGTGGAGAGCGCATCGATGGCCGTGGCGTTCATGCCGCGGATTTGCGTCGCCGTCAGGCTGGTGACGTCGATGGCGTTGAGCTGCGTGGTTCCGAGATTGTTGAGCTGCAGCGTGGTGAGGCCGCGCAGCTGGGTGGAATTGAGCAGGCCGATCTGGGTATCCGAGAAGTCGGCGATGGCGGTGGTGGACAGCCCACCCAGCTGCTGCGAGGTGAGCGCGCCAAGCTGCGTGGTCGACCAGCCCTGAATCTCCGTCGAATCGAGGGCCTCGACGCCCGCGGCGGAGAGGACGGCAATCTGCGAGGTGGTCAACGACTGGGCCTGGGTCGTCGACAGTGCCGCCACCGCCGTCGAGTTCATGCCGCGGACCTGGGTGGCCGAAAGATCGGTGATATTGAGGGCGTTGAGCTGGGTGGTGGCGAGGTTATTGAGCTGGCTGGTGGTCAGGCCGCGCACCTGGGTCGAGGTGAGCTGGCCCAACTGCGTGTCGGTGAATTCGGCGAGTGCGGTGGTGGTGAGGCCGGCAAGCTGGCGGGAGGTGAGAGCGCCGAGCTGGGTGGTGTTCCAGGCCTGCACATCGGTCGATTCGAGCGCTTCCACGGCATAGGCCTGCAGCAGGCCGATCTGCACCGTGGTGAGTGCCGCCGCCTGGGTGTCGGCGAGATTGGTGATGGTCGCCGCAATGAGCGATTTGATGGCGGTGCTTGAGATCGCCTGCACCTGCCCGGTGCTGAGCGCGGTCAGGTCGGTCGTCTCCATCGCATTGATCTGCGAGGCGGTCAGCGCACCCACCTGCGTGGTGGAGAGCGCCTGCACGTCTGTCGTCGAAAGCGCCCGGATGGCGGTGGTGCTCAGAGTCGCAATCTGCCTGGTGGTCAGCGACGTAACGATCGACATGTATGGGTCCCCGCTGGGCGGCGCGGCGCGCCCCCACTAACCTCACGATCCGGTTGGAAACATTGCCGCGGCAACCCTGCGCGAGCCTTGCACAGCGTCCTGATGGCCGGAGTTGCGGCGGTATTCGTGGGTGGCATCATGCCGGCGGGCCGTGATAGACCGCATTCCGCACGGAGTGACACTAACCCAGCAGGTCTAAACGACGCGTTAAAGGCAGGGTCAGACGTCGAGGTTCGCCACGCTCAGCGCGTTTTCGCGGATGAAGTCGCGGCGCGGCTCCACCACGTCACCCATCAGCTTGGTGAAGATGTCGTCCGCCTCGTCGAGTTCGGAGACCTTGACGCGCAGCAGCGTGCGGACATTCGGATCCAGCGTGGTTTCCCACAACTGCTCCGGGTTCATTTCACCCAAGCCCTTGTAGCGCTGCATGGTGATGCCCTTGCGGCCGAAGGCGAAGACGGCATCAAGGAGCGACGTGGGACCATAGATCGCGGTCTCGCCGTCCTTGCGGCGAAGCCTTGCGGGTTTTTCGTAGATTTCCTGCAGATGCGCGGACTTCCTGTCGAGGCGCAGCGCATCCGCCGAGCCGATCAGCTTGCCGTCCAGCGTCCAGGCCTCCTTCACGCCGCGCACCTCGCGGGTGAAGCTCAGGCCGCCGTCGCCCGTGGGTTCGCCCGCCCAGCCGCGCTCCGTCTCGTCGGCAATCACGTCGAGGCGGTGCGCGATGTAGGCCGCGGCTTCCGCCGCGCGTTCGCTGCTCGACAGCACGTCCGGGTTCAGCACGCCGGCAATCGCCGCCTGCTCGATCAGCGGGCGCGGGTAACGCGCGTGCAGGGCATCGAGCGCGGTGCGCACCGAAAGCGCCTCCTCGACGATGGCGCGCAGGTCCTGGCCCGCCCGCTCCGTTCCGCCGGACAGCACCAGCGTGGCGTTCTCAAGGCCGGTGCCGATCAGATAATCCTCGAGTGCCTTCGAGTCCTTGAGGTACTGCTCGGAGGAGCCGCGTTTCACCTTGTAGAGCGGCGGCTGGGCGATGAAGAGATGGCCGCGCTCGATCACCTCCGGCATCTGCCGGTAGAAGAAGGTGAGAAGCAGCGTGCGGATATGGGCGCCGTCGACATCGGCGTCCGTCATGATGATGATCTTGTGGTAGCGCAGCTTGTCGGCGTTGAATTCCTCGCGGCCGATGCCGGTGCCCAGGGCCGTGATCAGCGTGCCGATTTCCGCCGAGCCCAGCATCTTGTCGAAGCGCGCGCGCTCGACGTTGAGGATCTTGCCGCGCAAGGGCAGCACCGCCTGGTTCTCGCGGTGGCGCGCCTGCTTGGCGGAACCGCCGGCCGAGTCGCCCTCGACGATGAAGAGTTCGGACTTGGCGGGGTCGCGCTCCTGGCAGTCGGCGAGCTTGCCGGGAAGCGACGAGATGTCGAGCGCTCCTTTCCGCCGTGTCAACTCGCGCGCCTTGCGGGCGGCCTCGCGCGCGGCCGCAGCCTCGGCCACCTTGGAGACGATGGCGCGGGCTTCGTGGGGGTGTTCCTCGAACCAGGCGCCCAGCTGCTCGTTGACCAGGTTCTCGACCACCGGGCGGACCTCGGAGGAGACGAGCTTGTCCTTGGTTTGCGACGAGAACTTGGGATCCGGCACCTTGACGGAGAGCACGCAGGTCAGCGCCTCGCGCGCGTCGTCGCCCGTCAGCTGCACTTTCTCCTTCTTGGCGATGCCGCTGTCATTGGCGTAATTGTTAACGACCCGCGTCAGCGCGCCGCGGAAGCCGGCCAGATGCGTTCCGCCGTCGCGCTGCGGAATGTTGTTGGTGAAGCACAGCACGTTCTCGTGATAGCTGTCGTTCCACCACAGCGCACAGTCGACCGTGATGCCGTCGCGCTCGCCATGGATCATGATGGGTTCGGCGAGAACCGCCTGCTTGGTGCGGTCGAGATAGCGCACGAAGGCCCCGATGCCGCCCTCGTAGAACAGCTCCACCGCCTTGTCCTCCACGCCGCGCCTGTCGGTCAGGACGATGCGCACGCCGGAGTTCAGGAAGGCGAGCTCGCGCAGGCGGTGTTCGAGCGTCGCGAAATCGAACTCGGTCTTGGTGAAGGTTTCGGAAGAGGGCAGGAAGGTCACCTCCGTTCCGCGCTTGTCCGGCGCATCGGCCACCACCTGGAGCGGCGCATCGGGCTCGCCGTGGGTGAAGCTCATGAAATGCTCCTTGCCGTCGCGGAAGATAGTGAGCTTCAGCTTCACCGACAGCGCGTTGACGACGGAGACGCCGACGCCATGCAGGCCGCCCGACACCTTGTAGGAATTCTGGTCGAACTTACCGCCAGCATGCAGCTGGGTCATGATGACCTCGGCGGCGGAAACGCCCTCGCCTTTGTGGATGTCGGTGGGAATGCCGCGGCCATTGTCGGTGACCGTGCAGGAGCCATCGGCATTGAGCGTGACCGTCACGCGCGTCGCGTGGCCGGCAAGAGCCTCGTCGATCGCGTTGTCGACGACCTCATAGACCATGTGGTGGAGGCCCGAGCCGTCATCGGTGTCGCCGATGTACATGCCGGGGCGCTTCCGCACGGCGTCAAGGCCCTTTAGGACCTTGATCGACTCCGCGTCATAGGCGCCATTGCCGTTTCCGGCGTTCTCAACGTCTGACATCAGTCTTCCACCGCCTTCGAGACGTGCCCGTCCTCCACGTGGAAGATCGCACCCGCCTCACCAATCGCTTCGAACAGCTGGGCGTCTGTTCCCGTCATCCAGCTCTGTGACCCCAGGGCCGCCAGCGCCTCCAGCAAACTTTTCCGCCGCGCCCGGTCGAGGTGGGCCGCCACCTCGTCGAGCAACAGCACCGGCGGCACGCCGGCGCCGGCCTGCACCGCCCGCGCCTGGGCCAGCACGAGGCCGATCAGCAGCGCCTTCTGCTCGCCCGTCGAGCATAGCGCCGCCGCCTTCCGCTTCGGTCCGTGAACCACCTCCAGATCGCTCCGGTGAGGGCCTCTGAGCGTGCGTCCCGCCGCCCGGTCGGGGCTTCGCGAATCGCGTAAAATCCTACGATATTCGTCCTCGACTTGCACGGCTGGTTTCTGGGCCACAAGGGCCTCGATCTCGCCCTGAACGGCCACCTCCGCCCACGGGAAGGAACTGGTGTCCCGGCCTTCCCCTATATGGGTCTGGAGCGCCTCCAATCCAACCAGCCTGGCGGCCGAAATCGCCACTGCAGCCTCGGCCATATGGGCCTCGAGACTGGAGAGCCAGCCAGGATCGGGCCGCGTCTCTTCCAGCAGCAGGTTGCGCTCGCGCATCACCTTCTCGAACACGGCGATGCGCGCCCCGTGCTCCGGGTCGGAGGCCGTCACCATGCGGTCGAGGAAGCGCCTGCGGTCGGACGCCGGCCCCGCGAAGAGCCGGTCCTGCGCCGGAGTGAGCCACAGGAAGCGCATGTAGTCCCCCAGCGCGCCGGAGCCCTTCCGCGCCTCGCCGTCGATCACCACCTGCCGGCCGCCGCTGTCGCCACTCCCGGCCTTCCCGTTCCAGGCGGTGCCCAGCGAAACGGGTCCGTGCTCCGCCTCGATCTCAGCCGCGATGGCCCAGGAACCGGAGCCGCCCTGCCGGGCCAGTTCGTCAAGCGTGACGCCGCGCAGGCCCCGGCCCGGGCTCAGCAGCGAGATGGCTTCGAGGATGTTCGTCTTCCCCGCCCCGTTGGCGCCCACAAGCGCCAGCAGCCGGGCCCCAGTCTCGAGGCGCAGCGAGCGATAATTACGGAACTCCGTCAGCGTCAGCCGGCGGACGGCGAGAATCGGGGGCTGGGTCACATACGAGGCTTACACCCGCATGGGCATGAGCACATAGAGCGCCTGCCCGTCGGTGGGGTCGCGCACAATGGTGGGGGAGCCTGCATCAGCGAGCTGCAGCTCCAGGCCGTCGGACTTCATCTGGCCCGCCACATCGAGCAGGTAGCGCGAGTTGAAGCCGATATCGATCGGGTCGGCGTCATAGGAACAGGCCACCTCTTCCTCGGCCGAACCCGAATCCGGGTTGTTCACCGTCAGCAACACCTTGTTGCCGCCGATCGCCAGCTTCACCGCGCGCCCCTTCTCCTGCGAGATGGTCGAGACGCGGTCCACCGCCGCGGCGAAGGCCTTGGTGTCGAGCTCCAGCTTCTTGTCATTGTTGCGCGGGATGACGCGCTCATAATCGGGGAAGGTGCCGTCGATAAGCTTCGAGGTCAACACCAGGTCGCCCGCCGCGAAGCGGATCTTGGCGGCGGAAAGCGAGACTTCGACAGCGCCATCGATGCCATCGAACAGCTTCACCACTTCCAGCACCGTCTTCCTTGGCACGATGACGCCTGGCATGCCCTTGGCGCCGTCGGGCCTGGCAATCTGCGCCTGGGCGAGGCGGTGGCCGTCGGTCGCCACGGCGCGCAGCAGGCTGCCTGCAGCCACGTCGTGGAAATAGATTCCGTTCAGGTAATAGCGCGTCTCCTCCGTCGAGATCGCAAAGCGCGTCTTTTCGATCAGGCCCCTGAGGTCGGCGGCGGAGATGGCGAAGTTGTGCGGAAAGTCGCCCGCCGCGAGATCCGGAAAGTCCTCATGCGGCAGCGCCTGCAGCGCAAAGCGCGAGCGGCCGGCAAAGATCGCGACGCGTTGGCCGTCACCCGCCTGCTCGAGCTCGAGCTGGGCGCCATCGGGCAGTTTGCGCACGATGTCATAGAGCATGTGCGCCGGCACGGTGGCGGCTCCGGATCTGGCGACCTCGGCGGGCACGCTTTCGACAATCTCGATGTCGAGGTCGGTCGCCGTCAGTTTCAGATGACCGTCACCGGCCTGAAGGAGCACATTGGAAAGGATCGGTATGGTGTTCCGCCGCTCGACGACGCTCTGCACATGGGTGAGCGCCCTGAGGAAAGCTGACCTTTCGATCGTGACACGCATGAGCCGGTAATCCCTCGTCCTGTTGTTTCCGGCGTTTCGCCGGACCACAAGCTTTGGCGCGGAAACTGCGCCAATTCAAGGGTTATCAGGGGTTTTTCAGCCCTGTTCGACAAGCCGGACCAGCAGGGCGACCTCGCGGGCGAGCCCGTCGTCCGTCTTGATCTGGTCCTCGATCTTGCGCACCGCGTGCAGCACGGTCGAATGGTCGCGCCCGCCAAAGCGGCGGCCGATTTCGGGCAGCGACCGGGCCGTCATCTTCTTGGCCAGATACATGCCGATCTGGCGCGGCACCACCACGCTGCGCGCCCGGCGGGGCGAGAGGAGATCGGTGCGGCCGACGTTGAAGTGGCGGCCGACGATTTTCAGGATATCGTCGATCTTGATGCGCGTGCCATCGGGGCTCGCCTGCATGTCGCGCAGGACGAGCGACGCTAGGTCAAGCGTCACCGCCGCATTGTTGAACTGCTGGTAGGCGGTGATGCGGTTCATCGCTCCTTCAAGCTCGCGGCCGGTGCCGGTCACCCGGTTGGCGATGAATTCCAGCACCTCGCCGGGAATGATGACCGAAGGGTCGCGCTTCTGCATCGTCTCATAGCGGCTCTGCAGGATGCGGCGGCGGGTTTCGATATCCGGCATCTCGATATCGACCACGAGGCCGCCCATCAGGCGCGAGCGCATGCGCTGGTCGATCGAGTCGAGCTGGGCGGGCGGCACGTCGGCGGCCACGATCACCTGGCGGCGCGAGTCCACGAGTCCGTTAAAGGCGTTGCAGAACTCCTGCTGCATGGTCTTGCCTTGGAGGAACTGAAAGTCGTCGATGAGCAGCACGTCGACCGCAGCGAACTGGTCCTTGAAGGCCAGGGTGTCGCGCTGGCGGAGCGCCATCACGAAATTGATCATGAAGCGCTCGGCCGTGAGAAACATCACGCGGCGGTCGGGCCGCTTCTCCTTCACGCGGTGCGCCACGGCGGAGAGAAGATGCGTCTTGCCGAGGCCCGAACCCGCATGCACGAACAGCGGATTGAAGCTGACGGCGGCGCCGGGCGCGGCATCGGCCACGCGGCACATCGCGGCATGAGCCAACTGGTTCGACGAGCCGACCACGAAAGTGTCGAAGGTCTGGCTGGGGTCGAGATGCGGGCCCCGTTCGGCGGCGGCCACGGCCTGGGCCTGTGCGATCGCCGAGGGCTGCGGCACGGCCGCGGCCTGCGGCGCATGGTGGGCCTGCTCATCGGCGGCGGGTCTCTGCGGCACGCCGCCGCGCATGCGCACGCGCACATGGATCGAGTCGAAGCGGCCGAGCTCGGCCTCGCCGATCTTGTGCAGCTTCGAGACATAATGGGTCTCGATCCATGACTTGAGGAAGCGGGTGGGAACGGAAACGATCAAACGGCCCTGCTCGAACTCTTCAAGCTCCATGCGCGCAAACCACGAGGTAAAAAGATCTTCACCAAGTTCAACCCGAAGCCTTTGCGCAACACGGTCCCACCTCGTCTTCACGTCCGTCACGACAGTCATCTTCTTCCGCATCCCTTCGCGCGCATTCTGCGGCGCGCATCATCATTGCGGCTGGGCCCGGGACCCAACCGTCATTCAACCCCGGCAATGCACCACGCTCAGGCGCTGGCGCTCGCCGGGATAAAGGCCGAACTGTTCGAAGTGATCACCATATGCCCCTGCCGTAGCATTACATTGAGCCAGTCTGGCCATTCAGCCTTGCCATGCGCAACAATCCTTCGCCGCACACAAAAAAGCACGCTCCCAGACGAACGGCGTCCGGAAAACACCAACACTGACCGCTTGGCAGAACCGTTGAGCGCGACAGTCCCTGGTTCTGCAATTGTGTTGCAGGCGACTGGCCATCCGGCCTGCCTGCAAAACAGAACTTACAAAGGCGCCGCTCGCCCAGGCAACCTGATTCGGAAAACGCTCCGTACACGGAACGGGCTTGACGGGATTCGGGCCGCGGCCGTGTCCGGAGAGCCAAACCTAAGACCCTGAGACTCTTTCATTTTTGTAGATACTTCCGGTGCGATGCGTCCACTGCGAGGCGCAAGCAACCGGACGGGAATATTGCCGCTGCTTGCCCGCACCGTCGCCGCGTTGCCGCGCCGATCCCGGGGCTGGCACATAAGAGATTGAAATAGCGCCGTTAATTCTGCGCGAGACGTTCCGTATCCGGACAAATGTGGCGGCTGTGGAAAAGCCTAAAGCGCCGCGCGCAAAACGAAAAACGCCGGACAGAACTGTCCGGCGTCCGGCGGAACGAGGTGTTGCCCCTGCGGCAGGTGGAAATCTCAGGCCTTGATGGCCTTCACGCGGGCGGCGAGGCGTGACACCTTGCGCGAGGCGGCGTTCTTGTGCAGCACACCCTTCTGGGCGCCGCGCATCAGCTCCGGCTGGGCAGCCTGGAGAGCCGCGGCAGCTTCCGCCTGGTTGCCGGAGGCGATCGCCTCCTCGACCTTGCGCACGTAGGTGCGGATGCGGCTGACGCGGTTCTTGTTCACTTCGGTGCGGCGGGCGGCGGCGCGGGTGGCCTTCTTCGCCGATTTCGTATTGGCCATGTGGCTGTGGTCCTGCTTTAGAAATACATTTGACCGGCCTTGCGAAAGCAAGGAGCAACGGCCGCCATGCCCATTGGCAGACGGCCCGCCTTCCCGGCCCATCGGGATGGCGGGCTTATAGGGAAGTGGGGCCCCGCCGTCAATGGCCTCCCGGCGACTCTGGTGTGTCAGGGTTTTTCCCACTTTCCGGATTTTTCGGAGCGGAAGAAGGCATCGAGGATCTTCATGTTCTGGATGGCGTCCTCCACCCCCCAGAAGGGCTTCTGCTTCTTTCGGATGACGCGGCCGAAGGCCTCCGCCTGCAGCTGATACTGGTCGGAAACGGGAAGTTCCGTCCACACCCCTTCGTTCATCTCCATGCCCTGCACGAAATAGCGGTTGGGCTTGTCGGGGGGCGCGTTGAACGGGATCTCGATCTCGATCCGTCCCTTGGTGCCCATGATGTTCACGCGCTGGTAGGGCGCAAGCTGGGTCGAGACGGTGAACGACAGGTGCCGGCCCTGCCCGAAGTCCGCGAGGCCGCCGGCGATGCGGTCGGTCCTGAACTTGGGGTCGCGGTCAAAGGCGCCGGTCACGCGGGTCGGTTCGCCATCGAAGATGAAGCGCGACACGGTGATGGGATAACAGCCGATGTCCAGGAGGCCGCCACCACCGATGCCGGCCTTGTTGCGCACGTTCTTGGGGTCGCGGTTGAAATAGGAGAAGAGAACCTGGATCGCCCGCACGTCACCGATCTTCTTCTTCTTCACCAGCTCGCGCGCGGCGAGCCACTGCGTGGCGTGGCGCACCATGAAGGCTTCGGCCACGAAGACGTTCTTGATCTTGCGGAGCTGGGTTGCCTCCTTGGCGGTGATGGCGATGGGCTTCTCGCACAGCACGTGCTTTCCGGCCTTCGCCGCGGCCAGCGTCAGCGGCACGTGCAGATGGTTTGGCAGCGGGTTGTAGACGGCCTCGATCTCGGGGTCGGCCAGCATCTCCTCATAGGAGCCATAGGCCTTGGGGATTCCCAGTTTCCCGGCCCAGTCCTGTGCGGTCTTCTTGTTGCGCGACGAGATCGCGGCAATCTCGATGTCCTTCGATTTCAGCATGCCCGGAATGACCTTGGCCACGCCGATATTCGCCGTCGAGATGATGCCCCACTTCACGGGTTTCATGTGTCAGCCCTTCCCTGTTCAGGCAAGCATCTTTAGTCCGGCAGGATCGATGTTGGAAGTACGCGCGAGAAACGCGGCGAGATAATCGCGCGTCAGCGCCCGCGGCGTCTCCGGGTTGTCGGGCTTTCCCGTCAAGGCATATCGCAGCCACAGCCCATCGATCATCGCCGCGATGCCTTCGGCAAGCCGCAGCGCATCGGCCTCGCCGACGATGCGGCGCAGGTCATGAAGCAGGCTGCTCCTGAGACGGCGGTGATAGAGCGAGAGGATGTTCGCAAGCCGCGGCGACTGGCGGGCATTGCCATAGAGCGCCAGCCAGGCGCTGAACACCTGCTCGTCGAACTGGGCATCGCCGAAACAGGCATCGATGATCGCCCGGATGCGCTGGCGCGGGTCTGCGGTGCGCGACAGGCGGGCCACGGCATCCGCCCGAAGCTCCGCCAGCAGGTGGCGCATGGTGGCGAAGAGCAGCTCGTCCTTGTCCTTGAAATAATGGTGCACCATGCCGGCGGAAATCCCGGCCTGGGCGGCAATCCGCGCCACGGTGGCATTGGCGAAGCCGTGCGCGTGAATGGCGGCAATTGCCGCTTCCACCAGCTGCTTACGCCGGATCGGCGCCATTCCGAGCTTCGGCATGTCCCCCTCCGCTACGGAAAGTGTCGTTTTTTATTGGTCGGCTGTCCAATGAAAACTTGCCGAATGTGCAAGAGCTGAATTATCCTCAGCTCCAAGCTTTGGACCACAGACAAAGACCGGGCGAACAGGGAGCTAATCATGAAGACATTCATCAAGAGTGTGGCGGCGGCGGCTGTCATGGGCGTGGCGCTCGCCTCCTCGGCCTTCGCCGCGGACCCGGCGAGCTGCAAGGCGGTGAGGTTCGCCGATGTGGGCTGGACCGACATTCAGGTCACCACCGGCGCCGCCTCGGTGGTCCTCGAGGCGCTGGGCTATGAGCCGCAGGTTTCGACCCTCTCGGTGCCGGTCACCATGGCCTCGCTGAAGAACAAGGACATCGACGTGTTCCTCGGCAACTGGATGCCCTCCATGACCGCCGACATCAAGGCCTATCTCGACGACAAGTCGATCGAGCAGCTGGGCGCCAATCTTGAGGGCGCGGGCTATGGCCTTGTCGTGCCGCAATATGTGGCGGATGCCGGCGTGAAGTCGCTCGCAGATCTCGGCGCCAACAAAGACAAGTTCGGGGCCAAGATTTACGGGATCGAGGCCGGCAATGACGGCAACCGCATCATCCAGACCATGATCGACGACCCGAAGAACAACCTCGCCGGCTTCCAGCTGGTCGAGAGCTCCGAGGCCGGCATGCTGACCGAGGCCGAGAAGGCCATGAAGGACAATCAGTGGATCATCTTCCTTGGCTGGACGCCGCACCCCGTCATGGGCGAGATGAAGATCGCCTATCTCGACGGCATGGGCGACTCCGGCTTCGGCGCCGCCACGGTCTATACCATCGCGCGGGCGGGCTACACCACCGAGTGCCCGAATGCCGGCCAGCTGCTGAAGAACCTGAAGTTCGACCTTGCCATGGAAGGCGCCATGATGGCCCCGGTGCTGAAGGATGGCGCGGACCCGAAGGAAACGGCCAAGGCCTGGCTCAAGGCCAACCCCGACGTGGTGAAGCCCTGGCTCGCGGGCGTGACGACGCTCGACGGCGGCGATGCGGCCGCCGCGGTCGCGGCCGCGCTGAAAGGCTAAACAAGTTCAGAAGCCCGGGAGACACCTCCCGGGCTTCTTCGCTTTTCTCGTCCAATGCATGACAGACGGACCGCGGCAAGATAAGCCGGCGGCGTCACTCACGGGGGAGGGGCAGATGGATCCGGTCACCAGTTTCATCCGGTCATGGAAACTGCCGGTCGGCCCGTGGGGCAAGAGCCTCATCGACTTCATCGTCACCTATTTCCAGTGGCTGTTCGACGCGCTCAAGGTGGCGCTCAACTTCGCGGTGGACACGACGACCGACGGGTTGCTCGCCATTCCGCCGGTGCTGCTCGCCGTGCTGATCGCCGCCTTTGCCTACTGGCTGCAGCGCTCATGGAAGCTGGCGCTGGGCGTGTTCATCGGCCTCGTGTTCATCATCAATCAGGGCCTGTGGAAGGAAACGGTGCAGACCCTGGTGCTCGTCGTCGGGGCCACCGCGCTGTCGATGGCGATCGGCGTGCCGCTCGGCATCTGGGCGGCGCATAGGCGGCGGGTCTGGCAGGTCACCCAGCCGGTGCTTGACCTGATGCAGACCATGCCGACCTTCGTCTACCTCATCCCCATCCTCATCCTCTTCGGCCTTGGCGCCGCACCCGCCCTCATCGTTACCATCATCTTCGCCATGCCGGCCCCGGTGCGCATGACCTATCTCGGCATCACCTCGATCCCCAAGCCGATGATCGAGGCGGGCGAGGCCTTCGGCGCCACCAAGCGGCAACTCCTCTGGAAGGTGGAACTGCCCGCCGCCATGCCCTCGATCATGGCGGGGCTCACGCAATGCATCATGCTCTCGCTCTCCATGGTGGTCTTCGCGACACTGATCGGCGCGCCCTCGCTCGGCAACCCGGTGTTCAAGGCACTGTCCAACCGCAACATTCCGCTGGGCATCGAGGCGGGCTTGGCAATCGTGGTGCTGGCCATCATCCTCGACCGCATGCTGGCGGTGAAGGCGGGGGCCAGGAAATGAGCGCCGCCATCGAATTCAAGAACGTCGACATCATCTTCGGCGACAAGACCGAGGAAGCGCTGAAACTGGCGCATGCCGGCGTCGACCGCTCCGAAATCCTCAAGCGCACCGGCGCGGTGCTGGGCGCCACGCAAGCGAACCTCACGGTGAACGAGGGCGAGATCAGCGTGCTGATGGGGCTTTCGGGCTCCGGCAAGTCGACGCTCTTGCGCGCCGTCAACGGCCTCAACAAGGTGACGGGCGGCGAGGTGCTGGTGAAGGACGGCGGCCGCATGGTCGATGTCGCCTCCTGCGATGAGGCCACGCTGCGCCACATCCGCCAGAAACAGGTCGCCATGGTGTTCCAGCAGTTCGCCCTGCTCCCCTGGCGCACGGTGCGCGAGAATGCCGGTTTCGGCCTCGAACTCGCCGGCATGCCTGTGCCTGAGCGCAATGCCAAGGTCGACAAGCAGCTTGAACTCGTCGGCCTCACGCAATGGGCCGGCAAATATGTCCACGAGCTTTCGGGCGGCATGCAGCAGCGCGTCGGCCTCGCCCGCGCCTTTGCCACCGAAGCGCCGATCCTGCTGATGGACGAGCCCTTCTCGGCCCTCGATCCCCTGATCCGCACCAAGCTGCAGGACGAACTCCTGCAGCTGCAAAGCCAAATCAAGAAGACCATCCTCTTCGTCAGCCACGACCTCGAGGAAGCGCTCAAGATCGGCAACCGCATCACCATCATGGAAGGCGGCCGCATCGTGCAGTCCGGCACGCCGGAAGACATCGTGCTGAAGCCGGCCAACGACTATGTGCGCGACTTCATCGCGAACGTAAACCCGCTCTCGGTGCTGACCGCGTGGAACGTGATGCGCGCGCTCCCCGAACTGGAGCGCGGCGAAGACGGCTGGGTTTGGCTCGACACGCGCAAGACCACGCGCTTCAAGCTGGGTGCGGACGGCAAGGTGACGGCGGCCGAACGTGACGGACAGCCCGCCAGCTGGGTATCATGCGATCATGTCGAGACGCCGGTCGGCCCCGGGCACCGCCCGGTGTTCTGGGCCAGGCCTGGTACGACGCTGAAAGTGGTGATGCTGGCGATCCACAACACCGATGTGGCGCCGGTGGCGATCTTCGACGAGAACGACAAATTCCTCGGTTCGATCGGTGTGCGCCACGTGCTGCAGGCCGTGCTCAAGCGGCAGGATTAGACACGTCCCAGGCCGTGCCCGCGCCGAGCGGGTCTAACCTCAAGTGCCGTGCGATGGTCTGGCCGATGTCGGCGAAGCTCTTCCGCAGGCCGAAGCTGCCGGGCGCGATGCCGGGCATGTAGCTCATCACCGGGATCTGCTCGCGCGTGTGGTCGGTGCCTTGCCACGTCGGATCATTACCGTGGTCGGCGGTGAGGATGAGCAGGTCAGCCTCGCGCAGTTTCACCATGATGCGCGGAAGCTCCGCATCGAAGGCCTCGAGCAGCTTGCCATAGCCGATGGGATCGCGGCGGTGGCCGAATTCGGTGTCGAAGTCGACGAAATTGGTCATGAGCAAACCGCCCTCGCCTAGGCCATCCATGTTGGCAAGGGTCGTTTCGAGAAAAGCCGGATTGCCCGCCACCTTGATCTCGCGCCCCGTTCCCACATGGGCATAGATGTCGCCGATCTTGCCCACCGAGATAACGTCACGCCCCGCATCGCTCAGCGCCTTGAGCAGCGTCGGCGCAGGCGGCGTGACGGCGAAATCCTTGCGGTGGCCGGTGCGGTGAAATTCTCCGCGCTTCTCGCCGAGGAAGGGCCTGGCGATGATGCGGCCGATGTTCATCGGATAGGTGAGCTCGCGCGCCACGCGGCAGACCTCATAGAGGCGCTCGAGCCCGAAATGCTCCTCATGGGCCGCGATCTGCAGCACGCTGTCAGCGCTGGTATAGGCGATGGGCTTGGCCGTCCGGATGTGCTCTTCGCCGAAATCCTCGATCACCTGGGTTCCAGATGCGTGGCACAGGGCGAGCAGACCCGGCAGCTTGCAGCGCGTAACGATGGCGTCGATCAGGTCCTGCGGGAAGGCCGGGACGCTGTGCGGGAAATAACCCCAGTCGAAGGCCAGCGGCACGCCGGCGATTTCCCAGTGGCCGGTGATCGTGTCCTTGCCGCGCGAGACTTCACGTGCCACGCCATATTGGCCAATGAGCGGCACGGGGGAGAGCGGATCGCGTCCGGTTGACAGCGCAGCGGCGCGACCGAGCCCAAGGGACGCCATGTGCGGCACGTGGAGCGCCATGCGATCGCAGATGTGGCCGAGCGTGTTCGACCCCTCGTCGCCGAAGCTCGCAGCATCCGGCGCGCCGCCGATGCCGAAGGAATCGAGGATCAACAGGAAGGCGCGCGCCATCGGAACTCCGCTTCAGCCGGTGATGCGCGCCAGGATCGTTGCCTGCTCCCCGGCGCGCTCGCCAATCACATAAGCGGATTTTATGATGTCTGCAGCCCGGTTGAAAGCCTCTTCATCCGCGGCGTGGACGAGGCATAGGGGTTGCGAGGGCTCCACGCGGGCACCCTTGCCGAGCAGTTCGGACAGGCCGGCGCGATGGTCGATCGTGTCGGAGGCCACGCGCCGCCCGCCGCCGAGTTCGATGACGGCGAGGCCCAACTCGCGGGTGTGGATGGATGAGACGAAGCCCTCCCACCCGGCACGGACCGGCCGGATGATGGGGGCTGCGGCAAGATGCTTCGCAGGGGCGCTGAGAAAATCTTTCGGGCCGCCCAGCGCCTGCACCATGCGGTCGAAATGCTCGGCGGCCTTGCCGGAGGCGAGCGCGGAGGCGAGCCGCGCGCGGGCTGCCCTCTCCTCCTGTTCGATGCCCGCGCTCAGCAGCAGTTCGGCGCCGAGCGCCAGGGTAATGTCCAGCACGCGCGGATCGTTGCGGCGGCCCAGCAGGAAGTCGGCGGCATGCGCCACTTCAAGGGCGTTGCCGGCGCAAGGGGCGAGCGGCTCGCTCATGTCGGTGATCAGCGCCGCGGCGGGAAGCCCTGCGCCATTGGCGACGTCGACGAGGCTTTCGGCCAGTTCCTCCGCATCGGCCATGCGCGTCATGAAGGCGCCGGAGCCCATCTTCACGTCCAGCACGAGGTGGCCCAGCCCGGCAGCGAGCTTCTTCGACAGGATGGAGGCAGTGATGAGCGGCACCGACTCGACGGTCGCCGTCACATCGCGGATGCCGTAGAGGCGCTTGTCGGCGGGGGCGAGATCGGCGGTCTGGCCGATGATGGCGCAGCCCGCCTCGCGCGTCGCCCTGCGGAAGAGATCGAGGCCAGGCTGGGTGGCATAGCCGGGGATCGAGTCGAGCTTGTCTAGCGTGCCGCCGGTGTGGCCGAGGCCTCTCCCTGAAATCATCGGCACGAAGCAGCCGCAGGCCGCCAGCATGGGGGCGAGCATGAGTGAGAGATTGTCGCCAATGCCGCCGGAGGAATGCTTGTCGACCACCGGACCCGGCAGGTCCCACCGCAGCACGGCGCCGGAGTCGCGCATGGCCAGCGTCAGGCCCACCGCCTCTTCCCGGCTCATGCCGCGGAAGAACACCGCCATGGCGAAGGCCGCGACCTGGCCTTCGGACACGGCGCCGGAGGTCAGCCCCTCGATGAAGTCCTTCACCTCGCCGCGCTTCAGCGAGGCGCCGTCGCGCTTCCGGCGGATCAGCTCCTGCGGCAGCACCTCAGGCGTCCCGCAGGAAGCGGGTGACGAGCGCCTTCACGTTCTCCGCCGCCTTGGCGCCCTCACGCTTCGTTTCCCCGTGGCTGGGCGAAGCGCCTTCGATGCCGGCTGCGAGGTTGGTGATGACGGACAGGCCAGCGACCTTGAGACCGAAGCGGCGGGCGAGGATGGTCTCGGGCGCCGTCGACATGCCGACGGCCGAGCCGCCGATGAGCTGGAACATGCGAATTTCGGCGGGCGTCTCGAAGGAGGGGCCGGAGTACCAGCAATAGACACCCTCATGCAGCGCGATCCCCTCTGCCTTGGCCGCGGCATGAAAGCGCTTCCTCAGCGCGGGGTCATAGGCATCGGTCATCGGCACGAAGTTCTCGTCGCCATGCTGGCCGGTGAGCGGGTTCATGCCGGAACAGTTGATATGGTCGGCGATCAGCATGATGGAGCCGGGGCGCATCTCCGGGTTCAGGCTTCCGGCGGCATTGGTGAGGATCAGCGTCTCAATGCCCACGCCCTTCAGCATCTCGATCGCAGGGCGCATGACGGCGGCATTTCCGGACTCGTAAGGATGCGCGCGGCCGGCGAGCACCGCAACTTCCCTGCTGCCCAGCATGCCGGCGAAGAGCTTGCCGGCATGGCCGGAGATTCTCGGCACGGGGAAGCCAGGAAGATCCGTATACGGAATGACGAGCGGTTCCTGCACAGCCTCCGCCAGTGCGCCAAGGCTGGAGCCGAGGATGATGGCGGTCTTCGGCGTGCGGCCTTGCAGTTTCCCGGCGAGCGCGTTCATGCGAGGTTCTCCGGGCCGAAGGAAAAGGGCAGCAGTTCCGCCAGCGTGAAGGTCCGGATCAGCTCGCCCGACTCCGTGCAGCAGTGAATCTTCACGCCGGGGGCGGCGAACTCCCTGATCTTCTGGCGGCAGCCGCCGCAAGGGGTGCACAGCGTCGTGCCATTTCCCATCACCGCGATCTCGGTGATCTTGCGGCCACCCGCCATGATGAGGGCGGAGATGGCGGAAGGCTCCGCGCACCAGCCCTGCGGGTAGGATGCGTTCTCGATGTTGCAGCCGCCATGCACGTGGCCATACTCGTCGCGCATCGCCGCGCCGACGAGAAATTTCGAATAGGGCGCATGGGCGCGCAGGCGGGCGGCTTTCGCCTCCTCGATCAGGTCACGCATGTCAGCGGTCCTTCACATAGGGAATGCCGGAGGCCTTGGGCGGCGCCGACTTGCCGATGAAGCCGGCAAGCAGCACCACGGTCAGCACGTAAGGCAGCATATTGATGAACTGCACCGGGATCTGGAAGCCGCCAATGGAGGCGCCTTGTGCGAAATTTCCCACCGCCTGCAGGAAGCCGAAGAGCAGGCAGGCGCCGAGTGCGGGCCAGGCGCGCCAGTTGGCGAAGATGAGGGCCGCGAGCGCCATGAAGCCCCCGCCCGCCGTCATGTCGCGCACGAAGCTGGACGACAGCGAGGTGGAGATATAGGCGCCGGCCACGCCGCAGAGCACGCCCGCGATGATGACCGCGCGATAGCGGAGTGCGGCAACCGAGATGCCGGCCGTGTCCACCGCATGCGGGTTCTCGCCCACCGCGCGGAGCCTGAGGCCGAAGCGGGTGCGGGCCAGCGCCCAGGCGGTGAGCGGCACGAGCGCGAAGGCCGCATAGGCAAGCACGGAATGCTCGAGGAAGACGCGGACCAGCGGCCCGATGACGGGCAATTCATCGAGCGCCGGGAAGTGCAAGGGCAGGAAGCGGCCCTCGGGCGGAAGCGCCGGGGTGCGCCCGCCTTCCCTGAACCATTCGTTGCCCAGCACCACGGCGAGACCCGCAGCGAGCATGTTGATGGCAACACCCGAAACCACCTGGTTGCCGCGCTGGTTGATCGCGGCATAGCCATGGACCAGCGCGAAGGAGAGCGAGGCGAGGATGGCGCAGAAGAGCCCGATCCAGGCCGAGCCGAGGACGGCGGAGGCCGAGGCCGCGATGAAGGCGGCGATCAGCATCTTGCCTTCGAGCCCGATGTCGACGATGCCGGCGCGTTCCGACCACAGGCCCGCGATGCAGGCGAGGATCAAGGGCACGCTCATGCGGATGGTCGAGGCGAGGAGCTCGATATAGAGGTTCATTGATTGCCCTCCCTGCCCACGGAATAGAACAGTGCGGAAAGCGCCGGCCGGAAGGCATATTCGAGGGCGCCCATGAAGAGGATCACGAGGCCCTGAATCACCACCACCATGTCGCGGTTGATTTCGGGCCTGGCGAAGGAGAGTTCGGAACCGCCCTGGTAGAGCAGCCCGAAGAGCATGGCGGCGAGCAGGATGCCGATCGGGTGCGACCGGCCCATCAGCGCCACGGCGATGCCGACGAAGCCCGCGCCGCCCACATAACCGAGCAGCAGGCGGTGCTGCACGCCCAGGATTTCGTTCACCGCCATGAGCCCTGCGAGGCCGCCCGAGATGGTCATGGCGATGATGATGATGCGGTCCGGCCTGATGCCGGCATAGACGGCGGCGGCTGGGTTGGCGCCAAGGGCCCGGATTTCATAGCCGAGCTTGGTGCGCCAGAGGAGGTACCACACGGCCCAGGCAGCGATGAGGGCGAGGAAGACGGAGAAGTTCAAGGGCGAGGACGCGATCCTGACGCCGAAGAATTCGCGCGCCACTTCGCGGGCACTGAGAATATAGGCGCCGGTGATCTCGCGGCTCTCCACCGCCATCTTTCCCACCGGGCGGAACCAGTAATTGATCAGGTAGCCGACCAGGCTCGCGGCGATGAAGTTGAACATGATCGTGGTGATCACGATGTGGCTGCCGCGCTTGGCCTGGAGCACGCCGGGGATCCAGGCCCAGAAGGCGCCCATGGCCATGGCAGCGAGGATGGCGAGCGGCAGCAGAATGGGCCATGGCAGAAAATCGAGCCCGAGGCCCACGGCCGCCGCGCCCACGCCCGCCATGTAGGCCTGGCCTTCGCCCCCGATGTTGAAGAGGCCGGCATGGAAGGCCACGGCCACCGCGAGGCCTGTGAAGACGAAGTTGGTGGCATAGTAGAGCATGTAGCCCCAGCCTTTGAGCGAGCCCAGCGAACCCTGGATCATAATCCACATTGCCTCGAAGGGATTCTCGCCGATGACGAGCACCACGAGGCCGGAGGCGATAAGCGCCACGGCGAGGTTGATGAGCGGGATGAGGCCGGCGTCGACCCAGTTTGGAAGCTCGCCGCGCGCCTGCATCATCACGCGGCATCCTTCGAAACGCCGGCCATGAGGAGGCCGAGCTCGCGCTCGTCCGCGCCCGGCCCGCGCTCGCCCATGACGCGGCCCGCGAACATGACGAGGATGCGGTCCGACAGCGAGCGGATTTCATCAAGTTCGACGGAGACGAGAAGCACGGCTTTTCCTTCATCGCGCAATTGGATGATGCGCTTGTGGATGTATTCGATGGCGCCGATGTCCACCCCGCGCGTCGGCTGGCCGACGATAAGCAGGTCCGGGTTGGACTTGATCTCGCGCGCGATGATCAGCTTCTGCTGGTTGCCGCCGGAGAATTTGGAGGACTTGAGCAGCGGGTCCGGCGGGCGGACGTCGAACTCTTCCATCTCGACCTTCGCCCGCGCGATGACCTTGTCGCGGTCGAGGCGGTAACCCTTGCCGAGAGAGTCGAGATGATGCCAGCCGAGGATGGCGCTCTCGGCGGCATCGAAGCTGCCGATGAGGCCGCGGTGCTGGCGGTCCTCCGGCACATGGGCGAGCCCCTCGGCGCGCACGTGGCGCGGGTCGCCCAATATGCCGATGTCCTTGCCCTCGAAGATCACCTGACCCGACGCGGGGCGTGCAATCCCGGCGATCACGTCGAGCAATTCGGACTGGCCATTGCCGGAGACGCCGGCAATGCCGAGGATCTCGCCCTTGCGCAGGGTGAAGGATACATTGTCGACCCGCGGGATGCCCTTTCGGTCCTTCCAGGTGAGGTTCTTCACCTCGAGCACGGTCTCGCCCGGCTTGGAGGGGCCCTTCTCGACGCGCAGCAGCACGTGGCGGCCGACCATCAACTCGGCGAGTTCCTCAACCGTTGTAGCCTTCGTCTCGCGCGTGGCGACCAGCTCGCCGCGGCGCATGACCGAAACGCGGTCGGTGATGGCCATGATCTCGCGCAGCTTGTGGGTGATGAGGATGACGGTCTTGCCCTGGTCCTTCAGTGTACGGAGGATGCGGAACAGGTGGTCGGCCTCGTCCGGCGTCAGCACGCCGGTCGGCTCGTCGAGGATCAGGGTCTCGGCGCCCTTGAAGAGCGCTTTGAGGATTTCGACACGCTGCTGCAGGCCGACGGGGAGTTCGCCGACGATGGCGTCGGGGTCGACCTCGAGCTCATAGTCCTTGGCGAGGCGGGTGAGTTCAGCGCGGGCCCTCGAGAGGGCCGGGCCGATCAGCGTTCCGCCCTCGGCGCCGATTACCACGTTCTCCAGGACAGTGAAGGGTTCCACCAGCATGAAGTGCTGGTGGACCATGCCGATGCCGAGCGCGATGGCATCCGATGGAGACTTGATCCTGACGGGCTTGCCCTTGACGCGGATTTCGCCAGAGTCGGCATGATAGAATCCAAAGAGGATCGACATGAGGGTCGATTTGCCTGCGCCGTTCTCGCCGATGATGCCGTGGATGGAGCCGGGCGCGATCGCCAGCGACACGTCCTTGTTGGCATGGACGGAGCCGAAGCGCTTGTCGATCCGGATGAGTTCGATGGCGGGAGTCATGCCGTTCCCGTTTCAGCAGGCAGAAATGAGCCGCCTGCCCGGTGGGCAAGCGGCTCGCGCGCACTTACTGCACGGGGCAGGTGTTGTCGGCCGTGTAATCGTGGACCTTGATGGCGCCGGCGATGATGCCGGCCTTGGCCTTGTCCACGGCGGCCATCATCTCCGGCGTGATCAGCGGCTTGTTGTTGTCGTCCATGGCGACGCCCACGCCGTCCTCGGCGAGGCCCAGCGCCTGGACGCCCGGCTTGAAGCCGGCGTTGCCGCCCTTCATCACGTTGTAGACGGCGACGTCCACGCGCTTCAGCATGGAGGTGAGGACCTTGCCGGGGTGGAGGTAGTTCTGGTTGGCGTCGACGCCGATGGAGAGAGCGCCGCCGTCAGCCGCAGCCTGCAGCACGCCGAGGCCCGTGGCGCCGGCGGCGGCATAGATCACGTCAGCCCCCTGAGCCATCTGGCCCTTGGTGATTTCGCCGCCCTTGACCGGGTCGTTCCAGGCCGCGCCGGTGTCACCCGTCATGTTCTGGAAGATCACGGCGTCGGGCTTGGCGGCCTTGACCCCTTGAGCATAGCCGCAGCCGAACTTGCGGATCAGCGGAATGTCCATGCCGCCGACGAAGCCGACCTTGCCGGACTTGGACGCCATGCCAGCCAGGAGGCCGGCGAGATAGGAGCCCTCGTTTTCCTTGAACACGATGGATTGCACATTGGGCAGGTCCACAACCATGTCGACGATGGCGAACTTGAGGTCCGGATACTCCTTGGCGACCTTCTCGACCGCCGCGGCCTGGGCGAAGCCCGCCGCGATGATGGGCGAATAGCCCTGGTCGGCAAAGTTGCGGATGGCCTGCTCGCGCTGGGCTTCGTTGGCGATCTCGAACTCGCCATAGGCGATGCCGGTTTCGGCCTTGAACTTCTCCGCGCCGTTGAACATGCTTTCGTTGAACGACTTGTCGAACTTGCCGCCGATGTCGAACACGATGGCCGGTTTGGACTCATCCGCCAGCGCAGCACCTGCGGTGAGGGCGAGGGCCGCGGCGGCGGCCATGAACGAACGTCTGAGCATTGTCGTCTCCCTGTTGTGGTCTTGCCGCGATCTAATCACAACCTGCCTGAGGGCGCGATTGCAATCTTGGTGGGCCGATCAAATCACCCGCCCCGCCCCCCGGTCAAGCGGGCGGCTTGAAAGCCGGGAGCGGGCTTCTCATATGACGGTGGCCGCTGAGAATGCCGCGTCCGGGTTCCAGCGGAGTGCTGCTTCACGAGGGCAAACCGAAATGAAAAGTCTGTCTGTTTTTTCGTCCCCCCTGCTGCTCGGCTTCGACGAGCTTGAGCGGATGCTCGACCGGGCCACCAAGACCGGCGGGGACGGCTACCCACCCTACAATATCGAGAGGCTCCCAAAGGCGGAGGGCGAGGCCGAGCGGCTGCGCATCACGCTCGCCGTCGCGGGCTTTGCGCGCGACGAGCTGGACGTGACGGTCGAGGAGAACCAGCTGGTGATCCGCGGCCGCCAGAAGGAGGAGGACGGCAAGGCCTATCTGCACCGCGGCATTGCGGCCCGCCAGTTCCAGCGGGCTTTCGTGCTGGCGGACGGGATGGAGGTGACCGGAGCCAGGCTGGAGAACGGCCTGCTCGAACTTCACCTCGAACGGCCCGAACCGCGGCGGGTGGTCCGCCGTATCCAGATTGGAGGGTGATGTCATGGACCTGAAGAAAACCGACTTGAAGAAATCCGTCGATCTGACGCCCCAGGACTTGGCTTTGCTGGGCGACGGCGACCTCGGATACATCCGTGAAATCGCGGTCAATGAAGCCCAGCGGCTGCTGGGCTCGCAGACCAGCGTTTCGCCTAAGTCGAAGCTGTTCTGCCTCTACAATGCCGACGGCACCCCGGTGTCGATTTCCGGCTCGCGGGAAGCGGCCCTGGGCAGCGCCTTCGAACACGAGCTGATGGCAATGAGCGTGCACTGAGGGCGCGGTTTACGGCTGAATGCGGGGGCCCCGGCGAAAGACCGGGGCCATTTTTTATCCTGCATCAGGAATTTTTCTCTTGACTTTGTTCCGGTTATGTTCTATATGTCCTGCAACGTGCCTGCTGCTGATTGACATTGTGAAAGATTTCCCGGGACGGCGCGCCAAAGTCTATCCCGGATGACCCCTCCCCCCTGGCCCCAAGGCCGAGGTGCGAGCCGGGGGACCCTCTTGCGGCGAGGAGGGGGTGGTGGGACTCCATCAGACCGTCAACCCAACCATCTGGGACGCTACACTTTCGCCGGGATGACGAGCTCGTAGAGGGAGGGCTTGTTGCGGATGCTGATCGGAGGTGCCGGACAGACTCTCAGGCCGCCGAGGCGGACTTGGGGTTGGCGGCGGGTTCAGTGAGGATGGCGTAGAGGCCTTGCGGGTCATCCGTGCCGCGCAGCTTGGCGACCACGGCGGGGTCGCGCAGCACGCGGGAGATCTTGGCGAGCGCCTTGAGGTGGTCGGCGCCGGCATCCTCCGGCGCCAAGAGCACGAAGACGAGGTCGACCGGCTGGCCGTCGACCGACTCGAAGTCCACCGGCTGGGCAAGCCGGGCGAACAGGCCATAGACGCGGCTGATCGAGGGCAATTTGCCGTGCGGGATGGCGATGCCCTGGCCGATGCCGGTGGAGCCCAGCTTCTCGCGCTTCAGGAGCGTTTCGAAGATCACCCGGTGGTCGACCGCCACCTGGGCGGCGAGCGCCTGGGACAGCTCCTGCAGCAGCTGCTTCTTGTTCGGGGCCTTGAGGCTCGCCAGAACGGACTGCCTGTCGATCAGGGAATCGAGGGTCATCATGTCGGGTCAGGTCCCCGTGAAGGTCGCGTGTCAGGCCGCCGGCTTGGGATCGACCCAGCCGATGTTACCGTCAGGACGCCGGTAGACGAGATTGAGCCCGCCATGGCCGCCGTTGCGGAACAGCAGGAACGGCTGGGTGGAAATGTCGAGCTGCATGACCGCCTCGCCCACCGAGAGTTCCGGCAGCTTCAGCCCGGTTTCGGCGACGACCGCGGGGTGCTCGCCCTGCGCATCATGCTCGTCCGAGGCGGGCTCGATGACATAGCTCTGGGCTTCGAACTGGCGCACCGGCTCGCGGCGCTTGCGGTGGTGGTCCTTGAGGCGCTGCTTGTAGCGGCGGAGTTGCTTTTCGAGATGTGCGGCCGCCTCATCGAAGCTGGGGTGCGCCTCGGCCCCTTTGCCCTCGGCCTGCAGCACCAAGCCCGTGGCGAGGTGAAGCGCAATGTCGGTGAGGAAGAAAGCCCGCTGCTTCTCCAAGGTCACATTGGCGTGAACGGCGCCGTCGAAATACTTCTGCTGGAGGTTGCCGAGGCGGGTTTCGATGTGCTCGCGCAAGGCATCGCCCACATCGAGGTTCTTTCCGGTGGTTTTGATCTGCATGGCCGTCGCAAATATCCCTGCTTCGCCCTGTGCTACACATGGGCGCGTTTGGCTGACACGTCAACTGTCCGGCGAATCCGAAACGCAGTTGTGTTCCGCTTCGCGCGAACTGCGTGCGAGGCCCCCTCCCCTGGGGTCTTGTTGCGAAGCGGGCGGAACCTAGTCGAGGGCGGAGGCCCCGTCAAACCCTATTGGGGGCCTTGTACCCGGGCCTCGCGGCGGCGCCGGACGGAAGATGGAATCCCAAGGCTTTCCCGGTACTTGGCAACCGTGCGGCGGGCGATGTCGATGCCCGAAGCCTTCAATTTATCGACGATCGTGTCATCCGAGAGCACGTTCTGCCCCTCCTCCGCGATCAACTCCCTGATGCGGTGGCGGACGGCCTCCGCCGAGTGGGCATCGCCGTTCGAATCGGAGGAAGCGATGGCGGTGGTGAAAAAATACTTTAACTCGAAGATGCCGCGGGGTGTGGCCATGTATTTATTGGAGGTGACGCGGCTGACGGTCGATTCATGCATCTCGATCGCATCGGCCACGGTGCGCAGGTTGAGGGGGCGGAGATGCTGGACGCCGAGGAGCAGGAAGGCGTCCTGCTGGCGGACGATCTCGCGCGCCACCTTGAGGATGGTTCTGGCGCGCTGGTCGAGGCTTTTCACCAGCCAGGTGGCATTGGCCTGGCACTCGGAGAGGTAGACCTTGTCCTCGCTCCTTTGGGCGTTGGCGGAGACGCGGGCGAGGTACTGGTGGTTGATGAGCACGCGCGGCAGCGTTTCGGTGTTGAGTTCGACGATCCATGCGCCTTCGGGCGAGGGGCGCACGATGACGTCGGGGATCACCGGCTGCACCGGCTCCGCCCCGAAGGCATGGCCGGGCTTGGGGTCGAGCGCGCGCAGCTCGGCCACCATGTCCTTCAAATCTTCGAGATTGACGCGGCAGAGGATCTTCAATGCCGCATAGTCGCGCTTCGCCACCAGGTCGAGATGGCCGACGAGGATGGCCATGGCGGGGTCGAAGCGGTCACGTTCCTTGAGCTGCAGGGTGAGGCATTCCCTCAGGTCGCGCGCGAAGACGCCGGGCGGATCGCAGGACTGGAGCTTGGCCAGCACCGCCTCGACATGGGCAGTGGAGGCGCCCAGCGTTTCGGCCATGGAAGGAACATCGGCGGCGAGGTAGCCGGCCTCGTTGAGGCTGCCGATCAGGTGCTGGCCGATGAGCTGCTCGGCCGCGCCGGCGAGCAGCAGGTGCATCTGGCCGGTGAGGTGCTCGGCGAGCGTCGGCTGGCGCGTCAGCGTGGCGCCGAAGTCGAGACCTTCCGCATCGAGCGAGAGCGCGCCCTGGGGCCTGAGCGACGACCAGCCGGAATCGGGCGGCGGGGCCGCCTGGCCGCGGTTCGCCGCATCGGCGCGGGATTCGTGGGTATAGACATTCTCCAGCTCGGTATCGAGCGTCCTCAGCCGCTCCTCGGCAGCGCTGTTGGAAGCCAGCGCCGTGACCATGTCGGTCTGGGCCTCGGCGGGTTCGGGGGATTTCTGGACCTCGGCGCGTTCGTCACGCTCCAGGAGCGGGTTCCGCTCCAGCTCCTGGTCGACGAAGGCCTGCAGCTCGAGATTGGACATTTGCAGCAGCTTGATGGCCTGCTGCAGCTGCGGGGTCATCACCAGGGACTGGCCCTGGCGGAGGTCGAGCCGCTGGTTCAGCGCCATGCCGGGGGCGCCCCCTTAGAGGGTGAAATCGGCGCCAAGGTAATAGCGCCGGACGTCCGGGTGGGAGACGATCTCCTGTGGCGAGCCCTCGGTCAGGACCTGACCCTCATGGATGATGAGAGCGGTGTCGATGAGCTCAAGGGTTTCGCGGACGTTGTGATCCGTAACAAGCACCCCGATTCCCCGAGAGGTGAGCTGTCGCACCAGGCGGCGAATATCACCGATCGCAATCGGATCAATTCCGGCGAAGGGCTCGTCAAGAAGCATGAACTCTGGGTCGGCGGCAAGGGCGCGGGCGATTTCCACGCGGCGGCGCTCGCCGCCAGAAAGCGCAACAGCCGGTGAATTCCGGATCTCGGCGATGGAGAACTCATCGAGCAACTCGCGCAACTTACTTTCGCGCTTCTGCTTGGAGCCCTCGGTCAGCTCCAGCACCGCGAGAATATTTTCCTCCACCGTGAGGCCGCGGAAGATCGAGCTTTCCTGCGCCAGATATCCGATGCCCAGCCGCGCCCGGCGGTACATGGGCAGATGCGCGATATCGGCGCCGTCAAGGCTGATCCGGCCGCTGTCGGCGGCAATGAGCCCGGTGATCATGTAGAACACCGTGGTCTTGCCGGCGCCATTGGGTCCCAGAAGTCCCACAGCTTCACCGCGCCTGACGGACAGAGAGACATCCCGCACCACGGGCCGCCGCTTGTAGGACTTTCTCAGTCCCTCCACCACGAGGCCCGGGCGCTCCAGGGAGGCTGCGGCTCTGCCGCCCGTCTGCGGAAGCTGTGCCCGCCGGGGCGCTGTTGCCTTTGCCAGCCTGCCTGCCACTGCGTCTTCGTCACGCGCCACGGGAGTGTCCACCAATAGGTTTAATTTTGGATGAAAATGATCATTGCGGGGCGCCGGCCCCCTTGCCGCCGTTGCTGGACTTCGGCAGGAAACTGCCCTTGACGCGGCCGCCAGTCATCTGGGTGCGGCCGGTCTTGAGATCGGCGCGGAGTTCATTGCCCTCGAGAACCGTGGTGCCCTGCACCAGCTTCACCTTGCCGCCGACGGTGAGCTTCTCGGACTGGGGATCGTATTTCGCCCAGTCGCCCGTGATCTTCTCCTTGGGCGTGGTGATGATGACGCTGCCCTTGGCGTCGAGGTCGGTGGCGTCGGTCTTCGTGGCGCCATCGGGCTGCTTCACGTCGGCGTAGGTGACGGTGAGTTCGTCCGACTTGAGGTTGGTGGTGCCCTTGGTGGCATCGACCGCGCCGCGAAAGATGGCCTTCTTCTCCTTGTCGAGAATCTCCATCTCGTTCGACACGATATCGACCGGGGCGGTGTCATTGCCCTTGTCGCCTGCCTTGGCGCCGGCCGTGGCGTCCGTCGCCTCCTGGGCGAGGGCCGGCGTGGCGGCCAGCAAGAACAGTGCCGCAGCGCTGGCGGCGAACCTCAACGTCATGGATCGGTGTCTCCCTTGCCCTTGGGCGCCGTGAAGCGCGCCCTGACGCCATTCAAGAACAGAATCCGGGCACCGTCATCGGTTATTTGCATGCCGTTCGCATCGACCGTGCCGGAGGCGAACTCGGCGCTGACCGCGGTGCTGGCGGTGAGCTTCTTCTGCTTCACCGCGATTTCGGCCTTGTCCATGCGGGCCTTGAAGCGGCCCTCCTGCTCCAGCACCACGTTGCCGTCGAGATTGAGCGACCTGACCTTGGTGTCATAAAGCCCCGCCGAGCCGGTGATGGTGTATTTGGCGCCGCTGGCCCGCCGGAACAGGCCCACCGGCTCCTCGAGATGGACGAGATTTGGCGTCTTGCCGTCCTGCCAGCCGCGCTTCGCCGTGACCTTGTAGGGCTGCTTCTCGTCGTCGATGCCGTTGACGGTGGAAATGGCGGCCGTGATGCGGTCCGGCTCGAAGCCCGGCGGCGGCGGCTCCGCCTGCTTCGGGAGCAACGCCTGGAACAGCCCGGCCTGGGCCAGGAAGGCGATGACGAAACCGATGCCGATGGCCGCCGCCAGCCAGCTCAACAGGCGGGAGACGGCGGCCGGCCGGACAGCCCTGCGGGCGGCTCTAGTGGGCGAAGACATCTTCCTCGGTCCAGCCCGAGAGATCGAGCGCGGCACGCGTGGGGATGAAACCGAAGCAGGCCCCGGCCACCGCCTCGCGCCCCTCGCGGCTCAGCATCTGATCGAGGCGGGACTTCAGCTCATGCAGGTAGAGCACATCCTGCGCGGCATATTGCTTCTGCGAATCCGACAGCATGTGCGCGCCCCAGTCCGAGCTCTGCTGCTGCTTGTTGAGCTCGATGCCGAGAAGCTCCTTGACCAGGTCCTTCAGCCCATGCCGGTCGGTGTAGGTGCGGGTGAGCCTGGAGGCGATCTTGGTGCAGTAGAGCGGGCTCGCGTCGACGCCGAGATAATGTTTAATCACCGCCACGTCGAAGCGGGCGTAATGGAAGATCTTGGTGACGGCAGGGTTGGCGAACAGCGCCTTGAGGTTCGGCGCGTCGTAGCTCGACCGTTCGAGCTGCACGAGGTGGGCGTTGCCGTCGCCAGCGGAGAGCTGAACGAGGCAGAGCTTGTCGCGCCGGGGCACGAGGCCCAACGTTTCGGTATCGACGGCGACGGAGCTTCCGAAATCGAGGCCCGGAGGCAGGTCGCCCTTGTAAAGCTTGATGGCCATCGCAGGGATCCCGCCGTAACTCGACTGTCAAATATGGTGCCCAGAAGAGGACTCGAACCTCCACGCCTTGCAGCGCTAGTACCTGAAACTAGTGCGTCTACCAATTCCGCCATCTGGGCAGGCGAGCCGTCTCTTAGAGACGCCCGGCGTGGCTGTCAACCGCGGTCCTGCGCAGGACCCTTCTTCGCCTTTGCATCCTTGGGAGCGCGGCGCTAAAGACAGCCGCACCACCGAAAATCAGGGGAGCTTCCATGCTCGTTCAGCCATCCGGCAGACTCATCACCATCATCGGCGGATCAGGCTTCGTGGGGCGGCACATCGTCCGGGCGCTGGCGCGGCGCGGCTACCGCATCCGGGTGGCTTGCCGAAGGCCCGACCTTGCAGGCCACCTGCAGCCCCTGGGCAACACCGGACAGATCATGGCGGTGCAGGCCAATGTGCGCTTTCCCGCCTCGCTCGACGCCGCCTGCAGGGGCGCCTATGCGGTGATCAACCTGACGGGCGTTCTCTATTCCTCAGGCGCCCAGAGCTTCGATGCCGTGCATGTGTCCGGGGCGGAAGCCTCGGCCAAGGCCGCCAAGGCGGCCGGCGCCCGGGTGTTCATCCAGATGTCGGCGATCGGGGCCGATGCTGCGTCCAGCGCCGCCTATGCCCGCAGCAAGGCCGAGGGCGAGAGATTGGCGCGCGCCAATTTCCCCGGCGCCATTGTGCTCCGGCCCTCGATCGTGTTCGGGCCGGAGGACGGCTTCTTCAACCGCTTCGCCGATATGGCGCGCTTCTCGCCCTTTCTGCCGCTGATCGGCGGCGGCGAAACGAAGTTCCAGCCGGTGTTCGCCGGCGACGTGGGCGAGGCGGTGGCCCGCCTCGTCGATGCGGGCGAGGCCGATGGCAAGACCTATGAGCTGGGCGGGCCGGAGCAGTTCAGCTTCAAGCAACTCATGCAGTTCACGCTCGATACCATCGGCCGCAAGCGCCTGCTGCTGCCACTGCCCTGGGGGATGGCCAAGGTGCAGGCGGCCGTCATGGGCCTGCTGCCGAACCCGATGCTGACGACGGACCAGGTGGAAATGCTGCGCCACGACAATGTGGTGAGCGGGGAGGCGCTCCGCGAGCAGAGGACGCTGGAGGGCCTGGGCATCACGCCGCAGGGGATCGAGGGAATCGTTCCGGGCTATCTCTACCGCTACCGCAAGGCCGGTCAGTTCACCGCGCCCAACGGAATCCCCGAATAAATCACCGCGAGCAGGATGACGCCCAGCGCCACGCGATAGATGGCGAAGGGCAGGAAGCTCATGTGGCGGATGAGCTTCATCAGCACCGTGATGGTGCCGAGCGCCACGAAAAAGGTGAGGACCGCCGTCAGGATCATCGGGACGGAGATGGCGGCGGCGCCGTGCACCGCCTCGCCGAGTTTCAGCACGCCCGCGCCGGCAATGGCCGGAATGCCCAGCAGGAAGGCAAAGCGCGCCGATTCGGGCCGCTCGAAGCCGAGCGCGCGCGCCGCCGTCATGGTGATGCCGGAGCGGCTGACGCCCGGCACCAGGGCCAGGGCCTGAGCGATGCCGATGATGAGCGCCGGCGCCCAGGTCATGTCCGCCATGCGCCGCACGTTCATGCCGAAACGGTCGCAAACATAGAGCAGGATGCCGAAGATGATGGCGTTCCACGCCACCACGATGGGCATCTGGCGCACCAGGTCCATGAAGCCCAGCTTGTCGAGGATGACGCCGGTCACCACCGCCGGAATGGTGCCGAGAATGAGCAGCAGGGCAAGCCGGCCCCAGGCGTTGTTGCGGCCGCGCGCCATGTCCACGAGGCCCATCAAAAGGTTCGCGCAGTCTTTCCAGAAGTAAACGATGACCGCAAGAAAGGACCCCATGTGCACCATGACGTCGGTGAGGACACCCTGGTCCGGCCAGCCGGTGAGCACAGGCACCAGCAGCAGATGGCCCGAGGACGAGATCGGCAGGAACTCGGCGATGCCCTGGATGAGCGCCAGCACGACGATCTGGAGGATGAGCATGGATGGCAACTCTGGGCTTGGGGCGGTCAGGCCGGATCGGATTTTCTTGCCGCGGGGAGCGCGGACGATTTATACGCGCGCAACATTCCGGGCAATTGCGGCTTTTCTTCCGCGAATGCCGCACCAGTTGCCGATAACAGGGTTAAGTTCTTCCTAACATGCCGTCACTCATTCACTTCACACTCGATCCGTTCAGCCGCAGGTTGCGCCTTGCCCTGGCGGAATATGGCGTGCCGGTGGAGCT
Source organism: Aestuariivirga sp. (assembly GCF_020252395.1). Lineage (GTDB taxonomy): Bacteria > Pseudomonadota > Alphaproteobacteria > Rhizobiales > Aestuariivirgaceae > Aestuariivirga. The sequence continues at coordinate 224,589 of NZ_JADCDB010000001.1, forward strand.
GATCGACGAAGAGCCCTGGGAGCCGATGCCGGAGATCTTCGAGCTCAACCCCGCAGGCACGCTGCCGGTTTATCTCGAGGACGCGGAGACCGCGCTCTCCGGCATCGAGGCGATCACCGAATACCTTGAGGAAACCAAGGCGGCGCGCCTCTCGCTCATCCCGGGCGATGCCTTCGAGCGCGCCGAAGTGAGGCGGCTCGCGGGCTGGTTCGACGTGAAATTCTATGCCGAGGTTTCCGAACCGTTGCTGACCGAGAAGGTGATCCGCCGCTTCCTCGGCCGCGAGCGCGGCGGCGGCGGGCCGGACACTGCGCGCGTGCGCCAGGCGATGAGCAGGCTGCGCGGCCACCTCGACTATATCTCGCACCTCGTAGACCACCGCGTCTGGCTGGCGGGGGACGAACTCTCGATCGCCGACCTGGCGGCAGCGGGGCACATCTCGGCGGCCGACTACTTCGGCGATATTCCGTGGGCGGATTATCCTGTTGCCAAGGGCTGGTATCAGCGCGTGAAGTCCCGCCCCTCCTTCCGTCCGCTGCTGGCCGACACCATTCGCGGCATGGCGCCGGGGCCGCATTACGCGGACCTCGATTTCTGAGGTGGCCAGCCTCCGCCAGGAGATCGGCGAGAAGGCCTCGAAAGAGGGCTTCAGCGCGGTGCGCGTGGTGGCGCTCGCGCACGATGCGGAACAAGCAGGGCGCCTGCGCGATTTCATCGCGCAGGACCGGCACGGCGGGATGGCATGGATGGCGGAGACGGAAGCCCGCCGCGCCAGCCCGCAAGCCATGTGGCCCGGGGCGAAGACGGCGCTCGTCTTCGCGCAGAACTATGGGCAGGACCTCGATCCGCTGGAAAGGCTGACGGACAAGGGCTCGGGCGTCATCTCCGTCTATGCGCTGAACCGCGACTATCATGACCTCGTGAAGGGCAAGCTGAAGCGCATCGCGCAGTGGCTTGCGAGGCGCACGGGGGCCGAGGTGAAGGTGTTCGTCGATACGGCGCCCCTGATGGAAAAGCCGCTGGCCCAGAAGGCAGGGCTCGGCTGGCAAGGCAAGCACACCAATCTCGTCTCGCGCGGGCTCGGCTCGTGGTTCTTCATCGGCGCCATCCTGACGGCCGCCGAGATCGCGGCCGATGCAGCGGAGGTGGATCACTGCGGCTCGTGCCGCGCCTGCCTCGACATCTGCCCCACACAGGCTTTTCCCGCGCCCTACCAGCTCGATGCCAGGCGTTGCATCTCCTATCTCACCATCGAGCATGCGGGGCACATCGGCCGCGAATTCCGCGCCGCCATGGGCAACCGCATCTATGGCTGCGACGATTGCCTTGCCGTCTGCCCGTGGAACAAGTTTGCGCAAGCCTCTCGCGAGGCGAAGCTGATGGCGCGCGAGGACCTGAAGGCGCCGCGCCTGGGCGCGTTGCTGAAGCTCGACGATGCGGCATTCCGCGCGCTGTTCTCCGGCTCGCCGGTGAAGCGCCCGGGGCGCGGCCGCTTCATCCGCAATGTGCTGATCGCGGCGGGCAACAGCGGCGATGCGAGCCTTGTGCCGCGGGTGAAGGCGCTGCTCGATGACCCGGCTCCCATTGTGCGGGCCATGGCGGTGTGGGCGCTGTCACGCCTGATGGCCGAACCGGACTTCGCACACTTGCGTAATGAGCGCATTCAGGAAGAGACGGACGCTGAAGTCCGCCGAGAATGGGAGCCGGCATGAACCACATTCTGTTTTTCGGCCTCGGCTTCTCGGCCACGGCCCTAGCGGAACGGCTGGCGCAGAAGGGCTGGACGATCTCGGCAACCAGCCGCAGCGAGGCGGGCGCCGGGGCAATCCGCTGCAAAGGATATCGCGGCTTCGTGTTCGATGGATCGCAGCCGCTGCCGGAAGCTGCCTTCGACGGGGTCACGCATATGGTCGATTCAGCGCCGCCCGGGGACGACGGCGACCCGGTGCTGCGCCAGCATGCCAACGACTTCGCAAGCCGCGCCGCGCAGTTCCAGTGGGTTGCCTATCTCTCCACCACCGGCGTCTATGGAGATCATGGCGGCGGGCTCGTCACCGAGGACACGCCGCTCACGCCCAACACGGAGCGCGGGCACAAACGGCTTCTCGCCGAAAACCAGTGGCTCGGCCTCTGGCGCGCGCATGGGCTGCCGGTGATGATCTTCCGCCTCGCCGGCATTTACGGTCCGGGCCGCAACCAGCTCCTGTCGCTGCTCGACGGCACCGCAAAGCGGGTGATCAAGCCTGGCCAGATCTTCAGCCGCATCCACGTGGCCGACATCGCCAACACGCTGGAGGCCTCGATCGCGCATCCTGATCCCGGCCGCGCCTACAATGTGTGCGACGGCGAGGCCTGCCCGCCGCAGGACGTGGTGGCATATGGCGCGAAGCTGCTGGGCCTTCCGGCGCCGCCGGACGTGCCGTTCGAGGCAGCTGATCTCTCGCCGATGGCGCGGAGCTTCTATGCCGACTCGAAGCGGGTCTCGAATGCGCGGATCCTCACAGAGCTGGGCGTGAAGCTGAGCTACCCGACCTATCGCGAGGGGCTCGCCGCAATTGCGCGGGAGATGGGGCGGTAGGATAATGCACGGCTATGATGTCCTCTCCCGCTGAAGGAGCGGGAGAAGATGCGACGTCACGCCCCGATCCCCTCCGACCGCTCCGCCAGGCGCAGCACCGTGTCGCGCAGCAGGGCGAGGTTGCCGGGCGTCGACAGCCTGTGGTCGCCGCCCTTGATCAGCGTCAGCGTCACATCCGGGCCGCGGAGCGCGCCGAAAACCTTCACGGCATGCGTGGCGGGTACGTCCGTGTCCTCGTCGCCCTGCAGAATGCAGACGGGGCAGGCGACGTCGAGCCCCTGGTTCAGCAGCAGGTGCCTGCGGCCATCCTCGATCAGGCGCCTGGTGATGGTATAGGGCTCGCCATAGGCGGAGGGGCGGAGCCACACGCCCTTGTCGTTCAGCTCCTTGCGGACTGCGTCGGGGAATTCGTCCCACATCAGGTCCTCCGTCATATCGGCGGCGGGGGCGAGCAGTACGATCCCCTTGATGTTCTGCGCCGCGGCCGGATGCCTGAGCCGCAGCTGGCGGTAGAGCAGCAAAGCGAGCCACCCGCCCATGGAGGAGCCAACCAGAATGCGCGGCCCCCGGCCATGGGTCAGCACCATGTGAACCGACTGTTCCAGCCATTTCGAGATGGTGCCGTCAACGAACAGCCCGCCCGAGGCGCCGTGGCCCGAATAGTCGAAACGCAGGCCGGGCCTGCGGGTTTCGCGCGCCAGGGCGGCCAGCGCCCCGGCCTTGGAGCCCTCCATGTCTGACTTGTAGCCGCCCAGCCAGACGAAGCCGCAGCGGCCAAGATCGTCCCTTCCGTCATGGCGATAGGCGATGGGGGTGCCGTCGGGGGCGTTTTCGAACTTGATATCGGTCATGGCGGGGTCATATCAGGCGTTGCACGTCTTGAACATCCGGCACGCCGGATTTGCGCCGTCATTGACGTCTAGCAAGCGAAGCCGGATAAAGAATTGGACCAGATGAACATTCAGACACCCCCGGGGCCCGCCGAGATCGAGGCGATGCTGGGCCTGGACCGCAAAGGACGGGCGCGGACCTGGCGCCGCAGGCTCATCTGGCTGGTGCTGCTTGCGCTCGTGGTGACTGCCATCGCCTGGTGGGCGATGCATGGCCAGTCCGGCGGCAAGACCATCAGCTATGAGACGATGCCGGCCGAGACCAAGGACATTGTGGTGCGCGTCCAAGCCACGGGCAACATCCAGCCCACCACGGAGGTGGAGGTCTCGAGCGAGCGTTCCGGCGTCATCCGCACGGTGAATGTCAAAGCCAACAGCGTGGTCAAGAAGGGCGACGTGCTGGCCGAGCTCGACACCGAGAGGCTGCAGGCCGAGCGGGCGCGCGGCAAGGCGGCCCTTGCGGCGGCGGAAGCCCGCCTTGCGGATGCCAAGGCAACACTGCTCGAGAAGCAGCTGCTCTATCAGCGCGCCGAGAAGCTGAGCGCGCGAGGCGTGTCCTCCACCCAGGACCTCGACACGGCGCGCGCCGCGCAGTCGCGCGCGGAGGCGGGCGTCATCGCCGCGCAGGCCGATATCGAAGTGGCCAAGGCCGACATGGCGATGACCGAGACCGACCTGACCAAGACGCGCATCCTGTCGCCCGTCGATGGCATTGTGCTGAAGCGCGATGCGGAGCCGGGGCAGACGGTCGCCTCCTCCTTCCAGGCGCCGGTGCTGTTCACCCTCGCCGAGGACCTCGCGCATATGCAGCTTGAGGCCGATGTGGACGAGGCCGACATCGGCGCCGTGAAGGAGGGCCAGAAGGCAACCTTCCGCGTCGACGCCTATCCCGGCAAGAGCTTTCCCGCAGTGATCGACACCATCGAATTTTCGCCCAAGGTGACGGACAATGTGGTGACCTACAAGGCGGTGCTGACGGTGGACAACAGCGCGCTGCTGCTGCGCCCCGGCATGACGGCAACGGCGCAGATCGTGGTGCAGGAGGTGCCCAACGCGCTGGCCGTGCCGAATGCGGCGCTGCGCTTTTCGCCGCCAAAGGAGAAGCCGTCACAGGGTTTCAGCGTGATGAACCTGTTCATCCCGCGCATGCCGCCCGCGGTGAAGAACGCGGCGCCCGCAGCAGACGGCACGCGCACGCTGCATGTTCTGGAGAATGGCGCGCCGAAGGCGGTGACGGTCCATGCCGGGGTCTCCGATGGCAAGGACACCGAGATCCTGTCGGGCGACATCGCGGCGGGCCAGCAGGTGATCATCTCGTCCAAGGCGGGCGGACTGTGAGCGGCGAAGCACCGCTCGTCTCCTTCACCGGCGTCACGCGCTTTTATGGCGAGGGCGGCGGGCTGGTGCGCGCCCTGGCGGGCGTCGACCTGACGATCAACCGCGGCGAATTCATCGCTATCATGGGCCCCTCGGGCTCCGGCAAGTCTACCGCGATGAACATCATCGGCTGCCTCGACCGGCCGTCGAGCGGCAGCTTCACGTTGCTCGGGGTCGAGGTGAACCACCTGAGCCAGGACCAGCGCGCGCTGCTGCGGCGAAATTTCGTCGGTTTCGTGTTCCAGGGCTTCAACCTGCTCAATCGCACCACCGCCATCGAGAATGTGGAGCTGCCGCTGATCTACCGCGGCATGGGCCGGCGCGAACGGCGCGAGCGCGCGCGGGAGGCGTTGCACCGCGTTGGCCTTCAGGGCCGCGAGCACCATACGCCGGGCGAGCTTTCCGGCGGCCAGCAGCAGCGCGTGGCAATTGCGCGGGCCATCGTCACCGATCCCTTGCTGCTGCTCGCCGACGAGCCCACCGGCAACCTCGACAGCCAGCGCAGCCTCGAGATCATGGAGCTGATCGCGCGGCTCAACGAAGAGCGCGGCATCACCGTGGTGATGGTCACGCATGAGCCCGGCATGGCGGGTTTCGCGCACCGCATCATCCGCTTCGTCGATGGCCGCATCGCCAGTGACGAGCAGAGGGCGGCGGCCTGATGCTTTGGGAGACGGTGAAGCTCGCCATGTCGTCGATCCGGCGCAATGTGCTGCGCTCGGTGCTCACCCTGCTCGGCATCGTCATCGGCGTCGGCGCGGTGATCGCCATGGTGACGCTGGGCAATGGCGCCTCCAGCAAGGTGCAGGAGAACCTCGCCAAGCTCGGCTCCAACATGCTGATCGTCAGGCCGGGGCAGACCACCTTCGGGCCTGGCGGTTCGACCGACGCGCGCTCCTTCGACGAGCGCGACGTGGCGGCGCTGAAGAATGACCTCTCCGGCATCCGCGGCGTTGCGCCCACCGCGCAGAAGCAGATGAAGGCGGTGTTCGGCGCGCTGAACTATGATGCGTCGGTAACCGGCACCAACACCGACTGGTTCACCGTGCAGGACTGGGTGCTGGAGGATGGCCGCGTCTTTTCCGACAGCGAATTGCGCGCCGGGGCTTCGGTCTGCGTCATCGGCGCCACCATCACGCGCGAACTCTTCGCCGGACAGGACCCGATCGGCGAAAGGCTGCGCATCGGCAATTTTTCCTGCGAGGTGATCGGCCGCATGGCGGCCAAGGGCCAGTCGGCCTTCGGCTCCGACCAGGACGCGATCGTGGTGCTGCCGCTGCGCACCTATCACCGCCGCATTGCGGGCAACACCAGGATCGGCGCCATTTCGATCTCGGTGACGGAGGCCGCCGCCATCCCGCGCGTGCAGCGCGATGCCGAGGACGTGCTGCGCGAGCGCCGCCGCATCATGCCGGGCGATGAGGACGACTTCACCATCCGCGATCTGACCCAGATTCTTGCGACGATGGCGTCAACGACGGCGATCCTGACGGGACTGCTGGGCGCGGTGGCCGCCGTCTCCCTGCTGGTCGGCGGCATCGGCATCATGAACATCATGCTCGTCTCGGTGACGGAGCGCACGCGCGAGATCGGCATCAGGCTGGCCATCGGCGCACTCGAACGGCAGGTGCTGACGCAGTTTCTGGTGGAGGCGGTGGTGCTCGCCCTGTTCGGCGGCGTGCTGGGGATTGCCATCGGGCTTGGCCTTGCGGCGGCGGGAGCGGCGGTTATGGACGTGCCCTTCAACGCCGATCTTAAGGTGATCGCACTTGCCTTCGCGGTGTCGGCGCTGATCGGGGTGATCTTCGGCTTCTTCCCGGCGCGGCGCGCGGCGCGCCTCGATCCCATCGAGGCGCTCAGGCGGGAATAGCCATCAGCCGTTCTGCAGCTTCTCGAGGAAGGGGACGGTGGGATAAGAATCCGCCGGCCAGCCCATCTTGATCTGTTCCTGCTTCACCGCATCGCGCGTGGCCTTGCCAAGCTTGCCGTCGACGGTGCCGACGTCATAGCCCTTGGCTTCGAGGATCTGCTGGAGCTCTTTGATCTGGTCATAGGACAGCGCCTCAACCGGCGCGCGGCCGGGATAGAAGGGACCATCGCCGCCAATGCGGTTGGCGAGATAGGCGGCGGTGAGCGAGTAGACGAGGGACTCGTTCCACTTCAGGTAGGCCGTGGTGAAGTTCTCGTAAGCGAGGAAGGCCGGTCCGTCCTTGCCCATGGGCAGCAGCAGCGAGGCGGGGAACTTGTCAGCCTTGAGCTTGCGGTCAACACCGGTGACACCCCACTTCGCCCACTGGCTGCGCGGCAGCTGGATGGCGATGTCGGCCTGGTCCCAGGGCAGGTCCTTGGTGAGGCGCACTTCCTCGAGCCACGGCTCATTTGCCTTCCAGCCATGCTTGACGAGAAGGGCAGCACCTGAGGCCATGGCATCGGGGATCGAGCGGCGCAGGTTGCGGTGGCCGTCGCCATCGAAGTCGATGGCGGTCTCGACATATTCCTTGGGCAGGAACTGGGTATGGCCGATCTCGCCAGCCCAGGCGCCCTTCATGTCCTCACGCTCGAGATCGCCGCTCTGGTAGAGCTTCAGCGCGCCGATCAGCTGCTCGCGGAACTTGTCAGGCCGGCGGCAGTCCCACGACAGGGTGGCGAGCGACGAGATGGTGTCGAAGTCGCCCATGTTCTTGCCGAAATCGGTCTCGAAGGCCCAGAAGGCGATAAGCACCTCGCCCGGCACGCCGTAGCGCTGCTGAATCGCATCGAAAAGCTGCTTGTTCTGGCGCAGAATGTTGGCGCCTTCCTTGATGCGGTAGGCGGAGACCATGCGCTTCTGGAAATCGATGAAAGAGAGCGAGAACACGCTCTGCGCCCGGTCCTTCTTGATGATGCCCGGCTGATACTGCACGCCATCGAGCGCCGAGAGGCCCTTGGCATCGACGCCCCGGGCGGCCGCTTCCTTCCTGAACTGCTTGATGAAGCCGTCGAAGCCCGCAGCCGAATCGCCGCAGGCTGCGCCTGCATGGGCCATGCCGCTCAACCCCGCCATTGCCACGAGAGCCGCCGCCGCCAGTTTCAAGTTCCGCATTCCTGTCTCCCGATTCGTCTGCCGCTGGGTGTGACCTTTGGCGTTAAGTCCTGTCTTGGTCAAATTAAAGGCCGGACGCCGGCGTCCACGCAAAAAACCCTCCCGCAGGGATGTGCGGGAGGGGCTGGGGAACTGGCCGGCCTGGGTGAAATTCAGTTCGTCAGATCGACCGTGGTTTTGGCGTGGCCGCAGCCGCCGCCGCGGGCGGGGGGTGGAGCATTGGCATCGAGCGGAGCGGACATGGCCGCCTCTGACTCGGGCGCCGTTTGTGGCAGGTTATCGGCCGGTGGCGCATCCTGGGCGGGGGCAAGTGCCGCTTGGGCCTGAGGTTGCGGCGGCGGCGCAGTCGTGACTTCCTCCGCCTGGGCAGAAGCAGCGAGGCCCACCAGAAGGGCGGCAACCGTCAGAAGGGACTTCATCGGCGATCTCCCTGTTCAACTATTTAACCGAGACTAACCCCAAACCGCGGATTTGCCACAACACATTCAGGTGAAGGCGGAAAGAACCTCGATCAGCCGCACGGCGCGCCGGTCCATCACTTTCCCGCTGCGGCCGGCCAGCACAGCGCAGGACTTGAGGATCACGCCATCATCGAGGATTTTCAAGGCATTGGCGGCGAGCGTGGAACCCGTCGTCGTGATATCGACGATAATCTCGGCGATCCCCGCCGCCGGCGCCCCCTCGGTGGCGCCGAGGCTTTCGACGATGCGGTAGCCGGTCACGCCCTTTCCCGCGAAGAAGCGGCGGGTGAGGTTGTGGTACTTGGTGGCGACGCGGAGGCGGCGGCCATGGCGCTCGTAGAAGCTCCCGGCGATCTCGTCCAGATCCGCCATGGTGGCGACATCGAGCCAGCACTCGGGAACCGCCACCACCACATCGGCCGGGCCGAAGCCCAGGCGGACGAGCAGCTGAACCGCCTTGTCATCCGGCGCGATCTTCTCGCTGAGCAGGTCCTGGCCGGTGACGCCGAGGTCCACCTTTCCGTCACGCAGGTTTTGGGCGATTTCGGAGGCCGGGAGGAAGGCGATCTCGACGCCCTCCAATCCGCGCAGCACGCCGCGATAGCCGCGGTCGGCGCCCAGCCGGTCGATGGTGAAGCCGGCCTTCTCAAGCAGCCCCGCACTCGCCTCCATGAGGCGGCCCTTGGAGGGGATGGCCAGCGTGATGACGCTCATGCCAGCACCGCCTTCAGGCGATCGGTGTGAATGGCGCAGCCCACCGCGGGCACGCGCATGGGCGAGCCCATGTCGGAGAGCAGGTTATCATAGCGCCCGCCGCCCGCCACCGCGACGGGGCCGTGCGGCGTATCCGCCTCGATCTGGAAGGTGAAGCCCGTGTAGTATTCAAGCTCGCGGCCGAAGCCCGCGGCGAAATGGAAGCGGCGCGGGTTGAGACCCAGCTCCTCCATCTCGAACAGGCGCTTGGCATAGTCGTCGCGCGCGCCCTTGAAGCGGCTGCCGCCGGCGATGACAGCAAACTGCGCATCGATGGCGGAGGCCTCGCCCGCGATGGCGAGATAGGCATTGAGCGTGTCGGCCTTCGCACGCTCCAGCGGTGTCTCCTGCCGGTCGGCGGCCTTGTTGGCGAGGCGTGCGGCGATTTCGGGCAGGTCACGGCCGCCGACGAGCGGCAGCTTGCGAGCCTCGATCTCGGCTTCGACGACGGCCAGCGCATCGCCCGCGGCGGCGCGGTCGACGATCGGCGAGACGGAGGTGCGCTTCGCGCCACGGCCCGCGCAGAACGAGTCGAGCAGCTCGCGGAAGGCATGCGGACGCCAGAAATGGTGGCGCAGACGTTGCCGCCAGCGCTCTGGCATCTCGGTGTCCCCGAGCAATGCGGAAAACAGCCCCAAATCGCCGAAGCTGACGCGGTAGCGCGACAGGCCCGCGGCCTCGAGCGCGGAAATGGCAAGCTTGAGGACGCGCGCTTCCGCCGCGATGGGCTCAGGCGCGCCGAACCATTCGAGGCCCGCTTGTGTGAATTCCTGCGGGCTCAGCAGCTCGTCGGGGAAGCGGAAGGCGGGGCCAAGGTAGCAATAGCGCCGCTCGGCGGCGGGGTTTTCCGCATGGCTCAGATGATAGCGGCAGGCCGGAACGGTGAGGTCTGGCCTGAGGCACATCTCGGCGCCGGAGGGATCGGTGAAGACAAAGGTCCGTGCACGGATGTCCTCGCCGGAGCGCTCGAGGAAGATGTCGGCGGGCTGGATGATATCAGGCGCGATGTGATCGAAGCCCGCACGCTCGAACACCGCCATCAAGGCGGTGTTCTGGCGCTCCAGCGAGGAGAGCTCGGCGCTCGACTTTCCGGCCATTACTCTGCGAGCGCCTTCTTCACCGCCACGACGAGATCGGCCTCCGGCACTGAGAATTGCGCCAGGCGCTGGGAGGCATATTCCTCGCGCGAGGCGATGTTGCTGGCGAGTTCGGCGCCCAGGCGAAGGTCCTTGATCTGCACCTCGCCTTTGAGCTTCTCGTCGCCGCCCTGGATGACGACCAGAGGGGCACCCCGCTTGTCGGCATATTTCATCTGCGCCTTCATGCCGGCGGCGCCGGCATACATCTCGGCCCGCACGCCGCCTGCGCGCAGCTCTTGCACCATGCGCCAGTAATCGCCCTGCCGGTGCTTGTCCATGACGAGCACGACGACGGGAGCGAGCGTCGATGATTCTTCCGCCTTGCCCACCAGCTTCAGCGCCGCATAGAGCCGCGATACGCCGATCGAGAAGCCGGTGGCCGGCACCTGCTGGCCGGTGAAGCGCGCCACCAGATCGTCATAGCGTCCGCCGCCGCCGACCGAGCCGAAGCGCACGGTGCGGCCGTCCTCGTCCTTCGTCTCCATGAGGAGTTCGCATTCGAAGACCGGGCCGGTGTAATATTCGAGGCCGCGGATAATGCTTGGATCCACAAGAATTCTATCTGGGCCATAACCAGCTTGATCAAGGATTGCCTGCATCTCGGCCAATTCATGGACGCCGGCAGCAAGCGTATCATTCATCGCAAACACTACAGGTATGGTTCCCAAAACGTCCATTCCAAAGCTCCAAGGGTAAGCTCTGTTACTTGGATTCACACATGCAACTGAAGCTTGGAGCTTCTGCATTTCTTCGGCATGACCATAAGCTTTCACATCCCATGTCAGAGGTGGATGAGTAAGCGGATTAGGGAACTTGCGGGGGCTATTGGGATGGTGTCCGTGTTCTAGCGCATCATATGCGCTTCCGAACTTTAAGAGTTCAATTAGTGGATCAATCTGATTTTCATTCAATTCTGCGCCGGGAGTGAAGTCGCCACTCTCGTCCTTTCGTCCGCTACTGAGCAACTGGCGAACGCCTAACTCTCCTAGGCGATCAAACTTATCAAGAGCACGCATCACCGTGAGTTTTCGCGCGGCTGTTTCATTGGTGCCCAATCCAATGCTCCGCATCACGCCATCAATCACCTTACGGTTGTTGACGTTGATCACATACTGCCCACGCTCCAGCCCCAGCGCCTCCATTGTGTCCGCCGCCATCATGCAGACCTCGGCATCGGCCACCGGCGAGGCGGAGCCCACCGTATCGGCGTCGAACTGCATGAACTGGCGGAAGCGCCCCGGACCCGGCTTCTCGTTGCGGAAGACCCAGCCCTGGCGGTAGCTGCGATAGGGGGTGGGAAGCTTCTGCTGGTTCTCGGCGACGTAGCGGGCGAGCGGGGCCGTCAGGTCATAGCGCAGGCTCAGCCATTGCCCGTCATCGTCCTGGAAGGAGAAGACGCCGGCATTGGGCCGGTCCTGGTCGGGCAGGAACTTGCCCAGCGCGTCGGTGTACTCGATGAAGGGCTGCTCCACCGGCTCGAAGCCATAGGACTCGTAGACCTGCTGGATCGTCGCCAGCATCTGGCGGGTGCCGCGGATCTCGCTGGCGGAAATGTCACGGAAACCCTTGGCGGCGCGCGCCCTGGGGCGGAGCTCTTTGTTCATTCTGGCAACCCGGCTTGAATGACGGAATTTGAGAGTGGGCCTATTTGTCCCGCACCACCTTCTGCGCCTGCTCGCCCAGGCCCTCGATGCCGAGCCGCATGGTGTCACCCGGCTTCAGGAAGCGCGGGGGCTTCATGCCCATGCCCACGCCCGGCGGCGTGCCGGTGGTGATAATGTCGCCCGGCATGAGGGTGAAGAACTCCGACAGATAGGCCACGATGTGCGCGACGCCGAAGACCATGGTGGAGGTCGAGCCGTTCTGCACGCGCTTGCCGTTGAGATCGAGCCACATGGCGAGGTTCTGCGGGTCTGGCACCTCATCCGCGGTGACGAGCCACGGACCCACCGGCCCGAACGTGTCGTAGGACTTGCCCTTGGTCCACTGGCCGGAGCGTTCCGTCTGGAATTCGCGCTCCGAGAGATCGTTAATGGTGCAGTAGCCCGCAACGTGCTTCAGCGCATCGGCCTTCCTGATGTTCTTTGCCCTGGCGCCGATGATGACGCCCAGTTCCACCTCCCAGTCCGACTTCCTGGACTTGGGCGGCAGCGTCACGTCGTCGAAGGGGCCGGAGAGGCAGCTCACCTGCTTGGTGAAGACCACCGGCTCTTTCGGCACCTGTAGGCCGGACTCGGCGGCGTGGTCCGAGTAGTTGAGGCCGATGGCGATGAACTTCTGCGGGTTGGCGATGCAGGCGCCGATGCGCGGCTTGCCACGCACGAGAGGGAGCGATTCCGGCTTGATCTTCTTCAGCCGCGCGATGCTCTTCGGGGCGATCGTTTCGCCCGTGATGTCCGGGATCACCGCGGAGAGGTCGCGCAGCCGCCCCTCGCTGTCCAAGAGTCCCGGCTTCTCCTTGCCCTTCGCACCATAACGCAGCAGCTTCATCTGACGTCCCATCCCATTTGTATGACGATGGCCGCAAAATGCCGCCGATTGCGGTGTCTGTCAAAACATGACTTGGGACGCGCGTCAGCGGACGATGATGACGTGCATGTTCTTCGGGCCATGGGCGGGCCTGACGATTGTCTGCTCGATGTCGGCGGTGCGGGAGGGACCCGAGATCATGTTCACCGTGCGCGGCATGTTGCCCTCGCCCATGAGCGCACGCAGCTTCGTCCACGCTTCTTCGTAGCTGGCGAAAAGAGCGGCGGATTCGAGCACCACGATATGGGCTTCCGGCAGGAAGTTGAGCGTCGTCGGATTGTCCGCGCCCGAGATCTGCACGATGGTGCCGGACTCGGCGATGCCGGCAAAGGCGCGGGTAATCGAGGCGCGGTCGGCATCGGCGGCCGGGCCTTCCGTCACCTCCAGCGTGCCGCCGCGGTGCCATGGCAATTTCGCCAGAACCGGATCGGCCCCACGCCGCACCTGGGCGGGCAGGTTTCCGTCACGCAGGTAGACCGAGACCGCATGCGGCACCTCGTTGACGTCGTCGACAATTTCCACCGTGCCGCCGACGGCCAGCATCATCTCTGTGAAAACGCGGATGCGGTGTTCGATGCCGCCCTGCCCGCGCTCCGGGATCAGGTTGCGGGGACGCCCGGCGATCCGCCGCTCCACCGCCTCACGGCGCGAGCCTTCGGGCCCACGTGGGATTCGGGCGCGCACGCGGCCCAGAATGGCCTCGCGCGCATTCATCGGCGGCGTTCCTTCCACAGCTGGTGGAAGGTCTTGCCCTGGGGCGCGGGGAAATCGCGGATTTCGGTCCAGCCCGCGGCGAGCGGCACCTTCTTCAGCCTGCCCTTGCCATGCGCCTGGTTGGCCAGCACGCGCGCGGCGATGGCCGTCGCCCTGCGATAGAGCTTCGGGCGCTTTGCTACCCAGGCCCAGACGCCAAGGCCCCAGCGCATCGAGGCCGGCTGCAGGTGGCGCTCGAACTCCTTTTCGCGCCAGTGGCGCAGCATCTTGGGGATGGGGATGCGCATCGGGCAGACTTCCTCGCAGCGGCCGCAAAAGGTCGATGCATTGGGAAGGTGGCGCGCGTTCTCGATGCCGACGAGAGCGGGTGTGACCACCGATCCGATGGGGCCGGGATAGACCCAGCCATAGGCATGGCCACCCACCGCATTGTAGACCGGGCAGTGATTCAAACACGCGCCGCAGCGGATGCAGCGCAGCATGTCCTGGAACTCGGTGCCGAGCACATTGGTGCGGCCATTGTCGAGAAGGATGACATGGTATTCGATGGGCCCATCCGGATCGCCCTCCCGGCGGCCGCCCGTTGAGAACGTCGTGTAGTTGGAGAAGTCCTGCCCCGTGGCGGACCGCGCCAGCACGCGCAGGATGGTGGTTGCGTCCTCCAGCGTCGGCACCAGCTTCTCGATCGAGGCGAGCACGATGTGGACGCGGGGCAATGTCTGCGTCAGGTCGCCATTGCCCTCGTTGGTGACGATGATCGAGGTGCCGGTCTCGGCGACGAGGAAGTTGGCGCCAGTGATGCCGACATCGGCGGCAAGATATTTCTGCCGCAGCACGCCGCGGGCTTCCTCCACGAGGGCCGGAATTTCGGTGAGATCGCGCTTCGGGTCGAGGTGGGTGTGGACGCGGCGGAAATCCGCCTCCACCTGGTCGCGGGTCAGGTGCACGGCGGGGGCGATGATGTGCGAGGGCCGCTCGTTCCGGAGCTGGATGATGTATTCGCCGAGGTCGGTCTCGACCGGCGTGATGCCGTTTTCCTCAAGGTGCTTGTTGAGGTCGATCTCTTCCGAGATCATCGACTTGCCCTTGGTGACCATCTTCGCATTGGCCTTGCGGCAGATTTCCAGCACCGCGGCGCGGGCGTCGTCCGGCGTTTCCGCCCAGTGCACGTGGCCGCCCGTCTCCTTCACCTTGGCCTCGTAGGTCTCGAGGTAGATGTCGAGATGGTCCAGCACATGGTCTTTGATATCGCGCGCCTGATCGCGCAGCCGGTCGAACTCAGGCAGCGCCTCGCGGGCCTTGGTGCGCTTGGCGATGAAGCGCGGGCCCGTCTCGGTCATGGCGAATTGCAGCTTGTCGTCGGCAAGTGCCTTGCTGACGTTGTCCTTGAAGGCGTTGGTGGACATCTCGGTCATGTCATTTCGCCTCCGCGATGGGCGGGGTTTCATAATCGCCCGCCAGCACCTCGGCGACGTGGCGCACCTTGATGGCGGAGCCCATGCGTTTCAGCTTGCCCGCCATGTTCATGAGGCAGCCGAGGTCGCCCGCGATCAGCGTATCCGCCCCCGTCGCCTCGATGTGGCGGATCTTCTTCTCCAGCATCTTATCCGAGATGCCGGGGTACTTGACACAGAAGGTTCCGCCGAAGCCGCAGCACACTTCCGCATCCGTCATCTCGCGGAGGCTTACGCCCTCGACGCTGGAGAGAAGCTTCCGCGGCTCGTTGCGAATGCCGAGCTCGCGCAGTCCGGAGCAGGAATCGTGATAGGTGGCGCAGGCCGGGAACTGGGCCTTGACCGTCTCCACCTTCAGCACACGGGTGAGGAAGGAGGTGATCTCATGGGTGCGCCGCGCAAGGTCGAGCGCCTCGTCATGCTCGGTGGAGCCCGGCTCGAAGAATTCGGGGTAATGCTTCACGATCATGCCGGCGCAGGAGCCCGAGGGGGCCACCAAATAATCATAGCCCCTGAAGGCGGCGATGACGTTCAGGGCCAGCGCGCGGGCATCCTCCCTGTCGCCAGAGTTGTAGGCGGGCTGGCCGCAGCAGGTCTGGGCCTCCGGCACCTCGACGGTGCAGCCAGCGTCCTCGAGCAGCTTTACGCCGGCAAAGCCAACGGAGGGCCGGAACATGTCGACAAGGCAGGTGACGAACAGGCCGACGCGCGGGGATGTCTCAGGCATGGAACCTCGGGGCAATCACGGGGAAGGTTATTGCCAGCCCTCGCGAGAGCCCGCAAGGCTCCTCAAGGTCACTGCTTGGTCTTGAGATAGGCCAGCAGGTTGGCGCGGTCGTCGGGCTTCTTCAGGCCGGCATAGGCCATCTTGGTGCCGGGAACTTCCTTCTTGGGATTCTCGATGTAGATGAGAAACAACTCGTCCGTCCAGGCCGGGTGGGTCTTGGCGAAGTCCAGCATAGCGGTCGAATATTTGTAATCCGGCACCGAGGCGACGTTGCGGCCGATCAAGCCTTTGAGCGTGGGCCCGATCTTGTTGACGCCCTTCTCAACGTCGTGGCAAGCCTTGCACTGGGCGAAGACCTTCTCGCCCTTGGCGGGGTCGCCCGCATCCTGGGCGAGTGCGGTAGCGGGCAGCGCCAGCAGGGACAGCAGCGTGAGCGTCAGTCGGGTCATGGGGTCACTCCGGTGATCTTTGGTTGCATTGGCCGTAGGACACGGCTTAATTCCGGTTCTTCTAACGCTGGCGGCTGCGAACAGATCACTCATGCTCACAATGCCCATCCCAGACCAGGACACGATCCGGCGCCGCTCGGCCATTGCTGCGGCGCTGCGCCGCATCGTGCCGGGCGAGGGGGTGGTCGCGGCGCCCGTCGAAATGCGCGCCTTCGAGACGGATGGCCTCACCGCCTACCGCCAGATTCCGCTCGTCGTGGTTCTGCCGGAGACCGTGGCGCAGGTTTCCGCCGTTCTGAGATACGCGCACGAAAACGGCATCAAGGTGGTGCCGCGCGGGGCGGGCACGTCCCTTTCGGGCGGCGCGTTGCCGCTGGCCGACGGCATCCTGCTGGGAATGGCCAAGTTCAACCGGGTGCTGGAGATCGACTATGCCAACCGCTGTGCGGTGGTGCAGCCGGGCGTCACCAACCTCGCCATCACCAAGGCCGTGGAGCACAAAGGCTTCTATTACGCGCCGGACCCCTCCTCGCAGATCGCCTGCACCATCGGCGGCAATGTGGCGGAGAATTCGGGCGGCGTGCACTGCCTCAAATATGGCCTCACCGCCAACAATGTGCTGGGCATCGAGTTGGTGCTGGTGACGGGCGAGGTGATCCGGCTGGGCGGCAAGCACCTCGACTCGGAAGGCTATGACCTCTTGGGCGTGATGACGGGTTCAGAAGGCCTGCTTGGCGTCGTGACCGAGGTGACCGTGCGCATCCTGCAGAAGCCCGAGACGGCGCGCGCCGTGCTGGTGGGATTCCCAACCTCCGAGGATGCGGGCCAGTGCGTGGCCGACGTCATTTCGGCGGGCATCATTCCCGGCGGCATGGAAATGATGGACCGCCCGGCGATCCACGCGGCGGAGGACTTCGTCCATGCCGGCTATCCGCGCGACGTCGAGGCGCTGCTGATCGTCGAACTCGACGGGCCGCAGGTGGAGGTCGATCACCTGATCGACCGCGTCTCCGGGATCGCGCGCGCCAACAACTCGACGACGCTTCGCATCTCGGCCTCGGAGGAGGAGCGTCTGCTGTTCTGGGCCGGGCGCAAGGCAGCCTTCCCCGCAGTGGGCCGGCTGTCGCCCGACTATCTTTGCATGGACGGCACAATTCCAAGGAAGCGCCTTCCCGACGTTCTGCAGGGCATGGCGGAGCTGTCGCAGTTCCACCGGCTGCGCGTGGCAAACGTGTTCCACGCAGGCGACGGCAACCTGCACCCGCTGATCCTCTACGATGCCAATGACCCGGACGAGCTCGACCGCGCGGAGAAGTTCGGCGCCGACATCCTGCGCCTCTGCGTGAAGGTGGGCGGCGTGCTGACGGGCGAGCATGGCGTGGGCATCGAGAAGCGCGACCTGATGCCGGAGATGTTCTCCGAAGGCGACCTCGCCCAGCAGATGCGCGTCAAATGCGCCTTCGACGGCAAGGGCCTGCTCAACCCCGGCAAAGTCTTCCCCACGCTGCACCGCTGCGCCGAGCTGGGCCGCATGCATGTGAAGGGCGGCGCCCTGCCCTTTCCGGAGATTCCGAGATTCTGATGAGCGCCGTGCTGAAGCCTGCAAGCGAAGCCGAACTCTCCGAGATAATCGCCTCCGCGGACGCGCCGCTGGAAGTCGTCGGCGGCGGCAGCAAGCGCCACATCGGCCACCCGGTGCAGGCGGCGGCGGCCTTGGACATGTCGGGCTTCACCGGCGTCATCGCCTATGAGCCGGAGGAGCTGATCCTCGATGTTCATGCCGGAACTCCGCTCGCCGGGATCGAAGACATGCTCAGCCAGCGCAGCCAGCAGCTGGCCTTCGAGCCTCCGGACTTTTCCAGGCTCCTTGGCGCTGCGCACAGCGGCAGCATCGGCGGACTGGTGGCGTCGAACCTCTCAGGTCCGCGCCGTATCAAGGCCGGTGCGGTGCGTGACCACATTCTGGGCATCCATGGCGTCACCGGCGCGGGCGATGCCTTCAAGGCGGGCGCGCGCGTGGTCAAGAACGTCACGGGCTATGACATGCCGAAACTGCTGACCGGCTCCTGGGGCACGCTCGCTGCACTCACCGCGGTGATCCTCAAGGTGCTGCCGGCTCCGGAAACGGAAGAAACGGTGGTGCTGGCGGGCCTCGACGACGCGCAGGCGGTGGAGGCGATGAGCCTCGCCATGCAGTCGCCCTGCGAGGTGTCAGCGGCGGCCCATGTGCCCGGAGAGGCCGTCTATCTCCGCCTCGAGGGCATCGCGCCCTCCGTCTCTTATCGCCGCGACCAGCTGGGCAAGGTGCTGAAACGCCCCATCGAGGTGATGGCGGCGAGGAGCTCCGCCGCCACTTGGCGCGCCATTCGCGATGCGGCGATGTTCGCCGGGAACCCGAGCCATCCGCTTTGGCGGCTGTCGGTGACGCCGTCGGATGCGCCCGCGATCATCCGTACACTGAAAGAGAAGCTCGACATCCGCTATCTCTTCGACTGGGCCGGCGGCCTGGTATGGATCGAGGCGCCGCCCTCCCATGATGCATCGGCGGCACTGGTGCGCGGCAGCTTCTCAACCGGCCATGCCACGCTGATCCGCGCGCCGGAAGCAACCCGCGCCGCCGTCGGCGTGTTCCAGCCGCAGGCGCCAGCCCTTGCGGCCCTTACCGGGCGGGTGAAGGACGCCTTCGACCCGCGCCACATTCTCAACCCCGGCCGCATGTATCGGGGCATCTGATGCAGACGAATTTCACCGCCGAACAGCTCAGCCTCCCGCGCATCGGCGCCGCCAACCAGATCCTGCGCAAGTGCGTGCATTGCGGCTTCTGCACCGCCACCTGCCCCACCTATGTGCTGCTGGGCGACGAGCTCGACTCGCCAAGGGGCCGCATCTACCTCATCAAGAACATGCTGGAATCGGGCGCGCCGGCGGATGCGAAGACGGTGAAGCACCTCGACCGCTGCCTCTCGTGTCTGTCCTGCATGACCACCTGCCCCTCGGGCGTCCATTACATGCACCTCGTGGACGAGGCGCGCGCCCATGTCGAGGAAACCTACACGCGGCCATTGCCGGAACGCCTGCTGCGCGGCGTGCTGGCCTACACCATGCCGCGGCCCAGGTTGTTCCGCCTGTCGCTGATCGGCGCGAAGCTCGCCTCGCCGCTCGCACCCGTGGCGAAATCCTTGGGCGCCACGCGCATCGCGGCACTCCTCGGCCTCGTGCCGAAACGCTTGCCGACGCCGGAGCCCATCGGCCAGCCCGGCACCTTTCCCGCGCAAGGCCAGAAAAAGGGACGCGTCGCGCTGCTGATGGGCTGCGTGCAGAGCGTGCTCGAGCCTGGCATCAATGCCGCCACCATCCGCCTGCTTAACCGGCTGGGCTATGAGGTGGTGGTCCGCGGCGAGGAAGCCTGCTGCGGCTCGCTCACCCACCACATGGGGCAGGAACAGGATGCGCTGGCCCGCGCGCGCCGGTCGATCGACCAGTGGACGAAGGCCGATGTCGATGCTGTGATCGTCACCGCGTCGGGCTGCGGCACCACCATCAAGGATTATGGCCACATGCTGCGCCATGACGCGGCCTATGCTGAAAAGGCCAAGGCCATCAGCGCCAAGGCGAAGGACGTGACCGAGTTCCTGATCGCGCAGGACTTGCCCGCGGCGCAGGGCGGGTTGCGGCTCGCCTATCATTCCGCCTGCTCCATGCAGCATGGCCAGAAGATCAGGACGGAGCCGCAGCGGCTGCTGCGCCGCGCCGGCTTCACGGTGATGGAGGTGCCCGAGGGTCATCTCTGTTGCGGCTCGGCCGGCACCTACAACATCCTGCAGCCGGAGCTGGCGTCGAAACTGCGCGACCGCAAGGTGGCGAACATCGAATCCCTGTCTCCCGAAGCCATCGCCACCGGCAATATCGGCTGCATCACGCAGATCGGGCTCGGCACCGGCATCCCCATACTGCACACGGTGGAGCTGCTCGACTGGGCCTATGGCGGTCCGAAGCCGGCGCGCCTGCCGGGCTGACATCACGGCGCGCGCGAACCTTTCATACGTCTCCGCCATCAGCGCGGTCCCGAATGGTGAACCAGCCGTTAAGCCGGGCTGTGCGTCCGCAGTTCTGTAAGGTGGTACCGCCTCCCCGGCTCGAACGGGGGACCCCTAGATCCACAATCTAGTGCTCTAACCAACTGAGCTAAGGCGGCACACAGGCCTCAAGGGCTGGTGGCCCTCGCGCACGGGGGCGTTCCTAGCCCCAGTCGCATGGGATTTCAAGCCAGCAAAAAGGCCCGCATTGCGCGGGCCTCGGAGTTCGATGCACCGGCCGGGGAGGACGGCCGGGCATCGACTATGTGCTTAGGCAACCTTGGAGAGGCTGGCAAAGGACTTCGACATCTGCTCCTGCACCGGCTTCAGCGATTCCTTGGCGAGCGCAACCGAGAGCTCGGAGAGCTCGGCGGCCTGGCGCTGCAGCGTCTCAGCCTGCTCCTTGAAGAAGCCTTGCTGCAGGTTCACCGCCTCCTGCGCGTCGCGCACGGCGAACAGCTTGCGCGCGAAGGCGAAGCCCGAGTTGATGTTTAGCTGCACGAATTCCATCGACTTTAGCTGGATGTCGGTCACGCGATTCTTGTAGGCATTGGCGGCGGCATCAAAGAGCTGCACATTGCCATGCGCCACTTCAGAGACCTTCTCGAAGGCGCCCTGCGCCTGGTCGAGGGTCTTCTGGGCGAAGGAAGCAACATTCCCGGCAACCTGCTCGGTGGCCTTGGCCATAGTTTCGGTTGTCATTTCGGGCTTGGCCTTCTTGGTCGACATGGGTGTTTCTCCTGTGAGGCAGGTTTTGGAGGGAGCTGCCTGATGAGCAACTACATATGTCAAGTTTTTGTGCAGCGCAACATGAATATTGCATCGCCGCCGCACTGTTCGGCTTCGGACGCGTGAAAATTAACCGGATGTTGCCGAATTCCTTTATTTTCTCGGTTAAGGCATCGTAAACAGAGAGTCTTGAGTTTTGGGGTGAGCCTTGGCCGACGCCGCGACACCGACGCTGGAAGACCTGAGGAACGTGCCGGAAGCCGCGTGGCTGTGGGACGCTGGACGCGCCCGCATCGTATGGGCCAATCCGGCGGGCATTGGCTTTTTCGGCGGCGCCTCGCTGTTCGACCTGATCGACCGCCCTTTCGACGCGCAGGAGCCGGGGGTGGAGGCGATGATGAACCTCTCCCGCAGCCTGCACCGCGGCCAGGTGGAAACGGTGGAACTGAACTTCCCCTCGACCGCCGCCGAAGGCCCCATCATCTGCCGCTGCATGATCCACGCCTTGGCCGACGGGCGCCCCGGCGTGCTGGCAGTGGCCCGCTCCTCCGGCGTGGAGGGCGGCGCCCGGGCCGACGCCGACATGGCCGCCGCTTTCGATCTTCTGCCCTCTGCCGCGCTGCTGATGGGGCGTGGCGGCGGCTTCCGCCACCTCAATGCGGCAGCCCAGCTGCTGCTGGACGCCAACCAGCGCGGCAACCTGGCGGAGCTGCTGGGCGACCAGGCCCAGGCGGATGCGCTGCTCGCCCGCATCGGGGCCGCCGGCACGGTGGTGCAGCACCGCGCGCTCGCCGTGCGCATCGGCATCCGCGATATCCGGCTCACCGCCCGCCGCCTGAACCGCGAGGAGGAGGGTGCCGCCTTCGCCATGCTGCTGCTTGACGACGTGACGGAGCGCCGCGCCCTGGAACTCAAGCTCTCCGGCGCCGAACCGCTGCCTCCGCCTCCGGCAGCGGCTGCCTCCCAGCCCGCCGCCGGCCCGAAGGCTACCGCCGCATTGTCCGAGGCCGATGCCGCCGCCTTCGAGAAGCCCGGCAAGCCGCTGGAGGATGAAATCCGCGAGGCGAAGCCCCGCCCTGCCCGTGCGGCGCCGCCCCCGGTAGCGGAGGCAGCGCCGCCCCCAGACCAGCCGCGCCGCAAGCTGCAGCGCATTCCGGACCAGGTGCGCCTGCCGCTGGAAAACCGGCCCGAGGCCGTTCTGGTGGCCAAGGACGGGCAGCTGCTCTTCGCCAACCCCTCCGCCGCGCGCCTTTTCGGCTATGAGACGGGCGAAGACGTGATCAACGACCAGGCTCTCTCGAACCGCTTCGGCCAGTTGGGCCAGGCGCTGCCACGCACCGAGATCGTCACCGGCGCCGGGCGCGCCGTCGAGGCCAATGTGCATATGGTGGTGATTCCCTGGCTTGGCGGCCCCGCCCGGCAGTTCGTGCTCTTGCCCAACGGAACAACGCAAGCGGAGCGGCCCGAACTCCGCCTCGCGCCGGCCCCCGCAGCCGCGCCCGCCATGGCCGCCGCAGAGCCAGCGCCCGCCGCGGTGGCAAAGATGGCGCCTGCGCCGGAGCCGCAGCGGGCCAGTGCCGAGGTGATCCAGCTTCCCCCGCGGCCGCCAGGCCCCGATGCCGACCAGGAGCTGCGCGCCATCCTCGACACCGCGGCGGACGGCATCATCACGCTCGATCAGGACGCGCGGATCCACACCTTCAGCGCCGGCGCAGAGGCGATTTTCGGCTATCGCATCGCCGAAGTGGCCGGAAAGCCGCTGCTCGATCTTCTGGCGCCCGAAAGCCGCAAGCTGGTGCGCGACTATCTGGCGGCGCTGCAGGGCCCCGGCCTCGCGGCGGTCTTCAATGACGGGCGTGAAGTGACGGCGCTGGTGAACCAGGGCGGCACCGTGCCGCTCTTCATCACCATCGGCAAGCTGCAGGCCGCCCGCTCGCAGGCCGCCTTCTGCGCCGTGGTGCGCGACATCACGCAGTGGAAGAAGACCGAGGCCGAACTGCGCGAGGCCAAGGAAAAGGCCGAGGCGACCAGCCGCCAGAAGTCCGAATTCCTCGCCAGCGTCAGCCACGAGCTGAGAACGCCTCTCAACGCGATCATGGGCTTCTCCGAAGTGATGCGGCTGGGGCGATTCGGCGAGATCGACAACGAGAAATACCGCGGCTACGTGCAGGACATCCACGCCAGCGGAGCGCATCTCCTCTCCCTCATCGACGATCTCCTCGATCTCTCCAAGGTCGAGGCGGGCAAGCTCGAGCTCAATTTCGCCGCTGTCTCGCTCGGTGACGTCGCCGACTATGTGCTGAGGCTCACGCAGGAGCAGGCTACCGCCGCGCGCGTGGTGCTGAGGAAGTCGATGCCGCCGGACCTTCCCAAGGTGGTGGCCGACCTCCGCTCAATGCGGCAGGCCCTGCTGAACCTCGTGTCCAACGCCATCAAATTCACCGACGCCGGTGGCCAGGTCGTGGTCTCCGCCCAGCTCCTGGGCAATGGCGAGCTGAAGCTGCGCGTCAAAGACACCGGCATCGGCATGGACGAGGACCAGCTCCGAGGCGCGCTCGAACCCTTCGGCCGCGTCCTCACCGAGGGCCGCGAGGTGCAAGGCACGGGCCTCGGCCTGCCGCTCACCAAGGCGCTGGTCGAAGCCAACCGCGCCTCTCTCGCGCTCACCAGCGAGCCGCGCAAGGGCACGCTGGCCGAGATCGCCTTCCCCACCACCCGCGTATTGGCGGAATAGCACTTCCATGTCTGACGCCGCGGCCGCAAAGGGCCCGCCCCGCCCGGTGAGCGAAAGGCTGTTCGCTGCGGCAGCGCTGATCATCGGCCTTGGCCTGGTGCTGCCGGTGGCCACCATTATCGTGCTGGCGCTGATGCCGGCCGAGAATGTCTGGCCGCATCTCCTCTCCACGGTATTGCCGGGTTATGTGATGCGCACCCTTGCGCTGATGGCGGGGGTGGGCCTCATCACCTTCGTCACCGGCACCGGCACGGCGTGGCTCGTCACCATGTGCCGCTTTCCGCTGCGGCCGCTCTTCGTCTGGGCTTCGCTTCTGCCCATGGCCATGCCGGGCTACATCGTGGCCTATGCCTATGTCGATTTCCTGAGCTATGCGGGCCCGGTGCAGACATGGCTTCGCGCGCTGATGGGCTGGAAGACAAAGGCTGACTACTGGTTTCTGGAAATCCGCTCGCTCGGCGGCGCCATCTTCGTGCTTTCCATGGTGCTTTATCCTTATGTCTTCCTCACCGCGCGGGCGAGTTTCATGCGCCAGCCGGCAACCCAGCTCGAAGTAGCGCGCGCGCTCGGCCGCACGCCGTGGGGCGCCTTCCGCGCCGTGGCGCTGCCGCTCGCCAGGCCCGGCATCGCGGTGGGCGTATCGCTCGCCCTCATGGAATGCCTCAACGACATCGGCGCGGCGGGATTTTTCGGCGTGCGCACCTTGACGCTCGGCGTCTACACCACATGGCTCAACCAGGGAAACCTCGGCGGGGCCGCGCAGATTTCCGCCGTCATGCTGCTCTTCATCTTCATGCTCTTGTGGATCGAGCGGCAGGCGCGGCGGCGGCAGTCCTTCGTGCTGCCCGCCCAGCGCCCGCGCCAGCCGGACCGTATCCGCCTCAACGGCTGGCAGCGCGCGCTCGCGGTCGCCGCATGCGGGCTTCCCATCCTCATCGGCTTCGTGGCGCCCGCACTGATCCTGATGAACTTCGCCGCCTCGCGGCTTTCCGATGCGCTGTCATCCACCTATCTCAGCGCCGTTTATCATTCGCTGCTGCTCGCGGTGCTCGCCGCCATCACCGCCGTCATCCTCGGCCTGGTGCTGGGCTATGCCAACCGCGCCACGCAGGGCGGCATGACGCGGCGGGTCATCCGCCTCGCCGCCACCGGCTATGCCATTCCCGGCACGGTGCTGGGCATCGGCGTCCTCATCCCGCTCGCCGCTTTCGACAATGCGCTGGACAGTTTCCTGCGCGCACACATTGGCATATCCTCGGGCCTGTTGCTGTCGGGCACCGTCACGGCGCTGGTCTTCGCCTATGTGGTGCGCTTCCTCGCCGTGTCCTTCGGCGCCATCGAGGCGGGGCTGCAGAAGGTGACGCCCAACGTTGCCGCGGCGGCGCGCACGCTGGGCCGGGGCCCTATCGCCGCCTTCGGCGACGTGCACCTGCCGCTGCTCAGGCCGGCGCTCGCCTCCGCGGCCCTCCTCGTCTTCGTCGACTGCATGAAGGAACTTCCCGCCACGCTGATCCTCCGTCCCTTCGATTTCGAGACGCTGGCCACCACCGTCTTCATGCTCGCGTCCCTCGACCAACTGGAGGAGAGCGCGCTTCCCGCCCTCACCATCGTCGCGGTGGGCCTCCTCCCCGTGATCCTTCTCTCGCGCACCCTGCACGAGCCGCACATCACGAATTGACCGAAAATATTCTTATCTTCCGCCGGGCCAGAAGAAGGAAGTCAGGTCTGCAGTTCGGCGAGCCCTGCGAACAGCTCCAGCGCCTCCGGATTGGCCAGCGCCTCCTTATTCTTCACCACGCGGCCATGCACCACGTCGCGCACCGCGAGTTCGGTGATCTTGCCGGACTTGGTGCGCGGGATGTCGGCCACCGCCAAGACCTTGGCCGGCACATGGCGCGGCGAGGCGCCGTCGCGGATCTTCTTCTTGATGCGGGCGGCCAGCGCATCGTCCAGCACCACGCCCGGCCTGAGGCGCAGGAACAGCACCACGCGCACGTCGCCGTCCCAGTCCTGGCCGATCGCGAGCGCTTCGATCACCTCCGGAACCTGCTCGACCTGGGCATATATCTCCGCCGTGCCGATGCGCACCCCGCCGGGGTTCAGCGTCGCGTCCGAGCGGCCATGGATGATCATGCCATCATGCGGCGTGATCTCGGCGAAGTCGCCATGGCGCCAGATGCCGGGGAAACGCGCGAAATAGGCGTTGTGATACTTCGATCCATCGGGATCGTTCCAGAACATCACCGGCATCGACGGGAAGGGCTTCACGCAGACGAGCTCGCCCTTTTCGCCGCGCACCGGCTTGCAATGCTCGTCATAGACATCCACGGCAACGCCCAGCATCGGCCCCTGGATCTCGCCGCGCCACACGGGTGAGAGCGGGTTGCCGCCGACGAAGCAGCCACAAATGTCGGTGCCGCCCGAGATCGAGGCAAGCTGCATGTCGGCCTTTATGCCCTGGTAGACGAAATCGAAGCTTTCGGCCGACAGCGGCGAACCGGTGGACAGCATGGCGCGCAGGGTGCCCAGCTTGTGCGTCTCTTTCGGCACAAGGCCGCTTTTCTTCACCGCGTCGATGTATTTGGCGGAGGTGCCGAAGATGGTCATGCCCTCATCATCGGCATAATCGAAGAGCACGCGCCCGGAGGGGTGGAAGGGCGAGCCGTCATAGAGCAGCAGGGTCGCCCCCGCGGCCAGCCCTGAGACCAGCCAGTTCCACATCATCCAGCCGCAGGTGGAGAAGTAGAACAGCTTGTCGGACGGCTTGGTATCGGTGTTCAGCACATGCTCGGAGAGATGCTTGAGAAGAATGCCGCCCGCGCCATGCACGATGCATTTCGGGATGCCAGTGGTGCCCGAGGAGTAGAGGATGTAGAGCGGGTGATCCATCGGCAGTTGCGCAAAGCTGATTGGCGCATCGCTGTGGCCTGCGGCGAAGCCCGCGAGCGTTTCGCCCTTCGGCAAGGCCTTGGCGACCGCTTCCGCCTCGCCGATGTAGTCGATCACCAGCGCGCACTCGACGCTCTTCAGCTCCTTCAGCACGTTCCCGGCCTTCTCGCCCATGCGGATGGTCTTGCCGGCATAGTAATAGCCATCGCAGGTGATGAGGATCTTGGGCTCGATCTGGCCGAAGCGGTCGAGGATGCCGCGCTCACCAAAGTCCGGCGAGCAGGAGGACCAGATGGCGCCGAGCGAAGAGGCCGCGAGGAAGGCCACGATTGACTCCGGCATGTTGGGCACGACGGCGCAGATGCGGTCTCCGGCCTTCACACCCGACGCGGCGAAGGCGCGGTGGAGCTTCGCCACCGCCCGGTTGAGCTCCGCCCAGCTCATCCGGCGCTTCACCTTGTCCTCGCCGCGGAACACCAGCGCATCCGTGCCATCGTTCGGCCGCAGCAGGTTCTCGGCATAGTTCAGCCGGGCCTCGGGGAAGAATTTCGCGCCCGGCATCTTCGTGCCGTCAACGATCACCCGCCGCCCCCGCGTCTCCGCCTTCACCTCGCAGAAGTCCCAGAGCCTCGGCCAGAAGGCCTCCGGCTCCTCAACCGAATAGCGCAGCACCTCCGCGTAGGTCTTCAAGCCCAGCGGCGCCATGAAACGGGCCAGGTTCGAGGTGGCCACCCGGCCGGGGCCGGGGGTCCACAAAGCACGTTGGGTCATGTAAGGCACTCCCGGGTGACGGTTCGGCTTGGCTCTAGTCATGTCACGAAAGGGCCGCAAGTCCCGCCCAGAAGCGGCGCGGTTTCAGGAGTCTCCGATGCACAACCGATGGCTGATTGCAAGTTGCGCGGCGCTTGGCCTGGTTGCACTGGCGGTGGCCGCCTTCATGCTCATCGCGCCGCGCGTCGTGGCCGGCGGGCTCGCCACGCTTGCCCAGCAGCAGCTGGGCCGCAGCGTCAGCTTTCGGGGCGGCGCTTACCTTGAGCTCTGGCCGCTCGCCGTGCGCCTTGACAACGCGGCGCTCTCCGGCGCCAATCCGGATGACGGCAGCTTCATCACCGCCCAGTCGGCGGTGATCCCGGTAACGCTCGGGCAGATCTTCGGCGCAAGGCCGGAGGTCTCCGGGATCGCGCTCGATGGCGCGGAGGTGGCGCTACTCATCGACGAGCGCGGCACGGCCAGCTGGGATGTGGCCGCCCGCGCCCCCGGCGCCACGACCATCAGGCTCGAACAGGCGCGCTTACGGTATTTCGACGCCCGCAACGGCCAGAGCATGGAGATCGCGCATGTCGACGGCACGCTGGAGATGCGCGCCGATGGAGGCGTTTCCTTCACAGGCAGCGCGGTGATCAACGGCCGGCTGGTGCGGGTGGACGCCGGCCTTAAATCGCTGGCCCGCGTCAATGCCGATGGCTCGCCGCTGGAGCTCGTCCTGTCGGCCAACGAGGGATCGGCCAGCTTCAGCGGCCGGCTGGCCACCGCCAGGGTGCTGAGCCTCGCCGGACCCGTCAGCCTGTCGAGCGCCACGCCGGGCCCGGCGCTGCGACTGCTCGGCCTGCCGCTTCCGGAGGGCGCCAATCCGGCAGGACCGATCACCATCGATGGCGCGCTCGACGCTGCCGGCCGGGCCTTCGCCATCCGCAACGCCACGCTGGCGATCGGCAGCCTGCACGCCGTTGGCGAGATCGCGGCCGATCTCCGCAACGGCCAGCCCAGGCTGCAGGCCAGCCTCACCGCCGACACCCTGTGGCTCGACGACGCCATCCCCGCCGCGGGGGCAACGGGCGGCGACTGGGGCCGGCGGCCGCTGCCCTTCGGCCTGCTCCGCGGCATTGACGCGGAACTGAGCCTCAAGGCGCGCAACCTGCGCTATGCCGATGCCGCCGCCGGGCCTGGCAGCGTCGCCCTCAAGCTCGCCGGCGGCAAGCTGGACGCCACGCTGGCCGCGGGCATCGGCTCCAACGGCAGGCTCGATATCGGCGTGAAGGCCGACGCCACCGTGCTGCCGCCCAGCGTCTCGCTGCGCTTTGATGCCGAGGACACGCCGGTGCAGCCGCTGCTCGGCGCCCTCACCGGTGCCCGTCAGATCACCGGCAAGGGCGACCTGGTGGCGGACCTCCAGGCCACCGGCGCCACGCAGGAGGAGCTGGCCGGGACGCTGAAGGGCACGGCGCGCGTTGGCATCGCGGCGGGGCGCATCGCCGGGGTGGACCTCGCGGGCCTGTTCCTCGCGGCCAAGCACAAGATCCTCGACAGCTGGCAGGCCGCCCCCGGCGCCACCGGCTTCGACAACCTCAACGGCGACGCGACGGTGGAGGACGGCATCTTCACCTTCCGCGAGCTGAGGATGGAGAGCCCCAGCCTCACGGTCAGCGCCGGGGGCATCATCGACGTGCTGCGCCAGGGGTTGACCATTTCGGCCACCGCCGCCGTCAATGGCCAGCCGCTGCTGCCGGTGCCCGTGATTGCCAGGGGCCTGTGGGCCAAACCGCGGATTTACCCGGACATTCCGGACATCCTCAGCAATCCGGAGGGCGGCTTCGCGCGGCTGCAGGACGTTCCGGCGCTGCAAGGCAATTGAACCGCAGCGGAAGCCGGGGCATGACAGAGCCATGATCCGCGTCCAGCAGCAGCCCTTCGATCCGGGCCACGAACTGAGCCTTGTCCGGCAGGGCCGCTCCACGATCGGCGGCACGGTGATGTTCCTCGGCACGGTGCGCGACCTGTCCGATGGCAAAAACGTCAAGGCCATGACGCTCGAACACTATCCCGGCATGACCGAGAAGGCGCTGGCGGAGATCGAGGCCGAGGCGCAGCGCCGCTGGCCGCTCGACGCAACGCTGATTATCCACCGCTATGGCCGGCTTGAACCGGGCGAGGACATTGTGCTGGTCATCGCCGCCTCGGCCCACCGCGAGGCCGCCTTCGCGGCCTGCCACTTCCTCATCGACTGGCTGAAGACGAGGGCGCCCTTTTGGAAACTCGAGGAGAATGACGGAGGCGCCAGCTGGGTTGCCCCCAAAGACAGCGACGACGACGCGGCCAAACGCTGGACGGAGTGAGGCGCTTCCCGGCCGCGCTGTCCGATGCGGCTTCAGAAGTTGTTCGGATTGCCCTTCACAATGGTTCCGGCGCCATCGTCCTTGCCGTCCTTCACCCAGGTCACCTGATTGCCGTCGAGCCTGACCTGCCAGCATGCCTCGGGGTCCTGGCCATACTGGAAGCACATTGTGTCGCCGTTCACCCGCCATTTGCCGGAATAGTCCTTGCCCTTGATGGCGCCGTCAGAGCCATAGAACTCGGTGTAGGCGCCGGACGCGATCATGCTTCCCTGCACGGTGTTTCCGGATATCGCGGCGGATATCTGCTCGCCGGTGGCCATCGTCCCCGCCTGGGCAAGGCTGACCGCCGCAAAAAACACCGCGCATGCCGAAACGACTGTCCTCATGTCCATCCTCCCATGTTGAGGCAATCAATACGCCGTCACCGCCAAGCGGGATTACAAGTCGCTGTCTTCCCACACGGGAACGTGAATTTTTCGGGCGTCATGCGGAACTTGCCGGCAATGACCCATCCGCCGAAGCCGGCCTGCCGCGCCGCCACCACGGGGCAAAGAGGCGTTCACAAGCAACACACCCCAACGGACCGCCGCGCCCCAGCCGGGCCGTTTCGCTTTATCCAATGGTTTCAGGGGCCTTCAATGGTGCTGCCAGAGGGAATCGAACCCTCGACCTCTCCCTTACCAAGGGAGTGCTCTACCACTGAGCTACGGCAGCGCACCGTGAACGCGGGCGGACACATGCCACAGCGGGAGGGCCAGCGCAACCCCGCCCGCTTGACGATTGCGGCGCCGCGGCGGAAAAGCCCGTCATGGCGGCCGAAAAACCCTCTTCCGATGCCCGCAAGCAGCGCCTGGCCAAGGCGCTGAAGGCCAACATCGCCAAGCGCAAGGCGCAGGCGAAGGCCCAGGCTGCGGCCCGCCCGGCCGGGGAGGACAGCCCGGAAAAACCGCCTGACAAGGATGGTTGCCGCAATTGAGCCATGTGTGCTTGTTAGCGCCCGGACCGGGGTGGGTTTCGGGCCATTCGGGGTGATTCCCGGGCCGCCTGCCGGGCAGGGGACAAGACAATGGATCGTATCCGTATCCGCGGCGGCAACCGCCTGAACGGCAGCATTCCGATTTCGGGCGCAAAGAACGCGGCCCTGCCGCTGATGATCGTGTCGCTCCTCACGCCGGGCGCGCTGACCCTGTCCAACGTGCCCAGGCTGGCCGACGTGCGGCTTCTGCAGCGCATCCTGCAGAATCACGGCATCGACATCACGGTAGCGGGCAAGCGTGCCGGCCAGACCGGCATGGGCGACGTTATGCATCTCTCGGCGAAAGACATCGCCGACACCACCGCGCCCTATGAGCTCGTCTCCAGGATGCGGGCGAGCTTCTGGGTGCTGGGCCCGCTGCTGGCGCGCTGCGGCGAGGCCAAGGTGTCGCTCCCCGGGGGCTGCGCCATCGGCACCAGGCCCGTCGACATGCACCTGATGGCGATGGAAAGGCTCGGCGCGCAAATCACCATCGAGAACGGCTATGTGATCGCAACGGCGAAGCAGGGCCTGAAGGGCGCCCACATCGTCTTCGACAAGGTCTCGGTGGGCGCCACCCATGCTGCCCTTATGGCCGCCGTGCTGGCCCAGGGCGACACCATCATCGAGAACGCGGCCTCCGAGCCCGAGATCGGCGACGTGGCGGAGTGCCTCGTCAAGATGGGGGCGAAGATCGAGGGCATCCACACATCGGCACTGCGCATCAGGGGCGTCACCAGCCTGTCGGGCGCCGAGCACAGCGTGATCCCGGACCGCATCGAGACCGGCACCTATGCCATGTGCGCCGGCATGACCGGCGGCGACGTGCTGCTGAAGGACGCGAACGCCAACCACCTCGGCGCCGTCATCGACGTGATGCAGCGCGCCGGCGTCACAGTCGACATAAAGAACGATGGCTTGCGCATTTATCGCAACGGCGCGGCGCTTGAACCGGTGCGCGTCGACACCGAGCCATTCCCCGGTTTCCCCACCGATTGCCAGGCCCAGCTCATGGCGATGATGACCATGGCCAATGGCACCAGCATGATCCGCGAGACGATTTTCGAGAACCGCTTCATGCATGTGCAGGAGCTGGCGCGGCTGGGCTCCGACATCCACCTCTATGGCGACACGGCGGAAGTGCGCGGCGTGAAAAAGCTCACCGGCGCGCCGGTGATGGCGACCGACCTCCGCGCCTCGGTCTCCCTCGTCATCGCGGGGCTCGCCGCGGCGGGCGAGACGATGATAAGCCGCGTCTATCACCTCGACCGCGGCTTCGAGACGCTGGAGGACAAGCTCTCCGCCTGCGGCGCCGACGTGGCGCGCATCTCGGGCTGATCCATCCGATGCTCCGCCTCTCCGCGCTCGACACCGAGGACCTCGCCATCATCTCCGCCCAGATGCAGGACGCCGTCCTGCTGGCGGGCGACATGACCTACGACCCGAAGAGGAAGCAGTTCGTGCTGCTCGCCAACCGCTTCGCCTGGGACGATAGGGACACCCCGCAGCGCCGCCGCACGGGGCTCCACTTCGACCGCGTACTTTCCGTCAGGACGCTGCATATGAGCCATCTCGGGAAGAACGAGGTGCTGTCGCTGCTCTCCGTCACCTTTGCCGGGATCGACGCGCCCTCGGGTGAGGTGCTGCTGAGCTTTTCCGAAGGCGCCACCATCCGGCTCGCCGTCGAATGCCTCGAAGTCCAGTTGACAGACCTCGGCCCCGCCTGGGCGGCGATCGCCGTGCCGCACCACGATGCCGGGGACGGGGAAGAAGAGCCGGCGTGAGCTGCGGTTTGATTCCTATCACCCTGGGGGAGAGGAACAGCAACGGAAATATCCTCCCGTGGCCCTCGCACATGTTCCGGTCAGGTGCAATCACCTGATCGATGAGAACATGCGCCAGATCGAAAGCTAGAGCATGATCTTATCGCAAAAGTGGGTTCCACTTTTGCGGATCATGCTCTAGCCTCGCCTCCCCTCACCCGGCTATCTTGCCGTCATGACCGACAAACCGAAAACCCGCCTTGCCGCGGTCGAGCTTGACGCCACCATCGGCCCTGGCTCATCGCCCGAAGCCGAACATGAACGCCGCGTCGCCATCTATGACCTGGTGGAGGAGAACAGCTTCACGCTGCTCAGCCAGCCGGAAGGCCCCTACCGCCTGAAGCTCTCAACCGCCGACGGCCGTCTGATCTTCGACGTCTTGAGCGACGCGGAGGAACGCCTCACGCTGATCGGCCTGTCGATGTCGCCCTTCCGCCGAATCGTGAAGGACTACTTCATGATTTGCGAAAGCTATTACCAGGCGATCCGCACCGCCACGCCAAGCCAGATCGAAACCATCGACATGGCGCGCCGCGGCCTCCACAACGAGGGCAGTGAACTCCTCAAGGAGCGGCTCAACGGCAAAGTGGAGGTGGATTTCGATACCGCACGCCGTCTCTTCACCCTTGTCTGCGTCCTGCACTGGCGGGGCTAGGTTCAGGAGATGGCGGGAGACCTTCCCAGCGCCGTCCTCTTCGCCTGCACGCAGAACGTCATCCGTTCGGTCATGGCGGCCGCCATCATGAAGCATTTCTACGGCCAGCGCGTCTATGTCGCCTCCTGCGGGGTGAGGCCCGGATTGGCCGATCCCTTCGTCACCACGGTGATGGACGAGATGGGAATCAGCCTCGGCAAGCACCGGCCTCAGGGCTTCGAGGACCTGGAGGATTCGAGCTTCGACCTGGTCATCTCGCTCTCGCCTGAGGCGCATCACCGGGCGCTTGAACTCACCCGCACCATGGCCATCGATACCGAATACTGGCCGACGCTCGACCCCTCGATCACCGCAGGCAGCCGCGAGCAGATCCTCGACAGTTACCGCGAAGTGCGCGACCAACTCACCCGCCGAATCAAGCAGCGCTTCGGCTCCTTTGCCGCGGGCGGGGTTTGAGTATAAGCTATCCCCATGCACATCGACATGCAGACGGCCGAAGCCGAACTCACCCGGAAGCTGGGCGGCCTCCCGGACGCAGCCGGCATCGCCTGGGCCACCATCTGGCTCGAGGCCTGCGGCTATTCCGGCTTGAAGCTCCTGGCCGAAGCCCTGAAGGACGAGTACCGCACGCTGGAGCTGACGCGCGATGCGCTGGGCCTCGACCTGCAGCAGGTCTCATGCGCCTTCTTGGCGCCCGCCATCATGCGGGACGTCAAGGCCAATGGCCGCGCCTTCCTGCGCAACGTCCGCCACGGCCTCTACATGCTGCCCTTCGCGGTGCGCGAGAACACCGGCCTCGGCTGCCCGGTGGACCCATCCTTCGCAGTCGGCGGCGAGCGCCACAAGAACCCCTACGTGGAAAAGCTCGACCTCGCCGCGGCACAGGGGCTGGAGATCGACGCCGCGCTGTGGCGCGCGATCTAGGGTCTGGCGCGGCCGAGCGCTGCAAGCGCCCCGCCCCTTCCCATAAGGGGAAGGTAAACGATCGCTATTCCAAATGACCGCTGTTGGCTCTAACCCACAATCCGCAGCTCCCGCGGGAAGCTTGTCAGGCACTCGATCCCGTTTTCGGTCACCACCACATCGTCCTCGATGCGCACTCCCGCCTCGCCCTCGCGGTAGAGACCGGGTTCGATGGTGAAGACCATGCCAGGTTCGAGCACTTGCCCGTTGCCACGCATGATCTGCGGCGCCTCGTGCACGTCGAGGCCAAGGCCATGGCCCGTCTTGTGGCGCGCGAACTGCGCAAATTGCGATTGCTCGAGAACGGTGAGCACGGCGTCATCGACCTCGGAGGCGGTGATGCCGGGGCGCGAGACCTCGCGGCCCTTCGCGTTGGCCGCCAGCACCGTCTCGTAGAAGGCGCGGTCGTAGTCCGACACTTCCTTGACGAAGAAGGTGCGCGTGATGTCGGCGCTGTAGCCCTGGTGGGTGCCGCCGAAATCGATCAGCAGCGGGTCACCCGGCTTTAGACGATAGTCCGGCCGCGCATGGGCATGGGGCTTCGCAGCATTGTCGCCCGCCGCAACGATGGGCGCGAAGGAAAGTCCGTCGGCGCCTTGGCTGAACAGGTTGCGCAGCAGGATGCCCTCGACCTCCGTCTCCGTCATGCCGGCCTTCACCTCGGCGAGCGTCGCCTCGAGGGCGGCTTCCGAAATGCGGATGGCCTTGCGCTGCAGTTCGATCTCCTCGGGCGTCTTGTGCAGGCGCACCTTCGAGATCTCGCCATGAATGTCGACGAATTCCGCGCCCGGCAGGGCCTGCTGCAGGGCGAAGAGGTCGAAAACCCGCATGCGCTGGCCCTCGACGCCGATCCGCGTGCCCTCGCGCAGCTGCGGAAGGGCTTCGCCTGCGGCCATGAAGGCGCCCATGTAGCCCTGCTCGTCCCGCCATGGGAACACTTTGCCGGGAAAGCCGATCGGCATGAAGGACCCCAGCTCGAGATGCGGCACAACCGCCACGGCCTCTCCCAGCTTCGGCATAATCACCGCGAGCGGACGCTCCATCTGGTGGAAGTCCTTGCGGAAGACACGGCGGAAATTTGCTCCGGGCACCAACACGACTGCGTCGAGTCCGGTGCGCGCGAGTACCGTCATCAGCGGTTCAAGCATCGGGTTGCACTGAGTTGTAACAATGGGTTTCGATAGTGTTCGCAAGCCGCACACCGCAACTTGACTCTGGCACGTCGCGGAGGACGCCCCGCTATTCCTTGATCATATAGATGTAAGCAGTGCTGACGCCATACTTCTCGGCAAGCTTGGCGGCAGGCACGCCCCTGGCGCGCTTCGCCCGGATGTCAGCGCGCATCTTTTCGGCTTCAACCGCCGTGCGGCGGCGGCGCTTTGATCCTCCACCGGAGCGGCCTTCCTCAAGATGCGCGGTGTCGAGAATCTTCTGGGCCGTCACGATGATCTTCTCAAGATAAGCAATCTGTCTCTTCGAAAGTGACATTATTTTTCCACTGTTTTGTGGAGAGCGTGGAAGAGCGCCGCCGCTCCCGGGCTGCCGATTGAGCTTGCTTAACCTGCAAAGTCATGCGAGGCAATCCTAAGTTATTGCCCGCCGTAAGTGGCCGATTGGCCACGCCTGCGCCGCTTGCGCTCGGCCCCATCGTCACCTGACGTCACCACCTCTTTCGGTTGCGGCAAGCTGACGGCCTTCGACAGATGTGGGAAAGGGGCGGTCTTGTGCGGGATGGCCATGGCTTCGACAAAGTGCTGTTGGAACAACGGCTCCACCGCCGTCTCGATCTTCTCGATGCGGCGCACGACGCTTTCGATCTCGTCACGCGCCTTCACGTTGAGCAGTGCGATGCGCGCACCCGTGCCCGCGGCATTGCCGGCACTCTGCACCTTGGAAAGATCGCAATCGGGGATGAGGCCGAGGATCATCGCATATTTCACGTCGATGTGGCTGCCGAAGGCGCCGGCAAGGCGGATCTTACCGACTTGGCTGATGCCGAGCTTGTCCATCAGCAGGCGCACGCCGGCATAAAGCGCGGCCTTGCCAAGCTGGATCGCGCGCACGTCATTCTGCGTGACACGGATCAGCGGCTCGTTGCCGCCTTCCTTGGGCACGCGGATCACATAATTGAAGGTGCGCTTGTGCGGCTCGATACGCGGGCTCCTCCCGGCCAGCGTGCCGTCGATCAGGCCGTCCTGGTTGATGACGCCCGAGAGATACATCTCGGCAATCGCCTCGATGATGCCCGATCCGCAGATGCCGGTGGCGCCGGTCTGCGCAATCGCCTCCTCGAAGCCCTCCTCATCCGACCACTTGTCGCAGCCGATCACCTTGTAGCGCGGCTCCAGCGTCTCCGGATTGATGCGGATGCGCTCGATGGCGCCGGGGGCCGCGCGCTGGCCGGAGGAAATCTGTGCACCCTCGAAGGCGGGGCCAGTGGGCGAGGAACAGGCCAGCAGCCGCGCCTTGGAGCCCAACACGATCTCGGCATTGGTGCCAACGTCTACCGCCAGCATGATCTCGTCCTGCTCGTGCGGGGCTTCCGACAGCACGACGCCCGCCGTGTCGGCGCCCACGTGGCCGGCGATGCAGGGCAGGACATAGGCCCAGGCGCCGGGGTTGAGTTGCAAGTCGAGTTCCTTCGCCGGGCAGGTGACGGCGAGGCCTGTCGCCAATGCGAAGGGCGCGCCGCCGAGCTCCGTCGGGTCGATGCCAAGGAACAGGTGATGCATGACGGGGTTGCCGACCAACACCACTTCGAGAATGTCGCTGAGTTCGATGCCGCCCTGCTTCGCCACGTCCTGCGCCAGCGTGTTCAGCGCCTGGCGGATGGCGGCGGTCATCTCCTTCTCGCCGCCGGGGTTCATCATCACATAGGAGACGCGGCTCATCAGGTCTTCGCCGAAGCGGATCTGCGGGTTCATCAACCCGGCCGAGGCCGTCACCTCGCCGGTCGAGAGATTGGTGAGGTGCGCGGCGATGGTGGTCGAACCGACATCGATGGCGATGCCGAAGAGCTTGTCATGGAAGCCCGGCCAGATGGCGCAGAGGCGGTTGCCGCCGCCCGGCGCGCGGGAGAAGACGGCGGCGGTGATCTTCCACGCGCCCTTGCGCAGCGTCCTCTGCAAATCCGAGATGATCGAGAGATCGCAGGAGAGATTGTCGATGCCCCACTGGTCCTTCAGCGCCTTGTAGACGCGCTCGAGATCGGATGATGGCTTGTGCATGTCCGGCTCCTCGACCTCGATGAAGCACAGCCTTGTAGCCGGATCGAGTTCGATGGCGCGGGTGTCGGCCTCCTTGCGGACGACCTGCTTGTGAACCTGGGACTCGGGCGGCACGTCGATGACGAGGTCGCCGAGGATCTGCGTCTGGCAGGACAGGCGGCGGCCGGCGGGCAGTCCGCGGATCTTGTCGTAGCGCTCCTCGACTTTGGTGACGCCGGAGACATGCGAGGCCGTAGAGGTGATGCCGTGCTTGGCGAAGCCGCCTTCGCCCACATTGATCTGGCAGCGCCCGCAAATCGCTCTCCCGCCGCAGACCGAGTCGATGTCGACGCCCAAGGCACGCGCGGCCTGCAGCACCGGCGTGCCGATGGGGAAGCGGCCACGCTTGCCCGAGGGCGTGAAGACGATGAGGGGGTTCGTTTCGGTCATTGCGGACGTCCTGAAAAAAGCCTCCTCATTACGGGGCGTATGTGGCGTGGGATTAGCGGCGGCGGCGCGCCTCGCGCGCGGCGCGGCGGGCCGCGAGTTCCTCGGAGGTGGGCGCTGCTTCGCCGGGCGGCAGCGCGGCGGTCGAGGGCGCGGGGGCCATGTCGCGGAACCTGTTGTTCCAGAACTTGCAGTGCGCATCCGTGCCGTTCAGCACATTGGCGCCGAAGATGGCGTGCATGTCTTCGTCGTGCAGCGGGTTCATGATGGCGGACGTCATGCCGTGGCTCGCGGCCATGGCGAGGAAGTAGCCGGTGAGCGCGCGGCGGTTCGGCATGCCGAAGGAAACGTTGGAAGCGCCGCAGGTGGTGTTGACCTTCAACTCCTCGCGCAGGCGGCGCACCAGGCGGAACACCTGCTGGCCGGCCGTGCCCATGGCGCCGATCGGCATGACCAGCGGATCGACCACGATGTCATGCGGCTTGATGCCATGGTCGGCGGCGCGCTCGACGATCTTCTTGGCCACCGCGAAACGCACGTCCGGGTCTTCCGAAATGCCGGTCTCGTCATTCGAGATGGCGACCACCGCGACGTTGTACTTGGCGACCAGCGGCAGGATGGCCTCGAGCTTTTCTTCCTCGCCCGTCACCGAGTTGACCAGCGGGCGGCCCTTTGCGGTCTCGAGGCCCATCTTGAGGGCCGTGGAGACCGACGAGTCGATGCACAGCGGCAGGTCGCAGACCGACTGG
Organism: Aestuariivirga sp.; assembly: GCF_020252395.1. Lineage (GTDB taxonomy): Bacteria > Pseudomonadota > Alphaproteobacteria > Rhizobiales > Aestuariivirgaceae > Aestuariivirga. The sequence goes on from NZ_JADCDB010000001.1 coordinate 263,141, forward strand.
ACGATGTCGATGGTCTGGCGCAGCAGCGGCGGCTCGGACTCGTTGGGGTTCACCGCGGTGACGCCGGCATTCACGTCGAGGATGTGGGCGCCCGCCTCCATCTGGGCGAGCGCGTCCTTGATCACGGTGTCGAAATTGCCGGCCTGCATCTCGGCGGCGAGCTTCTTGCGGCCCGTCGGGTTGATGCGTTCGCCGATGACGGTGAAGGGGCGGTCGAAACCGATGATGTGCTCACGCGTGGCGGACGCAACGAGAGTATGGGTCATTGGGCTTTGCCTCCGTTGGCAATGAGGGTCTTGAGCTTGTCCTGGGTGAATTCGGCTTCGAGCCGGGCCTTGGCCGCTTCGACTTCGGCCGCGAGGTCGTCACCCACGGCTTGCGGCTCGGCCCGCCGCCAGTCGGCGAGATAGCTGTCGGTATCGGAGGCGCCGCCGCGCATGGCGGCCATATCGATCGCTTCCTGGAAACGGTCGGCGAGCATGCGCTTTTCCTCCTTGCGGCCGGCCTTGACGGAGACCGCGGAAGGAATGTCGCGCCAATAGGTGACGATGAGGTTGGCCATGGTAGGCCGATGTATGCCCGGTCCGAAAGCGAACCGATAGCCTGAAAACGACATGGAAAAAGGGCGGGACGAAGCCCCGTCCCGCCCTGATCCGATCAGTCTGGTGTCAGGCCCGGCGGTTCCTGTAAATCATGCCCCAGACCGCCAGCACGATGACTGCACCCGCGACTGCGCCGATCAGGCCCGTAACCTGGTCTGGACCATACCAGCCCAGCGCCCGGCCGGGCCAGGTGGCCACGAAGGCGCCGGCGATGCCGGGAATGGCAGTGAGCACGAAGCCCTGCGGTTCGTTCTTTCCGGGCATTGGAAACCTGGCGATGACCCCCGCCAAAAATCCGATGCTGATCGTCCACATGATTGACATCGATTCCCCTATGATTTTCCGGTCCTGGATCACCGAACGGCGAGGCGAACAATCCTTTCCCCTGGCCACTTGCAATCCCGGTGGCCGGCCCAGCAGACCGGGCTTTCCCCTGCGGCGCCGGTGAAGCGCCTGTCCGAGGCGCTTCCTCAGGCGGCGGACCACATGACCCCGGAAGGCCGCCTGCCGCCCCGCTCGCGCGAGGGCGCCGCGTAAGCGGCGCAAAGCGCAGGATTTTCGCGATGTCCGGGCGGGAGTCCGGGCATTTTCGTTTGGGGCGGAGAGGTCCGAAATCAATTACAGGATCTTTTTCCTTGACTTTGGAGACTGCCTATGCTAGGTATGGTTTCCTTCGACGTGCTTTCTGCTGATTGACATCGTGAATCTGTTTTTTCGGGACCTCACCCGGTCACGCCGGCCGTCCGCAGCCGCGCGATCTCCTCTGCGCTCAATCCCAGTTCCTCTTGCAGGACCTTCTCCGTGCCGTCGCCGAGGCGCGGTGGGGCCTTGCCGTACTGGATCGGGGTTTCGGAGAAGACGATGGGGTTGGCCACACCCGGCACCTGCACGCCGTCGTCGCGCGTCAGGCCGATCTGAAGCCCGCGGGCCAGCACCTGCTCGTTGGCGAAGACCTGGTCGATGGAGTTGATCGGGCCGCAGGGGATCGCCGCTCCCTCGAAGGCCTGAACCCACTCCGCCGTGGTGCGCGCCTTCATCGGCCCGGCGAGCAGCGGGATCAGTTCCGCCCGGCGCTCGACGCGGCCGCGGTTCAGCTTGAAGCGCTCGTCATCGGCCAGATGCGCAACGCCAATGATGGCGCAATAGTCCTTGAACTGACGATCGTTCGCCACCGCCATGATGATGTGCCCATCCTTGGTGGCGAAGGTCTGATAGGGCACGATGTTGGGGTGCTCGTTGCCGAGCCTGGTGGGCGCCTTGCCGCCGACAAGGTAGTTCAGCGCCTGATTCGCCAGCACGCCCACCTGTGAATCGAGCAGTGCGACATCGATGTGCTGGCCCTCGCCCGTGCGCTCGCGGTGGAAGAGGGCCGCCTGGATGCCGATGGTGCAATAGAGCCCGGTCATGATATCGGCGAAGGCCACGCCGATCTTCATCGGCTCCGCACCCGGCATGCCATCCGGCTGGCCCGTCACCGACATGATGCCGCCCATGCCCTGGATCATGAAGTCATAGCCCGCCCGCTGCGCGTAGGGGCCGGTCTGGCCGAAGCCGGTGAGCGAGCAATAGATGAGGCCCGGGTTGACGGCCTTCAGGCTTTCGTAGTCGAGACCGTATTTCTTCAGGCCGCCAACCTTGAAGTTCTCCATCACGATGTCGGACTTCGCCGCGAGCTGGCGGATGAGGGCCTGGCCTTCCGGCTTGGCCATGTCGATCTCGACCGACCACTTGCCGCGGTTGGTGGAGAGGAAATAGGCGGCATCGCCCTTCGTGCCATCCGGATTGGTGATGAAGGGCGGCCCCCAGCCGCGCGTGTCGTCGCCCTCGCCCGGCTTCTCGACCTTGATCACCTGTGCGCCGAAATCGGCAAGGATCTGCGTGCACCAAGGGCCAGCGAGCACGCGGCTCAAGTCGAGGACGCGAAGACCGGCGAGTGGACCTGGCATGAAAGAACTCCTGATCGAAAGAGGGGCTTTCCAGCGCGTGCTCCGATCAGGTGGAATCACCTGATCGATAAGAGCATGCGCCAGATCAACGGCTTGAGTATGATCTTATCGCAAAAGTGGTTCCACTTTTGCGGATCATGCTTTAGCCATTGTCCAGCACGCGCGCAAACGGCAATGACACATGATAAAGGTGTTACCCATGTCCCCGTACACCCGTTACCTATGTCCCCGGTCTGTACGCTCACAAGGGGGAGGGGAGACTTCATGGATCCGATTGACTGCCCGATGCGCCGACTTCGCTCCGCGCGACTTCTCTTGGTGAAGCGGGAGAGGACAGAAGCCGATACCTACCTTCGCCCCGCGCCGCTCACCTTCGTCATCTCCTCATTGCCATGCGCGGCGAGCACGCGGCCGGCGAGGTAGAGCGAGCCGCAGATGAGGATGCGGGGGGCGGGCACGGTGGACGAGGCCTGGCGCAATGCCGCATCGAGGTTGGGTGCGGTTTCCGCCTGAAGGCCGTGGGCGCGAGCAGACTCGGCGAGCTTCTCCGCCGGCACGGCGTTCTCTTCATCAGGAATCGTGATGGTGATGACGCGGCTGGCGATGCCGGCGAAGCAGCCGATAAAGCTGCCAACGTCCTTGGTGTTGAGCATGCCCCACACCATGACGAGCGGGCGGGAATGCTTCTCGTTCAGCTCCGAGAAGGCCTGGGCCAGCACGCGGCCTGCGGACGGGTTGTGGCCGCCATCGAGCCAGAGCTCGGACTCGGCCGGCACAAATGCGGAGAGCGTGCCCTGCCCCAGCCGCTGCATGCGGGCAGGCCAGGTGGTGGACTTGAGACCCTCCGAGATATGGGCATCCGAGATGCGCGGATCGTCGAGCACGCGGACGGTAGCAATCGCATTACCGGCATTGTCGATCTGATGGCGGCCCCTGAGTTGCGGCAGCGGCAGGTCGAGCAGGCCCTTCTCGTCCTGGAAGACCAGGCGGCCATGCTGCTCGTAGGATTGCCAGTCCTGCCCGGCGATGTGGAGTGTGGCGCGCACGCGCTCAGCGACGCGCTCGATCTCGGCCCGGGCCTCGTCCGGCTGCACGCCGATGACGGCGGGCACGCCCCGCTTCAGAATGCCTGCTTTCTCATGCGCGATGAGAGAGAGCGTGTCGCCCAGATACTGCTGGTGATCGTAATCGATGGTGGTGATGACGGAGACCGCGGGGCCGATGACATTCGTCGCATCGAGCCTGCCGCCGAGCCCCACTTCCAGGATGAGATAGTCGGCGGGCGTACGGCTGTAGGCGAGGAAGGCGGCCGCGGTGGTGATCTCGAAGAAGGTGATAGGCTCTTGCGCATTCGCCTGCTCGCACTCTTCCAAGAGCGCGGTGAGATCAGCTTCGGAGATCAACTCGCCAGCGACACGGATGCGCTCGTGGAACTTCACGAGATGCGGCGAGGTATAGGCATGGGCCTTGAGGCCCGCAGCCGCCATGATGTGGCGGAGATAGGCGACGGTGGAGCCCTTGCCATTGGTGCCCGCGACATGGATGACGGGCGGCAGCCTCATTTCCGGATGGCCGAGCTTTGCGAGCAACGCCTCCATACGCCCAAGGCTCAGGTCGATGATCTTCGGGTGCAGCGACAGGAGCCGCGTCAGAATGGCGTCGCTGAGGGCCACGGGTTAGCCTGCGAGGGGAACGAGTGCGGTCGAGGGCACTTCGCGCGAGGGAGCCTTCATCAGCATGCGCACCATGCGCGACAGCACCTCGCGCATCTGGTGGCGGTGGACGACCATGTCCACCATGCCGTGCTCTTCCAGATATTCGGCGCGCTGGAAACCGTTGGGCAGCTTCTCGCGGATGGTCTGCTCGATGACGCGCTGGCCGGCGAAGCCGATGAGGGCGCCGGGCTCCGCGATGTGCACGTCACCCAGCATGGCATAGGAGGCGGTGACGCCGCCCGTCGTCGGGTGCGTCAGCACCACGATGTAGGGCAGCTTGGCAGCGCGCAGTTCCTGCACGGCCACGGTGGTGCGCGGCATCTGCATCAGCGACAGCACGCCTTCCTGCATGCGGGCCCCGCCGGAGGAGATGAAGAAAATGAAGGGCGTCTTCTCTTCCACCGCCTTGCGCATGGCGGTGATGATCGCCTCGCCCGCCGCCATGCCGAGCGAGCCGCCCATGAAGGCGAAATCCTGGACCGCGATGGTCACGGGGAAGCCGTCGAGCTCGCCCACGCCGGCCTGGATGCAGTCGTCGATGCCGTTCTTGGCTCGGGCTTCCTTGATGCGGTCGGCGTATCTGCGCTCGTCGCGGAACTTCAAGGGATCGGCGGGAACCGCCGGCATGGCGATCTTCTCATAGCCGCCATCGTCGAACATCGTCTTCAGCCGCACGTCGGGCGGCATGCGCATGTGATAGCCGGACTGCGGCATGACATGCTGGTTGGCCTCGAGGTCCTTGTAGAAGACCATCTGGCCGGAGTCGGGATCCTTCACCCACATGTTCTCCGGCACCTCGCGCTTGCCGGTGCCGAGGATCGAGCGGATTTTCGGGCGGACGAAGTTCTTGATCCAGTTCAAATGACTAGCTCCTCACGCCTTGGGCGATGTCCGAGACCAGCGCATGCACGGCCCTAGCCGTCTTGGAGGTCGGTTTTCCGGCTTTTGTGAGGCTCTTCTCCACCGCCTGCACGAGAGCGGAGCCCACCACCACGCCATCGGCATCCTTGGCGATGGCGCGGGCCTGCTCGGCCGACTTGACGCCGAAGCCGACACAGATGGGCAAGCTCGTATGCTTCCTCAGGCGATTGACGTTGGCCTTCACGCTCTTGAGGTCCGGCGCCTTGGTGCCGGTGATGCCGAGCACCGAGACGTAATAGACGAAACCTGACGTGTTGTGGAATACGGTGGGCGCGCGATGGTCATCCGTCGTCGGCGTGGCGAGGCGGATGAAGTTCTGCCCGGCCTTGAGCGCGGGAATGCAGAACTCGCCATCTTCCTCCGGCGGCAGGTCGACGATGATGTAGCCGTCCACACCCGCGGCCTTCGAGTCCTTCAGGAACTTCCCGACGCCATAGACATAGACCGGATTGTAATAACCCATCAGCACGATGGGGGTGTCCTTGTCCTGCTTGCGGAAGTCCTTCACCAGCTTCAGCGTCTTCTTCATGTTCTGGCCGGCGGCCAGCGCGCGCAGGCCTGCGGCCTGGATCGCCGGTCCATCGGCCATCGGGTCGGTGAAGGGCATGCCGATCTCGATCACGTCGGCGCCGGCCTTGGGAAGCCCCGAGAGAATTTTCAGCGAGGTGTCATAGTCCGGGTCACCCGCCGTCACGAAGGTGACGAGGGCGGCGCGGCCTTCCTTCTTCAGGGCCTCGAAGCGGCGGTCGATGCGGGTCGTCACAGCTTGGCTCCCAGAATGTCGGCCACCGTGAAGATGTCCTTGTCGCCGCGGCCGCACATGTTCATGACCATCAAATGGTCCTTCGGCTTCTTGGGCGCGATCTTCATCACATGCGCCAGCGCGTGGCTGGGCTCGAGCGCGGGGATGATGCCCTCGAGCTTGCAGCAGATCTGGAAGGCGTCCAGCGCTTGCCTGTCGGTGGCGGAGACATATTCCACACGCTTCATGTCATGAAGCCAGGCGTGCTCCGGCCCGATGCCCGGATAGTCGAGGCCAGCGGAGATCGAATGACCTTCGATGATCTGGCCGTCGTCATCCATCAGCAGATAAGTGCGGTTGCCATGCAGCACGCCGGGGCGGCCACCGGTGATCGAGGCGGCATGCTTGGTCTTGGTCTTAAGCCCCAGGCCCGCCGCTTCCACGCCGATGATCTCGACTTGCCTGTCATCGAGGAAGGGGTGGAACAGGCCCATGGCATTGGAGCCGCCGCCGATGGCCGCGACGAGCGAGTCCGGCAAACGCCCTTCGCGCTTCAGCATCTGCTCCTTGGTCTCGCGGCCGATCACCGACTGGAAGTCGCGCACCATTTCGGGGTAAGGGTGCGGGCCTGCGACGGTGCCGATGCAGTAGAAGGTGTCCTCGACATTGGCCACCCAGTCGCGCAGCGCCTCGTTCAGCGCATCCTTCAATGTGCGGGAGCCCGACTTGGCGGGAACAACCTCGGCCCCCAGCAGTTTCATGCGGAAGACGTTGGGCTTCTGCCGCTCCATGTCCACTTCGCCCATGTAGACGATGCATTTGAGGCCGAAGCGGGCGCAGGCTGTGGCGGTGGCCACGCCATGCTGGCCCGCACCCGTCTCGGCGATGATGCGCTTCTTGCCCATGCGGCGGGCCAAGAGGATCTGGCCCATCACGTTGTTGATCTTGTGGGCGCCGGTGTGGTTGAGCTCGTCGCGCTTGAAATAGATCTTGGCGCCACCCAGGTGCTCCGTCATGCGCTCGGCGAAATAGAGGGGGCTCGGGCGGCCGACATAATGTTCGAGGAAGCTGTCGAGCTCCGCCTGGAAGGCGGGGTCGGCTTTCGCCGCCTTGTAGGCCTGCTCGAGCTCGAGGATCAGCGGCATCAACGTCTCGGCGACGAAGCGGCCGCCATAGATGCCGAACAACCCGTTCTCGTCGGGGCCTGTGCGGAAAGAATTGGGAGTGTTCACGTTCATGGGGCTGATACTGCCTTCTTGTCGTATGCTGGCCCGGTTCTAGCGGGCCGACTTGGCGGCCTCAATGAATTTCCGGATGAGGCCGATATCCTTGATGCCGGGGGCGGATTCGACGCCTGACGACAGGTCCACCACGGGCGCGCCGGTGACCCGGATGGCCTCTGCGACATTCTCCCGGGTGAGGCCGCCCGCCAGCATGAAGGCGGGGCGCTTCTCCCCCTCCAGAAGCCCCCAGTCGAAGGCTTGGCCATTGCCGCCGGGAAGCGCATTGCCGAGCGTTTCCGGGGCCTTGGAATCATAAAGGATGAGGCTCGCCACATCGGCGAAGTCGGCGGCAGCGGCAATGTCGGCGGCCTCCCGCACCCGGATGGCCTTGATCACGGGCTTGCCCGTCAGCCGGCCGATCCCGGCGATGCGCTCCGGTGTCTCCAGCCCGTGGGCCTGGATGAAGTCCGGATCGACCTTCGAGACGATCTCCAACAAAAGGCTATCGGGCGCGTCCACGACCAGCGCGACAATCTTCACCCGGCCGCGGGCGATTGCGGCAAGTTCGGCGGCCCGCTCCAGGGTCACGTAGCGCGGACTGGCGGGAAAGAAATTGAGGCCGATGTAATCCGCCCCGGCGGCGACCGAGCCTTCCACCGTCTCCGGCGTCGAGAGCCCGCAGATCTTGACCTCAACCGGCATGAAGAGTCCCCAGAATGTCCTGCGCGGCGCGTGCCGGGTCCTTGGCGCCGGTGATGGCGCGGCCGATGACGAGGATGTCGGCGCCTGCCTCCAGCGCCGCAGCCGGCGTGGCGACCCGCTTCTGATCCTGCACGGCGGCGTCCGCCGGGCGGATGCCGGGGACCAACGCGAGAAAATCGCGGCCGAGATCGTGGCGGATACCGGCGAGATCATGCGGGCTGCAGACCACGCCGTCGAGGCCGGCGCGCTTCGCGAGCGCGGCGAGCGCGCGGGCATGAGCCTCCGTGGTCTTGGCGGTCTCGAAGCCAGCGGCCCAGATGTCGTCATCCGAGAGGCTGGTGAGTATGGTCACGGCAATGAGCTTGGCGCGGCCATCGACGGCATCCGCCGCGGCCTTCATCATGTCCAGCCCGCCGGTGGCATGCAGGTTCACGATGGCCGGGGTTGGCGTGATGCGCATCAGCGCCGTCATGGCGGAGGCGACGGTGTTCGGGATATCGTGAAGCTTCAGGTCGAGGAAGATGGGAAGCCCCGTCTCCGCCACGCGGGTGTAGCCGGCAAGCCCATGCGCATAGAAGAACTCCATGCCGATCTTGGCCCAGCCCACATGCAGCTTCAGCGCCCTGGCCAGCGCAACAGCCTTTTCGAGGTCTGGCGTGTCGATGGCGACGCAGATCGGGTTGGCGGGCATTCTGGGGATCCTCAGGTCTGCCGGAGGGGGCAGTCAGCGGGCCTTTTGATACAGCATGATGGCGGTGGCAAGGTCTTCAATCGCCGTGCCGGCGGACTTGAAGAGGGTGATCTCGTCCGCCGAGGCCCGGCCCGGAACCTTGCCCCGGCACAGATCGAACAGGTCGCCCTTCACATGGGCGAAGTCGAACTTGCCCTCCGCGCATGCCTGCAGCAGGTCGCCTGCCTCCTCCAATGCGCCGTCCCACGTGTCGATATAGACGGAGGACCGCGCCACCGCCTCCCCATCGGTTTCGCGCATGCTGGGCTTGAAGGCGCCGGCGAGATCGACATGCGCCCCCGGCTTCAGCCACGCACCCTTGACGATCGGTGCGGTGGAGGTTGTCACGCAGCTGATGATGTCCGACTGGCGCACAGCGCCCTCGAGGTCGGTCACCGACTGCGTCTCGAGGCCATGTTTAGCCAGCTCGGCGGCGAGCGCCTCGCCCTTTGGCTTGGAGCGCGTATAGATGAACACGCGCTTCACCGGCCTGACCGCGGCATGGGCCAGCGCGAAATGCGGGGCCAGAGCCCCTGCTCCCACCAGCGTCATGGTCTCCGCATCCTTGCGCGCAAGATAGCCGGCGGCGAGTGCGGAGGCCGCGGCGGTGCGGCGGCGCGTGATCTCGCCGCCATCCATCATGGCCACTGTCTCACCCGTGTTCTGGTCGATGAGGAGATAGCTCGCCTGCACTGTCGGCAGTCCTTGCGCGGCATTGTCGGACTTGAACACCACGGTCTTGAGCCCGGCCCAGTCCTTCGACCAGGCGGGCATCAGGAGCAGGGTGGAGACTTGCGAGATATCGTGGTGGTGGCGCACGGGTGTGGCGATCTCAGCGCGGAAACCCTCGCGCAGCGCTTCGACAATGTCCCTGTAGGCGCCGAGCCGCGCCACGTCGGCTTGGGCGAGTATCTTCACGGGACGGTTTCCGTCCGCACCGCGGGCAGGCTCTGCTGCAGCTCGCGCTTCTCGCGCTCATGGTGCTGCTGGGCGCGGATAAGCTCGATCTTGGCCTCGCGCGCGCTGCGGCGGTGCTTGGCCCCGCCCCGCCAGGCCACGAACCACCCAGCGAAAATGCCGGCGAAAATGCCGGCGAAGAACAGCGTCCACAGCGGCATGGCGATGCTGGCGAAAGGCTGGAGCCGGTTGATGGGATCGAAGGACACGGTGACCCATTCGCGGTTGGCCACCGCGAAGCCAATGCCGATAACGGCCATAGGCAGGCCCACGGCCCAGCCGATGATGCGCTTGAACGTCATGGCCGGACTCTTACGCTCTCAGCGCGGGCAGCACAATCAGCCCTTGGCGGCGGTGTTGAGTCGCTCGCGCAATTCCTTGCCGGTCTTGAAGAAGGGCACGCGCTTGGCGACCACCTCGACCGATTCGCCGGTGCGGGGGTTGCGTCCCGTTCGGGCATTGCGGGCCTTGGCGGAGAAGGCGCCGAAACCGCGGAGTTCCACCCGGTCGCCCTCCTTTAGCGCATTGATGATCTCGCCGAGCACCGTGTTGACGATGCGCTCGATGTCGCGGTGATAGAGGTGCGGGTTCTTTTCCGCGATCTTCTGCACGAGCTCGGACTTGATCATGGCGCTTCCCTTGTTATTGGGCAGGGTGCCAAAGCACGAGAAGCCCGTCAAGCTGCGCCCTTTGGGCGGCTTCCTGGAAGCCCTTGAGGCCCAAAGACTTGAGGATCAGGCCGGCGGCGGAGAAGCCGAGGCCCAGCCCCTCGCGCTCGCTTTCAGGCCGCCAGTCGCGGACGGGGAGATTGGCCGACACGGCCTTGTCCTTTTCCATCCAGGCGACGGCTGTTCCTTCGTCGCCCAGCTCGTCGATGAGCTTGTTGGCCACCGCCTGGCGGCCAGTGTAGACGCGGCCATCGGACAGGACGTCGACTGCCGGCATGGGCAGCTTGCGGCGCTCGGCCACGAGGCCCTTGAACCAGGAGAAACCGTCCATGACGAGTTCCATGGAAGCGGTACGGGCCTTCTCCGTCATGGGCTTGTAGGGCGAGGGCTCGGCCTTGAGGTCGCCCGACTTCAGCTCTTCCATCTGGATGCCGACCGTGTCGAGCAGCTGCGAGAATTCCGGCATCGAGAAGACCACGCCGATCGAGCCGGTGATGGTGTTGCCGCGCGCCACGATGCGGTCCGCCGCCAGCGCCGTGATGTAGCCGCCCGACGCCGCCACCGTGTCCATGACCGCGACGACGGGCTTCCTGGCCGAGATCTTGCGCACCGCATCATAGACGGCTTCCGAGCCCGCCGTGGTCCCCCCTGGGCTGTCGATCCTGAGGATCACCGCCTTCACCCGGTCCTCCCTTTCGACGCGCTTCAGCAGATCCATGGTCTTCTGGTCGCCGGTGATGACGCCGTCGATGCGCACGCGGGCGATCTGGTCGCCACCGGTCCAGCCCTGGCTCCAGGCCAGCGCCGCCACCGTGGCAATCGCCAGAACGATGGCGAGGATGCGCCAGAAGGTGACGCGGCGCCTGAGCTTGCGGCGGTCGACGATGAGTTCGGCTTCGGAGATCATGGAAGGCTCCCGTTGTCGTGTGAGGCTTATATACGAGGTCGTGCGGCAGTGGGAAATCTTCCGCAGCCGGTCCCTTCACCCTTGTGGGGAGGAAAAAATGGCCGGGACTTGCCCGGCCATTCCGATGTGCGATGCCGCGCCGCTTACTCGTCGGTCTTCTGCTTCTTCAGCGCGGCGCCCAGGATGTCGCCCAGGGACGCGCCTGAGTCGGAGGAACCATACTGCGCCACGGCTTCCTTCTCCTCGGCGATCTCGAGGGCCTTGATCGAGACGTTCATCTTGCGCGCCTTCTGGTCGAAGACGGTGACCTTGGCGTCGAACTTCTCGCCAACGGCGAAACGCTCGGGGCGCTGTTCGGCGCGGTCACGGGCAAGGTCGGCGCGCTTGACGTAGGCCGTCATGTCGGTGCCGGCGACCTTCACCTCGAGGCCGTTCTCTTCGACCTTCAGCACTTCGCAGGTGACCGTGTCGCCCTTCTTGATGCCGGCGGCGGACGCCACGGGATCAGAACCCAGCTGCTTGATGCCGAGCGAAATGCGCTCCTTCTCGCGGTCCACGTCGAGAACGCGCGCCTTGACGCGGTCGCCCTTCCTGAAGTCCTTGATCGCGTCTTCGCCCGAGCGCTTCCAGTCGATGTCGGAGAGGTGGACCATGCCGTCCACTTCGCCGTCGAGACCGATGAACAGGCCGAACTCGGTGATGTTCTTGATCTCGCCTTCGACGTCGGCGCCCGGCGGATATTTGTCCGCGAAGGCTTCCCACGGGTTCTTCTGGGTCTGCTTGAGGCCCAGCGAGATGCGGCGCTTGGCCGAGTCGATGTCGAGCACCTGCACCTCGACCGCTTCCGAAGTCGAGAGGATCTTGCCGGGGTGCACGTTCTTCTTGGTCCAGCTCATTTCGGAGACGTGGATCAGGCCTTCGATGCCGTCTTCCAGTTCGACGAAGGCGCCGTAGTCGGTGATGTTGGTGACCTTGCCCTTCACCTTGGCGCCGATCGGATAGCGCTCGGTGACGACTTCCCACGGATCCTTGTCCAGCTGCTTCATGCCGAGCGAGATCCGCTGCGTCTCGGGGTTGATGCGGATGATCTGGACCTTCACCGTCTGGCCGACATGGAGCACGTCGGAGGGATGGTTGACGCGCTTCCACGCGATGTCGGTGACGTGCAGCAGGCCGTCGATGCCGCCCAGATCAACGAAGGCGCCGTAATCGGTGATGTTCTTGACGACACCCTCGACCACCTGGCCTTCGGCGAGGTTCTGGACGAGTTCGGAGCGCTGCTCGGCGCGGGTCTCTTCCATGATGGCGCGGCGCGACACGACGATGTTGCCGCGGCGGCGGTCCATCTTCAAGATCTGGAAGGGCTGCGGAACATTCATCAGCGGACCGACGTCGCGGATCGGGCGCACGTCCACCTGGCTCCCGGGAAGGAAGGCGACAGCACCGCCGAGGTCGACGGTGAAGCCGCCCTTGACGCGGCCGAAGATCACGCCTTCCACGCGCTCGTTCGAATTCGACATCTGCTCGAGGCGGGTCCAGGCCTCCTCGCGGCGGGCCTTGTCACGCGACAAAACGGCCTCGCCCATCGCATTCTCGATGCGCTCGAGATAGACTTCGACGGTGTCGCCGACCTTGAGCTCCGAGGCTTTGCCCGGCTGGGCGAATTCCTTGACGGCGATCTTGCCCTCGGTCTTCAGACCGACGTCGATGATGGCAAAATCGTTCTCGATGTTGACGACGCGGCCCTTGACCACGCTGCCTTCGGAGGCCGGATTGTCGGAATAGCTCTCGGCCAAGAGAGATTCGAAGTCTTCACGGGTGGGGGTGAGCGAGACGGCGGATTTCGCCATGTGTTACGTGTCCTGTTCAAATCGAGGCTGGCCCGGCGGAAAAAACCGCTAGGACGTCCCCACTGGCCCCCTTGGTTGAAATGGGCGCCGAAAGGGCAAACTCGACCTTGCGTTCCAAACCAGAAAACCCTGCCCAGGCAAGCAGTTAGCGGTTCCCGAAGGCGCGAAACAATATGGGGTGCGGTGAGGCGCCCCGGTTCATGTCCGTACTGGCCCTGAGGCCGGACGTCCTGCAACGGGGCCGCATATAAGTGAAATTTGGGGGTGGAGCAAGGGAAAGGGGGCGGAGTGTCGGTAGCACACGATATGACCGGTTTAAGTAGCACACGATCTGTCCGGTAGGCTGGCCCTTTTTTGGGGGTCAGCATGAGCCGGACGGAAGCCCGAAGGGTTGTGCGAATGATGAAGTTCATGAGCGTTTTTGGCC
>NZ_JADCDB010000010.1 GCF_020252395.1 Aestuariivirga sp.
CCTCGCCAGCCGCGGGCTGCGCGGCGTCAAGCTGGTCATCGCCGGCGACCACAAGGGCCTGCGGGCAGCGGCGCGCCGGGTCTTCAACGCAACCCACCAGCGCTGCCGGATCCACTGGATGCGGAATGCTCTGGCGCACGCCCCGGCCAAGCAGCGCACCGCCGTCGCGGCGATATTGAAGACCATCTTCGCTCGGGAGACCAAGGCCGGGGCTGAAGCGCAGTGGAGGATCGTCGCCGATGCCCTTCGCGAGAAGCAGCCCAAGCCCGGCGCCCTGATGGACGCCTCCCGCGACGATGTGCTGGCCTGCATGTCCTTCCCACGCGAGCACTGGCCACAGATCGCGTCGGCAAACCCGCTTAAGCGGGTGAACCGCGAGGTGAAGCGGCGAGCCGACGTCATCGGCATCTTTCCCAACGACGAGGCCATCGTCCGGCTGGCCGGCGCACTGATGCCGGAGACCAATGACGAATGGACCGTGGCCCGGCCTTACATGTCACTTGAAACGCTCGCCCGCATCACCGGGAATACAAACGTCAGGCTGCCCGCCGTGGCCGCCTGATCAAGCTCGGACCTCTTCGAAGGCCGGCGCTCTTACACCACGCCGTGGGACACTATCTTCTTAATCTCCGCCTCACCCGTTGAACACCTCCGCCACCGGCACCACTGCGTGGCCGCCATAGCCGTTGAACCTGGTCGAGGTTGCGATGCCGTAGGCGCCGAGTGTGCCGAATTCGATAAAGTCCTCGTCACGGATGCCGGCTGGCAAGTCAAGCTTGGCCGGCAGAACGTCGAGGGGGTCGCAGGTGGGGCCGAAGACTTTCCACGGCTTGGTGGGGCCTTCCAGCACCTTGCCGCCGCGGATAACGCGGCAGGGCGGCTGCAGCTCCGGCGCCTGCATGAACTCCATGAGGCCGCCATAGATGCCGTCATTGAGGAAAATGTCGTCGCCGTCCGAGCACACCAGCTTGACGCGCGTCAGCAGCGACATGCAATTGGCGGCGAGGCCGCGGCCCGGCTCGCATTCGAGCGCCGGTTCCATGCCCTTGCCGAAACAGCGGGTGGTGGCTCCGGCAATGAGCGTGAAGAAATTGTCGAGCAATGCGGGTTTGCTCAGCGGATAGCTAGCTGGGAAGCCCCCACCCACATTGAGCTTGCCGATCTGCACGCCCGATGCCTTGGCGATGCGGTGCGCGGCCTCGATGTGGCGGACATAGACATTGGGATCGCGCGACTGCGAACCGGGGTGGAAGGTCATGACGGGAACATAGCCGCGGCGCTGGATGTCCTGCAGCAGGCCGGCGGCAATGTGCTCGGGCGCCCCGAACTTGGTGGAAAAGTCATGCGCGGAGGAGGCACGGTCGCGCGGCAGCACGAAGCGCACCGCCAGTTCGACCGAACGGTCGTCGCCCACGATGGCCGCGATCTTGGCCACTTCCTCGCGCGCATCCACGGCGAAGCGGCGGCAGCCATAGCGGCTATAGGCGTTGAGGATCTCGCGGCGCGACTTGACGGGGTTATGGTAGTGGAAATGGGCCGACGGCTGGATCGCATGGACCAGCGCCATCTCCTGAACCGACGCAACGTCCCAGTGGGTGAGGCCCGCCTCGTCCAGCGCGGCAACGACCTCGCGGGAGGGATTGGACTTGACGGCGAAGCTGACGGCGCCAGGAAAGCCCGCAGTGAATAGCGCAAGCCTGGCCTTGAGGCGCTCGGCGCTGAAGCAGAAGACGGCCTCTTCCGGCTGCATGACCGCGGCCACCGCCGCGGCATCGGCGTAAGTGGGGCCGGGCACCACGTTCAGGGCAATGCTTGCAGCAGTCTTGGCCATCGAAACCTCCGACAGAACAGGGGAAAACGTGAGCGCAACAGATAACTTGCGGTGTCGTTGGTTTACACACGGCGTTGTGCTGAATTATGACGGGTGAGTCGTCATTCCGACGAGAGCGGGCCTCATATCGCCGATGGTACAGATCACCCCCAAGGATGAGGAGCTGATTGCCCTGCTGAAGGTCGATTCGCGCGAGCCTGTGGCGTCGCTCGCCCGCAAGCTGGGCCTGTCGCGCACCACGGTGCAGGACCGGCTGAAGCGGCTGGAGGAGACGGGCGTCATTGCCGCCTATTCGATCCGCCTGTCACGCGAGCTGGACCAGGGTGGCATGCGAGCCTTCGTCACCTTTTCGGTGGAGCCGCGGCGGCAGATCGAGGTGGGGCGCCAGCTCGCCAGGTTTCCGCAGATCGAGACCTTGCACACGCTCAGCGGAAAATTCGACCTGATCGCGCAGGTCAAGACCGGGTCATCCGAGGCCATGGACAAGCTGATTGACGAGATCGGCCAGATCCCCGGCATCACGCGGATCGAAACCTCGGTCATCTTGTCGACAAAGCTTGATCGCAGATAGGGCGCTGAAAGCGCCACAAGGAGTCACATGCGTTTCGTTCCCGTCATCGCTTCCGCCCTTATGCTGGTGCTCGGCGGTCCGCTTGCCCAGGCCGCCAGCAAGGCCGTGCCGGCGTCCGCCGCCGCGGTGCAGCTGAGTTTCGCGCCGGTCGTCAAGACCACCGCCCCCGCCGTGGTCAATGTCTATTCGCAGCGCAAGCTGGTGGAAGACCAGGGCGGCAACGGCTTCATGCAGGACCCGTTCTTCCGCCGCTTCTTCGGCGATGGCGGCAGCTTCGGCCGCCCGCGCGAGCGCGTTGCCAATTCGCTGGGCTCCGGCGTGATCGTCGATCCGAATGGGCTGATCGTCACCAACAACCACGTGATCGCCAATGCGACCGACATCAAGGTGGCGCTCGCTGACAAGCGCGAATTCGAGGCCAAGGTCCTGATCGCCGACGAGCGCACCGACCTTGCCGTGCTGAAGATCGAGGTGCCGGACGAGCTGCTGCCGGCCCTGGCGTTGGCCGATTCCGATGCACTCGAAGTGGGCGACCTGGTTCTTGCCATCGGCAATCCCTTCGGTGTCGGCCAGACTGTGACGAGCGGCATCATCTCGGCGCTGGCGCGCACGCGGGTGGGCGTGAGCGACTACCAGTTCTTCATCCAGACTGACGCCGCCATCAACCCGGGCAATTCGGGCGGTGCGCTGGTCAACATGCGGGGTGAACTGGTGGGCATCAACACGGCAATCTTCTCGCGCTCGGGCGGGTCCATCGGCATCGGCTTTGCAATCCCCACCAACATGGTAAAGACAGTGGTGGCCACCGCCGAGAACGGCGGGGTGGCCATCAAGCGCCCCTGGCTCGGCGCCGAGCTGCAGGATGTCTCGCCCGACATCGCCACGTCTCTCGGCATGGCGCGGCCGGAGGGCGCGCTGATCGTCAGCCTGCACCCCGACAGCCCGCTCGCAAAGGCAGGCCTCAAGCGCGGCGACATCGTGCTGGCGCTGGAGGGAAAGCCCGTAGAGACCGCGCAGGAACTCGGTTACCGCGCCGCCACGGCCTCGATCGGCGCCACCATCATCGTCGAATACCGGCGCAAGGGCGACCGCAAGGAAACCCAGGTCACGATGATCGCCGCGCCCGAAACGGTGAAGCGCGACGACACGGCGATCGGAGGTGCAAATCCGTTCACCGGCGCCACCGTGGCCAATCTTTCTCCTGCCGTCGCGGATGAGCTGGGCCTGCCGGCCGATGCCGAAGGCGTGGTTGTCACCAAGATCGACACGGCGCCGGCGCTGCGTTTCTTCAAGCGGGGCGACATCGTGCTGGAGGTGAATGGCGCCAAGATCGACAGTGTCGGCGCGCTCAACGCCGCCCTGGCGGATGACAGCAACCTGTGGCGCATTGCCATCAACCGCGGCGGCCGGGTGGTGAAAATGGCCATCGGCGGCTGATGACGAACCTCTTCGACTCCGCCGGCCCCGGCAAGGACGCACCCCGCCCCCTGGCGGACCGGCTGCGCCCGCAGAAGCTGGCAGATGTCGTGGGGCAGGACCATCTGGTGGGACCCGGCGGGGTGATCACAAAGATGCTGGCCGCGGGCCGCATCCCCTCCATCATACTGTGGGGGCCGCCCGGCACGGGGAAGACGACCGTCGCGCGGCTCCTCGCCGGCGAGACGGGGCTGGCCTTCATGCAGATCTCGGCGATCTTCTCCGGCGTCGCGGATTTGAAGAAGGTCTTCGAGCAGGCGCGCATCCGGCGGGAGCAGGGGCGGGGCACGCTCCTGTTCGTCGATGAAATCCACCGCTTCAACAAGTCTCAGCAGGATTCATTTCTTCCTTATGCCGAGGACGGCACCATCATCCTCGTCGGCGCCACGACGGAGAACCCGAGCTTCGAGTTGAACGGCGCTTTGCTCTCCCGCGCCCGGGTGCTGGTGCTGAACCGGCTGGACAATGACGCGATGCAGGCGCTGATCCGCCGTGCGGAAATGTTCGAACGCCGCCCGCTCCCCGCCGATCCTGCCGCGCGCGAGGCGATGACCGGCATGGCCGATGGCGACGGGCGCTATTTGCTCAACATGCTGGAGGCAGTGTTCGCCGCCGTGCCGGAAGACGGCGAGGCGCTGAACCCGGAGGCGCTGGCGCGCACCTTGCAGAAGCGCATGCCGCTCTATGACAAGGCGGCGGACGGTCACTACAATCTGATCTCGGCGCTGCACAAGTCGGTTCGTGGATCGGACCCTGATGCGGCCCTCTATTATCTCGCCCGCATGCTGACAGCGGGGGAGGACCCGCTCTTCATCGTGCGCCGCGTGGTGCGGATGGCGATCGAGGACGTGGGGCTCGCAGACCCCGAGGCCGTTCACCAGGCGCTGGCAGCAAAGGAGGCCTATGACTTCCTCGGCAGCCCCGAAGGCGAACTGGCGATCGCACAGGCAGTTGTCTATGTGGCGACGGCGCCCAAGTCGAATGCCGTCTACAATGGTTACAAGACGGCAACGGAACGGGCCAGGCAAACGGGCTCCCTGATGCCGCCCAAGATCATCCTCAACGCGCCGACCAAGCTGATGAAAGCTCAAGAGTATGGCGCGGGCTACCGCTATGACCACGACCAGCCGGATGCCTTCTCCGGGCAGAACTATTTCCCGGATGTGCTTGGGCGGGAGAAATACTATGACCCCGTGGAGCGCGGCTTCGAGCGCGAGGTGAAGCGCCGGCTGGACTATTGGGCGAAGCTCCGGAAGGAGCGGGGCGGCTAGCGGCGTTTCCCTCCGCCTTGTGGGCAGGGATTAAGAGTGGGGATCCCCGGGCTTAGGTCTTCGAAAACTGGACTCTGTTCAACCGGCGACATACCCTCGGGGCTCCCTTCCCCCTCCCTCCCGCCACGAGGGGGATGGGAACCCTCGTGGATTCACTTGACTGCCCGATGCTTTTGAGTAGCGGAAGAAGCCATGAAGGCGTTCCCGGCTAAGCTCGATGCCAGCTTTCGCTGGCATAACGGCTTGGAGTGGGGTTAGTCTCTGCATTAACTTCGAGGGCATGATGATCGATCTGCTGATAAGAAACGCGGTTCTGCCCGATGGGCGCCAGGTGGATATTGCCTGCGTGGGTGGCAAGATCGCGGAGGTCTCGCCATCGATCACGGCTGAAGCGCGCGGCGCCATTGATGCGAAGGGCTATCTCGTGTCGCCGCCCTTCATCGACGCACATTTCCACATGGATGCGACGCTGTCGCTCGGGCTTCCGCGCTACAACCAGTCCGGCACGCTGCTCGAGGGCATCAGGTTGTGGGGCGAGCTGAAGCCGCTGCTGACGCATGAGGCGGTGATCGAGCGCGCCATGCGTTATTGCGACCTCGCGGCGAGCCAAGGCCTGCTCGCCATCCGCACCCATGTGGATGTCTGCGATGACCGGCTGCTCTGCGTCGAGGCGCTGCTCGAAGTCCGGAAGCGCATCAAGCCCTATATCGACCTGCAGCTCGTGGCCTTCCCGCAGGATGGCTTCTACCGCGATCCTCATGCGAAGAAGAACCTGCTGCGGGCACTCGACATGGGCGTCGATGTCGTCGGCGGCATTCCGCATGGCGAGCGCACCATGGCCGATGGTGCGCGCAGCATGGCCGAACTGTGTGAGATCGCGGCGGCGCGCGGGCTCCTCGTCGACATTCACTGTGACGAGACGGACGATCCGCTGTCGCGCCACGTCGAGGCGCTCGTCTACGAGACGCAGCGGCTGGGGCTGCAGGGGCGCGTGGCCGGCTCGCACCTCACCTCCATGCATTCGATGGACAATTACTATGCCTCGAAGCTGATCGGGCTGATGGCGGAGGCAGAGCTCCATGCAACGCCCAACCCGCTCATCAACATCACGCTGCAGGGCCGCCACGACACCTACCCCAAGCGCCGCGGCATGACGCGCGTGCCGGAGCTGCGCGCGGCAGGGATCAATATCTCCTTCGGGCATGATTGCGTGATGGATCCGTGGTATCCCCTCGGCCAGGGCGACATGCTGGAGGCGGCCTCCATGGGCATCCATGTGGGGTTGATGACGAGCCCGGAGCAGATGCGCTGGGCTTTCGATGCGGTGACGGTGAACCCGGCCAAGGCGCTGCACCTCGAAGGCTATGGCCTCGAGAAGGGCTGCAACGCGGATTTCGTGGTGCTGCAGGCAAAGACCCCCGTGGAGGCGCTGCGGCTCAAGGCCAACCGGCTGAAGGTTGTGAAGGGCGGCAAGGTGATCGCCGAAACGCCGGAGCGGGTGAGCACGCTGCATCTCGATGGACGGCCGGGCACGGTGAACGGGGCGGATTACGCGCCGAAGTGACGGACTTAACGGCGCGGCTGCAACCCCTCCACGAACAGCCGGGTCAACGTTTCCTCGGCCTTGTCCATCAGGTCCGGCGGGTTGCCGGTGACGGCGCTCACCTGAGCGTCGAAATCGGCGTAGTGTTGGGTGGTGGCCCAGATGGCGAAGATCAGGTGGTGGGGGTCGACAGCGTTGAGCCGGCCTTGCGTGATCCAGCCCTGGATGATGGCGGCCTTCTCGTCCACCAGGTCCTTCAGCGGGCCCTTGAGATAGGCGCCGATGGCGGTTGCCCCGTGCAGGATCTCGTTGGCGAAGAGGCGCGAGGCCTTTGGGTTGTCGCGGGAGAGGCGGATCTTGGCGCGGATGTAGCAGGTGATTTCCGCGATCGGCTCGCCGGCGGCATCGAGGCTGCGCAAGGGCTCCAGCCAGTCGTGCAATGTGTGCTCCAGCACGGCGACGTAGATGTCTTCCTTACGGCGGAAATAATAGAGCAGATTGGGCTTGGACAGGCCGCAGCGGGTGGCGATCTGGTCCACCGTGGCGCCGCGGAAGCCGTAAGCCGAGAACACTTCCAGCGCGGCTTTGAGGATCAGCTCCTCGTTCTGGGCCTGGATGCGGGTTTTCCGGGTGATTGCCGTGGCTTCTCCCATGTCAACACCTTGTTAATTCTTGATCACTTGGTCAAGAGCGGTTAGCCTTCGCACAAGCAACAATAAACCTGAGGGAGGAGCGGAGTTGGCGGGGCCCGTGATTTCGGCACGCGAGCTGAGCCTCGTTTTCCAGACGGCGGACGCGCCGGTCTATGCGCTGTCCAAGGTCAATCTGGAGGTGGAGGACGGCGATTTCGTCTCCTTCATCGGCCCCTCGGGCTGCGGCAAGACCACGCTGCTGCGCGTCATCGCCGATCTTGAGCAGGCCACCTCCGGCTCCATCACCGTCAATGGCATGACCCCGCAGGAGGCACGGCTTAAGCGCGCCTATGGCTATGTGTTCCAAGCGCCCGCCCTTTATCCCTGGCGCACGGTGGAGCGCAATGTCGGGCTGCCGCTGGAGATCATGGGCCTCGACCACGCGGTCGAGCGCATTGCGCGGAACCTTGAACTCGTGAACCTCAAGGGCTTCGAGAAGAAGTTCCCCTGGCAGTTGTCGGGCGGCATGCAGCAGCGCGTCTCCATCGCCCGCGCGCTGGCCTTCGACCCCAAGCTGCTGCTGATGGACGAGCCCTTCGGCGCGCTCGACGAGATCGTGCGCGACAAGCTGAACCAGCAGCTGCTCGAACTCTGGGACCGCACCAAGAAGACCGTGGTCTTCGTCACCCATTCCATTCCGGAAGCCGTGTTCCTCTCGACGAAGATCGTGGTGATGAGCCCGCGCCCCGGCCGCATCATCGACGTGATCGAAACCAACCTGCCGGGGAACCGCACGCTGGACATTCGCGAGACGCCAGAATTCCTCGCCCTTGCGCACCGCGTGCGCGAGGGGCTGAAGGCCGGGCATTCCTATGAGGACTGAGTGAGCGCCGCACCCGCCATCGCTGCAAAGCCTGTTGCGAGGGAATCCGGCAATGCGCTGCCGGTGACGGCCGTTTGCCTGTGCATCCTGCTCGTGTGGTATGCCGCCGCCATCCCGATGAATTGGGTGGTGACGGGGCCGAAGATCGAAGCCGCCGGCGGCGGACTTTCCGGCATTCTCGCCTTCTCGTGGAACGAGGCGCGGCCCGTGCTGCCCGCTCCACATCAAATCGCGCAGGAGCTGTGGAAGAGCGTATTCACGGTGGCGCCGTGGATGCCCAAATCGCTGCTCTATCACAGCTGGGTGACGCTTTCCTCCACGCTTCTGGGCTTCGTGCTGGGCTCGCTCCTGGGCGTGGCGCTGGCCATTGCCATCGTGCATTCGACGTTCCTGGCCAAGAGCCTGATGCCGTGGATCATCGCCTCCCAGACCATTCCCATTCTGGCGATTGCGCCGATGGTGATCGTGGTGCTGGGCTCGCTGGGTTTCACCGGGCTCGTGCCGAAGTCGCTGATCTCGATGTATCTCTGCTTCTTCCCCGTCACCATCGGCATGGTGAAGGGGCTCATGTCGCCTGAGACAACGCAGCTCGACCTCATGCGCACTTACAATGCCTCGACAAGCCAAGTGCTGTGGAAGCTGCGTTTTCCCGCTTCCGTGCCCTTCTTGTTCACCTCGCTGAAGGTGGCGGTGGCCATCGCGCTCACCGGCGCCATTGTGGGCGAATTGCCGACGGGGGCCATCGCGGGCATCGGCGCCAGGCTGCTGCAGGGCTCCTATTACGGGCAGACGGTGCAGATCTGGGCGGCGCTGTTCATGGGCTCCTTCCTCGCCGCCGCGCTCGTGTGGCTGGTGGGCGTTGCCGAGCGCGTCACGCTCCGGCGCATGGGGGTGAAGCCATGATCCGCTCGCGCATCACAGACATTCTCTACCCCGCGGTGTTCGGCATCGGCGTGCTGATCTTGTGGGAGCTAATCGTCCGGGGTTTCGGCGTGCCCGCCGTGTTGCTGCCCGCACCCTCCGGCATATGGGCCAAGCTCATCGCATCGCTGCCCATCCTGTGGGTGGACTTCGTGCAGACGGTGATCCGCGCGGTCATCCCCGGCTGGATCATCGGCTCGCTGTCGGGCTTCCTGGTGGCGCTCTTGTGCGACCGTATTCCCTTTCTCCGGCGCGGGTTGCTGCCGCTGGGCAATCTGGTGGCGGCGCTGCCCATCGTCGGCGTGGCGCCCATCCTCGTCATGTGGTTCGGCTTCGACTGGCCGTCCAAAGCGGCGATGGTCGTGGTCATGACCTTCTTCCCCATGCTGGTGAACGCGGTGGCGGGGCTTCAGGCTTCGGGCCACCTCGAGCGCGACCTGATGCGCAGCTATGGCGCCTCCTGGTGGCAGACGCTGGTGAAGCTCAGGCTTCCCGCCGCCATGCCGTTCATTTTCAATGCGCTGAAAATCAATTCCACCCTGGCCATGATCGGCGCCATCGTTGCCGAATTCTTTGGCACGCCCATCGTCGGCATGGGCTTCCGCATCTCGACAGAAGTTGGCAGACTGGGGCTGGACATGGTCTGGGCCGAGATCGCGGTGGCTGCCATCACGGGTTCGGCTTTCTACGGTCTCCTGGTGTTCCTCGAACGCCGGGTGACCTTCTGGCATCCGTCCTACCGAAAGTAGGCGGCAACGTTGAGCAAACTGGAGGAGACAGGGACAATGAAGAAATTTCTGATGGCCGCAGCCGCCGCAGGCGTGCTGCTGGCGAGCGGTTCGGCTGCCATGGCCGAGGCCGTGAAACTGCAGCTGAAGTGGGTGACGCAGGCGCAGTTTGCCGGTTACTACGTGGCCGCCGCCAAGGGTTATTACAAGGACGCAGGGCTCGAGGTGACCATCATGCCGGGCGGCCCCGACATCAACCCGCAGCAGGTGCTGGCCGGCGGCGGCGCTGACGTGGTCGTCGACTGGATGCCGTCCGCGCTTGCCACGCGCGAGAAGGGTTCACCCGTCGTCAACATCGCGCAGCCCTTCAAGCGCTCAGGGATGATGCTCACCTGCCGCGTCGACACCGGCATCAAGACCCCGGCCGACTTCAAGGGCAAGACGCTGGGCGTGTGGTTCTTCGGCAATGAATATCCCTTCCTGTCGTGGATGAGCCAGCTGGGCCTTTCCACCAATGGCGGCCCCGATGGCGTCACCGTCATCAAGCAGGGCTTCAATGTCGATCCGCTGCTGCAAAAGCAGGCCGACTGCATCTCGACCATGACCTACAACGAATACTGGCAGCTGATCGAGGCCGGCATGAAGCCGGAGGAGCTCATCACCTTCAAGTATGAGGACCAGGGTGTGGCGACGCTTGAGGACGGCCTCTACGTGCTCGAGGACAAGCTGAAGGACCCGGCCTTCGTCGAGACCATGGCCAAGTTCGTCAAGGCGTCGATGAAGGGCTGGGACTATGCCCGCGCCAATGGCGACGAAGCGGCCCAGATCGTTCTCGACAACGACGCGTCTGGCGCCCAGACCATCGATCACCAGAAGCGCATGATGGGAGAGGTGAACAAGCTCACCGAAGGCTCCGACGGCACGCTGGACGTGGCCGCCGCCGGGCGCACGGTGGAAACCCTGATGAAGGGCGGCTCCGACCCGGTCATCACCAAGAAGCCGGAAGGCGCGTGGACCTCGGTCGTCACCGACAAGGCCAAGGGCATGTAACAATCAGGGGCCTTCTCCTTCACCAGAGGGGGCCCTTTTCTTTCCGTTCGTCCAAGGAGACTTGAGCCATGAGCACACTCATCCGCGGCGGCACCGTCGTGAACCATGATCTTTCGCAGCGCGCCGACGTGCTGATCGACGGCGGCAAGATTGTTGCCGTTGGCGAGAAGCTGGAAGCGCCGGCGGGCGCCGAGATCGTGGATGCGGGCGGCTGCTATGTCATGCCGGGTGGCATCGATCCGCACACCCACATGGAACTGATGTTCATGGGCAAGGTCTCGGCGGACGATTTCGAGTGGGGCACCAAGGCGGGCCTCTCCGGCGGCACGACGATGATCGTCGACTTCTGCATTCCCGCACCGGGCGAATCCATGCTCGCCGCCTACCAGGCCTGGCGCCACAAGGCCGAGAAGGCTTGTGCTGATTATTCCTTCCACATGGCGGTGACGCAGTGGTCGCCGATGATCCACGACGAGATGGAAACCGTCGTCAGGACCTATGGCATCAACACCTTCAAGCACTTCATGGCCTACAAGGGGGCCTTGATGGTGAATGACGACGAGCTCTACAATTCCTTCCGCCGCTGCGCGCAGCTGGGAGCGCTTCCGCTGGTCCATGCCGAGAATGGCGATGTCGTCGCGCGCATGCAGGCCGATCTGCTCGCCCGCGGCGTCACCGGCCCCGAGGGCCACAGCTATTCGCGCCCGCCGGAAGTGGAGGGCGAGGCGGCGAACCGCGCCATCATGATCGCCGACATGGCGGGCTGCCCGCTCTACATCGTGCATGTGTCCTGCGAGCAGACGCATGATGCCATCCGCCGCGCCAAGCAGGCCGGCCAGCGCGTGTTCGGCGAGCCGCTGGTGCAGTATCTCGTGCTCGACGACTCGGAGTATCAGAACAAGGACTGGGACTATGCCGCGGGCCGCGTGATGAGCCCCCCTTTCCGCAACAAGAAGCACCAGGATTCGCTGTGGGCGGGGCTGCAGTCCGGCACGCTGTCGGTCGTCGCCACCGACCACTGCTCCTTCACCATCGCACAGAAGCGCAATGGGCTCGGCGACTTCACCAAGATCCCCAACGGCACGGGCGGCCTTGAGGACCGCTTGCCGGTTTTGTGGAACGCCGGCGTCAACACCGGCCGCCTCACCAAGGAGGAGTTCGTCGCGGCGACGTCGACCAACATCGCGCGCATCCTCAACATGTATCCCAAGAAGGGTGCGGTGCGGGTAGGGTCCGATGCCGATCTCGTCATCTGGGACCCGAAGGCCACCAAGACGATCACGGCGAAGAAGCAGATCTCGCGCATCGAATACAATGTCTTCGAGGGTTACACCTGCACCGGCGTGCCGCGCACGGTGTTCTCGCGCGGGCGCATCGCTTGGGCTGAGGGCGACATGCGCGCCAAGCCCGGCGACGGCGAATTCGTGCGCCGCGAGCCCAATGCGCCGGTCAACGTCGCCAACGCCATCTGGAAGGGCCTGACGCAACCCAAGCCCGTGGCGCGGCCCGATATCGTGCCGTGACAGCCTGAGCGTGTAATGGCACTGTTCGGGACCGATTCGAAACGGGGAGCCTGATATGCGGCGGATCGTGCTTTGCCTTTTCCTGATGCTGGGGATTGCGGCGCCGGCACGCGCGGCGCCTTCCTGCGGCAAGACGGGGGCGGGCTTCGAGGCCTGGAAGGCGTCCTATGCGGCGGAGGCCCGCGCCCAGGGCATTGGCCCCGAGGGCCTCGCGGCGCTGGCGGGCACGAGCTATGCCACGGCCACCATCAAGGCCGACCGCGGCATGCATTCCTTCAAGCTCGATCTCGATGCCTTCATGGAGAAGCGCGGGGCCGCCACCATCATCGCCCAGGGCAAGAAGAAGAAGGCGCAGCACGCCGCCCTCTTCAAGAAGATCGAGAAGACATATGGCGTGCCGGCAGGCCCGATCATCGCCATCTGGGGCATGGAGACGGCCTTCGGCGCCTACATGGGCCGGCAGAACACCATCTCGGCCGTTGCAACACTCGCCTATGACTGCCGGAGGCCGGATTATTTCCGCGAGCAGCTGATCGCCGCCTTGCAGCTCATCGACAATGGCACGCTGTCGGCCTCCTCCACCGGCGCCATGCATGGCGAGGTGGGGCAGACGCAGTTTCTGCCCAGGAACGTGCTGCTCTATGGCTCCTCGCTCGATGGCCCCGG
Source organism: Aestuariivirga sp. (assembly GCF_020252395.1). Lineage (GTDB taxonomy): Bacteria > Pseudomonadota > Alphaproteobacteria > Rhizobiales > Aestuariivirgaceae > Aestuariivirga. Next base: position 13,096 of record NZ_JADCDB010000010.1, read on the forward strand.
CATGGACCTCAACGGCAAGGCCGATGCGCTGGCCTCCACCGCCAATTTCCTGCGCGGCCATGGCTGGCAGCCGGGCCTCGGCTACCGCCCGGGCGAGCCCAATTTCGTGGCGCTGCAGGGCTGGAACGCAGCAAGCGTCTACCAGCAGGCGCTCGCCATCATGGGCAACGAGATCGACGGCAACTGATGTTCAAGAACGAACAGAAGCATCCCTTCTACAAGCCGCTCTGGGTGCGCGTGGCGATGGTGATTTCCATCTTGTTCTGGCTCGGCTTCGAGATGTGGCAGGCGGCGGCCGGCCGCGGCTCCGGCCTGTGGCTGGCGCTGGCCGCGGGCATGCTCGGATATGCGGTCTATACCTTCTTCATCACATGGCCCAAGGACGGGCCCAAGGACGCGCCGGGGGATGACGGGCCCCCAAGTGCCTGATAGCGTGCCGCGCCTCGCCAGGGCCGGGCTGCGCTTTTGATTTCACGGAGTTCGTCATGACATCGAAAACCAACCTCACCATCAATCCGCAGCGCCTGTGGGACTCGCTCATGGGCACCGCCAAGTTCGGCGGTACGCCCAAGGGCGGCATCAAGCGTCTCACGGTTTCGGACGAAGACAGACAAGTGCGCGACTGGTTCAAGGCCGAGTGCGAGACGCTGGGCTGCACGGTGGAGGTGGACGAGGTCGGCAACATGTTCGCCACGCGTCCCGGCAAGCGCAAGGACATTGCTCCCATCGCCATGGGCTCGCACTTGGACACGCAGCCGACGGGCGGCAAGTTCGACGGCGTGCTTGGCGTGCTGGGCGCGCTGGAGGCCATGCGTACCCTGGCCGACATGGGTTACGAGACCAATGCCCCCATCATGATCGTCAACTGGACCAACGAGGAAGGCTCGCGCTTCGCGCCCGCCATGCTGTGCTCCGGCGTCTATGCGGGCGTGTTCACCACCGGCTTCGCTTATAGCCGCGAGGACCGGCAGGGCATCAAGCTGGGCGATGAGCTGGAGCGCATCGGCTACAAAGGCAAGCACAAGGCGGGCGACATCAAGTTCCAGGCCATGTTCGAATTGCACATCGAGCAGGGGCCGGTCCTCGAAGCCGAGAACAAGATGATCGGCGTCGTCACGGGCGTGCAGGGCATGCGCTGGTATGAGGTGACGGTGCGGGGGCAGGAGTCGCACACGGGCGCCACGCCGATGGGCCTGCGCAAGAATGCGCTGCTGGGCGCCTCGCGCATGATCGAGGCGATCCACCAGGTGGGCATGAACCACCTGCCGGGCGTTGCCTCCGTGGGCCTCATCGAGAACCGGCCCAACAGCCGCAACGTGGTGCCGGGCGAAGTCTTCTTCACCGTCGACCTGCGTCATCCGGACGAGAAGGTGCTGGACAAGATGGAGGCTGAGTATCAAGCGGCACTGCCGAAGATCGCCGCCGGGCTCGGCCTCGATCTTGAGGAAAAGCGCATCTGGATCTCGCCGGCGGTGAAGTTCGCCCCGAACCTCATCGAGTGCGTGCGCGAGGGCGCGAAGCAGGCCGGCCTCACCATGCGCGAAATGGCCTCGGGCGCTGGCCATGACGCGGCCTATATCGCGCGCGTGGCGCCCACCACCATGATCTTCGTGCCCTGCCTCGGCGGTATCTCGCACAATGAGGCGGAGTCGACGACGCTCGAGGAATGCGGCGCCGGTTCGCAGGTGCTGCTCAACGCGGTTCTCGCATACGACGGCAAGCTGGCGTGAGGAACGACATTGCGGCGCGGGCGCGCGAGGTTGCGCTCACGCTCACCTCATGGCCCTCCGTCACCGGTTCCGCCGGTGAAGCGGCCTATGCGGAGAAGCTGGCGCGCTTTCTCGGTCATTTCGACACGGTGTGGACAGCGCCCATCCCCAACGATGCGCGCAGCAATGTCTTCGCGCTGAAGCGTGGGCGCGGCCGCAAGACCATTGTGCTCACCGGTCACTTCGACGTGGTGCCGGCCGATGATTATGGCGCGCTGGAGCCCCTGGCCTTCAACGCCGGGCGCCTGCTGCCGGAGATCGTGGCGCGCCTGCGCAAGACGGGCGAGAACCCGCTGGCGCTGGCCGATTTCGAGAGTGGCGAGTTCCTGCCCGGCCGCGGGCTTCTGGACATGAAGGCGGGCCTTGCCGCCGGCATTGCCGCGATGGAGGCCTATTCGGGCGATGCCAGCCTGTTGTTCCTCGGCGTCGCGGACGAGGAGGAGCGTTCGGCGGGGGCGCGCGCCGCCGCTCCGCTCCTGCCGCGGGTTGCGAAGGATCATGACCTCGATATTGCGCTGGTCATCAACCTCGATGCGATCTCGGATCAGGGTGATGGCGCGGTGGGCCGCAGCGTGGCGCTGGGCTCGGTCGGCAAGCAGCTCATCACCGCCTTCGTCACCGGCAAGGAGGCGCATGCCTGCTATCCGCAGGATGGCGCGAATGCCGCCTATCTCGCGGCGGAGCTGCTGACTGAATTCGAGCTGGCGCCCGAGCTGGCCGAACAGAGCGGTTCCGAGATTGCCGCACCGCCCACGGCACTCCATGCCAAGGACCTGAAGTCGGGATACAACGTCACCACGCCCGCACAGAGCTGGCTCTACTGGAACACGCTGCAGCACCGGCGCCCGGCGGATGAGGTGTTCGGCATCTCGCTGATGCTGGCCCGCCGCGCCATGGCGCGTGCTGCCGGCAAGCTCTCCCGCGACATTCCGGTGATGAGCTATGCCGAGCTCAGCAGCCGCGTGCCGCATCACGATGTGAAGCACATCGCCGCCGAGGTGGCGGCACATGAAGGCCTCGACCTTCCGGAACGCGCCAAGCTGGTGACCGCGGCCGTGTGGCAGGCCTCGGGGCTGACGGGCCCCGCGGTGGTGATGGGCTTCGGCTCCATTCCCTATCCGGCGGTATCGCTGTCGGATGCGGTATTGGAGGATGTGATCGTGACGGCCTGTGCCGCGCACGAGGTGGGGAGCCTGCGCTATTTTCCCGGCATTTCGGACATGAGCTTCTTAGGCGAGGCCTCGGGCGACCTTTCCGCTTGTGCCGCCAACACGCCGATCTGGGGCACGGGCTTCACCATGCCCGGGTCTGCGGGTTATCCCTGCATCAATATCGGGCCCTGGGGGCGGGATTACCATCACTGGCTCGAGCGGCTCAATGCCCCCTATGCCTTCGAGACGCTTCCCCGTGTGCTGCTGGCCGTGATTGAAGCGGTGGCCAAAGGCCGCTAAACACCACTCATTCCAAAGGAGAAAGAGACAATGTCACTGAAGCGTATCGGACCCGGCAAGCGCATGAGCTCCGCCGTCATCCACGGCAACAAGGTCTATCTCGCCGGCTTCACGCCGGACGCGGCGCTTGGCAAGTCGGTGGCCGAGCAGACCAAGGACGTGCTTACCCAGATCGATGCGACCCTCAAGGAAGCTGGCGCCGACAAGACCAAGATCATCAAGGCCAATATCTGGCTCACCAACATCGCCACCTTCGCCGAAATGAATTCGGTGTGGGACGCCTGGGTGGTCCCCGGCCAGACCCCGGCCCGCGCCACGGTCGAAGCCAAGCTCGCCGCCCCCGGCATCGACGTCGAGATCATGGTCGAGGCGGCGCTGGACTAACTATCGAGAATCTTCCCACCCGTACCAAACATAGGCCCCCTTCAGATAAAGCGGCCGGAAGGCGGGCAGGGGAAAGCGTGACAGGCGGCGCGTGAGCACGGGCGACAGCTCGTCCCGCGCCGTCTTCTTTGTGAGCAGGCGCGCCACCGCGCGGCCGCTCCATGAGCCCATGGCCACGCCGTTGCCGTGATAGGCGATGGCGGTCCATACGGTCTTCTTCTCGTCGAGTGCACCGACATAGGGCACGAGGTCATGGCTCAAGCAGACGAAGCCACGCCAGTAATGCGTGATCTCCACCTCAGCCCAGGCCGGGAAAAGTTCTGCGAAAGCCTTGAGGAGCACGGGTCGATATGCATCGCCGCCGCTGTCAGAGGCATCGGTGCCGCCGCGGCCGCCGAACAGGAAGCGGCCATTGGGCAGCAGGCGGAAGTAATGCAGCAGCCTGCGCGAGTCATAGGACGGGACGTCCGACGTCCAGCCTTGGGCGCGGCGCTCCTCATCGGTCAGCGGGCGGGTGACGATGACGCTGGAGAGCGCGGGCATGATGCGGCCCGCATGGCGCTTCGAGACATCCTCCGGCGTATAGCCATTGGTGGCGACGATGACCTGCTTCGCTTTCAGCAGGCCCTCGCGCGTGTGCAGGCGGTGGCCGTCAGCGAGTTCCTCCCAGCGGATGAGCTGCGAGCGGCCATGGATTTTCGCACCCGCCGTCGCCGCGGTGCGGGCGAGGCCGCGCACGTAGTTGAGCGGATGCACGCCGAAGCCCACCTTGCCCTTGAGGCCCGCGAAGAAACCAGGGCCATCAAGGCCCTGGCGCTTGAGGTCCTCTTTCGACAGGAATTCCGTCTCGTCGCCGAAGGTCTGCTTCAGGTAGGCCTGCTCGTCGCGCAGCTCCTGGACGCGGCTCGGCAGGTGGGCGAGCGTTACCTCGCCATCCGCCGTCGCCCAGGCATCGATGCCGTAATGCTGGAGGTTGTCGCGCACCAGCGCCACGGACTGCCGCATCGTGTCATAGAACTGCTGCGCGGCCTCGAGCCCGTAGCGGCGGATCATGGTGGGGTAGGACAGCTTGTGCGAGCCCACGCAGGCAAAACCGCCATTGCGGCCCGACGCGCCCCAGCCGACCTGGCCCGCCTCCAGCACGCGGACGTCCACGCCCTGCTGGGCCAGTTCGAGGGCTGCCGAAAGCCCGGTGAAGCCCGCGCCGATGACGGCCACCTCGCAGGTCTCGTCGCCCTTCAGGCGCGGGGTGCCGATGTCCAGCGGATCGGCGGAGGCCTCCCAGTAGCTGTCAACGGCGCGGTCGAATTTGAAGGCATGCGGATGGGTTGTGGAAGCCATGGTGAAGCCTTGCTAGCATTGAGCGGACACAAGATCAAAAGGGCGGGACCATGAAGGCACTGGTGCTGGGGGCGGGGATCGTAGGCGTCACCACGGCCTATGAGTTGAACCGCGATGGCCACGAGGTGACGGTGATCGACCGGGAGCCGGAGCCCGCCAATTTCACCTCCTTCTCCAATGCCGGCCTGTTTGCACCGGGCCATGCTTACGCTTGGTCATCGCCCGCCGCACCGAAGATCCTGCTGCGCTCCCTCTGGCGGGGCGACCAGGCGCTGCGCTTCAAGTTCTCGACCGACCCGCGCTTCTGGAAATGGATGTGGCGCTTCTGGGGAGAATGCACGGCCGAGCGTGCCGCGCTCAACACGACTCGCAAGGTGAAGCTTTGCAATTACTCGCTCGATGTCTTCCACGACACCGTGAAGCGGACGGGCGTGGAGTATGACGGGCGAACCGGAGGCCTCATTTATCTCTACCGCTCGGAAGCGGCCTTGAAGGCGGCCTCGGCCAAGTCGCGTATTCTCTCCGACAATGGCTGCCGCATCAAGACGCTGGACCGCGATGGCGTGGCGGCGCGCGACCCGGCGCTGGCCCCGGTGAAGGACAAGTTCGCCGGCGCCCTCTATGCGCCGGGCGACGAGAGCGGCGATTGCCGCAAGTTCTCCCAGAATATGGCGGCCTGGCTGAAGGGGCAGGGCGTCACCTTCAAATACAACACCACCATCACCGGCTTCGACAAGCAGGGTGACCGCATCGCCGCCGTCATGACCGACAAGGGGCGGGAGACGGCGGACGTGATGGTGCTCTGCCTCGGCGTCTATTCACCCCATCTGGCACGCGAGCTGGGGCATGACCTCGCTGTCTATCCGGTGAAGGGCTATGCCATCACTGCCCCCATGGCCGGGCGCAACAACCCGCCCACCATCGGCGGCGTGGATGAGGAGACGCTCGTCGCCTACGCGCCCCTGGGCGACCGGGTGCGGGTGACGGCGACGGCGGAATTCTCGGGCTATGGCCGGACCCACAGGCCGCAGGATTTCGACACGATGCTCGCCACCATGAAGACGCTGTTCCCCGACGGCGCGGACTGGAGCAAGGCTAGCTTCTGGGCCGGCCTCAGGCCCATGACGCCCGAGGGCACGCCCATCCTCGGCCCCTCGCGCATGAAGAACCTGTGGTTCAACACCGGCCAGGGCCACATGGGCTGGACCATGAGCCATGGCGCCGCCCGCATCACGGCCGACCTGGTGGCCGGAAAGCGCCCCGCCATCGCCTTGGACGGCATGACTGCCGTTGCGTAAGCTTGAACACATTCTCGCCCCTTTTCGGCCTATGGTGCCCCGCCAACGAAAACAGTCAGGGCGTGTAGGGGAATGAAGCAAATGCGATGGGCCGCGGTTGCGGCATTTGCCATTCTCTCAGGCGCCTGCGCCTCCCAGGCGGAGGCCGCCGCTCAGACCGGCAAGGCGTCCTACTACAAGTCCGGCCATCGCACCGCCAGCGGCGAGCGCTTCAATGCCGCCGACTACACTGCCGCCCACCGCACGCTGCCCTTCGGCACCCGGGTGCTGGTCACCAACCTCAAGACCGGCCAGTCGGTCATCGTCCGCGTTAATGACCGCGGGCCTTTCATCAAGAACCGCATCATCGATGTCAGCTACAGCGCCGCCAAGTTGCTGGGAATGATCGGTGCGGGTGTGGCCACGGTGAAGATCGTGCCGCTGCAGAAGATCGCGGAGACGCCGGCAGCCGCCCCGGCGGCAATGACGGCGCCCGCAGCACCCGCCGAAGCGGTTGTGGAGAATGCCGGGCAGGTCTTTTCGCTGCGCTGATGCGCCGGTGAATTGCGATTTCCTATCCTTCATCCTGCGATAATCTATGTCTGAGACGCCTGAGGCGCTGGCATGGTCCAGCGCTGCGTTTCGCGGGGAGGTGACGGAATGGACAATAGCTCGAACCCAACCGGCGGCGCCAGGCTGCGCGACCCGCGCTATGACATCCTGTTCGAGCCGGTCAGGATCGGACCCGTCACCGCCAAGAACCGCTTCTACCAGGTGCCGCATTGCAATGGCGGCGGCTACCGCGACCCGTCTGCCGCCGCCGAGATGCGGCGGGTGAAGTCGGAGGGCGGCTGGGGCGTCATCTTCACCGAGCAGGTGGAGATTCACCATAGCTCCGAGATCACCCCCTTCATCGAACTCCGCATCTGGGACGAAGACGACATGCCGGGGCTGGCCAAGATGGCCGATGCCATTCATTCCAACGGCGCGCTGGCGGGGATCGAGCTGGCTTACTCCGGCGCCAATGGCCCGAACCTTTATACGCGCGAGGTGCCGCTGGCACCGTCCCACACGCCGATCCTCACCTTCACGTCGGACCCCGTCCAGGCGCGCGCCATGGACAGGCAAGATATCCGCAATCTCCGCCACTGGCACAAGCTGGCCTACAGGCGGGCGAAGCGTGCGGGCTATGACATCCTCTGCCTCTATGGCGCGCATGGCTTTGGCGTGATCCAGCATTTCCTGTCGCCGCGCACCAACCAGCGGACCGATGAATATGGCGGTTCGCTGGAGAACCGCTCGCGCCTGCTGAAGGAACTGATTTCGGACGCGCGCGACGAGGTGGGCGGCGCCTGCGCCATCGCGGTGCGGCTGTCGCTCGACGAGCTCGCCGGCGAGCAGGGCTTTTCCAATGCGCAGCTGCGCGACATGGTGGCGATGCATGCGGAGCTCCCCGACCTGTGGGACTTCGCCCATGGCACCTGGGAAGCCTGTTCCGGCACTTCGCGCTTCAAGCCGGAAGGCGCGCAGGAGGATCTGATCCGGGGCTTAAAACAGCTGACGCCGAGGCCCGTCGTCGGTGTCGGCCGCTTCACATCGGCCGACATGATGGTGCGGCAGGTAAAGCAGGGCCTGATGGATTTCATCGGCGCGGCGCGGCCCTCGATCGCGGACCCGTTCCTGCCGAAGAAGATCGACGAAGGCCGGATCGAGGACATCCGCGAATGCATCGGCTGCAATATCTGCGTGACGGGGGACATGACCATGTCGCTCTCCCGCTGCACGCAGAACTCCTCCTTCATGGAGGAATGGCGCAAGGGCTGGCATCCGGAGCGGATCAAGACAAAGCAGTCGGACGCCAAGGTGCTGGTGGTGGGCGCGGGGCCCGCGGGCCTTTCCGCCGCGCACAAGGTGGGCCTGCGTGGCTATGAGGTGGCGCTGGCGGAAGCGACGGTCGAACTGGGTGGCCGCGTCACGCGCGAGAGCAAGCTCCCCGGCCTCAGCGCCTGGGCCCGCGTGCGCGACTACCGCCATGGCCAGATCGCGAAGATGACCAACGTGAACATCTATCGCTACTCCGCGCTGACGGCGGACGATGTGCTGGGCTTCGGCTTCCAACATGTCGCCATCGCCACCGGCGCGCGCTGGCGGCGCGACGGTATCGCGCGTTACAACCTGCTGCCCATCGCCATCGCGGAGTTCATGCCGGTGTTCACGCCGGATGACCTGATGGCAGGCTCGCTGCCCGCGGGCGAGGTGGTGGTCTATGACGACGACCACTATTATATGGGCAGCGTGCTGGCGGAGCTTCTGGTGCAGAAGGGCTGCAAGGTGACTTTCGTGACGCCAGCCTCACGCGTGGCGGAGTGGAGCTTCAACACGCTGGAGCAGGGCGCCATCCAGGCGCGCCTGCTGGAGATCGGCGTGAACGTGTGGGTAACGCGCGGCCTGTCGTCAGTCGAGGGCGACGGGGTGATGGTGGCCTGTACCTATACAGGAAAGTCCGAACGCATCGGCTGCGATGCGGTGGTGATGGTCACGGCGCGGCTCCCCGAAGATGGGCTGTTCCTGGCGCTCAAGGCGCGCGAAGCGGAATGGGCCGACAACGGCATCGCCTCGCTGAAGCTGATCGGTGATGCCAATGCGCCCGCCGCCATTGCCTGGGCCACCTATGCAGGCCACCGCTATGCCGAGGAGCTGGAGGCCGCACCCATCGGTGACGCGCTGCCGTTCCGCCGCGAAGTTGCCCGATTGAAGGATTGAATGACATGACGAAGCTCACCGCCGCCATCACCCAGATGGCCTCCGGGAACGACTGGGCGAAGAACTGCGACAAGGCCGAGCGCCTGGTGCGCGAGGCCGCCGCCAAGGGCGCCGGGCTCATCCTGCTGCAGGAGCTGTTCGACGGCGATTATTTCTGCATCGAGCAGCACGCGCATTTCCTGAAACAGGCGCATGAGATCGACCGCCACCCGACGGTGAAGCGCTTCGCCGCGCTGGCGAAGGAGCTGGGCGTGGTGCTGCCCGTCAGCGTCTTCGAGCGCGCCGGCAATGCGCATTACAACACGACAGTCATCGTCGATGCCGATGGGCGCGAGCTTGGCATCTACCGCAAGAGCCACATCCCCGATGGCCGCGGCTATCAGGAGAAATTCTATTTCTCGCCCGGCGATACCGGTTTCAGGGTGTGGGACACGGCAGCGGGCAGGATTGGGCTCGGCATCTGCTGGGACCAGTGGTTCCCCGAAGCAGCGCGCGCCATGGCGCTGATGGGGGCGGACATCCTGCTCTATCCCACCGCCATCGGCTCCGAGCCGCCGAACCCGGATTATGATTCCTCCACCCACTGGCAGAATGTGATGCGCGGCCACGCGGCCGCCAACATCATGCCGCTGCTCGCCTCGAACCGGGTGGGCCGCGAGACCGCCCCCGATGGCCGCTTCGACATCTTCTATGGCCGCTCCTTCATCGCCGACCATCAGGGCGAGAAGCTCGAAGAGATGGACCGCACGGAAGAGGGCGTGCGCGTAGCGAGCTTCGACCTCGCGGAGATCGGCGAGCTGCGCCGCTCCTGGGGCGTGTTCCGCGACCGGCGGCCCGAGCTCTATGGCGCGCTCATGACGCTCGATGGCAAGACGAAGAGCGCGGCGACTTAATTCCGCGGCCATCGCCCCATAATCCGCCATCCCGGCGAAAGCCTAGATGACGCTAGGGAATTTCATACAATATCTCGTTCCGCCGCAGGAACCCGGGCGTGAAGGGATCGTTATAATAGGCAAAGGTGGGCGCGCCCACCGGCGTGATCGCGCGCGTCTTCATCCACGCCAGTAACTGGGCGTTTTTCCCGGTGAATAGCGTGTCTGACCACCAGCCGCTGAAGCGGATGGCCACGCGGCGGGCGGGCGGCACCACCACAAGCTTCACGTCCGAGGCCGCGGGCTTCGGCAGGCTGGCGAGGGTGTAGCCTGACGGCATGATGAAGCGTATAGTCCACGCATTGCCCGCCTCGCTCTGGGTTACGGGCGCGGTCATGGCAATTTTTCCGCCGCCGCGGTCGGAGGCGAAGATATAGCGCGCCAGCGGACCAAAGCCTGCCCGCACCGCTTGGTCGCGGGTCCCGGAGCGGGTGACTTCGGCAACGGTCAGCGCCGGGTAGTCGCGGATTTCTATCGGGCCGTCGGCCTCGATCACCGCGTATCGCGCGATCTCCACGTTGCGGGTCTGGACATACCAGAAGCCGGCGAGGCCGATGACGGCGGCGACCAGCGCTAGGGCGAGGATGATGAACATGCGGTAGGCCTTGCGGGGGAGGGTCATGCCGTGAGAACGTAAATGAGTTGGTGATGGATGTCTTGCACATCGCATTACCCTTTCTCCCTCTCCCCCGCGCGCGTGGCGGAGTGTGGAAAGATTCACCGGCATCGCGGGAAACTGATAGAGCGGTTGTGGACAGCAAGCCGCAGTCGAGTCTAGCATTGGAAAAAAACGCTCACCGCATGGGAGGAAACATGGCGGGCAAGAATAGTTTTCCCAAGCTTCACAATGCGATGTGGCCTGGGCTCGTGGGCAAGGGGCCCGATTCGGAGCCGCCTATCGATCTTGACACCATGATCGCCCTGACTGCCAAAGCGGATGTCGATGGCGTGAAGTTCGACGGCATCGACATCTTCCATGCTGCGCCGCACACCAACATTGATTTTACCGATGACGAGGCGAAGCAGCTGGCTGACAAGGCCCTCCGCCACGGGCTGGCCATCGGCTCCATCGTGGCGCCGGTCTGGCCGCCGGTGGGTGGCGGCTCGGCCATGGGCTCGGCCGAAGACCGCAAGAAGTTCGTGGCCAATGTGCGCAAATCCTGCGAGCTGGGCAGAAGGCTGCGCGAACTGGGCGTGCGCAACTATGGCGTGATCCGCATCGATTCGGCGTCAAGCCCGGCCGATTGGGCCAAGGACCCCGCCGGCAACACCAAGCTCATCGCCCAGACCTGGCGCGAGGCCTGCGACGTGGCGAAGGATTATGGCGAGCGGCTGGCCGCCGAGGGCGAAATCTGCTGGGGCGGCATGCACAGCTGGAAGGCGGTGCTCGACACCATGGAGCAGACGGACCGCCCCGGCATCATCGGCTTCCAGGCCGATATGGCGCATACGCTGCTCTACACCATGGGCTACAACGCGCCGGAAGCCGCGCTGCTGCCCGAAGGCTTCGACTGGAAGGACCAGGCGGCGCTCGACGCCGCCCTCGTCCGGATGACGGATATTCTGAGGCCGTGGACCATCGATTTCCACGTCGCCCAGAACGACGGCACGGTGAAGGGCATGGGCTATCACGACAAGACCGGCCGCCACTGCATGGTGACGGACCCCAACGGGCGGCTCGACATCACCAAGCATGCCGGGCTGTGGCTGCGCAACACGGACGGCTCGCTCACCAAGGCCATGAAGCACATCTGCTGGGATGGCTGCATGTTCCCCAACGAGGTGATGATGAAGCAGCAGACCTGGAACGACATCCTCGGCGTGATGATCAAGGTGCGCGACGCGCACGGCTGGGAGGGCTGATCCGATGGCGAAGAAGACGCTCAACATCGGCATGGTGGGCTATGGTTTCATGGGCCGCACCCATTCCAACGCCTTCGCGCAAGCGCCGCATTTTTTCGATCTCGGCTACACGCCGGTGCTGAAGACGATTTGCGCCCGCAACGCCGATAGAGCCAAGGCCTTCGCGGAGCAATGGGGCTATGAGTCGTCCGTCACCGACTGGCGCAAGCTCATCGACGACAAATCGATCGGCCTGATCGACATCGCCAGCCCCAATGATACGCATATGGAGATCGCCATCGCGGCGGCACAGGCCGGCAAGATGGTGATGTGCGAAAAGCCGCTCGGCCGCTCGGCCGCCGAAAGCGCCAAGATGGTGGAGGCCGTGGAGCGCGCGGGCGTTGCCAACATGGTGTGGTACAACTACCGCCGCGTGCCCGCCGTGACGCTGGCCAAGCAGCTGATCGACGAAGGCCGCCTGGGCAAGATCTTCCATTACCGTGCGAAGTTCCTGCAGGACTGGACGATCTCGAAGGACCTGCCGCAGGGCGGCCAGGGCCTGTGGCGGCTCGATGTGGGGGTCGCGGGTTCGGGGGTCACCGGCGATCTCCTCGCCCATTGCATCGACACGGCCATGTGGCTCAACGGCGGCATCTCCTCGGTCACCGGCATGACCGAGACCTTCATCAAGGAGCGCCACCACAACATCACCGGCAAGACGGAGAAGGTGGAGATCGACGACGCGAGCCTGTTCCTCGCCCGCTTCGACAACGGCTCGCTCGCCAGCTTCGAGGCCACCCGCTATGCCCGCGGCCACAAGGCGCTTTACACGCTGGAGATCAACGGCGAGCACGCCTCGATCTTCTGGGACCTGCATGATTTGCACCGGCTCCAGTATTTCGACCACCGCGACGAGGGCCGCACCCGCGGCTGGCGCTCGGTGCACATCACTGATGGCGACCACCCCTATATGAACAAGTGGTGGGTGCCCGGCCTGCAGATCGGCTACGAGCACACCTTTATCCACCAGGCAGCGGATTTCATCGAAGGGCTTACCTCCGGAAAACCCGCCGCACCGACCTTCCGCGATGCCCTCGCCACCGATCTGGTGACCGATGCGGTGCTCAAGTCGGCCAGGACCGGGCAGTGGGAAAGCGCCAAGGGCTGACGCCTCAGCTTGCACCGAGTTTAGGCAGTAACTGCAAGCGCGACAGCTTTTGCAAGCTCTGAAAGGCGTCTTGCAAATCGTCCGGGACAGGTTAGTCTCCCGCCAAAGAAGAGCCCTCAGGGCCGCTGAACAGGGAATGGGAATGGCAGGAAGCAAGGTTCCAGCTCTGCGTTTGTCGGGGATTTCGAAGTCCTACGGCAAGGTGCGCGCGCTCGACGATCTCTCCTTCGACGTGGCGGAGGGACGCTTCTTTGTGCTTTTCGGACCCAGCGCCGTCGGCAAGACCACGGCGCTGCGGACCATCGCCGGTCTCGTGGCAACCGATTCAGGCCGCCTTGAGATCAACGGGCATGACGTGACGACCGCACCGATCGCGGGCCGCGGCGTCTCCATGGTGTTCCAGTCCTTCGCGCTCTATCCGCATCTCACGGTCTATGAGAACTTCGCCTATCCGCTCAGGGAAGAGGGCGTTGGCCGGGAAGAGATCGACGCGCGCGTCAAGGAAACCGCGGCGATGCTGAAGCTCTCGCACCGGCTGGAGCGCAAGCCCAACACGCTCTCGGGCGGCGAGCAGCAGCGCGTGGCGCTGGGCCGCTCGCTCATCCGCCGGCCGAAGATTCTGCTCCTTGATGAGCCTCTCACCAATCTCGACGCCAAGCTTCGCCATGACATGCGCGCGGAGTTGAAGCGGCTGCACCGCCAGTTCGGCATGACCATTATCTATGCCACGCCGGACGAGCTCGAAGCCCTGTCGATGGGCGAGGAGATCGCGGTGCTGCGCGATGGCGCCGTCGTGCAGCGCGGCACTCCGGACGAACTCTACGAGCAGCCGGCCGACACCTATGTGGCGGGCAAGATCGGCTCGCCGCACATGAACCTGGTAAGGGCGACTTTCGCCGCTGATCTGTCGAGCCTCGACACGCCGCTCGGCAAGCTTATTGCGGGCCGCAAGCTCCACTCCGCCAATGCCGGCGAAGCCGCACTCGTCGGCATCCGTCCGAGCGACCTGCGCCCCGCTGTTGCTGGCGAGGCCGCCGTTCCATCCCGCGTTCACCTCATCGAACCCCTGGGCGACGTGACCGTCGTCTCGGTCGAGGCCGGGGGCGAGACGCTGCGCATGGTGCTTCCCGAACAGAGCGCCTCGGGCCTGAAGCCCGGCGACGCTGTTCCGGTCGCCATCGACCTGAGCAAGATCCACATCTTCCGCGCCGCCAGCGGACAGACAATCACCTGACGCCAAGCGGCCAGAAGCCTAACGGTTAACCATGGGAGGAAACCTGACATGACCGTAGTGACGAAGATGAAAGGGTTCGCGGCCGCCGCAGGCCTCGCCGCGACCCTGCTGACCGGAGGGGCGAGCTACGCCCTTGCGGAAGAAGTGACGCTGACGATGGCGGTGCCGGATTGGCCGCCAACCCGCATCATGAAGAAGTTCTTCGACGAGCAGTACAAGCCGCCATCCGGCAACAAAGTGAAGCTCGACGTCGATTTCATTCCGTGGCCCGACTTCTACACGCGCGTCAACGCGTCGCTGACGTCCGGCGAACAGAAGTACAACTTCATTGTCTCTGACTCGCAGTGGCTGGGCGCCTTCGTCGAAGGCGGCTACTACCGCAAGATCAACGACCTTCTCGACGCCGACCCGGACTTCAAGAAGACGCTGATGAGCGTGCACCCCGCACCTCTCGCGGCCTATTCGACTTACCCCTACAAGTCGGAGAACTATTACGGCTTCCCGCAGTTCCCGGACGTTCTCGTGACCTTTGGCCGCAAGGACATCCTGTGCAACGAGGAAGAGCAGAAGAACTTCCAGGCCAAATACGGCAAGAAGCTGCCCTGCACCGGCGAAGAAATCGACGCCATGACCTGGGACGACTTCAAGAACGTTGGCGAGTTCTTCCGCAGGAAGAAGGGCGAGATGCTGGCCGGCGCGCCGGCCGAGGACGATTTCTACGGAATCGCCTTCCAGGCCGGCAAGGGCTACGACTTCTCGTCGATGCAGATCAACGGCTTCATCTGGCAGATGGGCGGCAACATCTGGGATGAAACCCAGGCGCCGGCCGGCCAGGCCGAAGGCGTGGTCAATTCGCCGCAGGCTGTCGCGGCTCTCGAGAAGTATTTGAGCCTCCTGGAGTACATGCCGCCCGTCGCCAAGACCGGCACCATGGACATCTTCAAGTCGGACGAACTGTTCCGCGAAGGCAAGGTCGCGATGAACATCGACTGGATTGGCCTTGGCGAAGCCTCGCTCGATCCGAAGTCGTCCAAGGTCTCGGACAAGCTGGTGTTCGGCCAGATGCCGGGCACCATGGTCGACGGCAAGAACGTGAAGTGGTCCAACATCGGCGGCCAGCCCTTCGTGCTGACCACCTGGACGACGCCGGAGCAGACCAAGGAAGCCGTGGACTTCGTGAAGTGGTGGCTGTCTGACGACATCCAGCATCAGTTCGCGGCGAGCGGAGGCCAGTCGGCCGTGAAGTCGGTCTATGAGGATCCGAAATACGTGACCTACCGTCCGTGGAACCGCGCCTGGGCCCCGCAGCTCGACTGGCAGAAGGACGTATGGCACGTGCCGCAGTTCTTCGAGCTCCTGACGCAGCAGCAGGACCAGTTCGATCTTGCCATCACCGGCAAGCAGGACGCCAAGACCACGCTGGATAACATCGCCAAGTTCCAGCAGGACCTTCTGAAAAACGCCGGCCTCATCCAGTAACACACATCAACCCCGGGTGCGGGGATGCTTGTCCCCGCACCCTTCTTGTCTCTTCCGGAATTCGGTGCCGATGACCTCCACGACAGCGACAGCTTCGCCGCCAGCCCTCATGCGCCTGTCTCCTGACAACTGGAAGCTGGCCATACTGGCCGGACTCGCCGTGTCGGCGGCCGCGGTCATCGCGCTGCCGGCCTCCGCTTCCTTCTGGATCATCGGCGCCGTGGCGGCCATGATAGCCGCCGCCTTCGTGGTCAATGCCTATCGCCGCAAATATTATGGCGGCCTGCTCGTCGCACCGGCCATCGCCGTGCTCTTCGTCATGAACATCTTCCCGCTGCTGTGGTCGCTGGGGCTCTCCTTCTATGCCTATCAGTCGAACCAGCAGTCGATCCGTTTCGTAGGTCTCGCGAATTACATCAAAGTGCTGACCAACGACATCATGGCGCCCGCCAACTGGGGGGCGCTGGTCAACACCGCGATGTTCGTCGTTCTCACGGTGACGGCGCAGATGGTGGTGGGCTTCCTGCTCGCCATGCTCTTTGCCAAGCAGTTTCCGCTACGCAAGTATCTGCTTATCCTCGTGCTGACGCCGATGATGCTCTCCGTCGTCGCTTCGGGCGTGTTCTTCACCTATTACTATGACCCGACCTTTGGCATCCTCAGCTATGTGGTGAATGCCATCACCGGCGGGCAGTTCATCCTGATGAGCACCAAGGTGGGCGCCGTCACCGGCATCGTCTTCGCCGATGCCTGGATGTGGTCGCCCTTCGTCATGCTGCTCGTGCTGGCAGGGCTCGTCTCCGTTCCAAAGTATCTCTATGAGGCCGCCGCCATCGACCGCGTGTCCAAGTGGCGGCAGTTCTGGACCATCACCTTCCCCTATATTCGCGGCCTCCTGATGCTGGCGCTGCTGTTCCGCACCATCGAGGCCTTCAAGCTTGCCGACCTCGTCATCCTGCTTACCAAGGGCGGCAATGACACGATGACGATCTCCTATCATCTCATCCGCATCGCCAACGAGCAGAACAAGACGTCCGAAGGCGCGGCACTCTCCTATCTCATGCTGTTCATGGTCATCGTGTTGACCAACCTCTATCTCTACATCGCCAATCGCCGCAGCCAGGGAGCCTGAGCCATGGCCGAACACAACTCCATCTGGGAAGCGCTGGGCTTCCGCAAGGCGAGCGGCGTGGGCGAGGCGGGCTGGGGCCGCACGCTGATCGTCGCCATCGTGTCCTTCATCTACTTCCTGCCGGTGCTGTTCATTATCTTCACTGCCTTCAAGCCGCAGGATGCCGCGCTCTCTGTGCCGCCGACGCTCTCGCCCACCTCGCTGTTCGGCCTGATCCCCGGCCAGTTCGTATTCACGCCGACTCTGGAGAATTTCGGCTCGGTGTTCATGCGCTCGATGACAGCAGGCGGCGCGCCGGAGCCCACCGGCTTCGACCGCTATTTCTTCAACTCCATCGTGATTGCCTCGTCGTCGGTGCTCCTGGCCCTGGTGATAGGCACGCTCGCCGCCTTCGGCTTCTCGCGCTATCCGCTGAAGGGCAACGACACCTATCTCTTCATCATCCTGACGACGCGCATGCTGCCGGCGATCGTCGTCATCATCCCGGTGATCCTGATGTTCCGCGTGGTGGGCCTGTCGGGGTCCTACACCGGCATCATCCTGCTCTACACGGCTTTCAACCTTGCCTTCACCATCTGGATGATGAAGAGCTTCTTCGACGAGCTGTCGCTCGATGTCGAAGACGCAGCAAGAATCGACGGCTCGTCGGACACCAGGGTGTTCTTCAAGATCGCGCTCCCCCAAGTGATTGCGGGGCTTGCCGCCACCTTCGTCTTCGGCCTCATCCTCACCTGGAACGAGTTTCTCTTCGCACTGCTCCTCTCGGGTCCTGATACGCGCACCGTGCCGGTGGCCATGAACCAGGCCGTCTCGTCCGGTGGCCGCGGCACCGACTGGACGCTGCTGGCGGCCATCGAAACCCTGTTCCTCATCCCCGTCTTTCTCGTCACCTTCTTCCTGCAGAACCACCTGCTCAGAGGCGTCACTTTCGGAACCGTAAAGCGCTGACATGCCGACCATCGAAATCCGAAAAGTCACCAAGCAATTCGGCGCCTTCACGGCTGTGAAGGACGCCGACCTGAAGGTCGAGGCCGGCGAGGTGGTCTGTCTCCTCGGCCCCTCGGGCTGCGGCAAGACGACGACGCTGCGCATGATCGCCGGCCTCGAGCGCGCCACCAGCGGAGACGTCATCATCGCCGGCCAGCGCATGAACGAGTTGACCCCGCAAGAGCGTGACATCGCCATGGTGTTCCAGTTCTACGCGCTGTATCCGGCGCTCAGCGTGGGCCAGAACATCGCCATGCCGCTTCACTACGAGAATCTCTCGAAGCCGGAATCCGATGCCCGCGTCATGAAGGTCGCGCAGATCATGCACCTCACCGAGGTGCTGGACCGCATGCCGAACCAGATTTCGGAGGGTGAAAAGCAACGCCTCGCGGTGGCCCGTGCCATCGTGCGCGATCCCAACTGCTTCCTCTTCGATGAGCCGCTGTCGCGCCTCGACGTGGAGCTTCGCCATTCCATGCGCGGCCAGATCAAGGAGGTGCTGACCGGCCTCTCCAAGGCCACCGTCATCGTCACGCATGACCAGCTCGAGGCCCTCACCATGGCCAGCCGCATCGCCATCATGAAGGACGGCGTGATCGAGCAGGTGGGCACGCCGCACGAGGTCTTCGCCAAGCCCGTCAACGTCTTCGTCGCCAGCTTCATCGGCACTCCGCAGATGAACCTGGTCGAAGCGGACCTGCAAAGCTTCGGTGGCGGCAACGCGAATGTCGTGCTGGCCGGGCAGCCGCTCAGCATCGCGGCCGATCCTGCCGTGTCGCGGCTGAAGCCGTCGAAAGTCACCGTCGGCATCCGGCCGCGCGCCTTCACCACGGCGCAGGAGAAGGCGGACGACACCATCGCGGCCCAGGCCGAGCTGATCGAACCGATGGGAGCCGAGACGCTGATTCACGCCCGCACCTTGTCCGGAGGCGATATTCGCGTGGTGGTGCCGCGCGACAAGCGGGTGAAGGTGGGCGAGGCGCTGCACCTCAAGCCCGATCCGCGGCAGACGCATTTCTTCGGCGAGGACGGCAAGGCGGTGCGCACATGAGCAACCAGGACCAGGGCATGACGCGGCAAGGCGCGCTGCGGCTCGAATTCTTCATCATCGGGCTTGGCATCTTCGCGCTGCTCCTGATCTTCCAGCCCTTCAGCCTGCAGCTTTTCGCCGCTGGCAGCGTGCTCGTTGTCATCGCCGGGTTGATCAACAACCTTCTGCCCATGGCGCAGCCCGGTGTCAGGGTGCGGAGCGTCGTCACCGTCGGCATGGTGGTGGCGATGATCTTCTGCATTGTGCTGCTGATCTCGATCGGTGCAGCACACCTCTATGGCGCCTTCTTCCTTAAACCGCCGGACCCCAACACGCTGGCGGGCAAGGCGCAGTTGGCCGCGGCGCCCTTCTGGCGCCAGCCTCTGGTGTGGGGCATCGCCGCCGTGGCGGCCGTGCTGGCGCTGGCCATCGCCGCGATGAACAAGGCGCGGAACTGAATTGGCGCAAGATGAAGAACCGGAAGATCAAGCGATGAGATTTCAAGGCAGGCGCGCGGTCGTCACCGGCGGCCTCTCGGGCATCGGCGAAGCGGTTGCCAGGCGGATCGAGGCTGAGGGCGGCAAGGTCGCCGTGTGGGACATGCAGGGCGGCATCAAGACCGATATTGCGAACTGGGACTCGGTCGAGGCCGCCGCGGCAGAAACCGTGCGCCAGCTGGGCGGCATCGATGTCTTGGTGAACAGTGCTGGAATCGCAGGGCCCACAGCCACCGTGACGGAACTCAAGATCGAGGATTGGCACCGCACCATCGCCATCAACCTCAACGGCACATTCTTCACCAACCGCGCCGTGGTGCCGCACATGCTGGCGGGCAATTACGGCCGCATCGTCAACATCGCCTCGATCGCCGGCAAGGAGGGCAATCCCAACGCCTCGGCCTATTCCGCCTCCAAGGCGGCGGTCATCGGCTTCACCAAGTCGCTGGCCAAGGAACTGGCCAAGACCAACATCACCGTCAACAGCGTGACGCCCGCGGCGGTGCGGACCCCGATCTTCGACCAGATCCCGCAGAGCCATGTCGACTTCATGCTCTCCAAGATCCCCATGGGCCGCCTCGGCAAGGTGGACGAGGTGGCCAGCCTCGTCTGCTGGCTGGCCAGCGAGGAATGCTCCTTCTCGACGGGCGCCGTGTTCGACGTCTCAGGCGGCCGCGCCACCTATTGAGGCAGGCCACCGTGCCGGGCCTTCATATCGCCGTATACCCGCCGTCGATCAGCAGGTCATGGCCGCAGATCATGCCCGATGCGGGGGAGGCGAGGAACAGGATGGCGTCCGCCACTTCCACGGGCTTGCCGAAGCGGCCGCCGGGGATCTTGGCTTTCATCGGATCGCCCTTCTCGGGCTGGCCCCAGACCTGCTCGCCCATGGGGGTGAGGATCACCGTGGGGCACACCGTGTTGATCTGGATGTTGTGTTTGGCCCATTCCGACGTCATCACCTTGGTCAGCATGTTGAGGCCGCCCTTCGAGGCGCAATAGGCGCCATGCGCATCGAGCCCGATCACGCCGGCCTGGGACGAGACATTGACGATCTTGCCCCATTTCTGGGCGATCATCTGCGGCGCCAGCTCGCGGGCGAGCAGGAAGGGCGCGCGGAGGTTCACCGCCATGGTGGCGTCCCAGTCCTCGGCCTTGGCATCGAGCAGCATGTCGACCAGTGCGATTCCTGCGTTGTTGACGAGTATATCGATGACGCCGAAGGCGGCCAGCGCCTGCCGCGCGGCTTGCACGGGGCCATCGGCGGTTGCCATGTCGGCGGAGATCGTGACACAGCGGCGGCCCATGGCCTCCACGGCGGCCTTCACCTCCGCCAGGCCCGCGGCGTCGCGGCCCACTGCCGCGATGTCGGCCCCGGCATCGGCCAGCACCTTGGCTGCCGCGAGGCCGATGCCCTTGGTGGCCCCCGTCACCAGCGCACGCCGGCCCGTGAGTTCGAATCTTTTTGTCCAGTCGCCCATTGTCTCTCCTCCGGATTTTCGCGATCTTTGCTAGGAATCGGCGAGGGAGGCAAGAAGGCCATGCAGAGAATGGGACGGGTCATCAGGCTCAAGGCTGAGATCGTTCCGGAATACAAGCGCATCCACGCGGCGGTCTGGCCCGAGGTGCTGAAGGCGATCCGTGACTCGAACATCCGCAACTATACAATCTTCCTCAAGGAGCCGGAAAACCTGCTCTTCGCCTATTGGGAATATCACGGGACCGACTTCGGCGCCGACATGAAGAGGATGGCGGACGCGCCGCGCATGAAGGAGTGGTGGACCATCACCGACCCGATGCAGATTCCCTTCGAGACGCGCAAAGAGGGCGAGTGGTGGGCGGAGATGGAGGACGTGTTCCACACGGATTGACCAGTCCTTCTCCCGTTGCTTCGCAACGGGAGAAGGACCCGATGCTCTATTTCTTCCGCTTCTTCCCAAAGAAGTTCCGCTCCAGTTCGGCAAAGGCCCGCTGGTAGACATTCTGCTCGGTGCGCGGGATCAGCATCACGTCGTCCTCAGGGCTTGCCACCCAGTCACCCGTCCAGACGGCGAAGGTGGTGTTGTCCGCCGTCACCGGCCAGAGGCGGGGCCCGGAAACATAGTTCATCCAAGGGATCTCGCACTTGGTGATGCGGTAGGAGAAGCTGCGCGTGATGTCATCGAGGTGGAGGAGTTCCTCGTTGATGTGCCCCTCGCCGAAGTAGAAGTCGCGCACACCCGAGACCTTGTCGGAGCGGTGGCGCTTCAGCATGTGCATCTTGGTGATCTCGCCATGCCAGCCGCCCATGCCGGCAAAGTCGCGCATCACTTTCCACACACCGTCCACCGGCGCCTTTATGACGCGCGAGGTCCACACCTTGTTGGGCTGGAAGCCCTTCCAGCGCTCCGCACCCGCGGGCTTTTGCGGCTTGGTCTTGGCGATCAGGGCGGCGAGCGACTTGAAGTTGCCGGCGAAAACGTCTTTGGAAATGATCTTCTGGTACTTGCCCTCATCCCCCGGGGCCTCGTCGAATGTCGCTTCCCACTCGGCGAAGGTCTGGCCGGTATGGGTGACGGGATAGAGCCTAAGTGTCGCGAGATAGTTCTGCACCGGAAACGCTGGCGTCTCGAAGTTATAGCTGAAGCAGCGCTTCGCATCGTCCAGCATGAGCAGCCGCTCGCGCACATGGGCGCCATCGGCGAGGTGGAAGGAGCGGATGCAGCCCACCACGTCCGCGTCGAGGCCCTTCTCGATTGCCGAGCGCTTCACCGCGGTCCAGTTCGGAAGGCCGTTGAAGTCGCGCACGATGGACCAGACGGTTTCGACTGGGGCTTTGAGGATGATCGAGGCATAGGCGCGGGCCATATCAGGCTCCTCTGGTGATGCTGCGGAAGGCGTGGACGCAGGCCTCGGCGAAAGCCGGGTCGTTGATGTGGGCGCCGACTTCGATGAGTTGGCGGTGGGGCGCGGGCTGCCAGGCCGCGCGGATCGCGCCGAACAGCGCCTGATCGGCTTGCGGATCGTGGAAGGGCTTGCCCGGCGCATCGATGGCGGAGACGCCGCCGAGCGGCAGCAGGAAGCGCACCGGGCCCTCCATACGGTTGATGCGCCCGGCGATCCACCGGCCGATGGCTGCATTCTCCGGCGCCGTGGTGCGCATCAGCGTCACCTGGGCATTGTGGACATAGAGGTTTCGCGCAGCGAACTGCGCCGGCACCGTCTCCCGCCCGCCGAAGTTCACCATGTCGCAGGCCCCCACCGATCCCACCCAGGGAATGCGGCGGCGGATCGCGGCGCCAAAACGATCCTCCGTACACGGCAGAACGCCGCCGAAGAGATGGTCCGCCACCTCCGTCGTGGTGATGTCGAGTGCTGCCGTGATGAGCCCCGAATCGATCAGCTTCTCCAGGCACTGGCCGCCGGTGCCGGTGGCGTGGAAGACGAAGCATTCGCAGCCGTCCTCGATCAGATGCCGGATCTGCGCGATGCAGGTCGTGGTGACGCCGAACATGGTGAGGCCCACGGCACGCTTGGATTCTTCACCTGCGGGAATGCCGTTTAGCGCCATGCCTGCGGCCGCATGCGCCGCATTGCCGATCACCGTGCGGGTGATGGCGTTGAGACCGGCGACATCGGCAACCGCATGCATCATCATGATGTCGGTGGGGCCGACATAGGGCGCCACATTGCCGGATGCCATGGTGGAGACCATCAGCTTCGGCACGCCGATCGGCAGCGCCCGCATCGCCTGCGTCACCATCGATGTATTGCCGCCGCCGCCCAGCCCCAGCACCGCGCCGATGTTCTCGCGCGAGAGAAGGAAACGCCCCAGCGCCTCAGCCATCGCGGTCACCGCGCGGCCGCGATCGGCATGGCCCAGCACGGCATCGGGGCTGGAAGGGTGATGCCTCGCCACCATCTCCGGCGTCACGTCGGCCTTCGCCGTGCTCGGCGTTGTCGAGATGTCGACCAGCAGGGCAGGGGCGCCCGTTTTCCGCACCTGCTCGACCGCGTAGCGGAGTTCCGCCTCCTTGGTGTCGCAGGTGCCGATGACGTAGACCGGCTTCACGCCTTGGCCCAGCCCTGCTTCATGTTACGATAGCCCAGCTTATAGACCTCCTCCGGCGAGGGCGCGAAGTCGCGCCACACGCGCGTCGCGGCGGCCAGCGCCGGCATCGAGCGGCCAAAGGCCTCGATGGTGAGAAAGCCGTCATACTTCGACTTCTTCAGTGCCTTGTAGGTCTCGGGCCACGGCACATGGCCCTTGCCCGGCGTGCCGCGGTCATTCTCGGAGATGTGGACGTGCACCATGTGCTTCGCGATGGTTTTGATCGCGCCCACCGGGTCCTTCTCCTCGATGTTGGAATGGAAAGTATCATACATGCCCTGGATGTGGGGGTGATTCACCTCATCGAGGTACTCGGCAAGCTGCTGCATCGTATTCAGGAAATAGCATTCGAAACGGTTCAGCGCCTCGAGCGCGAAGGTGACGCCCTTCTTGCCCGCATAGTCGCCCGCCTTCTTGTGGAAGGAGAGCGCGCGCTTGCGCTCCGCCGCGGTCGCGGGGTTGCCGGAGAAGAAGCCGAGCTCGGAATGCATCGGGCCGCCGAGGATCGGGGCGCCCAGCGCGGCGGAACAGTCCACCGTCCACTTTGCATAGTCCAATGCGGCGGCCTGGCTGGCCTTGTCCGGCGAGATCGGGTTCTTGCCCTGGATGACGCTCACCACCGTGCGTTCCAGCCCGATCTTCTCCAACAGCGCACCGAGCCTCGCATAGTGATCGGGCGTTCCCTCGAACATCGGAATCTCGACGCCGTCATACCCGGTCTTTTTCAAGGCGCGCAAAATAGGCTCATGCGCAAGCGTGACATGCGGCGTCCACAGCAGAAGATTGAATCCCAGCTTCATCCGGCGTGCCCTCCCAAGCACGGACTGCAGGACAAACCGTCCCGGTCCTCTTGTCAATTCCCGATCTGCGTCTTGCAGTGAGGAGGACCGCCGGTGAACAAGCCGCGCGGGCCCGCTTTCCCTGTGACCTGCCGCGCATGATGCATGCGCCGGTGAAGCAGCTGGCGGGATGGGCGGAAGGCTTATCCGAACAGCACCGCGCCGGTTTCCACCAGCGTGCGGAGGCCGATGCCGACGGCGAAGACGCCGGCCAGCGCCTGAAAGCTGCGCGTCGCCCAGGTGAGCGTCACGGCGGTCAAGGACAGCGGCACGGCGATGACGGTGGAGAAGATCGCCATGCCGGCGATCGAGCCAAGCCCGAACAGCAGCATGAAGGCGACGCCGAGCGGAATGCTGGGTGCGGTCGAGGCGGCGAGCGCCACCAGCGCCGCCGATCCGGCCAGCCCATGCATCATGCCGATGGAGAGGCTGCGCTTCCAGCCACCGGCAGGATGTGGGTGGGCATGGTGGCTCAGCACGTGATTTTTCACATCTCCGGCATGGCTGTGGGCATGGAAATGAGCGTTCCCGCCGTGGCGGTGGGTGTGGAAATGAACGCGGTCCCGGACAAGGATATAGAGCAGCCGCGCGCCCAGCAGCACCATCATGATGCCGACGGCGAATTCGAGGCCGCTGGCAAGCCGCTCGCTGAGGGTCAGTTCGAGGGCATAGACCGCGCCTCCGAAGGCGCCGAGCATCAGCGCGTGCCCCATGCCCCACACGGCGCCGTGGCGCACGATCTGGCCGATGCCGCGCTTTTCCACCGAGATGGTGGAGACGGCGGCAATGTGATCTGGCTCCAGTGCGTGCTGAAGGCCGAGAAGGAAGCCGAAGAAAACCCAAGTGATCATGGGAAAGCTATAGACCGCCCGCCGCCCCGGTGCGAGGGTTGTTTGCGGCAGGCTTCCCCTCACTTCCGTCACCCTGGCGAGAACCGGGACGACGGACTTATGGAGTGAGATGACACCCCGGCTTGCGGTGGCCTGACACATATTCGTCGATCAGCTGGCGAAAGCGCGTGGGGCCGAAGCTGGGGAAGTGGCCGCCATGGATGATCGAAACGGGGAGCGCGCGCAGGCGGTTGAGTGTTTCGGCATAGGTCTGAACATCGGAGTGATAGGCATCGTCGATCAGCGGGCCGTCATAGACGATGTCGCCGGCGAGGAAGGTGCCGGTCCTCCGCTCGAACAGGCCGATGCCGCCGGGTGAATGGCCCGGAGTATGGACGACTTCGAAGGCGCGGTCGCCGAGGTCGATGATGTCGCCCGCTTCGAGGATGCGCTCTGCCTTGGCGGGCTTCACATGGTATTTCGCCTGGTCCCAGCCCTCGGGCTGGCAGATGAACATCTCGTCGGTGGCGTAGTGGGCGAGGATGAGATCGTTTCGTGGATCGGCGAGAATTGCGGCCTCCGCGGAATGAACAGCACAGTGGCCGAACTCGTGATGGCAGCCGATGTGGTCGAAGTGGGTGTGGCTCGCCACGCAGGCGAGCTCACGCTCCGAGACCAGCGGCACGTGGGCGCGCAGGCTGAAATGGCCAAGGCCAGAATCGAACAGCAGGTCGCGGTCGCGGCCGCGCACATGCCAGATGTTGCAGCGGAAGAAGGGCTTGATCCACGGCTCGTGGATCAGCGTCACGCCATCGGCGAAGGGGAGCGTTTCGTACCACTGGCCGGCGCTGATGCGGAGTTCCATGGCTCAGTCCTTGAGCATGATCACGTGGCCAGGGTCGATGGCGAGCGACACCGTCTCGCCGGGCGTCACTTTCGTTCCGGCGGGAAGCCTGGCGAGGAGGTCGACGCCGTTTACCCGTGCGGTGACGCGCTTGAAGCTGCCCTGGTAGACGACGTCGGTCACGTTGCCTTGCAGCGTGCCCCCGATGAAAACGTGCTCGGGGCGGATCGCCACCTCTCTCGCGTCCGGCGCGGCGGGGAAGCGGCCCAAGGCCGTGTCGATCACGCCGTCCCGCACCGTGCCCGGCACGATGGTGCTCTCCCCCATGAAGGTGGCGGTGAAGCGGGTCGCGGGCTGCGCATAGACGCGCTCGGGCGCGCCCTGGTCTTCGATCCTGCCGTGGTTCATCACGACCAGATGGCCGGCGAGCGCCATGGCCTCTTCCTGGTCATGCGTGACATGGATGAAGGCAGTTCCGACACGCTTCTGGATGGCCTTGAGTTCGTCCTGCATCTGGCGGCGAAGCTTGAGGTCGAGCGCACCCAAGGGCTCGTCGAGCAGCAATACGGCGGGCTCGACGATGAGGGCGCGGGCCAGCGCCACGCGCTGGCGCTGGCCGCCCGAGAGCTGGTGTGGCTTCCGCTCGAAGGCGGCGGCGAGGCCCACGACATCGAGCATGGCGCGCGCCTTGGCGTCGCGCTCCGCCTTCGCCACACCCTTCATGCGCAGGCCGAAGCCGACGTTGCCGCCGATCGTCATGTGCGGGAACAGAGCATAGTCCTGGAACACCGTGGCGGTGGGGCGCTTCGCCGGGGCCGTGGCGGTGCAGTCCCGGCCTTCGATCAGTACACGGCCTTTTTCTGGCGCTAGGAATCCGCCGAGGATGGAGAGCAGCGTGGTCTTGCCGGATCCCGAGGGACCGAGCAGCACCGTGTAGCTGTTGGGTTCGAGGGCGAGGGAGACGTCATCGAGCACCTTCGTGGGGCCGAAGCTGTGGGAGACGTGCTGGATGGAAACGAGGTCCGTCATTGCGGGCGCTTTCGGAAGGCGCCGAGTTCGAAGACGATGGCGAGGATGATGGAGACGCCGAAGACCATGGCGCCGACCGCGTTGGTCTTGGGGTTGAGCCCCGCGCGCAGCAGGTTCCAGATCTCGACGGGAAGTGTCGTCTCGAAGCGGGTCAGCAGGAAGGAGATGACGAACTCGTCCCACGAGAAGGTCATGGAGAGGAAGAAGGCGGCAAAGAGGGCGGGCCACATCATGGGCGCAGTGACGAGCAGCAGCACCTTCGCCTCGCCGGCGCCCAAGTCGCGCGCGGCGCGCTCGATATTGGCCTGGTGCTCGCCCAGCTGGCTGTAGATGATGGCGAAGCAGAGCGGCAGGTTAATCACCACATGACCGATGCCCGCGGCGAGCAGCGATTTCGGCAGGCCGATCCAGTTGAAGAAGATCAGGAGACCCATGCCGATAATGAGGTAGCTGACCGTGAGCGGTAAAGTGATCAGCCCACGGAGGAAGGCGGAGGCGGGCAAATGGAAGCGGGCGAAACCCCAGGCGGAGAGGAAGCCCAAGAGCGTGGCGAGGCCTGAGGTGGTGAGCGCCACCAGCACCGAATTGCCGAGCCCCGCGGTGAGGCGCGCGTCGCCCAGCACCGCCGCATACCAGCGCAAGCTCGGGCCGTTGAAGGGCGGGATGGGGAAGAGCGTGCCCTGGAAGGAGAAGAGCACCAGCACGGCGACGGGCAGGAAGATGAAGCCGTAGAGGAGGAGAGCGTAGATCGTGGCAAGGACGCGGGTCATCACGCCCTCTCGATCTTCAGCCAGCGGGCGCAGGCGAGATAGGCGACGGTGACGACCGCCATGAGGATGAGCGACAAGGCCGAGGCCGAAGCGAAGTCGCCGCGCCGGCCGATCTGCATCATGATCAGCTGCGGCATGAGGAGCTCGTTGTTGCCCCCCAGGATCTGCGGCGTGATGTAATCGCCGATGGCCAGCACGAAGGTGAGGAAGGCGCCGACCATGATGCCGGGCAGCGTCAAGGGCAGGATGACATGGATGAAGCTCTGGAGGCCTGAGGCGCCGAGGTCGACCGCGGCCTTGCGGTAATTGGGCGAGAGCTGCTTGAGGTTCGCGAAGATCGTCAGTGTAAGGAGCATCACGAAGAAGTGGACGAAGCCTATCACCGTGCCGGCGCGGGTGTTGGCAAGTTGGACCGGCTCGCTGAGCAGCCCCAGGTTCACGAGGGCGGAATTGACCACGCCCTTCTCCGCCAGCACCAGAAGCCAGGAATAGGAGCGTACCACATAGGAGGTCCAGAACGGCAGCACCGCCAGCATCAGCGCCAGGCGCTGCCAGCGCTCCGGCACGATGAAGGCGAGGATCCAGGCGAAGGGATAGGCCAGCAGCACTGAGATCACGGTGACGATGGCCGTCACTTCCAGCGAGTTGACCAGCGCCAGCCAGTAGCTGGGGCTGGTGAAGAACTGCGTGTATGCCGCAAGGCTCAAGCCCTCACCCGCCTTTGGGTGAAGGCTCATCACCGCCATGGCGATGAAGGGCACGACGAAGAAGACCAGCGTCCACAGCAATGCCGGTGTGACGCTGGCCCAGCCGATGCGTTGCGACGAGGCCCGGTTCACTGGCCCTGGATCATCTCGGTCCAGAGGTCCTGCATCTTCTTGTCGAGGTCTTCCGACGGGGCCGGATATTCCTGGGCGCGCTTCAGGAAGCCGGGCTGTTCGTCAAAGCGCAGGATCTTCTTCTGGTCATCGTCGAGCGCCGCCTTGGCATTGGCGGGCATGCCCCAGTAACAGGAGGAGGTGGCGAGCCGCGCCTGGCCCTCAGGGCTCAGGATATACTGGATGAACTTCAGCGCCGCGTCCTTGTTCTTCGAGTCCTTGAACATGGCGAGCGACTGCGACCAGAGCACGGCCCCTTCCTTGGGGATCGAGAAGTCGAGGTTCGGATTCTCCTTGGCGATGCCGGCCGTCACCCATTCGCCGCCGCCGATCAGGATGTCGGCCTCGCCGGTGGCGAGTGCGGTCTGGCTTGCCACCACGTCGGTCACCGCCTTGGCATTGGCCTTCATCTTTTGCAGGACGTCCTTGATGGCGGGCAGGTCGGCCTCGGTGAGCTCCGAAGTCTTCTTGCCGATCGCCATGGCGGCGAGGCCCATCACCGGGAGGTAGTAATCATAGATGGCGACGCGGCCCTTGTACTTGCCGGTCGTCAGTACACCGAGGGTCTGCATGCCGGCCTCGTCCACCTTGGACTTGTTGAAGCCGATGGTGTTGTAGCCGAACTTCTCGGTGATGCCGTAGCGCTTGCCGCCGATCACCGCGTGCTGGTTCATCAGCACCTCGGGGAAGATGTCAGCCATGGGGAGCTTGTCCTCCGGCAGCGGCTCGAACAGCCCACGCTCCACGCCGCGGCGGACGTCCACCGTGTCGATCACCATCACGTCCCAGTCTCCGGGCTGGGATTGGTCGACGATGGCGAGGCCGGCTCCTGTGCCTTCGAATTCCTTGACATTGACCTTGATGCCGGTGGCATCCTCGAAGGGCTTCAGCAAATTGGGGTCCGCATGGTCGCACCACACAAGGGCGTTGAGATCCTGGGCCGAGGCAGCCGCATGAGAGCCGATGAGGGCGAGCGCGGCAAGCGAAGCGCCGAAGAGACGGCGCGTGAGACGGTTGGTCATATGGCGTTTCTCCCTGAATACCGAAAAATTGAACCAATTACAAAGTTGAGTCAAATCCAATAATCGTGCAGTCTGCTTCGATGTCAGGCTTGCGCGAGAGACAGAAGGCCATCCGCCACGACCGGATCGTGGAGGCTGCAACACGCCTCTTTCGCCAGCAGGGTTACGAGACGGTGAAGATGGAGGCAATCGCCGCCGCCGCCGAGGTTTCGATCGGAACGATTTACAATTATTACCGGAACAAGGGCGACCTGTTGGTGGCCATCGTCTCGCTCGAGGTCGAGGAGGTGCTGCGCCAGGGGGAAGAGGTGATCGCCCACCCGCCCGCCAGTGCCGAAGCCGCGGTCGATGGCCTGGTGGGAGGCTATGTGGAGCACTCCCTGCACTATCTCTCGAAGGAGATGTGGCGGCAGGCCATGGCGATCTCGACGACACAGCCGGAAAGTCCCTTCGGCGAGACTTACGCCGCGCTCGATGTCGCCCTGGCGCAGCAGACCTGCGCCTTGATCGAAAAGCTCCAGCTCCTGGGGCTCCTGCACCAGACCGCCGACGCCCGGGGCCTCGGCGAGGTCATCTTTAATAACACCAACATGAACTTCATCGTGTTCGTGAAGGACGAGAAGATGACCCTTACGGAACTCCGCAGCCACCTCCGCCGCCAGCACCGGGCCGTACTGGCGGGTTTCCGGAAGGTGGCTGCGGGGACCTGAATTCCGGGTATTTTCGTATATTAGGTAATTAGTCCTTGACAGCGCGCGCTGGATCGGGTATAAAGGGGTATTCTCGATAAGTGGGTTTCCCCTACCTCCCGTCATCGCGGCGAAAGATGGGATAACGGGCTTCAGGGATCCCTGGCCCAAGCAACGGGGAAAGCTGGTGCATTTCCATGGGGACCCGGTTTCTGCTATCACCGACCATCGCTCTGAGGAGATTTGACCGATGAACAAGCCCGTGAACCTGGAAGGCGCTGCCAGCTGGGAACCCTCGCCCAATAATCTTGAGCCGTTCTGGATGGGCTTCACGCCCAACCGCGCCTTCAAGAAGCGCCCGCGCATGATCGCCCGGGCCAAGGACATGCATTATTACGACATGACCGGCCGCCCGATCCTCGACGGGTCCGCCGGCCTCTGGTGCTCCAACGCCGGCCACTGCCGCGCGCCGATCGTCAACGCCATTCAGAAGGCGGCCGCCGAGCTCGACTTCGCGCCGACCTTCCAGTTCGGCCACCCCAAGGTGTTCGAACTGGCCTCCAGGCTCGCCACCATGGCGCCGGGCGACCTGAACTATGCTTTTTTCTGCAACTCGGGTTCGGAGGCCGCCGACACGGCGCTCAAGATCGCGCTGGCCTATCACCGTGCCAATGGCGAGGCGAGCCGCACCCGCCTGATCGGCCGCGAGCGCGGCTATCACGGCGTGAACTTTGGCGGCATTTCGGTGGGCGGCATGGTCGCCAACCGCAAGTGGTTCGGCGCGATGCTGGCCGGTGTCGACCACCTGCCGCATACCTATAACCGCAAGGAACAGGCCTTCACCAAGGGCGAGCCGGAGTGGGGCGTGCACCTCGCCGACGAGCTTGAGCGTCTCGTCGCGCTGCACGACGCCTCGACCATTGCCGCAGTGATTGTGGAGCCGATGGCAGGCTCGACCGGCGTGCTGCCGCCGCCCAAGGGCTACCTGAAGCGCCTGCGCGAGATCTGCACCAAGCACGGCATCCTGCTGATTTTCGACGAGGTCATCACCGGCTTCGGACGGCTGGGCCATGCCTTCGCGGCGGAGCGCTTTGGTGTCACCCCGGACATCCTGACCTTCGCCAAGGGCGTGACGTCGGGCACCGTGCCGATGGGCGGCTGCATGGTGCGCCAGGGCATCTACGACAAGTTCATGAACGGCCCGGACCATGTGATCGAGCTGTTCCACGGCTATACCTATACCGGCCACCCGATGGCCGCTGCTGCCGGTGTCGCCACCATGGACCTCTATCGCGACGAGAAGCTGTTCGAGAATGCCCGGAAGCTCGAGAACGTCTGGGCGGATGCCGCCTTCACGCTCAAGGGCCATCCGATGGTGGAGGACATCCGCACGCTGGGCCTGGTCGCCGCCATCGACCTCAAGCCGGTCGAGGGTTCGCCGGGTCTTCGTGCCTACAAAGCCATGGAGAACGGCTTCCATGACGTGGGCATGCTGGTCCGTATCACGGCGGATACGATCGCACTCTCGCCGCCGCTGATCATCAACGAGAACCAGATCGACGAGATCTTCTCCGATAAGATGCCGAAGATCCTGGCCTCCGTGGCCTGATCGAAACGACTTTTACCGCAATTGCGAAGGCCAGAGGGCTGCTCCTCCGGCCTTTTTTGCGTGGAACAGCGGAAAACGGGGCTTCCCGGAAGGGACGATTCATGCGAATCTATAAGCAGTTGCCCGGAATCATGACCGAATCATCGCCGGGCGGGACACGTGACGGGGTAAGGGGTCGAGGCAGAATGTCACGCCACATGGCGCCGGTGATGTTGGGGCTCACCGCCTTTCCACTCGCTGCGATCGGCATCGCAGCCTACCTCGTCGGGTCCGCCGGGCCGCAGTCGATGGCCGTGGCGGGGGCCATCCTGCTTCTGTCTTGCTGCATCTTGCTAGCCGTCACGGTGGCGGTGGTGAAGCTGCAGCGCCATGACGAATGGCTCTGGTCGCAGCAGGATTCACTGCGCGAACTGGCCGCCAAGTCCGAGGATCTCGCAACACGTCTGGAAAGCGTGGAACAGGCGCACGCCGACACGGGGACGACCGCCCAGCTCGCCGCGGTGGCGCGTGACATGAAGATGTTGCGCCGCGAGCTCCATGATTATGCCGGCGCCCAGCCGGCGTGGCGGCATTTTGGCCCGGAAGCCGAGCCTGCGGCCGCCGGCCCGCAGCCGCAATGGCGGCCTTATGGCGAGGTGGCCGAGCCTCCGGCCGCCGCCGCGCCGCCGCCCAAGCCGGCCAAGGCCGCGGGCCGAGAGGAGCTGACGCTGCTGCTCGAGCCGGTGGTGGAGCTGGCTTCGGGTTCGACCAGCCATTACCGCACCATGGTGGGCTTGACCGATTCCAGCGGCAAGCCGATCGGCCATGACGATCTCATCCTGAAGGCCGACCAGGGCGGCATGCGCCCCGCGCTCGACCTGCGTATGGTGAAGATGGTGGCCCCGGTGCTGCGCCGCCTGCGCAACCGCAATCCCGGGCTTCGCATCTTCGTGCCGGTGGGCAAGGAAACGCTTGGCGCGCCCCTGGAAGCGGCCAAGATCCTGGCGCTGCTGCAGAAGGATGGCGACGTGGCGCAAGGCATCGTGTTCGAATTCGCCCAGCAGGATTTGGGGGCCCTTGACGCAGCGGGGATCGAGAACCTGGCGAAGCTCGCCCGCAACGGCGCCACGCTGGCGCTGCGCGAGGTCTATCTGGGCGGGCTGGACCTGACGGCACTGCGCCAGCTTGGCGTGCGCTTCCTGTCCTTCCCGCCGCATGCGGTGGATGCGGGCAACGGCCCCAATGCCGCCTGGGCCGATTTCGTCAAGCAGGCGAACGCCCGGCAGATTCAGGTGATCGTGGGCGGCGTGAAGACGCCCCAGCAGGCCGCCGCCGCAGGCCGCGCCGCGCGTTTCGGCCATGGCCCCTTCTTCGCTCCGCCGCGAAAGGTGAAGCCCGATGCCGGCATTGCGGCCCCGGCCGCGCGCACGGCCAACGCCGCCTGACGGCAGGCCGCCGGTCATGCGGGAATTTTCCGACGCCTATCCCATATGGTTCTGCGACATCTGGGGCGTGGTGCACAATGGCGTGGCGCCTTTTCCCATCACGGTGGCGGCGCTGAAGCGGCACCGCGCCAGGGGCGGCGCCGTCATTCTCGTCACCAATTCGCCGCGCAGCAATCTGGGTGTGGAGAGGCAGCTCATCGAAATCGGCGTCGACCCTGCCTCGCACGACCGCATCGTAACCTCGGGCGATGTCACGCAGGTGCTGATGAAGCTGCATGGGGACCGGGGCGTTTATCACGTGGGCGCCGCCCGCGACCTGTCGATCTACGAGGGCACAGGGGTGGCGCGCGTCGGCCTCGACGCGGCCGAGGCCGTGCTGTGCACGGGGCTGTTCGACGATCTCAACGACAGGCTTGAGGATTACCAGCCGCTGCTCGATGACATGAAGCGGCGCGGCCTTGCCATGATCTGCGCCAACCCCGACAAGATCGTGAAGAAGGGCGACCGCATCCTCTATTGCGCGGGCAAACTCGCCGAGATGTACCAGGCGCGGGGCGGCGAGGTGCTGATGGCGGGCAAGCCCTTCGCGCCGATCTATGACCTCGCGCTGGCCGAGGCCCGGCGTATCACGGGCAAGGACATCGGCCGGGCCGAGATCCTGGCGATTGGCGACGGGCCGGAGACCGATATCCGCGGCGCTGCCGACTATGGCCTCGACGCGCTGCTTGTTGCAGAAGGGGTGACGGATGCGGGCGAGGGGCTGCATGTGGCGGAGGCGCGGGTGCTGAACGCCGTGCCGCACGCCCGCATCGTGGCCACCGTCCATGACCTGTCGTGGGTTTGATAAGGGACCGGAATGCAACTGATCGCGGGCCTGTCGCCGGTTCCTGAAGCCTGCCGCCGCGGCGTCGCCGCTGTCGGAAATTTCGACGGCGTGCACCGCGGCCACCAGACGCTGCTGGCGCAAGCGGCGGCGGAGGGCGCGCGGCTGGGCCTGCCCTGGGGTGTCGTCAGCTTCGAGCCGCATCCGAGGAGCTTTTTTAGGCCGGACGAGCCGGTGTTCCGGCTTACCCCGGGGCCGCTGAAAGCCCGGCTCGTTGCGGCGCTGGGCGCCTCCTTCCTGGCGGTGCTGGATTTCGACAGGGCGCTGTCGGAATTGCCGCCGGAGGACTTCGTGCGGCTGCACCTGGTGGAGCGGCTGGCGGTCAAGCATGTGGTGATGGGTTACGACTTCCACTTCGGCAAGGGCCGCAAGGGCAGCCCCGCCACCATGACGGAGCTGGGCGCGAAATTCGGTTTCGGCGTCACAATCGTCGAACAGGTGACGGACGAGGGCGGCCAGCATTCGCCCTTCTCGTCGAGCAACATCCGCCAGGCGTTGCGCCACGGCCATGTGGAAACGGCGGCGCGCGAGCTTGGCTATCGCTGGAGCGTGCTGGGCGAGGTGGTGAAGGGCGACCAGCGCGGGCGGACCATCGGATTTCCCACGCTGAACATTGTGCTCGACAAGGGGGCCGACCCCTATCGCGGCATCTATGCGGTCAGGGTGCGCGATGCGCAGACGCCCGCTGCCCCAGTGTGGCAGGGGGCAGGATATTTCGGCAACCGGCCGACCTTCGACACGGGGCGCACCTTCCTCGAAGTCTATCTCATCGGCTTCGAGGGCGATCTCTATGGCCGCCAGCTGTTCGTCGAGTTCATTGACCTCATTCGCGGCGACAAGCGCTTCGCGTCCATCGATGAACTGGTCACGCAGATGAAGATGGACTGCGATGCGGCGGTGAAGAGGCTCAGCGCGCCGGACGATGCCATGCTGGCCTTCCCGCTCGGGCGGCTGCAGGCGGAGGGAAAAATCTGAACCCCCTTTGCTCGTCACACCGGCGCTCGCCGTCTGCCTCGGCCTGATCCCCGCATTGGGCCAGAGCATGATCCACGAAAGTGGAACCGCTTTTGCGATAAGATCATGCTCAAGCTATTGATCTGGCGCATGCTCCATGGCCAGCATCATGCAGCCGCCGGAGGCCACGAAGGAGCCCATGGAAACGACCATGGCGAGAATGGCGCGGAGATTGCCGGAACGGGTCATTGGCCCAGCCTGCCGCCGGCCCCGCTCCTCAGTCCGCCTTCTGCGTGGACGGGTCGAGCAGGCGGTGCAGGTGGACGATGAAATAGCGCATCTGGGCGTTGTCCAGGGTCTCGCGCGCCTTGGCCAGCCAGGCCTGATGGGCCTCGGCATAATTGGGGTAGAAGCCCACCACGTCGAGCTTGTGGAGGTCCTTGAAGGTCACCGACTTCACGTCGTCGAGCTCGCCCCCGAACACCAGGTGGAGAAGCTGCTGTCCGGGCTTGGGCGTGCTCTTCGTCATGGGGTCCTCTGGCTGTTCAGGGCGTCGATCAGCGCCGCATGGCGCTTCGCACCTGCAGCAACGAGGCCTTGCTGCCATGGCTGGGCGCGGTTGTAAATGTATCCTTCGCCGGATGTGCCGGAGACGCGGCCGCCCGCCTCAGCGACCAGCAATTCGCCCGCCGCCAGGTCCCAGTCATTGCGATTGCCGATGGAAACGGCCGCGGCGACGCGGCCCGCGGCGACATGGGCAAGCCGCAGCTGCAGGGGAAGCGCGCCAGAAGGGTCGGCCGAGATACCGAGATGGGCGAGGCCCGCCAAAGCCTTGCGGTTGCCGGCGATGCGGGCGCCTTCGAGCGCGGCCTGATCCCGCATCGACAGGCGGGCGCCGTTGAGGGTTGTGCCTTCGCCCAAGGCGGCGACGAAGAATTCGTCATGGCGCGGCGTGTACACGGCGGCGAGCACCGGGCGGCCGTTGACGGCCAAGGCCGCCGCCACACACCACTCCGCGCGGCCTTCGAGGAAGGCGCGGGTGCCGTCGATGGGGTCGATGATCCACAGCCGGTCCCGCGCCATGCGGGCCCGGGGGTCGTCGGGCGTTTCTTCCGACAGCCAGCCGTCGCCTGGCCTTGCGGCGCGCAGGCGCCGCTCGAACAGCGCGTTGATGGCGAGGTCGCCCTCGGTGACATGGCTGCCGTCGGGCTTGGTCCAATGTTTCAAGTTTTTATTCCGACCAAGCGAGAGCCCGAGCTCACCCGCCTCGCGCACCACATCGGCGAGAAGCTCCGCGTCAGACACCGGCAATGGTGAGGCCTTCGACCAGGCAGTTGGGGGCGGACACCGGGGAGCGGAATTCGAGGTTGGAAGCCGGGCGGACGGTCTTGAACATGTCCTTCAGGTTTCCGGCGATGGTGATCTCGCTCACCGCAAAGGTCAGCTCGCCGTTTTCGATCCAGAAGCCGGACGCGCCGCGGCTGTAGTCGCCCGTCACGTTGTTGATCGAGGCGCCGATGAGCTCGGTGACATAGAGGCCCTGCTTCAGCGACTTGATCTGCTCCTCCGGCGTTTCCGCGCCGGCGGGCAGGAAGACATTGGACGTGGACGGCCCGCCGCGCGAGCCCTGGCCGGTGGGCGGAAGGCCCAGCTGGCGCGCCGAGCGCAGGTCGAGGAACCAACCCGTGAGCACGCCATCCTCGATGAGGTTGCGGCGGTGGCAGGCAAGGCCCTCGCCGTCGAAGGGGCGCGAGCCGTGGCCGCGCAGCATATGCGGGTCCTCGGTGATGGTGATGTGCGACCCGAAAATCTGCTGGCCCAGCGCATCCTTGAGGAAGGACGTGCCGCGCGCGATGGCGGCGCCATTGATGGCGCCAAGCAAATGGCCGATGAGGCCCGAGGCGACGCGGCGGTCATAGATCACCGGCACGGATTGCGACTTCACTTTGCGCGGGTTGAGGCGTTCGACCGCCCGCCCGCCCGCGCTGCGGCCGATCACCTCCGGATCGCGCAGATCGGCGAAGTGGATGGCAGAGGAATAATCATAGTCGCGCTGCATGCCGAGGCCCTCGCCGGCAATCGCCGACATGGAAACACTCACGCCGGTGCGCGTGTAGCCTTGCGCGAAGCCGTTGGAGATGACGATGCCCACCGAGGTCTCGGAGCGCGAGGCGCCAGCGCCTGAGGATTTGGTGACGCCCTTGACGGCCAGCCCCGCCGACTCGGCGCGTTTCGCCAGCTCTTCGAGCTTCGCGGGATCGGGCAGGTCATTGGCGGCGAGGTCGAGTTCGGGGATGTCGGTGGCGAGCTGGCCAGGGTCCGCGATGCCGGCATAGGGATCGGGCGGAGCGAGCTTCGCCATGCGCAGCGCATTTTCAGCCAGGCGGTGGATCGCCTCCCTCGTCAGCACGCTGCCCGAGATCGATGAGGAGGATTTTCCGGCAAAGACTTTGAGCGAAATGTCGCGTGCCTCCGCCTGCTCCAGCTTCTCGATCTTGCCGTCGAGCACGGAGATTTCGGTGGAGCGGCCGTCGGCGGCCGCGGCGTGCGCGGCATCGGCGCCGAGTTTGCGGGCGTGGGCCACGGCCTCGCCGGCCAGGGCAATGAGATCGTCAATCATGTGAGGAGCGAATCCAGAAGAAAGCCGGAGGTGATGATGAGGCCGAATATGCGGTTCGAGCGGAATAGTTCAAGGCAGCGCGCGCCATTGTCAGGCTCAAAACGGGCGAGCTGCCAGGCCGCCTGCAGCGCAGCGGCGGCCACGCCAATATGGGCGATGAGGCCGGCGCCCGCCACCCAGGCCGCGGCGTCGATCAGGACAATGGCCAGCGTGAAGAACAGGGCAAGCCACCGGATCGACTTGTCGCCGAACTTGAGCGCCGTGGATTTCACGCCGATCAGCGCATCGTCCTCCTTGTCCTGGTGGGCATAGATCGTGTCATAGGCCAGCGTCCAGCTGATGCCGCCGGCATAGAGGAGGAGGGGCGCCAGCGACAGCGACCCGTGAGTCGCCGCCCAGCCCACCAGTGCCCCCCAGTTGAAGGCCAGCCCCAGCACCGCCTGCGGCCAGTAGGTGATGCGCTTCATGAAGGGGTAGACCGCGACAATGAGAAGCGAGGCCGCCCCCGTGGCCACGGTGAACCCGTTGAACTGTAGCAGCACGGCAAGGCCCAGGAGGCAGAGCAGCACGAGAAAAGCCAGCGCCTGCGTTACACTCACCTGGCCTGCCGGGATGGGCCGCAATCTGGTGCGCTCCACGCGGCCGTCGAAGTTGCGGTCGGCGATGTCGTTCAGGGTGCAGCCCGCGCCGCGCATGATGATGGCGCCGATCAGGAAGAGCGCGGCATACCAGAGGTTCGGCACGCCGCCGCCCTGGGCGATTTGCCCGAGCGTCAGGCCCCACCAGCAGGGGAGCAGCAAGAGCCACCAGCCGATGGGCCGTTCGAGCCGCATCAGCCGGGCATAGGGCCTGAGCGCACCGGGCAACAGGCGGTCGGCCCAATGGTCCGGCAGCGCGTCCGCAATGCGGGGTTCGGGGTGGCTGGTCTCGCTCATGGCGGCGGTGTACACCGGGACCCTCATGAAGACCACCCCTCGCCTCCACCTCGATGCCGGGCTTGAAACCCGGCGGGAGATCGCTCTCGGCCGGGAGCAGGCGCACTATCTTGCGGGCGTTCTGCGGCTCTCCGCGGGCGATCCCATTTCGGTGTTCAACGCGCGCGACGGGGAGTGGCTGGCCTATCTCACGGAGGCAACGAAGAAGGGTGTCCGGATCCGCTGCGAGCGGCAGGTTTCAGCCGTCACGCCGCCACCGGATATCGACTATTGCTTCGCGCCGCTGAAGCATGCGCGCCTCGACTATGTTGTGCAGAAGGCGACCGAGCTGGGGGCACGCCGGCTGCGCCCCGTCATCACCCAGCGCACCATCGCGGAGCGGGTGAACCTCGATCGCATGAAGGCCAATGTCATCGAAGCGGCCGAGCAATGCAACCTCGTGTTTGTGCCGGAGGTGCATGAGCCGGTGACGCTGCCGAAGCTGCTGCGCGGCTGGGAGACGGACCGGGCACTCGTTTATTGCGACGAGACGGCGGCCATCGCCAACCCCATCGACGCGCTGCGCCAGCTCCGCGCGCCGGCTGCGGTGCTGATCGGGCCCGAGGGCGGATTCACGGATGAGGAGAAGGCGCTGCTCACATCGCTGCCCTTCGTCACGGCGATTTCACTGGGCCCCCGCATCATGCGGGCGGACACGGCGGCGGTGGCGGCGTTGACGCTGGTGCAGGCCGTGCTGGGCGACTGGCATCGCAAGCCCTGATGGGCCCATTCCGAATCTTCGCTTGCCGGATGGAGGCGGGCCGCCTACATCCTCGGACACAATTTTGACAGGATCGAACCGTTGAGCGGACCCGCCCCCGACACGCCCAAAGCGCGCATGCCCATCGAGACCAAGGCCCAGCTCATCGAGGAACTGGCTTCGGGCTCGAAGCCGAAGAGCGCATGGAAGATCGGCACCGAGCACGAGAAGTTCCCCTTCCTCACCGACACGCTGAAGCCCGTGCCCTATCACGGCCCCCGCTCCATCGAGGCGCTGCTTGACGGGCTGAAGGACCGCTATGGCTGGACCGGCGTCTATGAGGGCGAGAACATCATCGCGCTGTCGGACCCCAAGGGGCTGGGCAACGTGTCGCTCGAACCGGGCGGCCAGTTCGAACTCTCGGGGGCACCCCTCGATACCGTGCATGAGACCTGCGAGGAGGTGCATGAGCATTTGACCCAGGTGCGCGAGGTGGGCGACAGGCTGGGCATCGGTTTCCTTGGGCTGGGCGCCTCGCCGCTGTGGGGCCTCGCCGAAACGCCGGTCATGCCCAAGGGCCGCTATGGCATCATGGCGCCCTACATGGACAAGGTGGGCACGAAGGGCCGCGACATGATGTTCCGCACCTGCACGGTGCAGGTGAACCTCGATTTCGCCTCGGAAGCCGACATGGTGAAGAAGCTCCGCGTGTCGCTGGCGCTGCAGCCCGTCGCCACGGCGCTGTTCGCCAATTCGCCCTTCCTCGACGGCAAGCCCAACGGATTCCTGTCCTATCGTTCGGAAGTCTGGCGCGACACTGACAATGCGCGTGCCGGCATGCTGCCCTTCGCCTTCGAGGATGGTTTCGGCTTCGAGCGCTATGTGGATTATGCACTCGACGTGCCGATGTATTTCGTCATGCGCGACGGCCAATACATCAACACCGCGGGCGAGAGCTTCCGCGCCTTCCTCGATGGCCGGTTGCCGCAGCTTCCCGGCGAGAAGCCGGTGATGAAGGATTGGGCCGATCACCTCACCACTATCTTTCCCGAGGTGCGGCTCAAGAAATACCTCGAGCAGCGGGGTGCGGATTCCGGCCCGTGGCGGAGGCTCTGCGCGCTCCCCGCGCTGTGGGTCGGGCTGCTCTATGAGCAGGCCTCGCTCGATGCGGCGTGGGACCTCGTGAAGGACTGGACGGCGGAAGAGCGTCAGACGCTGCGCGATGACGTGCCGCGGCAGGCGCTGCACGCAACGATCCGTGGACGGAAGGTTCAGCATATCGCCGGGGACGTGCTGAAGATCGCCCGCGCCGGTCTTGAGGCGCGGGGGCAGCAGGGCTGCAAGGGCAGGACGGAAGCGGCCTTCCTCGACCCGCTCGACGAGATCGCCCAGAGCGGCAAGACGGCGGCCGAGAACCTGCTCGCGCTCTACAACGGCCACTGGCGCCAGGACGTGACGAGAGTGTTCCGCGACTTCGCCTATTGAGTGCCGCCGCTCACTCCGCCGCCATCATACCCACATTGAAGTTGCCCAGGCTTTCGGCCACGTGGCGGACGAGAGCTTCCACGGCGGAGCTGCCGCGGCCGGGCTTTCTCATCAGGCCGATTTCGAAGGAGCCGAGCGGCGGGAAGCCGTCCTTCTCGGTGAGCACACGCATGCCGGGGCGCACGCAAAGTTCGGGAACGGCGCCCACCGCGAGGCCGGATTGCACCGCGGCGTTCACGGCATTGGAGTTGGCGCTGGAATAGGCGACGCGGTATTTGCGGCCAATCTTCTCCAGCGCCGCGAGCACAGTGGCGCGCCACTCGCAGCCGCCATGCGAGACGGCGAGCGGCATGACCTCCAGCAGATGCGTCGAATGCCGTGCCGAGGTGACCCAGACGAGCGGCTCGCGCCGCACCGGCTCATCGGTCTGGACATTGCAGCCGAAGGTGACGAGCGCCAGGTCCAATTCGCCGCGCCTGGTGCGTTCGAAAAGGACGGAGGTGTTAAGGCAGTCGACATCCACCGTCACCAGCGGGTGGGTGCGGGCAAAGCGGGCGAGGATTTCGGGCAGGAAGCGGTCGGCATAATCGTCCGGCGTGCCGAAGCGCACCGTGCCGGTGAGTTCCGGGCGCTTGAAAGTGGCCACTGCCTCATCGTTCAGCGCCACCAGCCGCCGCGCATATTCCACCAACCGCTCGCCATCGGGCGTGAAGCGGCTGGCGCGGCCATCACGCGCGAAGAGCGGGCGGCTCAGCAGTTCCTCCAGCCGCTTCATCTGCATGGAAACGGCGGACTGGGTCTTGTTCACCTCCTCGGCGGCACGGGTGAAGCTGCCAGTGTCCGAAATGGCGAGAAAGGTCTTCAAGAGGTCGATGTCGAGGTTCGGGATCATGGCAAAACCCATCACTGATCGTGATTGATACTATAAAATACATTCGTTGGATAAATCAATAGCCCGCGTGCATTCTTCAACCATCGCAAGACGAATGCGGGCTCCCGGGAGGAGCCAGACGGCGGAAGGGGAATGGTCCTCTCCGTCAACGAGGAGGACTGTGCCATGAATGACTATGCCCAGCATCGTGCCGAAGCCGCGGAAGCAACCGGAAGCCTGGCGCTGCTGTGGAACCTGATCCGCAACTGGCGCGCCCGCCGGGCGGTTGCCCGGCTCGACACGCTGGACGACTTCCTGCTCGACGACATCGGCGTCACCCGCTCGGAGGTGCGCTGGGCCGCGGGCCTGCCGCTCAGCGTCAATGCCGCGTTGGAGCTGGAAGAACAGGCCAACCGCCGCCGCCGGCGTGGGCCGTGAACGGGCTCATCGCGCGGCTCCCGTCTCGCTTCGCCCGACAATCCTATAGGCAGTGATCACCGATGCGATGCCGAAGATAACGGAGCCGAGCGCGGTTCCCGCCAGCAGCCCCTCCGGGCCGCCCATGCGCGCCCCGATGATGGCGAAGGGAATGGTGCCAAGCGTTGCCTTGGCCCAGTTGAACCAGCTCGACAGCGTGGGGCGGCCAAGGTTGTTGAAGGCGGCATTGGCCACGAACTGCCCGCCCGCGAAGGCCCAGCTGATGCCGATGAAGGTGCAGAAGAAAACCACGAGATCGCGCGAGCGGCCGGCCGCGTTGAAGGCCTCGGCGATCTGGTGGCGGAACAGGAAGAGCAGGAGCGAGGTGAGGAGCGTGTAAACTGCCGAGAAAATCAGCCCGTCGGTGAGTGTCCGGCGCACCCGGTCATGGCGCTTGGCGCCATAGTTCTGGCCGATGATGGGCCCGACCGAACCGGCGAGCGAGAAGATGATGCCGAAGGCCACCGGAACGAGCCGCCCGACGATCGCGAAGCCCGCCACCGATTCATCGCCGAAGGGCGCGATCTCATAGGTGATGTAGGCATTGGCGAAGGGTTGCGCGAGCTGCGTGAGGATGGCCGGGAAGGCGATGGCCCAGAGCGGCGGGAAATCGCGCTTCAGGCCTGAGAGCCGGAACGGGTTGATGTATCGGTGCACCCGCACCACGCCATGGAGCCCGATGCCGAAAGACACGATATAGCCCAGCACGGTGGCCGCCGCCGCGCCCTGGATGCCCCAGCCGAAACCGAAGATGAAGACGGGGTCGGCGCAGGCCGTGACGATGGCCGTGGACAGCGTGATGTACATGGCGCGCCGCGCGTCGCCCAGGCCGCGGAGGATGAAGGAACACGAGATCGCCCCGGCGATCAGCACATAACCGGGCGACAGCGTCCAGATGAAGAGCTGGGCCAGCCGCCGCGCCTCGCCATGGGCGCCGAGCAGCGAGAGCAGCGCGCCGCTCCCCAAGTCGATGGCGAGCGTGATGAGCGACGCGGTGATGAGCGCGAACATCAGCGCGCTGGTGGCAAATTGCTTTGCCCGTACCTGGTCGCCCGCGCCGACGTTGCGCGCCACGAGCGCCGCCGCGGCGATGCCGCAGCCGATCGACACCGACAGGTTCGAGAACACGATGGTGCCGGCATAGCCGATGGCCGCCGTCACTTCCGTGTCGTTCAGAAGCGACAGGAAGAACAGGTCGACGAGGTCGACCATGAACAGCGCCATCAGGCCCACCGCACCCGTCAGCGTCATCACCACCACATGGCGCATGGTGGAGCCGGTGACGAAGGGTGCGGTGCGTTTGTCCCCGGCCGCGTGGCTCATGCGGCAAGGCCCATGACGCGCACGTCCGGCACCAGCTGTTCGTGGCTGACGAAGTGATGGGCCGCGAGGCCCGCCAGGCGCGCGCCCGTCACGTTCGACTTCTTGTCGTCGATGAACCAGCAGCGGGCGGGGTCTGTGCCCATGCGTTCCATGAGCTTCAGGAAGCTCCTGGGGTCCGGCTTCTTCAGGCCGAACTCGAAGGAATGGTAATGCTCGGCGAAGATATCGGTACAGGCCGGGAAGAGTTCGGAGAGGGCGGCCTTGGTGAGCGGGCCGTTGTTGGAATAGATGGCGATTCGCACCTGGCCGCCGATCGACTTCGCCAGCCCCAGCATGTCGGGCCAGGGCGTCATCGCCTCGCGCCGCGCCTCCACCCATTGCGCACGCGTCAGCGCAACGCCGATGCGCTGGCCAAATTCGCGGAGATAATCATCCGGATCGGGATAGCCGCCGGTGTCGGCGGCATCCTCGAAGCCCGAGTCCCAGATGGCGGCGCGGATGTCGCGCGGCGTCTGGCCGGTGATGCGGGCAAGCGCCCTCAGCCTGCGCCCAAGGTCGTAGCGGCACAGCACGTCGTCCATGTCGAAGATGACGGCCTCGGGCTTCATTGCGTTATTCAGGCAGCCGTGCCGCCGACGGTGAGCCGGTCGATGCGCAAGCTCGGCTGGCCGACGCCGACGGGCACGCCCTGGCCCTGCTTGCCGCAGGTGCCGACGCCGGAATCGAGCGCCATGTCGTTGCCGACCATGGAGATGCGGGTGAGCGCATCGGCGCCCGCGCCAATCAGGGTGGCGCCCTTCACCGGCATGGTGATCTTGCCGTCCTCGATCAGGTAGGCCTCGGTACAGGAGAACACGAACTTGCCCGAGGTGATGTCCACCTGGCCGCCACCGAAAGACTTGGCAAAGAGGCCGCGCTTGATCGAGCGCTGAATTTCCTCCGGCTCCCTTTCGCCCGACAGCATGTAGGTGTTGGTCATGCGCGGCATGGGCGCATGGGCATAGGACTGGCGGCGGCCATTGCCGGTGGGAGCAACACCCATGAGGCGGGCATTCATCCGGTCCTGCATCAGGCCGACCAGAA
Organism: Aestuariivirga sp.; assembly: GCF_020252395.1. GTDB lineage: Bacteria > Pseudomonadota > Alphaproteobacteria > Rhizobiales > Aestuariivirgaceae > Aestuariivirga. The sequence continues at coordinate 57,776 of NZ_JADCDB010000010.1, forward strand.
TGCCGTCCTCGATCAGCGTGGTGCAGTTCGAGGGCGTGCCCTCGTCGTCGATGGTGATCGAGCCGCGCCGGTTGGCGATGGTGCCGTCATCGACGATGGTGACACCCTTGGACGCCACCCGCTGGCCCTGCATGCCGGTGAAGACGGATGTCTTCTTGCGGTGGAAGTCACCTTCAAGGCCGTGGCCCACCGCCTCATGCAGCAGAATGCCGGGCCAGCCGGGGCCGAGCAGCACATCCATCTCGCCCGCAGGCGCGGGCCGCGCCTCAAGCGAAACCAGGCTCTGGCGCAGCGCCTCCTGCGTGGCGGCCATCCAGACATCGTCGGTGAAATAGGACAGCGGCTCGCCGCGGCCGCCAAGGCCATGGCTGCCCTGGCCCTGCTCCTTGCCGTCGGAGGAGACCACCGACACGTTGAAGCGCACCAGCGGGCGCACATCGCGGTAGCTGGACCCGTCGCCGCGCAGGATTTCCACCGCCTGCCAGTCCGCCGCCATGGAGACCGACACCTGCTTCACCCGCGGGTCGAGGCTGCGGGCATAGGCATCGACTTTCTGCAGGAGCGCGATTTTTTCGGGAAAGCCCATCGCCTCGGACGGGTTGGTGTCGGCATAGAGCTTGCGGTTGGTGCGCTCCGGCGCCACGGCGTGGACGATATTGCCGTCCGCCGCCACGCTGCGGCACACTTCGGCCGCCCGGCGCAGCGCGGCAATCGACAGGTCGGTCGCATGGGCATAGGCCGCGGTTTCGCCGCGCACGGCGCGCAGGCCGAAGCCCTGGCTTTCATCGAAGCTCGCCGATTTCAGCTTGCCGTCGTCCCAGACCAGGCTCTCGGTCTGGCGCTTCTCGACGAAGAGTTCGCCATCCTCCGCACCTTTCAGCGTATCGGCGACGAGGCTTTCGGCCTCGGCACGGCTGAAATCATCGGAGTCGAAAAGGGAAACGGGGGCATTGGCGGGCACGGGATCACCTGTGTGAGAAGCTGTCAGTGACCAAGATAGGTGAGCGGCGCACATTCCGCCACACATGAAAAGGGGCCGTTCCGGCGGAACGGCCCCCGTTCGATGCAGGATAAGGAGCGGATCAGCCGCCGTTGCTGGCCTTGTCGAGGGCGGCAAGGGACGCCGAGAAACCATCGAGCGACAGCTTCATCGGCAGGCCGATGCCGGGCGCCTCGTAGATGATGAAGTTGGCGGCCTTGCCCTTCTTGAGCTTCGCCAGTGTGTCGGGGCTGGCTTCCGCGAAGGCCATGCAGATCTGCGGCATGCAGCGGGTGAATGGCACGCGGCCCACCGCATTGCCGTCGATCTCGAGCGCCACGCCGGTGGGCAGGAACACGCCGATGGGGGCGATCACCCGCATATTGTAAAGCTGCTTGCCGTTCTGCTTGGTGCTGACGATGACAAGCGTAAGAGAGGCCTTGGGGTTTTTCTCGCTGTTGGTGACCTGAACCATGCCGCACTGGCGGCCGCCGGGCTGGCCTTCCATCGGCGGCACGGTTTCGCACTGCACCTTCCACTGGCCGTTTTCGGCAATCAAATCGATCTTGGGGGCCTGCTGCTGGCCGGGCTGGGCCTGCTGCTGGCCGGCCTTTTTGGCGCGCGGGCCGAACTGCTGCTGGCCGCCCTGCTGGGCATCGGCGGGAGCCTGCTGATCCTGCTTCTGGGCGGCGGTGTCGTCCTGGGCGGCCGCGATGCCGGACAGCCCCAGGCCGAGCGCGAGGCCGAGGGAGGTGAGGGCGAGCAGGCGGCTCGGCTTCATGGTGGTTCGCACGGAGTTCTACCTTCTGAAATCCCGATTCGGCGGGTTTAGCGCCGCCGTTTGGCTTAGACAACCCGCATCGACCGCAAAATCCGCTGGGGCGACGCCGGTTTTCCGGGTTGACGCCTGCTGGTTTTCGGGGGAATTGGGGCGGAATTCCGGTTGCAGCCGAAACGGGTCGCGGCACGACGTTTTGCCGCGCCTGCCCAAGTTGCGGCGGGGCGTCGAATGTGGTTCACACACACTGTTTGGAGTGGGGTCTCCAGGGACAGCTGTGGCCCCCGCAGCCTCGCGTGGTTTCCGCGAGGCGCTGATGAGAGAGGGTGACGATGACGTTTCGCAACACATTGACGGCAGGACTCGCCCTTGTGGCAGGGGTGGCAGGCGCCCCGGCGGCTTGGGCGATCGATGGCTATGCCCATCCCTGGCAGATGGGGCTGCAGCCTTCGAACTCACCCTCGATGGCCGGAATCCACAGCCTGCACAGTTATCTGCTGGTCGTCATTACCGTGATCGTGCTGTTCGTGCTGGGCCTTCTGCTCTATGTCATGTCGAAGTTCAATGCGCGAGCCAACCCGGTGCCGTCCCGCACCACGCATAACACCACGGTTGAGGTGCTTTGGACGGTCATCCCTATCATCATTCTCGTGTCGATTGCCGTTCCCTCTTTCAAGCTGCTCTATCTCCAGCGCGACATCCCGGCCGCCGACATGACCATCAAGGTTATCGGCAACCCCAGCTGGAACTGGACTTACGAATATCCCGATTTGGGCCTCAACGACGACGGTTCGGCCAAGGTCTCCTTCACCGCCACGCTCGACGACCGGGCGCGCGACATTAAGAGCGCCGAAGAGGCCAAGATTCCTTACCTGCTGAAGACCGACAATCCGGTCGTCGTGCCGGTGAACAAGACAGTGAAGCTCATCGTCACGTCCGACCCGGACGGCATCATCCACGCCTGGACCATCCCGCAGTTCGGTATGAAGATCGACGCCATCCCCGGCCGCCTGAACCAGGACTGGTTCCACGCCAAGCGCGAGGGCGTGTTCTATGGCCAGTGTTCGGAACTTTGCGGCAAGGACCACGCCTTCATGCCGATAGAGGTGCACGTCGTCTCGCAGGCGGACTATGACACCTGGGCCAAGACCGCCCAGACCGCCGGGCTTGAAGAGGCTTACAAGTATCTCGCCAGCGCGGAAGCCGCCGGTGGCCAGCTGGCTCAGAAGTAATCGGGAACGAGGCATTTAGAATGGCACACGCAATCGCTGCGCACGAAGACCACCCGACCGGTTGGAAGCGCTACGTCTATTCGACCAACCACAAGGACATCGGCACGATGTACCTGTGGTTCGCGATTTTCTCAGGCGTCATCGGCGGCATTCTGTCGATCGTCATGCGCATGGAACTGGCCGAGCCCGGGATTCAGTATTTCCAGGGCCTCGCCACCATGGTCTACGGCACGCCGGAAGATGCCGCGATCGACGCGGGCAAGCACATGTACAATGTGTTCGTGACCGCGCACGGCCTGCTCATGATCTTCTTCATGGTCATGCCGGCGATGATCGGCGGCTTCGGCAACTGGTTCGTGCCGCTCATGATCGGCGCCCCCGACATGGCCTTCCCGCGCATGAACAACATTTCCTTCTGGCTGCTGCCGCCGGCACTGGGCCTGCTCATTATCTCGATGTTCGTCGAAGGCCCGCCTGGAGCCATGGGCACGGGCGGCGGCTGGACCATCTATCCGCCGCTGTCGACCACCGGCCAGCCCGGCCCCGCCATGGACTTCGCCATCCTGTCGCTGCACATTGCGGGCGCCTCGTCGATCCTCGGCGCCATCAACTTCATCACAACCATCTTCAACATGCGCGCACCGGGCATGACTCTGCACAAGATGCCGCTGTTCGTGTGGTCGGTGCTGGTCACCGTCTTCCTGCTGCTCTTGTCGCTCCCGGTTCTCGCCGGCGGCATCACCATGCTGCTGACCGACCGCAACTTCGGCACCTCTTTCTTCGTTCCGTCGGCCGGCGGCGACCCGGTGCTGTTCCAGCATCTGTTCTGGTTCTTCGGCCATCCGGAAGTCTACATCCTCATCCTGCCGGGTTTCGGCATCATCTCGCAGATCGTGGCGACCTTTTCGAGGAAGCCGGTGTTCGGCTATCTCGGCATGGCCTATGCCATGGTGGCGATCGGCGTCGTCGGCTTCATCGTGTGGGCGCACCACATGTATACCGTCGGCCTCGACGCTGACACGCAGGCCTATTTCGTGGCCGCCACGATGATCATCGCGGTGCCGACAGGTGTGAAGATCTTCTCGTGGATCGCCACCATGTGGGGCGGGTCGATCGAGTTCAAGGCGCCGATGATCTGGGCGCTCGGCTTTATCTTCCTGTTCACGGTGGGCGGCGTCACCGGCGTGGTGCTGGCCAATGCCGGCGTCGACCGCGTGCTGCACGACACTTATTATGTGGTTGCCCACTTCCACTATGTGCTGTCGCTCGGCGCTGTCTTCGCCATCTTCGCGGGCTGGTATTACTGGTTCCCCAAGATGTATGGTTACATGTACAGCGAGGGCATCGCCAAGCTGCACTTCTGGGTGACGTTCATCGGCGTCAACATGGTGTTCTTCCCGCAGCACTTCCTTGGCCTGGCCGGCATGCCGCGCCGCTATATTGATTATCCGACGGTGTTCGCGGGCTGGAACCAGATCTCCTCCTACGGCTCCTATATCTCGGCCGTCGGCGTGCTGATCTTCCTCTATGGCGTGTACGACGCCTTCGCGAGGAAGCGCCAGGCGGGCGACAATCCGTGGGGCGCGGGCGCCACGACGCTGGAGTGGACGCTGTCCTCTCCGCCGCCGTTCCACCAATTCTCCACCTTACCGGTGATCAGGTAAGCCGGCTGACGACACGATGACCGACATCAACGCCCAGCTCGCCGAAACCCCGGCCGCCGTATCCGGCGGACAGGGCACGGTGAGGGACTTCTTCGCGCTGCTGAAGCCGCGCGTGATGTCGCTCGTCATCTTCACCGCCTTCGTGGGGCTCATTGCGGCGCCCGGCATGCTGCACCCCTGGCTCGCCTTCGTGGCGCTGCTGGCGATCGCGGTGGGGGCGGGCGCCGCCGGCGCCCTCAATATGTGGTATGACGCCGATATCGACGCGGTGATGAAGCGCACCGCGAAGCGCCCTGTTCCCGCCGGCGCGGTCACCCCGCCGGAAGCGCTGGGCTTCGGCATGGTGCTCGCCGCCGGCTCGGTTCTCGTGCTGGGCCTGCTCGTGAATGTGCTGGCGGGGGCGCTCCTAGCCTTTACAATCTTCTTCTACATCGCCATCTACACCATGTGGCTGAAGCGGCTGACGCCGCAGAACATCGTGATAGGCGGTGCGGCGGGCGCCTTCCCGCCCATGGTCGGCTGGGTTTCGGTGACGGGCTCGATCGACCTCGGCTCCATTGCCTTGTTCCTCATCATCTTCACCTGGACGCCGCCCCACTTCTGGGCTCTGGCCCTGTGGAAAAAGATCAATGCGGACTACTCTCGTGCCGGTGTGCCCATGCTGCCGGTGGTGGCAGGCACTGACGAGACGCGGCGCCAGATCCTGCTCTATTCGCTTCTCCTGTTCCCCGTCACCCTGTTCCCGGCGCTGACCGGCACGGTGGGCTGGCTCTATCTCTCCGCCAGTACCGGCCTTGGCGTCATGTTCATCTGGTATGCCTGGCGCGTCTACCGTATCCGTGAGGGACAGGCGGCGGAAATCGCGTGCAAGAAGCTGTTCGGCTTCTCCACCATGTGGCTGTTCATCGTCTTTGCGCTGATCCTTGCCGAGCGGGCGGCCGGCGTTGCCAGCTTTGCGCCGGTCTTCGGATGAAGGATGCGATGACCAATACCCCCTTCGGCCCGGAAGACATGGCGCGCCGCAAGAAGCGCGCCATCGCCATGGCGCTTATCCTCGTGGCACTCGTGGTGCTGTTCTTCGTGACGACCGTCGTCCGCCTCGGCGGCTCTATCGCGATGCGGAGCATGTGATGAAGCAGCAGCGCAATGTCCGCGTCGTTGTGTTGTCGGCCGCCACCGTGGCGGGGATGATCGGCCTCACCTATGCCTCGGTGCCGCTCTACCGTCTGTTCTGCCAGGTTACGGGCTATGGTGGCACGGTGCAGCGCGCCGATGCCGCGCCCGGCCAAGTGCTGGACAAAACGGTCTCGGTGCGCTTCGACGCCAACACCTCCGGCAAGCTGGACTGGGCCTTTCACCCCGTGCAGAGCGCGGTGAAGGTGAAGTTCGGGGAACAGTCCATGGCCTATTACGAGGCCATTAACCAGTCCGGCCGCACGGTCACCGGCACTGCGGTGTTCAATGTGTCGCCGCCGCAGGCCGGCGCGTACTTCAACAAGATCGAGTGCTTCTGCTTCACCGAGCAGGCGCTGAAGCCCGGCGAAAAGATCGAGATGCCCGTAATGTTCTTTGTCGACCCGGACATGCTGAAGGATCCGGACGCGGCGGGCATTGATGAAATCACCTTGTCCTATACCTTCTATCCGGTGGACAAGCCTAAGGCTGTGACGGAGGCCAAGACTGAGGCCCCCGCCAGCGTCGCGAACTAAGGAGTAGGGGACATGGCTGACGCCCACGCCAAGAATCACGATTACCACCTGGTCGACCCGAGCCCCTGGCCGTTCGTCGGCTCAGTCTCGGCCTTCGTTCTCGCAGTGGGCGCCGTGTTCTGGATGCACGGCGATTTGAGCCCGGCGGTGATGCTGATTGGCCTTGCCGGCGTGCTCTACACCATGTTCATGTGGTGGCGGGACGTCATCAACGAGGGCAACCAGCAGCACCATACGCCTATCGTGGCGCTCCACCTGCGCTATGGCATGCTGATGTTCATCGCCTCCGAGGTGATGTTCTTCGTTGCCTGGTTCTGGGCCTTCTTCGACGCCAGCCTGTTCCCCGGCGAGGCGATCCAGGCCTCGCGCGCCGCCGCCACGGGCGGCGTGTGGCCGCCCAAGGGTGTGATCATCTTCGATCCCTGGCACCTGCCGCTGATCAACACGCTGATCCTGCTGACCTCGGGCACCACCATCACCTGGGCGCATCATGCGCTGCTGAACAACGACCGAAAGGGCCTTAACATGGGCCTGCTCGCCACTGTGCTGCTGGGCGTGCTGTTCACCATGGTCCAGGCCTATGAATATTCGCACGCCGCCTTCGCCTTCAACCGCGACAATGGCGGCAACATCTATGGCTCGACCTTCTTCATGGCCACGGGCTTCCACGGCTTCCATGTCATCATCGGCACCATCTTCCTGCTTGTCTGCCTGATCCGCGCCTCCAGGGGCGCCTTCACGCCGAAAGCGCATTTCGGCCTCGAGGCGGCGGCCTGGTACTGGCACTTCGTGGACGTGGTCTGGCTGTTCCTGTTCGCCACCGTCTATATCTGGAGCTCGGCGGGCGTGATCATTCCGGAAGGCTGACCGCCGGATTTCTGCTCGTCTGGGGCCGCATCGGACAACCGCTGCGGCCCCCCTGCTTCGAGAACTGGATGAACGACGTCTATTACCCCGACCTCTCGCCCCTCAGGACGGGCCTTGCCGGCGCCTGCCCGCGCTGCGGCCGGGGCAAGCTGTTCGACGGCTATCTCACGCTCGCCGGCAAATGCCAGAGCTGCGGGCTCTCCTATGCATTCGCCGATGGCGGCGACGGGGCGGCGTGGTTCGTCATGCTGTTTGTCTGTTTTGCCGGTGCCGGCTCCATCCTCGGCGTCGAGGCGGCCTACAGCCCGCCCTATTGGGTGCATGCGCTGATTGCCGTTCCGGTGCTCGTCATCCTGCCCATGCTGCTGCTGCGCCCGGTGAAGGGCGTGCTCATCAACCAGCAATGGAAGACCGGCGCGCGCGAAGGACGCCTGCGGAAATGATCCGCCCGCACGAACGCCCGCCGCGCACTTGGCCGGTGCTGGTGGCCAGCGTTATCGGCTTCGCCATCCTCGTCTCGCTCGGCGCCTGGCAGGTGAAGCGGCTCGCCTGGAAGGAGGCGCTGCTCGCCCAGCTTGCCGCCAATGCAGCCGCCGAATCCGTCGACCTGCCGACCGCCCTCAACATGTCGCGCGCCGGCAGCAACGTCGAGTTCGTGCGGGTCAAGTTCACCGGCACCTACAAGAACCAGCCGCGCATGAAGATGCTCTCGGGCTATGAGGGCGGCCAGGGCTGGACCATCATTGCGCCGGTGGCATCCGCCGATGGCTGGGCGGCGATCGTCGACCGCGGCCGCCTGCCCGGCCAGCGGCTCGACAGCTACACGATGCTCGACGGCCCGCAGGAGATCGAGGGCGTCATCCGCACCCATCCCTATGGCCAGGGCTATTTCGACCCGGTCAACGATCCTTCGTCCGGCATGTGGTATTGGTGGGACGTCAAGGCCATGCTGGCGGCCAGCGGCTTGGCCGCAGAGCTGAAGCCCTTCCCCTTCGCCATCCAGCTGGTGCCCACAGACAATGGCGTGGAGTTCCCGAAGCCGCAGGAGCCAAAGGCCGATCTCGCCAACAATCACCTCGGCTATGCCATCACCTGGTTCGGCCTGGCGGCAACCCTGCTGGGCGTCGCGGGCTTCTATATCTTCGACCTGCGCCGGCGGCAGAAGAACTGGCATGCCCTGAGGTGAGGCAAAGCTCCGCTTGAAGGCCTGCGGGCCGGGGGCTAAAGCTGCCTTAGATCCTTGAGGGGTGGCGGACTTGCGTTATGTGTCGACCCGGGGCGAAGCCCCGGAACTCGGTTTCGAAGACGTTCTGCTCACCGGTCTCGCCCGCGACGGCGGGCTCTATGTGCCGGCCGTCTGGCCCCAGCTGCCGGGCCGCACCCTCACGCACTTGCAGGGCAAGAGTTACGAGGACGTGGCCTTCGCGGTGATGCACCCCTTCATCGGCGGGGCCGTGCCCGAGGCTGACTTGAAACGCATGATCACCCAAGCCTATGCGAGTTTCGGCCACCCGGCGGTGGCGCCGCTGAAGCAGCTCGACGACAACCAGTGGCTGCTCGAACTCTTCCATGGGCCGACGCTGGCTTTCAAGGACGTGGCGATGCAGCTCTTGGCGCGCCTCATGGACTGGGCGCTGGCCGGGCGCCGGACGCGCGCCACCATCGTCGGCGCGACGAGCGGCGACACCGGCGGTGCCGCCATCGAGGCCTTCAAGTCCTCGCATCACGCCACCGTCTTCATGATGCATCCGCACGGCCGCGTCTCGGAGGTGCAGCGCCGCCAGATGACGACGGTCGACAGCTCCTCCGTTCACAACATCGCCATCGAAGGCAATTTCGACGATTGCCAGGCGATCGTGAAGGCGCTGTTCAACGACCATGCCTTCCGTGACAAGGTGGGGCTGGCCGGCGTCAACTCCATCAACTGGGCGCGCATCATGGCGCAGACGGTCTATTACGTGACCGCAGCGCTGTCGCTCGGTGCTCCGGGCCGCGCGGTCAGCTTCTGCGTGCCGACGGGGAATTTCGGTGACATCTTCGCAGGGCTCGTGGCCAAGCGCATGGGGCTCCCCGTCGACCGCCTGGTCATCGCCACCAATGTCAACGACATCCTCGACCGCACCCTGAAGACCGGCCGCCACGAGCAGCGCGGGGTCAAGGCCTCGACCAGCCCGTCGATGGACATCCAGATCTCGAGCAATTTCGAGCGCCTGCTGTTCCTCACCTATGCGCGTGATCCCAATGCCGTGCGCCACCTCATGGCGAGCCTCGCCCAGTCAGGGAGCTTTACCATCGGCGACCGCGAGCTCGAACAGATCCGCCATGAATTCGGTTCCGGCGCCACGGATGAGGCCGAAACGGCGCTCACCATCCGCGAGACGCTGGCGGCAACGGGCGAGTTGCTCGACCCGCACACCGCGGTGGGCTATGCCGTCGCGCGCAAGGCAGACGCCTCGGCAAGCCCCATGGTGACGCTTGCCACCGCGCATCCCGCCAAGTTCCCCGATGCGGTGGAGAAGGCCTCCGGCATCCGCCCCGGCCTGCCGCCGCGCCTCTCCGGCTTGCTCAGCGCCAAGGAACGGTTCACAGTATTGCCCAATGACGTGGGCCGGGTGCGTGACTTCATCCTGTCGCAGCAGCAGGCCTGAACGAGAGTAAGCGTATGAGTGTCGAGATCACCCGCCTTCCCAACGGCATCCACGTCGTCACCCACCACATGCCGCATCTGGAGACGGCGGCACTTGGCATCTGGGTCAAGGCCGGGGCGCGCGACGAGCGGGCGGAGGAGAACGGCATCGCGCATTTCCTCGAGCACATGGCCTTCAAGGGCACGCCCCGCCGCTCCGCCCGCGCCATCGCCGAGGAAATCGAATCTGCCGGCGGCGAAATCAATGCCGCCACCGGCATGGAGACCACCACCTATTACGCCCGCGTCCTCAAGCAGGACTGGGCACTCGCCCTCGACATTCTGGCCGACATCTTCACCGCGCCGGCTCTCGATGAGGAGGAGCTCGAGCGCGAGCGCGACGTGATCCTGCAGGAGATCGCCGCCGCCCATGACCAGCCGGATGACCTGGTCTTTGACCTCGCCCAGGCGGCGAGCTTCGGCGGCCATCCGCTGGCACGCTCCATCCTCGGCACCGAGGAACTGATCGGCGGCGTTTCCCGCCAGCAAATCCTCGACTGGCGCAACCGCAATTACTGGGGCGCGCGCATCGTCGTGGCCGCCGCCGGCCACATCGACCACAAAGCCTTCGCGGCGGAAGCTGCAAGGCTTCTGGGCGCCATTGCGGAAGGCAGCGAACCGAAGCGCGAGACGCCGTCTTTCCTGCCCACCTGCTGCACGGCGGAAAAGCCCTTGGACCAAGCTCACATTGTGCTGAGCTTCGAGGCGCCGGGCTACCGCCACCCGGATATCTATGTGCTGCAGGTGCTCTCCAACATCCTCGGCGGCGGCATGTCGTCCCGCCTGTTCCAGGAGGTGCGCGAGAAGCGCGGCCTCTGCTACAGCGTCTTCTCCTTCGGCTCGGCCTACGAGGATGCGGGGCAGGTGGGAGTCTATGCCGCCACATCCCCCGAACATTCGAACGAGCTTCTCGGCCTCACCTCGGAGGTGATGCTGTCGGTGGCGCGGGAAGTGACGGAAGCGGAAGTGGCGCGCGCCAAGGCGCAGCTCAAGGCCAGTCTCGTCATAAACCTCGAAAGCGCCTCGGGCCGCGCCGACCAGATTGCCCGCCAGTTCCTCGCCTTCGGTGAGGTGCCAGCCATTTCGACGCTCACCGCCAAGATCGAGGCGGTGACGCCCGAACAAGTGCGGGCGCTGGCGGAGCGCCTGTTCCGCCACCAGAAGCCGGCCTTCAGCGCCGTCGGCCACATTGTCGACATGGCAGTCTACGATAAGATCGCCAGGCAATTTGCGTAAGCAGTGATATGGCCTTCCTTCGCTCACCCTTCGTCGCCGACCCGCCCCCCACCCTTCAGGATGGCCGCGCGCTGATCCGGGTGCCAGACATGGCGGATTATGAGCAGTGGGCGGCACTCAGGGCGCAGAGCCGCGACTTCCTCACCCCATGGGAGCCGATCTGGCCCGCCAACGACCTGACCCGCACCGCCTTCCGAAGCCGCATCCGGCAGTATTGGCGCGACATCGACGAGGACATGGCCTACCCCTATTTCATCTTCGACCGCGGGGGCGAGGTGCTGGTTGGGGCGCTCACTTTGTCCAATGTGCGCCGTGGCGTCGCCCAGACGGCGACACTCGGCTACTGGATCGGCCAACCCCATGTCCGCAAGGGCTACATGACGTCCGCGGTGGGGCTCATCTGCGATTTTTCCTTCCGGCACCTGGGCCTGCACCGCGTGGAGGCGGCCTGCCTTCCCCACAACACGCCCTCCATCGGCCTCCTGCACAAATGCCGCTTCGCCTATGAGGGGCAGGCGCGCGGCTACCTTAAGATCGCCGGCGAGTGGCGCGATCATCTTCTGTTTGCCCGGCTTTCAGGCTGACGCCGAGTAACCCTATGGTGTAACGTTCCTTGTCATGAGGGTGCGGCGCAGCTTAGGTGATCGGATGAGGTGGGGTGGATACAGGTCGGGAGGCTTCCCGTCCGTCAATCTGCTGTTCGTCGTTCTGCTGCTGGCAGCCGCACTGGGGCTGGCGCGGCCCAGCCTTGCCGTGGACATCATCGACATTTCGCGGCCGCTTCCGCAGCAGGATATCACAGGCTTCCTCGCCGGGCTGCAAACGCCCGAGCGCGAGATCGCCATCCAGCGGCCGGATGGCGGCGAGGGCGCGGCCCTGCAGATGACGCTCACCGCCAAGGCGCCGGGACCGGTGTTCAACTGGGTGGCTGCCGCCTTCCGAAACACGTCCAAGGACCCCGTTTCCGTCGTGCTCGCTGTGCCGCACCAGGGCTTCACGGGCTCCGGCTTCTATCCGCCGCGGCTGGTGGGGCCGCGCGTCTATGGCACGGCGCTGGCGGGTAGCGGGCAGTTTGGCAACCTGCCCCCGGTGCCGGGCGAAAGCGCCTATCTGCTCAGCCTCCCGGCGGGTGGCACGGTGTCGGTCGCCTTCGAGGTGACGGGCGGCGTGCTCCCCGTCACCATGTGGCAGCGCGCCGCCTTCGACGCGCACAAGGACTTCATCTCCTTCTTCCGCGGCGCGCTGCTCGGCATTTCGGTGCTGATCGCGCTCGCCATGTTCCTGCTTTACGGCTTCCGGGCGCGTGCGCTCTTCCCGGTGGCGGGTGCTTTTGCGCTGGCCTCCATCGGCTTCATGCTGCTGGAGGCGGGCCACCTCACCGTGCTCACCGCCCAGTCGGGCATGACAGGCTTCACCCTGCAGGTGCTGCGCGCCGTCTTCGAGGGGCTGATGGCGGGCTTCCTGCTGCTGCTTCTGGCCATGCTGGCAGACCTCGGGCGCCTCTCGCGCATAGCGGCCAACCTGCTGCTGATCGCCGCCTGCCTCGCCTTCGCCATTCCGATCTATGGCATCGCCGAACCGATTCTGGCGGTGGCCCTGGCGCGCCTCGTCTTCGCACTCACCGCGCTCGGCGGGTTCTTTCTCGTCGTTTATCTTTGGAGGCGCGGCGAGGTGAAGGCCGAGACGGCTGTGCTGAGTTGGACCGCCGTGCTGTTGTGGACCATGCTGGCCGTGCTGGCGGCGCTATTCAGCGACCCCGGCTCCTCGATTGCCGGGGTGGTGGCGGTGGGGCTTGCGGCGCTGCTCGTGATGCTGGGTTTCGTTCTGGCGCATCACGCCTTCGCGCAGGGCTATCTGTCGCGCCACTTCTTCCGCGAGGCGGGGCGCCATGCCCTTGCCCTCGCCGGGGCGCGCGCCTTCGTGTGGGACTGGCAGCCGGAGGAGGGCGAACTCTTCCTCAGCCCCGAGATCGCCCGCGCGCTGACCCAACCCGCCAATGCCTTCGAGGATGCGGCGGGCGAGGCCTTTCTCGAGCTCATGCACCCGGCCGACCGCTCCGCCTATCTCGCCACCATCGCGGAAGCGGAAGCTGACGGCCGGAACCCCATCGAGCGCAAGTTCCGGCTCCGCCATGGCGATGGCAGCTACCGCTGGTTCGAGCTCAGGGCGCGCTCTATCACCGGCGGCAACGGCTACCGTGCGGCGCGCTGCATCGGCACCATCACCGACGTCACCAATGCCAAGATCGCCGAGGAGCGCCTGCTGAAGGACGCCGTTTACGACATGGTGACGGGCCTTCCCAACCGCGCACTCTTCGCCGACCGGCTGCAGCGGGCGATCGACGGGCTGGAACCGGGTGCGGCCACCGGGCTGTTCGTGCTGCTGGTCGACCTCGACCGCTTCAAGATCGTCAACGACGCCATGGGCCACGAGGCGGGTGACGCGCTTCTTTCCATCATCGGCCGCCGCCTCAAGGCCGAGGCGGACATGGTGGACACGGTGGCGCGCCTGCCGGGCGACCAGTTCGCCATTCTTTATCACGAGGCGCCGGGGGGCCGCGGCGTGGATGCCTTCGCCCAGGCGCTGCTCGATACTGTGGGCCGGCCGGTGAAATTCGAAGACCAGGAATATTTCCTCACGGCCTCCGTCGGCGTCGCGCAGTACCGCCCGAAAGCGCAGGACGCCGAGAGGCTGATGAAGGAGGCCGCCGTGGCCCTCTACGAGGCGCGGCGCAAGGGCACGGGCAAGGTCGAGCTGTTCAACCCGGCTATGGTCGACGACCGCGCGGAACTGATGGTGCTCGAGGCGGAGCTGCGCCGCGCCATCGAGAGGAACGAGATCGAGGTCCATTACCAGCCCATCGCGCGGCTTGCCGACATGCATCTCGCGGGCTTCGAGGCGCTGGTGCGCTGGCGCCACCCGGCGATGGGCCTCCTTGCGCCCGAGAGCTTCCTGAGCCTCGCCGAGGAAACCGGCATGATCCGGGACATCGGCCGCGTGGTGGTGAACGAGGCCGGCCGCCAGCTCGGCATCTGGCAGCGCGCCTACCGGTCGGCCGAGCCCGCCTTCATCGCCGTCAACATCTCGTCGGCGCAGCTCATCGAGCCGAGCCTGCTCGACGACATTAAGCAGATCATCGGGCGCGAGGGTCTGCTGCGCGGCAGCTTCAAGATCGAGGTGACGGAATCCCTCGTCATGGAATACCCGGAGCGCGCGGCGCAGATTCTCGAGCGTTTCCGCGAGTTGGGCGTCGGCCTCTCCTGCGACGATTTCGGCACCGGCTATTCCTCGCTCTCAAGCCTGAGGAAGCTGCCCTTCGACACGCTGAAGGTCGACCGCAGCTTCATCTCGCAGGAGGCGCAGGACCAGCGCGCCGTGGTGATCTTGCAATCGATCATCGCCATGGGGCACGAGCTGGGCCTCGCCATCGTGGCCGAGGGCATCGAGAACCAGGACCAGGTCGACCGGCTTGGCGAGCTCGGTTGCGACTATGGCCAGGGCTTCTTCATCGGCAAGCCGATGTCGGCGAAGCAGGTGAACGATGCGCTGGCGGGCCTGCCCTATGCCCATACTTCCGGCCGCACCGCCATCACCTGGCTGTGGGAGCGCGCAATCAAGGACCCGCCGCCGAAGCCCGCACTGCGCCGCGTGACGGCCGAGGATGTGCAGCGCCCCGAGCCCGAAAAGCGCCCGGCGCGCCCCTATCCGCGCCGCCGCATGGAGCCTGACCCCGTGCCAAAGGAAGAGACTGTGCCGGCTAAGGCTGAGGCGGCGCTCCCGCCCTCCGGCGCTGTGTCCGGGGCAGAGTCCATCGTTGTGGCAGAGACCATTGTCGTCGCTGAGGCGATCGAACTTGCGCCTGCAGCTGAAGCCACGGAGGAAGCGGCCGCCGCGGTCGCGGATGAGCCGCCCGCGGCTGAGCCCCAGCCCGCAGCCGCGATTCCCGAGGTTTCGCCCCCGCCCATGCGCCGCCGGCGCAAGCGGCAGCGCCAGGTGGCGCTGCCCGGTGCGGGCGAAGCTTAGGCCTCAGGCGTGGCCTGAATCGCGCGACAGCATGGCGGGGTCGATCTTCAGTTTGCGCAGCGCCGCGTGGTAGCGGTCATCGAAGCCGACCTCGAAGATGATATCCGTGTCGGCATGGCAGGTGAGCCAGCCATTGTGCTGGATCTCGTTCTCGAGCTGGCCCGGCGCCCAGCCGGAATAGCCGAGCGCCAGCACCGCGCGCTGCGGCCCTCCGCCCCTGGCCATGGCGCGCAGGATGTCCACGGTTGCAGTCAGGGCGATGTTCTCGGTCACCGGCAGGCTCGAGTCGGCGGTGAAATAGTCCGAGGTGTGCAGCACGAAGCCGCGGCCCTGTTCCACCGGCCCGCCGAACAGCACGGGCATCTGCATAAGCTCGACGGGCGGCGCCAGCGCATCTTCGCCCGCCAGGTCGAGTTGTGACAGCAGTTCTCCGAAGGACATCATCGGCGTGATCTTGTTGATGATGATGCCCATCGCGCCCTGTTCCGAGTGCGCGCACATGTAGATGACGCTCCGCTCGAAGCGCGGATCGCTCATGCCCGGCATGGCGATCAGCAATTGCCCGTCGAGATAGGGACCCTTTGTCATGCTGTTTCCCTTGTGTGGCGCGAAGATTAGCGCAGCGGGCCGCGGAGGGGAACCATTGGCAGGGTTCCTCAGCATCATGCCGCAGGCGGGGTTCCGGCGCCTCCGGGTCTGACGTGAAGGTGATTGGCGAGGCCCCGGTTTTCTTGCATATAGGGCCATCATGACGATCCGCCTTGCCTGTGCCGCAGCCCTCAGTCTCGCCCTCGCGCTTCCCGCCGCGGCGGACAACAAGCCCTGGCGCGTGTCGCTGACCGGCGATCGTTTCGACGGCGCCTCCTGGCATACCGGCGTGCTGATCGAGCTGGCGCCCGGCTGGAAGACTTATTGGCGCATGCCGGGCGATTCCGGCATTCCGCCGGAGTTCACTTGGACGCCCTCGCGGGCCGCCAAGGTCGATGTCCAGTTCCCCGCGCCTGCGCGCTACGTCGACAAGGGCGGCGAAACCGTCGGCTACCTGCAGGACGTGATCTTCCCTGTCACCGTCACGCCGGAAAGGCCCGGCGCACTTGACCTGAAACTCGGCCTGTTCTTCGCCGTGTGCAAGGACGTCTGCATTCCCGCCCAGGCCGAGGCTTCGATCTCGCTCGGGCTGGATCAGCGCGATCCTTCGGGCAGCGCGCGCGTCGAAGCTGCGCGGGCGGCTGTGCCCGCCGCCGGTGACGCCATCACCGGCGCGGCGATCGTCAGCGATGGCGGCAAGCCCGCGCTCAAGCTCACGCTGAAGGAAAGGCCCGATGACATTTTCGTCGAAAGCGCCACCACGGCCTATTTCCATGCCCCCGTGCTCTCGGCGGATGGCCGCGAGGCGCGGCTCGCAATCGGCAGCCTCGGCGACGCCGCCAAGCTCAAGGGCCAGACCGTCACCATCACCTACCTCATTGGCGGCAAGGGCTACGATCAGACCCTGGCGCTTCCCTAAACCCACTCAAGCCAAGAGGACGACAGCCATGACCATCAAGCCAGGCGACAAGCTGCCCAACGTTGAATTCACCGTCACCACCGCCGAGGGTCCGCAAAAGATGCCAGCCGACGTGATATTCGGCGGCCGCAAGGTGGTGCTGTTCGGGCTTCCCGGCGCCTTCACGCCCACCTGCAGCATGAACCACCTGCCGGGCTTTCTGGTGGCCTATGACGACATCAAGGCGCAAGGCGTCGACACCATCGCCTGCACCGCGGTCAACGACATCTTCGTGATGAAGGCCTGGGGCAAGTCGACCGAGTCCGAGGGCAAGATCCTGATGCTGGCGGACGGCAACGCGGAATTCGCCAGGGCCACGGGCCTCGAGCTCGACCTTGCGGTGGCCGGCATGGGTCTCCGCTCCAGGCGCTATTCGATGATCGTCGAGAATGGCGTGGTGAAGACGCTCAATATCGAGACCGAGAAGGGCGTCAACGTCTCGGGTGCCGAAACCATCATGCAGCAGCTGAAGGGCTGATCAGCCGAGGACCACCACATCGATGGCCGTCGGATTGAAGTTGTTGCAGGGGTTCAACACCTGCGGGCAGTTCGAGATGACGGCCAGCACATCCATCTCGGCCCTGATGTCGACGTGGTCGCCCGGCTTTGATGAGCCGAGCGCGATTGCGGCATCGCCGGCGGCGCCCACCGGCACGGTCATGAACCAGTTGACGTTAGGCACGATGTCGCGCCAGCCCAGCCCATGGGGCTTCAGCGCCGCGAGGAAGTTCTCGCGGCAACCCGTGTTGGGAACGCCATAAAGCATGCGGTTCGAGGGCTCGGAGCAGCAGCCGCCGATGGTGTCATGCCCGCCGAAGGTGTCGGCGGCGATCGTGAACAGCGGATTTGCGCGGTCGGAATAGAGAACGTCGCCCGTCGACAGCAGGATGTGCCCCGCCTTCTTGATGGTGTTGGGCTCGTGGTAGCGCTCGTCGAAGTCATGCGCGTTGTAACACAGGAAGTCGACGGCCTGCTGGCCATGGGTGTCTATGATGCGCAGCGTCTCGCCGCGCCTGATGATGCGGCTCCACGGCGCGCGGGCAGGAATGGTTTCGCGGTAGCTCTCGCGCATCAGGCGATCTGCGCCTCGAACAGGCGGCCCCATTGCGGCATCGCGTCGTCGACACCCGCAAGCCGAAGTGCATGCCAGGCCATGGCATGGTTGGAGGAGGTGATGGGAACGCCCGTCTCGGCCTCGATGCCGCGCGCGGCCTCCGCCAGCCTCACCGAGGTGCAGGACACGAACACCGCATCGGCTGGCGCATGCGACAGGATGGTCTCCACCCCGCGCCTGATCGAAGCCGGCGTGATGCGCGCCACGATGGCGTCATCCTGCTCGTTGAAGGAGCCGAAGACCGGCACCTCGAAGCCGCGCGCACCGATATACTCCGCGACGATGCGGTTGACGTCGGCGCGATAGGGGGTGAGCACGCCGATACGCTTTGCTTTCAGCGCGCGGAAGGCGGCAAAGGCGGCTGTGATAGGGGTGGTGCATTTGGCGCCGGGTCGCACCTCGCGGATGCGCGCGAAGACCTTTTCCTCGCCGATCGCCATCGAGGCCGAGGTGCAGCCATAGGCGACGACGTCAAGCGGGCTTCCCGGCAGGATCACGCCGGTTGCGGCGGCGATCCGCGGTTCCATGGCGCGCAGCGTTTCGGGCGTGATCTGGGCATCGTTGAGGATGCGGCTCTCGTAGAGAGCGACACCCTGAAGGCCTGCCATGATGGCGCGCCATTCATGTTCGATGGTGAAATCGGTGGCGAGAACCATGAGGCCGATGCGCGCCCGGCTGGCGATCCCTTCGTCGGTGTCGAAGGGCAAGTGCTCGATCAGTGTCATGCCGCCGGCGGTGGCTTTGCCGGGCGTCGGGGATGGTAAGCGGTCGTTCATGCGCGGTCTCCCGAAACGCCATGAATTCTATCAGAGAAACGGGCCCCCTCCTATAGTTCCAGCAGCATGATTCGATTGTTCCAACGCTTGGGCTCCCTCCCCGCGCCGCTTCGCGGCGTGCTCGCCGTGGGGGCGGGCGCGCTCATCGCTGCCGGCCTGCCGCCAGTCGATGGCTGGCCGCTGGCCTTCCTCGGCTTCCCGCTCTTCCTCGTTCTGCTCGACACCGCCAAATCCAAGAGCTGGCGCAGCGGCTTCGGCCTCGGCTGGGCCTTCGGACTCGGCTATTTCGCCGTGGCTTTCCACTGGATCGGCTATGCCTTCTTCGTCGAGGCCGGCACCTATTTGTGGATGATGCCGTTCATGCTCGGCATCCTGTCCGGCGGCATGGCGATCTACTGGGGCCTCGCCGGGCTCCTTGCGAAGCGCTTCGGCGGCAGCGGGCTGCAGCTGACGCTCGCCTTCTCCGCGCTGCTGGCGGTGGCGGAATGGCTGCGCGGCCATCTCCTCACCGGCTTTCCCTGGGCGGCCCCGGGGCTTCTCGTCGTTGGCATGGGCGGTGTCGCTCAGGCGGCCTCGGTCATCGGCATGACAGGGCTCACGCTGCTCGTCGTGCTGTGGGCGTCGCTGCCCTATGTCTTCCTTTCGGGCGAGCGGAGGCGGCTGATGTTGGCGGGCGGGGCGATCCTCCTGCTGTTGCCCGCGCTGTGGGGCTGGGGCGACTGGCGTCTCGCGGGCGCCAGCGGCGCCTTGGTGCCGGGCGTCGTCATCCGCATCGTCCAGCCAAACCTGCCGCAGGAAGAGAAATGGCGCGAGGACAATGCCCGCCAGATCTTCGACGATCTCTTGCAGCTGTCGATGCTGCCCACGGCGGAACGGCCGGACGGCATCGGCGGCGTCACCCACGTGATCTGGCCCGAATCGGCGGTGCCCTTCCTGATCGACGAGAGTCCGGTTGCGAAATCGGAGCTGAAGCCGCTGCTCGGCGGACGCACCGCGCTCATCACCGGCGCGGTCCGGGCCGGCCGCATGGGCGAGGGCGTGGAGCCGGATGCGCACAACAGCATAATTGTATTTGACGGAACGGCGGAGGTTGCAGCGCGCTATGACAAGTGGCGGCTGGTGCCGGGCGGCGAGTTTCTGCCTCTTGCGTGGGCGCTGGAGCCCCTGGGCTTCCGCCAGGTGGTGCAGACGCCAGGCAGCTTCGTTCCCGGCCCCGGTCCGCGCACCGTCATCTTGCCTGGGGGCCTCAAGGCCAGCCTCACCATCTGCTATGAGGCGATTTTCCCGGACCGGCTGGTGGACGATGCCGACCGGCCCCAGGCTATCGTCAATGTCACCAATGACGGTTGGTTCGGGCGCTCCACCGGTCCCTGGCAGCACCTGGCTCAGGCGCGGCTGCGCACGATCGAGCAGGGGCTGCCCATGATCCGGGCCGCGAATACCGGCATCTCCGCCGTCATCGACCCTTATGGCCGAACGCTGCGGATGTTGCCGCTGATGGAGAAGGGGGTGGTTGATTCTCCG
The DNA here is from genome assembly GCF_020252395.1 of Aestuariivirga sp. Lineage (GTDB taxonomy): Bacteria > Pseudomonadota > Alphaproteobacteria > Rhizobiales > Aestuariivirgaceae > Aestuariivirga. Next base: position 77,910 of record NZ_JADCDB010000010.1, read on the forward strand.
CTACCGGTGGCGATTTCCGCCACAGCCTATGCGCGGATGGGCGACTTTTGGTTGCTCATTTTGACTGTATGTATAATCAGTTGCGCATTTCTTGCGAGATTCTGGGCCTTGGAGAGATAAGAATGTTCAGCAGACTCTTTTTCGGCGACGCGGCCCGGTTTTGGGGTAAAAGCAATTGCGCGCTAAGGTTATGTAGACTAGAACGTATCAAGCTTGAGAATATGCGGGCAAAGTAATGAATGACAGCTTTGTGGCAGTACCAGGCATCAGACCGGCGGGCATGAGGTCTGAGGATAAAATGACACGACGCGATCCAAACTTCGTAGACGTCCATGTTGGCAGCCGCATCCGTATGCGCCGCCAGCTCATCGGGATGAGTCAGGAGAAGCTGGGCGAGTTGCTCGGCATTACCTTCCAGCAGGTCCAGAAATACGAGAAGGGCGCAAACCGCATCAGCGCGAGCCGCCTGTACTTCACCGCCAAGATTCTTGGCGTTCCTGTTCAGTTCTTCTTCGAGGAACTGCCGGGCGTGGAGGAGCGCAGCGGCATGGGCGAGGCCCGCGAGGAGGACGCCGTGCTCTCCGCCCTGATGAACGTCGAGGGCGTGACGCTGGCCAAGGCCTTCCGTGACGCCGACAGCGTCAACAAGCGGAAGCTGATCTCCACAATCGCCCGCGTGATCGCCGAAACCAAGGAGTGATATTGCGGGTCTCCCCTTAGCCAGGGCCGCCTTGACCGGCGTTCATAACGCTGCCAAAAAGCGCGCGGCTTGAGGCGAAGGGGGCCGAAGAATCACATGTCACGCAAGAATTACGTGTTCACCAGCGAGTCGGTCTCCGAGGGCCACCCGGACAAGGTGTGCGACCGGATTTCCGACGAGATCGTCGACCTGTTCTACCGCGAGTCGCTCGAGCAGGGTTTCGATCCTTGGGCGGTGCGCGTGGCCTGCGAAACCCTGGCGACGACGAATTACGTGGTGATCGCGGGCGAGACCCGCGGTCCCGCCACCGTAACCAAGGCCAAGATCGAAGCTGCTGCCCGCAATGCCATCAAGCATATCGGCTACGAGCAGGAAGGCTTCCACCACAAGGACGCCAAGATCGTCATCCTGCTGCACAGCCAGTCGGCCGACATTGCCCAGGGTGTGGATGCCGCGGGCGAGAAGAAGGAAGAGGGTGCGGGCGATCAGGGCATCATGTTCGGCTATGCCTGCGACGAGACGCCGGACCTCATGCCGGCGCCGGTTTATTATTCGCAGAAGATTCTGAAGCTGCTCGCAGACGCGCGCCATTCCGGCAAGGAGAAGTACCTCGGGCCAGACGCCAAGAGCCAGGTCTCCGTGATCTACAAGAACGGCAAGCCCGTCTGCGCCTCGCAGATCGTCGTGTCCCACCAGCACACCAAGGAGGACCTGACTTCGGCTGAAGTGCTGAAGATCGTGAAGCCCTATGTGCAGAAGGCCCTGCCCAAGGGCTGGATCACCAAAGACACTGTCTGGCACGTGAACCCCACGGGCAAGTTCTTCATCGGCGGCCCCGATGGCGATGCCGGCCTTACCGGCCGTAAGATTATCGTTGATACCTATGGCGGTGCGGCCCCCCATGGCGGCGGCGCCTTCTCCGGCAAAGATCCGACCAAGGTCGACCGTTCGGCGGCCTATGCCGCGCGCTACCTCGCCAAGAACGTTGTGGCAGCGGGCCTCGCAAGGCGCTGCACCATCCAGCTCTCCTACGCCATCGGCGTCGCCCAGCCGCTGTCGATCTACGTCGACACGCACGGCACCGGCAAGGCGCCGGAAGCGAAGATCGAGAAGGCGCTCACCAAGGTCATGGACCTGAGCCCGCGCGGCATCCGCACGCATCTGAACCTCAACCGGCCGATCTATGCGCGCACATCGGCCTATGGCCATTTCGGCCGCGCGCCGGAAAAGGACGGCGGCTTCTCCTGGGAGAAGACCGACCTCGCGAAGGCGCTCAAAGCCGCGGTGAAGTGACCGAAACCGCCAATAAGCGTTTCCAGTTTTACGGGCGGCGCAAGGGAAAGACCTTGCGCCGTCATCATTCCGCGCTGATGGACCAGCTGCTGCCGCGCCTGCGCGTGGGGCTCGACGATCCCGTGTCCGGCATGGGCGAACGCCGCTGGCTGGAGATCGGCTTCGGCGGCGGCGAGCACCTGGCGCACCAGGCCGAATTGCATCCCGACATCTCGTTCATCGGCGCCGAGCCCTTCGTCAACGGTGTTGCCAAGATGCTGGCGCTGGTGGAGGAGAAAAACCTTGCCAATGTACGGATTCACGGCGCCGACGCGCGGCCGCTGCTGGAAGCGCTGCCCGCAGCAAGTTTCGAGCGCATATTCCTCCTCTATCCCGACCCCTGGCCGAAGGCCCGCCACAACAAGCGCCGCTTCGTAAGCCCGGAAAATCTCGCGCAGTTCCACCGCGTGCTGAGGCCTGGGGGACTGTTCCTCTTTGCCAGCGACATCGACGACTATGTGTCTTGGACGCGCGGCGCCGTGGCCGCCCATGGCGGCTTCGTGGAGGAGGGCAACCCTTCGGCACCCTACGAGAACTGGATCGAGACCCGCTACGAGGCCAAGGCCCGGCGCGAGGGCCGGGGGTCGGAGTATCTGAGGTTCCGCCGCAGCCCCTGACGGCGGCGAAGATTGTGCGAATACATTTCTTTCAATTCCGCATCCCCCAAACGCCGTCACCCTCACAAAACTCCGTCACCCCCACGAAAGCTGGGGCCCAGCTTCATTTCCAATCCCAGCGGCACCTGCGGATAAATTCCTCCTGACTTTAATCCTAAACTGTAATGCATATCCAGCACTCGTCCCCATCGGGATCCTGCTCGCAACGGTGAGCTCGGGCGGGGTGGATGGCAGGCCTGCGGGTGTGGCTCAACGTAATCCACACTCCCGGGGGCCGAGGGGGGAGGGCCTGGGGCATTACGAATCCCGCGCCCACAGGGCAAGCCGGGGCAGTCCAGGTGACTGTTGCGCAAGCTCTCCTTCGAAGGCTTCACCCTGTCAGATGCGGGCGCTGCTCAGCGCTCTACCGCCAGCGCAAGCTGGCTCTCCGCGCCGGGCAGCGCCCGCGCCTCCTTTTTTGCCCCTGGGGGACCAATGCCACCCCCGCAAAGCATGGCGCATGGCCAAAACCACCACCCCTTGCGAAATGGGGCCGGAAAGCGTATGAACAATGCAACTTAGGTTCACTCACATAGCCACGAAAGTGGAGATAGGGAGTGGGTCCCGGTCCCGGGGCCCGCTTTTTTTATTGCCTGAAAGGGCTTCGATGACGACGGAAACGGAAATCAGACTGGCCCGCGAGACGGGCCCTGCGCAGCGGGTGGCGGCCCTGTCCGAGCCCGTGCTCGCCGGCATGGGCTTCAGGCTCGTGCGCGTGAAGATGAGCGGGCCGACCTTGCAGATCATGGCGGAGCGGCCGGACGGCACCTTCACCATCGACGACTGCGAGGCAGTGAGCCGCGCCATGTCGCCCATTCTCGATGTCGAGGACGTAGTCTCGTCGCGCTATCACCTCGAGGTGTCCTCGCCCGGCATCGACCGGCCTCTGGTGCGGCCGTCCGATTTCGAAGCATGGGCGGGCCATGAGGTGAAGGTCGAGATGGCCGTGCCTGTGGCCGGCCGCAAGCGCTTCAGAGGCACGCTCGAAGGTTACACGCAAGGCGAGGTGCGCCTGTTCATCGAGAACCCGGAAACAGCGTCGAAGGAGCCCGTGCTGATCGGCGTGCCCTTCGCTGACATTTCCGATGCCAAGCTTGTTTTGACCGATGCGCTGATCGCGGCCGCCAAGGCTCGCCTGCCCGCCACGGGTTATGGCGACGGCGCCGAGATCGACGAAGACCAGATTTCGCAAGAGAGGAGCGAAGACAACAATGGCTGATTATGGCGTGAGCGCCAACAGGCTCGAGCTGCTGCAGATTGCAGAAGCCGTGGCGCGCGAGAAGTCGATCGACAAGTCGGTCGTGCTGCATGCGATGGAAGAGGCGATCACCAAGGCCGCCAAGGCGCGCTATGGGGCGGAGAACGAGATCGTCGCCGAGATCGACCCGCGCACCGGCGAGACCCGGTTGCAGCGCCTGCTCCTCGTCGTCGAGGAGGTGGAGAACGAGGCCACCCAGATCAGCCTTGCCGATGCTCAGCGGAGGAACCCCGCCGCCAACATCGGCGACCAGATCGCCGAGAGCCTGCCTCCCATCGAGTTCGGCCGCATCGCCGCGCAGAACGCCAAGCAGGTTATCGTGCAGAAGGTGCGCGATGCCGAGCGCGACCGCATGTATGCCGAATACAAGGACCGGATCGGCGAGATCGTCCATGGTGCGGTGAAGCGCGTCGAATATGGCAACGTCATCGTCGATCTCGGCCGTGGCGAAGGCATCATCCGCCGCGATGAATCGCTGCCGCGCGAAACCTTCCGTCCCGGGGACCGGGTGCGCGCCTATGTCTATGACGTGCGCCGCGAACAGCGCGGGCCCCAGATCTTCCTGTCGCGCACGCACCCTGAATTCATGGCCCGCCTGTTCGGCCAGGAAGTGCCGGAAATCTATGACGGTGTGGTCGAGGTCGTCTCGGTCGCCCGCGATCCGGGCAGCCGCGCCAAGATCGCGGTGCGCTCGAAGGATAGCTCCATCGATCCTGTCGGCGCCTGTGTTGGCATGCGCGGCAGCCGCGTCCAGGCGGTCGTCAACGAGCTGCAGGGCGAGAAGATCGATATCATCCAGTGGACGCAGGATGTCGCCTCCTTCGTGGTGAATGCGCTTGCCCCGGCCGAAGTCTCCAAGGTGGTGCTCGACGAGGAATCCGAGAGGATCGAGGTGGTGGTGCCGGATGAGCAGCTGTCGCTGGCCATCGGCCGCCGCGGCCAGAACGTTAGGCTCGCCTCCCAGCTCACCGGCTGGGACATCGACATCATGACGGAAGCCGAGGAGTCGGAACGCCGCCAGAAGGAATTCGCCGCGCGCACGGAGCTCTTCGTCGGGGCACTCGACGTTGATGAGACGCTGGCCCAGCTTCTCGCGTCGGAAGGCTTCGCCACGGTCGAGGAAGTGGCCTACGTGGACGCCCGCGAAGTGGCCTCTATCGAGGGTCTCGACGAGCAGACCGCCGAAGAGCTGCAGAACCGTGCGCGCGAATTCCTCGACCGCCACGCCGCCGAGCTCGACGGCCGCCGTGTCGAACTGGGTGTGCTGGACGAGTTGAAGGAGATTGAGGGCCTCACCCCGGCCATGCTGGTGGCGCTCGGCGAAGCCGGCCTCAAGTCGATCGAGGATCTCGCCGGCTGCGACACCGACGAGCTCATCGGCTGGACGGAGCGCAAGGCCGGCGGTGCGGTGAAGCACAAGGGCGCCTTCTCCGACCTCGAGGTCTCTGCTGAAGAAGCCAATGACCTCATCATGAAGGCCCGCATCCATGCCGGCTGGATCGAGGCGCCGGTCGCGCCTGAGACGGAAGAGGAAGGCGAGGTGGAAGCCTGACCGAAGCCAGCTTCATTGTAGAGGCGGACCAGCCCTTGGCGGACCGCATGTGCATCGTTACCCGCGCGGTAAAAGACGAAGCGGAACTGATCCGCTTCGTCCGCAGCCCGGATGGCGTGGCCGTGCCCGACCTCGCCCGGAAACTTCCGGGACGTGGCGTGTGGGTCAGCCTTGACCGCAAACTGCTGGACCAGGCCATCGCTAGAAAGCTCCTCGCCAAGGGCTTCGGGGCAGAGACCACAATCCCGCCCGATCTCCCCGATACCGTATCGAGGATTCTCCGACAGCAGGCGCTGTCGTTTCTTTCGCTCGCCAGGAAAGCGGGCGAGGCCGTGTCGGGCTTCATGAAGGTTGAGGACATGCTGGGGCGCGGCCGGGCGCGGCTGCTTTTCCATGGAACCGACGCAAAGCCCGATGGTTGCCGCAAGCTCGATAAGCTCGCGGAACCCGGCGCTGTCGAAAAGATCGTTCTTTTCAAAATTCACGAATTGGATTTGGCTTTTGGCCGCCCAAATGTGGTACATGCTGCCGTGGCCAAGGGAGGGCTTGCCGAAAAGCTCTCCGTAGCTGTGCGCCGGATCGAGACGTTTGCGGGCCGTATGACCGGCCCAGCCGAGGACCTGAAGAGAAAAGATGACTGATAACAACGACAAAGACCGCAAGCCCGAGGGCAACCGCCCGGCTGGGGGAACGCTGACCCTTAAGCGGCCGTCGATCGAGCAGAGCAAGGTCAAGCAGAGCTTCGGCGCCGGACGCTCAAAGACCGTGCTGGTCGAAACCAAACGCAAGCGCTTCGGTGACGATAAGCCCGCCGCCCTGCTCGAGCCCAAGGCAGCGCCGCGCATCACCCCAGTGACGCCGGCCCCCCCATCCAATACCCAGACGCCTGCAGCCCCCAAGCCGCAGCCCACCCAGCGCTCCGGCGTCGTGCTCCGCACGCTGACCGCCGAAGAGAAGGAAGCGCGTGACCGGGCGCTTGCCGGCGCCCGCGTGCGCGAGGCGGAAGACCGCAAGCGCCAGGAAGAAGATGCCAAACGCCGCGCCGATCAGGAGGCGCGCGACCGCTCCGAGCGCGAGGCCGCCGCCAAGCGCAAGGCCGAGGATGACGCCCGCCACCGCGCCGAGGATGAGGCGCGCCGCAAGGCTGACGAAGCCGCCAAGAAGCTGGCCCCCAAGTCCGCGCAGGCCAATATCGTGACGCCGGCCACCGCACCTACCAAGCCGATGACCGGCAAGGCCATGCCTGCTCCCGTCAAGCGCACCCATGACGAGGAGGAGGCACCGCGCCGGTCCTTCCCCGGCGCCGTGAAGCGCGAGATCAAGGCGCCCGTTCCGGCGCGCCCGGCCAAGGCTGGTGACGCCGACAGGCGCCGTGGCCGCCTCTCGGTCGGCAATGCACTGAACGAGGATGACGAGCGGGCCCGCTCCGTTGCCGCCTTCCGACGCCGCACCGAGCGCCTCAAGAAGCAAACCCAGGGCTTCCAGATGCCCACCGAGAAGGTGAGCCGCGAGGTCACCATTCCGGAAGCGATTACCATCCAGGAGCTCGCCAACCGCATGGCCGAGCGCGCGGTGGACATCATCAAGTTCCTGATGAAGCAGGGCGAGATGCACACGATCAACGACGTGATCGATGCCGACACCGCACAACTCGTGGCCGAGGAAATGGGCCACAAGGTGAAGCGCGTGTCTGAATCCGACGTGGTCGAAGGCCTCGCCGGCGATACCGACGCGCCAGAACAGCTCAAGTCGCGCCCGCCGGTCGTCACCATCATGGGTCATGTCGACCACGGCAAGACCTCGCTATTGGACGCATTGCGCAAGACCAATGTGGTCTCGGGTGAAGCCGGCGGCATCACCCAGCACATCGGCGCCTATCAGGTCGAGACGCAGAACGGCGTTGTCACCTTCATCGATACGCCCGGCCACGAGGCCTTCACCTCGATGCGCGCGCGCGGCGCCAAGGCGACGGATATCGTCGTCCTCGTCGTCGCCGCCGATGACGGTGTCATGCCGCAGACCGTCGAAGCTATCAACCACGCCCGCGCAGCTGGCGTGCCGATCATCGTGGCCATCAACAAGATCGACAAGCCCGCCGCCAACCCGGTGCGCGTGCGCAACGAGCTCCTCAAGTACGAGATCGTGGTCGAAAGCATGGGCGGCGACACGCTCGAAGTCGAAGTCTCGGCACTCAAGGGCACCAACCTCGACAAGCTCCTCGACGTGATCCTGCTGCAGGCCGAAGTCCTCGACCTCAAGGCCAATCCGGACCGCGAGGCCGGCGGCATGGTGGTCGAAGCGCAGCTCGACAAGGGCCGTGGCCCCGTCGCCACCGTGCTTGTGCAGCGCGGCACGCTGAAGCTCGGCGACATCTTCGTCGCAGGTTCCGCCTGGGGCCGCGTGCGTGCGCTGGTCAACGACAAGGGCCGGCAGGTGAAGGAAGCCTCGCCCTCGACGCCGGTCGAGGTGCTGGGCCTCAACTCGGCTCCCGAAGCGGGCGACCAGTTCGACGTGGTGCCGAACGAGGCGCGTGCGCGTGAAGTGACCGAATATCGTGAGCGCAAGCGCCGCGAGACCCGCGGTGCGGCTTCGGCGCGCTCGTCGCTCGAGCAGATGATGTCGGCCATCAAGGAGGGCTCCACCGAGTTCCCGATCCTCGTCAAGGCCGACGTCCAGGGCTCGGCGGAAGCCATCGTCCAGGCGCTGGAAAAGATCGGCAATGCCGAGATCAAGGGGCGTGTCATCCACTACGCCGTGGGCGGCATCAACGAGTCCGACATAGGTCTCGCCGAAGCTTCCAAGGCGGTGGTGCTTGGCTTCAATGTACGTGCTTCATCCCAAGCGCGCGACGCGGCCGAGCGCGCCGGCATCGAGATCCGCTACTACAACATCATCTATGACCTCGTGGACGACATCAAGCAGGCCATGGCTGGCAAGCTTGCGCCGGAACTGCGCGAAACCTTCCTTGGCAATGCGAAGATCCTCGAGGTCTTCAACATCACCAAGGTCGGCAAGGTTGCTGGCTGCCAGGTCACCGAGGGCAACGTGCAGCGCGGCGCCAAGGTCCGCCTCATCCGCGACAACGTGGTCATCCACGAAGGCACGCTGTCGACCCTCAAGCGCTTCAAGGACGAGGTCAAGGAAGTGCCGGTCGGGCAGGAATGCGGCATGGCCTTCGAGAACTACCAGGACATCCGCGCGGGTGACGTCATCGAATGCTTCCGCGTGGAGAAGGTCCAGCGCACGCTGGACTGATCCGAGAGATGAGCAAAGGCAGCGCCCCCTCCCAACGCCAGCTGCGCGCCGGCGAGCTGATCCGCCACGCGCTGGCGGACATCTTCCTGCGCGGCGAATCGGGCGATCCCGATCTCGAGCGGCTGAACCCGACGGTGGTCGAGGTGCAAATCTCGCCCGACCTCAAGATCGCCACCGCCTTCGTGCGCACCCTCGTTCCCGGCAAGGAGCAAGCGCTGCTGGAGGCCCTGAACCGCAATCGGCGCTACATCAGGGGCCTGGTGGCGCCGAAGCTCGGGATGAAGTTCACGCCCGAGATCCGCTACCGCGTCGACACGGCACTGGATTATGCCAACCACATCGACGAATTGCTCCGCAGCCCGGAAGTGGCGCGGGATCTCGACAAGAAGTGAACCCTCCCAAGCGGAAGCGCGAGGCGGTCCACGGCTGGGTCATCCTCGACAAGCCCTACGGCATGACCTCCACCCAGGCCGTGGGCAAGGTGCGCTTCCTGTTCAATGCCGGGAAGGCGGGGCATGGCGGCACGCTGGACCCGCTGGCCTCGGGCCTCCTGCCCATCGCGCTGGGAGAGGCGACCAAGACCGTCTCCTATGCGATGGATGGGCGGAAGGTCTACCGCTTCACGGCCTGTTTCGGGGAGGAGCGGTCGACCGACGACCTCGAAGGTGAGGTGACAGCCACATCCGGCCGCCGTCCGTTGCAATCTGAAATCGAGTCGATACTGCCGCGCTTCACCGGCGAGATCATGCAGGCGCCGCCCGCCTTCTCGGCCATCAAGGTCGACGGCGAGCGGGCCTATGACTTGGCACGGGCCGGGGAGCCGGTGGAACTGGCCGAGCGCCCCGTCCTGATCGAGGCCCTTCGGCTGGCCGGCGTCCCGGATAATGACCACGCCACCTTCGAGGTGACCTGCGGCAAGGGCACCTATATCCGCTCGCTGGCCCGGGACATGGGGCGGGCGCTTGGCACGGCGGCGCATGTCTCCATGTTGCGCCGTGTGGCTGTCGGCCCGTTCACCGAAACCCAAATGATTTCGCTGGAAAACCTTGTGGAACTCAGCCATAAGGCCCCCGGCGGAGACGCCATCAAAGGGATTCTGCTCCCCATCGAGACCGTGCTGGACGGCATCCCGGCACTGGCCATCGACCAAGAGCAGGCCCGACGCCTGAAGCTCGGACAACCCGTCCTGCTCAGAGGTGCGAATGCTCCCATCGCGGAAGATTCGGTTCTGGTGATGAGCGGCGGCAAGCCGGTCGGACTTGGAACGGTCGAGCAGGGATCGCTCAAGCCGAAGCGTTTGTTCAACCTGTAACCATCCAATGTATTGGAGATGACCGATGACCATGACTGCTGAGCGCAAGGTTGCGCTCGTGAAGGAATTCGCCACGAAGCCGGGTGACACCGGTTCGCCCGAAGTCCAGGTTGCGATCCTCACGGAACGCATCAACTACCTCACCGACCACTTCAAGACCCACAAGAAGGACAATCACTCCCGCCGTGGACTTCTTACGATGGTGAGCAAGCGCCGTTCGCTTCTCGACTACCTGAAGCGCATCGACGATGCGCGATACCAGACGCTGATCAAGCGTCTCGAGATCCGCCGCTAAGCGGACCTCGCAATACGATCGAGCGGGTGGATCACCGAGTAGCCGCCCGCGTCCCCATCTCAAGAGTCCGGCAATGGGGCCGGGCTCTCGGCCCAAAGGGGATGCCGTCCACAGTGGTGGTGCACGTCTTTCAAGCGGCGGCGAAGGGCTCACAAGGAAAATCCATATGTTCAATATCGACGTCGAAGAAATCCAGTGGGGCGGACAGACGCTGCGCCTCGAAACAGGCCGCGTGGCCCGTCAGGCCGATGGCGCCGTTGTCGCCTCCTTGGGTGAAACCACCGTTCTCGCCACCGCCGTTGCCGAGCGTTCAGCCAAGCCCGGAATCGACTTCTTCCCCTTGACCGTCAACTACCAGGAAAAGACCTATGCCGCCGGCAAGATCCCGGGCGGCTATTTCAAGCGCGAAGGCCGCCCTACCGAGCGCGAAACGCTGATCTCGCGCCTGATCGACCGTCCGATCCGCCCGCTCTTCGTCGAGGGCTTCCGGAACGAGACGCAGGTCATCGCCACCGTTCTCTCCTATGACCTCGAGAACGACACCGACATCCTCGCCATGGTCGCCTCGTCCGCTGCCCTCACGCTGTCGGGCATTCCCTTCATGGGCCCGATCGGCGCGGCGCGCGTCGGCTACATCAACGGCGAATACGTGCTGAACCCGACGATCGAGCAGCAGAAGCTGTCCTCCCTCGACCTCGTTGTCGCGGGCACGCAGGACGCGGTGCTGATGGTCGAGTCGGAAGCCAAGGAACTCTCGGAAGAGATCATGCTCGGCGCCGTCACCTTCGGCCACCGCGGCTTCCAGCCGGTGATCGAGGCGATCATCCGTTTGGCCGAGCGCTCCTCGCGCGAGCCGCGTGACTTCTCGCCGCCGGACGAGACCCCGCTCTACAACAAGATCAAGGCCATTGCCGAGGCCGACGTGCGCGCCGCTTATGCGATCCCGGCCAAGGAAGCCCGCCATGAGGCCGTCGCCAAGGCCAAGGACAAGGTCATGGCCGCGCTGACCGGCGAGGACAAGCCCGATGCGCCGCCCGCCAACAAGATTGGCGAGGCCTTCAAGCATCTCGAGAAGGACGTCGTCCGCAACGCCATCCTCGACACCGGCCACCGCATCGATGGCCGTGACACCAAAACGGTCCGCCAGATTGTTGCGGAAGCGAGCGTTCTGCCCCGCACCCACGGTTCGGCCCTGTTCACCCGCGGCGAGACGCAGGCCCTCGTGGTCACCACGCTCGGCACCGGCGAGGACGAGCAGTACATCGACTCGCTCGACGGCACGACCAAGGGCACCTTCATGCTGCACTATAATTTCCCGCCCTTCTCGGTCGGTGAAACGGGCCGCATGGGCGCCACGGGCCGCCGCGAGATCGGCCATGGCAAGCTCGCCTGGCGCGCCATCCACCCGCTGCTGCCCGCCCAGGACCAGTTCCCCTACACGATCCGCGTCGTCTCGGAGATCACGGAGTCGAACGGCTCTTCCTCCATGGCCTCGGTCTGCGGCGCTTCGCTGTCACTTATGGATGCCGGCGTGCCGCTGAAGGCGCCCTGCGCCGGCATCGCCATGGGCCTCATCAAGGAAGGCGAGCGCTATGCGGTGCTCTCCGACATCCTGGGCGACGAGGACCACTTGGGCGACATGGACTTCAAGGTCGCCGGCACGGCGGAAGGCATCACGTCCCTCCAGATGGACATCAAGATCACCGGCATCACCGAGGAGATCATGAAGGTGGCGCTGTGGCAGGCCAAGGACGGCCGCATGCACATCCTCGGCAAGATGGCGGAAGCCCTCACCGGCGCCCGCGCCTCGCTCGGCGAGCATGCGCCGCGCATCGAGACGCTGAAGATCCCCACAGACAAGATCCGCGAAGTGATCGGCACCGGCGGCAAGGTCATCCGTGAGATCGTGGAGAAGACCGGCGCCAAGATCGACATCCAGGACGACGGCACCGTCAAGGTCGCGTCGTCCTCAGGGACTGCGATCGACGCCGCGGTGAAGTGGATCAAGGGCATCGTGATGGAGCCGGAAGTGGGCGAGATCTATGACGGCAAGGTCGTCAAGGTCGTCGACTTCGGCGCCTTCGTGAACTTCTTCGGTTCGCGCGATGGCCTCGTGCACGTCTCTGAACTTGCGCCCAGGCGCGTCAACAAGGTCTCCGACGTGGTCAACGAGGGCGACACCGTGAAGGTGAAGCTTTTGGGCTTCGACAACCGCGGCAAGGTGCGCCTGTCGATGAAGCAGGTCGACCAGGTCACCGGCGAGGACATTTCCAGGAAACAGGCCGCCGAGAGCGGTTCGGAAGAGGCCCCGCAGGGCGAGTAATCTTCGCTCACCAAGTGAAATGCAAAGGGCGCTGACTGTAAAGTCAGCGCCCGTTCTTATCTCTCGGCCCCCGTGTGCGCGGCACTCCGCCCTTCACGGGGTTGGGGAAGCAGTGCAGTCCGCGGTTACTTGCTCGGGATGAGCACGGTATCGATCACGTGAATCACGCCATTGTCGGTCATGATGTCAGCCTTGATGACCGTGGCATTATCGACGGTCACGCCGCCCGCGTTCTTGGTGATGGTAAGCGTGCGGTCGGGATTGGCCTTCAGCGTGCGGACATGGAAGGGGCCCGCCAGCATCTGCTTGGACTCGAGTTCGCGCGGCAGCACGTGGTAGGTGAGGATGGCGACCAGCTTGTCCTTGTTCTCAGGCTTCAGCAGCGACTCGACTGTGCCGGCCGGCAGCTTGGCGAAGGCCTCGTCAGTCGGAGCGAAGACGGTGATGTTATTGGTGGTGGCCAGCGCATCGGCAAGGCCAGCGGCCTGTGCGGCAGCAATCAGGGTCTTGAAGCTCCCAGCCTGTTGGGCGGTTTCAACAACGTTAGCAGCCGAGGCCGCGGCCGATCCAAGGCAAACAGCCACCGAGGCCGCAAGAATGGTCTTGAGCATGGACATCTCCAGTGATGACGAAAGAAAGACGGACGTGTCGATCGCTCGGCGGGCTGCGCCAATGATTACACTGGAAATGTAAACGAAGCGTCCGAGGCAGCGGATTGTCCAAATTGCCGCTTGGCCGCTCACATATTCGTGAGAATGACGTGAAACAAAATCACCGGGCGAATGCCCGGTGATCTCGATCTGCGATTGAAGACCCGCTCAATTCCCGAGGATGGCGCTCTCAAGAATGTCGAGACCTTCCTTCAGCACCATTTCGGAGGCCGTCAGCGGCGTCAGCATGCGCACTGTGTCGGCATAGACGCCACAGGTGAGGATCAGCAGGCCGCGCTCCAGGCACTTGGCGGCGAGCGCCTTGGCTGCACCCGCATCCGGGTCGTTGCCGCCATGCTGGGTGACGAGCTCAAAGGCGCACATGGCGCCGAGCCCGCGCACGTCGCCGATCGGCATGCCCTTGCCCTTGGCCTTGATCGAGGTCATGCGCTCCATGATGAGCTTGCCCTGCTTCTCCGCCTTCTCGAGCAGGCCTTCCTGCTCGAAGGCGTCGAACACGCCAAGTGCCGCGGCGCAGGCCACGGGGTTGCCGGCATAGGTGCCGCCGATGCCGCCGGGGTCCGGCGCGTCCATGATCTTGGCGCGGCCGACCACGGCGGCGAGCGGGAAGCCGCCCGCCAGCGATTTGGCCGAGGTGATGAGATCGGGCTCCACGCCATAATGCTCCATGGCGAAGAACCTGCCGGTGCGGCCGAAGCCGGACTGGATTTCGTCGGCGATGAGCAGGATGCCGTGGTCGTCGCACAGCTTCCTGAGCTTCGCCATCAGTTCCTTCGGCGCGATGTAGAAGCCGCCTTCGCCCTGCACGGGCTCGATGATGATGGCGGCGACGCGCTGCGGCTCCACGTCCGCCTTGAACAGCCACTCGATGGCATGCATCGTGTCATCGATCGTGACACCCTTGTGGGCAACGGGGAAGGGCACGTGCCACACGCCCGGCGCCATGGGGCCGAACTTCGCCTTGTAGGGAACGACCTTGCCGGTGAGCGTCATGCCGAGCAGCGTGCGGCCATGGAAGCCGCCGTTGAAGGCGATGATGTCAGAACGGCCGGTATAGGCGCGGGCGAACTTCACCGCGTTCTCGACCGCCTCGGCGCCGGTGGTGACGAGGGCCGACTTCTTCTCGCCGGAGATGGGCGCGACGGCGTTCAGCTTCTCGCAGACCTCGATGAAGGGCGCATAGGGCATGACCATGGCGCAGGTGTGGGTGAAGGCCTCGAGCTGCTCATAGACGCGCTTCATCACCAGCGGGTGGCGGTGGCCGGTGTTAACCACCGCGATGCCGCCGCCGAAGTCGATGTAGCGGTTGCCCTCGACGTCCCAGATCTCGGAGTTCTCGGCCTTCGCCGCGATGACCGGGGCGCCGGCGCTGATGCCACGCGAGACGGCCTTGGCGCGGCGCTCCACCCACTGCCTGTTCATGCCTGGGGCTGCGACCGGTGCGTTCATGATGCTCTCCTTGGGGATGCGTCTGTGTTAATGGCTGGGCGGCTTTTACGCCCGTTGACGGGGGGCGGGCAAACGGATTTCACTCTCTCGCATCAAGGGGTACTTGCATGACTGACCTGATCCGTTTGACCGCCGTCAAGGTGGTCCAGGAACTGAAAACGGGCGACATCACCCCGCTCGACTGTCTGGACGCGCTGGAAGCCCGCATTGCGGCAGTCGATGGTGCGGTCAACGCTCTGCCGACGCGGTGTTTCGACCGGGCGCGCAGCCATGCCCGGAAGCTGATGGAAAAGCCCTCCTCGGCGCGCGGGCCGCTGGCGGGGCTCCCTGTGCCGATCAAGGATCTGGCGGATGTCGCCGGCGTCCGCTCCACCCAGGGCTCGCCCATTTACAAGGACCGCATTGCCGAGACCTCAGATCTGCTGGTCACCCATCTCGAGGGCAATGGCGGGGTCATCTACGCCATGTCCAATACCCCGGAATTCGGCGCCGGGGCGCATACCTTCAACGAGGTTTTCGGCGTCACCCGCAATCCGTGGAACACGGCACTCTCGGCATCAGGCTCCTCCGGTGGTGCTGCCGTGGCGCTGGCCACCGGCATGGCCTGGGTGGCGCATGGCTCTGATCTTGGCGGTTCGCTGCGCAATCCGGCGAGCTTCTGCGGTGTCGTGGGTATGCGGCCCTCGCCCGGCCGTGTGGCGGCCACCGTCTTCTCCAAGATCGACTCGACGCTGGGCGTCGAAGGTCCCATGGCCCGCAACGTCCAGGATCTAGCACTCTTCTTCGACGCGATGGTGGGAGAGGAACCGGCGGATCCGCTGTCGCTTCCCTCCGATGGCACGAGCTTCCTCAAGGCCGCCCGCTCGGGCTGGAAACCCAAGCGCGTCGCCGTCTCCCGCGACCTTGGCCTCCCGCCAGTGGACAAGCGCGTCGCTGACCTCGTTCTGGCCGCGGCGCGCAAGCTGGAGAAGGAGGGCGTCATCGTAGAGGAGGCCCATCCGGACCTGCGCGAGACGCGCGAATGTGCCCAGACCCTGCGCGCTCTGTCCTATGCCAACATGCGCCCGCTGCTGGACAAGCATCGCGATCTCCTGAAGGCGGAAGTGGTCTGGAACATCGAGAAGGGCCTCGCCCTCACGGGCGCGGAGATCGCGCGCGCCGAGGCGCAGCGCGGCGAGCTGTTCCGCCGCATGCGGGCCTTCTTCGAGACGTATGACCTGCTGCTCTGCCCGACCACCATCGTGCCGCCCTTCCCGGTGGCGCAGCGCTATGTCGCCGAATGCGACGGCGTGAAGCTCGAGACCTATGTCGACTGGCTGATGATCGTCCATGCCGTCACGCTCACCGCCAGCCCCGCCATCTCGATCCCCTGCGGCTTCACGGCGGATCATCTGCCGGTCGGTCTGCAGATCGTGGCGCCCGGGCGGGGCGAGGCGAAGCTGCTGGCCGGCGCGCGCTTCATCGAGCAGGTGCTGGACCTCGGCGTCATCACGCCGATCGACCCCAGAACTTGACCTCACCGCAGCGGGAGGTCATCTGGCGGTGGTGGCGTCTTCCCGTTACAGTCGGGCCAGGGAGAACATGCCATGCTCGGCCTGATGCAGGATTTTCCGCTGCTCGTTCACCGCGTGCTCGACCACGCGGCGCGCTGGCATGGCAAAAGGCCCATCCTCTCGCGCTCGGTCGAAGGCCCGCTGCACCGCACGGATTATGCCACGGTGAACCGCCGCGCCCGCGCGCTGGCCTCTGCCTGCGAAAGGCAACTCGGCCTTTCGATGGGCTCCGTCATTGCCACCATGGCGTGGAACACGTGGCGCCATCTTGAGATCTGGTATGGCGTCATGGGCATGGGCGGCATCGTCCACACGCTCAACCCGCGCCTCTTCCCCGGCCAGCTCGGCTACATCGTCAACCACGCCGAAGACCAGTGGATTTTCACCGACCTCACCTTCGTGCCGCTGCTCGAGAAGCTGCAGGAGCAATGCCCGAAGGTGAAGGGCTTCATCATCCTCACCGATGAGGCCCACATGCCTGAGACCGCGCTGCGCAATGTCGTCTGTTATGAGACGCTGATCGCGCAGGGCGATGAGACCTATGCGTGGCCGCAGTTCGACGAAAACACCGCTTGCGGCCTGTGCTACACCAGCGGCACCACGGGCCACCCGAAGGGCGTGCTTTATTCCCATCGCTCCAACGTGCTGCATGGGCTGATGTGCGCGCTGGGCGACGCCATGGCAATCAAGAGCGCCGACGCCGCCATGCCGGTGGTGCCGATGTTTCATGCCAATGCGTGGTCGCTGGCCTTCTCCGCCCCCATCGGCGGCGCCGCACTCGTCATGCCGGGTCCGAAGCTCGACGGCGCCTCGATCTACGAGATGCTCACTGAAGGCCGCGTCACCTTCACCGCCGCCGTGCCCACCGTGTGGCTGATGCTGCTGCAATATCTGGAGCAGAACCCGGAGCTGCGCTTGCCGCATCTCGACCGCGTCGTTATCGGCGGCTCCGCCTGCCCCGAATCGATCATGAAGGCGTTCGTCGAAACCCATGGCACGGATGTCATCCACGCCTGGGGCATGACGGAGATGAGCCCCATCGGTTCGCTCGCCGTTGCCACGGGCGAGACGAAGATGCTTCCGGCCGGCGAATGGTGGACGGTGAAGCTGAAGCAGGGCCGGCCCCCTTTCATGGTGGACATGAAAATCACCGATGACGAAGGCAATTCCCTGCCGCATGACGGCCAGACCTTCGGCCGCCTCAAGGTGAAGGGCCCCGCCATCGCGAAGAGCTATTTCAAGGGCGAGGGCGCTGCTGCCTTCGACGCAGAGGGCTGGTTCGAGACGGGTGACGTGGCCACCATCGATCAATATGGATTCATGCGGATCACCGACCGCGCCAAGGATGTGATCAAGTCGGGCGGCGAGTGGATTTCCTCGATCGAGCTCGAGAACATAGCGCTTGGTTGCCCCGGCGTGCTCGAAGCCGCCGCCATCGGCCTGCCGCACCCGCTCTGGGACGAGCGTCCGCTGCTCGTGGTCGTGCGCCGGAACGACGCCAGTGTCACGCGCGAAGAGGTGCTGCAGCACCTAGAGGGCAAGGTGGCGAAATGGTGGATGCCGGACGACGTCGCCTTCGTCGACGAGATTCCGCACACCGCGACAGGAAAAATTTCCAAGTTGGAACTCCGCGCCCGCTTCAAGGGCTTCGTGTTCCCCGGCGTATAGAGCGAAGATTGTCATTGCGTTGCGCGCATCTTCTCCCGCTTCAGCGGGAGAAGACCCCGTTGCGTAAGCAACGGGAGATGAGGGGAAGTCAATGCCCCGCTCACCGCCGACTTCCCCTCACCGGCCTCAACTTCGTTGAGGCGTCCTCTCCCGCTGAAGCGGGAGAGGGAGTCTGGGTTAGACGCTTTCGTAAACACCCTCCACCTTGCGCAGCTTGCCTTGCTGGACGAGGTGATCGAGATGCGCCGTGGTGGAGAGTGCCGCCGCGCCATGCAGCTTCGGGTCCACGCCGGCATAGATCGATGCCACGATCTCGCTCACACTGCGCGCGCCTTGTTCGATGCGTGCGCGGATTGCCTCCTCGCGCATGCGGCGGTGGGCGAGGTAGCCCCTCACCAGCGGCAGCGGGTCGCGCTTCGAGGGGCCGTGGCCGGGGTGATAGACCTGGTCATCGCGGTCGAGGAGCTTGCGCAGCGAGGCGAAATACTGCCCCATGTCACCATCCGGCGGTGCGATCACGCTGGTCGCCCAGGCCATCACGTGGTCGCCCGCGAAGAGCGCCTGTTCCTCCTTCAGCGCGAAGCACATGTGGTTCGACATGTGGCCGGGCGTGAACAGCGCCTCCAACGTCCAGCCGGGGCCATTCACCTCATCGCCCTCGGCCAGCCGCATGTCCGGCACGAAATCATGGTCGATCGAGGCATCGAGCCGGAGGCCGGAGGCGAGTGGCGCGTCCACCGCGCCATAAGCCAGCATCACGGCACCCGTGGCGTGTTTCAGCCGCCTGGCCAGCGGCGAATGATCGGCGTGGGAATGGGTGACGAGGATGTGGGTCACGGTCTCGCCTTTCACCGCGTCGAGCAGGGCGGCGAACTGTGCATCGTCATCCGGCCCGGGGTCGATCACCGCCACCTGGCCATTGCCCACGATGAAGCTGTTGGTGCCCTTGAAAGTGTAGGGGCTCGGGTTGTCCGCCAGCACCCGCCGCACAAGGGGCGACAGGCGCTGGGCCTGGCCCGGCGTCGCGTCGAAGGTGCGGTCGAACGTCAAGCCCGTCATGCAGTCAGTTGCGGCGCGCTGAGGCCAACTCTATAAGGGGTTCCGATATTTCCTCGAACAGGGTAGGGGTGAACCACCATGAATGCCAGCCTTCTTTCCGACCGCCTGTGGCCGCAGACCGGCCTCGCGCGCAATGCCGTGCTCGCTGTTGTGGGCTCGCTCATCGTTGCCGCCGCGGCGCAGGTCAATGTGCCCATGATCCCGGTGCCCATGACGCTGCAAAGCCTCGCCGTGCTGATGATCGGCGCGGCTTATGGCTCCCGCCTGGGTGCGGCAACGCTCGCTCTCTATGCGCTGGAAGGCGCCATCGGCCTTCCGGTCTTCGCCCAGTTCAAGTCGGGCGTCATGCTGGCGAGCTTCGGCTATGTGCTGGGCTTCATCGCCGCGGCCTATGTGGTGGGCTACCTCGCCGAGCGCGGCTGGGACCGGTCGATCCCGAAGATGTTCGCCGCCATGCTGCTGGGTGCTGCCGTCCTCTATGTGCCGGGCCTCATCTGGCTCTCGGCCTGGATCGGCGTCGAAAAGGCCATCCAGTTCGGCCTCATGCCCTTCTTGCTGGGCGATCTCGTCAAGGCCGCCGTGGCGGCGCTGGGCTTCCCCACCGCCTGGGCGCTGCTCGGCCGCCGCTGAGGCATTTCTGAAAAGACAACGGCGCGGAACCCGCCGGTTCCGCGCCTTATTCATTGGTCGGAGTGAGAGGATTCGAACCTCCGACCCCCTGCTCCCGAAGCAGGTGCGCTACCAGACTGCGCTACACTCCGTTTAAGGCTCGGAGCGGCTTATAGACATGCTTTTCGGGCTAGGCAAGCACTGTTCGGCTGGCTATACGGGCCCATCTGCTGGGGCGTCGCCAAGCGGTAAGGCAGCGGATTTTGATTCCGCCATTCGGAGGTTCGATCCCTCCCGCCCCAGCCAATCCGTGTGCTTACGCCAGGCGGATACGCAGTCCGCTGAGGTCGATCGAGGCCATGAAACCGACCTGCTTGCCCGACACCTCAAGCTCCACGCCGCGCGAATTACGCAGCCGGGCGACGGCGCCGCCGCCTGCTGCCGCAAGCCCCGCGCCCACCGCCGAATAGGTGCCGGCGATGTCGCTCGCGCGGCGCAGATGGCGCACCTTGCCCACGAAATCGGCCGACGCGATGCCGATGGTGGCGCCAAGGCTGACGCCGCCGATGCTGAGGGGATATTTCTTGCCATTGAAGCTGAGTGTGCCCGTGCCGCCGCCCAGGCCGACGATCAGGCCTGCCCGGGTGATGCGGAAGGAGATGCGCCCGGAATTGCCGGCCGCCGCTGAAGCCTCCGCCACGCCCGCCGCGAGCGGCAAGAGCAGCATGGCGCCAAGTCCGCCCATCAGCTGGCGGCGCGTGGTGGTGGACTCGTTGTCGTCAGGATGCAGTATCTTGGTCATGGGATATCCTTGAGCCTAGGTTAATGGCGACGAAACATTGCCCCAAGTTCCGCACTTGGGCAATGGGCCCCGGCCGGCCGGCGCCAGAGCGGCGGGCCAGAGGCCCAGCGCCAACCGGCGATGCGCGCTGCGCCAGATGGCGAGCGCCGCAAGGAGAAGACCGAAGAGAATGATGTGTCCATGCCGCCCCCGCGAGTGCCCCCGGAAACGCCTGCCCCGATTGCGTTCGTTGCGGCGGCTGCCTATTCCGCCGCCTCGATAACCGTGCCGCGCTTCTGGCCGGCGAGCGGAATGCCGAAGGCCCTGGAACTTGCGAGCGTGATGGCGCGCAGGTCCTCAGGCTCGATGTTGCGCACATCCGTCTTGCCGGTGCAGCGCGCCATGATGGAAGCTTCCGCCGACATGGAGTTGATGATCGAGGCCGCGCCATCGGCACGCTCGGCGTCCGTCCGGTCGCCGAAGAAGGCGATGCCGCTTGGGCTCATCTCGCCGCCCAGCGCCATGCCGAGCGTGAGGCCGATGGCGCCGGCCTTGGCGCCGAGACCGATGAGCTTGGCCACGTCGGTGCCGGAGCGCACGCCGCCGAAATAGACGAAGTCGATGTCTTCCTCGCGGTTCATGCGGCGCACGATGCGCATGGCATCGCGCAGCACACCGAAGTCGGGATAACCTTTAAGCTCCGGCCATTCGCCGGCAATGCCGGAGGAGCCGTCGAGCACGATCATCTCCAGGTCATGATCGAGCGCGAAGGGAATGGCCTTCTCGAGGTCGTGCGAATTGGCCACGAGGCCGGTGATCATGCCCGGCTGCTTGGCGATCTTGAATGGCTTGAAGCCCTTGAGGCAAACATAGACCTGGCCCACGGCACCCGGGTTCGGCGTGTCGCCCGGTTCCAGCAGCTGCAGCCACGGCGCCTTGGAATGCGGCAGCGGCTCGCGCGTCAGGTAGGCGGAACCGACGGTCGTCAGCGCCTGGCCGAGGCCGTTCTTGGCTTCGGCGGGAAGCGCATCGATCCCGGCCGCAATCACCGGGATCTCGAGCTTCACCTTGCCCGCAATATCGGTCGCCGTGTTGCAGGCATCGCGATAGGGGTCGATGACGAGACGCGACAGGTTCGCCGGCAGCAGCACCAAGTCGTCGAAGGACGCATGGTGGTTCTCGGGGAAGGGGTTGGCCTTGGGGCTAAGCCGCTTCTCAAGGATCGCGGCCTGCGTGCGGATGTCGGTTACCGGCGTGCGGGCCATCACGAAGATGTCCTCGCGCGTCTTCACCGAGTAATCCGACGAGCCGGTCTCGGCATCGCAGCGATAGCAGCGCGCGGCTTCTTCCTTGGCGGTGACGTCGTTATAGGTCGTTTCGATCTCCGGGAAGGACGAAGGGTTCTCGCCCAGGCCGTTGAATTTCTGTTCGCGGCGCGGGAAGATTTCCCAGTTGATGTCTTGTGCGGCCGGAACGCGGCGCGTGCGATAGGGGGTGCGATAGGGCAGCGGCTCGGCGATGCCATCGAGGAACGACTTCACATAATGCGCGGCACGGTGGCCGTGCATCATCGCCATGACGATGGTGGAGCCGCCGAAGGCGCCGTCGCCTGCGGCGAAGACCTTCGGGTCCTCGGTGCGCATGGAGTTCCAGTCGGTCTTGACGCGGTCACCCGCCATCAGGCCCTTGGCGTCCAGCTCGGCGCTCTCGGCCTTCTGGCCCACGGCCATGATCACCATGCCGCAGTCGATGTCGCGCTCGGAGCCCGGAACCGTTTCGGGCTTCCTGCGGCCATCGGGGCCGGGCTGGCCCATGCGGGTCTCCACACAGCGCAGCGCGATCGCGCCTTCCTTGTCGATCACTTCCACGGGCTGCGTGTTGTAGATCACCTCGATGTTCTCAAGAATGGCCTGGTGCAGCTCTTCCTTGCGGGCCGGGATTTCCTTCGGGCCACGGCGATAGACGACCTTCACGTCCTTCACACCCGGCATGCGCAGCGCCGCGCGGCAGGCGTCCATGGCCACGTCGCCGCCGCCCACCACGATCACCTTCTCAGGCAGCGCCGGGCGCTCGCCCGCATTGATGCGGCGAAGGAAGCCCACGCCGTCGATGACTTGTCCGTGGGTCTCGCCCGGGATGCCCATCGGCTTGCCCCACCACGAGCCGATGGTGAGCAGCACCGCGGCATGGCGCTGCTTCAGCTCGTCCAGCGTCACGTCCTTGCCGAGCGTCACGCCGCAATGCATGTGAATGCCCGGGCAATGCTTGAACAGGCGCTTCATGTCCTCGGCGATGATGCCGGGCGGCAGGCGGAAGCCGGGAATGCCCCACACCATCATGCCGCCGGGCTTGTCCATCATCTCGTAGACATGGACTTCGAAGCCCGCTTCGGCGAGGTCCTGCGCGGCGGTGAGGCCGGCGGGGCCCGCGCCGACGATGCCGACCGTCTCCTTGCGCGTCACGTGCACGGGCGGCAGATGATGGTCGTTGCCCAGCTTGTCCATCACATAGCGCTTGAGGTTGCGGATGGCGATCGGGCCATCCGAATCGGCGCGCCGGCAGGCGGGCTCGCAGGGCGCATCGCAGACGCGGCCGCAGATCGACGAGAAGGGGTTCGTCGCGGTGATGGCCTCGAAGGCCTCCGCATATTTCTCTTCCCAGATGAAGCCGATGTAGGACGGCGCATCGGTGCCCACGGGGCAGGCCACCTGGCAGGGGGCCGGAACGAAGTGCGGGTCTTGCACATCATCGCGTGCCGGCGCCTTGGGCGGGCGCACACGGTTGATGTCGTACACGGTGATGACGTTCGTGCTCATCGTCTTGGTCCTAGTGTGGATGCCGGATCAGGAGGCCCTGCGGAGGTCCTGGTCACGCTCGCGATATTCGGGGTGATAGGGAAGCCTTGTGATGGCGGCCGCCTCGGGGGTGAGCGCCACGAGGTCGTCGCGGCTCACCTGGTGCGGGTCGCTGTAGCCCAGCGCGTGGGTGATGGCGGCAATCTGCCAGCGCACGCTTTCGAGGTAGTGGTGGATGTTCTGGGCTTCCACGGGGATGTTGTAGCGCTTCTCGTGCTCGGGGTCCTGCGTGGCGATGCCGGTGACGCAGGTGCCGGCATGGCACTGGAGGCACGCGATGCAGCCGCCGGCGATGATCGCCGAGGTGCCCACCGCCACGGCATGGGCGCCAAGCGCCAGCGCCTTGATGGTGTCGATGCCGTCCTTGATGCCGCCCATCAGCACGATGGGCATGTCGAGACCGCCCACCTCGGTCAGCGCATCGCGCGCTTCCTGGATGGCGGAGAGCGTCGGGATGCCGACGAATTCGAGAACCTCGTTGCCGGCAGCGCCGGTCGAGCCCTGCATGCCGTCAAGTTCCACGAAGTCGAAGCCGTCCTTCCACGCGATCTTGATGTCGTCACGCACGCGGCCAGCACCCAGCTTCACCGAGACAGGCACGCGATAGCCGGTGGCCTCGCGGAATTCCTCGACCTTGATGACCAGGTCGTCGGCGCCCAGCACATCCGGGTGGCGCGAGGGGGAGCGCAGGTCGATGCCCGCCGGAATGCCGCGGATGCGGGCGATTTCCGGCGTCACTTTCTTGGCCATCAGCTGGCCGCCGAGGCCCGGCTTCGCGCCCTGGCTGATGTAGATCTCGAGGCCGTTGGCCTTCTGCATGTCGTGAATGTTCCAGCCGAGGCGGCCCGCGAGGCACTGGTAGATCAGCTGGTGGGCCTCTTCGCGCTGCTCCTTCGACATGCCGCCTTCACCCGTGTTCTCCGAAATGCCGGAAAGCCGCGAGGCGATGGCGAGTGCGAGCTTGGCGGATTTCGACAGCGCGCCATAGGACATAGGCGCAATCATCACCGGCATGGAGAGCTTCAAGGGGTTGGCGCCCGAACGACCACCCACCTCGGTCTTCATGTGCACCTTGGAGAGCACGTCCGGATCGGTCATGGCGCCGATCCTGATGTCCTTCTTGAAGGCGATGTCGGAGATGTGCGGCATCGGGCGCGCGGCGCCATAGCCGCGGATCCGGTAACGGCCGATCTGCGACTTGATGTGGATGTCTTCCTGGACCTTGGCGTTCCAGTAGGAATTGTCCGCAAAACTCTCGAAGAAGGGTATGGCACGGCGGCGCGGCTCGGTCTTGGGGTAGCGCAGCTTCTTGCCGGCGTTCACAATCTTCTGGAACGTGCCGGTGAAAGGGATCTTGTACTTGTCGAGGAAGGCGAGGATCTCGTCGCGCTCCTTGGCGGGTAAATCGATGAGCATCGCGTCGGTGCCCATCTCGCCGATCTTGCCTGCGACATAGATGTCGCCGCCGGTCATGTCCTGGCCGACCTTTTCGCCCGAATTGCCGAGGATGATCAGGCGGCCGCCATACATCATGTAGCCGGCCATGAAGCTGGCGTTGCCGCATGCCAAGAGCGTGCCGGCCTTCATCACCTGGCCCGCACGCGAGCCGATATTGCCCTTGACCACGATCTCGGCGCCGCGGATCGCAACGCCCGGAATGGCGGAAGCATTGCCGTTCACGACGATCGAGCCGTTGAGCATGTTGTCACCGACACCCCAGCCCACATTATTGTCGACGAGGAAGCGCGGGCCATCCGTCAGGCCACCGCAGAAATAGCCGGCGGAACCGCGGATATGCACGTTGATCGGGTGAGTCAGCCCGACGCCGATATGGTGCCGCGCGTCGGGGTTCAGCACCTCGACGTCTATGCCGTCTGCGCCATATTTGCGTAAGCGCTCGTTGGCTTCGCGGACGGGCGTTACGCTGAGATCGATCGTTGCCATGTGTCGTAGGTTCCGGGAGCGGGTTCAGATGTGTTGAGGGCGCGGCCGGGGAAGAGGCGGTTCAGCGACACTTCCTCCGAGGCGATGGCGATGATCTTGTCGTCCTCGTACTTGACCATCGGCTTCGCCGCGAGCTTGTCCTTGGCATAGCCGATCTCGTCCTTGGTCGAGACAAGGAAGGAGAAGGTGCCGTCGAGGTCGTCGATCGAGGTCTTGAGTGCGTCCTTCAGCGTGAAGCCGTGCTTCAACTTGTCGGCGAGGTAGACGGCGATCAGTTCCGAGTCATTGTCGGTGTTGAAGAAGTAGCCCTGCTTCTCCAGCCTCCGGCGCATCTTGTAATAGTTGGTGATCTGGCCGTTGTGGACGATCGAGATATCGGAGAAGCCGGTGGCCCAGAAGGGGTGGGTGGCTTCGGGGGCGACGTCGGATTCGGTCGCGAGGCGCACGTGGCCGATGCCATGGGTGCCCTTGAAGCCGTCGATCTTGTAGACATTGTCGACGTCGAAGGCGCCGCCCAGGTCCTTGATGATGTCGAGGCTCTCCCCGATGGAGGAGAGCTTGGCCGCATGCTCCATCTCGAAGGCGAACTTCTGCAGGTCGCCGTCGAACTTGACCAGCACCGCGAAGGACGAGCCCTTGTGCTCCTCCTCCACGATCTTGGCCTGGAACTCGGTCAGCTTCTGCTTGACGCGCTCGATCGCCGCCCGGGCCTCGTCGCCGTCGCCCACGATGAAGCGCAGGCGGAGGTGGCCCGGCACCGGGTCACGGTAGAGCGAAAAGCCGGTCGAATCCGGTCCGCGGTGCTGGCAGGCATCCAGCATGTCGATCAGCGCCTTGCCGACCCGGGCATCGGCAGCAGCGCTGCCCTTGTAGAGAATTCCAGCGATTCCGCACATGAAGAATTCCTCCGTCCTCAATGAAGAACACAGTTGAACATGCACCCTAGGGCAACTGGCTGCGACTCCGCAATACCGGAGGCAACTTTTTTTCCCTGGATGAAAGAGTTTTTCCGGTCGCTTATCCGGCAATGGCGCCCCGGCGCTATTTCGCCGGGAACAGGACGGTCATTCCGGCGCGGATACCCCAGCCTGTGGGACCTGCATCGTCGGGTGAAACAGCCCAGTAGCGCGATGCCCTTCCAGGGCCTTGTCGTCATCCGCCAGCACCGGCGATGCTGCAAACACTCCAATAAACACCGCCGGAAAAATCCCGCCGCCGAGTGTCATGGTCTGTGCCTCCTGCCCAGTCCTGGGTGCGTCTCAACCGAACTTCTTCTCGCCGTTCACCCAGGTCTCGCTCACCTTGATGGACTTGATCTTGTCCGTCGCGGTGGTGAGCGGGTTGGCCTCGAGGATGGTGAAGTCGGCCAGCTTGCCCACCTCCAGCGAACCCACCCGGTCCGCCATGCCCAGTTGCCGTGCCGCGTCGATGGTTACCGCTTCGAGTGCGCGCTGAACGCTGATCGCCTGGTCCGCGCCGATCACCGTGTTGTCGAACTCGCAGGTCCGCGTCACGGCCGTCTGAATCAGCCGCAGCGGTCCGATGGGCGAGCAGGGCGAGTCGGTGTGCAGCGTGAAGCGGATGTCCTCCTTCACGCAGGCCCCCGCCGGGTCCATGAAGGAGGCGCGCTCGGGCCCGAAGATCTGGTCGCGGTAGGCCGCGCCATAGAGGCCCACGTGGTTCATTAGGAAGCTGGGCTCCACATTCAGTTTCTTCATGCGGGTCAGCTGGTCGGGCCGCGCCATGGTTGCATGTTCGATGCGGTTGATGCCGAATTCCGTCGAATCCCCATAGGCCGCCTCGATGGCGTCGAGCGAGATGTCGATGGTCTCGTCGCCATTGCAGTGGATCAGCACCGGCAGCCCCGCCGCCTTCACCGCCGCCACCATCTCCTTCATCTGCTCTGGCGTGAAGTTGGGCTTCCCCTTGTCCTTGCTGTCGAGATAGGGCTGTGTCTGCGCACCCGTCATGGTCTGGTTGGACCCGTCACCGACGATCTTGACGCCATAAAGGTTGAACAGCGAGTTCGGCACTTCCACTGCCTTCGCGCCCATCCCGAGCGGCTTGTAGGGGGCATAGCCCTTCATGTCCTCATACATCAGGCTGGCGCTGGTGCGCACCGGCGCATTGAGCGAGACCTTGGCAAAGGCCTCGATCCATTCGCTCTTGATGGTGCCGGGCTCGTGGACCAGCGTATTGCCCGCCGCAGCCACCTGCTGCATATATTGCCTCACCGCCTTGGAGGCGAGCTGCGGCGTGATTTTGGGGAAGGCCTTCACCGCCACCTTCAGCATGGCGCTTTCTTCATAGATCAGGCCGTTCAGCTTGCCGTCGGGGCCGCGGCCGAAATGGCCGCCACCCGGCAGCGGTCCGATGTCGTCGGGAATAGCCGCCGCCTGCAGCGCCATGCTGTTCACCGCG
Source organism: Aestuariivirga sp. (assembly GCF_020252395.1). Lineage (GTDB taxonomy): Bacteria > Pseudomonadota > Alphaproteobacteria > Rhizobiales > Aestuariivirgaceae > Aestuariivirga. The sequence continues at coordinate 105,603 of NZ_JADCDB010000010.1, forward strand.
GCGTCGTGTCCATTGGTGTACCACACGAACACCGGGTGCGTGGTGGTGACGCTGTCCAGCTCCTCGCGTGACAGGTCGCCGCCCTGCAGCAGGTTGTCGAAGTTCGATGCGGTGATCCACTGTCCCGCAGGCGTCTGCGCCGCCATCTGGCGCAGGTTGCTGATGAGGCCGGCCCGCGTTTTGTTTTTCTCGTAACCCACATCGGTGAGCAGTTCGAAATAGATCGAGGCGAGCAGCGTATGGTGGTGCGGGTCGATCAGCCCAGGCAGCAGGGTGCGCCCGGCAAGGTCCACCACCTGGGTGTCCTTGTCCGCCATGGCCATCACCTCGCCGAGGTTGCCGATGCGGGCGATCCTGTTGCCACTCACGGCAATCGCCTCGGGTGCGGCGGGCCCCACCACCGGAACGATGGCGCCACCCTTGAAGATCGCTGTGATCCTGGCGCTCGCCGCATCATCTGCGCGGGCCGGGGCAGCCCCCGCCAGCGGCAGGGCGGAGCCGATCACGGCAGCGGTCGACAGCGCCATGAAGCCCCGGCGTGAGGACGCCGGCGTGGCCACGCTCGCGAAGCCGGTGGGCTGCTCATAGAGCACGTTGTTCAACAACATCGGATTGACGCAACCAAGACACATGGTGACACCTCATGAAAGGGCGGACTTCGACACTCGAAAGAACGTTATTGTCCACAGCACGGTCCGGTCAAACGCTTCGCAGCATCCAAACCGCCTGGATGAAGCATCTGTACTGCTCCCAATCGGAACATCTTACAATGTAGCGTCAATCGGCAATGCGTGTGCCGCTCAATTCATCGGCGCGCCGCCCTCGGACTTGCGCTTGGCAATGAAGCGGTCGATCTCTTCCAGCACACCGGGATCGGTCGGCGGCTGTTCATAGCCGCGCAGCATTTGTTTCCAGATCGTGTTGGCCCGCGTCCGCGCATCCACTGATCCGCGTTCCAGCCAGTTGGGGTGGTTGTCCCAGTTGGAGAGGAGCGGCGAATAGAAGGCCGTCTGGTAGCGCTCCATGGTGTGCTGCGTGCCGAAGAAATGGCCGCCCGGTCCCACGTCGCGGATCGCCTCCAGCGCCAGGCTCTCGCTGTCGACGACGACGGGGTCGCAATAGGCCGCCATCATCTGCAGGAGCTCCGCATCGAGGATCAGCTTCTCGAAGCTCGCCGTCAGCCCGCCATGCATCCAGCCCGCCGCATGCTCGATCAGGTGCGCGCCGCCCATGACGGAGCCCCATAGCGACATCTGGCTCTCATAGGCCGCCTGCGCATCGACCTCGTTCGCGGCGTTCACATTGGAGGAGCGGAAGGGAACGCCGATGTGCCGGGCGAGCTGCCCCGAGGCCTGCGCCGCCTTGGCATATTCGGGCGTGCCGAAGGCGGGGGCGCCGGAGCGCATGTCGACGTTCGACGTGAAGCCGCCATACATCACCGGCACGCCGGGGCGCACGATCTGGGTCAGCACGATTCCCAGCATGGCCTCGGCATGCTGCTGGACAAGCGCACCTGCCAGCGTCACCGGGCTCATCGCGCCGGCGAGCGTGAAGGGCGTGATCACGTTCACCTGGCCATGTTCCGCCATGGCGATCAGTCCTTCGCCCATGGGAATGTCGAGTTGCAGCGGCGAATTGGTGTTGATGATGCCGAGCAGTGCGGGCGTCTCCGTTAACTCCTCCATGGTGAGGCCCAGCGACAGGGCGCCGAGCACGAGGCCATCCGTGGTGCGGGCCCGGCCCAGCGTCTGCGTCTGCCAGCTCTTGTCGAGCATGGTGATCTGCGCGCGGTAGAGATCGAGGTGGCGCGTATTGGCCGGCAGGTCCATCGGCTCGAAGGGCCCGCCCCCTTCCTGGTGGATGATGTCGAGCGACTGGATCAATTTCAAGTAGTCGCACATCTCGGCATAAGTGCCGTCCCGCCGCCCGCGGTCATTGTCCATCACATAGGCCGGGCCGCCGACCGAGGCGAAGACCATGTCGCCGCCGCCGATCAGCAGCGAACGCGCCGGGTTGCGCGCTGCCAGCGTGAAGCTCTTGGGCACAGTGCGGAGCCGTTCCATCACCAGCCCCGGGTCAAGCTTCACGGTGTCGCCCTCGATCGCCGCACCCGCCTGGCGGAAGCGGTCGCGTGCGCTATCCTCCAGCACGCGCATGCCGATGTCGCGCAGCACCTTGAGCGCGGTCTCGTGAAGCGAGGCCACATTGTCGGCGCTCAGCACCTCGATGGGCTCGTAGGGCCTGGTCACACGGCCGAAGGGCCGCTGCTGCAACTCGCCGCTCACCCGCGTGGCGCGCGCCGGGCGGCGGCGCTGGCGCGCGTCTCCTGTGTCGATGTTCATGTGAAGTCCTTCACGGGCGGGCGTTCACGGCGCGGCACGGCGCCGGCCGCTTCGCCGAATTCACGGGCGAAGCGGTGGGCGGAATAGACGGCATCGGCAATCGAGGAGGGTTGCAGGCAATCGCCCACGCGGTGGACCGCGAAGGGCTGCGGCGTGGCAGAGAGCTGGTGAAGCAGCCGGTCATCCGGCAACCGCCCGGTCGCGAGGATCAGCGTGTCGCAGGCGATCTCGCTCTCCTTGCCGGACGCCGTGCAGGCGAGGCGCAGATGGCCTGCACCCTGTCCCAGCAGCAGGCGTCCCGTCTGCATGGTGAGCCCGATCTCGTGCAGGCGGGCTTGCAGGAAGCCCAACTCGTCGGTCATCGCCGTCCAGCTGGAGACGGAAGGATTGGGCGTCACGATGCTCACGCGTTGCCCGGCGCGCGCCAGCTTTTCGGCCAGAGCACCGCCCATGAAATAGTGCTCGTCGTCATAGATGACGATGTCGCCCGCAAGTGCTGCCCCGGCGAAGACGTCGTCCGGCGTCAGCGCCCTGGGCAGGTCGAGGCGCTCCATGCCATTGACGCCCACGCCGTCGCGCCGCCACGTGGCGCCCGTCGCCAGCACCACGTGCTCGGCGCCAAAGCCCGCGATGTCCTCCGCCGTCATCTCGCTGCTGGGGAAGACCTGGACATTGTTGAGCTTCGAAATCATGTGCTGGCGCCAGTCGCGCACGCGGATCCAGGTCGACAGGCCCGGCAGCGCCGACTCGTTCAGGATGCGCCCGCCCAGCTTCGCATTGCGGTCGGCCAGCGTCACGTCGAGGCCGCGCCGCCCGAGGCTCAGCGCCGCTTCGAGGCCAGAGGGCCCGGCGCCGACGATCAGCACCTTCTCGCGCTTGCGGTAGCTCGCGATCTTCTCGGGGTGCCAGCCGCGCCGCCATTCCTCGGCGATGGTCGGGTTCTGCGTGCAGCGCAGGTGCACGCCCTCATTGTTCGCCGCGCGGCAGATGTTGCAGCCGATGCATTCGCGGATCTCGTCCTCGCGCCCCTCGCGGATCTTGGTGGGCATGAAGGGATCGGCGATCGAGGGCCTGGCCGCGCCGATGAAATCCTGGATGCCGCGCCGGATCTGGCTCACCATCACGCCGGGCGAGGTGAAGCGCCCGACCGAGACGACGGGCTTGGTGGTAAGGGTCTTCACGAAAGCCACCTGCGGCTCCTGGTAGCCTTCCGGGCTGAAGCGCGCCGATTTCGAGTCATTGCCCAGCGAGCCAGCCACGTTCACGTCCCACAGGTCCGGCAGTTCCGCCAGCATCGCCACAATGTCGCGGCCCTCGCCCTCGGAGGTGATGCCGGCGGGCCCATGGAGTTCATCGACCGCGAGGCGCACCGCGACGGCGCATTTTTCGCCGACGGCGTCCTTGGTGTCCTCGATCATCTCGCGCAGCAGGCGCACCCGGTTGGCGAGCGGGCCGCCATATTCGTCCGTACGCTGATTATGTCTGGGCGACAGGAACTGGAAGGGCAGGTAGTCGTGGCCGGCATAGACATAGACGATGTCGAAGCCCGCGCGCTTGGCCCGGATCGCCGCATCGCGCTGCCAGCCGCGAAAGGCGCTTATGTCGGCAAGGTCCATGCCGCGCGCCGTTGTGGGCAGGTGATACATGGCGGGAATCGCCGAGGGCGCGATTCCGGCCAAGCGTGTCATGCGGTTCGCGGCATGCGAGCCGCCATGCCAGAGCTCGATCCCCGCGAGGCTGCCATGGGCGTGGATGGCATCAGCCGTCCGGGCCAGCGCCTCCACGTCGTCGTCGTCCCACAGGGTGAGGAAGCCATAGGGCGAGTCGTCGGAGGTCGGGTGGATCGAGCAGTATTCGGTGCACACCACGCCCCAGCCGCCCTCGGCCTTGATGCCGCGCAGCGCCGCCCCGGCTTTGGGCCGCTGCCAGCCGAGGCCCGCGGCATGCGGCGTTTGGTAGAAGCGGTTCGGCGCCGTCACCGGGCCGATCTTCACCGGCTCGAAAAGAATGTCGTAGCGGCTATCACGCGCCATGGGGCCTCGCTATTGAACGGTTGTATAGTAAAACGACATCTCCAGCAGGGTCAAGATGCCGGGGCGCGGGGGCGCCCGCGCCACGGGGACAGCCGCCGCCGGTTCCGCGCCGTGGCTGCCCATTCCGATACCTGATTTTGGAGAATGGGCTTTTTAGCACATGGAGCGCGCGCTGTCAAGGACTTTTTTCCCTGCAGAGGATTTCCATTGCGAAATGCCCTGTTGACCCGCCCGGGGAAGCTTTTATACATACGTATAATAATAAAGGCCGGCATGGTGGTGGAGCGCAGCGAGTTTCCGTTTGCCGTGGAGGTGGTGGAGAACCTCTTCGTTCCCCTGCCGGACGGCACGAGGCTTGCCGCCCGCGGCTGGTTCCCGGTGGGCGCGGGGCCGGTTCCCGCCGTCCTCGAATATCTCCCCTATCGCAAGCGTGACGGCACCAGGCCCCGCGACCAGGGTCTCCACCACTATCTCGCCGGCCACGGCTATGCCTGTCTCCGCCTCGACATCCGCGGCACGGGTGACAGCGAGGGCCTGATCGACGACGAATACACCGTGCAGGAACAGCTCGACGGCTGCGATGCCATCGCCTGGATCGCCCGGCAGGTCTGGTGCGACGGGCAGGTGGCCATGATCGGCATCTCCTGGGGCGGCTTCAATGGCCTCCAGATCGCGGCCCGCCAGCCGCCGGCGCTCAGGACCATCATCACCGTGGGTTCGACGGATGACCGGTATGCCACCGACATCCACTGGGTCGGCGGCTGCCTGTCGAAGGACAATTTCGACTGGTCCTCCACCATGTTCGCCCACAACGACCTGCCGCCTGACCCGGCGATCGTCGGCGAGGCCTGGCGCGGCATGTGGCAGAAGCGCATGGCCCACAATGAGCCGTGGATCCTCACCTGGCTCAGCCACCAGCGCCGCGATGAATACTGGAAGCAGGGCTCGGTCTGCGAGGACTTCTCGAAGATCCAGGTTCCGGTCTATGCCGTCTCTGGCTGGGCCGACAATTATTCCGAGTCCGTGCCGCGACTGCTCGCGGGGCTCAGCGTGCCGCGCCTCGGCCTCATCGGCCCCTGGGCCCATTCCTACCCGCATGACGTGGCGGTGGAGCCCGCCATCGGCTGGCTGCAGGAGGTGCTGCGCTGGCTCGACCACTGGCTGAAGCACCGTGACACCGGCATAATGCAGGAGCCCATGCTGCGCGCCTGGATGCAGGAGAGCGTGCCGCCCCAGACCTGCTACGACGCGCGCCCCGGCCGCTGGGTCGGCGAGCGGCAATGGCCCAGCCCGCGTATCCGCGACGAGAAGCTGTTCCTCAATACCGACGGCAGCCTCTCCGCAAAATCCTCCGTAAGCGGATCAAAACAAGTCTGCTCGCCCCTCTGGGTTGGTATCGCGGCGGGCGAAGTCGGCCGCTATGGCGGCGATGCCGAATGGCCGCCGGACCAGCGCGAGGATGACGGCGGCTCGCTGGTCTTCGTGTCGGAGCCGCTCGCCGGGCGCCTTGAAATCCTCGGCGCCCCCACCGTCTCGCTCAGCTTTGCCAGCGACAAGCCGCAGGCCCTGGTCTGCGCCCGCCTCAATGACGTGGCGCCCGATGGCCAGTCGACGCGCGTCACCTACGGCCTTCTGAACCTCACCCACCGCAACAGCCACGAATTCCCGGAGCCGCTGGCGCCCGGCCAGCGCGCAAAGGCGGTGGTCGAGATGGACGACATCGCCCATTCCTTCCCGGCCGGTCACCGTATCGCCGTTGCGCTCTCCACCACCTACTGGCCCGTGGCCTGGCCCTCGCCAGAGCTTGCGACACTCACCATCCACTGCGGCGAGAGCGCGTTGAGCCTGCCGGTCCGCCCGCCGGGCCCGGACGACGAGACATTGCGGGCCTTCGACCCGCCCGAGATGGCCCCGCTCCCGCCGGTGACGCGCGATCCCGTCGAGCAGACCCACCCGCGCCGCGTGGTGCGCGATCTCCTCTCGGCCAAGATGACCGTCGACTTCCCGCGCTGGACTTATGCGAAGCACATGCACGATATCAACCAGACCCAGCGCTCCGTGGCCTTCGCGCGCTACGAGATCATCGACGGTGACCCGCTGTCGGCGAGCCTTCTCACCGAATATGATGTGGAGATGGTCCGGCCTGATGCCACCATCACCCACCGTAGCCGGGGCAAGCTCACCTGCGACGCGACGCACTTTATCATCGAGATCGACCTGACCATCGGCGAGAATGGCCAAACGGTTTTCGAACGGCACTGGCATGAGAACATCGCACGCGACATGGTCTGAACCGGACCGAAGTCCAGGGCAGGGAGGCTGACGGGACGCCGTGCTGACCTATGCCATCAAACGCATCGGCCTTGCCCTGCTGATCGTCATCGTGGTCATGCTGGCGATGTATGCGATGGTCTTCCTGGTCCCCGGCGACCCGGCCTCGCTCGCTTTGGGCCCCCGCGCCACGCCGGAGCTGAAGCAGGAGCTCATGAGGCGGATGGGCCTCGACCAGCCGCTCTATGTGCAGGTGTGGAATTTCTTCCGCAACGCCGTCACGGGCGACCTCGGTTATGATGTCTGGTCCAGGCGCCCGGTGACCGACATGATCCGCGAGGTCTTTCCTAACACGCTCTTCCTCGGCGCGGTGGCAATGTCGATCGCGCTCGTCGCCGGCATCGGGCTCGGCTGCCTCGCCGTCGTCTGGCAGGGCCGCACCATCGACCGCGTGCTCGCCATCCTCTCGGTCAGCATGATCTCGATCCCGTCCTTCGTGATCGCCATCTATCTCCTCCTTGTCTTCGCGGTGTGGCTTGGCTGGTTCCCCGCCATCGGGGCGGGCGAGGCGGGTGACTGGGGCAGCCAGCTCCGTGCCGTGGTGCTGCCTGCCGCGGCAATCGCCATCACCTGGGTGGGTTATCTCGCGCGCCTCGTGCGCGCCTCCATGCTGGAGGTGATGTCGGCGAACCATTTGCGCACGGCCCGCGCCTTCGGCCTCACCGAGGCCAAGATCGTGCTGCGCTATGCGTTGCGCGTCGCCATCGTGCCGGTCGTCGCCATCGTCGCGGTGGGCTTCGGCTCCATCCTGTCGAGTGCCGTCTTCGTCGAGACGGTATTCTCGCGGCCCGGCATCGGCACGCTCATCACCTCTGCCGTGCAGAAGCGCAATTTCCCCGTGGTCATGGGCTCGGTGCTGTTCATGACGGCCTTCTACCTCACCGTGGTCACCCTCGCCGACCTGCTGATGGCGAAACTCGACCCGCGGGTCCGGGACACGCTCCGTGGCTAGCCGCAGCCGCAATGTCTGGCGCGCGCTGATGGCGGAGCCACTGGGCGTCATGGGCGGCGTGATCGTGCTGAGCTTCGTCGTCATGGCGCTCTTCGCACCCTGGATCGCGCCCTATGATCCGCTCAAGATCGACGTGATGCACAAGTTTTCCGGTCCCAGCCTTGCACACTGGGCCGGCACGGACCAGCTGGGGCGCGATCTCCTCTCGCGCATCATCTATGGCGCGCGCACCGCGCTGGGCGTGGCCATGACGGCGACGGGCGTCGCAGGCCTCGCCGGCATCCTGCTGGGCCTCATCGCGGGCTATGGCCCGCGCTGGCTCGACTCTCTCCTGATCCTCTGCTTCGATTCGATGACCTCGCTGCCGATGATCATGTTCGCTTTGGCGGTCATCACCGTGCTGGGGCCGTCGACCGGCACGCTAATCCTCGTCATCATCCTCGTGTCGATTCCCGGCTATGCCCGTTTCATTCGTGCACAGACATTGAGTCTCGTGCGCAGCGACTTCATCCTGGCCGAGAAGGCGATGAACGCCTCGCACTGGCGCGTCATCCTGCTGCACCTGCTGCCCAATGTGGTGGGCCAGCTGCTGGTGGTGCTCTCCATGGACATTCCGGTGGTCATCATGCTGGAGGCAGGCCTCAGCTACCTCAGCCTCGGCGTCAAGCCGCCCACGCCCTCCTGGGGCAATATCCTTTATGATGGCTATGTCTCGTTGCGCCAGTCGCCGGGCATGGTGATCGTCGCCGGCATCCCGCTGATCCTCGCCACGCTGGGCTTCACCTTCCTCGGCGAGGCGCTGCGCGATGCGCTGGACCCCCGCCTGCAGCTGCGGACGCTCACATGAGTGAAACCCTCCTCAAGGTCGATGATCTCTCCATCGCCTATGCGAGCGAGCAGGGTGCGCTGCAGGCCTTGCGCCATGCCAGCCTCGAGGCGCGCGCCGGCGAGGCGATCGGCATCGTGGGCGAGTCGGGCTGCGGCAAGTCGACGCTTGCCTCCGCCATGATCAACCTGTTGGCCTCCAACGCCCGCGTCACTTCGGGCGGTGTCATCTTCGGCGGGCGCGACATCCTTTCGGTGAGCGGTGAGGAGAAGCGGCGGCTGCGCGGGCGGCACATCGCCATGATCTTCCAGGACCCGATGACCTCCTTCAACCCGGTGCTGACAATCGGCGAGCAGCTCGTCGACTTCCAGGACCAGCGCGAGGGCCTGTCGAAGGGCGAGAAGCGCGCCGAGGCTGCGGCCATGCTGAAGCGCGTGGGCATCCCGGACCCCGAGCGCTGCCTCAGCCGCTTTGTGCACGAGCTCTCGGGCGGTATGCGCCAGCGCGCGGCGATTGCCGCAGCCCTCCTGATGACGCCGGAGGTGCTGGTGGCGGACGAGCCCACCACGGCGCTCGACGTCACCATGGAGGCGCAGATCATTCACCTGCTGCGCGAGCTTCGCCGCGACTACAATGGCGCCATCGTGATCGTCACGCATCACTTAGGCCTGGTGGGCGAGCTCTGCGACCGGGTCTATGTCATGTATGCCGGCGAGGTGGTGGAGGAGGGCTCGACCGAGGAGGTCTATCACAACCCGCGCCACCCCTATACCCAGGCGCTGATCGCCTGCGACCCGGCACATCTCCATGACCATGCGCCGGTGCTGCCCACCATTCCCGGCCGCCTGCCGGACCTGGTGACGCCGCCCATGGGCTGCAGCTTCGCCGGCCGCTGCGCCCGCGCCACCGGCCACTGCCGCAGCGTGGCGCCGGCCCATGTCGAGGTCAGCCCGCGCCACTTCGCACGCTGCCACTTTGCGCAGCGCAATGAGGCGCGGTCATGAGCGCGCTCTACGAGGTCGACAATGTCTCGCTGGACCTGGCCGCGCCTGCCGCCGGGCTGCAGCGCCTGCTGCCGGGCGTTGCCCCGCGCATGACCATCCTCAGCAATCTCTCGCTCTCCGTGGGGCAGGGCGAGATGCTGGGCCTCGTCGGCGAGTCGGGCTCCGGCAAGTCGACGCTGGCGCGCGCGATGATGGGGCTTGTGGACATCACATCGGGCAGCCTCCGCTTCGAGGGCCAGCCGGTGAAGACCCGCTCCGACTTCGTGAAGGTGCGGCAGGGCGCCGCGCTGATGTTCCAGGATGCAGTGGCCTCCTTGAGCCCGCGCCGCAAGGTGGCAGCCCAGGTGGTCGAGCCGTTCCAGATCAACGGCGTGCCGCTGCCCGAGGGGCCCAGCACCGCGACGGCGATGCTGGAGCGTGTGGGCCTCAGCCCCGCACTCGCCCAGCGCTACCCGCATGAGCTCTCCGGCGGCCAGGCCCGGCGCGTCTCGGTGGCGCGTGCGCTGGCACTGAACCCGAAGCTCGTGATCGCCGACGAGCCCACAGCGGGGCTTGACGTTTCGGTGCAGGCCGAGATCCTCAACCTGATGACGGGGCTCCGCCGCGACCTCGGCCTCAGCTTCCTCATCATCACCCACAATCTCGCCGTGGTGCGCCACGTGACGGACCGCGTGGCCGTGCTCTATCTGGGCCGCATGGCGGAGTGGGGGCCGACGCGCGCAGTCTTCAGCCATCCCTATCACCCCTATACCAAGAGCCTTATCGCCGCCGAGCCGCAGGCCGATCCGCGGAAGCGCCGCGCCAACCTCGCACTCAAGGGCGAAATTCCCAGCGTGCTCGCCAGGCCCCCGGGCTGCGAGTTCCACACGCGCTGCCCGATTGCCCGCCCGTGCTGCGCGGCGGAGGAGCCCGCGCCCCGGATGATCACACCGGACCGCATGGTGCGATGCCATTTTGCCGCAGAAACAGAACAACGAATCTCAGGAGGAAGACATGGGACTGAATTGGAGCACTGACCGCCGCGGCCTGCTGAAGGCGGGCGGCGCCTTGTTTGCTGGCCTCGCCGCGCACCCGCATTTCGCCTGGGCGGCGGATGGCGACACGCTGCGGCTGCGCGCCACGGCGGACCTGCAGGTGCTGGACCCCAAGGGCATCATCGGCGAGCTCGATGACGTCATCCCGCGCTGCACGCAGGTGACGCTGGTGCGGCTGGGCGACATGCGCGAGGGCAACCAGATCACGCCTTACGCAGCGAAGGTCTTCGAGTGGAAGGACCCCAAGACCATCGCCTTTACGCTGCATGACTACCTGACTTGGAGCAACGGCTTCGGCCCGGTGACGGCGGAGGACGTGAAGTTCTCCTTCGAGCGCATCAAGGGCTCGGACTCGGCCTGGGCCTACCAGTTCGAGAAGCTCGACAAGGTGGAGGTCATCGACCAGCGCTCGGGCCTCATCCACCTCACCGAGCCGTTCAAGCCCTTTCTCTACATCACGCTGCCCTATTATGGCGGCCACATCGTTTGCAAGGCGGCGGTGGAGAAGGCGGGCGGCAGTTACACCACATCGATTCCTGCCCAATGCGGCCCCTTCCTGCTCGAGAAGTGGGAGCAGAACCAGAAGGTGACGCTGGTGGCGAACCCGGACTGGAAGGGCGAGAAGCCGGCCTTCAGCAAGGTCGAATACTTCATCGTCACCGATGATCAGGCTGCCCTGCTGGCCTATGAGGCGGACTCCTTCGACTATACCAAGCTGGCGCAGAGCTCGGCCAAGCAGATCAAGGCCGACGTGCCGAAGGACTCGAAGCTCATCGAGGCGCGGTCGACGCGCTATGTCTGGCTCACCATCAACATGAATGCCGAGAAGCTGAAGGATCCGGGCGTGCGCCAGGCGATCCAGTATGCCTATGACGGCGACGCGGTGCTGCAGGGCGCCTATGACGGGCTCACCACCCGCTCGACCGGCGTCGTTCAGGCCGACAGCACGTTCTCGCGTGCCGCCAACAAGATCGCCGCGCGCGACGTGGAGAAGGCCAAGGCGCTGCTGGCGGAAGCCGGCGTGTCCAGCCTCGAGCTGAACCTCTATTGCCTCACGGACTCGGTCTCGCAGGCCACCGCGCAGATCATCCAGTCGAGCCTTGCCGAGGCTGGAATCACCGTGAACATCCAGCCGACGGAGGATGCCGCCTACTGGGCGCTGGGCGACAAGACGCAGGGCGACGGCTACAAGAACATCGAGATGGTGCTTATGGATTTCGCCGGTGGCATCGATCCGATCGAGAACCTCGTCTGGTTCCGGCCGGACCAGATCGGAGTCTACAACTGGTCCTTCTTTGACTCGAAGGAATACGAAGATCTCTACCAGAAGGGCCTGGTCGAGCAGGACGACGCCAAGCGCAAGGAAATCTTCAACCGGATGGAAGACCTGATGGAGGATTCGGGCGGCTTCATCTTCATCTGCTTCCGGCCCTTCCTTGCGATCTACCGGTCCGATATCAACCCGGTGATCCTGGCGGACGGCCATCCCGACCCGACGCAGTTCACCAAGGCCTGATCCAGCAGGGGGCGCGGTCTCATCCGCGCCCCTTCCTTCGCTTTCCAGATGACCAAGAAATCAGCCGCACCGAAATTCGAACGCATCCCACCCGGCGAGCGCCGGGCGCTGCTTGTCGAGGCGTCCATCGCCTGCCTTGCCAAGGGCGGGATCCAGGGCTTCACGGTGGACAATATCTGCGCCGAAGCCGGCACCTCGCGCGGGCTTATCACACATCATTTCGGATCGAAGAACGCTCTGCTTGCAGCGGCCTATGCCGCGATCTACGGCAAGTTGCTAGAGAACCTCGACCGCGCCGAGCAAGCGCCTGAGAGCATTGACGGCCTCGTCGGCATGATGTTCGCTGACAGTTTCCTGAGCCGCGATTATCTCAACGTCTGGCTCGCGCTGTGGGGCGAGATCGCGGTGAACCCGGCGCTGCAGCTGGAGCACCGCAAGAATTACGCGCTCTACCGCGAGCGCATCGCGCGGGCGATCTCCGCCTTCGCCCGCGGCAAGGGCGTGACGATTGACAGCTATGATGTTGCCACCATTCTTATCTCCCTGGTCGACGGGCTGTGGCTAGAACAATGCATCGACCAAAGCCTGCTTTCCCTCGACCGCGCCAAGGACCTCTGCCGCCGTACGCTGGCAGCCGTGCTCGCCGCACCCGGCTAGCCGAAGCGGCGGATATAATCCTCGCAGAGCGCGAGACTGCCCTCGGTATAGCCGGCTCCCAAAGATTTCGGAAACTCTGCCTCGATGTGCGAGGCGATCCATGCGACAAGCAGGATGCGGCGGAGCATCACGAAGGTTGGGATCTCCGCCTCGTCTTCTTTCGATAAGGGCAGCACTTTGCGGTAGCCTGCCTTCCAGTGCCCGATCAGATCTGACACCTGCGGCTCGTGCTCATAGAAGGAGACAGGGGTTGCGGCATCATACATGTACCAGCTGAAGCCGCAGTCATCGAAGTCGATGACCTTCAACGTGCTGCCGTCGACCAGCAGGTTGGCGAGGCGCAGGTCGGCGTGAATGAGGCCGAAGCGCTCCGCACCCATGCCATAGGCCGCGAGCCGTCTGGCGATGAGATCGACGGTGCGCTGGAACAGCGCTTGCTTCTCGCGGTCCATGCCAATGCCGTCGCGCCAGCGGCCCCAATGTGGCCGCTCGTCACCCAATGCCGTGTCGAAAGTCCAGCTGTGCCGTGTGAACCAGGAGGGGCGCTGCCATTGCCGCGCATGGATGTGCATGCGCGCGGCGGTCCCGCCCAGAACCTCGAAGGAACCGGCGAGATCATCGCCGATACCTGGCTCGGCGCCCGCCTCCCAGCCAAACAGCACGGCATGGCGCGGCCTGGCCAAGCGGGGGTGCGCGGCGTCCTGGATCAGCGCACCATCGCAACCGGCCACGGGGCTTGGTGTGATGGCCACGCCCTGCCGGCGCAGGTCCACCACCCAGGCAAGCTCCGAGGCGATTGCCTGCTTCGACTGGTAGCCCGCGCGGTGAATGCGCAACGCCCAGCACCGGCCATCGGGGGCGCCGACGCGGTAAGTGGCGTTCTCCGACAGGTTCACGAGCTGTGCCGAGCAACCGCCAGGCAGAACGTAACGCTTCAGCGTCTCCTGGGCCAGCTCTTGCAGGACTGCGAGCTGGTGTTCATGCGAGAGTGTGTTGAAGTCAGTCATTCGCGTTCGCAAGAGGTTGTGGACGTCCACCTGCCAGAAACATCGGCGGGCCGGCAAGTCCCTGCTCCTTCATCCGGTTCCGACGCGTTGCTTATGCCCTTCCGGCGAAGTGGCATCGGGCGCGCGAGCCGCCAGAGGTTACGAAGGCCGGGATCTCGACGCGGCAGAGCTCCTGCGCGATGGGGCAGCGTGGATGAAAGGGGCAGCCCTGAGGAATATTCTCGGGGTTTGGCGGGTCGCCCGTCAGCAGAACATGCGCCTTGCGCTTCGTGGGGTCGATCTCCGGAATGGCGGAGATCAGTGCCTGCGTATAGGGGTGGCGTGGCGCACCGAGCACGGTGTCGGCCGGGCCTTCCTCTACGATGCGGCCCAGATACATCACCGCCACGCGGTCGCTCACATGCTGCACCACCGAGAGGTCATGCGAGATGAAAATGTAGGAGAGCTTGAGCCTGGTCTTGAGATCATCGAGCAGGTTCAGCACCTGCGACTGAATCGACACGTCGAGCGCCGAAACCGGCTCGTCCAGCACCACGAGCTTCGGCTCCAGCGCAATGGCGCGCGCGATGCCGATGCGCTGGCGCTGGCCGCCGGAGAATTCATGCGGGTAGCGCTGGGCTGCAGAAGGGTCGAGCCCGACGAGCGCGATCAGCTCCCTCACCTTCGCCGCGCGCTCCGCCTTGGCGCCGATGCCGTGGATGTCGAGCGGTTCCGCGATGATCTGCGCGATCGTCATGCGCGGATCGAGCGAGGCATAGGGGTCCTGGAACACGATCTGGATGTCACGCCGGCGCTGGCGCATCGCGGACTTGGGCAGCGACACCAGGTCCTCGTCCTCAAACAGCACCTGGCCTTCGGATGGCTCGATCAGGCGCATCAGCATGCGGGCGAGGGTGGACTTGCCGCAGCCGGATTCGCCGACGATGCCCAGCGTCTCGCCGGTTGCCAGCGACAGGCTCACGTCATTGACGGCACGGACGACTCCCTTGCCATCCCGCGATGGGAAGAACTTCGAGATGCCCCGGGCTTCGAGCAGCGCCGTCATGGTATGGGGTTCCAGCAGGCGGCGGCGTCATTGCCTTGTGGAACAAGCGGTGGGGTTTCGGTGCGGCAGCGCTCAAGCGCATTGGAGCATCGCGCGGCGAAGCTGCAGCCCCCTCCACGCGCATCCGGCGGCGGCACGAGGCCGGGAATTGAGGGCAGGCGCTGGCCCTTCTTGGCGCGGCGCGGCGAGGAGTTGAGCAGGCCATAGGTGTAGGGGTGATGCGGCTTCGCAAAGACATTCACCGTGCGGCCGGCTTCGACGATGCGGCCGGCATACATCACTGCGATGGTCTCGCACATCTCGGCCACCATGCCGAGGTCATGGGTGATGAGCAGCACGGCGAGGCCAAGGTCCTTCTGCAGCGTCTTGAGCAGCTCCATGATCTGCGCTTGAATCGTCACGTCCAGCGCGGTCGTCGGCTCGTCGGCGATCAAGAGCTGCGGCTTGCAGATGATGGCGATCGCGATCATCACGCGCTGGCGCAGGCCGCCCGACAGTTCATGCGGATATTGCAGCAGGCGGCGCTCGGCATTGCCGATGCCGACTTGTTTCAGGACCTTGATCACCTCTTCGTCCGCCTGAGCCCGCTTCATGCCACGGTGCAGCATCAGGGGTTCGGCGATTTGCTCGCCGATGCGGAGCGTGGGGTTGAGGCTGGTCATCGGCTCCTGGAACACCATGCCGATGCGGTCGCCCCGGATCTTCTGCATCTCACGCTGCGAGGCGGTGGCCAGATCCTTGCCCTCGAACAGGATCCGGCCCGCGTCGATGCGCGAGGGCGGGCTGGGCAGCAGGCGCATGATGGTTTGCGCCGTAACGCTCTTGCCGCAGCCCGACTCACCCACGAGGCCCAGCGTGTGGCCGGGTTTCAGCTCGAAGGACACATCCTCGGTGACCCGGACAGGCCCCTGCTCCGTGTTGAAGCCGACCGTCAGGCCCTCGACGCGGAGCAGGGCGTGTTCGCTCATTCAAACACGAGGCGCGGGAAGTAGAAGGAGACGACCCAGTTCGGCATGTCCACGACCTCGCTGATGCGCAGATCGCCGCAGACCGAGCACAGCATATAGGCATCGACTGCATTCATGTTGTGGCGCTTCGACAGGAGATCGATCATGCCGGAAACAGCGGCCTTGGCCCCCTCCATGAGATCGGGTCCGATGCCTGTTGTCACCTCGTAGCCTTTCACGTCGAGATGGCGCGACACGGGGCCGGGCGTGGTGAAGCGCGGGAAGGGCAGGTTGGCGTTCTTCACCAGTTCGAACTTGGCCTGCACCGAGCATGGGCTTTCGATGGCGGTGCCGCAGACCTCGCCATCGCCCTGGCAGGCATGGGTGTCGCCGACGCTGAACAACCCGCCCGCCACTTCGACGGGGAGAAAGAGTTCGGTGCCCGCCGCCATGTCGCGGATGTCCATGTTGCCGCCCATGCGGCGCGGCGGCACGACGGAGTGCTGGCCGGCTTCGGCGGGGGCCAGCCCGATGGTGCCGCAGAAGGGCTTCAGCGGCACGCGGCCGCCGGGGCCGAACATGGCGGGCGCCAGGCTCGCCGCGTCGTATTTCCAGATGTGAAGGGCGGGGTCCTTGAACTGGCCGGCAAGCAGGCCGAAGCCCGGGATATTGGCGGTCCAGCCCCAGCCCGAGGGCGCGAAGTCGAGCAGCGTCACCTTGATCGCATCGCCGGGCTCAGCACCCTCGATGAAGACGGGCCCCGCGACGGGGTTCACCTTGCCGAAGTCGAGTGCCACAAGATCGGCGAGCGTCGACCTCGCATTGAGCTGGCCGCCGGAGGAGTCGACCGGGTGGAATTCCACCGTCTCGCCGGGTGCGATGCGGATGACGGGCGGGTTGTCGCGGTTCCAGCCGAAGTGGCACTGGTGGTCGTGGATCGTGTGGTTGCAGATGTGCTTGGTCATAGTGCCCTCAATAACAATGCTCCCTTCCCCGAGGGGGAAGGGAGCATGCCCGGTTTGATCAGCCTACTGAGCGTCCTTGGCGTAGATATAGTCGTAGTTCACCGGGATATGGATCGGGTCGGTGAAGAGCGCCGGGTCGCCGCCGAGGCGGTCCGAGTGATAAGTGAAGCGCTTCTCGTTGAAGACCGGGGCCCAGGCCGCTTCCTTGGTCACGTCGTCGAAGATCGCCTTCCACTCGGAGATGCGGGCGTCCTTCTGGTCGTCCTTCACCATGGAGTCGGCCTTGGCGGCACGTTCGTCGAGCGCCTTGTTGCAGTAGCGCGACCAGTTCCAGCCGCCTTCCACCGCACCCGCGCAGCCGAGGATGCCGTAGTAGAAGTTGGCCGGATCCGGGAAGTCGGCGATCCAGGCCATGCCGCCCGACCACACCATCGGCGCCTTGCCGGAACCACCGGCGGCGATGACTTCCGCCTGGGCGAGCGAGCGGATCTCGGCCTTGATGCCCACCGCCGCAAGGTCCTGCTGGATCGCCTGGGCGATGCGGGGGTTGGGGTCGACGTTCATCACATAGAGCTCGGTGTTGATCTCGCCCACGCCCGCCTCGGCGAGAAGCTTCTTCGCGCCCTCGGGGTCATAAGCGAAGCCCTTGTTGTCCGGATTGTAGCCGGGCATGGCGGGCGGCAGCGGCTGGTTGGCCGGCGCCGCGCGATTGTTGATGAGGCGGACGATCCGGTCCTTGTTGATCGCCATGTTCACCGCCTGGCGCACCTTGATGTTGTCGAAGGGGGGCTGGGTGACATTCATGGTGACGTAGCCGGTCTGCAGCTGGTCACCCACCACAATCAGGTCTTTGTTGGCAGGGTCTGCCGTCAGCTCGGCGAATTGCGCGGGCGGAATGCCGTCGCCCACGATGTCGATCTCGCCCTTCTTAAGGCGCAGCACGGCGACCGTCGGGTCCTGTCCGAACTCGAAGGTGATGGCATCGAGGTACGGCGTGTTGGGCTTGTAATAGTCCTTGTTGCGCTCGAGCTTGATCGACTGGCCCGGCACCCATTCGACGAACTTGAAGGCGCCGGTGCCCACGGGATTCTTGCCCCAGTCGGCCCCTGCCTTCTCGACTTCTTCCTTCGGGACGACATAGCCGAAGTTGATGGCCATCAGGTGCAGGAAGGTGGCGTCAGGACGGGTGAGCTTGAAGATCACCGTCTTGTCGTCGGGCGTCTCGATGCCCGACAGCGTGGTGGCCTTGCCGCCGGCAACGTCGTCATAACCGGCGATCATGCCGAAGTAGCCGCCGCCCGGGCTCTGCGTTGCCGGGTTGACCGCGCGCTCGAAGGAATACTTGACGTCGGAGGAGGTCATGGGCCGGCCGTTGTGGAATTTCACGCCGTCGCGCAGCGTGAAGGTGTAGGTGAGGCCGTCGTCCGACACGGTGTAGCTCTCTGCGAGGTCGGGCTCGAGCTCGGTGGTGCCGGGTTTGTAGTCCATCAGCCCGTCGAAGATCGACTTGATGACCGACCAGTTCTGCCAGTCATAGCCCACCTGTGGGTCGAGCGTGGTGAGGTCATTGTTGAAGGTGATGATGGCTTGGCCGCCCTGCTTGGGGGCATCCGCCATGGCAAGCGGCGCCGCCGCCATGAGGGTGAGGGCCGCAACGGCCGAAAACAGCAGTTTCTTCATCGAGCTTCTCCCTGTTTGTCGTCAATTGTTCGTGTACGTCAGTTCAGCGCAAGCGGATGCGCGGGTCAATCAGCGGCGACACGAGGTCGGCAATGAGGTTGCCGAGCACGATGAAGCAGGCCGCCACGATTGTGACCCCCATGATTACCGGGATGTCCAGTGACTGGATGGCCTGCCACATCAGCTGCCCGATGCCGGGCCAGCCGAAGACGTTTTCCACAACCACGACGCCCGACATGAAGATGCCGACGTCGAGGCCGATCATCGCCACGATGGGCAGGATGGCGTTACGGAACCCGTGCTTCATGACGACCCGCCACTCGCTCATGCCCTTGGCCCGCGCCGTGCGGATATAGTCGTTGCGCAGTACCTCGATCATAGAGGAGCGCATCATGCGCGAATACCAGCCGCCGCCGGCGAGCCCCAGCGTGAGCGCGGGGAGGATGAGGTTCGAGATCTTGCCGTAGCCGCCCAGCGGGAACCAGTTCCACAGGTAAGCAAAGAGATAGAGCAGGGTGAGGCCCAGCACGAATTGCGGGGTGGAGACCGAGAGGAAGGAGAGCGTCATCGCCGCTTTGTCGCCGAAGCGGCCGCGGCGGGTGGCGGCATAGATGCCGGCGGGAAGGCCGATCATCAGCTCTGCGATGATGGCGCCGAGCATCAGCAGCAGCGTGGGCGGCAGGCGCGAGGCGACGAGCGGCGCCACTTCCGATTTCCGCGCATAGGAAATGCCAAGGTCGCCGGTGACGAGGCGGCCGAGATAACGCGCGTATTGCTCCGGTATGGGTTTGTCAAGGCCGAGCTGCACACGGATCTGCTCGCGCATCTGCGGGGTGGAGTTGCGGCCCGCGATCATCGTCACGGGGTCCGCCGGGATCATGAAGGTCAGCCCGAAGGTGACGATCGAGACGCCGAGCAGGATGAGAACGGAGGCGGCGAGGCGCTTGGCGAGGTACCTGAGCATCAGCCCCTCCCGCGCTGGGTGGGATCCAACGCGTCGCGCAACCCGTCGCCCACCAGGTTGAAGGCCAGCGCCAGGATCAGGATTGCGGCGCCGGGAATGAATACGAGCCATGGCGCATTGAGGAAGTAGGACTGGCTCTCGAAGATCATCATGCCCCAGGCCGGTGTGGGCGGCTGCACGCCGCGGCCCAGGAAGGACAGCATCGCTTCGAGCAGAACCGTGGTCGCGATGCCGAGTGTCGCATAGACGATGACGGTGGGAATGAGATGCGGCAGCAGGTGGCGGAGCAGGATGCGCAGGTTTCCGGCGCCCAGGGCGCGCGCCGCCTCGATGTATTCGCGCTCCGACAGCGCCACGGTCTCGGTGTAGATGACGCGTGCGATCTGTACCCAGTTCACTAGTGCGATGACGAGGATGACGATGTTGAGCCCGGGCTTCAGGATGGCGGCGAGTGCGATGGCCAGCAGCAGCGGCGGGAAGGCCATCATCAGGTCAGTGAGACGCATGATGGCCGCACCCGTCCAGCCGCGCAAGTATCCCGCAACGAGGCCGAGGGCGGCGCCAACTGCCACAGCAATGCCATTGGCCACGATGCCGATCAGCAGCGAGGTCCGCGCGCCGTAGAGAAGGCGCGAAAACTGGTCGCGGCCATTGGTGTCGGTGCCGAACCAGAAGCGCCAGCTGGGCGGAAGCGGTGAGCCTTCGAGCGTCAGCCCGTCGAAGAACTGCTCGGATGGGTTATAGGGGGCTATCACCGGCGCGAAGATTGCGGCCATGGCGAAAACAACGATAGTGACCAGCCCGGCCATCGCCAGCCTGTCGCAGTGGAAGCGCTTCCACGTATCGCCCATGAACCACCCTCGCCCGACTTGAAAAAAAGAGGCCGGTTTTTCCGGCAAAACCGTGGGCGTGGCAAGGGCTTGGGCTCGCCGCCTCCCGGGGGGGGGGGGTGAATTGCGGTTACCGGCAACGCGGCCAACCCACCCTTCAGGAACAGTGCCAGACGCCAAGGACCTGCGGCGCCATCATCATGCCGATATCATTCACGCGGCATGTCCGTGCGCTGGTGAATAACGGCGTTCTTGTCGGCGAAGACGCGCGTCCAGCCCGGGAGCTTGTCGAGCATCTTGGTGCGCGGGTCGGCTGGCGGAAAAAGTGTCCAGCGCATGTCATATTTCTGGAGAACGTCAACGAGACTCTTTTCGTCCTTTTCCGACGCTTCGAACGCTTTGGAAATCTCTCCTACGAAGAGCTGATCCGACCGGCCGTCGATGAAGGTGGGAATGTCATGGAAGATGAGAGAGCCGCCAAGATTATAGTGATTGAAAACATGTCCGCTCAGTCCGAACGACTTGGCATAGGCAATGGCGGTGTTGACCGAGACCTTTTCCGGCGGCGCTGACTTCAAGACCCAAAGCTGCAGCCCGAGCAAGACCGCAATCGCTCCGCAAAGGCCCGTCATGATAGGCCGGAATGCATCATGCATGCGCCGCTCGAGCCCTTCCCGCCGCTCGCTGCGCCAGTATTCCGCGGACAAGCGGTGAAACTGCCGGGCAATCGCCGGCGCCGTCACCAGCGCGAGAACGGGAAAGAAAAAGAATGCATAGCGAACATGAGCCATGTACTGGTAGCAGAGAAACGTGACGAAAAAAGCCCGTGCCCATCCGAGCCGGAAACCGGATGCCAAAGCCGCGAAAATCGACCCGAAGATCAATGCGGCGTGAATGATGTCTTCCTGGGCGTTGAAT
The DNA here is from genome assembly GCF_020252395.1 of Aestuariivirga sp. GTDB lineage: Bacteria > Pseudomonadota > Alphaproteobacteria > Rhizobiales > Aestuariivirgaceae > Aestuariivirga. The sequence continues at coordinate 126,654 of NZ_JADCDB010000010.1, forward strand.
GGCATCCACTCCAGCACCATCAGGGTGCCTTCACTGGGGCGAAACACCCATAGCGTGGCCATCATGGCGCGGTAGGAATAAGGGTGCAGCAGCGTAACGGCAGGGCAGAGCGCCAAAAACGCCAGCCAGGTCCATAGCGCCTTTTTTTTCGCCCAGCCGCCATTTTCAAGAAAGTCGAGAAAGGCAAAGAAGGCGATCACAAATCCCATGGTGAAAGCCGCGTGCAAGTTCGCCCAGACAACGATAACCGGGAGGAGCAGGAAGCTGGGCGCCCTCGCCGTCGATGACCACTTGAACAGAAAATGTGTCCAGATCACCAGGAGCGGCAATGTCAGCAGGTGTGGCCTGATTGTGAAGGTGATGCTTGTTGCAAGAAGTGCCGCAAGAGCGATCGATCCTGCGAGAGGCGGCCTGAGAGAAGCGGACAGCGACCAATAGAGAAGCGCCGCCGCCGCCCCGACCGAGACGACGGCTGCTGTAACAACCGCATTCCAGCCTCCGAGCTGGAAGATGGCCGCGTAGATGAGCTGCGACAGCCACTCCTTTGCCATCCAAGGGTGACCGGCAAAGGTGTATGAATACATGTCGGTCGACGGAACTGCCCGGTGTTGCAACATCCAGAGCCCCGTCTTGATGTGCCAGAAGAGGTCTCCCTCGCCGAGCGTATTCTCGCGTCTGTCGATCATAATGGCCGCGTATACCAGCAGCACGGTGGCGGCAATGACCAGGCGGACGCTCTGATCGGGCGAGCGATTGTGGTGCGCCACTGCAATTGGCCGGTCAGTCATTGTCTTCCGAATCCTGATGTTCAGCATACACCAACTGAAAACAGCTGTTTTGTCAATTTTATCCGAAGGTTCGTGCAGCCTTGCGGTGGATGCTTCGCCAACACACCAGCGCTTTGCCGGACGATTTTGGACTCGCTGCTGCAACGGACGAACCGGCTCAAGGTGCGCTTGCGCAGGCAATAGAGGCTTTGCCGCAAATGTGGGCCTCATTTTGCTTGTTACGAGCTTAAGCTTAAGCCCATGATCTGGTTTGTGTTCTTTTCAGTTCATTTGACCCGACCGGACCACGCGGCAGCCCCTCGCACCCGGTCGAGGCTTTGAATGGTGCTCACGGTGTGGTCTGTATGTGTCACGGCACTGCCGGGAGGAACGCTGCGCGTCAGCCATACATTGCCTCCAATGATCGAGCCGGCGCCGATGGTGATGCGGCCGAGAATACTGGCGCCGCCATGCACGATCACGCGATCTTCAATAATCGGGTGACGGAGCAGCCGCCGGGCTGACGCGTTTGGCGGCTGCGCTTCGCTCTCGCCCAGTGTGACGCCCTGATGCAGGCAGACGTTTTCGCCAATCACCGCTGTCTCCCCGACCGTCACGCCCATGCCGCGGCTGATGAAAAAGCCGCGGCCGATCCTGGCGCCGGGATGAATGTCGATGCCCGTTGTCGCACGGGCCAGTGCTGCGATGATGCGCGCCACGAAGCGTGCGCCCAGCCTGTACAGGGCATGAGCAAGGCGATGGTGGATAATGGCGCGCGAGCTGGGATAGCAGATCAGCACCTCCGCGAGGCTTTCGGCAGATGCATCGTGGCGTTGCGCCGCCTTGAGGTCGCTCACCAACAGGGCGCGTATCGGCGGCAGCTGACGTGCAAGTCCATGGACGGTCTTTTCGGCGCGGTGCTGGGCCTCCGCCGGCGAAAGGCCGCTCCGTTCGAACTGCAGGCCACGCGCCACCTGATCTGCCAGACGGGCAAGGGAGGTCGACAGCGTGTTGGTGACGAAGAGATCGATGCTCTCATGGTTTAATCCATGCGGCCCGAGATGGATGGGGAAGAGCGACATGACGATCCCGTCCAGCGCCTCAGCGATCGCGGAGGCCGAGGGCGCCTCCGTTACCTTTCCGCCGAGGCGGATATTGTGCGCGACATCGCGGGAGTGGCGAAGCTCCGCGACAACCGCCGCAAGCCCGAATGCCTGGGGCCTGGGCCGCTGGGGCCGCAAGGTTTCGATCTTGGCTGACATTGTTGCGTTTCTTTCGCGCTAGTCGCGTGGACTGCGTCTGTCAATCCCGCCGTCCGGATCGCGGGTCAACGGACGTTCGATGATGTTTACATCGATGAATTCGCAGCGCGCCGCACCGCGGCGTTCGGGCCCCGATGCGTCGCTCCGGAAAGCGCGCTCAACGGCGGTTTCGCACCGCGCGAGCAGACCCGACATCAGCGCGTGGAGCGTCATCGCCGCGCCGCTTCATGCCACTGCAAGCCGGAGCGGTTCCTCGTGCCCGGCTTCATTGCGCAACCAGTCGATGAAGAAGGAGACCTTGGGCAGGTTGAGCTTGGCGCGCGGCGCGACGATGTAATAGGCGAAATCGACCTTCACCGCGGAGGAGAAGGGCTGGATCAGCCGTCCCTGCCGCAGGTCACGCGCGGCGAGCGCGGTTTTGGCGAGGGCGACGCCGCGCCCGAGCACGGCGGCTTCGATCACCATACTGGATTGGTTGAAGCGCGGGCCGCGCGCGGCATCGATATTGCGGGCGCCGGCCGCACTCAGCCACATCTCCCAATTAGGGCAGGACGGGTCATTGTCCGGGCTGTCGTCATGCAACAGGGTTGCCTCCACGAGGTCGCCCGGGGCGTGGAAAGGCCCGTATTCCTTGAGATATTCCGGGCTGCAGACGGGAATGACGCTTTCCGCCAGCAGGCGTTCCACCGAGAGATCGGAATAGCGCCCGGCGCCATAGCGGATAGCGATGTCGGTTCCGTCCTTTACGAAGTCGGTGATCTGCATGGAAGCAGAGACGTGGACGTCGATCTCGGCGTGGGCGCGCTGAAAGCTCTCAAGCCGGGGGAGCAGCCACTTGGACGCGAAGGAGGGCGCGACGCTGACCGACAAAACGCCAGCTTCCCCAAGCGAATCAATGGCATCCATGGCGGCGCAAAGGCGGGTGAAGCCCTCGCGCAGGTCGCGCAGGCCGGCCGCCCCGGCATCCGTCAGCGCGAGGCCGCGGCCATTGCGGACGAAGACGGGGAGGCCCACGTGATCCTCCAGCAGCCGGATCTGGTGACTGACGGCAGCGGGCGTTACCCGCAGCTCTTGCGCCGCCTGCGAAATGCTCATGTGGCGGGCGGCGACCTCGAAGGCACGGAGCGCGTTGAGGGGCGGGAGTTGGCGTCTCATGTCAATACCCTATTTAATCGGTAGAAATTAATAGCATTGAAATGCGGTGCTGGCAAGCCCGTTGATTGTCAAATTTTATCATATATTTAGGAGATTTCTGCAGGTTTGATCGAGATCAATGCTGCGCTGCAGCAAAATAGAAGACCGGTCTCGTGAACCGATCAGCCGAGCTGGCTTTTCGTGTAGTAGGGCAACTGCTCGACGCGCGGGGAATAGCTGCCGCCGGCAGTCACCTTTGCGACATGAGCGATGATGTGCTCGAGCGGCGCGAACCATACGTTCCTGGTCTTCAAAATCTGCTCAAGCCATTGATCCACAAGGCGCCAGCGGGCCAGTCGGCCGGTTAAGAATGGGTGCCAGATGCCGATCCAAAATCCGCCTGCCTCATATTGCGCATCGAACTCCTCCCAGAAGGCCTTGAGGCCCTCGGAAGGGGCTTTCACCGGCATCATGTAGCCGATCTCGGCGTAGTGGGCGAAGGGCGGCCAGTCGTCGGCGCCCCAATGGACCGGGGCCTCCCAGAGCTCGCCGGAAGGCGTCTTCATCAGGTAAGGGATGTCGTCCGCCATGAGCGAGGAGTCATACTGGAAGCCGTGCTCGACGAGCAGTTCGATGACCTGCTGGGTGACATTGTAAACGGGTGCGCGGTAGCCGCGCGGCTTGCGGCCGATGCGTTTTTGATGAATTTCGGTTGCTGTTTCGAATGCTTTTTGTTGCTGTTCGCCACGCGTGTCGACGGGGTCCTCGTGCAACAATCCGTGATGCCCGATCTCATGCCCGTCACGCAAAATGGAATCGATCGCAGCAGGGTATTGTTCGATGCACCAGGCGGGGATGAAGAAGGACTGTTTCAGGCCGAGGCGGCGATAGGTGTCGAGGATGCGCGGCACGGCCACCGTTGGCCCGTAGCGGCCCATGGAGATCGGATAGAGCCGGTCGTGCCCATCTTTTGGGCGGGAAATGTGGATGAGCGAATCTGCGTCCATGTCGAAGGTGATGGCGCAGGCGCAGCGGGCGCCATTGGGCCAGGGGATGGGATTGCGGATCATGGGCATCAGCCCTTGAGAATATGCGCGTGAGACGGATCGAAGGAGAGGAAGAGCTGCTGGCCCGGCTCGCGCGGGATTCCCTCCAGCAGGCGCTCCTGCACCTGGACCTTGACCTCAGCACCGCCCGGCGCTTCGAAGAACAGGGTGACCATGGAGCCCACGAACTCCTCCGAGATGAGCTGCGCGGCGAAAACATTCTGCGCGGCGGGCTTCGCCGTGGAAATCGACACGACGTCGGCGGCGACGACGAAGCTGACATTTTCGCCCGGCTTCGCCTTGCCACCGAGCGTGAAGGCGCCGGCTGCCGTGTCGACATTGCCGGCGGCATTCACGGTGCCCGCGAAGATATTGTTGCGGCCGACGAACTCCGCAACAAAGCGCGAGGCGGGGGTGCGGTAGATGTCGCGCGCCGGGCCGATCTGCGCGATCTCGCCCCTGGACATGATGACCACGCGGTCGGCCATGGCGAAGGCCTCCGACTGGGAATGCGTGACATAGACGAAGGTGATGCCGAGCTCGCGCTGCAGCTTGGTGAGCACGCCTTGCATGCGGATGACGAGATGGGCATCGAGGGCGGAGAGCGGCTCGTCTAGCAGCAGGATCTTCGGCTCCGTCACGAGGGCGCGGGCCAGCGCCACGCGCTGGCGCTGGCCGCCCGACAGCGAGTTCACGTCGCGCTCGGCGAATTCGCCGATGCCGAGACGCTCCAGCCAGTCGAGCGCCTTTCTGGCGCGCGTTGGCTTGTCGAGCCCGCGCATCTTGAGGCCGAACTCGACATTCTCGCGCGCGTTGAGGAAAGGGAACAGGGCGAGCGACTGCCAGACCATGGGCGTGCCGCGCTCATGCGGCTTGACGTTGACGAGGGACTTTCCGGCAAGGCGGATGTCGCCCTCGGTCGGCTGCTCAAGGCCCGCCAGCATGCGGAGCGTGGTGGTTTTGCCGCAGCCCGAGGGGCCCATGAAAGCGAGGAACTCGCCTTCGCGGATCTCGAAGTTCATGCGCTTCACCGCTTCGAAAGCGCCGAAGCGCTTCACGACATTGTCGAAGACGACGAGGGGTTCGGCCATCAGGCGGCATCCGGCTTTCTGGCGGGCCTCAGGACGAGCACCTGCGCAATGACGACGAGGGTGATTGAGACGAAGAACACGGCGGTGCCGATGGCATTGACCTGCGGATCGATGTTGCCGGTGACGATTTCCAGGATGACGACCGGCACCGTCTTGTTGAGGCCGGAGACGAACCAGGCGACCGCGAACTCGTCGAACGAGACGGCCGCCGTGAGGCAGAGGCTGGCGATGATCGAGGGAAGCGTGAAGGGAATGACGACGGACTTCATGGTCACCCATTCCGACGCGCCGAGGTTCCAGGCAGCGGGCTCCAGGTTCGGGTCCATCTGGTTGAGCCTGAGCCTGATCACCGCCATGGCGAAGGGCGCGCAGAGCACGGTGTGCGCGATGATAATGGAAATCGTCATGCCGGAGGCATTGAACATCGACAGCCAGCCCAGCATGGCCAGCGCCAGAATGATGAGAGGGATCGTCGGCGGCAGCAGGGCCAGCACAAGAAAAGCCGTCTTGCCGAAGAAGTCGTAGCGGTAGTCGGTATAGGCCGCCGAAAAGCCAATGGCGGTGGCCAGCACTGCGGTGACCGATGACACGAGGAGGCTTCTCAGCGCCGCATCCCAGGCCTCCGGATTGCTGAAGGCCTTCGCATACCAGGCGGTGGTGAAGGAGCCGAGCGGAATCGTGGGGAAGCGGTCCGAATTGAAGGAGAAGACGAGGCTCGCGACGATCGGCGCGAAGACGAAGAGGAAGACAAGCGCCGTGTAGAGCGCCAGCAGCCATCGGAGGAGGCGTCCGGTTTTCATTTGCCGCGCTTCCTGTAGGCGAAGCCGATGGCGGTGAAGGCCACGGCCAGCAGGGTGGCGATCATCATGATGGCGACGACGGCGGCGCGCGGCCATTGCTGGCCCGACTTCGAGGTGTCGACGATCATGATCGAGAGGGTGGGGGGCTTGGAACCGCCGAGATAATAGGGCGACACGAAATCGCCGAAGGACAGGATGAAGCAGAATACGGCGGCGACCACGAGGCCGGTCTTCGCCAACGGCGCCACGACCGTGAAGACAGCGCGCAAGCGTCCGCAACCAAGATTGTGCGCGGCCTCGACAAGGCGTTTGTCGATATTGGCAAGCGAGAAGGTCTGCAGGATCACGGCGAGCGGCAGGCAGAGCACGAGATAGCCCACCATGGTGCCGAACTGGGTGTTCAGCATCTGCCACGGCCCGAGGCCGAGATAGGAAATCGCTGCATTGACGACGCCTTGCTGGGCGAGGATCACCTGCCAGGCGAAGACGCGAACGAGGTAGCTGGTGAAGAAGGGGATGACGAGGAAGAAGATGGCCCAACGGCGGAGCCGTTCGCTGGCTTTGAAGGCAAGGAAGTAGCTTGCCGGGAAGGCGGCGATGCTGGTGATGAAGGTGGCGAGCACGGCGAGCCAGAGCGTGTAGGCATAGGCGTCCCAGAAAAAGCCTTTGGAGAGCATGCGCGACCAGTTTGAGAACTGGAAGGCGGCTTCCATGCGGTAGTTCTTCACCAGGAAGAAGGACATGGCAAGCATGAAAAGCAGCGGGCCCACGAAGAACAGACCCTGCCAGACGATCAATGGCATGCGCCAGGCGATCGCGTAATAGTCGGGCTTGGCAGGTCGACTCTCGGCCATGTGGGGATCAGCGGGAAAGGATGCCCGGGACAAGCCCGGGCATGATGAGATTTCGGGAGACGCCCAGCGTCAACTCGGGTGGGGTGAGGTCAGTTTGCGTGCGTCCGCAGTTTGTCATTAACGTCAGTCTCTCACTTCCATCATGGCCGCTCCATCATGGCCGCGCTTGTCCCGGCCATCCCTTGCGGGGTCGAAGAGGAAAAGGATGCCCGGGACAAGCCCGGGCATGATGAGCGGAGGCGTTAGGACGCGTTTTTGTATTCCTGCCAGAACTCGTTCCAGTCCTCGAGGCTCTGCTGCTGGGGCACGTTGCGGTAGTGGACGCGGCCATCCTTGATGAGCGTAATCGGGTCGTTCGGCATGCCGTCGACCTGGCCGGTGCGCTTGGCTTCCTTGGGGTCCACCTCGTTGAGCTTGGCGCGGCCGCCCTTGGTGACGCAGAAGGCCGGGTAGGCCAGCATGCGGGCCGAGTGCACTTGGCCATCGGGCGAGAGCATGTACTGGATGAACTTCTTCGCCATGTCCGCCTTCTGCGTGCCCTTGCCGATCGACCAGGACTCGGTGAACTGAATTCCGCCTTCCTTCGGCACCACCGACTTCACCGGCGCGCCGTCACGCTCCAGCACGCCCGTGATCCAGTCGCCGATTCCGGCCATGGCCATCATCTCATTGTTCTTGAGGCCGTTGAAAGTGCCGCCGTAGTCGAAGAAACCGCCGACCTGGGGCCTGAGCGACATGGTGGTTTCCTGGATCTTCTTCCAGCCGGCCTCGTCCTGGTCCCACAGCTTGGGCCCATTGCCGTTGGTGAGGCTCATCTGGCCGAGGTTGGGCAAGTGCCAGTCGAAGTGGCCGAGCTTGCCCTTGATCTCCGGCTTCCAGAACACCTTGTAGCTCTGCGCCTCCTCATCCGAGATGGCGGTGGTGTTGTAGCTGACGCCGAGGTGGCCGAAGCGCACCATCATGGAATAGAGCTTGCCGTCCTTCCAGTGGCCGGGGAACTGCCTGAAGTCGGCATAGAGCATGTCGTCGAAGGGATAATCCGCCGGGTTCAGCTCTTCGATGTAGCCCGCGGCATTGAGCTGCTGCACGAACTCGGCATCCGACAGGATGACATCATAGGTGCCTGGCGGCGACTGGGCGATCAGCGCCATCATGTTGTCGCCGCCCGCGTAGTACTTGGGCTTGAACTTTACATTGTTGGCGGCTTCGAATTCGCCCACCACGTCCGGCTCGCCATGGCCGTACCAGGCGAGCATGTTGATTTCCACCGTCTCGGCCCAGGCACGGCTGACGAAGGGCGTGCAGAGCGCGGTGGTGGCGGCCGCGCCATATTTCAGTACGTCGCGGCGCGATGGCTTGAGAACATTGGGCTTGAGGATGTTGGGCATGCGTCTTTTCTCCCTAGGAGCCGGAGGATGGCCGGCGGTTTGTTTCCCACTCCTGACCGCGCATGCCATCATGTCTTGCTGCCGAGGTCCAGCGCGTCGTGAAGGAGGCTAATCCTCAATCGGGCATGCGGGAAATTTATGCTGCTAATGCATGCATGAGGCCTGCTTATCGGGCGGCGGATGCCCTGGCGGGCGCAGGCTCGGCCGCCTCGTCCATCCGCGCAATGAGCGAATCGACCAGCATCAGGCCTGCGCCCGAGAGCCGCTGGTGCTTGTAGAAGAGCCCGATGTGAATGGGCTCCATGGCCGGAAAACCCTCGCGGGAAGCAAGAACGCGCATGTCCGGCAGCAGCGTCTTGCGGGTGAGCGCGGTGACGCCCATGCCGGCGCTGACGGCGCGCTGCAGCCCGCCGATGTCGGGCGTCGTATAGGCAATGCGCCAGCCGCGGCCTTCGGCGCGGAGCGCCGCCGTCATGCGGCGGCGGTATTCGCAGCCCTCCGGGTGGGTGACGAGCGGCACGGCGCTCGGCTTGTTCAAAGGAAAATCCTTCGCCACGGCCCAGATTGGCCGCTCCTCCCAGCTCCTCACCAGATAGGGGTTCCGGTCGCGGGCAAGCAGAGCAATGACGATGTCGAGCCCGTCGGCATGCAGCAGGTCGAGCAGCTTGCGCGAGAGATCGCAGGTGATCGACAGCGTGACCTTGGCCTGTTCGCCGGCGAAATCGACGATCGACTCCTGCAGGAAGGCCACCGAGAAATCGGTGGGAAGGCCGACGCGGAGCTGGCCCTTGGCGGAGCGGCCCTTGAGCTGGGCCACCGCCTCGTCGTTGAGCCTGAGCAGCTGGCGGGCGTAGACGGCCAGCGCCTCGCCCTCCTCGGTGAGCTTCAGCTCGCGGCCCTCATGCGACAGGAGCTTGGCATCCAGCAGCTCTTCGAGCCGCTTCATCTGCAGCGAGATTGCAGGCTGGGTGCGGCCCAACGCATCGGCCGCGCGGGTGTAGCCGCCCAAGTCGATGACGCTGACGAAGGCCCTGAGCAAGTCGGTGGGAAGGTTGATGGCCCGCATAGCCGCTCCTTATGCAGGCATCATCATTATAAATTTCCGTAATTCGCACAAGACCGTAGTTTTCGGCGCCATGACACGCCATGAGTTCCGAAAGCTGTTCAAGAGCGCAGGGCCAGCGGTGCTGCCGGTGATCCACGTGACGGATGCGCCCCAAGCGGAGCGCAATGTGCGCATCCTCGCCGGGGAGGGCGCGCCCGGCTGCTTCCTGATCAACCACGATTTCGGCGTCGAGCCCTTCCTGCCGGTCATCGCGCATGTGCGGGCGAAGTTTCCCGCACTGTGGATGGGCGTCAATTTCCTGGCGGTGACGGGCAAGGATGCCTTCCCCGTGCTGGGCAAGCTGAAGCGCGACGGCGTGCCGGTCGACGGCTACTGGGCGGATGATGCGCGCATCGACGAGCGCCGTGCGGCGGACGGCCAGGTGGAGGCGCAGGAGATTGCCGCGGCGCTCGCTGCGTCAGGCTGGAGCGGGCTTTACACCGGCGGCACCTGCTTCAAGAAGCAGCGCGAGGTGGCGCCCGAGCATTATGCCTATTCCGCCATGCTGGCCACCGGCTTCATGGATGCGGTGTGCACCTCCGGCGCCGCCACCGGCCAGGCGGTGGATGTCTCGAAGATCAAGACCTTCCGCCGCGCCATCGGCGATCATGCGCTGACGCTCGCGTCCGGCATCACGCCGGAGAATGCGCATCTCTACATGGACGACGTCGACGGCTTCATGGTGGCGACCGGCATCAACCGCGACGGCGATTTCTACAACATCGAGCCTTCGAGGCTCGCCCGCCTTCTGAAACTCACCCGCACATATGGAGCCCAGTCATGAGCGCAGTCCAGAGCCGCAGCACCGCCGACGCCAAGGGCCCGCGCGACGACCGCTGGTACCTCAACCTCATGGCGCCCAACACCAAGGGCCCGAAATTCGCCTGGCTGGACCCGACGTCCATCTACATCAATGGTGCGGCCTTCCATGACCTGCTCGACGATCTGATGGCGGACTTGCACGGGCTAACCATCGACGTGGTCGGCGGGCTCGACGCCATGGGCTTCGTGCTGGGCTCGGCGCTCGCCACCAGGCTCGGTGTCGGCTTCCTGCCGATCCGCAAGGCGGGCAAGCTGTGCGTCGACACCGATAAGGTGAGCTTTTCCAACTATTCCGGCCGCACCCAGGAGATGGAGATGCGGCTTCCGGCCTTCGGCAAGGGCACCAAGGTGCTGCTGGCCGACCAGTGGGTGGAAACGGGCGGCACCATGGATGGCGCCATCCGCCTCGTCGAGCGGCAGGGCGGCACGGTCGCCGGCATTGCGGCTGTGGCCATCGAGGAGAACGCGGCGACCGATGCCTATCGCCAGAAGTACCGTTGCGTATCGGGTGTCGTTCAGGGCAGCCGCTGGCAAAAGGAATGCAACGCGCAGAAGCTCGAGAGCTTCACGCGCTACAGGCCGGAGCTGGTGTTCCCCGCGATCCGCTGAAGGACCCGCCCCGCCGGCCTGTCGATAGCTAATTAACTTGTCCGGTTTTGGTAGCACATCAAATGTCCGCTTCTTGTCTTTTGTTCTCCTGTGGGACTGTGGGCAAGGCGGAGCCTTGTCCACATTTCCACAGGTGTTGCGGCTGAGCGGATTTAAG
>NZ_JADCDB010000011.1 GCF_020252395.1 Aestuariivirga sp.
AGCCCGGCGCCCTGATGGACGCCTCCCGCGACGATGTGCTGGCCTGCATGTCCTTCCCACGCGAGCACTGGCCACAGATCGCGTCGGCAAACCCGCTTGAGCGGGTGAACCGCGAGGTGAAGCGGCGAGCCGACGTCATCGGCATCTTTCCCAACGACGAGGCCATCGTCCGGCTGGCCGGCGCACTGAATGCTGGAGACCAATGACGAATGGGCCGTGGCCCGGCCTTACATGTCACTTGAAACGCTCGCCCGCATCACCGGGAATACAAACGTCAGGCTGCCCGCCATGGCCGCCTGATCAAGCTCGGACCTCTTCGAAGGCCGGCGCTCTTACACCACGCCGTGGGACACTATCACTGGATGCACCAGTCATGCGGGCCAGCGAATCCCCGAGCCGGCCTGATGGTCTCCGGACGGATCGCCGCCGTTCCCATCACCATACTCGCTGACCCAGCCTGGATTTCGCTGAATCGCTGATCCACGCGACCCCTGCAGCTGCCGGATGGGTTGATACAGTGGCCTTAAGCGCTTTCCTCTTGACATCCGAATTGTTAACAATCAACAATCGACCGGCGTTTAAACAATCTGAAGGTCATGTCTGAAATTCATGAACTCTCGGCCATTGAACTCCGACGGCTCATCGGAGCCCGCAAGCTCTCGCCGGTCGAATTGATGCGCCATTGCCTGGAGCGGATCGAAAGGCTCAATCCGCTGCTGGTGGCCTTCTGCGACATGCGTCCTGAGCAGGCGCTCCGCGAAGCCCGGGCAGCGGAAGAGGCGGTGATGCGGGGTGACGAACTAGGCCCCTTGCACGGGCTGCCGATCGGCATCAAGGACATGAACGATGTGGCGGGCCTCGCCACGACCTATGGCTCGCATCTCTACAAGACGAATGTCCCGCCGGAAGACGAGTTCATCGTGGCAAGGCTGAAGCGCCAGGGCGCCATCGTTGCCGGCAAAACCAATATTCCCGAGCTCGGCTTTGGCGCGACGAGCTCCAATCCTTTATGGGGGACGACGTGTAATCCGCATGACGTGCGCTACACGTCGGCGGGCTCGTCAGGAGGAACGGCGGTTGCGCTGGCGGCGGGACTGGTTCCCCTTGCCATGGGCTCAGACTTCGCAGGCAGCCTGCGCACCCCGGCGTCCTTCAACGGCATCACGGGAATTCGACCCTCGGCGGGAACAGTCGCCAATGAGCGCCGCGCCTTTGGCTTCTCGCCCTTCAACGTCGAGGGGCCGATGGGACGGGAGGCGAAGGACGCGCGCCTGCTGCTTGCCGCCATGGCGAGCCAGGAAAGCTTCGATCCGCTGAGCTTCGCGCGTGATCCGAAATGGGACGGGACCGCGCGGCCCGTGGACCTTTCGAGGCTGATGGTCGCGGTCTCGGAGGATCTCGGCTTTGCCCCGGTGGATAATGGCGTGCGGCGTGACTTCCGCGCCAAGCTTGCGCGCTTTGGTGACTGTTTCCGGACCATCGGCGACGCGTGCCCCGATCTTGCCACTGTCGACAGGGTTCTGGCGGCGATGCGCAGCCTCGAGTTTGTCCATGACTTCAAGGAGATTTACGACCGGGATAAGAGCGCTCTGGCGCCCAACGTGCAGTTCGAGGTCGAACGCGGGCTGAAGGTGGGGATTGGCGAGGTCGCCTGGGCAATCGGCGAACATTCCCGGATCCATCGCCGCAGCCAGGCCTTCTTCGAGGACTGGGATCTGCTCGTGACCCCGGCCGCCTCAGTATCGCCTTTCCTGCACGAGGCGGAGTGGCCGAAAGAAATCAACGGCCAGAAGATGGCGAACTACCTGCGCTGGGAGGCGATTGCCTATGGTGTGACGCTGATGGGCAACCCCGCAGTGGTCATTCCCTGCGGCAAGGGCAGTGACGGCCTTCCCTTCGGCATCCAGATCGTCGGGCGCCTGCATCATGATGCGTTCCTCGCGGATGCCGCGGTGACGCTCGAGGCGCTGTTCGAGCAGGATGACGAGCTTCGCCGGCCGCGGCCAGACTTCGGCCGGATCGAAGAACAAGCAAGAAGTCTGGGACACAATGAACGTAACCCCTGAAGGGAGTGAAAGATGAAGTTGCTATGGTCACTCGCGATCGCCGCCGGCCTGGCGCTATCGATCGCCGCTCCGGCCTCGGCCGGAAAGCTCGACGATATCAAGGCCAAGGGTGAAATCAAATATGGTCTCGAAGCGCAGTACAGGCCTTTCGAGTTCCGCGACGAAAACAACAACATCGTCGGCTATGACATCGACCTGGCCGATGCCTTCGCCAAGTCGCTCGGCGTCAAGGCCGTGCCCGTCGACACCAACTGGTCCACTGTGATCCAGTCGCTCTACAATGGCGACTTCGACATGATCCAGGGCGGCATGACCGCTACGCAGAAGCGCTTCGAGAAGGTCAATTTCTCGGTACCCTATATGGATGCCGCATCCGGCCTCATGATGAAGAAGGAGGGCGGGCCCGCCGACTTCAAGGGCCTCGACGGCAAGGCCGTCGCCGCCGGCACCGGCACGCCGCAGATCAAGATGCTGCAGGACTGCGCCGCGGCCGCGGGCATCGCCTTCGACGGCGAGATCCAGACCTTCGACAACGACGCGCTTGCCTATGAGGCCATGAAGTCCGGCCGCATCGCGGGCTATGCCTCCACCATCGTATCGCTTCTGGAAGGCCAGAAGGCTAACCCCGATCTCAAGGCCATGTCGTGGAACTGCGACGGCAAGTTCGGCGGCGAGTGGACGGCGGCGGCCTTCCGCAAGGAAGACGAAGACCTGCGCGCGGCCTTCGACGCCTTCATCCTCGAATCGAAGAAGAATGGCCTGCTCAAGGACCTTCAGATGAAATGGTTCGGCCAGTCCTTCGTCGAGGCCCTGCCGGACAAGGCTCCGGCCTGGTAAGATCAGTATCTTTGCCCCGCCGCCGCCATGCGGCGGGGACTGGCTGATCAGCGAGCAGAGAGATGGATCCGGTATTCATGTTCGATGTCCTGGTGCGGCTTATCCCGCCACTGGGACTGACCATTGCTCTGTCTCTGACGGCGCTGCTGATCGCAACGCCGATCGGCCTCGGTCTCGGCACGCTGCGGGCCACGCTGAGGGACCAGTCTCTTGCAGCCCGCATTCTCGATCTCTACGTGTTCGTGGTGCGCGGCACGCCAATCCTGATCCAGATCTTCGCCGTCTATTTCCTACTTCCTATGACCGGGCTGAAGCTCCCGCTGTTCTGGATGGGTGTGCTGGCGCTGGTGTTCAATTCAGCGGGCTATCAGATCGAAATTGCCCGCGCAGGCGTCAATTCCGTGTCGCGGGGCCAGTGGGAGGCCGCGGCGGCGATCGGGTTCAACCGTTCGCAGTCGCTTCTGACCTTCATCCTGCCTCAGGCGGCACGCCGAATGGCGGGGCCGGTGATGAACGAACTCTCGCAACTCATCAAGGCGTCCTCCGTCCTCTCGGTCATCACGCTCTATGAGTTGCACAAGGCATCAGAGGCTATCATTTCGGCCAATTTCCGCTTCGTCGAAGTCCTCATCGTCGAAGGCTTCTGGTACTTCGTTTTCGTCTACACGCTCGTCATGATCGCCCGGCGCATCGAGAAGCGCTTCTCGGCGTCCGGCGGGCTGGCGGAGCAGCGATGAGCGTGAGCTTGACGTCGTTTCTTGAGGTGATGCCGCCCTTGCTCAAGGCAGCGGTCGTTACGGTGGAAATCAGCGTGCTTTCACTGGCCTTCGCCTGCGTGATCGCGCCGCCGCTCGCCATCGCCCGCATGATCGGGCCATGGCCGGCGCGTTTCGCGGTCTCTGTGCTGGTCGAGGCCGTGCGCGGTGTTCCGCCCCTGGTGGTCATCGCCTTTGTTTATTTTGCGCTTCCGGCAATCGGCCTTACCTTCAACGGCTTCTGGACGGGGGTTGCCGCGCTGACGGTGGTGGGTGCGGTCTATGCCGTCGACATCGTACGCTCATCCATCGAGAGTCTTGGCCGCGGCCAAAAGGAGGCTGCCCTGGCACTCGGGTTTTCGGTCTGGCGGGCCTATCTCGAAATCCTGTTTCCGCAGGCGCTGAAACGCATCCTCCCGCCGCTCACCAACGAGCTCGCGAATGTGATCAAGGCATCGGCCCTGCTTTCGGTCATTTCAGTGAACGAGATCAGTCACGTCGGCCACGGATTGATCTTCGAAACCTTCATTGTGGCCGAAGTGATCATCCAGATGGCGATCCTCTACCTCGTCATCGTGGGATGCCTGTCCGCTCTGTCGAGAGCCCTGGAGCGCCGCCTTGCACACTGATCCGAATGCGCTTCTTGTCATGAGAGGCATCACCAAGAGCTATGGGGCATTCAAGGCACTGGACGCCGTCGACCTCGACCTGCGCCGCGGAGAGAAGCTCGTCGTCTGCGGACCGTCTGGTTCCGGAAAGTCCACGCTCATCCGTTGCATCAACCGTCTCGAGGAGCCGGAATCCGGCTTGGTCACCATCGAGGGCCAGAAGGTGGGAGCGGGCGGCGCTGAACTGATCGCGCTCAGGCGGCGGGTCGGCATGGTGTTCCAGCAGTTCAACCTGTTTCCGCATCTTCCGGTGATTGACAACATCACCATTGGCCCTCGGCGCCTGAAGGGCATGGGGCGCGCGGAAGCTGCGGACAGGGCCATTGCGCTGCTCGAGCGGGTGAAGCTTGCCGACCAGGCCCACAAGCTTCCATCGCAGCTCTCGGGCGGACAGCAGCAGCGCGTGGCCATTGCGCGTGCGCTGGCGATGGAGCCCGTGCTTATGCTGTTCGACGAGCCCACATCCGCACTCGACCCCGAGATGATCAAGGAGGTGCTCGACGTGATGCTCGAACTGGGCCAGCAGGGCATGAGCATGATTGTGGTGACCCACGAAATGGGTTTCGCGCGGCGTGCCGCCGACCGCATCGTCTTCATGGACAAGGGCCGTATCGTTGCGGGTGCGCCGCCGCGTGAGTTTTTCGACAATCCGTCGCATCCCCGGCTGCGGCAGTTCCTCGACAACATCCTAGGGCACTGAGGAGGAGCTGAGAGTGAAGAGGCCGCAACGGATCGCTTTCATCTGGCCCAATGACGGGCTGAACGACGATGAGTTCTGGGCCTATCTGCCGCCCGGCGTCTCCTGGCTCACCACACGCTATCCCGGAACCCTGGAGGGGCACGGCCTTGACCGGGAAACTTTTCTTGCCTCCGCGGAACTCGGGCCGATGATCGCGGCGGCCCGGCTCATGCGGCCCGTGCGGCCCGATGTCGTGGCGCTGGGCGATCATGCGGGTTCCTTCATCAAGGGCCCCGGCGGCGATGAAGCGCAGGCCGCGGCCCTGGCCGAGGCCGCTGGCGCCCCACACGCCACAACGCCCGCCACCGCCATGGTGGCCGCGCTGAGGCACATCAACGCCCGGCGCATCGCGGTTACCTCTCCCTATGACCGGGAAGTGACGGATGCGGGCGTCGCCTTTCTCGAGGCGCACGGCTTCGACGTCGTGGCCATCGAACGCCAAAGCCTCTCGGATGAGCATGAGATCGCCTCGCAGGACGCGCGCGTGTGGGGCGATCTGGCCCGCAAGGCAGACCGTGGAGAGGCAGAGGCCATCGCCCTGTTCGGTTGCGGCATCCGCACAGCCGGCATGTTGCCAGGCCTCGAATCGGCGGCCGGAAAGCCGGCTGTGCCGGCCACGGCAGCACTGGTTTGGCATGCCTGCCGCCTTGCGGGCATCGAGCCCTGCAAGCCTGGGCTAGGACGGCTGTTCACGGTGCCAGCGGCGGCAGGTAAGACGCATCGCCTGCATCAGTCGCTAGGACGGCATCTTTCGAGCGGCACGAAATCCTTCGCCCTCAGCAGAACGCCGCCGCTGTTCGCGGCAGGTTCTGGAACCTGGCTGACCGATACGGAGGGCAGGCATTATCTCGATTTCGCCTGCGGTTCCGGCACGACGGTGCTTGGCCACAGCCACCCCGCCGTGATGCGCTCGATCCGTGAACAACTCGACTCCGGTGTCACCCATCTGGGGCCGCATTTTCATGCGCCGGTGCAGATCAGGCTGATGGAGCGGCTGGCCTCCGTGTTGCCGCCGGAACTCGGTGTCTTTCATCCCGTGACCAACGGCACGGAAGCGGTGGAGGCCGCACTCAAGGCGGCGATCCACGCAACCGGGCGCCGCCGCTTCATCTCCTTCGAGGGGGCCTATCATGGCAGAACGCTTGGCTCGCTCGCGCTCTCACATGCAAGGGGCAGCAATGCCGTGCTGGGGACACTCGTACCGGACACCACTCATCTGCCCTATCCCCTGACGCCTGAGGACATCGGCCAGCTGACGGTGCGGCTCGGCGAGGAACTGGCGCGTGGCGATGTTGCGGCGGTGATCGCGGAACCGGTGCAGGCGACGGCCGGCATGCGTGTTCCCGCACCGGGATGGCTCCGCTCTGTTCGCCAGGCCACGGAAGCGGCAGGAACACTGCTGATCATGGATGAGGTGTTCACCGGCTATGGCCGCACGGGGCGCCTGTTCGGCTTTGAGTCGAGCGGCGAAGCCTCATCGACCGGCATCGTTCCTGACCTGCTCGTGCTCGGAAAGGCGGCGAGCGGCGGCATTCCCGGCGCCATTCTCGCAGGCCGCCGGGACATATTGCAGGGCTGGAGGCCTGGGGTGCAGTCCTCAACCTTCCAGATGCATCCCTTGTCTGCAGCAGCATCACTGGCTGTCCTGGAAGAGCTCCTCGCTCATGGCTATCCGGCGCGGGCGCTGGCCGCCGGAGAGCGCATGCGCGCGGCGATCGAGGCGGAGGCTGCACATCTGCCGGGCTTCGGCGGCATCTCCGGCACGGGCGCGATGATTGGCGTGGCCGTCACCGATGCCGCGGGCGATCCTGATCAGGCGCTGACGTGGGCAATCCGCGCCTCGGCGCTGGCCAACGGTCTGATCACCTGGGAATGCGGCACACATGGCCATGTCATCGGCCTCGTGCCGCCGCTCACCGTGAGCGACAGCGAGATCGATCGGGCCGTGGACATTCTGGCGCTTGCCTTCAGGCGAGCGCGATGAGGGAGATCTCGACCAGTGCGCCCTCGCCGATGTCGCGCACCTCGACGAGATTGCGCGCCGGCGGCTGATCGCCAAAGGTTTCGCGGAAGACCATGTTGATGGCGGGCTTGATTGACAGGTCGGTGACATAGACCCAGGTCATCATGACCTTCGAAGGTCCTGAGCCCGCCGACTTCAGGATCTCGAGGCAATGCTGCATCGACAGCCGCGCCTGCGCCTCTCCGCCTTCCACGATGCGGCCGCTGGCGGGGTCGCGCGGCATCTGCCCGGAGACGAAAACCATCCCGTTGCCCCGTGTTGCAACCGAGACCGGGGAGCTGGACGCGGGCGCGTTGGCGGTGACGATCAATTCTCTCACGTGTTTCACTCCGCTTTAGCCCACCGCTGGTTCACGGTGGTGATGAACTCCTCCAGGCCCCAACGCCCGCCTTCGCGGCCGATGCCCGCCGTACCGAATCCTCCAGTCGGTACATCGGGTCCTTGGATCCGGGTGGTGTTGATGCCGACCGAGCCGAACCGCAGCATGGCGATCTCCTCCGGGCGCGGATCGCCATAGACGTAGCAGGCAAGTGCTTGTGTTTCCCCTGCCGCGATCGCGAAGGCCGATGCCCGGTCAGGCACGGATGTGACCGACATTAGGGGCCCGAAGGCTTCGTGGCTGCGGAGCGCGGTATCGTTCTCCACGACTGTAGGCGGAAAGGCGCAGGCCGCCTCTGCGGAGCGGGGCGTCCCGAAGCTGTGCACCGCGCCGGACCGTCCGCTCTCAGCGGCCAGTGCGCGAAGCGCCTCCACCGCCTGGAGGGTGCGTACCGGTCCCATGACGACGCCCGAGTCTGATGCGCCGTAGGTGACCTGCGACAAGCGCGCGAACAAGGCATCCCGGAATGCAGCATGAAGGCTGTCGACCACATAGATCCGGTTCTGCGCCGAGCAGGCCTGTCCGGCGGCGCGCAGTTTGCGGGCCACCGCATCGGCCGCGGCCTGTGGTACGTCCGCCCCATCGATGACCAGAAACGGATTGTTGCCGCCCAGTTCGAGGACAAGGCGCTTGAGGCTTCCGGCGGCGGCCGTGGCGAGTGCGGTCCCGGTGGCGGTCGACCCGGTGAAGCTCAGGACACGGAATACTGGATCGCGTATGAGCCGGTCGAGTACGGCGCGGTCTGTGTGGTTGGCGAGGCCGAGCACATCGCCCAGCCCGGCCTTGTCGATGCACGCGAACAGCTTTGCAGCGGTGAGGTGCGCCAGCGAGGATGGTTTGACGATCGCCGGGCAGCCGCAGGCCAGTGCCGGGGCGATCTTGCGGGTGATTCCGGCAAGAGGATCGTTGAACGGGGTAATCAGCAGGGCAGGGCCTGCAGGCACGGCCTTTATGACGCGTTCCCCCCGTCGCTCCGACAGTGACTCCAGCGTGTCCGCCGACTGCGCCGCGAAGGTGATGAAACTGATGGCGTAATCGAACTCGTCGGCCGCTTCGGCGGGAGTCTTGCCAACTTCCGCGACGATCAGCGAAGCAAACTCATCCTTCTCGGCAGCGATCACCTTTGCCAGGCTTTCCAGCCTCTGGCGCCTTTCCTTTGCGTCTGCCAGGATTGCGAGGCCACGGGGCAGGGATGCGAGACGGGCCGTGATCTCCGCCTCCGGCGTCGGCGACCAGGCGCCGGCCGGCAGGCCCGAATTGGGCGAAATCACCTCCGGCATCAGCGCTGCCCCAGAAGGCCGGCACGCGCGAGGCGGCGGCGGATTTCCACCATCTCTTCCTCGGGGCGGCCAAAGCAGAAGCGGAAATGGTCACCGTAACGCGCGCCGAAGGCGTCGCCGCGAAGCGGGAAGAGCCCCTCGGCCCGCATGCGGGCGAGCGTCTGCTCGGCTTGCGGCAGCTTCGGGAAGATGTAGAAGGTGCCTTGGTTCGGCGAGCACCGCCAGCCGTTCCTCTCGACGATCTCGATCGCGATGGCCCGCGCGGCGCGGTAGTGGCTCGACGCCGGAATGCTTTCCATATGGCGCAGTGTCGCGAGTGCGGCAGCCTGGCTGAGGCTCGGCGCGGAACTCATCAGCGTCTGATGCGCGGCGACGACCTGCTTGTAGACCCGTTCATGCGCCATGCAAACGCCGACGCGCAGACCCTGCAGGTGATAGTTCTTGGAGAAGGAATTGAAGAGTAGCAGAAGTTCCGATGGCCGTGTCACGGCGCCCCGCCAAGCGGTGGAATCGAACATTACGTTGGAGAAGCTTTCATCCACCATGAGGAACGCCCCGTGGCCTTCGGCTTGGTCCAGCAGGATGGCCAGTTCCTCCCCCGTATGCACCCGTCCGGTCGGGTTGCATGGGTTCGACAGGATCATGGCCGCTGCACCGGTTGCCGCGAAAGCCTCGGCCACCGCGCCCGACCTGATAGTGAAGTTGTCCGCGGAATCCAGTTGCAGCATGACTGGGCGGTGGCCCGCCATCCGCACAATGTCGTCATAGCTGGGCCACGCCGGTCCGACGATCAGGACGGTTGATTGCTCTGGCAGAAGGGCGCGCATGGCCGCGAACTCCGCGATCTTGGCGCCGGCGCTGATGAAAAGGTGATGATCAGGTAGGGCCCACCGGCCGAAGAACCGCTCCCGGGCTGCGTTGCGAAGTGGGGCGAGGCCTTCGGCAGGTGTGAGCTTGTTGCTGAAAGGAAAGTCGAGCGCATTGGCCTCCGTGATCTCGGGAAAAGTCGGCGTACTGAGCGAGAGGACGGATTGCCCCTCGCTGCGTGCCCTGTCTATTTCCTCCGCGAGCGATAGGGTGGGAGATAGGCGCACCGACACGCCGAAGCCGGAAGAAGGCGCGTGAATGGCTGTCTTGAGCAGGTCTGCATTCGTCATATCAGTTTCACGTCTTCGTTTCGCGGACGGCTGCGTCAAGCGACGCTGCGCACGTGCACAATAAACGTGCGCGGTGTTTCCTGTCAATTGTTGACAATAGACATGAAGAGTTGTTCTAATGTTATCAGAGCGGCAGCAGCGCCGCTTCCACAAGGGAGGAAGAGATGACGGGTATCATTCGATTGGACTCAGTGCGCCTTCATAGGCGCAGCGTCCTCAAGGCGGCCGCTGGAGCAGGAACGGCGCTCGCCACGCCGTGGCTCTGGGTCCCGCGCGCCCATGCGGCGGGAGAGGTCAACGTACTGGCTTTCGGTGGCTATGAAGAGCCGGGCATGCTTGAACCCTTCGAGAAGGAGACGGGCATCAAGGTCAATCTTAAGATCCATGACGGTTCCGACGAGGAGATGGTCGCACTCGTCAAGACCTCAGCCCCCGGGACATTCGACATCATGACGCCGACCTCCGCCTTCATTCCGCAGGCGGCGCGGGATGGCATCCTGATGGAACTGAATGACGCAGACTATCCACTTCAGGACTATTTTCCGATCATCGCCAGCTGGGGCCCGACGATCGTCGACGGCAAGCGCTACGCCATCGTCAACCGCTTCGGCTATTATGGCATCACCTACAATCACGAGAAGTTCAGCGAAGCGGACGCCTCGAGCTGGGCGCTTCTGTTCGACGAGAAGGTCAAGGGCCGGGTGGCGCTGTTCGACTGGTACTTGCCGAACATGGGCTGCATCTCAAAATACAACGGCAACGCCAACCCCTATGATCTCGACGCCACCGCTTTCGGCAAGCTCGCCGGCTCGATGAAGACTCTGAGGCCGCAGGTCGGAATGGTAGGCAATACCAGCCAGGTGCAGCAGGCGATGGCCGGCGGCAGCTATGATCTCGCCATCGCGGGCGAGTGGGTGCAGGCGGGCATGTATGACTCCGGACTGCCCTTCAAGGCGGTGGTGCCGAAGGAAGGCGGCGTCACCTGGGACCAGGCGCCCTGCATCGCAAAGAACACGACTCGCCCTGAGAATGCCGTCAAGTTCATGCAATACATTACTGGCCCCGTTTTCCAGTCCAAGCTGGCGGTCGCCAAGACCTATTACAGCATGGTGCCGAACAGGAGGGCCGCCGAGGTGCTTCCCGCCGACAAGCGGGAACTCTTGAACCTCGCGGACCTGGACAAGTTCGACAAGGTGTTTATGGCCAATCTCAGCCCACGCAAGAAGCCCGACAACGACAAGGAGTGGCTGGCGGCCTGGGAGAACTTCAAGAACAGCTGACTTCGGCTATTGCCCAAGACTGCTCCGGCGCCCACACCGGGCGCCGGAGCCTCTCTTTCGTTTGGCCATCGCTTCACGGGTGTTTCATGGCGATCATCGACTGTTCCGCTCTCATCGAGCCGCATTTCCACTGGCAAAGCCATCCCTTCGTCAGCCAGGATCCGGCACGTGGAGACGAGTTCCAGGAATTCGGGTTGAAATGGCGCGGGCCGGGCTTCTCCTTCGTGTCCTCCCCAGGCTGGATGATACGGGGCGCGGCCCGGCTTGATGACTATCCTCTCGACTGCTTCGCGGCGGTGGCGCGGATCGTGGACGTCTCAGGGCTAGCGCATGTCAATGCGGAGCATGTGAGGGCCCTGCTGGCGCAGTCCGCGGCAGGCCCGCGGCGGCGTATCCTCATCCTGCGCACTGGGCATTCGGCGCGCGTGAAAAACAGTCACATTACTTATTGGCGGTCAGCGCCGCAGATCGATCCATTGGCCGCGTCCTTGATTGCCGCCGCAGGCTTCCGCCATGTCGTCACCGACATTCCCTGCGATGAACTCACGCCGCGGCGGCCGCTGTCCGACGGCTATGTTCCAAACCCTAACATGCATTTCCGCAGCGCGCTCCATGCCCATGGCCTGCTGCTGACGGAGAATGCAGAGAATCTTCCTGCCCTCGAGCAGGACGAAGTATTCTTCGCCTCGCTGCCGCTTGCCATTCCCCGCGCGACCCTTTCGCCTGTGCGCCCTGTCGCATGGACGCAATGGCCGGCGGACGAACCGGAGCTGCTCGATGTCTCAACGCCACTGTTCAACCACTGGCGCTGGTACATCGATGTGGACGACGGACATTCCTTCGCCGACGGCGAGGATAGCGAGGACATTCACTTCACTATTCGAGGCCATGGATTCACGCATTGCGATGCCCCCCGCCACATGCGCCGCGACGGCCTGACCATCCAGCAATTGCCCAACCAGGGTCTGGACGTGTTCAATGGCGAGGCGAAGATCATCGACCTTTCTGGCCTTCCGCTGCCGACGCGCTTCACCCCGGAACTCATCTCCGCGCGCGCCGGGGCGATCCGCGAGGGCGACATGGTGGTGCTACGCTCCGACTTGACCAACCGGATGGGCTACGAGAGCCGCCAGTGGCATCTTGCGGCCCCAAACCTCGAGCCCGCCGCCGCCGAGTGGCTGCTTGACCGGAAGCCCAAGGCGCTGGTGCTCGATTTCCCGCAGGACTATGTCGCGCGGGAAATGCCGTCGCGCCATGTCTATGTTCATGAGTTCGTCACCCATCATGCGGTGTTCAATCGCAATGTGCCGTTTGTGGAGGACCTGCGCGATATTGGAAAGATCGGCTCCGACCGTACGTGGCTCATGTCGATTCCTCTCAAGACGACCTGTATCGACGGCGCCATGATGCGGGCGCTGTTCGTAACCTGGGCGCGATGAAGACCGCCTCCGGCTCACCCGTCTCGAACCCCTGGGCGGGTATCCTTCCGGCAATCCTGCTGATGGCCGGCTTCTTCGCTGTGCCGATTCTCTACACAATCGGCCTTAGCTTCAGCAGCGATGCGCATCAGGGCTTCACGCTTGACAACTACCGGACCTTCTTCGCCGAGGCCCGCCTGGTCGATGCGCTGTCACGCACGCTGATCCTTGGCCTGTCGGTGGTCGTGGTCTCCAGCCTGATCGCCTTTCCCGCCGCCTACTTCCTAGCCTTCGTCGTGGCGCCTGCCTGGCGCGCGGTCTGCCTCTTCGTTCTTGTTGCTCCGTTCTGGACGAGCTTCACCATCCGCGCCTTTTCCTGGCAGCTCGTGCTATCGGACACGGGCGTCATTGCCTGGCTCGCGGGCGAGATCACGGGGCTGACCGTCTCCCTCGGCTTCCTGTATACGATGGCAGCCTCGATATTCGGTCTTTCGCTGTTCAGCATCATGCTGATTACCCTGATGATCTATTCGGTGATGATTACCATCGACCGGCGTCTCATCGAGGCCAACACCGTTCTGGGTGGAAGCGGGTGGAGTGCGTTCCGCGAGGTGATCCTGCCGCTGAGCTTGCCCGGCTGGATGATCGGCGCCGTGCTGACATTCATCATCGCGGTGGGCGACTATGCCGTTCCGGCACTGCTCGGCGGCGGCTTCAAGCCCGTCTTGGCCCAGGTGATGCTATCGGTCCTCAAGGGCACCTATGATCTGCCCACGGCCGCGACCTTCGCATCCATTCTGGTGTTGCTCATTCTCGCCGCCTGCACCCCGCTTCTGCTGGTCGTGCGCAGCGTTCGCCTGCAGGGATAGGCCATGACAACGGCAACCCTGAGCACTCGCCTTCTCGCCCTGCTCTTTGCAGCGGTTGTGGCAATTATCTACCTGCCCATCGTGGTGATGGCGATCTTCTCTTTCTCCTCGAGCCGCTTTCAGACGCTTCCCTTCAGCGATGGCACGGCCGAGTGGTATGTGCGGGTCTTTACTGACGGACAGTATAGCGAAGGCTTCCTCAACAGCGTCCTTCTCGCCTCGGCCGTAGCGGTCACGGCAACTGCCATCGGTTTCGCCTGTGCCTATTCGCTGGTCAATGCGCGCATTCCCGGCAAGATGCTGATCACGCTCTTCGTGTTGGCTCCGCTTGCGGTGCCCTTGCTGCTGGTCGGCATTTCGCTCAGGCTCTATTTTGCTAAGCTTGGCATTCAGCCTTCGCTGTGGCTGGTGTGGATCGGGCAGGTTCTCTATGTGCTGCCTCTCGCGGTGCTCAACCTGCGAAACCGCATCGCCCAGATTCCGAAAAGTCACGAGGAGGCCGCCTGGGCTCTCGGCGCCTCGCCGCTCCGCGCCATCGCCGATGTGGTGTTGCCCGCATGCCGCTTCGCGCTTCTGGCCACCCTCATCCTGACCTTTACATTCGCCTTCGACGAGTTCGTCATCGCTTATTTCCTCACAAATTTCTCGATCACCCTTCCGATCAAGATCTGGACGACGCTGGTGACGGGTTTCGACCCGACGATCAATGCGCTGGGTACGATGGTGTTTCTGTTTTCGATGACGCTCGGCATCGCGGCGCAGGCGCTGTTCATGCGCAAGGATGTGAGGTAGATCATGCGTGCAAAATCGGTGGAGCTTCGCGCTGTCGGCAAGCAGTTCGGCGAGGTTGAGGCGGTCAAACCGCTCGATCTTTCCGTTGCGCCCGGCGAGTTCCTGACGCTGCTTGGTCCCTCGGGTTGTGGCAAGACCACTTTGCTGCGCATGATCGCCGGTCTGGAGCGCGTGTCGCAGGGCCGGATCAGCGTCGGAGAAGCCGACGTAACGGCGCTGCTGCCGAACCGCAGGGACATCTCGATCATGTTTCAGGATTATGCGTTGTTCCCGCACAAAAGTGTCAGTGACAATATCGGCTACGGGCTCAAGATGCGCGGCTTGGCGCGGGCCGAGCGCGACAGGGCCTCTGCCGACTGGCTGTCGCGCATCGGGCTTGCCGAATATGGCGGGCGCTTTCCCGGGCAGCTGTCGGGCGGTCAACGGCAGCGCGTGGCGCTGGCGCGCGCGCTGATCCTCGAACCAGGCGTCCTCCTGCTGGACGAGCCGCTTGGCGCGCTGGACGCCAATCTGCGCCGCCAGTTGCAAGGCGAACTCAAGCGCATGCACAGGGATGTGGGACTGACCTTCATCGCCGTCACCCATGACCAAGAAGAGGCGCTGACCATGAGCGACCGCATCGCCGTGATGCGCGACGGCCGCATCGAACAGACGGGCACACCGCGCGAGATCTACGATCGCCCCGCGACGGAATTCGTCGCGCGCTTTATCGGCCGCTGCAATGTGGTGGAGGGCAGGGCAGGGAATTTCGATGGGCGAGCCCTTGAAGTTGAGACGGGATCGCTCGGGCGCATCAGGGCCCATGCGGCGGAGGCCCGCGCCCAAGGCTCCAGGGTCAGCGTTGCGGTGCGGCCGGAAGCAATCATGCCATCTGCCGAAGGTGCTTTATTCACCGTCGAGGATACCGTATTTGCCGGAGGGTCTGTTCGGCTTGACCTGCGAGCGGCGGATGGTTCGCGGATCGAGGCAGAGAGTCCGCGCGGAGCGCCCGTTCCCGCTGGCGGCGAAAAGCTGCGCGTTCATGTGCCCGACCTTGCGGCTACCGTACTGGCACAAACCTCATGAGGCTCGATCCGCCATCGGCACTCTCCATCACGCGGGCTTGCGAGAGCACGGCTTGCAATACCTTTCGCCTCGTGCCGGACCCGCCCGTGTTCGTGCGGGGCGATGGACCCTGGCTCCTCGACGCGGATGGCCGGCGCTATCTTGACCTCGTCTGCGGCTCGGCCACGACCAATCTCGGTCATGCGCATCCGGCCCACCTCGCAGCGCTGCGCGACGTGATGAACTCGGGCATCCTCCACACCGGCACACGGCTTCCCTCGGTGTTCCGCGCTGAACTCTATCATCGCCTGTGCGGATTGCTGCCCGCTCACCTTCATTGCTTTCACCTTGCCAATTCGGGCGCGGAGGCGATGGAGGCCGCAATCAAGGCCGCGCAGTTCGCAACCGGCCGGAGGCGGCTGATCGCCTTCGAGGGCGGCTATCACGGCCGGACCATCGGCGCCCTCTCCGTCACCCATTCCGAACGAATCCGGGCGCCGTTTTCAACCCTGAACAGCCTTGTTGATTTCCTTCCCTATCCGGAAGCGCCGGCTTCGGCGGAAGCCTGCCTCGCAGCGCTCGATGTGCGCCTGTCAGCCCTCCGGCGGGAGAATGGCCTGCCAGCGGCCGTGGTCATCGAGGCGATCCAAGCTGTATCGGGTGTGATCGGCCCCAACGTGGACTTCCTCAGGGGAGTTAGGGATCTCGCCTCGCGTCATGACGTACCTCTGGTGCTTGACGAAATCTGGAACGGCTTCGGCCGCACCGGCCGCTGGTTTGGTTTCCAGCACTCCGGGATCGAGCCGGACATGGTTGTCATGGGCAAAGGTCTCTCCTCCGGGCTTCCCTTGTCGGCGGTTGCGGCAGGGGAGCGGTTCCTGAAAGCTTGGCCTCCGGGCATGCACACCAGCACCTTCCAGGGAAATCCGGCAGCCTGCGCCATGGCCGTCGCCACCATCGACGTCATTGTTCGGGACAATCTGCTGTCTCATGTGAGCAGCGTGGTCGCGCCCGCCATGGAAACTGCGCTCGCAGCGCTTCTGGGCCTGCCCGGCATCGCTGCGGTTCGCGTTGCCGGAGCCCAGGCCGCGATCCAATTCCATCGCGACGGCCTCCCCGATGGCAGCCGGAGTGCCAATTTACAGCGCCGCTTGCTGCGCGAGAATCTTCTCGTCTACGGGGGCGGGCGGCAATCCGATTGCCTCATGCTGCTACCGCCGATAAACCTCGAATCAAAGGTTCTGAACCCAGCATTGACAAGGATCGTCGAGGCAGTCAGGTCGGAACCGTGAGAGGAATGTAATAGAGGAAACCCATGGTGGTTCGGATCCAGTCGCCGGGCGAAGAAGGGAGAAAGGCCAATGCCTCGGGCCCTCCGACCGTGTTGCCCACAACCTTGTCGAATCATCTTTTGCATTTACTGCGGTGGCGCATCATCACGGGGGAGTTCGCGCCCGGCCAGGCGCTGCGCGAGCAGGACATCGAGAAGGAGATCGGGTCCAGCCGCGGTCCGATCCGCGAAAGCCTCCGCATGCTGCTGCAGAACGGCTTGGTCGAGTATCAGGAGCGGCGGGGTTTCAGAGTGAGGACCTATTCCGTCGAAGACGTGCTGAATCTTTACGACCTCCGGGCAAGCCTCGAAGGACTTGTGATGGCATCACTCGCAGGGCATCCGCTCGATCCGTTGATTGCCGATCTCGAGTCCAGCAACCGGACCATGGAGAGTCACTTCCGGGCCGGCGATATTGAATCCTATTTTGCTGAGAACCAGGTCTTCCACGATCGGATTATCTCTTATACAGAGAACCGGCCGATCAGCGAGGTTATGGTTTATGTCAACGAGATTTCCTTGCCCGTGCGCTATCGCCTCATGAAGGCGACACTCATGACCCGCCGCTCGATCGAGTATCATGAGCGCATCATCACGTACCTGAAGTGCAATCAGATCGACAGCGCGAGGCGTGAGACGGAAGAACACATCCTCGTGAACAAGGACAAGGCAGCAGCCCTCTACGGGGAAAGATGAAACTGCGCTCCCGTCAGGGACCCCTGATCCGTTCCGGTGTTGCAGCGGGGCGCTGGGGCGAATGTTGGATGTTCTTTTCTGGGGCATGGGCGCCGCGCTTTCCCTAGAGCATTTTCACGCTTAGCGGAATCGCGGATTTTCTTAGGGCCTGTTTGGTGATTCAGTGTTCATGTTGATTCGGCATGGAGACCTGCGATGGGAGTTGCCTATTCTCAAGATCTGCGTGAACGTGTTCTGAGCGTC
>NZ_JADCDB010000012.1 GCF_020252395.1 Aestuariivirga sp.
TTAAATCCGCTCAGCCGCAACACCTGTGGAAATGTGGACAAGGCTCCGCCTTGCCCACAGTCCCACAGGAGAACAAAAGACAAGAAGCGGACATTTGATGTGCTACCAAAACCGGACAAGTTAATTAGCTATCGACAGCCCCTCAGGGGCCTGCTTCGATGCGGGAGAGGATGGCGTTTTTCCTGATGTCGACCACGATCACCTCGCGCGCCGTGGTGATAACGAGGCGGTCACCGTCCAGGGTGGCGGAGCGGATGCCGGTGTCCTGCGGCAGGCCGAGCCCGAGCGTCTGAACCGGCGGCACGGGCGGCGGAACGGACCTGGTGTTGGCCTTCCAGATGATGGTGGCGATGAGCGCGAGGAACAGCAGCACCAGAATGACGCCCATGATATAAACCACCCGCAGCATGAGGCGGGCGCCAGCCGGAAGTTCCATTGGCGCGGCATCGCCAGTCTGCAATGGATCGGATTCGCTCATGTCAGTGCCTTCACGACGCCTCGAAACCAGTTCCGCCCCGGCCGGCCGCCTCGACAAGGCGCTGGCCGCCGCCTTTCCGGACGTGAGCCGGGCGCGGTTTCAGGCCCTTATCGCGGATGGAGCGGTCAGTGTCGAGGGCTCGCCGGTGACCGAAGCGCGCCACCGGGTGAAACCGGGGGACATGCTGTCCGTCCTCCTCCCCGCGGCCGCCCCCGCCCTGCCCCAGGCTGAGGACATGGCGCTGCCCATTGTCTTCGAGGACAAGGACCTGATCGTGATCGACAAGCCATCCGGACTGGTGGTCCACCCGGGTGCCGGCAACGAGACCGGCACGCTGGTGAACGCCCTGATCGCCCATTGCGGCGACAGCCTGTCGGGCATCGGCGGGGTGAGGAGGCCGGGCATTGTGCATCGCCTCGACAAGGATACGAGCGGCCTTCTGGTGGTGGCCAAGAACGATCGCGCGCATCACGGGCTGTCGGAGCAGTTCGCCGCGCATGGCCGGGACGGGCGGCTGGAACGGAGCTACCTCGCCATCGTCTGGGGCGTGCCGGAGCGCCGCAAAGGCAGCATCGAAGCGGCAATTGACCGCTCCACCGCCAACCGCCGGAAGATGGCCGTATCGAAGGGCGCCAATGCCCGGGAGGCGGTGACCCATTATGAGGTGCTGGAGGTGCTGGGGCAGCCGCCGGTGGCCAGCCTCGTGCGCTGCGTGCTGGAGACTGGGCGAACCCACCAGATCCGCGTCCATATGGCCCACATCGGACACCCGCTGCTGGGAGATTCTGTCTATGGGTCGGGCTTCCGGACCTCGGCGAGGAAGCTCCCGGACGACGCGGGAGAGGCGCTCAACGCCTTGAATCGGCAAGCCCTTCACGCCACAACCTTGGGATTCGAGCACCCCCGGACGGGCCAGCAGTTGCGCTTCGACAGCCCGGCACCGGAAGATTTTGACAATCTTCTCCAAGCGCTGCGCTTGAACAACACGTAAGCGTGACTATCTGTAACTGCTCCAGTGTCTTATTTTCTGCGTAATTTCCGGATAAGAATAGGTCTCAGACAGGATAGGCTTTGAACATGGCAAAGACCACTTCCCTTCCCGCAATCGCCTCGGGCGAGGCAGGTCTGCAGCGCTATTTGCAGGAAATCCGCAATTTCCCGATGCTGCAGCCGGACGAGGAATTCATGCTCGCCAAGCGCTGGAAGGAACACGGCGACACCCGCGCCGCCGAGAAGCTGATCACCTCGCACCTCCGCCTGGTGGCCAAGATCGCCATGGGCTACCGCGGCTATGGCCTGCCCATCGGAGAAGTCATCTCCGAAGGCAACGTTGGCCTGATGCAGGCAGTGAAGAAGTTCGAGCCGGACAAGGGCTTCCGTCTTGCCACATATGCTATGTGGTGGATCAAGGCCTCGATTCAAGAATTTGTTCTGCGCTCCTGGTCGCTCGTGAAGATGGGCACCACGGCGAACCAGAAGAAGCTGTTCTTCAACCTGCGCAAGGTGAAGAGCCAGATCGAGGCTATGCAGGACGGCGACCTGCGCCCGGACCAGGTGGAATTGATCGCCAAGAAGCTCGGCGTCACCGAAGAGGACGTTATTTCGATGAACCGCCGTCTGGGCGGCGACACCTCGCTGAACGCCACCATCCGCGAGGATGGCGAGGGCGAATGGCAGGACTGGCTGGTTGATGACTCAGACAACCAGGAAGACATGCTCGTCGAGTCGGAAGAGCAGTCGATGCGTCACGGCCTGCTGCAGGATGCGATGGAAAAGCTCACCGACCGCGAGCGCCGCGTCTTCGAGGCGCGCCGCCTGCAGGACGATCCGGCGACGCTCGAAGACCTGAGCCAGGAATTCGGCGTCTCGCGCGAGCGTATCCGCCAGATCGAGGTGCGCGCCTTCGAGAAAGTTCAGAGGGCGGTAAAGAACGCCTCCCAGCGCCTGCTCGCACCCAAGACACTGCCGGCGCCGACGGCGTGAGAACCCGCTCACTTGTAAACGCATCATGGCCGTAGCTCCCCGGCCACGTTCGCTGGAGCTTACTGGAAAATTCCCTTGGCCCGCGGGGCGGCGAAGAAGATCTGCACCGCCCAGATGCCGCCGCCCTTCTCGATCACCCCCGTCGACACGAAGGCGAAACTGCGGTTGACCATGTTCTTGCGATGGGGCGAACTTTCCACCCATTGCTGGAACAGGGCGCGTGTCTTCTCCTCAAGCGATCCCTTTCCGGCCGTTTCGCGCGCCGCATTCTCGCCGAGCGAGGGGTATTTCGTGACATCGCCCGCGAAGGCCGCCATGCGGCCCTGGAAACTCATGCCGGTGGACGAGTTGTGGCCCATGAAATTGTTCAGCATCATGTCAGCGGCATGGGCGCGGGCGGCGTCCGTGAAGGCGGCATCGGCGGCGACCGGCGCCTTGCCCTTCTCCGCGCGATAGGCGTTGAGCAGGCTCACCAGCATCGTCTCGAGGTCAGGCCGGTAATGCGCGCCCTGGGGCGGGTGCGCGGCCAAACCCTCGGCATAGTCGAGATAGGGGCCTGCCAGCGCGGGACCTGCCCCCCAGCCAAGCGCGACAAATCCGAAGCAAAAGAGGCGGCGGGTTCGGTCAGGACGCATCGGATTAGACTCCATAAACCATGTTTTTCAATTTCAAGTTGTTAATCATAGCGCTATACATTCCCTAAGGGCATCGCATACCAGCATCTCCGCCATGCGGGAGTTGGGAATGCGCACAGAATCGGTTCGATTCCGGAAGCCACGTCTTCGTGTCAATGTTCCCCGCCCGGGGTGGGTCATGGCCTCCTCGGCACTGACTGGCTTGTCCGCCGGTTTTGTGACCGCTTCGCAGGGCATTTGGGCAGGAGCAGGGCCGGTGGCGCAGACGGTGTTTGCGGCCGCACTCCTTGCCGCGGGCACGCTGGCTGCCGTCGTCTCGCGGGGGGCCGGGGCGAACAAGCGGCCCGGGGGAATCCTCGGCAGGAAGGCCCTGATGACAGAAGCCTCGCAACACGTAAATGAAAATGCTGAGGCGACCATTATCCTCTGCGAACTCACCGGCCTCGCCTGGACCAGCCGCAGTGAGCAGCCCGAGGCCATTCGGCGCGCTCTCGAGGAAGCCATTACAACTCTCTCCACGCGCCTGCCGGTCGGCGCGCGGGCCGCGCAATGGAGCGAGGAGCGCTTCGCCATTCTGCTGCCCGGGAGCTGCGACGCGATGGCGGCATTGAACCTCGCCCGCGAGGTCTGCGCCAGCCTTGCGAGCGGCCCGGCATTCGCCAGTCTTGCCACGGCGATCACCTGCCATGCTGGCATTGCGCTGGCCCCGGCCGATGGCCAGCGTTTCTGCGCGCTGGTGAACAACGCCGAACTCGCCCTCGCCGAGGCGCGGCGGCAGCAAAGACCCGGCTACGGCTTCTACGCACCCGGCATGTCGGCGGCATCGGAACGGCGAACGGCGCTGCAGCGCGCGATCCGCGAAGCGGTGAGCGGCGATGCGCTGCGCCTCGATTTCCAGCCGGTCTACGCCATGAACGGCGGCGAGCTTACCGGCTTCGAGGCGCTGATCAGGCTCCATGATTCGGAGCTCGGCCCCATTCCGCCTTCGGAATTCATTCCACTTGCGGAAGAGGCCGGTCTCATCGTGGACATCGGAGCATGGGCGATCGAGGAAGCCTGCCGGGTCGCGGCGCAGTGGCCGCCGCATCTTGTCGCCGCCGTCAACCTCTCGCCGGCCCAATTCCACACCGGCACGCTGATCGCCAGTGTGCGCCGCGCGCTGCAGCGCCATGCCCTGCCCGCCTACCGGCTCGAGGTGGAGATCACCGAGGGCACCCTGATGACAGACAGCGAACTGGTGCTGAGCCAGCTGCGCCGCTTGCGCGACATGGGCGTCGGCGTGGCGCTCGACGATTTCGGGACCGGCTATTCCAGCCTCTCCTATCTGTGCAAGTTTCCCTTCTCCAAGCTCAAGATCGACAGAAGCTTCGCGGCGGCGCTCGATCATTCAGCCTCCGCCAAGAACGTGCTGCGCGCCATCGTGAAGCTGGGCCACGGCCTGGGCATGACGGTCACCGCCGAGGGAATCGAGACCCAGCGCCAGCTCTCGCTGCTGCGCGACATCGGCTGCGATCTCGCCCAGGGCTATCTGCTCGGGCGGCCCGCGCCCTTGAGCGGCCTGGCGGCCATCATCATGCGGAACTTCGCGCAGCAGTTGACCCGCAAGCCGCGCGCGGCACGGCGCACGGCGGCTGCCTGAGGCCGCCGCTTTGCCCTTTACCCCGGCCTGACCGGCAGTCTAGTTTACCTCCACACGCAACAAGAACGGGCAGCATGCGCAAGCTTTCACCCACCAAGGCGATTTCCCACGCGCTGAACTCGGTCTGGACCTTCCGGCAGGCCGCGCTGCGTATCGCGCTTCCCTGGCTGCCGGTACTGCTGCTGTGCGGCCTTGCCGACGTCTATTTCGTTCCGCCAGAAACGGCGCCGGGCGAGATTCCGCGTGTCACGCCGGTCCAGATCGCTATCCTGCCAATCGTCTTGGTCGTGACCAGCTCGATGTCGGTGAGCTGGCAGCGCTTCATCCTGCGCGACGAGATCGGCCATGGCCTGCGCCTCGATGGCTATGTCTTGTCCTATGCGCTGTTCGGCTTCCTTCTCATCGTGCTGGTCACGATCCCCGTGACGCTGCTGCTGGCCATCGCGATCGTGGCGCCGCCGGCCGTGTTGCTGGCGCTCCCGGCCATCGTGCTGATCGTCGGCGCCGCCGTGCGGCTCTCGATCAGGTTCCCGGCCATCGCCCTCGGCGAGCGCGCCTTCGGCTTCCGCGATGCCTGGGCCGCCAGCGCGGGCAACATGTGGCAATGCATCGGACTGTTAGTACTGTATCTTGCAATCGTGCTGGGCTGCGTGCTGGCGGCGGCACTCCTGAGCGGCGCGCTCAGCCTGATCGACCGCACGCTGGGACTGTTTCTTGCCGTCCTCGCCGGTTCGCTCCTGCTGCAGCCGTTCTTCGCGATCCTCAATGCCTCGATCCTCACCTCGCTCTATGGCTTCTTCGTCGAAGGCCGCGACTTCTGAAGCTTGACCGAAATCAAGGGCGGCGCCTTGCGAGGGCGCAGACTCTCCCCTCACATGGCCCTTCGCGCGAAGAAAGAGAGGGCCGGGTCATGCCCAGCCATGGTGAGGCGTAAACTTGGAGAAGGTGGCTCTCAATCCTCGAAGGGATCTTTCATCAGGATCGTATCCTCGCGCTCCGGCGAGGTGGACAGCAGCGCCACCGGGCACTCGATTAATTCCTCGAGGTACTTCACATATTTGATCGCCTGGGCCGGCAGCTGCGCCCAGCTGCGCGCGCCTGCGGTGGTGCCCTTCCAGCCCGCGACGCTCTCGTAAATCGGCACGACGCGCTTTTGCGCCTCCTCGGCGGCGGGCAGCCGGTCGAATTTCTTGCCGTCGAGCTCATAGCCGACTCCAACCCTGATCTCCTCGAGCCCGTCGAGAACGTCGAGTTTGGTGAGGGCAATGCCATGGATGCCCGACGTCTTGATGGCCTGGCGCACCAGCACCGAGTCGAACCAGCCGCAGCGCCGCTTGCGGCCCGTCACCGTGCCGAACTCTCGGCCGCGCTGGCCGATGTATTCGCCGATCTCATTCTCCTGCTCTGTGGGGAAAGGACCGGAGCCGACGCGCGTGGTATAGGCTTTGGCGATGCCCAGCACATAGCCGATGGAGGACGGCCCGAGGCCTGAGCCCGCGGCGGCCTGGCCGGCCACCGTGTTGGAGGAGGTCACATAAGGGTAAGTGCCATGGTCGATGTCGAGCAGGATGCCTTGTGCACCTTCGAACAGGATGCGCTTGCCCTCGCGCTTCATGTCGTCGAGCAGCGCCCACACGGCATCCGAAAAGGGCAGGATGCGCGGCGCGATCTCGGCGAGCTGCGCGATCAGGTCTTGTGCCTTCACCTCTGATTCCCCCATGCCGCGGCGCAGCGCATTGTGGTGCACCAGCAGGCGGGCCACCTTGGGGCCGATGGTGGCAAGGTCGGCCAAATCATTCACGCGGATGGCGCGGCGGCCCACCTTGTCTTCATAAGCCGGGCCGATGCCGCGGCCGGTGGTGCCGATCTTGGCCTGGCCCGCGGCAGCCTCGCGCAGCTGGTCGAGCTCGCGGTGAAGCGGCAGGATGAGCGTGGCATTGCCGGCGACGCGCAGGTTCTGGCGCGAGATGTCCACCCCTTGCGACGACAGCTTGTCGATCTCGGCCGCCAACGCCCAGGGGTCGATCACCACGCCATTGCCGATGATCGACAGCTTGCCGGGGCGCACGATGCCGGAGGGGAGCAGCGAGAGCTTGTAGGTGACGCCATCGATGACGAGCGTGTGGCCGGCATTGTGCCCGCCCTGGAAGCGCACCACCACATCGGCCCTTTCGGACAGCCAGTCCACGAGCTTGCCCTTGCCCTCATCGCCCCACTGCGCGCCGACCACCGCCACATTCGCCATTTCAGGCCCCTTTCAGACACAGCAACGGCCCCGCGCGGGTGAGCCGCCGGAACCGTTACGGGATCTTACACCATCGGCAGCGGAAGGCAAACGGGAGAAAAGGAGGAGCAGCAGGCGGATATGCAAAGGTTGACGCCAAGGTAACGCAGTGCCACTTTGTGCGATACGTCGGTCATAGGTGGTCATGATGAGGCTCATTGGGTGTTTCCTTCTTGTTGGCGCTGTCGCGTCCATCACATCGCCGGTACTGGCGGCCGCCAGCCCCGATGTGGCGAAGCAGCTGGAACGCGAATTTGCTGGCTGCCTCGGATCCGAACCGGACTTGGCAAGGGTAACGTCCTTGGGGGATGCCTATGAGGTACATCTGGATGTCGAGCGGGCCATCAAGACTTGGATGACCCGCGCCGGCGTCAGTGCCGAGGTCAAGATGTCGCCACTGATCTGGAAGATGACGCCCAGGGGCAGAGGCAAGTGGACGGTTGAGATGGATCAGCCGGTCTCATTCACACTGCGCAATGGTCCTCTCGCGCTGGAATACTCCATACAGTCCGCCAAGACTTCCGGATCTTACGACGAAACGGAAGGCTACTATAATGACGTAAAGGGGGACTACGCCGGAATCTCCATTTCCGAAATGGTGGGACCGCCCGGTCATACCACGTCCATTCGTTATGCCATCGACACGATGAGTTATCAGGCGGGAGGCACCGGCACCGCCGAGGCAGTCAACACCGCCGGACACTATACGTCCAGCGGCTTCAAGGAGACGCTTGACTTTCCTGCTGCCACAGGGGGCAGCGCAAAGCCCATGACGTTCACCATCTCTTCCCGGTCGGCAACAGCCGACACCGCCGCGCAAGGCATGAACGCCAAGGCGATGAACAAACTGCTGAGGTGGATCGTTGCGCATCCCGGAAGGCGGGAGAGGGAAGCGGATCGCGCGGTCCTGCGACAATTGCTGAGGGATGCTCTTCCTGTTCTTAAAAGCCTGCACTCAACAAGTCTTCTGAGCGACTTGAAGGTCGATGTCGGGGGCAAGGTGTTTGCCGCTGACCGAGCGCGGCTGGACATGGAGATGACCGGGCTGATTGCCGACGCCCGATTCGGCGAACGATTGGAATTCTCAGGTATTCACATGCCGTCAGCCACGGTGCCGGCATGGGCCGATGGCATGGTGCCGACACGTATCATGGTCGATTTCAAGATCACCGGTTTCAACCTTTTGGCGCCTGCCGGGCTCGCGGCGGAGAAGATCGAACCCGGAAAATCACCGCTTGTCCCTGCGTCCATCTCCGCCGCCCTGTGGAATGCGTTTCTTCCTAAGGGCTACGCCACGTTCGAGCTTGCAGCGGCTGATGTGAGCGCGCCGCTTTACCATGCTACTGCGAAGGGAGCACTCGACCTGCGCCGCGCCCAACCTGCATCGGGTGAGGTCACGATTCAAATGGACGGTATGGATGCCGTCAACGGCGCCTTGCTTGATGCTCATGCCGCACAAGCCCTTGCACTCTTCACTGTGGCGAGCGCGGCAGCCGAGGAAGACGAGCAAGGCAAGCTGACCTGGAGGATCGAGAAACCGAGGACAGGTGAACTGCTGGTCAACGACGTGCCACTCCAGAAAATCCTTCGACTCATGCAGTGACTTGCGCGCGGCTCCCTGTCTTGATCAGAAGGCCAGCGGCTTTACCTGCTTCACATGGGGAAGCTTCGCGACTGCCTGCAGCACGGGCGGCGGCGGCGCTTCGTCGATGGAGACCAGGCAGATCGCCTCGCCCCCCTGCGCGCGGCGGCCGAGATTGAAAGTGGCGATGTTCACCCCGGCATTGCCGAGGATCGTTCCCAGCGCGCCGATGAAGCCCGGCTTGTCTTCGTTCGTCACATAGAGCATGTGCGGCCCAAATTCGGCCTCCATGTCGATGCCCTTGATCTGGATGATGCGCGCCTTGCCGTCGGAGAACACCGTGCCCGCCACGGAGCGTTCGAGATGCGCCGTCTTCACCGTGAGGCGGATATAGGTTTCGTAAGCCCCACGCTGCGTCTGCTTCACCTCGTCAACCTGGATGCCGCGCTCGCGCGCAACGACCGGGGCTGACACCATGTTCACCGTGCCGAGCATCGGCTGCAGCACGCCGGAGAGCGCCGCCGAGGTGAGCGCCTTGGTGTTCATCTCGCCCACCTCACCGGCATATTCGATGACGATGCCGGTCACCGGCTCATCGGTGAGCTGCCCCGCAAAGGAGCCGAGCTTTTCGGCCACGCCGATGAAGGGGCGCAGACGCGGCGCCTCGTCCGCCGAAATCGACGGCATGTTGAGCGCATTGGAGACAGCGCCTGAGATTAGGTAATCCGCCATCTGCTCGGCCACCTGCAGCGCCACGTTTTCCTGCGCCTCGCCGGTGGAGGCGCCGAGATGCGGGGTCGCCACCACATTGTCGAGCTCGAACAGCTTGTGGTTCGTCGCAGGCTCCACCTCGAAGACATCGAGTGCAGCGCCCGCCACATGGCCGGACTTCAGCGCATCGTAAAGTGCATCCTCGACGACGAGGCCACCACGCGCGCAATTGATGATGCGCACACCCTTCTTGCACTTGGCGAGAGCCGCGGCATCGATGATATTGCGGGTCTTTTCCGTCAGCGGCGTGTGGAGCGTGATGAAGTCGGCGCGGCGGAAGATCTCGTCGAGCTCCACCTTCTCCACCCCGATCTCGATCGCGCGCTCAGGGCTCAGGAACGGGTCGAAGGCGATGACCTTCATCTTCAGGCCCAGCGCCCGGTCTGCCACGATCGAACCGATATTGCCGCAGCCGATAACGCCCAGCGTCTTGTTGAAGAGCTCCACGCCCATGAAGCGGTTCTTCTCCCACTTTCCCGAATGGGTGGAGGCATTGGCCTCCGGGATCTGCCGGGCCAGCGCCATCATCATGGAAATCGCATGCTCGGCCGTGGTGATGGCATTGCCGAAGGGCGTGTTCATCACCACGATGCCGCGCTGCGTGGCGGCGGGGATGTCGACATTGTCCACGCCGATGCCGGCGCGGCCGATGACCTTCAGCTTCGCCGCAGCGGCGATGATCTTCGGCGTCACCTTGCTGGCGGAGCGGATGGCGAGGCCGTCATAGTCCGGAATGGCAGCGAGCAGCGCATCCTTGTCCTTGCCGAGGTCGGGGAGGTAGTCGACCTCCACGCCACGGTCACGGAAAATCTGCACGGCGGTTTCGGAAAGCTTGTCGGAAACGAGAACGCGGGGAGCCATGAAAGACACTCCTGATGTGAGATGAAAAGAGGAAAGAGGATCAGCCGGCGGCCGCCTCGGCATAGGCCCAGTCGAGCCACGGCATCAGCGCTTCGAGATCGGAGGTCTCGACGGTTGCCCCGCACCAGATGCGCAAGCCCGGCGGCGCTTCGCGATAGGAGCCGATGTCGTAGGCGGCCTTCTCGGCCTCGAGCAGCTTCACCATCTTCTTCGGCACGCTTTCAGCGGCGTTGAGCGTCAGGCACACCGAGGTGTTGGAGCGCGTGGCGGGAACCTTGGCGAGGTTCGCCGCGAAGCCGCGCGAGTCGAGCCACCTCTGCACCACCGCGGCATTTGCATCGGCCCGCGCCATCAGGCCCTTGAGGCCGCCAAGCTTCCGCGCCCATTCCAGCGCCGCGATGTAGTCCTCGACGCAGAGCATGGAGGGCGTGTTGATGGTCTCGCCCTCGAAGATGCCGGCGATCAGCTTGCCCCCGCTGGTGAGGCGGAAGATCTTGGGCAGCGGCCATGCTGGCGCGTAGCTTTCGAGACGCTCCACCGCGCGCGGCCCGAGGAGCAGCACGCCGTGCGCGCCCTCGCCGCCCAGCACCTTCTGCCAGGAGAAGGTGACGACATCGAGCTTGGAATAGTCGAGCGCCTGGGCAAACGCGGCCGAAGTGGCGTCGCAAATGGTCAGGCCCTTGCGGTCCGCCGCGATCCACTCTGCATCGGGCACGCGCACGCCGGATGTGGTGCCGTTCCAGGTGAAGACCACATCATGGTCGAAATTGACGGTCGAGAGGTCGGGAAGCTCGCCATAGCCCGCGGTGATCTTGCGCGCATCTTTCAGCTTCAGCTGCTTCATGACGTCGGAGACCCAGCCTTCGCCGAAGCTCTCCCAGGCCAGCATATCGGCGGGGCGCTGGCCCAGCAGCGACCACATGGCCATTTCGACAGCACCTGTGTCGGAGGCCGGAACGATGCCGATCAAGTGGGTCGCGGGCACTTCCAGCACCTCTTGCGTCAGTTCGATGGCGCGCTTTAGCCGCGCCTTGCCGGCGCTTGAGCGGTGCGAGCGTCCCAGAACATCGGTGTTGAGGAGATGGGCTGTCCAGCCAGGGATCTTGGCGCAGGGGCCGGACGAAAAATTCGCGCATGCCGGGCGCGCCGCCGGTTTCGTGATCGTCATCTTGTGCTCCATCCTTGCAGATGGACCGGCCCTCGGTGGGGAAGGCTAGCCCGCGATCCCTATCGCGCATTTTCCGGCGTTGCGCAAGCGCGTTGCGGAAAGCGGCCCGCGCCGGGGCGCGGGCCGCTGGAAGTTCAGCCGTTATGCGGGGCTCAGAAACTGTAGCGCAGGCCCACAAGGGCTTCGTTGGCGTAGGTGTCCGAGTCGATGATCTGGCGGAAACGATAGCCCACATCGGCGCTGAGATTGTCGGTGAGGTTCACCTCCACACCGGCCATCAGCGCGTAAGTGACGCCGCTGTCGTTGTCGCCATGGTCGCCGGACCAGCCATAGCCGGCACCGGCGCCGACATAGGGCGTGACGATCGAATTGGTCGGGATGTCGAAATAGACGTTGCCGAGCACCGAGCCGAACTCATTGTTGTCGTTGCCCACGCCTGCGTAATCCACGCGGGCGTCGGCGCGCAGGTTGTCGTTGAACTTGTAGCCCGCGCCGCCGCCCATCAGGAAGACGCCTTCGTTGCCGTTCTTCAAGTCGAGCCACGACCAGCCGAGATCGCCGCGGATGTAGAAGTTGGATGCGGTGACGACCGGCTCCGGCGTGTAGTCCGCCGCGAGTGCGGAGGTGCTGGTGACGCCAGCCAGCAGGCCGAGGCCAAGCAGCGCTTTTGTGATGAACTTCATAATCCTTTACTCCCATGCAAACAGAACCGAAGCGATGAGAGAGACGGTAGAAACCATCCGTGACTCAAGCCGGGCATGAATGCGGCGGAAAAAAGTCCGGAGTCCTGTGTTGCACCGAAGCCACATGAGTTTGTGCCATCCTGACGGAGGCGGTTCATGCGGCGCTTACCATACTGCCGCGGCGCGGAACGCGGAGATAAGAGCCCCCGAAAAAGCTGGCACGGGCCTGCTCCTCGCAGCGCATGATGATGAACGATGTCTTGATGTCAGCCGCGATTGTTGGACCCGCAGTCGATGACATTGCCGCCACCCGGACGGCCACCGGAGCTTGCACTGCAACCCTAGAGCTGTTTCGTAACAATCCCTTAACCATAGTCGATTCATGTGGGATGAGGTTTCGCCCCGGGGGGCGACGCGCTGCGCCAGGCTGGGGAGAGCCGCCCCGAATCGCCGCAGTTTCGACAGATTTGGCATGTTTGCACGGGCTATTCTCGGGAGTGGGGCAGTGCAGGACCGCCGGCCGGGCTCAGGCAGGGGCCAGCGGCGGAGTTGGAAGGACAGGATGATAGCTTTTGCAGTGGCGGCGGCGCCGGCGGGCGAACTCTCGCTCTGGCATCTGGTCGTTCAGGCCAGCTGGGTGGTGAAGCTTGTGATGTTCGGCCTCGCGGCCGCATCGGTGTGGAGCTGGGCGATCATCATCGAAAAGTTTTTCGCGGTGCGGAAGATGAACGCGGCGAACAACCGTTTCGAGCAGTATTTCTGGTCCGGCAAGTCGCTGGAGGACCTCTATCTCTCCATGGGCAACCGCAACAATATCGGGCTTGCCGCCATCTTCATGGCGGCGATGCGCGAGTGGAAGCGGAGCCAGGACGCCGCTCTGCGCGCCGGCTTCCAGGGCGTGCAGCGGCGCATCGAGAAGGTGATGGACGTGCAGATCCAGAAGGAGATGCATGATGTCGAAGCCCGCCTGCTGTTCCTCGCCACCACCGGTTCTGCCGGCCCCTTCATCGGCCTGTTCGGCACGGTGTGGGGCATCATGATGTCGTTCCAGGCCATTGCGAATTCGCAGAACACCTCGCTCAACGTGGTGGCGCCGGGCATTGCCGAGGCGCTGTTCGCCACGGCGATCGGCCTCGTTGCCGCCATCCCAGCGACAGTTTTCTACAATATGTACACCGCCGACGCAGGAAAAATCGGCGCCCGGCTGGAGAATTTCGCGGATGAGTTTTCCGCCATCATCTCCCGCCAGCTGGATGAACGGGTGTAAGGGATGGGTGCTTCAGCAGGCGGCGCCAGGGGCGGCTATCAGCGGCGCAACGCAAGGCGGCGCTCGTCCAACGGCGTGATGAGCGAGATCAACGTGACGCCGCTTGTCGACGTTATGCTGGTGCTGCTGATCGTGTTCATGGTGGCAGCCCCCCTGATGACGGTGGGCGTGCCCATCGACCTGCCGAAGACCGACGCGAAGCCGCTCAACAGCCAGGTGGAGCCGCTGTCTGTGTCGATCAAGCCCGATGGCGCGATCTACCTTATGGAACAGCCGATGACGATCGAGGAGCTGACGGCGAAGCTCCAGGCGCTTTATGGCGTCAATCCCGAAAAGGAAATCCGCGTGCGCGGCGACCTTGCCGCCGCCTATGGCCCCATCGCCCAGGTGCTGGGCGCCATCAACAACGCCGGCTTCAAGAAGATCGGCCTCGAAACGCTGCCGGGTGCGGGCGGTGCGGCTCAGCCCGCTGACGGCGCGGCCACCAAGACCGACGCCCCCGCACAGGGCCAGAACTGACGATGAAGGGCAGCCTCGCAGCATCCATCACCTTTCACGCGGCGATCCTCGCCGCGGCGCTGGTGGTGCTGCCGAAGCCCAGGTACGACACGCCGCCGGTGGAAGCGATCAACGTCGACATCTCCACCATCAGCATTGCCGACGCCAACAAGCTGAAGGCGACGGCGCCCGACGCACCCGCCAAGCTGGAGAAGCCCGCGCCGAAGAAGGCCGGGATCGTCAAGAAGACCGACCAGACGCTGAAGATCGCGGACAAGGAAGTGACGGCCGCCAAACAGGCGCAGCCGGAGCCGCCGCCGGAGGCCAAGCCCGTGCCGCCCAAGGAACCGCCGAAGGCTGAGCAGCCGCCGCCGGACACCACTGCGCTGGCCGAAATAACGAAGCAGATCGAAGACACGGCGCCGCAGCCTCCGAAGCCCGCACCGCCGAAGCCCGCTGTAAAGCCCCCAGAGAAGCCCAAGAAGGCCGTGAAGCTCGATACCGCCAAGCTCGAAGCGCTCCTCAACAAGGAGAACGAGGAGAAGACCACCAACGCGTCCGACGCCACGGCCGACGGTCAGCCTTCAAAGGGCGAGAAGAACCTGCAGGGCAAGGACCAGACTCTGTCGGCCACGGCGATCGCGGCCTTCGCGCAGCGAATCCGCGAATGCTGGATCATTCCGCCCGGCGCGCGCGAGGGCAACATCACGGTGAAGGTGCACATCATGCTCAACGAGGACGGCTCGGTGAACGGCCAGCCAGAGATCATGAACGGCCCCGGCGACTATCTGTTCTCGACCACGGCGCAATCGACGCTCACCGCCATACTGCAATGCCAGAATTACGACTTTCTTCCTAAAGACCAATATGACGTCTGGAAGGACCTCGTTCTCAACTTCAACCCCAACATGTTCGCGGACACGGCCACTCAGTGACGCGCGCACGGAACACGACCAGAATGATAGCGACCGATGTCCGCCTCCATAACCTGCGCCGCTTGCTCGCCGCAGTGCTTGTGATGCTCGCCGTGTCCGGCGCCCACGGCTCTGCGGTGGCGCAAACCGAAATCGACATCACCGGGGGCCGCGTCGATCCGCTGCCGATC
This sequence comes from Aestuariivirga sp., assembly GCF_020252395.1. Lineage (GTDB taxonomy): Bacteria > Pseudomonadota > Alphaproteobacteria > Rhizobiales > Aestuariivirgaceae > Aestuariivirga. The sequence goes on from NZ_JADCDB010000012.1 coordinate 14,955, forward strand.
GCCATCTCGCCCTTCCTCGCCGGCGGCGGAGCGGAGGACTCGGCCGCCACCATCACGGCCGTCATCACCAACGACCTCGGCCGTTCGGGTTATTTCGCGCCGCTTGATCCCGCCACCTTCATCGAGAAGACTGCGAGCTTCGACAAGACGCCGGACTTCGACAGCTGGAAGCAGATCCAGTCCAAGGCGCTTGTCACCGGCCAGGCCTTCAATGACGGCGGCAAGATGCGGGTCGAGTTCCGGCTGTGGGACGTGAACACCGGCCAGCAGCTGGCTGCCCAGCAATTCACCACCAGCCCCAAGAACGACCGCCGCATCGGCCACATGATCGCCGACATCGTTTACAAACAGCTCACCGGCATCGACGGCTATTTCGACACCCGCATCGTGTTCGTCACCGAAGAGGGTCCAAAGGACAAGCGCGTCAAGAAGCTCGCCATCATGGACCAGGACGGCTTCAACATCCGCCCGCTGACCGACGGCAAGGACCTGGTGCTCACCCCGCGCTTCTCGCCCTCGACCAATGAAATCACCTACATGTCCTTTGGCAATGCCGAGCCGCGCGTCTACCTGATGAACATCGACACCAGGCAGCGCGAGATCGTGGGCCAGTTCCCCAACATGAGCTTCGCTCCACGCTTTTCGCCCGATGGCCAGCGGGTGATCATGAGCCTGCAGGACGGCGGCAACGCCAATATCTTCGAACTCGACCTGCGCTCGCGCAACCTGCGCCAGCTGACCAACGAGCCCTCGATCAACACCGCGCCAAGCTACTCGCCGGACGGCAGTCAGATCGCCTTCGAGTCGGACCGCGGCGGCACGCAGCAGATCTATGTGATGAATGCGGACGGCGCCAACCAGAACCGCATCAGCTTCGGCAACGGCCGCTATTCGACGCCGGTGTGGTCGCCCGACGGCCAGTGGATCGCCTTCACCAAGCAAGGCGGTGGCAAGTTCGCCATCGGCGTGATGAAGCCCGACGGTTCGGGCGAACGCATCCTGACCGAGGGCTTTCACAACGAGGGGCCGACCTGGGCGCCCAATAGCCGGGTGCTGATGTTCTTCCGCGACACCCAGGGCGAAAGCGGCGGCCCGCAGCTCTGGTCGGTGGACATCACCGGCTACAATGAACAGCGCCTGCCGGTCGACGGCTTCGGCTCCGATCCGGCCTGGTCGCCGAAGCTGAACTGAATCGGTGCGATGAAGACTTGAACGGGGGCTGGGGGGCCTCGAAGAGCGGCGGCTTTCCGCGGGGGATGCGGAGGGCAGCCTGATGACCACGGTAAAACGGGAAGTGAAGACAATGAACAGACGTGACAGCTTGAAGATGGCCGCCGGCCTCGCCGCGCTCATGGCGCTCGCCGCCTGCGCCAAGAAGAAGACCGACCTCAACGCCAACACCGGTCCCGGCTCCGTCGCGGCGCCCGGTTCCGAGCAGGACTTCACCACCAATGTCGGCGACCGCGTGTTCTTCGCCGAGGACCAGTCGACGCTGTCTCCGGAAGCCCAGGAGACGCTGCGCCGCCAGGCCGCATGGCTGCAGAAA
>NZ_JADCDB010000013.1 GCF_020252395.1 Aestuariivirga sp.
CCGGGATGGAGGAGCGCGGGCAGCGTAAACACGTCAGGCCTGAGGGTCCGCCTGACAAGGCACAGCGCAACTTCACCGATCCCGACAGCCGCATCCAGCCCACGCGGGACGGTTTCATCGCGGGTTACAATGCGCAGATCGCCATCGATCAAGACCATCAGATCATCATCGCCCAGCGCCTGGCGGGCAATCCCGCCGATTACGGCGCTCTCATCCCGCTGGTGGATCAGGCCAAGGCCAATCTGGGCTGCGCATTGCACGAGGTCTCAGGCGACAGTGGTTTTGCCACTGAGGCCAATCTGCAGGCCCCGGCGGAGCGCAAGATCAAGGCCTACCTGGCGCCAGGCCGCGCCAAGCACGGCCAGCCACACGCCGCCGGACAGCGCAGGCTGACCGGCAAACCGCTGATGGCCGCCATGGCCAAAAAGATCCGGAAGGCCGGCCGGTCGTCGCGCTACAGGCTACGAAAGCAGGTCGTCGAACCCGTCTTCGGTCAAATCAAGCACGCCAGAGGCTTCCGGCAGTTCCTCCTCAGGGGACTGAAGAACGTCAGAGCCGAATGGAGCCTGATCCGCACCGTCCACAACCTCTGCAAACTGGCCAAGGCCGCAACATGAGCCAGAACATCCCGCTGAACCCATTGCACAAATGCAACAAAAATCAGATTATCCGTACAGGCTCCGAGCGCAGCTGAAGTTCGCGAGGAACGTTGCTGGAGCCGTGTGCGCCATGCGTCGCAGCCATGATGAAGGCAACTGCAGCGCCGCGAGCGAGTGGCTCACGGAAATAGTCACATCAAACCGAAAAGAAAAGTGCCGTGAGGGGTTCACAAAGCCACTGCGCGTTGCTATATCGCCCTCGCGCAATGACGCGGGATGGAGCAGCCCGGTAGCTCGTCAGGCTCATAACCTGAAGGTCGTCAGTTCAAATCTGGCTCCCGCAACCAAAATCCCCAAGCAGGATCAATAGCTTGCAAAAAACCCCGCCAGCCTCCGCTGGCGGGGTTTTGTGTCATGTCCGCACTGTGTCCGTATTTGGGGTCATTCGGAAGCACGAACAAGCCATTCAGCTCGCTGCGCCCAGCTGGCAGAGAGCGCTTCCGCTTGGCGAAGGACGGTTTGCACGGCAGCGTCCTGAAGATCGGGCGGGTAGCCGTGCTTACGCAGAATGCGCTTCACCAAGACCCGAATCCGCGCCCGCGCACTTTCACGGTGTGACCAATCCACAGAAACGCTGCTCTTCAGACCAACCAGCAGTTCGTGCGCGATCACCTTAAGGGAATGTTGCCCATCAGTTCGACGGCACTCTCGCTTTCGGCCAAAGCATCATAGAAGGCGATCTCGTCCTGAGAAAGGCCTTCATCTTCACCGCGCCTGCGGGCGGCGCGGACTTCCTTGGCGAGGTCGATTAGTTCCTGCAACACCTCGACGGTGCTGATTGCGTTCGTGTGGTAGCGGGCGATAGCGGCTTCCAGTCGCTCGGAAAAGTGCTTGGTCTCGACCACGTTCGTTTTGCTGCGGGAGCGGATTTCATCGTTCAACAGCTTACGCAAGGCCTCAAGCGCGAGGTTTTTCTTTTCGAGCTGCTGAACCTCGGCGAGGAACTCGTCCGACAGGATTGAGATATCCGGCGTCGTGATGCCGGCGGCAGCGAGAATGTCCACGATCTCAGTTGAAACGACTGCCCGATCCAAGATCTGCTGGATTGCGAACTCCCGATCCGCACTGCTCTTTCCGGAGCCTTCTGCCGATTTTACGAGGGCGGCACGAACCGTCTGGAAGAAGCCTACTTCATCGCGGATGTCGCGGGCCTCATCGCTTGCGGAGGCCAAGGCGAATGCCTTGGAAAGCGCGAGCACTGCATCCTGATACCGACGGCTTTCGCGGCGCTTGCCGTCCTCGCTGGTTTCCTTGGCCGCGGCGTCGTGCTGGCGACCAAGTATCCATTCGATCGCTTCGGCAAGCACGACAAGGCGATGATGCGGCGTACCAGCCAAGCCTCGCGCATAATCGAAGCCGTGGTACATGGCCTTCACGGCCTCGTACTTCTCAAGCAGCACGGCAACCGCTTCGGCCTCATCGATTCCGGCCTGACGCTGATCCGAGCCGGAATACTGGCCGAGTGCATTTTTCAGGTTCTGGGCGATCCCGGTATAATCGACAACGAGGCCAGCGGGCTTATCGCGGAAAACCCGGTTCACCCTCGCAATAGCCTGCATCAGCCCATGGCCCTTCATGGGCTTGTCGATATACATTGTATGCATCGACGGAGCGTCGAAGCCGGTAAGCCACATATCCCTGACGATTACGAGCTTCAGCGTGTCCTTCGGGTCCTTGGCGCGCTTTGCCAAGAGATCGCGACATGCTTTCGTTCCGATGTGTGGTTGCCACCCCTGAGGATCGGCGGCCGATCCGGTCATCACAACCTTGATCGCGCCCGCGGCGTCGTCGTCGCTGTGCCAATCGGGCCGAAGCGCGATGATCTGGTTATAGAGCGCCACGCAGATGCGCCGGCTCATACAAACCACCATGGCTTTGCCATCCATGGCGGCGACCCGATTTTCGAAGTGCCGCACCAGATCGGCGGCAACCATCGCAAGGCGCTTCTCCGAGCCGACCAGTGCTTCAACGGTTGCCTATTTGCGCTTGATGCGCTCCTGCTCGGTCGTTGCCTCGTCTTCGGTCAGCTCCTCAATCTCGGCATCGATCTTTGGCTTCTCCTCGTCGGGCAGCTCGATGCGCGCAAGGCGGCTCTCGTAGTAGATCGGGACCGTGGCGCCGTCTTCTACTGCCCGGCCGATGTCGTAAACGTCGATGTATTCGCCGAACACGGCAGGCGTGTTCACATCGTCCTTTTCAATCGGCGTTCCAGTGAACCCGATGAAGGAGGCGTTCGGCAGCCCATCACGCAGATATTTCGAAAAGCCATAGGCCATCGCCCCGGTCTTCTGCTCGATGCGGGCCTTGAAACCATATTGGCTGCGGTGCGCCTCATCCGCGATGACCACAATATTGCGCCGTGCGGATAGCAACGGATAGGTCTGTTCCCCCGCCGCAGGCGTGAACTTCTGGATGGTGGTGAAGATCACGCCGCCGGCCGCGCGGTTGAGCACAGCCTTCAGATCGTCGCAGCTTTCCGCTTGCGCAGGCGTTTGGCGGATCAGATCCCGGCACATGGCGAAGGTGCCGAACAGCTGATCGTCAAGATCATTCCGGTCCGTGATGACGATGATCGTCGGATTCTCGAGATCCGGGTGGCGCACAAGTTGCCCGGCGTAGAAGGCCATAAGCAGACTCTTGCCCGACCCTTGCGTGTGCCAGATCACGCCAATCCGCTTGTCGCCCCGCGGATAGCCGGTGACGCCAGGAAGGCCGAAATCGGCAGGGTCCTCGGCGAAGCCACCGCCCCGGTTACCTGAAGAAGCCGGAGCTTCTTTGAAGGACAGCGCCCGCAAGGTGGAGGCCACCGCCCGTTTCACCGCATGGAACTGGTGGTAACCCGCGATGATCTTCGCAATACCCCTACCAGTTTCTCCAAACACAGTGAAATCGCGCAGAAGTTCGAGAAACCGTTGGCGGTCAAACACCCCTTCGACCAGAACGCTGAGCTCCGGCTGGCCCTTTTCGGCCACCGCCTTGCCGTCCGTGGTGCGCCAGGGCATGAAGCGCTCTTGATCGGCGGTCAGAGACTCTACGCGCGCCGCGATCCCATCCGAGGTGACAAGGACGGCATTCGTCCGGAACAGCGAGGGGATTTGGGCCTTATAGGTCTGAAGCTGGTTGTGGGATCCGCCGAGCGTGGCGTTCCCGCCGCCCAGCACTGCAAAGTTCTCGCTCCTGTCGTACTGGAAGGCCTCTCCCGGGCGGAAAGACAGCGGAACAAAGGTCCCGCGTCCCGTGGTCTGTTGCTCACGCTGACATTCTGCCTGCTACCCCCGCGCAAAGGCTGCCACCCGGCCATAAGAGCCGGTGAAGGCAAGCGATGTCACGGAGACGCTGACCATGGCGCTCGAAGCTGCAGGCCTCGACAGCATGCACGTCGTTTACCTGCCAAGGCTGTTGAGCGACAACGGCTCGTCCTACATCGCCGGTGACCTGGCGGACTGGCTCGCGACAAGCGGATGGATCATGTCCGCGGGGCGCCATTCCATCCCCAGATGCAGGGCAAGACCTAGCGCTGGCACCAGACGCTCAAAAAACCGCATCCTGCTCGAGAACTACCACCTGCCTGGCGATCTCAAGCAGAAGATCGGCGACTTCGTCGCCTACTACAATCATCTCCGCTACCATGAGAGCAACGGCAACCTGACGCCGGACGATGTCTACTTCGACCGCGATCAGACGATCCTGCTGGAACGAGAAGGGATCAAACGCGACACAATCAAGACCCGACGCTTGCAACACCGCGGCAAGGCCGCCTAACATCAAACCCAGATGCGCCAGATCCTCTCTTCGATCACGCGCCCGAACGTCTCAAATTATCTGACGACGGACACCCGGCCCCGGCATTTCAGACGGAAACGGTCAGGTTATGCCGTAAAGCCTTTCGAGAAGGGCAGCGTCCTTATCCGCTTCCTGGTGGCCTGATAGACTGCATTGGCCAGCGCCGGTCCGGCCGGCGGCACACCGGGCTCGCCGGCGCCGGTGGGCGGCCCCTCCGAGGGAACGATGTGAACCTCGACCTTCGGCATCTGCTCGATGCGCAGCGGCGTGTAACTGTCGTAGTTGCCCTGGTCGACGGCCCCGGCGGTGAGGGTGATTTCCTCGCCGAGGATCGAACTCAGGCCAAACCCGATGCCGCCTTCCATCTGCGCTGCGACCTGATCGGGGTTGATCGCCGTGCCGCAATCGACCGCGCAGACGACTCGCTCAACCTTGATCTGGCCAGGACTTGGAATGCTGATCTCGGCGATCTGAGCCACCACCGAGCCAAAGGACTCGGCGACCGCGACACCGCGGAAGCGGCCCTCCGCCGCGGGCTTGTCCCAGCCCGCCTTTTCCGCCGCAAGCTTCAGCGCCGCCATGTGGCGGGGGTGCTTGTCGAGAAGCTCGAGACGCAACGCCACGGGGTCCTTGCCCGCCGCCTCGGCCACTTCATCGAGGAAGGTCTCGACCGCATAGGCCGTGTGGGTGGAGCCGACGGCCCGCCACCAGAGAACGGGAACGCCCGCCTGCATGGTCGAGAGCCCCACAGCAACATTGGGAATGTCATAAGGCACGTTCGCCGCGCCCTCGACCGAGGTGAAGTCGACACCGTTCTTGACCGCCATGCCTTCAAACAGCGTGCCCGACATGATCGACTGCCCGACGATGTGGTTCGACCAGGCGATGATCTTGCCATCCTTGTCAAGGCCTGCCTTCATGGCATGGACATAGGCCGGTCGGTACCGCCCGCCGCGCATGTCGTTCTCGCGGGTCCACTGAACCTTCACGGGGCGTGACCAGGCGAGAGCTTTGGCGGTCTCAACCGCTTCCGCAACGACATCGGCGTCGAACACCGCGCGGCGGCCAAAGCCACCGCCGGTCTTCATGACATGCAGCTTCACCTTGTCGGGCGTCGTCCCGGCAATCTGCGAGCCGATATACTGGTAGAGATCGGGCATCTGGTGCCCGCCCCAGATCTCCAGCGTACCATCGGTCATGCTGGCCACCGCATTCAGCGGCTCGAGTGCCGCATGCGCCAGATAGGGGAACGAGAAGCTGGCCTCCAGCACCTTGCCGGCCGCAGCGAGGGCGCCCGCCGCATCGCCGTCGTTGCGGGCCACTGCGAGCGGCGCCGCCTTTGACTGTGTCTCATAGGCCACGAGGATATCGGCGGAGTTCCGCTGCTCGGCCTTGTCCTCGATCCACGCCACCGACACCAGGTCGCGGGCCTTCAGGGCCGACCACATGTTTTCGGCGACAACCGCGACGCCGCGCGATATCTGAACCGCGTCAACGAAGCCTTTCACGTCCTTCGCCTTCGATGCATCGAACGAAGCCACCGTGGCGCCGAACTTAGGCGGATGGATGATCACCGCCGTCGCCATGCCCGGCAGCTTCACGTCAATGGTGAACTGGGCGGAGCCATCGGTCTTCATGCGCGAGTCGTAGCGCTTCAGCCCGGCTTTGCCGATCTGCGTCCAGGCGGTGCGCGGCTTCAGCGGAACGGTTGCGGGCACGAGCAGTGCCGAGGCCGCCGTGACCAGTTCGGCGTAAGTCGCCGTCTTGCCCGATGGATGAGAAACAATGCCCCTGGCAGTGCTGACTTCGGAAACCGGCACGCCCCACGCTTTCGACGCTGCCTCGGCCAGCATCATGCGGAGCGCCGCACCCGCTGTCCGATAGCGTTCCCAGGATGAGGTCATCGAGGTCGAGCCGCCGGTGCCCTGGGCGGCGCCGCCCCAGGCCAGGTTGCCGAACGCCGCAACATCGCCGAAGCCGCCGACCACATTGATCTGCGCCCAGTCGGCGTCGAGTTCCTCGTTCACCAGCGTCGCAATGCCGAAATAGGCGCCCTGGCCCATCTCGAACTGCGAGGAGTAGATGGTGATCTTGCCGTCAGCGGCGATCGAGATGTAGGGATTGAACGGATGCGGCTTGGCGGCCTCCTGAGCCTGCGCCGACGATTGCCAGCGGAAACCGACCGACAGGACGAGGCCAGACGCCAGCGCGCCGAGCACCAAAGAGCGGCGGCTGGGCTTCACTGAAGCCAGTGGTGCAGAGAAAGTGTCAAAGAGCTTGGGGTACATGGCTCAGGCCTCCAGACGGCGGGCTGCTTCGTGGACGGCGGACCGGATGCGGGCGTAGGTCGCGCAGCGGCACAGGTTGCCTGACAGGGCTTCATCGATATCGGAGTCCTGGGGTTTCCGGTTCTGCTCGAGGAGCGCCACCGCCGACATGATCTGGCCGGACTGGCAATAGCCGCATTGCGGCACGTCAAGCTCGGTCCACACCGCCTGAACGGTCTCCGCCACCTTTCCGGACACGCCCTCGATGGTGGTGATCCTGCCGGCTCCAACATCGCCGATCGCCGTCTGGCAGGACCTGATGGGCTGGCCGTCAAGGTGAACAGTGCAGGCGCCGCACTGGGCCAGACCGCAACCGAACTTCGTTCCCGTCAGATTGAGCACATCCCGGATTGCCCAGAGAAGCGGCATGTCGGGTTCGGCATCGACCTCCCGGTCCTGGCCATTGATATTCACTTTGATCATGTGAACGATGCTCCCTTAGCTTTCGATGCCTCAAACGGCATAGTAGCGTAAGCGGGCCCCCGCAAGTCTGTCACGGAAACGTGAGGCCGCCGCCATCGCGCTTCGGACCGGCGTCGATTGCAGCCAACCCAGAGTGCTGCAACTCTCGCTCGGACAAAGGCTCCGCGAGCTCGATCTGGAAAGGCAACGCAATGACCTGAGTGGTCCCTCGTCCTCGGCCTCTTCCAGTTCGTCAAGCCAGTCTTCTGAGTCCTTGAAGGACGCCGATAAGGGCAACCAGAAACACGAACCCGCAGGCCCCACTCCCACCTACGGCGGCCCCAAGCCCATTCTCCTCGATCTCAACGGCGACGGCGTCTCGATCGGCGAGGTGTCGCGCTCTAATGTATTCATGGATTCGAACAATGACGGGCTGCTGCACCGCACCGCCTGGGCGGCGGCTTCACTCAACAAACCGGGAGAACTGTTCAGGCAAACGGGACAAGTTCTAAGTGAGCACGTAATTGGGATGAAGCACATTTGGTTTTCAGTGGTCGCCGCCGCCGCCTGTGGTCTAATTGGCGCCGGATGGTATTTTGGTCACTATGAGATCGCCGCGATTGCCGTTAGGATTATCGTCACATATGCCAGGCTTCGGCTTAGTCCCCCGTGAACAATTCCCAAGCCGTTGATTTGGGACTCTGATTGCGTCGCTCGAAGTCTCCGATTTTGCAGGAAAGCGGGCTGGTGGCAGTGATTTCCTTGCAAATTCGTTTTTCGATTCACTGTGGTCACGAAGCGTGATTCACTCCGTCGGGAGAACGGTGGAGGATTCGGCGATGAAGCCACGTGAGCGGCGCGAGACCGGCGAGATGGACCTGTTCTGGTCACGCCTCGACCAGATCATCAACATGAACCATGAGCTCGTTCGGCTGGCGAAGACGGTGTCGTGGGAGGCCATCGAAGCCCGCTGCGGCGAGGTCTACAGCGACGGGCCGGGCATGCCGCCCCTGCCCACGCGGCTGATGGCCGGGCTGGCGATCCTCAAGCATACGTTCAATCTCTCGGACGAGGATCTCTGCGCCCGCTGGGTGGAGAACCCCTATTTCCAGTTCTTCTGCGGCGATGCCTTCTTCCGGCACGATCTGCCCTTCGACCGCTCTTCGATGACCCGCTGGCGGCAGAGGATGGGCGAGGAGCGCATCATGTCCCTGCTGCAGGAGAGCCTGTCCGTGGCGGTGAAGACCGGGGCAATGCGGCCCGAGGACACCAGGCGGGTGATCGTCGACACCACGGTGCAGCCCAAGAACATCATGTTCCCGACCGACGCCAAGCTCCTGAACCGCGCCCGCGAGCGGCTGGTGGCGCTGGCGAAGAAGACGGGTCTCGACCTCCGCCAGTCCTATACGCGGGCCGGCACGTTCGCCCTGATCCGGCGCCAGCGCTATGCCCATGCAAAACAGTTCAAGCGCGCCAACAAGGCGCTTCGTACCCTCCGAACCTATCTGGGGCGTACCATTCGCGACATCACCCGCCAGATTGCAGGCGAGGACGAGCTGCAGGACATCTTCCGCAAGCCCCTCCACCTCGCCAGCCGCGGGCTGCGCGGCGTCAAGCTGGTCATCGCCGGCGACCACAAGGGCCTGCGGGCAGCGGCGCGCCGGGTCTTCAACGCAACCCACCAGCGCTGCCGGATCCACTGGATGCGGAATGCTCTGGCGCACGC
>NZ_JADCDB010000014.1 GCF_020252395.1 Aestuariivirga sp.
GTCGATCAGGGATCGGGCCTGATCCGGGCGCGCCGGCTGACGGGCGCCAAGACCTATGAGAGCGAAGTGACCGGCGATCTCATCATGGGCGGCGAGAAGGCGGTCTATGCCGGTAAGGCTTATCACAAGCGGACCCGCCGCGAGGCCCTCAAAGCCCGCGGCATCAAGGATCGCATCCAGCATCGCCGCAACAAGCATCAGAAGGTGCTGCCGCACTGGCAAACCGTGCGCAACAAGCTGATCGGCAAAGTCAGGTGCAGCGGCCGCGGGGTCGGCCGCCTCGCGCAGCTCGCGCATCGTCGGGAAGGTTGCGGTGACATTGACCAGCCGGTCGCCGTCGCGCTTCACCACGCAGGGTCCCCCACAACCGGGCTCCACATGCGCCCCGCCAGCAGGCCATCGGCCGGAAGGGAGGATGAGGAAAGATAGTTTGCAAGCGGCGGCATGGATCGAACCCCCGGCTTAAGTGAGGGGCGAAGTCTATCGCTCAGCTAAGCGCGCTGTCGAGGTCGCTGCGCTCCAGCGGCATCAGGAATTCCAGGGCGAAGCCGTCCGCGAAGTGGCGCACCACGCGGCCCTTCATCCGCCCCAGCGTGACGGGCGAGCCGATCGATGGCAGCATCCGGCTCCTGATGCCGGCGCCGGACAGCGAAATGTCGATCACCTCGCAGTGCTGCTCCCTCCTGCCGGGCAGCATGAAGCGGGCCTGCCGGTTGCGCGGCTCGAAGCGGGTATGGCGGCGCTCGGCCGCGGCAAGGCCATGGTCGCGGCGGATCAGCCAGCGCAGGTGGCGGACGAAATGCGGCTGGCGGTTGCCGGCGAAGCTGAAATTGACCCAGAAGCCGTGCTCGGCGGCCTCGCCCGCCACGCCATCGACGCGGCCGATCTCCTCGATATAGGCGGCGAGCGGCGTACCCTCCGGCACCTGGTCCTCGCAAAGGAACAGGGCGCTGTCGGGGTCGATGGCCGTCACCGCGCAGTGGCGCTCGCTGCCGTCTGTCAGCAGCAGCCTGGCGGGGAAGCTCTGTGGCATAAGGGCGGCGGATTCGGCTGCGCTGGCCAGCCTTTTGCCGAACTGTGTCACGCGTGGTCTCCGGCGCGGGAAGTGTCAGGGTCGATCAAGTCCACCCGATATCAGGCGGAACTTGCGGGGGGCCTGCGCAGCGTTTGCCACCTCCATTTCGCCGGTGTCGCCCGCGAACAATCGGATACCGGCGAGGCCGGAAGGCGCCAGCTGGTCATAGTTCCAGAGTTCCGGGCTGCCATGCGGGAAGAGTCCGCCCAGCACATGCACGGCCTGGCCGTCGCGTGCCGTTATCGGCAGGGCCATCATGTCGGCGCTGATCTTCTGCCCCCGGTCCGTCAGATAATGGATACGGAAATGCGCCGGCTGAAACCTGCCCGTCACTCCGCCCAGCGCGCGTGCGATGGCGCCGCGCTCGAAGTGCCCCCAGCCGGCGAGAAAGCCGGTGCCGGTGATCTCGTGCCGCATGAATCCGCAAATGCCCGTCCCCGCCAGGCGATAGGTGTAGCGATCGGCCTCGCCCCCGAGGGACAGGATGAACAGCCACGGCGCCTGCCGGCGTAACTGTCTCAAATCAAGATCGCCGCGCGACGGCGCGGGGCGTCCGCCCTTCAGCGCCAGCCAATGGCCCAGAAGCAGGCGGGCGCCCGGATGTAGGATGAAATCCTCTTGGCTTGCCGGCGCCTCCCCGCTAACCCTCATGCTCAACCCTCTCCGGGCCGTCATGCCCCGGTGTCCCAAATTGATCTCACGAGGCTCGGATCTGCAGCCTTCGTGCCAGGAGAAAGAACCAGGCATGCCGGAGCAACTTCCCCCGCGCGGCAACTGGGCCAGGGCCAAGGCGCCGCCGGCCGTCAACGTTCCCGCCATCGTCGCCGCAGTCGTTGCGGTGCTGGTGGCCATGCATGTGGGCCTGTGGTTCCTCGGTGAGGACTGGCAGGTGTGGTCGCTTTATGCGCTCGCCCTGATTCCGGCACGTTTCACCACGGCGGACTATCCCATGCCATGGGGTGCGCAATACTGGTCGCTCGCGACCTATATGCTGCTCCACGGCAGCTGGACGCATCTCGTGCTCAACTGCGTCTGGCTCCTGATTTTCGGAACACCCGCAGCGCGTTACCTCGGCAATGCCAGGTTCCTGCTGCTCGCGCTCGTCTCCGGTGTCGCCGGCGGCCTGTGCAGCCTCGTCCTGCACTGGGGGCAAAATACGATCATCGTCGGCGCTTCGGGCGGGGTCATGGGGCTGATGGGGGCCGCCATCCCGCTGATGTATAGCGAGCGCCTGCCGCATGGCGGCTGGCGCCCCGCGCGTCTATCCGAACTTCTTCGCAACCGGCAGGCGCTGGTCTTCACCGCGGTTGTGCTGGCCATCACGCTGTTTTCAGGCGGCACCGGCTGGACGGGCAACAGCTTCCCCGCGGAAGGTTCCATCGCCTGGGAAGCCCATATCGGCGGTTTCATCGCCGGGATTATCGCCTTCTATGTGCTTGCGCCAAGGATGCACTCGGCCTGAAACCGTGGTAACCTTTCCGTCATTCACTTGCAGGAAGGAGACTCCAGAATGGCAGTAGCTCACATCCTCAGGCAGAAGGGCACCGCGGTGGTGACCGTTGCTCCCTCGGATAACGTCCAGTCCATCGTCGACACATTGGCCCGTCACCGCATCGGCGCGGTGGTGGTGCTCGATGCCGAAGACGCGATCGCTGGCATCGTGTCCGAGCGAGACATCGTTCGCGCCATGGCGGGCGATGCCGCTGGCGTCGTTCACAAGACCGCAAGGGACATCATGACGGCCAGGGTCCGCACCTGCACGCCGGCCGATTCCGAGACGGAGCTGATGCAGCTCATGACCGAGCACCGCATCCGCCACTTGCCCGTGGTGGCGCACGGCAAGCTCGCCGGCATGATCTCGATTGGCGACGTGGTCAAGCTCCGCATGGAATCAATGGAGGCGGAGGCCGATCAGATGAAGATTTACATTGCCTCGGCGGGCTGAGCGTCTCAGGCGCAGGTCACGGCGCAGGCGTCAGTAGACGTCGCCCGGATCGAACAGGCGTTGCGCGTCGATGAGGACGAGCGCATCGCCGTCGACGCGGCGATAAAAGCAGCTGCGCCGGCCCGTGTGGCAGGCCGCACCCTTGCCCTCGGGAATGGCCTTCAGCAGCAACACGTCCTGGTCGCAGTCGGTGAGGATATCGGTCACCTTGAGCGTCTCGCCGGACGTCTCGCCCTTCCTCCACAGCGCCTGGCGCGAACGGCTCCAGAAATGCGCGATGCCTGTTTCCTGCGTCAGGCGCAGGGCCTCGGCATTCATGTGGGCAACCATCAGCACCGTTCCGTCACGCACATCGCTGACGACGGCGGTGATCAGGCCTGATGAATCAAACCTCGGCTGAAACCCGCCGGTCTCGTCGGGGTCCGAGCTCATCTAGAGGGAGAACCCGTTGCCCGGCGCGCGCACGAGTTCCATGAAGCGCGCCTGCAGCACCGGGTTGGTCTTGAATTCGCCGGTGAACTGGGTGGTGATGGTGGCCACGTTGCGCTTGCCGATGCCGCGCATCGACATGCAGGTGTGCACCGCCTCCACCAGCACGGCCACGCCGCGCGGGGCGAGCGCATCCGAAATGGCGTTGGCGATCTGCGCCGTCATCGTCTCCTGCGTCTGCAGGCGGCGGGCGAAGATCTCCACCACGCGGGCAAGCTTCGAGATGCCGACGACCGAGACCTTCGGCAGATAGGCCACGTGAACGCGGCCGATGAAGGGGGCGATATGGTGCTCGCAATGCGAGTTGAACTCGATGTCGCGCAGCATGACGATGTCATCATAGCCGCCCACGTCGGTGAAGGTGCGCGACAGGGCTTCCGCCGGATCGTCCTCGTAGCCCGAGAAATATTCGCGGAAGGCCTTGGCCACGCGCTTCGGGGTGTCGAGCAGACCCTCGCGGTCCGGGTTGTCGCCGGCCCAGGCGAGCAGCGTGCGGACCGCCGCCTCCGCCTCTTCCTGCGTGGGGCGCTTCACGGGCTTTGCTGGGATCTTCTTGACGACGGCTTCCATGATCCAGACTTCGCTTTCCGCATGACAGGCCGGACTTGCGCCCGGGTGCAAGCCGCCCCCATATCATGGGGCAGGGTCTGCTGGCAAACCGCCAAACGGCGGTTTCGGGCCACAGGCGGATGGGCTAGGATGCCGGAATGATTAACGAGATTTACAACCGCCAGATCTTGGCCCTCGCGGCAGACATACCCCGGCTGCAACGCCTGGCCGCCCCGGATGCCACGGCCGTCGCCATTTCGAGGCTTTGCGGCTCCAAGGTGATGGTCGACGTCAACATGAAGGACGGGGTGGTCTCGGACTTCGGCCAGGAGGTCAAGGCCTGTGCCCTGGGGCAGGCATCCTCCTCGATCATGGCCCGCCACGTGGTCGGCTCGACGCCCGGCGAGCTCCGGAGCCTGCGCGACCAGATGTACAGGATGCTGAAGGAGGAGGGGCCGCCCCCCTCCGGCAAATGGGCCGACCTCGAAGCCCTGCTGCCGGTCCGTGACTTCAAGGCCCGCCATGCCTCCACACTTCTCGCCTTCGATGCGGTGGTCGACGCGGTGAACCAGATCGAGGCAAAGCAAAGGGAAGCCGCCCATGGCTGAGCCCATCAAGGCGCTGGACCTTCCGGCCCGGACGAAGACAATCTACCCGCCGCCCTATGCGGCAGCCCTCGAGGGCCGCGCCAAACGGGCGCTGGGCGACGCGTTCAACCTCACCCAGTTCGGCGTGAACCTCACCGTGCTGGCCCCCGGCTCGTCCTCCGCCCACCGCCACTGGCATGAGAGCGAGGACGAGTTCGTCTATGTGCTCGAGGGTGAGGTGACGCTGGTCGATGACGAGGGCGAGCATGTGCTCACCCCCGGCATGTGCGCCGGCTTCAAGGCCGCGGTGCCCAACGGCCACATGCTGGTCAACAGGTCGGCCGCTCCCGCCATGTACCTCGAAGTCGGAACAAGGTCGGAAGGCGACCGCGCGCATTACCCGGACGCCGACATGCTGGCGGTCAAGGAAGGCGGCAAGTACCGCCTGACGCACAAGGACGGCACACCATATTGATATTGATGTAGCTATGGCGTCTTCCCGGCGAAGGCCGGAGGGGAGCAGCGCCCCTCACGTCCGCCGCTTGTCTTCGATGTCCGGCGCCTGCGGATAGCGGGACTTCAGGTCCCGGTCCGTCACACTCATGTGGTTCCTCGTATACTGCTCGGAGGCATCGCGCAGCGGCTGGAAATCCCAGGGGAAGCGGCTGCCGTGCTTCAGCGCCTCGAACATCATGTGCCGAGCCTGCTGGCTTTCGAGCACTTGCGCGTTGATGCGCGCAATGTCGAATTTCGCCTCCACCTCGGCGCGGAACTGTTTCGCAATCGGATGAGACCCCGTGAGGTTCTTTACTTCGAGCGGATCGTCCTCGAGATTGTAGAGCTGGTCCGGGTCGGCCGGCGAATGGATGAATTTCCATGGGCCCCGCCGCAGCATGTGGATGGGCGCAATGGCGCCCTCGGCCAGATACTCGCCCCAGGCCGTGCCCTCCGGGGTTTCCGGAGCGCCCGTCAGCAGCGGATAGAGCGAACGTCCGTCCACCGGCCGCGCCAGCTTTGCCTTCCCGTCATTGCCGATATCCACCAGCGTCGGCAGGATGTCGGCGAGCGTCACCGGCTCCTTCACCCGCCGCGCCTTGAAGCGCTTGGGGTTCCACACCAGCATCGGCACGTGCGCCGAGGGTTCGAGATAGCTCATCTTGTACCAGAGCCCGCGCTCGCCGAGGAAGTCGCCGTGGTCGGAGGTGAACACGATCACCGTGTCATCGAGTTTTCTGGACGCCTCCAGCGCCGCGATCATCTGCCCAAGCAAGTCATCGACATAGGAGATATTGGCATAATAGCCATGGCGCGCCTTGCGCAAGTCATCCTCGGTGACGGTGTAGTCGTCTATCGCCGAGACGTCATAAAGCCGCTGGCTGTGGGCATCGAGCTGAGAGCGCTCCATGCGCGGCACGGCGGGCAGGTCGATGTCCTCGTCGCGGTAAAGGTCCCAGAACTTCTTGCGCGCTGCGTAAGGGTCATGTGGGTGCGTGAAGGAGGCCATCAGGCAGAAGGGCTTGTCCGGGTCGAAGCGCACATAGTCATAGATCTTGCGGATCGCCAGGAAGGCAACCTCGTCGTCGAATTCGAGCTGGTTGGTGATCTCGGCGATGCCGGGCTGCAGCACCGAGGTCATGTTGTGGTACCACCAGTCAATGCGCTCCTGCCGCAAGCGCCAGTCCGGCGTCCAGCCGAAGTCGGCGGGGTAGATGTCGGTGGTCAGCCGCTCCTCGAGGCCGTGGAGCTGGTCGGGGCCTACGAAATGCATCTTGCCCGACAGGCAGGTCTTGTAGCCCGCGAGCCGCAGGTAATGCGCCCAGGTGGGGATGGAGGAGGGGAATTCGGCCGCATTGTCATAGACCCCGGTGCGCGAGGGCAGCAGCCCGTTCATCACGGTCGCCCGCGCGGGCGAGCACAGCGGGCTCGTCGAATAGGCATTTTCGAAGACGACACCTTCCGCCGCCAGCCGCGACAGGTTCGGCGTCTGCACCAGCCTGTGCCCGTGGAAGGGCAGGAACTGCGCGGCCAGCTGGTCGGCCATGACGAAGAGGATATTGGGTTTTGTGTCTGACATGCGCAAAGCCTATAGTCCGGCCAGCACATGAAAACCATTCTCCTGGCACTGATCCGGTTCTACCAGCTGACACTATCGTCGCTGATCGGGCGCCGCTGCCGTTATCTGCCGACCTGTTCCGACTATACGAGTGACGCCATCGCCAAGCATGGCGTGAAACATGGCGTCGCGCTCGGCTTCGCCCGCATGTGCCGCTGCCACCCCTGGGGCCAGTCGGGCTTCGATCCAGTGCCGGAGGTGTATGAAGGCCCGGTCTGGCGGATGGCTCCCGATGCATCTTCTCCCGCTCCTTCAGCAGGAGAGGACGATGACCTTGACCCCGCCGCTGCGCGCCCCTAAACCCGCACCGCACTTCAACATTTCGCTTACCCGCTTCGTTGGCGGGAGTGAGCAGGAGGACAGAGATGATTTCCTTGACCTTCCCGGATGGCGCCGGGCGCCAGGTCGAAGCCGGGGTCTCCGCCCGCGATGTGGCGGCAGGAATTTCCAAGTCGCTCGAGAAGAAGGCGGTGGCCGCGGTCGTCAACGGCCAGCTGGTCGACCTCGCCGATCCCATCACCACCGATGCGACACTCCGCATCGTCACGCGCGATGACCCGGAAGCGCTTGAGCTCATCCGCCATGACTGCGCCCATGTGCTGGCTGAGGCCGTGCAGGAGCTCTTCCCCGGCACGCAGGTGACGATCGGCCCCGTCATCGAGAACGGCTTCTACTACGACTTCTTCCGCAACGAGCCCTTCACCACCGAGGACTTCGCGGCGATCGAGAAGAAGATGCGCGAGATCATCCAGCGCGACAAACCCTTCACCAAGACCACCAAGACGCGCGAGGAAGCCAAGCAGTTCTTCCGCAACAAGGGCGAGCTGTTCAAGGTCGAACTCATCGATGCGATCCCGCAGGGCCAGGACATCAAGTTCTACGACCAGGGCGGCTGGACCGACCTGTGCCGCGGTCCGCATATGACGTCGACCGGCAAGATCGGCAATGCCTTCAAGCTCATGAAGGTGGCAGGCGCCTATTGGCGCGGCGATTCGAAGAACCCGATGCTCACGCGCATCTACGGCACCGCCTGGGCCAACGAGGCCGACCTCAAGGCCTATCTCCACGCGCTGGAGGAGGCCGAGAAACGCGACCACCGCAAGCTCGGCCGCGAGATGGACCTGTTCCATTTTCAGGAAGAGGGCCCGGGCGTCGTGTTCTGGCACGCCAAGGGCTGGACAATGTTCCAGCAGTTGATCGCCTACATGCGCCGCCGCCTCGCCAAGCTCGGCTATGACGAGGTGAACGCGCCGCAGCTCCTCGACAAGTCGCTGTGGGAAACCTCTGGCCACTGGGGCTGGTACAAGGAGGCGATGTTCGCCGCCACCTCCGCCGGCGACACGACCGAGGACGACCAGGTCTTCGCCATCAAGCCGATGAACTGCCCCGGCCACGTGCAGATTTTCAAGCATGGGCTCCGCTCCTACCGCGAGCTTCCGCTGCGCTTCGCCGAATTCGGCAATGTCCACCGCTACGAGCCGTCCGGCGCCTTGCACGGCCTGATGCGGGTGCGCGGATTCACGCAGGATGACGCGCATATCTTCTGCACCGAAGACCAGATGGCGGATGAATGCCTCGCCATCAATGATCTGATCCTCTCCACCTACAAGGACTTCGGCTTCGACCAGATCGTGGTGAAGCTCTCGACGCGCCCCGAAAAGCGCGTGGGCTCGGACGAGGCCTGGGACCGGGCCGAAAGCATCATGTCGAAGGTGCTGGAGCAGATCGCGGCCTCCTCCGGGGGCAAGATCAAGACGGCGGTGAACCCGGGCGAGGGCGCCTTCTACGGCCCCAAATTCGAATATGTGCTGCGCGACGCGATCGGCCGTGACTGGCAGTGCGGCACAACGCAGGTGGACTTCAACCTGCCCGAACGCTTCGGCGCCTTCTATATTGGAGCCGACGGCGAGAAGAGGGCGCCGGTGATGATCCACCGCGCCATCTGCGGCTCGATGGAACGCTTCCTCGGCATCCTGATCGAGCATTTCGCCGGCCACTTCCCGCTGTGGCTCGCGCCCACCCAGGTGGTTGTGGCGACGATCACGTCCGACAGCAACGCCTATGCGCAAGAGGTACGCGGCATGCTGCGCAAGGCGGGCTTGCGAGCCGAGGCCGATCTCCGCAACGAAAAGATCAACTACAAGGTCCGCGAACACTCGGTCGGCAAGGTTCCGGTCATCCTCGTCGTCGGCAAGCGCGAGATGGAAGAACGCGCCGTCAACGTCCGCCGCCTCGGATCACAGGACCAGACCCAGATGACACTCGACGCGGTGATCGCCGCGCTGAAGGACGAGGCGGCCCCGCCGGACCTGAAGCGGGATTAGTTTCCGACTTGTTCTCCCGCCATTCGCGTGCTTGGGCATTGAGGCGGACTGGGAGGTTGTGGGCGATGGCGGCGGCAGGTCCGGAGGCGCGCTGGCAGTCTCTCCCAAATACCACACCCGGACCGTCAGCCCCACCATCGGGACGCTAAGCGAAAGCCGGGGCGACGGCAATAAAGAGGGCCTGACTATAAGGATGAACTTTCCCCCGACTTCCTTCATCATGGCCCCACACGAATTGGACCTATTATGACCCTTCCTTCGCATGCGCAATATGTGGTGATCGGCGGCGGCATCATCGGCTGCTCGACGGCCTATCATCTGGCACGGGACCACAAGGCTGACGTCGTGTTGCTGGAGCAGAACAAGCTCACCTCCGGTTCCACCTGGCATGCGGCGGGCCTCGTGGGCCAGCTGCGCTCCTCGGCCTCGATTACCCAGGTACTGAAATACTCGGTCGATCTCTACAAGCGGCTCGACGGGGAGACGGGACTTGCCACCGGCTGGAAGATGACCGGCTGTCTCAGGCTCGCGACCACCGAGGATCGCTGGACGGAGTTCAAGCGGCTGGCAACAACCGCCCAGAGCTTCGGCATGGAGATGCACCTCGTCTCAGCCGAAGAGGTCAAGAAGATGTGGCCGCTGATGGATGTGTCGGATCTCGCCGGCGCCTCGTGGCTGCCGACGGACGGGCAGGCCTCACCCTCGGACATTGCGCAGTCGCTGGCCAAGGGTGCCCGCATGCATGGCGCGAAAATCGTCGAGGGCTGCCGCGTCGAGGGCTTCGACATCGCGCAAGGCCGGGTGACGGCGATCCGCACCAATCGGGGGACCATCGCCTGCGAGACGGTCATCAACTGCGGCGGCCAGTGGGCCCGCCAGATCGGCGCCATGGCGGGCGTGTCCGTGCCGCTGCAGCCGGTGAAGCACCAATATGTCATCACCGAAAAGGTGGAGGGCCTCAGCCCCGATGCCGCGACGCTGCGCGACCCCGACCGCCGCACCTATTTCAAGGAGGAGGTGGGCGGCCTCGTCTTCGGCGGCTACGAGCCGGACCCCATTGCCTGGACCACAGGTGACGTGCCGGGCGACTTCGAATTTCAGCTCTTCGAGGATGACTGGGACCATTTCGAGCAGCATATGGCGCAAGCGCTGGTGCGCGTGCCCGCACTTGCCAAGACCGGCGTCAAGAAGATGATCAATGGCCCGGAGAGCTTCACGCCTGACGGCAACTTCATCCTTGGCCGCGCGCCGGAGCTGAAGAACTTCTATGTCGGAGCGGGCTTCAACGCCTTCGGCATCGCCTCGGGCGGTGGTGCGGGCTGGGTGCTGGCGGAATGGGCGGCGAAGGGCGAGGCGCCGATGGACCTCTGGGCCGTCGACATCCGCCGCTTCTCCGGCCTGCACAAGGACCGCGCCTGGACCTGCGAAAGGACACTCGAGGCCTACGGCAAGCATTACACGGTGGCTTTCCCGCATGAGGAATACCAGAGCGGCCGCCCGCGCATCGTCTCGCCGCTTTATGAGCGGCTGAAGGGCCTCAACGCCTGTTTCGGCTCCAAGCTTGGCTGGGAGCGGCCCAACTGGTTCGCGCCGCCGGATGTCGAACCCAAGGACGTTTACTCGATGGGCCGCCAGAACTGGTTCCCGCATGTGGGCGAGGAGCACCGGGCGGTGCGCGAGCGCGCCGGGCTGTTCGACCAGTCGTCCTTCGCCAAGTATGAGTTGAAGGGCCGGGACGCGGCGGAGGCCATCACCTTCATCGCGGCCAACCGCGTGGCGCGCGGGCCTGGCAAGCTTACCTATACCCAGATGCTCAACAGCCGCGGCGGCATCGAATGCGACCTCACGGTGGCGCAACTCGCCGAGGATCACTTTTATATCGTCACCGGCACCGGCTTCCGCACTCATGATTTCGCGTGGATCAGGGAGCATCTCCGGCCGGGCCTCGATGCGAGCCTCACCGACGTCACCGAGCAATGGGGCACGCTCTCGCTCATGGGCCCGGCGTCACGCACCATTCTCGCCAAGGTGACCGAAGCGGATGTGAGCAACGCCGGCTTCCCCTTCGGCACGGTGCGCGAGATCGCCATTGCCGGGGCGCGAGTTCGGGCGCTGCGTGTCACCTATGTGGGCGAGCTCGGCTGGGAGCTGCATGTGCCGATCGCCGCAACCGGAAGTTTATTCGATGCGCTGATGGCGGCCGGCGGCCCTCACGGCATTGTGCCCGCCGGTTACCGCGCCATCGAATCGCTCCGCCTTGAGAAGGGCTACCGCGCCTGGGGGGCGGACATCACGCCCAACGACTCGCCCTTCCATGCCGGGCTCGGCTGGGCGGTGAAGTTGCGGACGAACGAGGACTTCTTAGGCCGCGCGGCGAGCGAGACCATCGCCTCCAAACCGTTGGTGAAGATGCTGGCGGGCTTCACCGCGGAGCGGGATGACGTGGTGCTGGCGGGGCGCGAAACCATCCTCCGCGACGGCCAGTTTGCGGGCTATCTCACCAGCGGCGGCTATGGCTACACGGTGGGGCGGCCCGTGGGGTATGGCTATGTGCGCCGCGCCGAGGGGGTGGACGACGCCTATCTCCGGTCAGGCCGCTATGAGCTGGTGGTGGCAAAGCAGGTGGTGGCGGCCCGCATCCACCTGGCGGCGCTGCATGATCCGGCGAGTCTGAGGGTCAAGGGCTGACGAGAGCTTGCGGACCGGGAGTGCAATCGATAAATCTGCGGTAGCATTAATTCGAGTTCAATTGCTTTCTGTCAGACAATCCCTCACAAGCTGCGAGCTATCGTTAATCTGTGCTTACCGTTTGCCCGGCAATTTGGTACGACACAACAGTGATTTCCACACCCGACGAGAGGACCATGATGCTTTCCCGCCGCGCAGTCCTGACTGGAGCGTCCGCAGCCCTGCTGTCGGTTCCCCTGTCCACTGCGGCCCTTCCGCAGGCTGCCGATGACGATCCCTATCCGCTGCCCCCCTTCGACTACAGCAAGATTCCCGCCCCCTTCCGTCCGGCGGCGGTGGCCTACACTGGCCGCCAGTGGCCGGGCACCATCATCGTCGACACGCCCAACCGCCAGATCTACCTGGTGCAGGAGGGCGGCCAGGCGCTGCGTTGGGGCTGTGCTGTCGGCAAGGATGGGTTCCGCTGGGCTGGCCTTGCCGACATCGGCCGCAAGGTCATGTGGCCGCGCTGGACTCCCCCTAAGGAAATGATCGCACGCGTGCCGGAGAAGGCAAAATGGGCTAACGGCATGCCGGGCGGCCCGGATAATCCGCTGGGCGCGCGCGCTCTCTATCTCTTCCAGAACGGCCAGGACACGCTCTACCGCATCCATGGCACCACCGACCCGATGTCGATCGGCCACAACGCTTCATCCGGCTGCATCCGCATGATCAACCAGGACGTGGAGGAACTCTATCGCCGCGTTCCTATCGGCACCCGCGTCGTGGTGTTGGCGGAAGGAGTTTGACGCAATGCGATTCGCCCGCGGCCTTTCCGGCCTGATGCTTGCGGCGGCAGCCGTGGGGCTTGCCGCCTGCGCATCGGGCAAGACGACGCCCGATCTTGCGCCCGTCACCACGGCGCCGGTTGCGCCCGCTCCGGGGCCGCTGCCGGTAGGCAACGCGCTCACCGCCGCCCAGATCACCAATGCGCTGGCGGAGCGCAAATTCACTTATGCCGCGCCCAGCATGAAAGGCACTGTGACCTTTTATAAGGACGGCACCTTCGAATATGACCAGGCGGGCAGGGGCACCGGAACCGGCATCTGGCAAGCCGCCGACGGCAAGCTGTGTCAGGCCCGCAACCCCACGAGCTGGCTGCCCAAGGGCACACCCTCGACCTGCCAGCCCATCACGTCCGACGGCATGAGGCTGACGGCAGGTCCGGTCCAGTTTACGCCTCTTTAACGGCGGCTCCACCTGGCTGACCACTCCGCTCTGTGTAAGGACCTTCGCGCGCGGAGAGTCTACTCGCCGCCTGTCCGGGCGGACGCGGTTTCCACGAACAATGCGCCGGATTCATCTTTCGTAAGCCATTTCCTGCGATGCTCGGTTTTGAAATCGCTAATTTCATCGCCGGAGACTCACCATGAAGACGTTGCTTCTCGCATCCTGCGCCACTCTGATGCTCGCCGGTTGGGCAGGGGGCGCGCGGGCGGGCGATCTCGGCCTTGCAGGCTCGACCTATGATTGGTCGGGCGGCTATCTGGGCGTCAACGCCGGCGCGGCCATCAACAGCAGCGAGTTCAGCTCCAACTACGTCTATACCGGTTCGGCCGAAATTGACGACGAAACGCGCGCGCTGATCGACAACTTCGACTTCAGCGACACCGCAGATGACCTGCGGTTCACCGGCGGCTTTCTGGCAGGCTATAACTGGCAGTATTCCAACTTCGTGCTGGGCGCCGAGGCTGACGTCAACTACATCGGCTTCAACAGCAGCGTGAGCCACAACGTCGGCGACGCCATCAGCCAGGTGATGACGCCCGAGACCGCATCGGGCACGGACAAGATCGACTATAGCGCAGACTGGTTCGGAACGGTGCGTGCGCGGTTAGGCTATGCCATGAGTGACGTGCTGATCTATGGCACCGGCGGCCTTGCCTGGGGCCATATGAAAATCAAGCAGTCGCTGGAAGCCAGCAACAACGACGGCGAATCGCTCAGTTGGTCAGGCGAGGAAGACGGCTACAGGGCCGGCTGGACGCTGGGCGGCGGCATCGAATATGGCGCCGGCCGCTGGCTGCTCGGTGCCGAATATCTCTACGTCAATCTTGGCAGCTACAATTGGGGCGATTCGGGCGACGTCTTCCTCGCCGACGAGACGCTCAATGATGACTTCAACAATGTGAGGCAGAAGGGCAACGCCGACTATGCCTTCAGCGTGGTGCGCGCCACCCTTAAGTACCGGTTCTGAACAAACGGGTGACGGCTCGGTAGATGAGAGAAACGGTCCCACTTTCACAAAGACTCCGGCGGGCAGCGTCTGCTGCGGCCGGATGCGGATCGCGGAGTTGAAAGCGGTTCTCATGAAATTGCAATCAGAACTCGCGTGAGATCAAGGGAACGCAGTTTGCCCTTCTCTGATTCTTGAGCAAATCCCGTTTAGTTGGAAGAGCGGCAGTCTTGGGCGTATGCGGCGCACTCTGTGGGGGAGAGCAGAGTACTTCGTTGGCGATTTCGTTCTACAGTGTGCTGCCGCTATGGGCGGCGTTTTGAACTTGGCATCGCTATCGGCGGTTCACGGTCCGGGCGGGCCAGTTTCATGCATCTCGTCATCGCTAACGGCCCAGCAGTTCGAGCACTATCATCTTGAACTGGTCGATCGAGGCCGATGTCCGGTCGACCTTTGCGCGCAGCATCGCGCCCTGCAGTCCGTTCTGGATAAAGTCGGCCATGGCGGCGGGTTCGATAGTCATCGCGATCTCGCCCCGCGCTTGCGCCCGGGCAAGCGCTCCCGCCAGAGGTGCACGCCAGCGGCGGAAGGCTTCGGATAGTTGCTGGCGCAGGGGTTCGCTTGCTCCCGTCACCTCGATGCCAAGATTGCCGACCAGGCAGCCATCGCGCGCCCCTGCTGCCATTACGCGGTTGCTTACCGCATCAATCAGAAGCGTGACCCGCTGCAGGATCGGCAGGCCGTCGTTGTCCATCAGACCGGCAAGTCCGGCCTCCCGCGCGCTTACATAGCGTTCGAGCGCAAGGGCTGCAAAGGCCTCCTTGGTGCCGAAATGGTTGAAGAATGAGCCCTTTGGCACGCCCGCCACAGCCGCGATGTCCTGCACCGTAGTGGCTGCATAGCCGCGTTCGTGCAGGACCTTCTGGCCTGCCTCGATCAGCACATCCCGCATGGAAACCCTTGGCATCGCTTTCTCCGCACCAGCTCTTGACAAACTTAAAGTGTTCGGTCACTTTAATTTCCGAAACAATACATCTTCTTTCCAAAAACGCAAGAAAGGTTATACCGATGCATACCACTTTGCCTGTTCTCAACCGCCGCACCGTGTTGCGGACCAGCGGGGCCCTTGCGCTGGCAGCCGGTGCCGCAACCGTTTCGAATATCCTGCCGGGCGTGGCAGGCGGGGCTGCCGCCGAGGCCTCGCCGGCCACCCCGGCGGTCGGGGTCTACCCGTTCAGGATCGGCGCATTCCAGGCCTATTCGGTTTCCGATGGCGGCGGGCCGGCCCCGAACTTCCCGGTCTACCCGGTCTTCACCGGTCCGGCTGCGCCGAAGGAAGAGGTCGAAGCCCTTCTGGAAAGCCACTTCCTGCCACGCGACCTGGCGCGGGGTGACATCAACAACCTGTTGGTCGATACCGGCAAGAACAGGGTGCTTTTCGACACCGGAGCCGCGGGCCTGATGGGGCCGCTTGGCGGGCATTTGCCATCTCGCCTCGCTGCGGCGGGGCTTGATCCCTCGACCATCGATACGGTTGTTCTGAGCCACGGCCATTTCGACCACATCGGCGGCATCCTTTCGGCGGAGGGCAAGCTGAACTACCCCAACGCCACGTTCGTCATGGCCGAAGACGAATGGGCGTTCTGGACTGCCGACGACGTCGAAGCCAAGCTGGTCGCGGCGGGTGTACCCGACGGGCTGCGGTCGGCGCTGCTTCCGGCGGTAAAAGCCAACCTTGCGGCAATCAAGGACAAGATTACCTTGATCAAGGCCGGGGCTGATGTGGTCCCGGGCGTTTCGACCATCGCCACGCACGGGCATACGCCGGGGCACGTTGCCTTCCGGGTTTCGTCGGGCGATGCAGATCTGATCAACATCGTCGATGTGGTCCACAACTATGTGACCGGAATGGCTCATCCGGAATGGACGCCGATCGTCGATCAGGATCCGGGGCAGGCCGCCGCGACGCGCGCAAAGCTTCCGGACCAGTTGGCGACAGACCGCACGCTGACCATGGCCTATCACTTCCCCTTTCCGGGGCTGGGCCATGTGGCCCGCAAGGACGGCGCCTATGAATGGGTGCCGGCACCCTGGGTCTGGTGATCTGACCCATAACTGAAAGTCCGGCTCCGCGCGGGGGCCGGACCCATCCAATAGTCATCCAAAAGGGACATCGAAAATGGAAAGCAAGGTGTGGTTCATCACCGGGGCATCCAGCGGCTTTGGCCGGGGAGTGCTGGAACGAATCCTCGACAACGGCGACCGCGCTGTAGCGGTGGCGCGCAACACGGGGCCGCTCGACGCCCTCGCGAAGCGCCACGTCGACAGGCTTCTGGTCCTCACGGCGGACGTGCGGGTAACGGCGGATGTTGAGGCGGCGGTCGCAAAGGCGGGACAACGTTTCGGGCGGATCGATATCCTCCTGAACAACGCGGGCCACGGCCTGTTCGGCGGAATCGAAGAGGTCACCGAGGCCGATCTGCAGAATGTGTTCGAAACCAATGTCTTCGGCGCTATGCGGCTCGTCCGGGCGGTCCTGCCGGTAATGCGGGCGCAAGGGGCGGGCCATATCATCAACATCAGTTCGGCCGTGGGACACGCCTCATGGCCGTTCGGCGGCGCTTATGCCGCGACGAAACACGCCATCGAAGCCCCGAGCGAGGCTTTGCAGGCCGAGGTCGCCCCGCTCGGGATCAGGGTGACTGTCATCAACCCGGGTTATTTCGCCACCGGCTTCGCGGGGTCCATGCCGATGGCCATGGCGAACCCGGCCTATCAGGCAATGCGCGACCAGGTTCTATCCGGGTTCGGCGCGATGGCGGCTGGTAATCCGGACAAGGTTGTCGATGCGATCCTCGATGGCGCGCGTGACGCTGGCGCGCCATTTCGCCACTTCGTGGGCGATGATGGCAAGGCCTGGGCCAGACAGTCGCTCGCTGCCCGGCTGCAGGCGGTGGGGGCTTAGAGCATGATCCGCAAGAGTGGAACCACTTTTGCGGATCATGCTCAAGCTTTTGATACTGGTGCATCTTTCGCTTCGCAAGCGATTCCACTTGCCCGCAAGATGCCCTGACACGTCAGGTGCGGCCCCGCTCCGGTGCGGGTGGAGATGCCAGTGACGGGCGCCCCAGCCTCACCAATGGCCAGAAGGTTGAGAGATAGGCGAGGAAAGCCATAATGACGATCACTTCGGTGATGCTGAGAACGGCCCCGTGCCAGAAGTCGAACCGATCCGGCAACATCTTGCCCCCAAAATAGACCACGCCATAGAAGGCGCTGAGCAGCGCGACGGCGAGCGCGCGCCGTGGGTTGCGGCTCACCGGTTCGAGACAGTTTCGGGCGATGGACTGCGCGGGCGCTGCCTCCAACATGCGCCGGATGAGCCATCCCGAAAGGCTGATGCCGATGGCGTGGCCGAAGAAAAGCATGTAGCTTCCAACGTCATGGAGGTGGGAATTGATGCTGCCGGTGTACTGGCTGAGCACAATCATGCCCGCCACGGCCACGGCCTCGCAGACGCTGATGACGGCGAGCAGAACGATATTGGCGGGCCTGCCCGCCGGCTCAAGGCGGATGATGCGGTGGAGCGCCAGCATCACCTGGCCGATGGCCAGCGACAGGAAGACGGCCGACACGATCATGGCGATGGCGAAGGGACCCGCGATCGAAGGATCGTGCAGGGCGTGGCTGATGGTGGGGGGCGCCTCGGCATAGCTGCCGGCATGGCGGGCGATGTTGTCGCCATGCACCCAAAAGATGGCTCCGGCCGACGTCAGCGGTCCGGCGCGGAACATGGCCGCCGCGACGGGGCCCGAAAACGTTTTGTTCTGAGTCAAAGCCGGTGGTCCGAACCAATCCAGAGTGCGTTGCGTCAACCGCGGCGCCGGATCGGCGCCCGAGGGCGGTCTGGCGGAGGGGGAGGGATTCGAACCCCCGGAGGGCGTGAACCCTCAACGGTTTTCAAGACCGCCGCAATCGACCGCTCTGCCACCCCTCCATGTGCCGGAGACGGAGTTTCTCCTAGCAGCCTTCGCCGGGCTTCTCAATGGCGGGCGTCACTCGGCATAGGAGGGATCCTCGGCGTCGAGGATTTCCTTCATTTCGGCGAAGTGCGACTTGAACTGTTCGCGATCGGCCTCCCATTCCTGGGCGGTTTTTTCGGCCACGGCGGGACTCATGACGTGGAGCTTCTGGCCGGTCGAATAGGCCAGCGCCAAGTTGCGGCAGGCGCGTTCGAAGTAATAGGTGAGGTCGAAGGCCTCGGCCACGGTCTCGGCGCAGACCAGAACGCCGTGATTGCCCATCATCATCATCTGCTTGTTGCCGAGGAGGCGGCCCAGACGGTCGCCTTCCTCATCGGTGTTGGCCATGCCGCCATAATCCATGTCGAAGGCCACGCGGTTATAGAAGCGCGCGGTGTTCTGGTCGATGGGCAGGATTTCGGGGTTGGCGAGCGAGGCGATGGCGGTGGCATAGGGCGGGTGCAGGTGGATAATGCAGCGCGCCTGCGGCACGCTCGCATGCATGCGGCCATGGATGCACCAGGCGGTGAGGTCCGGCGCGCCGGGCCGGTCCATGGTGGTGGGATCGCCGGAGTCCAGAAGCAGCAGTTCGGACGCCTTGATGCGGGAGAAATGCTTCCAGCGCGGGTTCATAAGGAACTTCTTGCCATCGGTCGAGACGGCGAGGCTCAGATGGTT
Organism: Aestuariivirga sp.; assembly: GCF_020252395.1. Taxonomy (GTDB): domain Bacteria; phylum Pseudomonadota; class Alphaproteobacteria; order Rhizobiales; family Aestuariivirgaceae; genus Aestuariivirga. Next base: position 18,686 of record NZ_JADCDB010000014.1, read on the forward strand.
GGCCACCGCCTCATGCCAGTCGTAGCGGGCGGCGAGCCTGAAAGCCGCCGCAAGGTCGACACGCAATTGCCATTCGTCAGTTTCAAGAGTTTTTGCGGTCTTCAACGTCGCAAGGTGCCCCATCATGATCTCCTGTTCTGAGAGTTGCGACGATATCCCTTCCCATAAATCCCGGCAATCGGGCATGATCGGGGCGGGGCGCATGGCAGGCGTGCTTTGCAAGCCCCTGAAGTTTATCCGAGTCGAGTAACGTGAAAAATCTCCCCATGCGCCAACCGGTCCTTGCCCTTGCCGCCCTTCTCCTGCTCGCCGCGCCCGCCGCCGCCCAGTCGCTGGAGGAGCTTCCCTTCGACAAGCAGCTGACGCTCGCCAAGGTCGGCGACGTCGATGCGCAGTATCAGGTGGGCCTTGCCTATGAGACGGGCAGGAACGTTGCCGCCGACGAGGCGGAGGCAGCGCGCTGGTTCCGCCAGGCGGCGCTGCAGGGCAGTGTCGAGGCGCAATACCATCTGGCCCGGCTCGTGTCGCGCGGCACGAAGGGCCTGAAACAGGACTATCCGACCGCCCTCAAGCTCTACCGGGACGCCGCCGCCAAGGGTTATGCGCCCGCCATGGATGCGCTGGGGCAGGCCTATCAGCAGGGCCGCGGCACCGAGGTTGATTTCGCTAGGGCCGCCGAATGGTACCAGAAGGCCGCCGACCAGAAGCTGGCCGACGCCCAGAACAACCTCGGCATGCTCTATCTCGAGGGCAAGGGCGTGGCGCGCGATCTCGACAAGGCCTTCAGCCTCTTCGAGCAGGCTGCCGCGCAGCGCGACCCGTGGGGCCTCAACAATCTCGGCGGCATGTATGAAATGGGCTGGGGCGCCACAGCCGACAAGACCAAGGCGCTTGACCTTTATCAGCAGGCGCTCGCAGCCGGAAACGACAAGGCCCAGGCCAATATCGAGCGCCTGCAGGGCAAGAGTGCGGCTGCCGAATAGGGGCCACGTCACCGCTTGTTAACCACGTTTCCCAACGCCCCGTTTACGCTGCGGGGGCAAACTGCTCGACCATCGGAACTGAATGCGCCACGCGTGCGCAGGGGCCTTGCGGTCGGAGTGGTTGGTATGCTGCGTTTCGCGCGGAACGGCGTTGTTCTTGTCATCATGGGTCTCGCCATTGCGGGCTGCGCATCGCACAAGCATTCGGCCAAGCGCGATCCCTTCGCCGGACAGGGAAGCCCAATCTATCCCGGCAAGGGCCCTGTGCCGTGGGGCGGCGGCCGCCATCATGTCGGAAAGCCCTATCAGGTTGCGGGAGAGTGGTTCACGCCCAGAGACCAGCCTGGCTATGACAAGAAGGGCACTGCCTCCTGGTATGGCGAGGCCTTCAACCGCCGCAAGACGTCAAACGGCGAGTGGTTCGACATGAACCGCCTCACCGCCGCCCATGCCACATTGCCGTTGCCGAGCTACGCCAAGGTCACCAATCTTGAAAACGGCCGCGAGATCGTGGTGCGCATCAACGACCGCGGCCCCTTCGTCGACACCCGCGTGATAGACATCTCGAAAGCCGCCGCGGCGGAACTGGGCTATCTCAACCAGGGCACCGCCAGGGTGCGCGTGCAGTATCTCGGCCCCGCGCCGCTCAATGACAATGGCGGCCGTCACCTGATGGCGATGAACACTGAGCTTGAGCGCGGCACGCCGGCCCGCACCCTCATCGCCGCCGCCGGCCGCCGCAAGGACAAGTCCGCCGCCGGCAGCGCGATTGTGGCGCAGGCGAAACCCGGGAAAAGGGTTGCCGCACCCGCCGTCGAAACCGTCGCCTATCAGCCGCCGCCGGAGCCTGAGGTTCCCGCACCGGCGGAGGCCGCGCCCACCGGCGACATCAGCTATTTCATCCAGCTCGGCTCCTTCGCTGACGGCGGCAATGCGGCGCGCGTGCGCGACCGGTTCTCCGCCGTCTGGCCGGTGCAGTTCATCGAACTCTCCGGAGCCGCGGGCCCTATCTATCGCGTCCGCCTCGGTCCCATCTCCGGTTCTGAGGATGCCCAGACTGCCTTGTCGGATGCCCAGTCCGCCGGTTTCACCGATGCCCGCCTGATCAAGACGGAAGCAGTGCAGGCTTCGTTGCAGTAACGGGGCAGGGGCAGCGGGTACTCCGCCTGAATTGATTTCTACTCCGAAGCCCTCTAGCCTTCGGAGTATGATGTCAGTCCAGCGTTTCCGCAACGTCGCCTTCATTCTCCTGGCCGCCTGCCTGCTGCTGGCCCTGCCGGGGACGCACCAGCTCTTCGCCCAGGGCAAGGCGGACGTGCCCTATGAGTCGCGCGCTGAGAAGGCGATCTTGATCGATGCCCGCAGCGGCCGCGTGCTTTTCGAGAAAAACGCCGACCTCGCCGTGCCGCCCGCCTCGATGAGCAAGCTGATGACGATGATCATGGTGTTCGAGGCGCTGAAGGCCGGAAAGCTCAAGCTCGACCAGAAATTCAGGGTCAGCGAGGATGCCTGGCGGCGCGGCGGCGCCTCCTCGGGCGGCTCCACCATGTATGCCGAACTCAATTCGGAAGTGGCGCTGGAGAACCTGATCAAGGGCGTCGTCGTGCAGTCGGCCAACGATGCCTGCATTGTGATTGCCGAGAACATGGCCGGCAGCGAGCAGGCCTTCGCCGGGCAGATGACCAAGCGCGCCCATGAGCTGGGCGCCGCCAACGCCACCTTCAAGAACGCCACGGGCCTGCCCGAACCCGGGCACGCGATGAGCGTGCGCGACCTTGCCATCCTGGCGCGCTACATCGCCAACACCTTCCCCGAATACTATGAGTACTACTCGATCCCAGAATTCACCTGGAACAAGATCAGGCAGCAGAACCGCAACCCGCTGCTCAAGGACTATCCGGGAGCTGACGGCATGAAGACGGGCTATACCAGGGAGGCGGGCTATGGCCTCATCGGCTCGGCCCTGCGAGATGGGCGCCGCCTCATCATGGTCATCGCCGGCCTCCGCAGCATCAATGACCGCAAGCAGGAGGCACGTGGCCTGCTCGACTGGGGCTTCAACCAGTTCCGCACGGTGGAGGTTTATGCCAAGGGCGACCGTGTGGGGCAGGCCCGGGTCTGGGGCGGTTCTGCGCGCAACGTGCCGCTGCTGGTGCAAGAGGATGTCAAGGTGGCGCTCACCCCGCAGGAAACGGAACGGGCGGAGATGAAGCTCAGCTACACCGGGCCGCTGCTGGCGCCGGTTGGGAACGGCCAGAAGGTGGGCGAGGTGCGATTCATTGTCGACGGCGTCACGGTGGCCGAAGTGCCTGTGGTGACGGGAGGCGCGGTGCCGGCGGAAAACTCCATGTGGTCCCGCGCGGTCGACTCGCTTTTCATCATGGTCTTCGGCAGCTAAGCCGATGACGGCAAAGTTTTCTAAGGCTTTCCTCGCTCTGGCGTTCTCCTCGTCTTTACTCTCCCCCGGCGGGGAAGAGGAATATGTTTTGGTCGCTTTCTGAATGTCTTCTATCTTTATCACCTTCGAGGGCGGCGAAGGCTCCGGCAAATCCACCCAAATCCACCGCCTTGCCGCGCAGCTGAAGGAGCAGGGCAGGGATGTGCTCATCACCCGCGAGCCCGGCGGCACGGCGGAAGCCGAGGCGATCCGCACCCTTCTCGTCTCGGGCGACGTCGCCCGCTGGACGGCGAAATCCGAGGCGCTCCTCAACTACGCCGCGCGCGAGCAGCATCTCGAACAGGTCATCCGCCCTGCGCTCGCTGGCGGCAAGACCGTGCTCTGCGACCGCTTCATGGATTCGACCCGCGCCTATCAGGGCTATGCCGGTGGCTGCGACTTAGGGTTCATCGACGCGCTGGAGAAGGCCATCGTCGGCATCACGCGGCCGGACCTCACACTGGTATTCGATCTCAACCCCGCGATTGGCCTTGCCCGCGCCAGGTCGCGCGGCGATGCCCATGCCGAGGACCGTTACGAGCGCAAAGGCCTCGCATTCCACCAGCAGCTCCGCGAGGGCTTCCTCGACATTCTCCGCAAAGAGCCGAAGCGTTGCCGTCTCGTCGATGCCGCGCAGGATATCGAGGCGGTGGCGGAGGACGTCTGGTCCATCGTTAAGGGCGCGCTCTGATGGCCGAGGAGTTCAAGGACCCGCGCAACGTTCCATGGCACCCGCGATCTGCAACGGAACTGGCCGGCCACAACACCGCGGAATCCAGACTCCTCCAGGCTGCTCAGACAGGAAAGTTACATCATGCCTGGCTGATTTCGGGGCCGAGGGGAATCGGAAAGGCCACGCTTGCCTACAGGTTTGCGAAATTCCTCCTGCAGGCTCCAACAGCGGAGAAAGCGCGCAAGCACTCTTCGCTTTACGTTCCGCCAGACAGTCATGTGTTCCGCCAAATCTCCGCCGGAGCCCATCCCGACCTCCTGGTCATCGAGCGCGGCGTGGACCAGCGGAACAAGCGTCTGAAGACGGAAATTGCGGTCGATGACGCCCGATGGGCACAGAATTTCTTCGGTCAAACCGCGGCTACCGGCGGTTGGAGGGTGGCGATTGTCGATCCGGCGGACGATCTCAACGCCGCATCGGCGAACGCGCTGCTGAAGATCATCGAAGAGCCGCCGAAACAATCCATTTTCTTGATCGTCGCGCACCAGCCGGGGCGGCTTCTTCCAACCATCCGGTCCCGGTGCTTGCACCTGCCGCTCGACAGCCTGAGCGAGGACGATACCCTCAGGGTCTTGCGCGCGCAGGGCCATGAGGCCGTAGGACCGGAAGAGGGCGCGATCCGCGAGGCGGCGGAGCTCTCCCGCGGCAGCCCCGGCAGGGCCATGGACCTGATCGGCTCGCGCGGGGCTGCTGCTTTCGGGGAATTCCTCAAGCGCTCCAAGCTCTCCCCCGCCACGGCGGTGGAGATCGCCGCGGCCTTCTCGGGCCGCGAGACGGCAGAGGATTATTTCATCTTCTGCGAACTCCTGGTGGGCTGGGTGGCGGAGCAGGCCCGGGCCGCCGGGCTGCAGGGCCATGGCGAGGCGCTGGCGCGCGCCCATGACGACATCAATGCTTCCCTCCGCCAGGCGGATGCCCTAAACCTCGACCGCCGCCAGACGGTCACCGATGCGCTGATGCGCCTCGAAGAGGCTCTGAAGGCCTCCTGAATTCAATTAGATCGAAGAACATGTCGAAACCGAAATTCTACATCACCACGGCCATTCCCTATGCCAACGGCGCGCCGCATATCGGCCACGCCTATGAGCGCATCGCCACCGATGCCATCGCCCGCTTCAAGCGGCTTGATGGCTACGACGTGCTCTTCGTCACCGGCATGGACGAGCATGGCCAGAAGATGCAGCAGACGGCCGCGCGCGAGGGGATCACCCCGCAGCAACTGGCCGACCGCACCGCCGCCCAGTTCGAGGCCATGGGCGAGGAGCTGAACGCCCGCGCCGACGACATCCTGCGTACCACGCAACAACGCCACAAGATATCGGTGCAGGAAATCTGGCGCCGCATGGCCGCCAATGGCGACATCTATCTCTCCAAATATTCCGGCTGGTACTCGGTCCGCGACGAGGCCTATTACGGCGAGGACGAGATCGAGGAGCGCGATGGCCGCCGCTTCGCCATCAAGACCGGCACCCCGGTCGAATGGGTGGAGGAGGAGAGTTATTTCTTCAAGCTCTCGGCCTATGCGCCCAAGCTCCTCGAACTCTACGAAAAGCGTCCCGATTTCATCGTGCCGGAGAATTACCGAAACGAGATCGTGGCCTTCGTGAAGCGCGGCCTCAACGACCTCTCGATCTCGCGCACCACCTTCGACTGGGGCGTGCCGGTGCCGGATGACCCGAAGCACGTCATGTATGTCTGGGTCGATGCGCTGACCAACTATCTCTCCGCCACCGGCTTCCCCGACACCAACGCCCCGCGGGCCCATTTCTGGCCGGCCTCGGCGCATGTCATCGGCAAGGACATCACCCGCTTCCACGCCATCTACTGGCCGGCCTTTCTGCTTTCCGCCGGCCTCCCCGTCCCGGACCAGGTGGTGGTCCACGGATTCCTGTTCAGCCGCGGCGAGAAGATGTCGAAGTCGGTCGGCAACGTCGTGTCCCCGTCCGATTTCGTCAGAAACTACGGCGTTGACCAGACCCGCTATTTCTTCCTGCGCGAGGTGCCCTTCGGCCAGGACGGCAACTACAGTCACGAGGCGATCGTCAACCGCATCAACGCCGACCTCGCCAACGACCTCGGCAACCTCGCGCAGCGCTCGCTGTCGATGATCGCCAAGAACTTCGGTGGTATCGTACCGATACCTGGGGCGCTCACCGAGGCCGACCGGGAGATCCTCGCCAGTGCGGACTCGATACATGCCGAGGCGCGGGCGGCGCATGAAACGCATTCCATTAACAAAGCACTCGATGCCATTTGGCGGGTTGTGGCGGAGGCAAACCGCTACTTTGCCGGGCAGGAGCCCTGGGCCTTGAAGAAGACCGACCCGGCCCGGATGGGCACCGTGCTCTACGTGACGGCCGATGTGCTACGCATCATCGGCATCATGGCGCAGCCCTACATGCCGTCTACGGCAGCAACACTTTTGCAACTTTTGGGCATCGAAAACAACGCCAGAAGCTTCGCGGATCTGCGCATGCGATTGGTGCCCGGAACGCTGCTTCCGGTGCCGGTGCCGATCTTCCCGCGCTATGTCGAGGACGAGGCGGCGAAGACGTAATGCGTGTTGTTGACAGCCATTGCCACCTCGATTTCGAGGGGATGGAGGAGAACCTCCCGGGCGTGCTGCAGCGCGCTGCGGAGGCGGGGGTGGAGCGGATGGTTTCCATCTCCTCGCGCGTTGCAAGGTTCGACAATCTGCTGCGTATTTCAAATGAAAACACAAATGTTTTCTGTACGGTAGGAACGCATCCTCATAATGCGCACGAGGAGCTGGATGTGACCTCCGACGAGCTCGTGCGGCTGGCCGAGGCCAATCCGAAATGCGTCGGCATCGGCGAGGTGGGGCTCGACTACCATTATGACCTGAGCCCCCGTGCCGCTCAGACCCAGGGCTTCCGCACCCATATCGACGCGGCGCGGCGCACCGGACTGCCGCTGGTCATCCACAGCCGCGAGGCGGAAGACGATACGTCATTGATTTTACAGGAGGAAATGGACAAAGGGAGGTTCACCCCACTGCTCCATTGCTTCACCTCGCACCGCCGCCTGGCGGATGCGGCGGTGGCCATGGGAGGCTATGTCTCGTTCTCTGGCATCCTCACCTACAAGTCGGCCGAGGACCTGCGGCAGACGGCAGCGGCGCTGCCTTTGGACCGCATCCTCGTCGAAACCGACTCGCCCTACCTCGCGCCCACCCCCTACCGCGGCCAATCCAATGAGCCAGCTTTCGTCGTCAAAACACTGGAAACGCTTGCGAAAATTCGCAGGCTGCCGATCGAGGAGATGGCCCGCATCACCACCGGAAACTTCTTCCGGCTGTTCGCCAAGGCCTCATGACGCGCCGGATCACCATCCTCGGTTCTGGCTCTTCCGCCGGCGTTCCGCGCATCGGCAACGACTGGGGCCAGTGCGACCCGGCAGAACCCAGGAACCGCCGCCGCCGCTGCTCGGCGCTCGTTACACAGTCAGGACCAGGCGGAGAAACACGTGTACTTATTGATACTTCACCTGATCTCCGCGAGCAGTTTCTGAGCTCCGGAACGCGGGACATCGACGCCGTTCTCTACACCCATGAACACGCCGACCACACCCATGGCATCGATGACCTGCGCGCCGTCTTCCTGATGAAGCGCAAGCGCGTCGAAATCTGGGCCGACGACGCGACGGGCCGCATGCTAACCACACGATTTGCCTACTGTTTCTACGCCGCACCGGGCAGTGACTATCCGCCGATCCTCAACCTGAATGCCATGGAAGCCGGAACGCCCGTGACCATCGGCGGAGCAGGGGGTGCCATCACCGCCCTGCCTTTCCGGGTTCACCACGGCACCATCGATGCCTTGGGATTCCGCTTTAATGGAGTGGCCTATACCCCTGATATCGATGGCGTTCCTGACGACAGCCTGCATCAACTCGAAGGCCTTGATCTGTGGATTGTCGATGCACTCCGCCGCACGCCGCACCCCAGCCACTGGAGCCTGCAGCAGACGCTGGCTTGGATCGCCCGGATGAAACCGAAGCGCGCCATCATCACCAACCTGCACATCGACATGGACTATGCCACGCTGATGAAGGAATTGCCCGCCGGTGTGGAACCGGCCTACGACGGTCTTGACCTGGTCTTCTAATCGTTCAAGTGGCCTATGAGCATATCAAATCAAACTATTGATATCGCGAGAAATATAACACCGGTCTCCATCCAGAAAATATTCCATAATATATATTATGCGAATGATAGGCATAAGCATTCGGAGTGCGGACCCGGTTATCGGTGATCCTCCCCGCCTGGGTTATGCGGCCGCGCCCGTTCACGCCAGGCCCCCCAGCGGAATAATCTCCGGCGAGGTCTCCGTGCAGGGTCCGCCGGACCAGTTGCCCATCCACCGCTCAACCCTCAATCCAGCCTCGGCAATGCGTTGCGCAATGTCGTTTCGTGTTGCAAAACGGATGCGGGAAGTTGCTTTTTGGATGCTGCCCGATGCGTTCCGGTAGCATGTTTCGTAGCTCACGATCTGCGTCGACTCATCCATGCTCACATCGTTCCAGGCAGTCACACGGCCAATCTCAGGTTGATCGAAGTGCCGTAGCGTCATTTCTGGCGCCCATTCCCGCCACTCTTCCCGCGCCGGGTTACGGCTGTCGAAGATGAAACGGCCCCCGGGCGCCAGATGCGCGGCAATCGTTTCACACAGCGCGCGCTGGTCAGCATCCGTCAACAGGCATTGGAAGGCGTGCCCGGTCATGATCACCAGGTCGAAGCGGCGGCCCAGCCGGACGCTGCGGCCGTCCGCCACGACCCAGCTGACGCTCCCGCCGCCGGGGCGGCCTCGGGCGATGTCCAGCATGGATGGTGCCGAGTCGACACCGAAGACCTGCCGCCGCCCGTCCGCCAGCGCCGCCGCGAGGAGCCCGGTGCCGCAGCCGAGATCGAGCACGCTGGCGGCCCCTTCCCCCATGGCGCGGCAGAAGCGCGTGTCATCGCCCCAGCCATTGTCGGCATCATAGAAGGCGGCGAGGCGGGGGTCGTGATAGAGCTTGTCCTGCATCATCTCCAGCTAGCCCTTTTGCGGCGGATCGGATAGGTCCTGCGTATGAGCCAGAACCCCGCCGATATGGACGCCCGCAAGATCGAAACCCTGCGCGCCATCATGAAGGCGCTGCGGACGCCGGTTACCGGCTGCCCCTGGGACCTCGAGCAGAGCTTCGAGACGATCGCGCCCTATACCATCGAGGAAGCCTATGAGGTGGCCGACGCCATCGAGACAGGCTCGCGCGCAGAGCTATGCGAGGAGCTGGGCGACCTGCTGCTGCAGGCGGTTTACCACGCGCAGATGGCGGATGAGGAAGGGAGCTTCACTTTCGATGATGTGATCGAGGCGGTTACACGTAAGATGATCCGGCGCCACCCGCATGTCTTCGGCGATGAAGAGGCGCGCTCGGCAACGCTCGCCAAGGGCTTCTGGGAGGAGCGCAAGGCGGAGGAGAAGAAGGACAAGCCAAAACAAGGGACGCTTGCCGGCATCCCGCTCGCCCTGCCCGGTTTGACACGCGCGGTGAAGCTGCAGGCCAAGGCGGCCAAGGTGGGTTTCGACTGGCCGTCGGTCGAGAATGTCTATGACAAGATCGCCGAGGAGATCGCGGAATTCCGGGCCGCGCCGGAGGCAAAGAAGCCCGAGGAATTCGGCGACCTGCTGTTCGCCATGGCCAATGTGGCGCGGCACTTAGGCATCGACCCCGAGGCGGCGCTGCGCGGCGCCAATGCCAAGTTCGAACGCCGCTTCGGCCACGTGGAAGCGCGGCTTGCGGAGATGGGTAAGAAACCGAGGCAGTCGACGCTCGAAGAGATGGACGGGCTGTGGGACGAGGCCAAGGCGAAGGGGCTGTGAAACACCGTCGGCCGTCATCGCGGCTTTCGCCGGGATGACGGGAAATAGGGAAGCGCATTACAGAAATGATCATTCGAAGTGCACTTCCACTCACCGGCCCCAACTGCGTTGGGGCGTCCTCCTCCTCTGAAGCGGGAGAGGCTGCCGGTGGCGGGTGATTCGGCTCCTACTCCGCCGCGACCTTCCTCTGCCCCAGTCGCTTCATCGCCGTTCCAAACCTGGCGTGTGCCTGGCCGGCCTTGTCGGTGGTGAGGCGGACCCTCATGAGGACGCGGCCGTCCTCGTAGTTCCTCCGGCTGAGCACCTCGCCGCGGTCGTGGAGCCAAGCCTGGCCCTGGCCGTCCTCCGGGGCGAGCAGCACCTCGTAGACCGTATCCTCGGCGCCGAGGCGGCCTTCGATCAGTTCGAGCAAGGGGCCGAGCCCCTCGCCCGTCGCGGCCGAGACCAGCACGGTGCCGGGCTTGCGCAGCGCCTGGGCCTCGCGGCCGGCGCGTTCGGCGGGGGGCAGCAGGTCGAGCTTGTTCCAGACCTCGATGATGGAGCCCCGGCGCAGCTCGTCAATGCCCAGTTCTTCCAGCACGCGGTTGACGTCTTCGGCCTGGGCTTCCGAGTCGTCATGCGCGATGTCGCGGACGTGCAGGATGACGTCGGCCGAGAGCACCTCCTCCAGCGTCGCGCGGAAGGCGGCGATGAGGGAGGTGGGCAGATCGGAAATAAATCCTACCGTGTCGGAGATGATGATTTTCCGGCCACGCGGCAGCTCGATCACCCGCATGGTGGGATCGAGTGTCGCGAAGAGCAGGTCCTTGGCCAGCACATTCGCGCCGCTCAGCCGGTTGAACAGGGTGGACTTGCCGGCATTGGTATAGCCCACCAGCGCCACCACCGGATAGGGCACGCGCGCCCTGCCCTTGCGGTGCAGGGCGCGGGTTTTCTTGACGCTTTCGAGCTGGCCTTCGATGCGGCCGATGCGTTCCTGGATCAGACGCCGGTCAGCTTCCAGCTGGCTTTCACCCGGGCCACCGAGGAAGCCGAAGCCGCCGCGCTGGCGTTCGAGATGGGTCCAGGACCGGACCAGGCGGCTCTTCTGGTATTGCAGATGAGCCAGTTCGACCTGCAGCGAGCCCTCACGCGTCGAGGCCCGTCTGCCGAAGATTTCGAGGATGAGTCCGGTGCGGTCCAGCACCTTGGCGCTCCATTCCTTCTCGAGGTTCCTCTGCTGGATGGGCGAGAGGTGGGCGTTAACGACGACGAGCTCGGCCTCCGTCTCTTTCACCACACCGGCGATTTCGGCGACCTTGCCGGAGCCCAGCAATGTGGCGGGCTTCGGCGCCGTGACGGGGGCGATGATCGCGGCTTCGACCTCGAGGCCGATGGCAAGCGCCAGTCCCACGGCCTCCTCCAGCCGCGCCTCGACAGCGCGTTCGGAGCTTGGCGGTGCGTTGCGGTCACGCCGGTCGACATGGAGGACGATGGCGCGGGTTGCGGCCTTGCCTTCGATCTGGAAGTCGACGCCGCCGCCCTCTCCCCTTTTGCCCTTGGTGGTCAACCGCCTGCCTGCTCTTCGTCAAACAGGCTGATCGGACCGCCCGGCATGATGGTCGAAATGGCGTGTTTGTAGACCAGCTGGGACATGCCATCCCGGCGGAGCAGAACGCAGAAGTTGTCGAACCAGGTGATCACGCCCTGCAGTTTTACGCCGTTAACGAGGAACACCGTCACCGGAATCTTCTGCTTGCGGACGTGGTTGAGAAAGGTGTCCTGCAGGTTTTGCTGCTTTTCTTGGGCCATCTTTTTTATCCTGTTCTCTATTGGGCCGTGAAGGCGGCGGAGGTGAGCCTAACACGAAACCGCCGCTTGGAAAATTTCACAGTTCCGTGTCTTCCTCGCTTCGGCCAGCGAGGCCGAGGAGCTTGATCTTGCGGTGAAGGGCCGAGCGTTCCATGCCGATGAACTGGGCAGTGCGCGAAATATTGCCTCCGAAGCGGCCGAGCTGGGCGGTGATGTAATCGCGCTCGAAGGCCTCGCGCGCCTCGCGCAGCGGATAGACGAGCAGGTGCTCGATGCCGAAGGAGGCGGCGGCCGCCCCCGGCCCGCCGGTGTCGGAGGGCAGCATGGTTGCGGTGATCTCGGAAGTGCCCTCGCCGCTCGCCAGGATCAGGATGCGCTCCACATTGTTGCGGAGCTCACGCACGTTGCCCGCCCACTCGCGCGTCTGCAGCACGGCAATGGCATCCTCGGCGAACTTGCGCATGGGCTGGCCGGAGGCGGCGGAATAGCTCTTGGTGAAATGGTGGATGAGGTCCGGAATATCCTCCCGGCGTTCGGCCAGGCCCGGCACCTCGATGGGGACGACGCCGAGACGGTGGTAGAGATCCTCGCGGAAGCGGCCGGCCTGGATAAGTCCCGGCAGGTCGCGGCTGGTGGAGGAGACGACGCGGATGTCGACCTTCACCTTCTTGGCGCCGCCGACGCGCAGGAATGTCTGGTCGACCAGCACGCGCAGCACCTTGCCCTGGGTTTCGAGCGGCATGTCGGCCAGCTCGTCAATATAGAGCGTGCCGCCATGGGCCTCCTCCAGTGCGCCCACACGCCGGGTGGCGCCGGCGCCGTCCTCGACGCCGAAGAGTTCCTCCTCCATGCGCTCGGGCGCCATGGCGGCGGCGCTCAGCGTGACGAAGGGGCCGGCGGCGCGGAGCGACAACGCGTGCAGCGTGCGCGCGGCCAGTTCCTTGCCCGCCCCCATGGGGCCGGCGATCAGCACGCGGCTGTTGGAGGGTGCGATCTTCTTGAGGAGCTGGCGCAGCTGGCGCATGGCGGCGGAGCTTCCGAGAAGTTCGGTCTCAGCACCCGAGCGGCCCTTCAGCTCCTCGTTCTCGCGCTTCAGCCGCGAGGTTTCCAGTGCGCGGCCGACCACCAGCAGCAGGCGGTCCGCCTTGAAGGGCTTCTCGATGTATTCATAGGCCCCGCGCTTAATGGCGGCGACCGCCGTTTCGATGTTGCCGTGGCCGGAGATGATGATGACCGGCACCTCCGGGTGCTTCTCCTTGATGATGTTGAGGAGATCGAGGCCGTCGAGCTTCGATCCCATCAGCCATATATCAAGGATGATGAGGGACGGGCGGCGTTGCGCCACTTCCGCCAGGGCCGCATCGGAATTATGCGCCAGGCGGGTCTCGTAGCCCTCGTCCTCCAGGATGCCGGCGATGAGTTCCCGGATGTCGGCCTCGTCATCGATGATGAGGATGTCAGCTGCCATTCAAAGTCCCTGCACTTTCATTCCGCCGCGTTCGACTGGGCGGCGATCTTGTCGAAGAGGAGCGTGACGCGCGCCCCCTGTATGCCGTCCGCCATGGGCGCATCCTCGAGCACGAGGCGGCCGCCGTGCTCTTCCATGATGCGCTTGACGATGGCCAGGCCGAGGCCGGTGCCCTTCTCACGCGTGGTCATGTAGGGTTCAGCAAGGCGGTGGCGGTTTTCACGCGGCAGACCGATGCCATTGTCGGTGACGCGGATGTAGGGTTGCCCGTCGCGCAGGCCGGCAACCACCTCGATGTGGCCGCGCGGCTCCGCCTGGCTCTGCAGCCTGGTTTCGATCGATTCGCGCGCGTTCTTGACGAGGTTGGTGATGGCCTGGGTGATGAGGCGGCGGTCGAAGGGAAAGACGAATTCGCCCCGGCTGACATCGAGTTCGATGTCGATGTCGGAGGAGGAGACGCGCTGCAGCACGGTGGCCTCGCGCACGATGGCGGCGAGCTCCTGCGGCTCCGGCACGGCCTTGGGCATGCGGGCGAAGGAGGAGAACTCGTCCACCATGCGGCCTATGTCGCCGACCTGGCGGATGATGGTGTCCGTGCACTGGTCGAAGACGTGCTTGTCGGTGTGGATCTGGCCGCCGTATTTGCGCTTCAGCCGCTCGGCGGAGAGCTGGATGGGTGTAAGCGGATTCTTGATCTCATGCGCGATGCGGCGCGCGATGTCGGCCCAGGCGGAGTTGCGCTGGGCGGAGACGAGGTCGGTGATGTCGTCGAAGGTGAGAACGTGGCCGTGGTCGGCGTCTTCCGAGCTTTCCGTGGTGACGCGGGCGAAGAGGCTGCGGCTCTCCCCCTTGCGCTCGATATCGACCTGGCCTTCAGCGAAGCCCGAGGGCCTGGTAAGCGCCTGCTCGAAGATCGGCAGGAAGGGCTCGAGCGCCACTTCCGCCGGCTCGCCGATGAGATCGCTTTCGCTGCGGCCCAGCAGGTTGAGGCCCGAGCGGTTGACCAGCGAGATGCGCCCCGACGGATCGATGCCGATAACGCCGGCGCTGACACCCGCCAGCATGGCCTCGGTGAAGCGGCGGCGCACATCGATGGCGTCGCTCGCGGCAACCAGGTCGTCGCGCTGCTGCTTCAGGTGATCGGTCATCAGGTTGAAAGTGTTGGAGAGTGTCTGGAGATCGTCCGGCCCCTCGACCACGGTGACCTTGGCATCGAGCTCGCCGCCCGAGACGCGCCGCGCCGCATCAAGCAGACGGACAATGGGGGCCACCACCTTGTCGGAAAACCACAGGCCCACCCAGATGGCGGCAAGCAGCAGGATGAAGCCCACCAGCGCGAACATCATGCCGAAGGTCAGCTGCACGCCGAGGCGCTGCGACATCAGCCGGTCATATTCCTTCTTGGCCTCCTGCGCGTCGCGCAGCTGCTTCTGCACCGACGGATTGATGATGCGATAGACCATCAGATAGGCATTGCTGAAGTTCGGCAGCCTGATGAGGCCGCGCACCACGTTGCCACCCTCGCCCGGCTGTATCACCACGAGTTCGCCCTTGTCGGCCTGCTCGAGATAGTTCTTGTTGGGCGGGAAGAACGAAAATGTCTCGCGCGCCACGATGCGGGCGATGAACTCCTGCTTGCCGTCCGTCTGCTTCGCCGGATCGAAGATGAAGATGGCGGGAAGCCCGTGCAGCAGCGCGTGGTTGGCAACGCGGCGGATGAAGTTGGCGGGGTCCTTGTCGTAGAGTTCGCGGTGCTGGGAGAGGTCGGCCGAGATCTGCGCGACGTCGTTGCGCACGGCCTCGCCATGGTCGTGCACGTAGGTCTCGGCAACGTAGACGGCGGAATCGACGATGGCGCGGGTGCGCTGCGAGAACCACGCATCCAGGCCGCGATTGAGCGTGACCGTGGCGAACACGGCGACCACGATGGCGGGCACAACGGCGATGACGCTGAACAGCGACACGAGGCGCAGCTGCAGCGAGGCGCCGGGCGTGCCGTTTCGCCGCTCGATAAGAAGGAACAGGATCTGGCCGAGGATCAGCAGCGCCAGCACCAGCAGCACCGCGCCGTTGACGAGCATCAGCAGCAGGGTGTTTTCGCTGGTGGGCTTGACCGGCGTCATACCGGTGAGGATGGCGAAGGTCGCAAGGCCGCAGGCCACGCCCGCCAGCACGAGCACGAACCCCGTCACGCCGGTGAAGCGCCGGACCCGGTCGAGCAGCCTGACTTGCGCGCCTTCGATCATGCAACCTGTTCAGCAGAACCTGTTGCCGGAAATCAACAGTAAATGTGTCCTATTTGCGACAGTTCCCTTGCGTCAACCAAGACCGCGGACCGCCTTCACCCGCCTGTCGCGCAGCTTCACGCGCAGGGTGTTGCGGTTGATGCCCAGAAGCCCGGCGGCGCGCAGCTGGTTTCCGGCGGTTGCCGCCAGCACCGCGCGCAGGAGGGCGGGCTCGATATCGGCCATGATACGCTCATAGAGGCCGGCGGGCGGCAGGCCGGCGCCGAAGCTGGCGAAATAGCGCGAGAGATAGTTCTCCATGAAGTCCGGCAGACTGGCGCCGGAGAAATCGACGGGCTCCGGCCCCTGCTGGACGGGCATCGCCGTGAGCTCCCGTTCGATGGCGGACGCGGAGATGGTGTCCTCGATTTCGATGGCGAGCATGCGGCGCAGCAGGTTTTCGAGCTCGCGCACATTGCCGGGCCAGCGATAGGCCTGCATGCGCTCGATCGCCTCACGCGACAGCTCCTTGCGCGGCAGGCCCTCCTTGACGGCTTGCGCGAGGAAATGGCGCACGAGGTCCGGAATGTCTTGCGTGCGCTCGCGCAGTGGCGGCAGGCGCAGCGGCACGACGTTGAGGCGGTAGAACAGGTCCTCGCGGAAGCTGCCCCGGTTGATGAGCTGGCGCAGGTCGCGGTGGGTGGCCGTAATGATGCGCACATTGGTCTTGATCGGTGCATTGCCGCCCACCGTCGTGTATTCGCCCTGCTGGAGGACGCGCAAAAGCCGTGTCTGGGCCTCGAGTGGCATGTCGCCGATCTCATCCAGAAACAGCGTGCCGCCTTCCGCCTGCTCGAAGCGGCCGGCCATGCGCGAGGTGGCGCCGGTGAAGGCGCCCTTCTCGTGGCCGAAGAGCTCTGACTCGATCAGCTCACGCGGGATCGCCGCCATGTTGACGGCAACGAAGGGGCCCTTGCGGCGGCGGCCGTAGTCATGGAGCGCGCGGGCCACGAGTTCCTTGCCGGTGCCGGACTCGCCCACGATCATCACCGTGAGGTCAGTCTGGGTGAGTCTGGCGATAATGCGGTAGATCTCCTGCATGGCTGGCGAGCGGCCGACGATGGGAAGCTGCTCCGGTTGGCCAGCGCCATTCGGCGGCGCGGGCTTCTGCGATTGTTCCAGTGCGCGGCCCACCGTCTGGACCAGGGCATTGAGGTCGAAGGGCTTGGGGAGATAGTCATAGGCGCCGCGCTCTGCCGCGGTGATGGCCGTCATGATGGTGTTCTTGGCGCTCATCACGATGATGGGCAGCGTGGGGCGCAGCTTCTTGATGCGGGGAATGACGTCGAAGGCGTTCCCGTCGGGCAGCACCACGTCGGTGACGACGGCATCGCCCTGCCCCTCGGTGACCCAGCGCCAGAGCGCGCCCGCCGTGGCGGTGGAGCGCACGGAATAGCCCGCGCGGCTCAGCGCCTGGCTTAGCACGGTGCGAATGGCGCTGTCGTCATCCGCGATCAGGACCGTCTTGCCGCTCATGCGCTGTCTCCATCAAAGTCTCTCGGGAGGGCCGTGCCGCGCAGCATGGGCAGCAGCACGCGGAAGGTGGCGCCGCGCTCGCGGCCCACGCATTCGATGATGCCGCCATGGTCGCGCACGATCTTGGCGACGAGCGCCAGGCCCAGACCCTTGCCGCCGGGCTTGGTGGTTACGAAGGGATCGAAGATGTTGGGGCGGAGCTCCTCGGGAACACCCGGCCCCGTGTCATGCACGCAGACTTCGAGGGGTAGCGTGATCCGCTCCTGCGTGCCTGGCACGGTGAGGCGGATGCCGGGGCGGAAGGCGGTGGTGAGAAGGATCTCGCCCGCTTGACCGTTGTTCTGGATCGCTTCCGCCGCATTCTTGGCGAGGTTGAGAAAGACCTGCACAAGCTGGTCCTTGTTGCCCAGCACGGGCGGCAGGGACGGATCGTAATCCTCGCGCACGCTGACGCCCTGGCCCATGCTGGCGGTGGTGAGGCGCTTCACGCGCTCCAGCACGGCGTGGATGTTGACGGGGCTCTTCTCCAGCGGGCGCTCGTCGGAGAACACCTCCATCTGGTCCACGAGATCGCGGATGCGGTCGGTTTCCTCGCAGATCAAACGGGCCAGCGCGCGGTCATCGGAGTTGAGAGCGGGTTCAAGCAGTTGCGCAGCGCCACGGATGCCGGCGAGCGGGTTCTTGATTTCATGCGCCAGCATGGTGGCCATGCCGGAGACCGAGCGCGCCGCCCCGCGCGAGGTTAATTGCCGGTCGATCTTGTGCGCCATGGAGCGCTCGAGCAGCATGAGGATCACATAGCGCGGATCGTCATGCATCGGGGTGGCCTGCACGTCGACGAGGCGCTCGCCGCCGAGCCGCGGCGTGCCGACGGCGACGGAATACTCGTTGACGACGCCGGCACTGGCGCGGGCCTGCGCGATCGAGCCGAAGACCGGGCTCGAGAAGGGCACGAGGTCGGAGAGCTTGCTGCGTAGGAGCAGGTTACTGGAGGCCTGGAAGTAATCTTCCGCCGCGACATTGGCGAGGCAGATGCGCTCCTCCGCGTCGAGCACGATGAGCGGATTGGGCAGTGCATCGACCACCGCCTTGGGTATGGGCGCATCGGGCGCGGGGGGACGGTCCTTCAGAGGAGCAGTCATGCCGCAGCCCTTTCCTGGACGATGCCGTAGAGCTGGCGCAGACCGCTGCGCACCGCGCCGTTGTCATTGGTGCGGAGCAGCGCCGCGCGCCATTCGGAGGCCTGTTCGGGTGTAAGGTGATTGCGCTCGGCGAGCCTGGTGATGGCCCAGCCGATGTGCTTGCGGGCCACACGGTTGCCATGGTGCGCGCCATGCGCCACGAGGATGCGTTCGTGGTGCTCCGCCAAGATGCAGGCTTCTTCTCCGAGCGAGGGCTCGCCGCGGCCCGTGCCTTCGTCCAAACCTCCGGCGATGACGCCTGGCCACCACGGGCGGCCATAGGCGCCGCGGCCGATCATCACGCCGTCAGCCCCGGACTTCGCCAGCATTTCGCGCGCGTCCTCCACCGAAGCGCCGTCGCCATTGGCGATGAGCGGGATGGAAATGGCCTCACGCACATGCCGGATCGCTGCCCAGTCCGCCTTGCCGCCATAGAACTGGCAGCGGGTGCGGCCATGCACGGTGACCAGCGCCACGCCCTGCCCTTCGGCACGCCGCGCGAGTTCGGGCGCGTTCAGCGAATTGTGGTCCCAGCCAAGTCGCATCTTGAGGGTTACCGGCACGGAAGCAGCCTGCACGGTCGCCTCGATCAGTTTTTCGGCATGGTCGAGATTGCGCATGAGTGCGGAGCCCGAAAGGCCACCCGTCACCTCGCGCGCCGGGCAGCCCATGTTGATGTCGATGATCTGGGCGCCCATGTCCTGCGCCACGCGCGCCCCTTCGGCCATCCAGTGCGGCTCGCGGCCGGCAAGCTGGATGACGAAGGGTGAGAGCTTCTCGGCACCCAGTGCCCGGCGCAGCATGTCCGGCCTCGCATTCACCAGCTCTTCGCTCGCCACCATCTCGCTCACGACGAGGCCGGAGCCATGTTCATGCGCAACCGTGCGGAAGGGTTCGTCGGTGACGCCCGACATCGGCGCGAGGAAGACCCGGTTGCGGGTCTCTATGGGGCCGATCTTGATGCCCATTTTTTGATCAACGGCTTATGCTGTATAATTTAGCGGCAGAATAGAGCGATGCTGCATTGCGTCAAGGGCCTTTGTTGCAGGGGTGTCAACTGCTTGCTACAGCAGGCGCATGACAGTTGCGGCAGTGATCGTGGCCGGTGGCTCCGGCCTGCGCGCAGGGGGCGAACGCCCAAAGCAATACCAGCTGATCGGCGGCCGCCCGGTGATCTGGTGGACCTGCCGGGTTTTTCTCGCGCACCCTGCCGTCGATATCGTGCAGCCGGTCATCGGCGAGGGCCATGAAGCCATGTTCGCCGAGGCGACCAAGGGTCTCGATCTGCCACTGGCCGTGATCGGCGGCTCGACCCGCCAGGACTCCTGTCGCATCGGCATCGAGGCGGTGGCGCGCCACAAGCCCTCCAAGGTGCTAATCCATGATGCGGCGCGGCCCTTCGTGTCGGCGGGGCTGATCGACAATGTGATCTCGTGGCTCGACCGCTTCCCCGCCGCCATCCCAGGCATGCCGGTGGCGGAGACGCTGAAATTCGCGCCCGGCGGCATGGTGAGCCGCACGGTGGACCGCGCCTCGATCTGGACGGCGCAGACGCCGCAGGGCTTCACCTATGACGGTATCCTCGCAGCCTATCGCAAGGCCGAGGCCGAGCAGACGCAGGGGCTGACGGACGATGCCTCTGTTGCCGAACATGCCGGGATTGCCATATCCATGATCATGGGCGAGCTGGAGAACCGAAAGCTGACGACCGCCGACGATATCGTGATCGCCAACCGTGACATGACAGTCCGGCAGATCGCCGAACGCCCGGACGTGCGCGTGGGGCAAGGGATCGACGTTCACACCTTCGACGAGGGCGACGCGGTGATCCTGTGCGGCGTGTCAATTCCCCACACGCAGCGCCTCAAGGGCCATTCCGATGCCGACGTCGCCATGCATGCGCTGACGGACGCCATCCTCGGCACCGTCGGCGAAGGCGACATCGGCACGCATTTCCCGCCCAGCGATCAGCGGTGGAAGGGAGCGGCGTCGCGGATTTTTCTGGAGAAGGCGGTGGAGCTGCTGGAGGCCAGGCACGGCATCATCGCCAATGCCGATATCACCATTCTGGCGGAGGCGCCGAAGATCGCGCCACATGTGCCGGCGATGCGCGCCTACATGGCGCCGCTGCTGCATATCGACCCCTCGCGGATTGCTGTGAAGGCGACGACGATGGAAAAGCTCGGCGCCATCGGCCGCAAGGAAGGCATCATGGCTTATGCGACTGTGACGGTGAGGCTTCCGTGACGGCCCTTGTCTCAAACGGGAGACAATGTTAAATCTCTATTCGTTTGATGGGGTCTCCAAGAAGAGAGTCTGATGCTGTCCTGCCTGCTCAGCCGCCTGACCGCCTCGTGGAATGCCTGGCTCCGGATACTTGGGTTCCTTGCGGGCGTCCTTGGCGTGATCTGGGCGGTTGCCTTGGCCATCTTCCTTGCTGGCCTTGCGTCCGGCGCGACCGCGGTTGCTGCCGCCGCGATCTTCATCGAGGCGATCGCTCCATCGGTCGTCATTGCGGCAGGTGCCATCGCTTTGCTGCTGGCCTTCGTCCTTGCGGACATCATCGTCTGCTTCGTGTTCTCGCGCCTGCCGCAGCCCAATCCGCCGCCGCCGAACCAGTCTTCGGCTCTGCAGGGCGACATGGATTGCGAGGCGGCACGCCGTGAGGCGGAAACAGCGCGGCAGCGGGTAGATGCACTAACACGGGCGGTAATGGATCGGGCCAACGCTGTCAGGCAGGCTCAGGACAGGCTGAACACGTCGCGCATGGCGCTCGGCGCGGCATCGGCTGCGCTTATCGCCGCCGTCGTGCTGCCGTGGCTGCTGCCTGCAGCCATTGCGGCTGTTGCCGGCGCGGGACTCGCGGTGGGCCTTGCGGCGCGAGAGCTGGCGAGGGAAGAGGAAGCGCTGATGCGTGCATCTGCTGCGCTTGCACGGGCACAGGCAGACCTTGCTCGGGCGGAGGCGCAAGCGGAAATCAGCTGCCGGACCCCTGCCCCGCCGCCCGCCCTCTATCCGCTGGCCATTCCCATGACGGCGATGACGGTGATCGTCGGCATCTCCCCGCCGCTGCAGCCGCCTCAGCCGGCGGTGCCGCCTGGCATCGTGACCTGAGTTGATCGCGATCGGATCTCAATGATTGCCGTCACCCCAGCAGTGTAGCGTCCCGGATGGTTGGGATGACGGCGGAGTGGTCGGCAGTAGGCCGTGCGTGATGGGCGTGTTCGGGGATGAATTGACGGCGCGCGCAGGCGAACTGATCGCGCGTTGCCGGGCCAAGCACCTCATGCTCGCCACCGTGGAGAGCTGCACCGGCGGGCTGATCGCAGGGCTCATAACCTCCGTGCCCGGATCATCGGACGTGCTGGACTGCGGGTTCGTAACCTATTCCAATGTGGCGAAGACGCGGATGGTGGGGGTGCCGGCCGATCTCGTTACGCGGCATGGCGCTGTCAGCGAAGAGGTGGCGCGGGCGATGGCGGAGGGGGCGCTGTCGCACTGTCCGGCGGACATTGCGGTGGCAGTCACAGGTGTGGCCGGGCCTGGTGGCGGGACGGCGCTGAAGCCGGTGGGGCTGGTGCATTGCGCGGCGGCGCGGCGGGGGTTCGCGACTGTGCACCGCGAGCTGCGGCTTGACGACGTCGGGCGTGACGCTGTGCGGATCGGGACGGTGCGGGTGGCCGTCGAAATGGCCTACGAGATCGCGGGCCCATAGAGCGCCCGTGCGCGTTCCTCGAAGGCGGACATGATCTTGCGTACGGCCATGTCGAACATGCCGGACAGCACCATCTGGAGCATCTTGCTCCTGAGCGCATAATCGACGGTGAAATTGATGTCGCATCGGTTATCGCCCGTGGGCACGATCTTCCATTCGGAGACGAGGTGCTTGACCGGACCCTGATCCGAGCGCGCGGTGACGGTGAACGCCGCCGGATCGACGGTGACGCGGCTCGCCATCACCTCCTCGATGCGGAGCTTGTCATAGGCGACTGTCAGCTCGCCCTCGAAATGCTCGCAGCCCTGTTCGTCCGTCTTCGCCCCGCGCACGAGGGAGCGCTTCACCAGCGGCAGGAATTCCTTGTACTTCGCCACGTCGCGCGCGATGGCGAAGACCTGGTCTGCCGTGTAAGGAACGGAGCGGGAGACGCTGAACTTGGGCATCAGCCGCGCCGGGCCCGGGCGGCGCGGAGTCTGGCGAAATCATCGCCCGCATGATGCGAAGACCGCGTCAGCGGCGAGGCGGCGACCATCAGGAAGCCCTTGGCATAGGCGATGGTCTCGTAGCCCTTGAACTCGTCCGGCGTCACGAAGCGGTCAATCGCCGCGTGCTTGCGGGTGGGCTGGAGATACTGGCCGATGGTGATGAAGTCGATCTCCGCCGAGCGCATGTCGTCCATCACTTGCATCACCTGCTCGCGGGTTTCGCCCAAGCCCACCATGATGCCGGATTTGGTGAACATGGCGGGATCGAGCTCCTTCACGCGCTGGAGCAGCCGCAGCGAGTGGAAATAGCGCGCCCCGGGCCTGATCCTCAGATAGAGCGACGGCACGGTTTCGAGATTGTGGTTGAAGACGTCGGGCTTGGCCTCGACGACGATTTCGAGCGCGCCGTCCTTCTTGAGGAAGTCGGGCGTCAAGACTTCGATGGTGGTCTGGGGCGATGCGGCGCGGATGGCCCCGATGGTGCGCGCGAAGTGATTGGCGCCGCCGTCGGCCAGATCGTCACGGTCGACCGAGGTGATGACGGCATGCGACAGGCCCATGCGGGCAATGGCATCCGCCACCTTCTCCGGCTCGTCCGCCGTCAGCGCGTCCGGCATGCCGGTCTTCACGTTGCAGAAGGCGCAGGCCCTGGTGCAGGTGTCGCCCATGATCATGAAGGTGGCGTGCTTCTTCGACCAGCATTCGCCGATATTGGGGCAGCCTGCCTCCTCGCAAACGGTGACGAGTTTGTTCTCGCGCACGATCTTCTGCGTTTCCGCATAAACGGGCGAGCCCGGCGCCTTGACCCTGATCCATTCCGGCTTCTTGAGCACCGGCGTGTCTGGCTTGTGCGCCTTTTCGGGGTGGCGCGGCTTCGTCTTGCTGTCGAGGATGGTGACCATCAGGCTTGCCTAATTGCTCCTGCTCCTGACGAGCCGCAGCACATAGAGCAGCACGATGGCGCCCCCGGCTGCGACGATCAGATTGCCCCAGAACCAGCCCTGGAAGATCTCGCCCAGCCTGATCCCCAGAAGATTGGCGAGGAAGGCGCCGATATAGGAGCCGATCACGCCGATGATGATGTTCTTGATGAGGCCGTGCTCCTCCTTCATCACCCTTTCGGCGATCCAGCCGGCAATTGCGCCGATGAACAGCGTGCCGATCCAGCCTACGCCGCCGCCAAGATCCATCAGGTTGTTCGATTCCATGCGCTGTCCTCGCGTCTTGCCTCGGCGGAAGATAGGGGCCCGCGCCCGGCACATCAAGCTTACATGTGGATGACGCGGCCATAGGCGTCGAGCACGCTCTCATGCATCATTTCGGAAAGCGTCGGGTGCGGGAAGACGGTGTGCATCAGCTCTTCCTCCGTCGTTTCAAGCCCCATGGCGACGACGAAGCCCTGGATCAGCTCGGTGACCTCGGCGCCGACCATATGGGCGCCCAGAAGCCGCCCGGTCTTCGCGTCGAAGATGGTCTTGATCAGGCCCTGGTCCTCGCCCAGCGCGATGGCCTTGCCATTGGCGAGGAAGGGGAAGCGGCCGACCTTCAGCTCATAGCCCGCCGCCTTGGCCTTGGCCTCGGTGAGGCCGACGCTCGCCACCTGCGGATGGCAATAGGTGCAGCCGGGGATCTGCTCCTTCTTCATCGGGTGGACGTCGAGGCCCTTGATCTTCTCGACACAGATGACGCCCTCATGCTCCGCCTTGTGGGCGAGCATCGGCGGGCCGGCCACGTCGCCGATGGCATAGACGCCGGGGATGTTGGTGCGGCCATAGCCGTCGATGACGATGCAGCCACGCTCGGTCTTCACACCCAGCGCTTCAAGCCCCAAGCCCTCGATGTTGCCCTGCACGCCGACGGCCGAGATGACGCGGTCGACCGTGATCTGCTCCGACTTGCCGCCCGCCTCGATCGTCGCGGTGACGCTGTCGCCCGCCTTGTCGAGCTTGGTGACCTTGGCGCTCAAGCGGAACTTGATGCCCTGCTTTTCAAGCAGCTTCTGGGCGAGTTTGGAGATCTCGGTGTCCTCCACCGGCATGATCTGGTCCATGAGTTCGACTACGGTGACGTCCACGCCCATGGCATTGTAGAAGGAGGCGAACTCGATGCCGATGGCGCCGGAGCCCACGACCAGCAGCGACTTCGACATGGCCTTGGGCGCCATGGCCTCGAAATAGGTCCACACCAGCTTGCCATCGGGCTCGAGGCCCGGCAGCACGCGCGGGCGGGCACCCGTCGCCACGATGATATGCTTCGCCGTGTAGGCGCCGGGGCCAGCGGCACCCTTGGGTTCGGGTGGCTGCGGCTGGACGGCGGGCTTGGCCGGCTTCGTCACCACGATCTCGTTGGGCTTCGTCAGCTTCGCTTCGCCCCAGATGACGGTGACCTTGTTCTTCTTGAGCAGCATGGTGACGCCGCCGTTGAGGCGCCCCGCCACGCCGCGCGAGCGCTGCACGACGGCAGCCGGATCGAAGGAGATGTTATCCGCCGACAGGCCGTAATTCTTGGCGTGCTTCATGTAGTGGTAGATCTCGGCGGACCTCAGCAGCGCCTTGGTGGGGATGCAACCCCAGTTGAGGCAGATGCCGCCCAGATGCTCACGCTCGACGAGCGCGGTCTTGAGGCCGAGCTGTGCCGCGCGGATCGCCGCCACATAGCCGCCGGGGCCGCCGCCGATGATGATGATGTCGAAGCTGGTGTCGGCCATGTCGCGTTCCTTATCCATCGCGGTCCGTCACCCCAAGCCGGGATGACGGAATTATAAATCGAGTATCCTCGTCACCACCGGCGCCAGCGCGGTGCCGATGGCCTTGGTGTTCGCGGCGTCGAGATGGCCGCCGTCGGTCTTGTCGGCTCTGGCCACCGTGCCTGCATCGAAGAAATGCACACCCATCTCCTCCGCCACGCGGGCGTAGTGTTTGCCGAACAGCTGCGACTCCGCGATGGCGTGGCCCCAGAGGTCGTTGAACCATTCATCCTCCGTCGGCACGAGCGCGGGCGGCGCGACGATCAGCACCTGCGGGCGCGGCGCCCAGTCGAGGAAGGGGAAGGTCTGGACGATCTGGACAAGCCGCGACATGCCCAGCGAGGCATCGAAGGCGCGGCAGCGCTGCGCGAACTTCAGATCGTTGGTGCCCAGCATGATGATGACAAGGTCGAGCGGCTGGTGTGTGGCGAGCAGCATGGGCAGCGCGTGCGCGCCGTTGCGGTCATCCAGCGTGGTCGGATCGTCGAACACCGTGGTGCGGCCGTTGTGGCCCTCCTCGATGACGCGCGCCTTGCCGTCGAGACCCGCCGCCAGCACGTTGGGCCAGCGCACGTCGTGAGGGTGGCGCTCGAAGCTGCCGGCAATGAAGCCCCAGGTGAGGCTGTCGCCGAAGGCGAGGATGTGTTTCATCGCGGGCCTCACACCAGCATCAGGCCGGGTTCTTCGAGATGGGACTTGATGGCGCCGATGAATTCCGCGCCCAGCGCGCCGTCGATGCAGCGGTGGTCGGTGGAGAGCGTGATGGTCATCTGTTGTTCGATGACGATGCCGTTGCCACGCACCACGGGGCGGCGCTCGCCCGAGCCTACGGCGAGGATCGAGGCGTGAGGCGGGTTGACGATGGCCGCGAAGCTTTTCACGTTCAGCATGCCCATGTTGGAGATCGCCGCCGAGCCGCCGGTATATTCCTCGGGCTTGAGCTTGCGGTTGCGGGCGCGGGCGGCATAGTCCTTCATCTCGGTCGAGATCCGGGCGAGGCCCTTCAACTCGGCCGAGCGGACGATGGGTGTGATGAGGCCGCCGGGGATCGAGACCGCAACGCCGATGTCGGCGTGCTTGTGCTTCACCATGGCAGTCTCGGTCCAGGTGACATTGGCGTCCGGCACCTTGATCAGCGCCATGGCCATGGCCTTGATGATGAAGTCGTTGACCGAAATTTTCCAGAGGGGCTTGCCCTCCTTGTCCTTCGGCGCCTGCAGGTTCAGCCGCTCGCGCAGGTCGAGAAGATGGTCGATGGCGACGTCCACCGAGACATAAAAATGCGGGATCGTCTGCTTCGACTCGGTGAGCCGGCGCGCGATGACCTTGCGCAGGCCGTCATGCGGCACGAGTTCGTAGGAGCCCTCGGCGAAGAGCTTCAGCACCTGCTCGTCGGAAGGGGGCGGGGCGATGGCGGCCGCGGCGGGTTTTGCTGCAGGCTGGGCGGCAGGCTTTGCGCTGTCGACGTCCTTCACCACGATGCGGCCATGGGGGCCGGAGCCGAGCAGCGTGGCGATGTCGATGCCCTTCTGCTTGGCCACGCGCCGGGCAAGCGGCGAGGCGAAGATGCGCGCGCCCTCGGCCCGTGCGGGCGCGGGTGGCGCTGCCGGCGCAGGAGCAGGCGGAGGAGCCGCCGCTACGGCTGCGGGCGGGGGTGCGGTGGGCTTGGGGGCCGGGGCAGCCCCCTGCCCCATCTTCTCGCCCTCGCCGAGGATCACCGCGATGGGGGTGTTGACGAGGACGTCCTCCGTGCCCGCGGGGATCAGAAGCTTGCCGACGGTGCCCTCATCGACGGCCTCGACTTCCATGGTGGCCTTGTCGGTCTCGATCTCGGCCAGCACGTCGCCGGACTTTACGGCGTCGCCCTCCTTTTTGAGCCACTTGGCAAGCTTGCCCTTCTCCATGGTGGGCGACAGGGCGGGCATGAGCACATTCACGGGCATCGGCGGAGTTCCCTATTCGTCTGATAGGCGCGGGCGCCGTTCTGGCCCCCGCGCAGGGTCGCGCTTGCTTTACGGCTTGTTGGCGAGCGGCGAGAGCTGGGCGGCGACCTTGGTCAAGTCCTCGTTCAGCACCTTGCGGATGGCGGCGAAATTGTCGGACGGGTTGCCGTGGCCCATCTCGGCGCAGGCGGCAGCGACCTGCTGCGCCATGCCGGCCAGCACATGGCCCCAGACCTCGGGCGTGCCGAAAGCCATGGCATGGAGCGAAAGGCTCAAGCCCCCGCCGGTGATCCAGGCGCGGGCCACTTCGCCGGCCTTGGGATCGTGGAACACCTCATGCGGCGGCTCCAGCTGGTGCGGGTGCATTTCGCCGTGGTGATTGTGGTGGTGGTGATCGTGGTCAGACATAGAGCACAGCCTTTGCTGCGGCGGCCACCTCATCGGCATTGGGCAGCGCCAGTTTCTCCAGATTGGCCGCATAGGGCATCGGAACGTCCTTGCCGGCGACGCGTGCGACGGGCGCGTCGAGGTAGTCGAAGGCATGGGTCATGATCTGGGCGGCAATCTCGCTCGTCACCGAGAATTGCGGGAAGCCCTCCTCCACGCACACACAGCGGTTGGTCTTCTTCACGCTCTCGATGACGGCCGCCAGGTCCATCGGGCGGATGGTGCGGAGGTCGATGACTTCGGCCTCAATGCCCTCCGCCGCCAGCTTCTCAGCCGCGGCCATGGCATGGGTCATGCCGATGCCGAAGGAGACGATGGTGACGTGGTGGCCAACGCGCGCGATGCGCGCCTTGCCGATCGGCACCAGCCAGTCCTCGACCTTCGGCACCTCGAAGCTCTTGCCGTAAAGAATTTCGTTTTCGAGGAAGACAACCGGGTTGGGGTCGCGGATCGCCGACTTCAGAAGGCCTTTCGCATCAGCGGCCGAGTAAGGCATCACAACTTTCAGGCCTGGGATGTGGCCATACCAGGCGGCATAGTCCTGGCTGTGCTGGGCGGCGACGCGCGCGGCGGCTCCGCTCGCGCCGCGGAACACGATCGGGCAATTGAGCTGGCCGCCTGACATGTAATGCGTCTTGGCGGCGGAGTTGATGATCTGGTCGATGGCCTGCATGGCGAAATTGAAGGTCATGAACTCGACGATGGGCTTGAGGCCCGCGAAGGCCGCACCCACCGCAAGGCCGGTGAAGCCATGTTCGGTGATCGGCGTATCGATGACGCGCTTGTCGCCGAACTCGTCCAGCATACCTTGCGAAATCTTGTAGGCGCCCTGGTACTGGCCCACCTCCTCGCCCATGAGAAAGACCTCCGGGTCGCGGCGCATCTCCTCCGACATGGCCTCGCGCAGGGCCTCGCGCACCGTCATGGTGACCATTTCGGCGCCGGCGGGGATGCCCGCATCCGCGGGGGCGCCGGAGGTGATGACAGCGGGAGCGGCGACGGGTGCTGCCCCGGCCCTGGGCGTTTCCGCCTTCGGCGCATCGGCCTTGGGTGCGGGGGCCGCATCGGCCTCGCCGATGACGGCAATGGGCGTGTTGACTTTCACGTTCTCGGCGCCGGCGGGCACGAGGATGGCGGTGAGCGGGCCCTCGTCAACGGCTTCCACTTCCATGGTGGCCTTGTCGGTTTCGATCTCCGCGATGACATCGCCGGGCTTCACCACGTCGCCGACGTTCTTGAGCCACTTGGCGAGCTTGCCCTCTTCCATGGTGGGAGAAAGGGCGGGCATGAGGATGGATGGCATTGGCGTCCCCGGCTCAGGCGTTCACGTAGATGTCGGTGTAGAGCTCGGATACATCGGGCTCCGGATCGTTCTGGGCGAATTCCGCGGCCTCGGTTACGATGGCGCGAATCTCGGCGTCGATCTTCTTGAGGTCGTCCTCGGTGGCGAGCTTTCCGTTGAGGATGCGGGCCTTTACCTGTTCGATCGGGTCATGCTCCTCGCGCATTTTCTGAACTTCTTCCTTGGAGCGGTATTTCGCGGGGTCCGACATGGAGTGGCCGCGGTAGCGGTAGGTGAGCATCTCGAGGATGTAGGGGCCCTCGCCCGAGCGGCAGTGATCCAGCGCGCGCTCGGCGGCGTCGCGCACGGCGCGCACGTCCATGCCATCGACCTGCTCATAAGGAATGCCGAAGGCCGCGCCGCGCGCGCCCAGTTGCTCGGCCTGCGCCGTCGAGCGGGTGGCGGCGGTGCCCATGGCATAGCGGTTGTTCTCGATCACGAAGATGACGGGCAGCTTCCAGATCGAGGCCATGTTGAAGGTCTCGTAGACCTGGCCCTGGTTGGCCGCACCGTCGCCGAAATAGGCGACCGACACCTGGCCGTTGCCGCGATACTTGTTGGCAAAGGCGAGGCCTGCCCCCAGCGGCACCTGGGCGCCGACGATGCCGTGGCCGCCATAAAACTGCTTCTCCTTGGAGAACATGTGCATGGAGCCGCCCTTGCCCTTGGATAGGCCGCCGCGGCGGCCGGTGAGCTCCGCCATGACGCCCTTGGGGTCCATGCCGGCGGCAAGCATATGGCCATGGTCGCGATAGGAGGTGATGACGGCGTCACCCTCCTTCTGGGCCATT
Source organism: Aestuariivirga sp. (assembly GCF_020252395.1). GTDB lineage: Bacteria > Pseudomonadota > Alphaproteobacteria > Rhizobiales > Aestuariivirgaceae > Aestuariivirga. The sequence goes on from NZ_JADCDB010000014.1 coordinate 48,397, forward strand.
TCCATGCCGACGACGACCGCTTCCTGGCCGATATAGAGGTGGCAGAAGCCGCCGATGAAGCCCATGCCATAGAGCTGGCCCGCCTTCTCCTCGAAGCGGCGGATCAGCAGCATCTCGCGATAGGCGTAGAGTTCCTCTTCCGTCGTGAAGCCGCTGTTGGTGAGGTTGGGCTTGTCACCCTTCCCGGACTTCTTGGAGATATAGGCTGACTTGACCGCCATGAATGCTTCCTCCAGCCATGAGCACTTCCGAGTTTCATAGCATTAAACGATTGAGAAAGAAGGCTGTTTTATGAATTAACCGGATTTCGGTTTACGCTAAGGATTTCACTCGGAGATTTGCCGCGACGTGAAGGCCACCACGTCGGTGGGCTTGGCGAGTTCAAGGTTGCCTCGGGCCAGTTCGTCGAGGAGGTCGGGGTCGATGCTTTCCGGGCGCAGCAGGGAGACCTTGCTTTCGAGCTTCTCGCGCCGAGCCTGCATGTCCTCATACTTGTTCTTGAGCGAGGCGACCTTCATGACGAGATTGTCGCGATAGGGAAAGCCGCGCGGGCCCTTGTAGGCGTGCCAGCCGAAATAGCCGAGCAGCGCGCAGCAGACGCAGGTGACAACGATGTCGAAGCGGCGCATAGACCCGGCTCCCTTGATCTCCCTCGCAGGTTTCGGCGGACTCGGTTAACAATCCCCTCACCTTGCCGCGATTTATTCGCTTGACCTTTGGGGTTACCGTGACGATGTAACTCTTGGAGTTACGAATATGTTGAGCAGCAGCCGTTTCGTCGTCGCCGTCCATGCCTTAAGCGTCCTCGCCCGGTTCAGGGGCAAGGGTCCCGTGTGCTCGGCCCTCGTCGCCGAGAGCGTGCACACCAATCCGGTGGTGATCCGCCGGCTGATGACGGAGCTCGAAAGGGCGCGGTTGGTGAAATCGGTGGCAGGCCGCGCGGGCGGTTTCGAGATCGGCAGAGACCCCGCCGAGATCAGTCTGGCGGACGTCTATTTCGCGGTGGAGGACGAGAACGTCTTCCGCATGCATAAGACGGACCCGCAGTCGAGCTGCCCGGTGGCGGCGCAACTGGGCAAGGTGCTGTCAGGCCCCTTGCGGACGGCGGAGTGCGCGCTGCATTCCTCCCTCGCCAAGACGTCAATCCGCGACGTCGCCTTCGCCATCGTCTGATGCGCGGTCCGATCAGGCCGCCAGCGCCTGCCTGAGGTCGCCCACGAGATCGTCCGTATCCTCGAGTCCGACTGACAGGCGCACCATGCCTTCGGTGATGCCCATGCTGGCGCGGGCTTCGGCCCCGATGTTGCGGTGGGTGGTGGAGGCCGGATGCGTCATCAGCGACTTGGCGTCGCCCAGATTGTTCGAGATGTCGATGATGCCCAAGTGGCGCAGCAGGTCGAAGGCCTGGTTCTTGCCGCCCTCCACTTCGAACGTCACCATGGTGCCGCCGAGCTTCATCTGCTTGCGGCAGAGGGCGGCCTGCGGGTGCGTGTCGAGATGCGGGTAGAGCACGCGGGCCACGCCCTTCATGCCCTGGAGCGCTTCGGCAACCTTGCGGGCCGAATGGCTCTGCGCTTCGACGCGGAGTTTGAGCGTTTCGAGGCCCTTGAGCAGAACCCAGGCGTTAAAGGGCGAGATCGACGGGCCGGTATGGCGCAGGAAGGGCTTCAGCAGCTCGTCCTTGAAGGCCTTGGTCGAGAGTACGGCGCCGCCCAGCACCCGCCCCTGCCCGTCCATGTGCTTGGTGCCCGAATAGACGATGACGTCCGCGCCGTAGTTCAGCGGGCGCTGCAGGATGGGCGTGGCGAAGATATTGTCGACCACCACATTGGCGCCCCTGGCCTTGGCGATGGCGCAGACGGCCTCGAGATCCAGCACTTCGAGCGTCGGGTTGGACGGGGTTTCAAGGAAGACGCACTTGGTCTCGGAGGTGATGGCCTTTTTCCAGGCATCGAGGTCCTTGCCGTCGACCAGCGTGGTCCTGATGCCGAAGCGCGGCAGAATGGCGGTGACGACCTGGTAGCAGGAGCCGAACAGCGCCTTCGACGCCACAAGATGATCGCCCGCCTTCAGCTGGCAGGCCAGCGCGCCGAAGACGGCGGACATGCCGGAGGCGAGCGCATAACAGGCCTCCGCCCCTTCGAGCAGTGCTAACCGCTCCTCGAACATCGAGACGGTGGGATTGCCATAGCGGCCATAGACATAGCCGTCATCCTCGCCGGCGAAACGGCGTTCGGCGGTTTCCGGCTCGTCATAGACGAAGCCCGAATTGAGGAAGAGGGCTTCCGAGGTCTCTCCATGTTCGGTGCGGTGCAGGCCGCCGCGCACCAGCTTGGTCGAGTCGCCCCAGCTCTTCGGATCGGACTTGTGCTTCTTCATCGCCCTCGATCCCCTAGCTTTGCACCCAGGGGAGGCCGGCCGCCTTCCAGCCGCCCAGCTTGCCGCGATGGCCGGACCCGTCCTTGTCGCCCTCGAAGCCTTCGGCCACGTTCCAGGCGTTGGAATAGCCGGCCTGCGTCAGTGCCGAGGCGGCCGAGGCCGAGCGCGCACCCGAACGGCAGATGCACAGGATCTCGGTGTCCTTGGGCAGGCCCATCTGCTCCACTTCGGTGACGAAACTGCCGTTGACCTGCATCGACGGAAAAACCTGCCAGGACAGCCGGATCAGCCGCTCCACAGCGGGCACGCCCACGAACACCCATTCCGGCTGGGTGCGCACGTCGATGAGCACGGCGGCAGGGTTGTTCTGGAGCCGCTGATAGGCCTCGGCCGGGGAAATGTCACCCTGATGCATGGAACGATCCGTTCGTTGTTTCGAACGATTTAGTCCAAACCGATTTCCCCTGCAAAGGAATTTGGCCGCTGGCCCCGTCGGCGGGTGAAAGGCTGGTCCGCGCCCGTGAGGCGGTTTGGCGCTTCCGGATGCAGGACCGCGCCTGTTAGAAGACCTCCTCAGCTGATCCGGAGTCTTCCATCCATGTCCAAGTCCCTGCCCGCCCGCACCGACGTCCTCATCATCGGCGGCGGCATTGTCGGTTGTTCGATCGCCTATCACCTGACGAAGGAGGGGATTACCGACGTGGTGTTGCTGGAGCGCAAGCAGCTGACCTCCGGCACGACTTGGCATGCGGCGGGCCTCGTGGGCCAGCTGCGCGCCACGCGCAACCTGACCGAACTCGCCAAGTATACGACAACGCTCTTCGAGGGGCTGGAGAAGGAGACCGGACAGGCCACCGGCTTCAAGCAGAACGGATCGATCTCGGTGGCCTTGACCGACGGGCGGCTGGAGGAGTTGGTCCGCGGCGCGTCCATGGCCAAGAACTTCGGCCTCGACGTGCAGGTGATTTCGGTGGGCGAAATCCACGCGCGGCTGCCGCATTACAACATGGAGAACGTCAAGGGCGGCGTGTTCCTGCCCAAGGACGGACAGGTGAACCCCATCGACGTGACCCAGGCGCTGGCCCAGGGCGCGCGCTCGCGCGGGGCGAAGGTGCTGGAGAACGTCAAGGTCACCCGCATCCTGACCAAGGATGGCGCAGCCTATGGCGTCGAGACCACCGACGGCACGATCATGGCCGACAAGGTGGTGGTGGCGTCGGGCATGTGGTCGCGCGATCTTGGCCGGTCGATCGGCGTCAACATTCCGCTGCATGCCTGCGAGCATTTCTACATCGTGTCGGAGCCCATCGCGGAGCTGCCGCGCAACATGCCGGTGGTGCGCGTTCCCGACGAGTGCACCTATTACAAGGAGGATGCGGGCAAGCTGATGGTGGGCGCCTTCGAGCCCAAGGCCAAGCCCTGGGGCGGCGGCGGCATCGACGAGGACCATGCCTTCGTGACGCTGCCCGAAGACATGGACCATTTTGAGCCTATTCTCGCCAATGCCATCAACCGCGTGCCGCTGCTCGAGACGGCGGGCATCCAGCTGTTCTTCAATGGCCCCGAGAGCTTCACGCCGGACGTGAAATATTACCTGGGCGAGGCGCCGGAGGTGAGGAACGTCTATGTGGCGGCGGGCTTCAACTCGATCGGTATCCAGTCCTCGGGCGGCGCGGGCCTCGTGCTGTCCAAGTGGATCAAGAACGGCCATCCGCCGATGGACGTCACGGGCATGGACATCCGCCGCATTCATCCCTTCCAGTCGGTGAAATCTTACGTGCGCGAGCGCGTGTCGGAATCTCTCGGCCTGCTCTATGCCATGCACTGGCCCTACCGCCAGGCGGAGACGGCGCGCGGCGTGCGCCGTTCGCCGCTCTATCATTACGAGAAGGAGCTGGGCGCGGTCTTCGGCGAGGTCAATGGCTGGGAGCGGCCCAACTGGTATGCCCGCGGCGGCGTGAAGCCTGAATATGAATATTCCTATGGCCGCCAGAACTGGTTCCCCTGTGCGGACTACGAGGCCAAGCAACTGATGGCCAACTGCGCCTTCTTCGACCAGTCGAGCTTCGCGAAGTATTCGGTCGAGGGCCGCGACGCATGCAAGGTGCTGAACCGCGTCTCCGCCGCCAATGTCGACGTGGAGCCGGGCCGCATCGTCTATACCCAGTGGCTCAACGAGCGCGGCGGCATCGAGGCGGACCTCACGGTCACGCGGATCGAGGAGAACCGCTTCCTCGTCGTCACCGGTGCGGCCCCGCAGACGCGCGACATGGCCTGGCTCAAGCGCCACACCCCGGCGGACGCGCAGTGCGTGTCGATCGACATCACTTCTGGCCTTCCCATGATCGCGGTGATGGGCCCGAAGTCGCGCGCGCTGCTGGAGAAGGTGTCGGGCGCGGACCTCTCCAACGCCGCCTTCCCCTTCGGCACGTCGAAGGAACTCGAGATCGGCTATGCCCGCGTGCGGGCGAGCCGCATCACCTATGTGGGCGAGCTGGGCTGGGAGCTCTATATCCCCACGGAATTCACGGCGCATGTCTTCGAGGTGCTGCAGGCCGCGGGCACGGAGTTCGGCCTCACGCCGGCCGGCATGCATACCATGAACAACTGCCGCACCGAGAAGGCCTACCGCCACTGGGGCCATGACATCGCGGATGAGGATACGCCGCTGGAAGCAGGCCTCGGCTTCGCGGTCGCATGGGACAAGCCGGGCGGCTTCATCGGCCGCGAGGCGCTGCTGAGGCAGAAGGCGCTGCCGGTGCTGGCAAGGCGCTTCGTCTGCCTGGCGCTGGAGGACAATTCGGAGAAGGCCCCGATGATCTATCACGAGGAGCCGATCTACCGGAACGGCGTGATCGTCGGCTCGACCACGTCGGGCGCCTGGGGGCACCGCGTGAACCTGTCTCTGGGGCTGGGCTATGTCCACAACAAGGACGGGGTGACCAAGGACTGGATCGCGAACGGCACATGGGAAGTGGAACTGGCCTGGAAGCGCTATCCGGCGAGCGTGCAGTTCCAGGCCTTCTATGACCCGAAGGGAGAGCGCATCAAGGCCTGAGCACTCACCGCATCGTGGCCTCGACGGCAGCTCGGATCTTCAGCGTGCGGAAATAGGCTTCTGCCGCAAGCGGATCGCCCAGCACCTGAACGTCGAAGATGCACTGCTCGCGGGCCTGCTTGTCGGTCAGGCTGGCGCAGACCTGCTTGGCGACATCGAGTGACGCGGGCTCCTTCACCAGCGGCGCGCCGCCCAGCGCACTGACCTGGCACTTATTGTTGGTGGCGGGCCAGTTGGGGTCGACGAAGCTCTTCGCGGTCTGACCGGCTGCATAATCGAAGAGGCTGGTGTTGTCGGTCACCCGCCAGGTCCGCGCGAACTTGCCGTAGAGCACCGCGAAGCGATTTGCCACCGATGCCGGCATGGGGCCGAAATTCTCGCGGCCCCCACCACGCGGCAGCCATTCGCCGCCGGCCACATGGCCCATGATGCCGGCGCGCGCCGAGGTGCCCAGCACCTCGACGTCGATGTACCAATAGCCTTGCGAGTCCCAGTAACGGGGCGTCGCAATGACGCGCGTGCCATCGGCCGCCGCGAAGGTGAGGCTGCCGCCGCCATTGGCAGTGATGGCATTGCCATTGCCGAGGTCGAGGCGCCCGCTCTCGAGCGTGGTGGCGTGGCCATCGATGCGCAATTGCACGCGCTGCTCTTTTCCCGCGACGCCGGTCTGCTGGTAGGTGACGCGCTGCTTGCCAAGCTTCAGCGCCACCGCGGTGTTGAGGCTCACGCAGCTGGCGATGCCGTGATAGCGATCCGGCCCCGGAACGAAGTTGGTGAGCACCGGGCTCTGCCGCGTCTGCAGTTCGAAAATGCCGTCCTGGTCGCGCAGCGCCACGAATTCACCCGCCGCCTGGAAGTCATAAGCGATGCCGTTGGTGGTGACGATGTGAGGGTCGCCGCGGTCCGACGGGCCCGCCGTGGGGCCAATGCCGCAGAAGGGCGTGGGGTTGGTGGTTGTGGGCGTAAGGTCGGCAATGGCCTTCACGTCCGCGTCGCCCGCAGCACTGCCGGGGGTGAACTGCGGCATGGAATGCGGAACACCCACCTGGATCGCCTGGCGCAGCACGCGGCCGCAATAGCCCGGGATTGCCGTCGAGAGATGCGGCAGCTGGCCGCCCGTGCCGCCCGCGGCATGGCAGCCGGCACAAGCATTCGGCAGATAGGCATCGTTCAGGCGCTTGGTGTTCTGCGGCCAGGAGGCGAGCACGATCGGGTCATACCAGGTGTCGCCGAACATCGGCATGCTGAAGGGTGGCTTGCCGAGCTTGCCCAGCACCGTTTCGGCGGGGGCGAACTGCGGCAGGTTGGCGGCGCGCGGCGGAACCGGGTTCATCGGATGGACGATGAAGGGGTTTTGCCCGGCGTGGCAATCGGTGCACATGCCCGCCAAGGGACTGGTGAGCTGGGCGCCGCCGCTCATGAAGCGTCCGGTGGGATTGGGGCTGACCTGCGCAGGGTCGTTCCAGCCAATGGGAATGCGCGTGCCCTTCGTGAAGGCGAATGACAAGCCGTTCATCTGGTTGTCCCAGAAGCAGGTGGTCGACTTGCCGGTGATGGGCGAGGCGCGCTTGCCGAGGCAGACGATGCCATCGAGCGCCACGGTCACGCCATCGTCCGGGTTGGTGTCATCCGAGCGCGGCAGCGCGATGCACATTCCCTCCGGGCTGGTGCTGACATAGGTCATCACCTCGACGCTGCTGTTGAACAGGAACAGCTGGTCGGTGGGAATGAAGCCCTGGCTCACCCAGCGCGGGTCGCCGATGGGCGGCGGGATGGGCACGCCGTGGCTGCGGCACTCATTGATGTAGGCGAGGCCCGAATTGGTGGTGGCCGAGCGCGGCGCGAGCGTGACGGCGGTGCCGAAGCCATAGCGCTGCAGATAGGCTTCGAAATCCGCGCCGAGATCGATGGGCTTGCCATAGACGAGCGTGCCGGGGGTTGCCGTTTTCGGCAGGTCGAAGCGCAGCACATAGGCAAGGCTGTTGAGGCCGCGGCGGTTGCTCTCGTCCGAGGGGACGGGTTTGGCGTTGGCATAGAGCCAGTCGGCGGCGCGCAGGTCGAGCATCAGGCGCTGGTTGGCGGAGAGCACGCGGTCACGCCGGGCGGCGGCGAGCTGGCGGTCGAAGACGGTGCGCTTTTCCAGCGGCACGCGGCCATAGGCGTCATTGATGTACCAGGCGATGGCGCTGGTGACGAAGCTGGCGGTTGGAATGATCTGGTTGCCACTCTTGTCGAGGAAGGCGCCGTGGCCCATCACGGCGATGGGCCCCGTGGCCTCCTGCGCTGCGGCGGGGCCCGGTGGCAAGGCGGACAGGAACAGGGTGACGAGCAGGCCAAGCCAGGCTGAAAAACCGCGCATTCCACACCCCCATCATGTTACGTGCCAATGCGCCACCGCCGGACACTTGACGTAACGTTAACAGAATAGGTGGTTTATGCAACTCTTGCGTGACAGCCCTCAGCGGCCGGCCGCGAGCGCCTGTTCGCGGCGGGATAAGAACAGCGACATCAGAAGACCGGCGATGACATCGATAAGCGTCATCAACGTCAGGATGAAGAAGGTGGCTGTGCCGGCATAATCGACCAGCAGGAACGCCACGAGTGCCACCCCGAAAGTGGCGACCGAGAGGATGTGGCCGAGGACCGCCGCCCACCCCGGCCATGCCGCCTTGACCATGTTGAGAAACAAGGCAATGAGACCGGCGATCACGAAGAAATCGCCGCCGCGCAGCGTCATTTCCGCGCCCGAGGCGAGCGTCATCGAATAGGCATCGCCGTCGATCATCATGCCGCCGCCCGGCCCCATGAGCAGATAGGCCGCGATGACGATGGCGAGGGCGGGAAAGGCGGTGATATACTTCATGGCGGCGGTTCTCCGGTGTGGCCCATAGCTAACCCGGGTTCGGCGATTCCCGCAAAGCCGGGTTGAGCGAAATGCCGGACAAAATGTTCTTTATTCAGAACCCGACCTGCACTATACTCTACTACCGCGCCAGACAATGATGGAGGCTCCCACATGACCCTGCAAATCGGCGACATCGCCCCGGACTTCGAGGCCAACACCACGGAAGGACGCCTGAAGTTCCATGATTACATCGACGGCTCCTGGGTGGTGTTCTTCTCCCACCCCAAGGATTTCACCCCCGTCTGCACAACCGAACTCGGCTCGGTCGCCAAGATGAAGCACGATTTCGACAAGCGTGGCGTGAAGCTGATCGGCATCTCGATCGACTCGGTCGAGGATCACAAGCGCTGGAAGGACGACATCAAGGACGTGACCGGCGCCACGGTGAATTATCCGATGATCGGCGACGAGGATCTTTCCGTGGCGAAGCTCTATGGCATGATCCACCCCAATGCGTCGGGCAACGCCAAGGGCCGCACCGCGGCGGACAATGCGACCGTGCGCAACGTCTTCGTCATCGGGCCGGACAAGAAGATCAAGTTCATCGCCGCCTATCCGATGAGCACGGGCCGTAACTTCAACGAAATCGTGCGCGTGGTGGACTCCCTCCAGCTCACCGCAACGAAGTCGGTCGCCACACCCGCCGACTGGAAGCAGGGCGAGGACGTGATCATCCTCGCCTCCATTTCTGACGATGCCGCCAAGGAGAAGTTCCCCGGCGGCTGGAAGACGCTGAAGCCATACCTGCGCGTGGTGCCGCAGCCGAAATAAGTGGAAGTGCCCCGCAGCGCCCGCTGCCCGATCTCAAAATGCCCGGCTGCTCCGGGCATTTCCCGTAACCGCTCAAGCGCGTCGTCGGGTCGCGCCGGGCAGGGGCGCGGACCCATGAAAGTGCGCGTCAGTGCTGTACCGCCCCGGCTCGCAGGTGAATGTAGCCGACCGCGAGAATGGTGATCACCGCGCCGAGAAGCTGCAGGCCCGTGAGCACCTCGCCCAGAAGCAAAAACGCCAGCACCAGCCCGAACACAGGGGTGAGGTTGAGGCAGCTTCCAGCCAGCCCTGCCGAGATCCTCGCCAGCGCATACATGTAGAGGGAAAAGGCCACCGCATATTGCAGCACGCCCGAGATGATTACCACCGTCCACTCGCCGGCCCCCGATGGCCCCGCCAGCCCCCCGAAGAGCAGCGCATCCGCCGGAAGGGCCGTCAGCGCCAGCACCAGGGCCGAGAGCTGCTGCAGGCCCACGATCACCGAAGTGTCGTGATTGGCGGCAATGCGGGCGCTGAGCGTCACATAAACGGCAGCGGCGGCGGTGGCCACGAAAATGAGGATGACGCCGGTCGGATCGTTCTCCCCGGCGCCGGTGTCGAAGAGTCCCAGGGCCATGGCGAGGCCCGCCAGCGCGACGAGCGACGACACCACGACCGGCACCCGCAACGGCTGCGCCAGCAGGACTGCCGCAAGCACCAGGATCATGATCGCCTCGCTGGCCTGGATGAGTGTGGCCACCCCTGCTCCCACGCTGACTAGTCCGATGAGGCCGAGAAGATAGGCGAGACCCGGCTCCAGGAGCCCCAGCAGCGCGATGCGGCCAGCCGCAGGACGTGGCGGCAGCCTGCGGCGCAGGACGAGGATAACGCCCCACAACAGCATGTTGCTCACTATCAGCTGCAAGGTGAGCAGCAGCACGGGAGAGGTGTTCTGGAGCGCTGCCTTGGAGAGCACCGTGGCGCTGGCCCAACACAAAGCGGCAAGGGAGGCAGCTGCCACGCCCGTGACGTGCTGCCCCGCCGCAGGACTCATCTGGCACCGACAGCGCGGGCGACGAGGCTATTGAAGTGGGCAAGCGGACCCTCGGTGAGGGCCGGCTGCGCCGGGTTGACCACGAACACCCCATGCTCGAGAGCGCCGGACTTCAGGCCCTTGTGCGCCGCCACGATCAGCTCATTGTCTTCGCGCTCCAGCACGTTTCCTTCCCAGTCCATCAGCGCCTGCGCTTCGGCATCGACCGCGCCATCGACAAAGAAGTAGTCGCAATAGCCAATGGTGCGCTCGGCCGAGACCGGCATCATATGGAAGACGAGAAGGTTCTGCTGGCCGGGGAAAATGTTGAAGGTGAGGTTGGGCCACAGGCCCCAGCCGGAAAACTCCGTCTGCATGCCCTCACGCGGCGTATGGCGGTAGGCGGCATTGTCCGGCCGCAGCGCCGGCGCACGCGTCGACACGTAGAACGCCGATTGCGAGACCTCGAAGGCGGGGATGCACATCAGATCGGCGAGGGCCGGGTGGGTCGGTGTGCAGTGATAGCACTCGAGATAGTTCTCGACCATCACCTTCCAGTTTCCGGCGACCTCCGCCGTGAATCGCCTGGCGAAGCGCAACCTGTCGAGGGCGGGGGACTTCGCCTCAAGCTCCGCCAGGAAGCCGCCGAAACGTTCGTCGAAATTGTCCGGCCCCGCTTCGATCCGCACGAATACAAACCCGTGCCGGACGATCACCTCGACCGGGCGCAGCCCATCATGACCGCAGGGGAACTGTCCGCTGCCGAGACCCGGCACCGCCCGCAACACGCCATCCGTGCGATAGGTCCAGGCATGATAGGGACAGGTGAACTGGTTAACCCTGCCCGCGCCCACCGCCAGAACGTGGCCGCGGTGCACGCAGACATTATAAAAGGCGCGGATCACTTGATCGCTGCCACGCACGATAAGCAGCGGCACCGGTCCGACGTCGAAGGTCTGGTAGCTGCCCGGTTCCGGCAGCTGCGACACATGAAGCGCGTAGAGCCATTCGCACCGGAAGATAGTGCGGAATTCTAAGTCGAAGCGCTCCGCAGAGGAATAGGCCGCCGCAGGCAATGTCGGCACAAACCTCAAAGCCGATGACATCGTTTCGAACCCCGGATACCAACTACAACCTTCCCTAGGGTAAAATCGTTCACATAGTCAACCAGAAAGTATTCTCCCTTGCGAGATGGAGGCGCGGTCCGCCGCGATGCCCTTCCTTTACGACGGGGAGTGACCCCGGCCTACCAGCAGGGCCACGCGCTGAACCGTCCGGCCGCCTGCTCGATCGCCGCCGCAGCCTGGAACAGCGTCTCCTCGCCGAAGGGCTTGCCGATGAGCTGGAGGCCCAATGGCAGGCCATCCGCCGAGAGGCCGGCGGGGACCGCGATGCCCGGGAGGCCAGCCATGTTCACCGTCACCGTGAAGATGTCGTTCAGATACATCTGCACAGGGTCCGTGATCTCGCCCGGCGCGAAGGCGGGGCTGGGGGTGGCGGGGGTCAGCACCAAGTCGACCTCGCTCCAGGCCTTGTCGAAGTCCTGTTTGATCAGTGTGCGGACCTTCTGGGCGCGGACGTAATAGGCGTCGTAGTAACCCGCCGACAGCACATAGGTGCCGATCAGGATGCGGCGCTGCACTTCGCGGCCGAAGCCGGCGGCGCGGGAGTTCTCGTACATATCCACGATGTCGTCACCGGGGACGCGCAAGCCATAGCGCACGCCGTCATAGCGCGCGAGGTTGGAGGAGGCCTCGGCGGGCGCCACGATGTAATAGGCGGGAAGAGCGTATTTTGTGTGGGGCAGCGAAATCTCGACGATCTCCGCTCCTTCAGCCTTCAGCCACTCGGCGCCCTTCTGCCACAGCGCATCGATCTCGGCGGGCATGCCGTCGACGCGGTATTCCTTCGGGATGCCGACGCGCAGGCCCTTGATGGGGCGGCCGATGGCGGCTTCGTAGTCCGGGACGGGGAGATCGACGGAGGTCGTGTCCTTCGGATCCACACTCGCCATGGACTTCAGCATGATCGCGGCATCGCGCACGTCGCGCGCGATGGGGCCGGCCTGATCGAGAGACGAGGCGAAGGCGACGATGCCCCAGCGCGAGCAGCGGCCATAGGTGGGCTTCATGCCCACCGTGCCGGTGAAGGCCGCGGGCTGGCGGATGGAGCCGCCGGTGTCAGTGGCCGTGGCGGCGGCGCAGATGTGGGCGGCGACTGCGGCAGCCGAACCACCCGAAGAGCCGCCGGGCACGAGGGCGGCGTTGGAGCCCTTGCGTTTCCACGGATTGATGACGTTGCCGTAGTAGCTCGTCTCGTTGGAGGAGCCCATGGCGAACTCATCCATGTTGAGCTTGCCGAGCATGACGGCGCCGTCACGCCAGAGATTGGCGCTTACGGTTGATTCATACTGCGGCTTGAAGCCGTCGAGGATGTGGCTGCAGGCCTGGGTGTGGACACCCTCGGTGGCGAAGAGGTCCTTGATGCCGAGCGGGATGCCTTCGAGCGCCCCGCCCTGCCCCGCGGCGAGCCGGGCATCCGAGGCCCTGGCCATCTCACGCGCTTTCTCCGGCGTCTCGACGACATAGGCATTGAGCAAGCGTGCCTTCTCCATGGCGGCGAGATAAGCGTCCGTCAGTTCGAGGGCGGAGAACTGCTTTTTCTTCAAACCCTCGCGGGCGGCGGAAATGGTGAGGGCGGTAAGGCTGGTCATCGCTTACTCCACCACCTTCGGCACCATGAAGAAGTCATCGTCCTTCGCGGGCGCATTGGCGACGATTTTCTGCGGATAGTGTCCGTCGGTCACCTCGTCCTGGCGCATCTTCATCTTCATGGTCACGACGGAGGTCATGGGCTCGACAGTGGCGATATCGACCTCGTTCAGCTGCTCGATGAAGCCCAAGATGGCGTTTAGTTCGCCCGCAAGCCGCGGCACGTCCTCGTCCTTCACCTTCAGGCGCGCAAGCCGCGCCACGCGCTTGACGGTTTGCTGATCGACAGACATCGGGGAATCCAGTCCTTGAGGCTTAATCCAAGCGCGCGGAATAGCATCCGCTCCGGCCCCCTGCAACTTGGCTTTCGAGCCCGCGCCTCTAGGGCCCGGGGGCCGGTGGCATAAGCGCCTTGCCCAGGTCGGCCAGGTAAAGATCCGTGTGCGATCCAGGCGGGGCAACGAGACGGCCGATAAGCCGGAAGACAGGATTGGGGATCGTGACCCGCTCGGTCACCTCAAGGCGTGTCCCTTCGCCCTGCGGCGTGAAACGGCCGGTCCATTCACCGTTGAAGCCGCGGGCGGAGACATAGGAGATGGCGAAGCGCTCATTGGGCAGGCTTTCCTCGATCCTGAATGCGATCCGGTCGCCGTCGCTGGTTTGTTCCACCCAGTTCTGCCCGTCAGACGCCATCTCGATCCTGCCGATGTCGGAGCGCCAGTTCGCTTGCCCCGCTGCGTCGGCGACCTTTGCGAAGACGCGCTCGACGGGGACAGGCAGCACCACGGACCGGTTGGCTTCGGTGGTCCTGGGCAGAAGCAGCCCAGCAATCAGCACAACGCCTCCAAGGGCGAGGATCGAACCTGCAACGACAATGATAGCGGTCTTCATGGGTCAGGCCTCCTCGATGTTGCGCTCAGGCTTGCGCGCTTCATAGTCATAGACGGCCAGTTGCTTGCGCAGCGGCGAGGCGCGTACCCCTTCCGCTGCGAGCAGCACCGACTGGCGTTCGACACCGCCAGGGAGCTTTGGGTTGAGGAAGCCGCCCTTGCGCAGCACCCGCCACCAGGGTGTGAGTTCGTCCTGCGGAACGCCGCGCGCCCGCCGCTCCTCCGCCGCGCGGGCCGACATGTTGGCGAAGATGGCGGTCGAGACCGGGCAGGCCACCGCCACCTTGTGACGCCGCGCGAGCGCCGTCCTGAGATCATCGAGCGTCACGACCTCGCCCGGTTCGAGCTTGCGGATCAGCGCGTCAACCTCCGCCGGGCTCGACACCACCATGGCCCCGCCCTTGGCCTCCGCATAACCCGGCGCACCGCGCGGGATGACATGGACGATGTGCGGCTCGCGCCCGCTGTTCAGGTGCTCGATTGCGGATTTCTTTTTCGCCATAACGACCCCCGGCAAGTCACTGCTGCACGGTGAGGTAGCGCAGGGGTTGAAGTTTGTGAATAAGGCCTGTTTGTTCAGGCTCCGTTCCCGCTCATGCCACCGCCAGGGGTGCTTTCTGACGGCCCTTCTCGTCGAAGTTCTCAGGCCGGAGCCAGCGCTCGAAGCCGGCCCTCACGCGGCGCCAGTCCTTGTCCAGCATGGCGAACCACGCGGTGTCGCGGTTGCGGCCTTTGACGATCATGTGCTGGTGGAAGATGCCCTCGAATTCGAAGCCAAAGCGCGCGGCCGCCTTGCGCGAGGGGGCGTTCAAGGCGTCGCATTTCCATTCGAGGCGGCGCACGCCGAGGTCATCGAAGCAGTGGCGGATCATCAGGAAGATCGCTTCGGTGGCCTCGCGGGTTTGCTGCAGGCCGGGCGACATCCAGATATGTCCGATCTCGATCACCCCATTGGGGGCGTCTGACCGCATGAAGCTGCCCATGCCCACGGCTTTGCCGGTGGCGCGGTCGATGAAGGCATAGAACCACGGATCGCGCGAGGCCTGCCGCTCCCCTATCCAGGATTCGAACTGTTCGAAGCTCGCCCAAGGGCCGTAGCCCAGGTAAGTCCAGACTGTCCCGTCCGGATCGCTGTCCTTGAAGCTTTCATAGAGGTCCCTGGCGTGGCGTTCCGCCGACACCGGCTCAAGCAGCACCCAGCGGCCGTGCAACGGGCGCATGTCGGGTTGGGAACCCGGCGGAAGCGGATCAACGGCGGGGCCGGCCGGGCGTGCAGCCTTCTTGCGCATCAGAAGGTCAGCGTTTCGCCGGACGCCATGACGCGGACCTTGCCGGCATCGGGGCCCATGGCCTTGAGGAACTTCGAGGCGTCGTCATCCACAAAGCCCTTGAAGGAGGCGAAGTGGCAGGGGATCACCGTTTTGAAATCGAAAAAATGGCGGCAGGCATGGGCTGCCTGATCGCCGCCCATGGTGAACCGGTCGCCGATCGGCAGGATGCCGATGTCGGGGCGATAGAGCTCATTGATGAGCTTCATGTCATAGGAGATGCCGGTGTCGCCGGCGATGTAGAGCGTGTTGCCCTGCTCTTTCTTCGGCGCGATCACGAAACCCGACGGGTTGCCGAGATAGACCGGCTGCCCCGCCACCATATCGGAGGAGGAATGCCATGCGTTGGTGAAGATCACGTCGAAACCGTCGAAACCGATGCGGCCGCCATGGTTGCCGGGGCTGTATTTCTCCACCCCCTTGCCGTTGAGCCATGAGCAGACCTCGAAATTGGAAACGAGCGTGGCGCCCGTGGCCTTGAGGATCTCGACCGAGTCGCCCACGTGGTCGCCATGGCCGTGGGTGAGGAGGAGATGGGTGAGCCCCTGGCTTGCCTCCTGCCAGCTGGATTTCGCAGCGGGATTTCCGGTGAAGAACGGGTCGACAAGGATGACAGCCCCGCCGGTTTCGATGCGGAAAGCCGAATGGCCGTGATAGGCGATCTTCATCTGAGGCACTCCTGTGGATGGCGATGTATCCTCCCCTGTCACGGGAATGGCAAGGCAGCGGTTTCGCACCGCCGCGGAATGGTCTAGGTGAATACCATGGCCGCCCCCGACCTCACCCTTGCCGATGCCGTTGCCGCCATTCCCGTCGGCCGGCGGCTGATGGGGCTCGACCTCGGCGCCAAGACCATCGGGGTTGCCACCTCCGACCGCACCCGGATGATCGCGACCCCCGTCGAGACCATCGCGCGCAAGAAGTTCACGCTCGATGCGGAGCGGCTGATCGCCATTGCGGCGGCGGAGAACATCGGGCTCATCGTGCTGGGGCTGCCTGTCAACATGGACGGCACGGAAGGGCCGCGCTGCCAGTCCACCCGGTCCTTTGCGCGCAATTTCGGCAGGCTGTCGCCCATCCCCATCGTATTTTGGGATGAGCGGCTATCGACGGCGGCGGTGGAGCGGATGCTCATCCAGGCCGATGCCTCGCGCGCCAAGCGTGACGCGGTGATCGACAAGCTCGCCGCCGCATGGATTTTGCAGGCCGCACTCGACTCGCTCAGATGACGGCGATCTTCCTCGCGCTTCTTCCGGTCTTCATGGTGATCCTCGTCGGTTTTGCGCTGAGGAAAGGGCAAGTCATCCCGGACGGGCAATGGGCGGGTCTCGACCATGTCTGCTATTTCGTGCTGTTCCCGGCGATCATCTTCAAGGAGATCGCGGCGGCGGATTTCTCCAACGTGCCGGTGATGCAGATGGCGGGAGCCATGGCGATTTCGGTGATCGCGATGATCGGGCTGCTCGTCCTGTTCAACAAGCCGCTGATGGCGGCGCTGGGGATTAACGGGCCGCAATTCACCTCGCTCGTGCAGGGGGCGGCGCGCTGGCACACCTTTATCGCCTTCGCCATCATCCCGCTGACCTTCGGCACGCAGGCGCTGTCGCTGGGCGCGGTGAGTGCGGCGGTGATGACGCCGCTGCTCAACATCCTTTGCGTCACCGTCATGGCCCGCTTCGCGCACGAGACCGATGTGCCGCCGGGCCGGCTTCTGCTGTCGATTCTGAAGAACCCCTTTGTCTTCTCCTCCCTCGGCGGTGTCGCCTGGCAGCTTTCGGGGCTGGAGCTTCCGGCCATGGCGCTGCAGGTGCTGGACATGATTGGGCGCGGCGCTCTGGGCCTTGCCTTGCTCACCGTGGGGGCTGGCCTGCGCATCGGCTCCGTAGTCACGGAATGGCGGCCGGTGGCGCTGGCCGTCGTGCTGAAGCTCCTGGCCATGCCGGCCCTGATGGCGGCAAGCCTGTGGCTGATGGGTGTTGATGGCGAGGCCTTCGCGGTGGCGCTCCTTTGCGGGGCGGTGCCGACCGGCTCCGGCTCCTATGTCCTGGCCCGCAAGATGGGGGGCGATGCGCCCATGGTGGCCAACATGCTGACCATTCAGGTGATCGCCGCGGCCGTCACAATTCCCCTCGTTTTGTGGCTGGCGGGTGTGGCCCGTTAACCCGCTGTGCAAAGGCTTGAGATCGCCCTTGCCGGGGGCGGAAATAGCGCTTACACACCCGGCTTTAATGACACGCGAAGCCCGCCCGCCGCTCCTCAGGCGCCAGCACTTGCTGGCCATCGAGGATATCTCCTCCCTCGAAGCTATCCGCCTTCTCGACCTCGCCGAACGCTATGTCGAGGTGAGCCGCCAGACCGATAAGCGGCAATTGGTGCTTCAGGGCAGGACGCAGGTGAACCTGTTCTTCGAGGCCTCCACCCGCACGCAAAGCTCCTTCGAGATCGCCGGCAAACGTATGGGCGCCGACGTGATGAACATGGCGGTGGCCACATCCGCAGTCTCCAAGGGCGAGACGCTGCTTGACACGGCGATGACCATCAACGCCATGCAGCCGGATTTTCTGGTGGTGCGGCATCCCTCGTCAGGGGCTGCCGAGCTGCTGGCGCAGAAAGTCTCCTGTGCTGTCATTAATGCGGGCGATGGCCAGCATGAGCACCCTACTCAAGCACTTCTCGATGCGCTGACCATACGCCGCCACAAGGAGACTTTCGAGGGCCTGACCGTGGCGATCTGCGGCGACGTGCTGCATTCGCGGGTCGCCCGCTCCAACATCCATCTGCTCAACCGGCTGGGCGCGCATGTGCGGGTGGTCGCGCCCTCGACGCTGCTGCCGTCCGGCATCGCCAATTTCGGCGTCGAAGTCCACCGCAGCATGGAGACGGGCCTCCGGGGGGCGGACGTTGTCATGATGCTGCGCCTGCAGCTTGAACGCATGACGGGAGCCTTCGTGCCCTCGATCCGCGAATATTACCGCTTCTATGGCCTCGATGCCGGTAAGCTGAGGCTCGCCAAGCCCGACGCCATGGTGATGCACCCGGGCCCGATGAACCGCGGTATCGAGATCGACTCGGATGCCGCCGACGGCGTGCAGTCGGTGATCCGCGAGCAGGTCGAGATGGGTGTGGCCGTGCGAATGGCGGTGCTCGACGCGCTCTCCCGCAACATCCCCGGCGGAGACAATGCATGATTAATCCTGCCCGCCAGAACGCGCGCCGCCGCGCCTATGTGAATGCCGAGATCGTGGCCCCCGCCCAGGGGCTGGCCGGCAGGGGCGGGATTCTGATCGAGGATGGCTGGATCCTCGACGTGGGGCCGAAGGTGACGAAGGACAGCGTGGGCTCTTCCGCGCAGATCACCGACTGCAAGGGCGTCGCCCTCATTCCCGGCCTGATCGACATGCGGGTCTTCACCGGCGAGCCCGGCACGGAATACCGCGAGACGCTGGCGAGCGCCTCGGAAGCCGCGGCGGCCGGCGGCGTCACCACCATGATCGTCATGCCCAACACCCAGCCGGTGATCGACGATGCGGCGATCGTCGACTTCATTCTGAGGCGCGCGCGCGATACCGCCTCGGTGCGCGTCGCCGCGATGGCGGCGATCACCAAGGGCTTGCAGGGCGAGCTGATGACCGAGATCGGCTTGCTCAAGGAAGCCGGGGCCGTGGCCATCACCGAGGGCACCAAAGCTGTGGCCAGCGCCAATGTGTTCCGCCGCGCGCTGACCTATGCCAAGGATTTCGACCTGCTCGTGGTGCAGCATGTGGAGGAGCCCACGCTGTCGACTGGCGTTATGAACGCCGGCGAGGCGGCAAGCCGTCTTGGCCTTTCGGGCAATCCGGCCATGGCGGAAGTCATCATGCTGGAGCGCGACCTGCGCCTTGTCGAGATGACGGGTGCGCGCTATCACGCCTCGCAGATTTCAAGCCGCCAATCCGTGGAGGTGATGCGCGCTGCCAAGGCGAAGGGGCTGCCCGTCACCTGCGGCGTGTCGATCCATCATCTCGTGCTCAACGAGAACGACATCGGCGCCTACCGCACCTTCTTCAAACTCTCGCCGCCGCTCCGCGCCGAGGAGGACCGGCGGGCACTCGTCGAGGCGTTGAGCGATGGCACCATCGACGTGATCGTCTCCGGCCATGATCCGCACAGCGCAGACACCAAGCGCCTGCCCTTCGCGGAAGCCGCTTATGGCGCCATTGGGCTTGAGACCATGCTCTCCGCCGCGCTGGGGCTGCACCACAACGACGGCGTGCCGATGGCGCGGCTGGTCGAGACCATGTCGTCAATGCCGGCCGGGATCCTGCGGCTCGAAACCGGCCGCCTCGCGCCGGGCGCTCCGGCCGATTTCGCGCTGCTGGACAAGCACCTGTCCTGGACGGTCGAGAAAGATGGCCTGCGCTCGCGCGCCAAAAACTCGCCCTTCGAGCGCCGCACGCTGGAAGGCCGCGCAGTGGAGACCGTCGTTGCGGGCGAAAGCGTCTTCGCATACGCTCGCAGGTGAACCGTGCCCCTGTCCTTCCCCCGTCTTGTCGCGGGGAGGGAGGGGAACGAGAACAAGCATGGCGTGCATGGGGGAATGATGGGCTCCGGCCTCGAAATGCTGATTGCGCTGGTGTTCGGCTATCTCTGCGGCGCCATTCCCTTCGGGCTGATCCTGGTGAAGTCCGCGGGGCTTGGCGACATCCGCACGGTCGGATCCGGCAATATCGGGGCCACCAACGTGCTGCGCACCGGGAACAAGACGGTTGCCGGCCTCACGCTGATCCTCGATGCGGCGAAAGGCGCCGTGCCCGCCGCGCTGATGGGCTGGCTCTATGGCCCCGAGGCCGGCATCCTCGGCGGGCTTGCCGCCTTCTTCGGGCATCTTTTCCCGATGTGGCTGGGCTTCAAAGGCGGCAAGGGGGTTGCCACCAGTATTGGCGTGCTGTTCGGCCTGTTCTGGCCGCTGGGGCTGATCTTCATCGGGGTGTGGATCGTCATGGCGCTCGTATTCCGCATCTCGTCCCTCTCGGCGCTGACCGCGAGCGTGCTGTCGCCCTTCGCGGCCTGGGCGCTGGGGCGGGGCGACCTCATCCTTCCCGCCGTCATCATGGGGGCGGCGATTTTCGTGACCCACCGCGCCAATATCGCGCGCCTCGTCAGGGGCGAGGAGCCGCGCATCGGAAAGTCGAAACCGGCATGACGGGCGCCTGAATGAGCGACGTCCCGTTGAGCGAGGAGGAACGCCGCGACTGGCTGATCCTGTCACGCAGCGAAAATGTCGGGCCGGCCACCTTCAAGACCCTCATCAGACGCTTCCACTCCGCCGGCGCGGCGCTCAGGGCGCTGCCGGATCTCACGCGCAAGGGCGGCCTCAAGCGGCCGCCGCGCATCTGGAGCCGCGAGGCCGCCGAACGCGCCATGGCGGATGCGCAGAAGATCGGCGCGCGTTTCCTGTGCAGCATCGAGCCCGCCTACCCGGCCCTGCTGCGCACGGCGGACAGCGCGCCGCCCGTGCTCTGCGTCAAGGGCGACGAGCGCCTTTTCGCGAAGAGCGGCATCGCCATCGTCGGCGCGCGCAACGCCTCCGCGCTGGC
This sequence comes from Aestuariivirga sp., assembly GCF_020252395.1. Lineage (GTDB taxonomy): Bacteria > Pseudomonadota > Alphaproteobacteria > Rhizobiales > Aestuariivirgaceae > Aestuariivirga. Next base: position 69,027 of record NZ_JADCDB010000014.1, read on the forward strand.
GCGCAAGTTCACCCGCCAGCTGGCGCGCGAGATCGGGGCCGAAGGCCATGTCATCGTCTCCGGCCTCGCGCGGGGCATCGACACGGCAGCGCATGAGGCCGCCATCGAAACCGGCACAATCGCCGTCGTCGCTGGCGGCCTCGATGTCATCTACCCACCCGAAAACGAGGCGCTGCATGCGGCGATCTGCGCGCGCGGGGCGATCGTCTCCGAGCAGGCGCCGGGCACGGAGCCCAAGGCGGATTTTTTCCCCCGCCGCAACCGCATCATCTCCGGCTTGTCGCGCGCGCTGATCGTGGTGGAGGCGGCGCTGCGGTCGGGCTCGCTCATCACCGCGCGCTTTGCCGCCGAACAGGGGCGTGAGGTCTTCGCCGCGCCGGGCTCGCCATTGGACCCGCGCTGCGAGGGCACCAACCGGCTGATCCGCGACGGCGCCACATTGCTGATGTCATCGCGTGACGTGCTCGAGGCGCTGGGAAGCAATGCCCCCCGGCAGATGAGCTTCCTCGAGCCGGACCCGCCGCCGCTGCCGCCGCGCGAACCGGACGCCGCCGACATGCGCCACGTGTTGGAGCTGCTCTCCCCCAACCCCATCGACATCGACGATCTCGCGCGAGAGAGCGGCCTCGATGCCGCCACGCTCTCCGCCCTGCTGCTGGAGCTGTCGCTCGCGGGCCGCGTCACGCGCCACGCCGATGGCAGTGTGTCACTGGCCTGACGGCGCGCGCGGCGCCCTCCTCAACCCTTTCAGCCGCTGTTGTCGGCCGAGCCCAGCTGGCGGAGCACCAGCACCATGGTGGCGTGAGCCTCGCCCTCGCCCACATTGACGATCTTGTGCGGAAGATCGCCCCGGAAGCGCAGGGTCTCGCCCAGCTTCACGCGGCGGGTTTCCTCGCCGGTGGTGACGTCGAGTTCGCCGGCGAGGAGGTAAAGGTGCTCCACCGTGCCCTGCGGGTGCGGGTCGGATTCGAGAATGCCGCCGGGCCTCGCCCGGAAATCATACCACTGCACCTGCTCGACCAGGTTCAGCGGGCCGGCGATGGCCAAGCGGCACAGCCCGTCCTGGCTTTCAAGGATGGGCACGCCGGACTTGGACTGGTGCTCGAGGAATAGCTGGGCGCCTTCCGTGCGCAGCACCTCGTCGATCGTTGTGTCCAGCGCCCGCGAGAGCCTGTAAACGGTTGAAAGAGTTGGGTTCGTTTCGTTCCGCTCGATCTGGGAGATGATCGATTTGGCGACACCCGACTGCTCCGAAAGATCGCCCAGCGACATGTTGTAGGCCTTGCGCAGGCGCTGGATGGTCTTGCCCAGCGAGGGCGTCGGGTCAAAGTCCTGTGAAGGGGCGTTTTTCCGGCCGCGGCGCGTTGACATTTCGTCGTCCTGAACTTAAAACTCGTGTTCGTTAAAACGAACAACCAGATGAATGGATGTTCCGCCAGCTCTTTGATACCGCGTTTTCGTCCCAAAGTTCAAACGAATTCGTGGCTTAGCTCAAGAACCGTCCGGAAGACCGAACGTTTGGAACAGCGAACGAGAAGCTACGGGAACGGATGACATGCGCTATTTTCCGATCTTCGTCGACCTTGAGAACCGGCCCGTCACCGTGGTGGGCGGCACCGAGGAGGCGCTGCGCAAGGTGCGCCTGCTGCTGAAGACGGGTGCGGTCATCAACGTCATCGCCCCGGCGCTGCACGAGGAGCTCGCCGCCGAGCCGCGCGTCAACTGGATCGCCCGTGGCTATCATGCCGGGTTGCTGGAGGGCGCGGCCCTCGTCTATTCCGCCGATGCCACCTTGAACGAGCGCGTGGCGGAGGATGCCAAGGCGCTGGGCATTCCGGTCAATGCGGTCGATAACCCGGACATCTCCTCCTTCATCGTGCCCTCGATCGTCGACCGCGACCCTGTCGTCGTGGCCATCGGCACGGAGGGTACCGCCCCCATCCTCGGCCAGGGCCTGCGCGCCCGCATCGACGCCATGCTGCCCCACGCGCTGGGCGATCTCGCCGTTGCCGCCGCTTCACTTCGCGGCCGCGTGGCAGAGACGATCCCCGCCGGCAACCGTCGCCGCAGCTTCTGGTACCGCTTCTTCTTTGGCGAGGTGCGCGAGGCCTTCCTTGCGGGCGAGCCCTGCAACTATCAAGCCGGTGTGGAGAACCTCTTCGCCGCCGAGGCGCAGGCGCCGCAGGGCCGCGTGAGCTTCGTGAGCCTCGGTTCGGAAGACCCGGAGCTTCTCACTATCAAGGCGCAGCGCAAGCTGCAGGAGGCGGACGTGATCGTGCATGATCGCGCGGCGCCACGCGCCATTCTCGAACTCGCCCGCCGTGACGCGGTGCGTGTGGCCGTCAAGGGCGAGCTTTATGACGGCGCCACTGACGTGCTGCTGGCCGAGGCCGGCGCGGGAAAGCTGGTGGTGCGCCTGTCGGTGAACGGCGTGTCGCTCGAGGAGACCGTGTCGGTCGCCGCCGAGGGCCTTGCCTTCGAGACCATCCCCACGGTGCCGCCGCCTAAGCCTGCCGAGGTGATCGCATTCCCCGTCCGCGAGGACATCCGTGAAGAGATTTTGAGAGCCGCATCATGACCACCCCGGAAAAGGGCCAACTCGTGACCGCCAACCGCCTGCGCGACGGCATCGCCGTGTTCCTCACCCGCGGAGGCGAGTGGAGCGAGGCGATCGACGAGGCCGTGCTGGCGCAGGAGCCGCAGGCCGCCGCAGCTCTCGAGGCCCGCGCCCGCGAGGACGAGAAAAAGACCATCGTGACGGGGTCCTACCTCGTCGATGCCGAGCGCCTCGATGGCCGGGTGCGCGCCGCGCACATCCGCGAGCGCATGCGGGCGCTCGGCCCCACCGTGAGACTGGACCTCGGCAAGCAGGCCGAGGGCAAGGGTGCGGGTTTCGCCGCCCCCGAGGGAGAGTGATTTCAATGTACCGCTACGACGAGTTCGACCACCAGTTCGTCCGTGAACGCACAAACCAGTTCCGCAACCAGACCGAACGCCGCCTGTCGGGTGCGCTGACGGAGGACGAGTTCCGCCCGCTCCGCCTGATGAACGGCCTCTATTTGCAGCTACATGCCTACATGCTGCGCGTCGCCATCCCCTATGGCACGCTGTCGGGCCGCCAGATGCGCCAGCTGGCGCACATCGCCGAGAAGTGGGACAAGGGCTACGGCCATTTCACCACGCGGCAGAACATCCAGTACAACTGGGTGAAGCTCGAAGACGCGCCGGACATTCTCGATGCACTGGCCGAAGTCGAGATGCATGCGATCCAGACCTCCGGCAACTGCATCCGCAACGTGACGACCGACCATTGGGCCGGTGCTGCGGCAGACGAGATCGCCGATCCCCGCCCCGTGGGCGAGCTGCTGCGGCAGTGGTCGTCGCTCCACCCAGAATTCTCCTTCCTGCCGCGGAAGTTCAAGATCGCGGTGACGGGCGCACCCCATGACCGCGCGGCGGTGAAGGTGCATGACATCGGCCTCAGGCTTCACAAGAGCGACGCGGGCGAGACCGGCTGGGAAGTGATCGTCGGCGGGGGCCTGGGCCGCACGCCGATGGTGGGCGTCACCGTGCGCGACTTCCTGCCCCAGCATGAGCTGACCGGCTATCTGGAAGCCATCATGCGCGTTTACAATCTCTATGGCCGGCGCGACAACAAGTACAAGGCGCGTATCAAGATCCTCGTCCACGAGATCGGTGCGGAGAAATTCAAGTCGGAGGTCGAAGCCGAATATGCCCGCAGACCTCACCCCACGACGGAAGTGGAAGAGCGCGAGCTCGCCCGCATCGCCGCCTATTTCGCCCCACCCGCGTTCGAGAAGCTGCCGCGCTGGTCGGCCTCCTTCGAAGAGGCGAAGCTCGGCAGCCCCGATTTCGCGCGCTGGGCCAAGAACAATCTGGGTCCCCACCGCGCCGACGGCTATGCCATCGTCAACATTTCGCTCAAACCCGAGGGTGGCATTCCTGGCGATGCCACCGCCGGCCAGATGCGCGTCATGGCGGATCTGGCCGAGCGCTATGGCAACGACGAGCTGCGGGTGAGCCACGCCCAGAACATCGTGCTGCCGCATGTGAGGAAGGACGATCTCTTCGCCGTGTGGCAGGCCCTGGTGAAGGCCGGTCTCGCCGCCGCCAATTATGGCCTCGCGGGCGACATCATCGCCTGCCCCGGCCTCGATTATTGCGCGCTGGCGACCGCCCGCTCGATCCCCGTCGCCCAGTCGATCTCGCGCAAGTTCGCGGACTCGAAGAAGCAGGACGAGATCGGCAAACTCAAGATCAATATCTCGGGCTGCATTAATGCCTGCGGCCACCACCATGTGGGCCATATCGGCATCCTCGGTCTCGACAAGAAGGGCGAGGAATTCTACCAGATCACGCTGGGCGGCTCCTCCGCGGAGAACGCGTCCATCGGCACGATCCTCGGGCCCGGCTTTGCCGGCCACGAGGTGGCGGATGCCATCGAAACCATTCTCGACACCTATCTCAAGCACCGTCAAGACGGCGAGGAATTCCTCGCCACCTACCGCCGCCTCGGCGCCAGGCCCTTCAAGGAGGCCCTCTATGCCACTGCTTAAGAACAACGTGCTGGTGCCTGACACCTGGATCAACGTGGAGGCCGAGGGTGCACTGCCTGAGACCGGCGACGTGATCGTGCCCTTCGCGCGGCTCCTGAAGGAATGGGGCGAGCTGTCGAAGCGCAACACCCGGCTCGGCCTCAGGCTTTCCAACACCGACAAGCCGGAGGCGCTCAGCGCCTTCCTGCCCGGCCTGTCGCTGATCGTGCTGCCCTTCCCCGCCTTCAACGACGGCCGCGCCTATTCGATCGCGCGCAGCCTGCGTGAAATGGGCTACGCGCACGAATTGCGCGCCACTGGCAACGTGCTGCCAGACCAGCTGCAATTCATGCTGCAGGTGGGCTTCGATGCCTTCGAGATCGGCAAGCGATTCCCGTTGGAAACCTGGGCGAAGGCCTCGCGCCAGATGTCATTGGCCTATCAGCGCGGGTTGTTCCGCCGCGGCGCCGAAGCCGAGATCTGGACCGAGCGCCACACTGACGCCGAACCCTGGCTGGAACAGCCGCACGCCGGCTGAACCGCCATGGACCGCGCCATCTTCGAAAGTTACGCCGGCCTCGAGGGCCGGCAATTGCTGGAGCCGATCCTGCGCGACTTTGCGGGCAAGGCCGCCGTCGTGTCGTCCTTCGGGGCGGAGTCGGCAGTGCTGCTGCACATGGTTTCGCAGGTGGACAGGGCGACACCCGTCATCTTCATCGACACGGCCAAGCATTTCTGGGAGACGCTCTCCTACCGCGCCAAGCTGATCGATCGGCTGGGCCTCACCGGGGTGCGCATCATCTCGCCCGATGAGGCCGATCTTGCAGCGAAGGATGCCGGCGGCACGCTGCACAAGACCAACGCCGATGCCTGCTGCCACATCCGCAAGACGGTGCCGCTGGCCAGGGCGCTCGATGGTTTCGAAGTGACCATCTCCGGCCGCAAACGCTACCATGGTGCGGCCCGCGCCACGCTGGACTTTCTGTCGATCGCCAATGGCCGATTGAAGGTGGAGCCGCTCGCCGGCTTCTCCGCCCTCGACATCGCTGCCTACATGAAGGCGCATGACCTGCCGGCCCACCCGCTGACCGGGGTCGGCTATTTCTCCATCGGCTGCGAGCCCTGCACCGCGCCGGGCGGCACCGCGGCCGACCCGCGTGCGGGCCGCTGGGCAGGCTCCGCCAAAACCGAATGCGGCATCCACTGGACGCATAACGGCGAGTCCATCGCCGTGCCCTCGCGCGCCGCGCACTGAGGGCTGCCGGTCAGTCCACCTCGTCGGAGGGGACGATCCACATCTCCTTCAGCGCCGCCTCGCGCCAGGACTTGAACGCGGGCGTCGACAGGATGGCATCCATATAGGCACGCGTATCCTCCGCCACAGGGATGGCGAAGGTCTCGAAGCGTGAAACGACCGGGGTATACATCGCATCTGCAATCGAGAACTTGCCGAACAGGAACTTGCCGCCCTTGCCGAAGCGGGCGCGGCAGTCGCGCCAGAGCTGCTCGATGCGGGCGATGTCGCGCTTCACCGCGTCATTGAGCGGCACGGGCTTCGGCGGGCGGCGGATGTTCATCGGGCAGGCATTGCGCAGTGCCGAGAAGCCGGCATGCATCTCGTTCGACACGGCACGCGCCACGGCGCGGGCCGAGATGGTCTTGGGCCAGAGGTTCTTTTCGGGGAAGAGCTCGGCCAGATATTCCATGATGGCGAGGCTCTCCCACACCACCTGGCGGCCATGATGCAGCACCGGTACGCGGCCTGCCGCGGAATGCTGGGCGATGAGCTTCGCCGTCTCCGGCGTGTCGAGCGGGATAACCGTTTCGCGGAACGGGATCCCCGCCATGGAGAGCGCCATCCACGGCCTCAGCGACCAGGAGGAATAGTTCTTGTTGCCGATAACGAGGTGAATGTTGCTCATGGTTTGTCCGCCTTCTTCCCGACTGTCTCGACCGGGCCTCCCGCCTCTTTCCAGGCCGCGAAGCCGCCCTTGAGGTTGACGACCGGTTTCAGCCCCATGCGCTGCAAGACCTGTGTGGCAAGCAGCGAGCGCCAGCCGGAGGCGCAATGGATGATGAACTTCTTTTCTTCCGCGAAGATCGGCTTGTGATAGGGGCTCTCGGGGTCGACCCAGAATTCCAGCATGCCGCGCGGGGCATGGAAGGAGCCGGGGATGCGGCCCTCACGCTCGATCTCGCGCGGGTCGCGGATGTCGATGATGGCGACACCGGGCTGGTCCAGCAGCGCGATGGCATCGGCGGCGGGCAGGCTCTCCACCTCGGCTTCGGCCTCGGCCATCAGTTGCCTGTGGCCCACGACGATGTTCTGCGGCATGTCCCCTCCCCCGCTGTTCCTCCTTTTTCCTCGCGCGGCGGCGGTGTGCACGTCAAGCGAAATGCCCTCGCCCCGTCGCGGCGCCATCCGGAACATGCGCTAAAGTGACTTCGGCACATAGCGCCAGGTGAACCATCCGACGGCCGCCAGCCAGCCGGACAGGATGACGAAGACCGCGCCAATCGGCAGCCAGAGCAACGCGATGGCGAAGATGAAGGCCGGGATCAGTTCCGAGCAGTCGATATAGGTGCGGTAGACGGCGGCCATCTTCTGGCGCTCATGGTGGCGCACGGCGCGCAGGAAGGGAATGCCGCCCACGCCGTCGATGGCGGAGGCGGAGACGGAGCCCGCCAGCAGGCAGGCGATGGCCACATAGGGAGAGGCCGTGCCGGCGAGCCCCGCCGCCAGAGAGGCAACGGCGCAAACCGTGAAGGCGACGGCCAGCACCGCGCGCACGCCAAAGCTCCGCGCGAAGCGCCCCGCGAACCAGGCGGTGAAGAGCAGGATCTGGCTTCCAGAAATCATATAGCCGCCCACCCGCTTGTCGAGGCCTGCTTCCACCAGCAGCAGCGGACCATAGATGAAGAAGGTTGTCCAGAAGCAGGAGCGCCCGAAGGCGATGAGCCAGGCGAGCCGGAGCCGCGGCTGGGCGAGGAAGCGCCTGACATTGACCAGCGGGTTGAAGCCCTCGAGGTTGCCAGCAGGCAGCGCCCCGGCAGTGTCCGAAAGCCGCAGCCACCAGAACAGGATCAGCAAACCCGCCGCCGCGCCAATAGCCACGAGCTGCGGCCCCCAAGGCCCAAAGCTCACATAGAGCGTGACGCCGAGCGCAGGACCGATGGTCCATGAGGCCGTCGACAAGCTGAGGCGGATGGGTTCCGAGCGCGCCAGCTCGGTGCGCTTGATGTTCTCCATGATGTAGAGCTGCAGCGTGATGTTGAGCACCGCCGCGCCGAGGTTCCTGAGCAGCATGCCCAGCGCCTGGCCCGCCAGCACGTGGGAGGCGAGCGCGAGGCTCGCCGCCATCATCATGCCGATACCCAGCGTATAGGCCCAGCGCCGCCGCATCCGCCCGAGCAGGAAGGGCAGCAGCAGCGTTGCCGAGAGCACGCTGAGCGAGACGACGGTCGAGAGTTCGCTCACTTTTTGCGCCGCGCCCAGAATGTCATAGGCCTGCAGGGAAATGACGGTCGAGTTGAGCGAGCGCACGAAGCTTTCGACCGCGAAGAGCGATGCGACAGTATAGGCCCCCGCACGGCGCGGCAGCGGAAAATCGGTGGTCGTGACGTCGGTCGGCATGGCTTTGCCTAACAAACGAGCATTTTTCGGGGCTGATCCGCAACCGCCTATCCCGCTGACCCGCATGCCGGAAAGGTATGGCTTGAGACCGTCACGGGCCGGGGTTAGACAGGGCCATGCACAGTCACAACGGTCACAGTCACGGCGGGCACAGCCACGAAAAGCAGTCGGTCGCGCTCATTTCCATGGGGGCGAGCGCCGCATTGGCGGTCGCCAAGTTCCTCGCCGCCCTGTTCACCGGCTCGCTCGGCATCCTGTCCGAGGCGATCCATAGCCTCATCGACTTCGGCGCCACCATCCTCACCTATCTCGCGCTCAGGGTCAGCGACAGGCCGGCGGATGACCAGCACCATTATGGGCACGCCAAGATCGAGAGCGTCGCGGCGCTGGTGGAGACCGGCCTCCTGTTCCTTACCACCGCCTGGATCTGCTGGGAGGCGATCCGCCGCCTGCTCGGCGAAGAGAGCCACGAGGTGGAGGTGACATGGTGGGCGGTGGCCATCATCGCAGGCTCCATCATCATCGACTACAACCGGGCGCGGGCCCTGAAGCGCGTGGCGCAGAAGACCTCCAGCGAGGCGCTGGAGGCCGATGCCCTTCACTTCTCATCCGACATGTGGAGCTCCGCCGTGGTGCTGGCGGGACTGGGCGCGGTGTGGGCCGGCGTTCCGGCGGCGGACTCGATTGCGGCGCTGATGGTGTCGGCCTTCATCGCCCATGCCGGGTGGGACCTCGGCGCCCGCACCGTGAACACGCTGCTCGATACGGCTCCCGCCGGGGCAACCGGGATCGTACGGGGCCTGGTCAACGACGTCCATGGCGTGCTGGCGCTGAAGTCGATCCGGCTCCGCCCCGCCGGCGCCACCATGTTCGCCTCGATCGTGGTTGAGGTGGCCCGAACCATGCCGATCGACGAGATCGTCCGCACCAAGGACGCCATCACCGCCGCCGTTCAGGAGCGCTTCCCCAATGCCGACATCACAGTGACGGCCAACCCGGTGGCGCTCGACAGCGAAACGGTGTTCCAGAAGGTGATGCTCATCGCCAGCCGGCGGAACCTCGCCATTCACCACCTCAATGCCCAGCAGATTGGCGGCCGGCTGGCGATCAGCTTCGACCTCGAAGTCGACGGCTCCATGCCAATGGGCGAAGCACACGACAAAGCAACCGGCCTCGAGGAAGCAATTCGCGCCGAGCTCGGTCGCGACGTCGAGGTGGAGAGCCACATCGAGCCCCAGCCCGGCCGCATGTTGCAGGGCCATGACGCGGCCATGGACATCACCGGCGAAGTTTCAGCCGCCCTGCTTCAGCTCGCTGCCGCGCATCCGCGGCTGAGCGGCGTGCATCAGGTCCGGCTGCGGCGCAACGAGGAAGGGCTGTTCCTGCATTATCACTGCCGCTGCTCACCGTCCGATACGGTGGAACAGATCCATGACGCGATAGACCGGGTCGAGGCCGCCCTCAAGGACCGCTTCCCCGGCATCCGCCGCGTCATCGCGCATGCCGAGCCCCTGGGGACGGAGCCGCACGCCCTTTAGAGGCCGCTGTTCGCGGGACCGTGATCGAAGCTTTCCGCCGCCTTGGACAGCTCCTTGAGCCGCTCCACCTCGCTGGTGGGCACCTCCACCCGGTGGGCCACACCGAAGGCCTCGTAATAGGCGAACTCAAGGGGAACCATGACATTGTGGAGCTGCACGGAACGTGCAAGGTTGCGCAGCTCGAGGATCATGTCAGCCAAGTATTCCGCTGTCTCGCGCTGGCGTTGCGCCAGGCTGGGAAGCTCCGCCGGCGCCGCATCCACGGGCACCGGGGCAAGTTTAGGGGCTGCGCCGCGCCGTTTATTCATGCCGTCCTCCAGTTGCGTCAATTTCCGAAGTCGCACTCTACGCGTGCCTTTATGAAATAAAAGCAACCTAACCTTGAATTCGAACTGTGAGTTGAAGAAAATTCCCTCGGCTTGAACCCGGCGGGCGATGCCTATATGAGCCCGTGAAACCTGAACGGGACCCAGCATGACCGTCGTCGTCGTTGAATCACCGGCCAAGGCCAAAACGATCAATAAGTATTTGGGGAAGGATTTCAAGGTCCTGGCTTCCTACGGCCATGTCCGTGACCTGCCCGCCAAGGATGGCTCCGTGCGTCCTGAAGCCGATTTCGCGATGGACTGGGAGGTGGACGGCAAGTCGGCGAAGCGCCTGGCCGACATCGCCGCGGCACTGAAGACCGACAACCGCCTGATCCTCGCCACCGACCCTGACCGCGAGGGCGAGGCCATCTCCTGGCATGTCATGGAGGTGTTGCGCAAGAAGGGCGCGCTCAAGGGCAAGGCGGTGCAGCGCGTGGTTTTCAACGCCATAACCAAGTCCTCGGTGCTGGAAGCCATGCGCCACCCGCGCGAGGTGGACGTGCCCCTCGTCGATGCCTATTTGGCCCGGCGGGCTCTCGACTATCTCGTTGGCTTTTCGCTCTCGCCCGTGCTGTGGCGCAAGCTTCCCGGTTCACGCTCTGCGGGGCGCGTGCAGTCAGTCGCGCTGCGCCTGATCTGCGACCGCGAGCTGGAGATCGAAGCCTTCCGGACCCAGGAATACTGGACCATCGACGGCGCCTTCGTGACGCCCAGGGGCCAGGAGTTCCAGGCCGCGCTCAATTCCATTAGCGGCAAGAAGCTCGACAAGCTCGACATCAAGGACGAAGCCTCGGCGCGCGCCATCGAGCAGGCGGTGAAGGGCCAGCCCTTCAAGGTGGACCAGGTCGAATCGAAGCCCGCCAAGCGCCACCCCTACCCGCCCTTCCGCACCTCAACGCTGCAGCAGGAGGCCTCCCGCAAGCTCGGCTTCTCGTCTGCCCGCACCATGCAGATCGCGCAGCGCCTTTATGAAGGGGTGGAACTTGGCGGCGAGACGGTGGGCCTCATCACCTATATGCGAACCGACGGCGTCGACATGGCCCCGGAGGCCATCGCCGCCACCCGTAACGCCATCCTGAAGAATTTCGGGGAGCCCTATGTGCCGCCCTCCCCGCGCATCTACACCACCAAGGCCAAGAACGCGCAGGAGGCTCACGAGGCGATCCGCCCCACCGAAATGTCGCGCCACCCCAAGGAGGTGCGCCGCGCCCTCGACGCGGACCAGTTGGCCCTTTACGAGCTGATCTGGAAGCGCACCATCGCGTCCCAGATGGAAAGCGCCGAACTCGAGCGCACCACCGCCGACATCGGCGCCGATGGCAAGGACGGCAAGCATTATGCTTTCCGCGCCACGGGTTCGGTGGTCAAGTTCGACGGCTTCCTGCGCGTCTATCAGGAAGGCCTGGACGATGCCGAGGACGAGGATTCGAAGCGCCTGCCCGCCATGGCGCGCGGCGATTCCATTGGCGTGAAGAAGATCGAGGGCGTGCAGCATTTCACCGAGCCGCCGCCGCGCTATTCGGAAGCATCCCTCATCAAGAAGATGGAAGAGCTCGGCATCGGCCGGCCCTCGACCTATGTTTCGATCATGGAAACGCTGCGCACCCGCGGCTATGTCCGCCTGGACAAGAAGCGCCTGATCCCCGAGGACAAGGGCCGCGTCGTCACCGCCTTCCTCGAGAGCTTCTTCCGCCGCTACGTCGAATATGACTTCACCGCAGACCTCGAGGAGAAGCTCGACGAGGTCTCAGCCGGCGCCATCGACTGGAAGCAGGTGCTGCGCGATTTCTGGCGCGACTTCACAGCGGCCCTCGACGATGTGAAGGAACTGCGCGTCACCAATGTGCTCGATGCGCTGAACGACATCCTCGCCCCCCACATCTTCCCGCCCAGGGAAGATAGCGGCGATGCCCGCGCCTGCCCGTCCTGCGGCGGCGGCCAGCTGTCTCTCAAGCTCGGCAAGTTCGGTTCCTTCATCGGCTGCTCGAACTATCCCGAGTGCAAGTATACCCGCCCCATGACGCCGGGAGCCGAGGGCGCGGAAGCCGTGCCAGCCGAAGGCGTGCTGCTGGGCATCGATCCCGAGACCGGCGAGAAGGTGACGCGCCGTGTTGGCCGCTTCGGCCCCTACCTGCAGCTGGGCGAAGCGGTTGAAGGCGAGAAGCCGCAGCGCGCCTCCGTCCCGCGCAACCGGAAGCCCGAAGAGATCACGCTGGAAGAAGCGCTGAAACTGCTCTCGCTGCCGCGCGAGGTGGGCCTCCACCCCGAGACGGGAAAGCCCATCGTCGCCAATTTCGGCCGTTTCGGACCCTTCGTGCTGCATGACGGCGCCTATGCCAATCTCGAAAGCCCAGAGGATGTCTTTACGATCGGCATCAACCGCGCGGTGGACATCCTCGCCGAGAAAAAGGCCCGCGGCTTCCAGCGCCCCACGGCGGGCGCGCTGAAGGACTTGGGGCCCCACCCGTCGGGCGGCGGCAACATCCAGGTGATGAAGGGCCGCTACGGACCCTATGTGAAGTTCGGCAAGGTGAACGCCACCCTGCCGAAAGACAAGGACCCCGCGCAGCTCTCCATGGACGAGGCCCTGGCCCTGATCGCCGAACGCGAGGGGAAGAGCCCGGCGAAGAAAGCTCCCGCAAAGAAACCTCCCGTAAAGAAGACCGCGGCGAAGAAGGCTGCGCCCAAGAAGCCGGCGAAAAAGGCTGTGAAGAAGGCCGCAAAGACGCCGAAGGAAGCGGCATAGGCGGACCCCACCCCCCGCCGCCCACCCCCACTCATCATGCCTGTGCTTGTCACGGGCATCCTTTCTCGGCGCTCACAAAAGTTCGCCGGGACGAGCCCGGCGATGATGGGCGGTGGAGGAAAGTCCTCGCGGTTCTACCTCAGCTTCCGGATGATCGCCTTCAGCTCCGGCTCCTCCACGGCCTCCGCCGCGTCTGGCACCGAGAACCACTGCAGCTTGCGCTGGCCCTGCTCCGGCCAGTCTGGGTGCTGGATCATCTGTTCGAGCGCGAAAACCTCGACGCGGGTGGGCTGCACCTTGCCCTTGCCGAGGCGCTTGCCGTACTCGAATTCGCCGATGGGCTTCTTGCTCACCTGGCCGCCGAGGCCCGCTTCCTCATAGGCCTCGCGCGCGGCGGTTTCGGCCGGGGACAGGCCCTTGACCGGCCAGCCCTTGGGGATCACCCAGCGGCCCGTGTCGCGCGACGAGATCAGCAGCACCTCGCGCGCGCCGCCGCTGTAGCGCCACGGCAGGGCCGCATATTGTTTCTTCGTGACCGGCATTCTCACGGCACCTGTCCAGAACATGGAATCGGGCTCCCGAATAACGTCGAACCGGAAACCCGCATTCAAGGACCATGGTCTTAAGATTGCGTTCCTGTCATGGCATTCGAAGATCTTATCCACCGCAACTGACGCGGGCCTGACGCGGAAACCCCTGCCAATCCGCTGGATTTTGGCCCCGAAACCCGGCTAGACCTTGCCCCATGGCGAAACGCCCCGATCCCAAGCCCAAACCCATGAAGGCCGCGAGGCCGGCTGCCTCGCCCCGGCTCCCGACCGAGGCGGATGTGCTGGCGTTCATCCAGTCCTCGCCCGCGATCGTGGGCAAGCGCGAGATCGCGCGCCATTTCGGCATCACGGGCGGCGGCAAGATCGGCCTCAAGGCGCTGCTGCGCGGCATGGAGGAAAACGGCCTGCTCGCCAGGCGCTCCCGCAAGCTGATCGGCCGCGCCTCGCTCCCCCCCGTCACCGTGCTGGAGGTGATCGGCGCCGATAAGGACGGCGAGGCCTATGCTGAGCCCGTCGAATGGGACGAGCGCCAGGCGGGAAAGCCCCCGCATGTGGTGATCGAAGGGGCGGAGAAGCCCCCACGCAAGGGCGACCGGGTGCTGGCCAAGATTCAAGCCTCGAAGGACGGCCGCTACAAGTTCCGCGGCCGGGTCATCAAGACGCTGTCGGACCGGTCGAACAAGGTGCTGGGCGTCTACCGTGTCATCCCGGGTCTGGGCGCCCGCATCGTGCCCGTCGACAAGAAAGCCCGCCACGAGCTGCAAGTGAAAAAGGGCGAGGAGAACGGCGCTGTAGACGGCGAGCTCGTCGAGGCCGGCATCCTCGAGGACCGCGGCCGCGGCCTGCCCATGGCCCGCGTGCGCGAACGGCTGGGCGACATGAACGGCCAGCGCAATATCTCGCTCATCGCCATCCACCACCACGGCATTCCCAATGAATTCGCCGAGCGCGTGCTGAAGGAGGCCGGGAGTCTCAAGCCCTTCGCGCGCGGGCACCGCACCGACCTCCGCCAGGTGCCGCTCCTCACCATCGACCCAAGAGACGCGCGCGACCATGACGACGCCGTGTGGGCCGAGATCGACGGGGCCACGGGCGGCGCCAATGTCATCGTCGCCATTGCCGATGTCGCGGCCTATGTCCGTCCCGGAACCGCGCTTGACCGAGAGGCGCGCATCCGCGGCAACTCGGTCTATTTCCCGGACCGTGTGGTGCCGATGCTGCCCGAGCGCATCTCGAACGACTTGTGCTCGCTGCGCGAGAAGGAAGAGCGCCCGGCGCTTGCCTGCTTCATGAGCTTCGACAAGTCGGGCCGCAAGACCAGGCACCGTTTCGCGCGCGTCATCATGCGCTCCGCCGCCAAGCTGGCCTATGAGGAGGCGCAGGCCGCCATCGACGGCCGCCCCAACCACAAGACCGACCCGCTTCTCGAGCGCGTACTGAAGCCCCTCTGGGCCGCCTATGCGATCCTGCTCAAGGGCCGCAATGCGCGGGAACCGCTCGAGCTGGACCTGCCCGAGCGCCGCCTGGTGCTGGATGCCCATGGCCTCATCGAACGCGTGGTGACGCCCGAACGCCTCGACGCTCACAAGCTGGTCGAGGAATTCATGATCCAGGCCAATGTCGCCGCTGCCGAAGAGCTGGAGAACCGCAAGACGCCCCTTCTCTTCCGCGTCCACGATCAGCCGTCGGAAGAGAAGGTCCGCGCACTGGCCGAGTTCCTCCGCACCGTGAACCTGTCCCTGCCCTTGGGCCAGGTCATGCGGCCCAAGCATTTCAACAGCTTGCTGAAGGAAGCTGAGGGAGAAGATTATCAGCACGTGGTCAATGAAATGGTGCTCCGCACCCAGGCGCAGGCGATCTACGACCCCGTCAACAAAGGCCACTTCGGCCTGGCGCTGCGCCGCTACGCGCATTTCACCTCGCCCATCCGCCGCTATGCCGACCTGATCGTGCACCGCGCGCTCATCACCGCGCTGGGCTTCGGCCCCGACGGCCTGAGCGCTGATGACATCGCGCGGCTGCCGGAAACCGCCGAAATGATTTCAGATGCCGAGCGCCGCGCCATGGCCGCCGAGCGCGAGACCATCGACCGGCTGATCGCCGCCCACCTCGCGGACCATACGGGAGCCACCTTCCGGGGCCGTATCGGCGGCGTGGTCAGCGCCGGACTTTTCGTGAAGCTGGACGAGAATGGCGCTGACGGCTTCGTGCCCGTCACCACGCTGGGCCGCGAATATTTCGTCCACGACAAGGCCCGCCACGCCTTGATCGGCGAACGCTCCGGCGAAACCTACCAGCTGGGCGACCGGCTGGAGGTCAGGCTCGTCGAGGCCACCCCCGTCTCCGGCGGCATGCGCTTCGAGGTGGTCTCCAAGGGCAAGGAAGGCCAGCCCGCGAACCGGCGGGCAATACGGCCGACGGCCAGGCCGTTCCGCGGCCACAAGCCCAAAGCCCGTAAGCGCTGGAAGCATGATCCGCGGACGTGAACCCTCATGCTCAAGCTCTTGATCTGGAGCAACTTTGCGTCAGCTTCCGAAGCCCGTGCAAGCTTCGCCCACGGTGCGATTCCACTTGCTTGCCCGATGCTCCGGCCCTACCGTTCCCGCTAGACCGGGCGCTTCCGCAGGAGGTGGGGTTGACTGTTTTATGGGTGCTGACGGGGCCGAAATCGGGCGACAATGGCCAGGTGATGAATGCTGCCAAGGCTTCGGGTTTGCCCTTCGAAACCCGCCATATCGTCTTCGACAGCGCGCATCTTGGGCGGAAGCCGGTGGTGCGGGCCAGCCTTGATGGCGTCGATGCGGAGCGTTCGGACAGGCTTTGCGGGCCGTGGCCCGGCATTGTGCTGGTCATCGGACGGCGCCTGTCCTGCGTTGCACTGTGGATCAAGAAGCAGTCCGGCGGCGCCACGCGCATCGCCCTGTTCAACGCACCCAAGGGCCGCGCCCGGGATTTCGATCTCGTGGTACTGCCACCTTATTACCGCAAACAGAAGTGCGCCAGCGCGCTGTCCATCCGCGCACCGCTGACCGGCATCGATCCCCTGCGCATCGCCCAGGCCGGGAACGAGCTGGCGCAGGCGCTCGGCGCGGGCCAACGCCCGATCCACGTTCTGTTGGTTGGCGGTGACATGGGCCAGCGCAAGCTGGAGCCCGGCTTCGTTGCCGGCATCTATCGCCAGATGCGCGACGGCTTCGCGGCCGGGGGCGCCATCCATGTTTCCACCTCGCCGCGCACGCCGCCCCGCGTGGTCGAGACGCTGCGGCCCATGCTCCGCCCGCAGGATTGCCTGCACGCATGGCGGCCGGACGCGACAGCGAATACCTATCTCGGTCTTCTGGCGCATGGCGAGAGTTTCACCGTCACCGCCGACAGCCTGTCCATGCTGATTGAGGTGGCGCGCCTCGGCAAGCCGCTCGTCATCGCCGAACCTCCGCGCCGCCACGGCCTTGCAGGGCTTAAGGACTGGGCCAGCGGCCTGCTGCGCCCGCGCGACCTGCGCCATGCCCTGCGCATGCTCTACAGCGGCGGCTACGCAGTGCCGCTTGGCATGCCTCCCCAGCCCTGCCGCGGCCTTCTGCCGGACGATACAGGCCTCGTGGCCGACCGGCTGCGCCTGCTTGCCGGCGCGGAAGCTGAACAGGTCATCCGACATTGCCCCGCAGTCCCCACAGCAGGCCCCCTCACGCAATGAAACCCACCGTCTTCGTTCATACCAATGCCAAGCAGATCGTTGGCGCGATCGTCTCCAAGTACTCCTTCGAACGCTTCGCCGCCGATCCGTCGGCCTTCGAGGTGAAGCTCATCGAAACCGCGTCCTATTCCTGGATGCGCGATTATGAAGGCAAGCTCTATCTCCGCGACGGGCTGAAGCGCCGCTGGCTCAACGAGGATTTGCAATCATTCACCGTGCTTCGTTTCGCGCCGCCGGAGATCATGCGTCACGAGGGGCGCTCGCTCGTGGTCGATCCCGACGTGTTCTGCATTTCCAGCGTCAACGAGCTGCTGGCGCGCGACATGAAGGGCGCCGCCATTCTGGCGCGCCACCGCACGGGCAGCAAGGAGGCCGCATGGGCGTCCAGCGTCATGCTGCTCGACAATGCCCGGCTCGCCCACTGGAACCTGCATGAGAACTTCGCCGAAATGTTCGCCTTCGAGCGCGATTACATGAAGTGGATCACCCTGCTGACGGAACCGCAGGACCGCATCGCCCCGCTGGAAAGCGTGTGGAACGACTTCGACCGGCTCACCCCCGAAACCCGCATGATCCACAACACGAAGCGTCAGACGCAGCCCTGGAAATCGGGGCTCCCGGTCGATTTCCGGCCGCCGGAATCGCGTCATGGCCTCACGCCGAAGAACCTCTACCACCGGCTGCGCCGCAGTCTGTTCGGCGACTATGGCCTGATGGGCAGCTACAAGGCGCACCCCGATCCCAACCAGGAGCGTCTGTTCTTCGCGCTGCTGCGCGAATGCCTTGATAAGGGGATGGTGACCGAAGCCATGTTGCGGCAGGAAATGAAGCACAACCACGTGCGGCACGACGCGCTGGACCTCGTCCGCCGCACCCCCACGCTGGACGAGAAGCCGCTTTTCGCCGCTTGACCGGCCTGCCAGGCCGCACGGGCGCGAGACCATCGGCCGGCTGATCGCCGTCCACCTCGCGGGCCATGCGGGCGCCACCTTCCGGGGCCGCATCGGCGGGGAACGCTTCGACGACATCATGATGGGCCTGCTGGCGCGCGAGTTTTCCGCCGGGAGAGATGGACGATAATGGACAGGTTTCCCTCCCCGGCAAAGAGGGGAGGGAATTCCTATTGTCGGTATGTTCCGGCGGCTGTGTCAGCCCTTCGGGCGGTTGCGGATCATGAAGGCGTCGAAGGTCAGTTCCGCCACCTGGTTCCACATGTTGGCCTGGTTGCGGAAGGCGGCCTGGTTGTCATAGATCTTCTTGAAGTCCGGATTATCGGCCGACAGCTTCGCATAAAGCGCGTTGGAGGCTTCGAAGGCCTTGCTCATCATGTCATCCGGGAAGGCGCGCAATTGTGCGCCGCCGGCGATGAGCGACTTGAGCGCGCCGGGGTTCTTGGTGTCGTATTTGGCGAGCATCGATTGGTTGGCGGTGGCCGCCGCGGTGGCGATGATGGCCTGATAGGTTTTCGGCAGCTCGTTCCACTTGGCCAGGTTGATCATGAAGTTGAGCGTGGGTCCGCCTTCCCAGAAGCCGGGATAATAGTAATAGGACGCCACCTTGTTCAGCCCCAGCTTCTCGTCGTCGTAGGGGCCGACCCATTCGGCCGCGTCGATGGCGCCGCGTTCGAGCGCGGGATAGATTTCGCCGCCGGGGATCTGCTGGGGCACGACGCCGAGCGCCTCCATCACCTTGCCGCCCATGCCACCGATGCGCATCTTGACGCCCTTGAGGTCATCGAGCGACTTGATTTCCTTGCGCCACCAGCCGCCCATCTGCACGCCCGTATTGCCGCCCGGGAACACGTGCAGGCCCTGGCTGTGGTAGAACTCGTTCATCAGGTCGATGCCGCCGCCGTGATAGTACCAGGCGTTCATGCCGCGCGCGTTGAGGCCGAAGGGGATGGCGGTGCCCAGCGCATAGGCGGCGTTCTTGCCCCAGTAATAATAGCTGGCCGTGTGAGCCATCTCGACCGTGCCCGCCGCCACCGTGTCGGCCGCCTCCGGCATGGGCACGATTTCGCCTGCTGCGAAGGTCTGGATCTGGAAGTTGCCGTCCGTCGCGTCGGACACGATCTTGGTGAATTCCTCCGCCGCGCCGTAGATGGTGTCGAGCGTCTTGGGGAAGCCCGAGGTCAAACGCCAGCTTATCTTCGGCGATGACTGGGCGATGGCCGGCGTGGCAATGGCGGTTGCCAGCGAACCGGCCGCTGCGGCCTTCAACAGATAGCGTCTCTTCATAATCATGGTCCTCCCTGTTGCATTCTAGGCTTCGAAAACGGTCATGGATCGAGATCGAGCGGCGCGATGCTCGGCATCTGGATGTCATTCAATTGCTGCTCCACGCCAGCATCGTTGAGCTTTGCCGTATCGGCAATCCAGTAATCGACGATTGCCGGAAATGTGATGATCAGCGCCACCAGGATGAGCTGCAGGATGATCCATGGAATGGACCCCAGATAGATGTCCCGGCTCTTGATTTCCGGCGGCGCGATGCCGCGGAGGTAGAACAGCGCAAAGCCGAAGGGCGGGTGCATGAAGGCCGTCTGCATGTTCACGCAGAGCAGCACGCCGAGCCAGATCAGGTCGATGCCGAGCGCATGGGCCGTGGGGATCAAGAGCGGCACGATGATGAACACGATCTCGAAAAAATCGAGAAAGAAGGCGATGAAGAAAATGAACACGTTGATGAAGATCAGGAAGCCCAGGCGGCCGCCCGGAATGTGGCTCAGCAGGTGCTCGATCCACTTGCCGCCATTCACCCCCTGAAACACCAGGCTGAACACCGTGGCCCCGATCAGGATGAAGATCACCATGGTGGTGATGCGCATGGTGCCGCCGGCCGATTCCCGCAGCATGCGCCAGTTGAAGCGGCGATGCGCCAGCGCCAGCAGGATTGCCCCCATCGAGCCCATGGCGCCGGCCTCCGTTGGCGAGGCGATGCCGAGGAAGATGGTGCCGAGCACGAGGAAGATCAGCACCAGCGACGGCACCATGCCCCAGGCGAGCTTGGACCACAGGGCGCGCCCCCTCAGGCTGCGGGCTTCGGGCGGCAGCGCCGGCACGCGCTGCGGCTGAAAGATCGAGACCAGCAGGATGAATGCCGAGAACAGCAGCACCTGCAGGATCGAGGGCCCGATGGCGCCCAGATACATGTCGCCGACCGGCACGCCGAGCTGGAAGGCGAGCACGATCAGCACCAGCGACGGAGGGATGACCTGGGTGATGGTGCCGGAGGCGGCGATCACCCCGGTGCCGATCTTCATGTCATAGCCATATTTCATCATGATCGGGATCGAGATCATGCCGATGGCGATGACGCTGGCCGCCACCGTGCCGGTGATGGCGCCCAGAATGGCGCCGACGAAGATCACGGCCTGGGCAAGCCCGCCCGGCATCGACCCGAAAAGCTGACCGAAGCCTTCCATCAGGTCCTCGGCAAGGCCTGACCGCTCCAGCACCACGCCCATCAGCGTGAAGAAGGGAATGGCCAGCAAGAGCTCATTCGACATGATGCCGAAGACGCGGGCCGGCAGGGCCTGCATGAACTCGACACCGAAATAATGGGCCTCGATCGCCAGGAAGCCGAAGAACAGCCCGAGGGATGCGAGCGAAAAGGCCACCGGAAAGCCGATGAGCAGGAACAGGATGAGCCCTGCGAACATGGCAGGCGCGAGGAGGCCGTAATCAAGCACGAGCGCTCTCTCCCGTCATTGCAGCGGCCTCTCGTAGGCGAGCGCCACCTCGCCCGTGCCGCGCAGCAGCGCCACGCGCTTCACCAATTCGGACATGCCTTGCAGCAGGAGCAGCGCAAAGCCCACCGGCAGCAGGCCCTTCACCGGCCACACCGGCAGGCCGCCGGCATTGGCGGACCCCTCCCCCGACCAGAAGCTGCGCAGAAACCATGGAACGGTCATGTCCAGCATCACCAGGCAGAAGGGAAAGAAGAAAAACAGGAAGCCGAAGATGTCGACCTTGGCCTTGGAGCGGGTTGAGAGGCTGCCATAGACCAGATCGACGCGCACATGCTCGTTGAGCTTCAGCACCCAGGCAGCACCCAGCAGGAAGGTTCCGGCGAACATCTGCCACTGGATTTCGAGCCACGCATTGGACGAGGCATCGAAGAGATAGCGCGACAGGGCGTTGGCCGCGCTGATGAAGCAGCTCACGAAACAGAGCACGGAGGCCAGGATCGCGGCAGCCTGGCTGAGCCGGTCGATGCCGCGGGACAGGGACAACAGTGAATGCATTCGCCTCAGACGCTCCCAGCCTCATCCGCACATGACGCGACGATAACAGAAGATGGGCTTGAGTTGACAACCACAATTTTCAGCAGGGAGCGCTTTTCAGGCGCTCCAAATGGCTGGCCGCCCGGCCCCCCGGCCCGGGTGGAGGCGGCAGGGTCCGTTCCGGTCCTTGCGGCAGACAGTCGCGCGGGGCAAAAGCGCCTTCAATTCGCAAACTCCCTCCCCCATCCTCGCCCGTTATGACACTTACCGCTCAGACTCCCGCCCTCGCCCTCCCGGAACCACGCTCCTGGAAGCAGGCCATGTGGCGCGGCTTCACCTGTTCCTGCCCGGCCTGCGGCGAGGGGCGGATGTTCGGCAAGTATCTGAAGGTGGTGGATTCATGCACGTCCTGCGGGGAGGAACTGCACCATCACCGTGCCGATGATGCGCCGCCCTATTTCACCATGATGATCGTCGGCCACATTGTGGTGCCGCTCGTCCTCGTGGTCGAGAAGGTCTGGCATCCGGATGTCTCGATCCATGTGATGATCTGGACCGCCGTCACTTTGTCCATGACCTTCGCCCTCATGCCCGCCGTCAAGGGCGCCATCGTCGGTCTGCAGTGGGCGAACCGCATGCATGGCTTCGACCCGGCCCACCGCGACGGCGTGCATCCGCCCGGGCCATGACCTACGACCACCCGGAATTCGCGGGTTCCAAGCTCCACCCCAAGGTCCTCAGGCCGAAAGATTCCGCCACCCTCATGCTGGTGCGGCGGGGCGCGGGCGCACCGCGTATCCTCATGGGCCAGCGCGCCCAGGGCCATGCCTTCATGCCCAACAAATATGTCTTCCCGGGGGGCCGGCTCGATGCCGCCGACTGCCGCGTGAAGCCGGGCCGGGACCTCCATCCGGCCACGCTCGCGAAGCTCCTCGATCGCATGCGCGGCAGGCCCACCGAAAGCCGCGCCCGCGGCCTTGCCTATGCCGCGGTACGCGAGACGTGGGAAGAAGCGGGCCTGCTGTTTGGCCGCCGGACTCTGGCGGACGCCCCGGACCTGTCAGGCCTCACCCTGTTCATGCGGGCGATCACGCCGCCGGGCCGCACCAGGCGCTATGACAGTCGTTTCTTCGTGGCCGATGCCGGGAATCTCTCCAACATCGAACAGCCGCATCACGATGGCGGCGGCGAACTCCTCACCCTGTCCTGGCTGACGCTGGACGAAATCGCCTCCCTCGACCTGCCGCTGATCACCATCGACGCCCTGAAGCGGCTGAAACCCTTCCTCGACCAGGGTCATCTGCCGCCCCAGGATTGCACCGCTTCCTTCCAATATCTCCGGGGCAAGAACTGGATGGAGGACGAGATTTCCCGGTAGTGTCTCAGTTTGATTAAGGCTGCTGAGGTTAGCTTTTTTTCCAGCGTGCCGTTGCGGCTGCTCGTGCTATTTCTGACCGCTGTTGAGCGGTGAGACTAGCCGATCTGGCTTTTGCACCCTTTTTTCCGCCTTTTGCCCTGTTGGGGGCATTCCCGAGCGTATCCTCGATTTCACCTGTCGCAATACGGCCCACCATAACGGCACGCGCATTCACATCGGAGGGTCGTTTCTCGCCTCGTGGCCCCTTCGCCATCATGCGGCCTCGTCATCCCTGTCATCATCCAAAAGATCTGCCGCCCTTCGCTCCGCAATATCATCGCTGAAGTCAGTGAGAAAGTTCAACTGAGGATCTTCAGGGAAGACCTTGTTCATGTGCTCGGCATCACACACCGCGCGGTATACATCCGATGCAATGGCTTCACGACGCTGCCGCACAGCTCTTTGCCGCAGATTTGAAGTGCCGCCTTTGTCAGTATCAAACCATAGGCGCAACTGCATACCGCCGTCGCTGATCGCTACGCATTGTTTCGCGCGATAGGAAAACCCATCGGGGTCTCTGCGCATGGCAGTCCGCAATGCGCTAGTAATCTGCTTACGAAAGATTTTCTTCAAATCCTGCAATCGCGGAACCAACTTCTTGTGTTCCATAGCCCACGAAAGGAAGTCATCGGGATTATTAGCTTCCGCTCCCGTTGTTTCTTCCCATTCATCCCATGCACGAAGTATTTGTTCATCAAAAGTCGCCATACTAATCTCCTAAAGACCAGTGGGGCATTGCCGACCCCAACCATCTACATACTGCCATCCAAACAAATGCTCTCTTACGCTCGTCTGATACTTGCGTAGCCAATTGTACTTGTTTGTCTTGTGTTGCACCTGCCCAACAACAATAGCAGGATGAATCTCCATTCTTGCAGCGAACGCCAAGACATCTTGTTCAGATATGAATGGACTTTTACGAAGAATGAAGGACGTCAAATGCTGTTTTGGAACGCAAAATTCCGCTGCAGCTTCATTGGCGCGGCGCTCAATTTCAGAGCCATCCTGAGAATCAGGGTCAGTCTTCATTTCGCAATCAACGGGAACGAAGGCAACATCTCGTCCATCGCCCCTTAGAACATGCTCACACTCATGCCTGAGAACAAAAGCAAAATTATCGAGGCGATCTAGCCGGGTTGTCATGCCAATTGCGGGCTGGCCGTCAATCCACACGCAAACACCATCAACCTTTGAGCCGGGCAACGCTTCGACCAGAACAAATCGAACGCCCGCCTCTCGCAGGATGGACGGAATGTGCTTCAGGTCTTCCCGGTCGAGAAGATGGCTTCTGATCTTAGACAGGCTTCCGCGAAGCTTGTCTTCTGAGTATAGCGGCGCACTAACTGTTTCTGCAATCTTGATGACACGATGAAGCCATGTGTATTGCAGCGGACCAATTGCAGCCTCGTAATCATTGCCGCTAAGCCTAAAGGCACCTGGGGCGATCTCCCCGCGGCCAATCCAAGGTATATCTTCAATCCGGTTCTTGCCGAAGAACCGCATCATCTGCAAATCCAACAATCCCGGTTCAGTGTCTTCGATCCAGCCACGCTTGATCATGTCGCGGACTGGGAAATGAGAAACCCAAGACGCGCGAGTACGAACACCGGGATCAACCGGCTTCGCTTTATTGAGATCATACATCTTCTGAAGGTTGGCGAAAAAGTCGGGCGGCATGTCGAATGCTGCCCCCAGTGACGCTGCCATATCCGGGGTAATTCCTGCCTTACCAGAAAAAAGAGGGCTAAGCGCCTGCGGAAGGACACCAAGAATGTAAGCAAGGTCCACCTGCTCCCACCCTCGGGCTTCCAGCTCTTCCTTGATGAATGTACCCGGATGATCGACGGGCACAGGCTTGCTCTGGGGCATCAATGGTAATCCTCAATCGCCAAGACGGTGGCGGTCTGCGGGTTGGTTGTTTCGTCCAGCGACAAAACCATACGGTATTGGTCATTCAGCCGGATCGAACGAAGGCCGTCCCGGTCTCCTTTCAGCTTTTCGTAGTGAAGGCTCTTCCAGTTCCGCAAGGAGCGGTCATCAACTGCAGCCCGCAAAACAGTCAGTTTCCGCCGTGCAGACTGAATTACCGATACCGGCAATTTGGTCTTGCCTGCTTCTTCTGTTTCAACGAGAGCCAGCCTGGGGTCTGCGAACACGACATCCATCCGGGTCTTATAACGTTGATTCTTATATAGTTCAACGCCAATAAATGCAAGCCCTTAAACTGACAAATATGCTTGACATTTATCTCAGGCGGGCATATTTTTCACTTCATGAACAGGCTGCCCCTCAAAACCCGAGTTCAAATCCTCAACATGCTGGTTGAGGGGGCTTCTATGAGGTCAACCTCTCGTGTAGCGGGCGTGTCCATCAACACTGTAACCAAACTCCTTGAAGATGTCGGAGCGGTTTGCAGCGCCCTGCACGACGACATGGTTCGAGGAGTCAATGCCAAGCGGGTACAGTGCGACGAGATTTGGAGCTTCTGTTATGCTAAGGCTAAGAACGTCCAAACTGCAAAGACCGCACCGGACGATGCAGGCGACGTTTGGACTTGGACAGCCTTAGAAGCGGACAGCAAGCTGATCCTGTCGTGGCTAGCAGGCGGTCGCGACAGTCAATATGCTGTCGCGTTCATGGACGACGTCAGGGCAAGGATCACCAATCGAGTTCAACTCACCACCGACGGCCACAAAGCTTACCTGGAAGCCGTTGAAGGCGCCTTTGGTGGCGATGTCGATTATGCGATCCTTCACAAGGTCTACGGCGCATCGCCGGACCCCACAAAGGGCAAGTACAGCCCAGCCGAATGCATTGGCATTCAGAAGCGCCGGGTCGAAGGCGATCCTGACCCCAAGCACATCAGCACATCATACGTCGAACGCCAGAATCTTACCATGCGGATGGCAATGCGCCGCTTTACGAGACTCACAAATGGGTTCTCGAAAAAACTCGAAAACCATGTCCATGCGCTTGCGCTTTATTTCATGCATTACAATTGGATGCGTCAGCATAAGAGTTTGAACAAATGGACGCCCGCCATGGCGGCGGGCCTGACAGATCGGATTTGGACGTGGGAGGACATCCTCGTCATCGCTGACAGGGCAGAAACCGAAGCCGTTCAGGCCAAGCGGCTTGCCCTTCTCGAAACGCCACAATCAAACTGAGACACTACCGATTTCCCCCGCGCCTTGACTTTGCCCAGCATTTCGGGTTTACCGGCCCCAAATTCCTGTTTGGAGACCATGATGGCCAAAGGCAATGTGATCAAGATCAAGCTGGCGTCGTCCGCCGATACTGGCTATTTCTATGTAACCAAAAAGAACTCGCGCACCAAGACCGACAAGCTGTCGTTCAAGAAATACGACCCCGTGGCGAGGAAGCACGTCGAGTTCAAGGAAACCAAGATCAAGTAATCTTGGCCCCTTACGGCCCAAATCGAAAAGGCATCGTCCATGGGCGGTGCCTTTCGCGTTTCTGACCCCCGTTCAGGAGAAACCCATGCCTGTCGACTACCGCGCCATGATCCCGAGCCTCAGCTTCCGCAACCAGGCCTTCATCAACGGCAAATACGTAAGCGCGGCCTCGGGCAGGACTTTCGATTGCATCTCCCCCATCGACGGCCGGGTGCTGACCCAGGTGGCCGAATGCGACGCTGAAGACGTGAACCGGGCTGTCACCGCGGCGCGCGCCGTTTTCGAGAAGGGCTCCTGGTCCGCCTGCCACCCGGGCAAGCGCAAGAAGGTGATGCTCAAATTCGCCGAGCTGATGGCCAAGCACAAGGACGAGCTGGCCCTGCTCGAGACGCTGGACATGGGCAAGCCGATATCGACGTCTGCGGGCGGCGATATTCCGGGGTCGATCCAGGCCATCCAGTGGTATGCCGAGGCCGCCGACAAGGTCTATGACGAGATCGCGCCCTACCGCCCGGACTCGGTCTCGCTCATCACGCGGGAGCCGATCGGCGTCGTCGCGGCCGTGGTGCCATGGAACTATCCCCTGATGATGGCCTCGTGGAAGCTGGGGCCCGCACTCGCAACCGGCAATTCGATCATCCTCAAGCCCGCCGAGCAGTCGCCGCTGACGGCGATCCGCATTGCAGAACTGGCGGCCGAGGCAGGCATCCCGGATGGCGTGCTGCAGGTTCTGCCCGGTTTCGGCGAGACGGCGGGCCAGTGGCTGGGCCGCCACATGGACGTCGACATGGTGGCCTTCACCGGGTCCACCGAGGTCGGAAAATATTTCCTGCGCTATGCGGGCGAGTCCAACATGAAGCATGTGTCCCTCGAGACCGGCGGCAAGTCGCCCAACATCGTCTTCGCCGATGCCGGCAACCTCGATCACATCGCCAAGACTTCGGCCGATGGCGTCTTCTACAATTCCGGCCAGAGCTGCAACGCGCCCACCCGCATTCTCGTCGAGGACAGGATCAAGGACGAGTTCGTGGCCCTCCTCACCAAGCACGCAAAGCCCTGGACACCCGCCGACCCGCTCGACCCCAACACGTCAATGGGTGCGATCGTCGACACCGGCCAGATGAACCGCGTGCTGGGCTACATCGAGGCCGGCCGCACGGAAGGCGCCACGGTGGCTTTGGGCGGCGCGCAGGCGCGCAAGGATACAGGCGGCGCTTATATCGAGCCCACCGTCTTCACCGATGTGCGGAACGAAATGAAAATCGCCCAGGAGGAAATCTTCGGCCCCGTCGCCGTCGCCATCGCCTTCAAGGACGAAGACGAAGCGGTGGGCATCGCGAACGAGTCGATCTATGGCCTGCAGGCCAATCTCTGGACCCGCGATGTGAGCCGCGCGCACCGGCTGTCACGCCGGCTGAAGGCGGGAACTGTGGTTGTCAACAACGTATGGGGCTCGGACATCACCAACCCCTTCGGCGGCTACAAGCAATCCGGCATCGGCCGCGACAAGTCGCTCCACGCCATGGACAAGTATTGCCAGGTAAAGAACACCTATATTCAGTTGTGAATATGTGAGCGGTGCGCAAAGGCCCGCGCCATTGATCAGGGCCGTAGTGGGGATATGAGGACTGAGGCATGTCAGTCCCGCCGCCTGCCCCTGCCTTTACGGCTGCTCCCCGCCCTGCTCTTCGCTGGCCTCGGGCAAATGCATCTCCAGCGGCAGTTGCTCGGTCTCGGTGCCGTCGAGCGGGTCCTCGTCGGGCAGCAGGCCGTCGCCCGCCCGCGGCAGGGGGATGTCGAAGCCCGGCGGCAGGTTGGCGTCGAGCAGGCCCGCGCCCTTCAGTTCCTGCAGGCCCGGCAGATCGGCAACCTCGTTGAGGCCGAAATGGCTGAGGAAGGCGTCGGTCGTGCCATAGGTCACCGGGCGGCCCGGCGTCTTGCGGCGGCCGCGCATCCTCACCCAGCCGATTTCGAGCAACTGGTCGAGGGTGCCCTTCGAAATAGCGACGCCGCGGATGTCCTCGATCTCGGCCCTAGTCACCGGCTGGTGATAGGCGATGATGGCGAGCGTCTCCATCGCCGCCTTGGAGAGCTTGCGCTCCTCAACCTTGTCGCGGCGCAGCAGATAGCTCAGATCATCCGCGGTGCGGAACAGCCACTTGCCCGCCACCTCGACAAGGTTGACGCCGCGGTTGGCATAATTGGCCTGGAGGTCGGCGAGCAGCCCCGCAACGTCCGTGCCCTCAGGCAGGAATGTCTTCAGATGCGCCGTCTCGACGGGCTCCGCGGTCGCAAACAGGATCGCTTCCACAATGCGCAGGTGCTGGTTGCGGTCGGCGCGCGGGTGGCGCGTCACCGTCGCCATCGGCTGGACTTCGGTTTCGCCTTCCGGAGAATCCGTGGCGGACTCGTCCATGACGAACTCTTCGGCCACAATCTCGATTTCCGTCACCTCTTCGGCGAGGATGGACACAAGCTCTTCCCCGCCCGCCGCCTCGCCGCCGGGCTCACCCTTCCCGGCCTCGCCGGGACCCGCCACCGCCTCCTCCTCGATGGCGGCGTCAACCGCCATGGCTCGCGTCTGCATGGTCATGTTCCTCACTCCGTTACGTCACTGACACGGCCGTTAGGCCGCGCTTGCCCGCCGCCTGAGATAGATGGGGCGGAAGGGCCCCTCCTGCCTCAGCTCCAGCAGGCCTTCGCGCGCCAGTTCGAGGCTCGCAGTGAAACTCGATGCCGTCACCGAGCGGCGCATGCCCGGCTCGGACATGTATTGCGCCAGCCAGATGTCGAAGGTGCCCCAGTCGTCCATAACGCCAATCATGCGCTCCAGGGCGGAGCGGGCGTCCTTTATGGACCAGGCGGGGTGGCGCCTAGGCACATAGGTCTGATGCACCAGCTTCTTCTTGCGCCGGTCCGCATAGGCCTTGAGCAGGTCGATAAGATTGTCGGAATACCGGCGTCTGGTGTCGACGACGATGGGCTCCGGCGCGCCGCGCGCGAACACGTCGCGCCCCAGCATGCTGCGCTTCATCAAATTCTCGGACGCCGTGCGCATCGCCTGCAGGCGCTGCAGGCGGAAGGCCAAACGCGCCGCGAGATCGGCCGGCTCATGCTGTTCCGAGCCGGGAGGTGCGGGGATGAGCAGCCGTGACTTGAGATAGGCGAGCCATGCCGCCATCACCAGGTAGTCGGCCGCGATCTCCAACTGAAGCTTGCGCGCCTTCTCGATGAAGTCGAGATACTGCTCCGCGAGCTTCAGGATTGAGATCTGCTTCAGGTCCACCTTGTGCTGGCGGGCGAGTTCGAGCAGCAGGTCGAGCGGCCCTTCGAAGCCGCCCACGTCGACAATCAGCATGCCGTCATCGGCCACGGGTTCGATGCGCACGGGTGCCTCGCCGTCAGGCCAGCCCTCAGGAGCGGCGGCTGCAGCCTCATGGGCCGGCTGCTGTTTGCTCTCGTGCTCACTGGTCACGCCGGAATCATCCTCTTACCGTCACCATGCTGATACCAAGGGATGGTGGACGATTCGCCCCTCTGCCACAACTTATCCCCAGATTCACCAGTGGGATACCCCCCGTCCCGCCTCTCTCGGCCAGAAGGGGGCGAGGAATGGTCAGGGTTATGCCGGCAGCACGGCCGCAAGGTCCTTCAGCGCCTGTTTTCGGTCGAAGGGTTGCGGTTTGCGGGCGGCCTTCAGCGCCTCCTTGGCGCGGGCCAGGGACTTGCCCTTCAGCACGCCTGCGGCGGCCGCCACCTCTTCCATTTGCGCCATGTCGCCATTGCAATGGAGGACGACGTCGCAACCCGCCGCCAGTGCGCGCTGCGTCTTTTCGGCATAACTCCCCGACAGCGCCTTCATCGACAGGTCATCCGTCATCAGAAGCCCTCGGAACCCGATCTGCCCGCGGATGACGGAGGAGATCACTTTTTTCGACAGCGTGGCGGGCGCCGTCTTGTCGAGCGCGGTGTAGACCACATGCGCCGTCATCGCCATCGGCGCATCCGCCATGGCGGCAAAGGGCGGAAAGTCAAAGGCCTCGAGTTCGGCGCGCGACGCATCCACAACCGGCAGTTCAAGGTGGCTGTCCGCCCTGGCGCGGCCGTGGCCGGGGATGTGCTTGACGACCGGCAGTACGCCGCCATCGGCAAAACCCGCAGCATGGGCGCGGGCCAGCGCCATGATGGCCTCGATACGGTCGGAATAGGCGCGGTTGCCCACGATCTCATGCGCATCGGGCTGCGGCACGTCGAGCACGGGCACGCAATTCGCGGTGATGCCAGCCGCGACCAGGTCTTCCGCCATCAGCCGGCCCACATTTCGCGCGGCGCGCAAACCCTGAAGCGCGCTGGCGTTGAAGGCCTCGCCATAGGCGCGCGCCGCGGGGTAGCGCCGCCAGGCATTGCTGGGCGGCCCCAGGCGCTGCACGCGGCCGCCCTCCTGATCGATGAACACCGGCGCATTCCTGCGGCCCACGGCGGCACGAAAGGCGCCCGTTAGCGCTTTCAGCTGATCCGGCGTCTCACAGTTGCGCTTGAACAGAATGAGTCCCCAGGGATTGGCGCGGGCGAAGAAATCACGTTCGGCCGGGCTGAGCACCGGCCCCGAACAACCCGAGATGAAGGCGCCGACCGGGGTCATGAAATCAGCCTGCGGCAGGCCTCACGGACCCCTCACGATGCAGTCGCTCTCGCCGGCGGCGATCAGCTCGCTACACACTTTGGTTGCGTCGCCGCGCGTCGGCAGCGGCCCCAATCCCAGCTGATAGCGCGTGCTGCCGCCCACGTTGGTCTGGCGGATCTGCGGCTTGAGCGGGCCGACAACGCTCGGATAGGCGCCCGCAACACGCGAATATTCCTGGTTCGCCTCGTTTTCGGTACGGAACGAGGCAAGCTGTACCACATAGCCACCGCCAGGTGTGGCCTGCGGCGCGGTGGCGGCGGGTGCAGTGGCCTGCCTGGTCTGCGTCGCGGCGGATGCAACCTGGGTGGGGGCGGCCTGCTGGGCTGGTATGCCGCTGTCGGAGGCGCCGCCGTTGAACAGGTCGAAGATGGTCTTGCGCTTCTGCGCTGCGGGAGCGGTGCCCTGGCCCGTCAGGTCCACCGGAGCGGGTGCGTCGACGACAGGCGTAGCCGGGGCCAGAGCCGGTTGATTGCCGCCCTGCTGCGACGGCGGCACCAGCACCACCGGCTTCGATCCCAGATTGTTGTAGTCCGTCTGCTTGGCAGCCGGCTTGGCGGCGGTCTTCTTGGCGGCGGTCTTCTTGGCCGGTGGCGGGGGCGGCGGTGTAGGCTCGGCTTCGGCCGTGGGCGCAGGCGGGGTGATCTGGGTGTCGGGTACAGGCGTCACCGATGTGGCAGCGCCGGGCGCGGCGGCCTTCGGCGGATTTGCAGCGGTGGCGGCTCCCGCTCCCGCTGCTGCTGCTTCCCCGGCCTCTGAAACAAGAGCCGCCCCGTCGGTGGTTTTTTCCGGGGGCGGCAGGGTCATCTGGTCACTCGACGAGGTCTGGGCCGGACTGGCGGGGGTTGGCGGTGGCGCCGCCATCCCCCCCTGATCCACCGCCGCCTGGTTCGTCGTCACCTGACTTAACGTCACGGGGCTTGAGGTAACCTGATCCGGCTTGGCCGAGGCAGCCGCCACCTGGTCCCCGCCCTTCAGGTCAAGACTGCCTTGCTGGTCGCTGCCGGGGATTGGCAGCGGCGGCGGCGGTTCGGGGTCGGGCAGGCCTTGGCCCGTGGCGCCTTGGGAGGGCGCGTCCGGCGCCGGGATCTGGTTGGTCGTGCCCTGCGGCTCGATCTTCGGCACCTGGTCGGCAAGCGGCACGACGGCGTCAGGCTGCGCGGCTTCGGGAGGGACAGGGATCTCCTCCGTCGGCTGCATTTCGCCGGTCACTTCCTGCTCGCCCACGATGCGGTCATATATCTGTTTCTTGCGCGCTGCCGGCGCTTCGGTCTGGGTGTCGCCACTGCCGCTGCTGGCATCGGGTGCGGCCACCTTGGCGGGGGTCGCCGGCGCCGGCACGACGGGTGAGGAGCCCGGCGAGTCGGAGGCGCCCGCATTGACCAAGTTCTTGAGATCGCCGCTGTAAAACCAGATCACGAAGGCCGTCAGCAGGCCTGCGACCAGCAAGGCGAGCCCCAGCAGCAACGGTGCCCTGGAGCGGCGCGGCTCGTCGGCGAAACCCTCTTCGGCCTCGTCATGGGCGGACTGCAAGTCACGCGCGCTGGCGCGGCCACGGGGCGGCAGCTGTTCGTCCTCGAACACCTCGTCAAAGTCGTCCTGGCCGCGGCTCTCCGGAGCAGGGCGGCCGAGGCGCGGCGCGGCGCGAGCATCGTCCTCAAACTCGTCCTCAGGGAAGTTGCGCGGATCGGGCGGCGGGGCGGGAACATATGAGGCAGGCAGCGGTGGACGCGGCGGCGGGACGCGGCGGGCAGCGCTGTAGCCCGCCAAGTCGCTGCCGAGGCCCGCACGCGGCATCGCCGGAGTCTGCAGGCGCGGCGGCGCCACATAGCCGGATCCGCCTCCGGTGCCGGCCGGGCGGAAGGCCGGTTGCGGACGCGCCCCAAGGCTGCCATTGGGACCCGCCCCTGTGCCCGGGCGCAGGAAAGGCGGCGGCGAACGTTCACCGCCCAAGGCGGGGCGCGGCGGGGTCAGCGGCGGCGTCACGCCTGGACGCGGGGCATCGGCGCGGGTCTCGTCGGCAAAGCTGAACTTGGGCCGTGCCGCGCCGCCGAGTGGCGGTTTGACGCCGGGGCTGCGCGGTGCGGAAGCTGCGGCGGCAGGGCGCGGCGAAGGCGCGGCGGGGCGTGCCGGCGGCGCAGCGGGCACAGGCTTCTTGACTTCGGTTTGGTTGCGGGCGGCCTGCACGCGCTGTTCGGCCAGGCGTTCCGCGGCGGCGCGCTGGGCGCGCAGTTTCTCTGCCAGCGCATCCTGCGCGGCATTGTCGGGCGCCTTGGGCGTGGCGCGCGACGCGGACGGCGGCACCGCAGGCGCAGCCGGCGTCCCGGAGGCAGCCTGGGCAGGCTTCGGTGCGACGCGCGGGGCCATCGGCGCGGGCTTGGTCACCGGCGCCCGCGGGGCGGGCGTGGCAGTTCCGGCAGGCGGTGGCGCAGCCGCCTGCTGCCCGCCGCGAAACTCATCCGAAAGCTTCGGAAGGTCCTTCGCACCGATGCCGAGACGTTCGCGCCAGTTCCGCTTGTCCGGCCCAGCGCCGTTGCTCGAATCTTGATCCATATGACCCTTACGCCTCTACATCTCTTCGGCGGGTCTAACCCCGAGGATCCGAAGGCCATTTGCCAAAACATATCGAATCGCCATGAGGAAGGCGAGACGTGTTTGGGTGAGTTTCACATCTTCTGTCAAAATAAATCTTAAATGCGGCGAGTCTTTGCCCTTGTTCCAGAGCGCATGGAAATCGCCAGCAAGGTCATAAAGATAGAAAGCCACGCGGTGGGGCTCGTGGGCCTGGGCCGCGGCCTCGAGCAGGCGCGGGAACTCGGCCATGCGGCGCACCAGTCCCAGTTCCGCCTCATCCGAGAGCAGATCGAATTCCGGTGTTTTCGCCGGCTTCAGCCCCTCCTCCGCCGCATTGCGGATGACCGAGCAGGTCCGGGCATGGGCGTACTGGACATAGAACACGGGGTTGTCCTTGGATTGCTCCGTCACCTTGGCGAAGTCGAAATCGAGCGGCGCTTCGTTCTTGCGGAACAGCATCATGAAGCGCACTGCGTCAGGGCCTACCTCGTCCACCACATTGCGCAGCGTCACGAACTCGCCTGCCCGCTTCGACATGCGCACGGGCTCGCCGGCGCGGTAGAGCTTCACCAGCTGGCACAGTCTGACAATGACCTCGATCTTGCGGTTGGCCGCCAGTGCGGAGCCCAGCGATTCCAATCGCTTGACATAGCCGCCATGGTCAGCGCCGAGGATATAGATCAATTCGTCGAAGCCGCGCCGGATCTTGTTGCGGCTGTAGGCCACGTCCGAGGCAAAGTAAGTGTAGGATCCGTCCGACTTGAGCAGCGGCCGGTCGATGTCGTCGCCAAACCCCGTGGTGCGGAACAGCGTCTGCTCGCGGTCTTCCCAGTCTTCCGGCACCTCGCCCTTGGGCGGCGGCAGGGTTCCCTGGTAGACGAGGCCCCGCTCGCGCAGCTCGTCGATCGTCTCCTTCACCTGGCCCGACTCGTGCAGCGCCTTCTCGGATGCGAAGACCTCCTGCCGGATGTTCAGCGCGGCGAGATCATCGCGGATCAGAGCCATCATCATCTCAATCGCCCGCTCGCGCACGATGGGCAGCCACACGGCCTCGGGCTTGTCCTTCAGCGCTGTCCCGTGTTCGGCGGCGAGCGCCTGCCCCACCGGCTTCAGGTAGTCGCCGGGGTAGAGCCCAGCGGGGATTTCGCCGACTGTCTCGCCCAACGCCTCAAGGTAGCGCAGATAGGCCGAGCGGGCGAGCACGTCGACCTGCGCGCCGGCATCGTTGATGTAGTATTCGCGGGTGACCTCGTAGCCCGAGGCCGTGAGGAGTTCGGCCAGCGCATCGCCAAACACCGCGCCGCGCACGTGGCCGACATGCAGGGGTCCCGTCGGGTTGGCGGAGACGTACTCGACATTCGCCTTCTTTCCGCAACCCAAAGTAGAAGTTCCATAAGCGCCGCCCTCGGCGAGAACCGCCCGGAGCACCCGCGGCCACTCGGAGGCAACGAGTTTGATGTTGATGAAACCGGGTCCCGCGATGTCTGCGGCGGCAACGCTTTTGTGCGCCGACAGCAACGCCGAAAGCGACTGCGCCAACAAGTTCGGCGGCATGCCAAAGGCCTTGTTCAGCACCATCGCGGCGTTGGTGGAAATGTCACCGTGGGAACGGTCGCGCGGCGGTTCGACCGTCACCCTGGAAAGGTCCGGCAGTGGCACGCCCCGTTCTGCCGCGACCGTGGCGACGGCCTTGGCGACCACCTGCAGAAACTCAGCAAACAGGTTCATGTCTAGCTTTAAACTGTTGAAACAACACCCTGCTGGCCCCTAGCGGAAAAGCGGTTCGAGGTCAAACAACCTCTTGTGTTCCGCGATCGCGTAGCGGTCGGTCATGCCGGCGATGAAATCACAGATCTGGCGGGGGCGGCCGTCCTGCCAGCCCGCCGGCAGGAGCTTCTGATCCTGCATATAGGCATCGAAGAGATCGTGCATAACGCGCCGCGCTCTTGCCATGATTTTCTCCACTTTTTCATGGCGATACATGCGTTCATTGAGAAATGACTGCAACGCCCGATTCTGCTCCGCCATGGCTCTGCTGAAGACCACGAAGGGCTTGCCGAGATGACGCACCTCCGCAGCGTTGCGGAAGTTGCTTATTGCGTTGCTGTTGTTGCATGCCGCGATGATGTCGTTGACCATCGCCGACATCACGCGGCGCACCGTTTCATGCACGATCCGGTCCTGCTCCAGACCGGGATAAAGCCTCAGCACTTGCGCCAGCGCGTCGCCCGCCAGCGGCACGTCGCCCAAGTCGATCAGCCCGAACAGCCCCGCCCGCAGCCCGTCGTCGATGTCATGTGCATTGTAGGCGATGTCATCCGAGATCGCCGCCACCTGCGCTTCAGCCGAAGCATAGGAGGCGAGTTCCAGATCATGCTCCGCCGCATATTCGATGATCGCCTCGGGCAGCCCGCGCTCCCGGTAGCGGCCCACCGGGTCACCCTCGGCATTGACCAGCGGGCCATTGTGCTTGACCAGTCCCTCCAGCGTCTCCCACGTCAGATTGAGGCCGTCGAACTGGGCATAGCGTTTCTCCAGCTTGGTCAGGATGCGCAGCGACTGGGCATTATGGTCGAAGCCGCCCCAGGGCTTCATCAGCGTGTCGAGCTCGCGCTCGCCGGCGTGGCCGAAAGGCGTGTGGCCAAGGTCATGGGCCAGCGCCAGCGCCTCCGTCAGGTCCTCGTCGAGGCCCAGTGCACGGGCGATGGAGCGGGCGACCTGGGCCACCTCGATGGTGTGGGTCAGCCGCGTGCGGTAATGGTCCCCCTCGTGATAGACGAAAACCTGCGTCTTGTGTTTCAGCCGCCGGAAGGCCTGGCAATGGATGATGCGGTCCCGGTCGCGCGCGAAGGCCGAGCGGAAGTCGGATCCACCCTCGGTATGCACCCGCCCGCGGGTCTCCTCGGGAAGCGAGGAATAGGCTGCCGTGAACCGCTGCATGGGAGAATCCGTTGACAAGACTGGAGCAGGCCCCAACATACACCATCATGACCGTGTCCATCACCCTCACCGAGGCGGCAGCCTCGCGCATCCGCGACATCCTGGCGAAGGAGCCGGGCAAGGCGGCACTGCGGATTGCGGTGAACGGCGGCGGCTGCTCCGGCTTTCAGTATGATTTCCAGCTCACAGAGGCCGCCGCCGAGGACGATCTCGTGATCGAGCGCAGTGGCGTCAAGGCGGTGGTCGATCCGGTGAGCCAGGAATTTCTTAATGGCGCCGAGATCGACTTCGTCGACGACCTGATGGGCCAGTCCTTCCGCATCAGGAACCCCAACGCCACCTCCTCCTGCGGCTGCGGCACGTCTTTCGCGATCTGACTTGCGGCGCATGAGCGCCACCGCCATCATGGGCGGCCATGAAGATCGCCACCTGGAACGTCAACTCCATCAAGGCCCGCCTCGACAACGCGCTCGCGTGGTTGCGGCAGGCCAATCCGGACATCCTCTGCCTGCAGGAACTCAAATGCGAGGACCACGCCTTCCCGGCGCAGGCCTTCGAGGAGCTGGGCTACAATGTGCTGGTCCACGGCCAGAAGACCTATAATGGAGTGGCCATCCTCTCGAAGCTCAAGCCCGAGGACGTGACGCGCGGGCTTGCAGGCGAGGACGGGGACAGCCAGGCGCGCTACCTCGAGGCGGTGTTCGCGCGCAAGTCCGGCGTGGTGCGCGTCGCCTCGATCTATCTGCCCAACGGAAATCCTCTGGGTACGGAAAAATTCGCCTACAAGCTGCGCTGGATGGACCGGCTGCAGGCCCGCGCCAAGGCGCTGCTGAAGCTGGAGGAGCCGCTGGTTCTGGCGGGCGATTACAACGTGATCCCCACGCCGCTCGATGCCAGGCACCCGGAGAACTGGACCAATGATGCGCTGTTCCAGCCCGAGTCCCGCGCCAAGTTCCGTACCCTCCTCAATCTCGGGTTCACCGACGCCATCCGGCAGGTCCATGGCGATGAGCCCGGCCTCTACACCTTCTGGGACTACCAGGCCGGCGCCTGGCAGCGCAACAACGGCATCCGCATCGACCACCTGCTCCTCTCCCCCCAGGCCGCCGACTTGCTGAAGAGCGCCCACATCGACCGCGAAGTCCGGACGCAGGAGAAGCCATCGGACCACGTGCCGGTGGTGATCGAGCTGAAGGCCTGACGGAAAACATCAACAGAGCTGAGACGGCATTCACCTGACGGCCTGGCGCGCTGGAAAGACTTGACCGCTGTCAGTGTCTTGCGCGCCAAATCAAACAGATGGAATCTCTTGCCGAGAGGACATGACTTGCGCGTGGGAGCATATCTATTTGCTCTGATGAGGCAAAGAGGTTCGCGATGTGCGCGCAGCATGCCGGCGCCACTCTGGCCAGTCAATTGGGCCACCAATTGATCCTTCCAGCTCGATGTCCGCAGGCTGAAGCCGCCCCGTAAACAATACCAAGTTGTGGCATGCCCATCGGGCACTAGGGACTATTAAAGCGTCAAACCCGAGAAAGAATGCGGCGTCGGCAATGCTTTGTGTCCGTTCGTAATGTCGCTCTCTGTAGGTCGTCGTTTCAACTCCCAGCCGTTGCAGTGTTGCGAGATCGGCAATGCGGAGTGTTTTCGATGATCGAACCTTAAGTTCGTAGCAATCCCATCTTATCTTGGAAGGAAATACCGGTTGGAGTGACAACAGTGCGTCAATCTCGGCTATTGCGCCGTCCTTTTTCAGTGATGTGTAGAGTACGTCGAATTGGCCGTTGCACCAGCGGCTTTGTGATGGGCTCCCGACAGTAGGGTCTCTGCCATCACGCACGCAGCGCCAAACGCGGCCTTCGAAAGGTTCGCGTGCAAAAGCGTCGACTGCGTCAAGAAGCTGGAGATCACGTGCCTTCCGCAATTCGGCCGGCATCAGGTATATGCACCGGCTTCAAGGGCTTCAATTACAGCAAGCACCGCCTCAGTTCGACCTTCATTAATAAGGTCGATTGCTCGCTCTCCATTCAGCATTGGATGTTTGGAATGAAGCCATAGCCGCGTTTCGTCCGCCGCATAAAAGTCGGAAAGACGATCGACGACATATCGCAACTCAGCGATAACAGTTTGAGTCCGCAGGTCAGGGGTCGCCTTACCACTGGACCAGCGTGATACCGTTGCCGGAGACACAGCAACAATATTTGCGATGTCTTTTCCCTGTAAGCCTCCATCGCTTTTCAGATGATCTAGGATTCG
Source organism: Aestuariivirga sp. (assembly GCF_020252395.1). GTDB lineage: Bacteria > Pseudomonadota > Alphaproteobacteria > Rhizobiales > Aestuariivirgaceae > Aestuariivirga. The sequence continues at coordinate 107,623 of NZ_JADCDB010000014.1, forward strand.
GCTCACTGCGGTAGCCATGATTAACACCTATCTCTCTTCACTTGACTTGATTACTCGGTTCTCTGATCGCGAATGCCGCAGATCGCGTTGCCCTAGAACTTGTCTTTTCGAGGCCACCTAGGGCTTCTGTCAGAACGCCATCGGGATTAGCCCATGGTGCGTTTCGTGCCTGACCAGCATACCTCGCGATTGCCGATAGCTCTGCAACATTGGTGTCAAAAACGAGCTCATGACCTTCTTGACGCAGAGCCGATACTAGGTCTTGTTGCTCTTTCAGCGACCCGGCTTCGATCACGAAGCGGTCGTATGGCAGCCGTTCAGCTTCAAGGAGATGCTCTAAGCGCCGATGCTCACTTACTCGCAAGAAACGTGCGATGGGAGCCGGCTGGCCATGTAGATAGACGACGTTGCTCATACCAACTTCCGAATCACAGAGTTGCATATCGCTTTCACGAATGCAAGTTATGAAATCGACTATTTTGGCAGATAGAGCTTTCCTTCGGGTCTGAGTTTATTGAACTCCCGGCCTGTTTGCCTTACCCCGTTCATAGAAAAACCCGCGCGCCTCGCGGCGCGCGGGTTCCGTCAGCTCAATCCGGCGAAGCGGTTACTTCGGGGCCTTGACGCCGAAGGCGGCCATGGAGGCCTCGAAGGGCTTGTAGGCTTCCTTGGCGGTGGCGACGTACATTTCGTTCAGCTTGGTCATCTGGGCGACCAGCGACTCGTAATGCTCCTTGGCGAGGGCTTGCTGGACCTCGAGCGCCTTGTCGAGCGACTTCGTCGCGGTGAGCTTCTCGAAAGCCGCGGTGCCCTTCTCGAAGGACTGGCGCGAATAATCGGCGGCTTCCTGGGCGATCGCCTGGAAACCCTTGGTCAGGGCGTTCGAGGCGGCAACATAGGCCTCGAAACCGTTTTTGCCGAAAGACTGGAACTCTTCAAAGGACTTCATCATGGTGCGTCTCCATTTGCCGTAAAGTGAATGCGCGTAATATGTGCGCCGCAACATGGTTGTCAATATCTATTTTGCATTGCACCATAACTTTCTCGGTGGAAATGCGCAGGCCTTTGATTTACTCCCCCGTAACAGTGCTTGGTCGAAAAGCACCAGAAACGCAGCAGAAGGCAGTTGGCCGGGCCAGCGGGCTGGCTGGACTGGCCGGACTATGATAAACTTAACCCACTTTGGGGTGGGCCGATTTGGTGGAGTTGGCATGCATTTTCTTGGGCTCCGCGGCGACCGACTGAGGCCGTGCATGGGATCACCGGTGTTGCGTGTTTGGGTGTTGCGTGTTTGGCGTCAGGCGGTGGCTGCCGTCCTAGCGGTGGGACTGGGCATATCCGCCGCATATGCTGCGCCGCGGTTCTCCGCCCTCACCGTCGACGCCCGCGATGGCAAAGTGCTCTATGCCAATGACATAGACGGCATCCGCCACCCGGCCTCGCTGACCAAGATGATGACGCTCTACCTGCTGTTCCAGGACCTGAGCGCCGGCAAGCTGAAACTCAATTCGCCGGTCACCGTTTCCGCCCGCTGCGCTGGCATGGCGCCCTCGAAGCTGGGCGTGAAGGCCGGCCAGAGCATCACGGCCGAGACGGCGACGCGCGCGCTGATCGTCAAATCGGCCAATGACATCGCCTGCGCCGTGGCCGAAACTCTCGGCGGCAGCGAGAGCGCCTTCGCGCAACGCATGACGCGCACGGCGCGCAGCCTCGGCATGTCGCGCACCACTTTCCGAAACGCCTCGGGCCTGCCCAATCCCAACCAGGTGACCTCGGCCCGCGACATGGCCACGCTCGGCCTGCGTCTGATGCGCGACTACCCGCAGTATTACCCCTATTTCCGTACACGGAGCTTCGTCTTTCAGGGCAAGACCATCACGGGCCACAACCGCCTGCTCGGCAGCTACGAGGGCGCCGACGGCATCAAGACGGGCTATGTCGCCGCCTCGGGCTTCAACCTCGTCACCTCGGTGCGCCGTGGCGACAGGCGCCTCGTCGGCGTCGTGCTGGGCGGCAGGTCCGGCGCCTCGCGCGATGCCTACATGAAGCAGATGCTGAGCCAGTATTTCGACGACGCCACGAGCGGCCGGACCATTGCCGCCTATGCGGGTTCCGCCAAGGGCGCCAAGCCGACGGAGGAGACTGAAACCGCCGCGGCGGGCAATGCCGCTGCCGCGCCCGCCGCCAAGCAGCCGCGCAAGGATGCCGCAGCGAAACGTCTGGCCGCGCGCAAGAGCAAGGCCAAGGAAGACCGGACCGCCGCGGCGGGCGCTGGCGAGCCTGCCGAACAGGGCGACACCGAGGACGGCGTGGACCAGATGGCGAACCTCGCAGCGCAGGCAGCACAGCCCGCAACGGCCGCCGCGGCGCCGGCTGCCACGGGAACCACCACCCAGGCCGCAGGAGAAACCCCGCAGGTCGAGACCGTTCCCGCGCCCATGCCGGATCAGACGGTGGGCGAGGCGCCGTCAACCGGGCCTTCCGAACAAAAAACGCAGGCCCAGCAGTTGGCCGATCAGGCCCAGATGGCCGCGATCGCCGCGGGGACGGATGGCGGCTGGAGCATTTCGCTGGGCGACTATGCCACCAAGGCCGATGCGACGGCGGTGTTGCAGCAGATGCGTAAGCGCACGCCCGGCGTGCTCGGCGGCCGCACCGCCCAGACGGTGAAGGTTGAGAAGAAGGGCAAGATCACCTATCGCGCGCGCTTCACCGGCTTCGACCAAGCCTCGGCCGCCATGGCCTGCAAGACCATCAAGAAGAAGAACGCGCCATGCCAGCCGGTGGGACCGTCGTGAGCCCTTCGCCGTGGCTCATGGCAGCAGGAATTCCTTGGCCTCGTTGATCTTTGCGGCGAGATAGTCCGACCCGCCGAGATCGGGGTGCGCCGTTTTCATCAGGCGGCGGTGCGCGGCGCGGATTTCGTCCGGCGTGGCGCCTTCCTTCAACCCCAGAATGGCCAGCGCCTCGGCGCGGGTCATCTTCTGCGACGTGGTGACGGGCGCGCGGCCTGCCCCGCTGTTCCACTGCTGGCGCCATTCTGGGTGCGTGCGCTCGATCCAGGCCTCGAACAGGGCGCGGCTCTGGTCGGGTGCGGCTGCGCATTGCGCGTGCAGCGCCTGCGCCTCGACAAGCGTCAGGCTCGACAGCCTGCGGCCCCTGAGCGGGCCTGCCAGCACCTCGCCATCCATTCGGCCCGAATCATGGTCGAGCTGCATGGCGATCAGGCTGGTCGACACCTTCGAGGCCTGACCCGGGCTCTTGCGCTGCCACGGCATGCCATTGGGGAACATGGCCTGCTGGCCCATGAGGCCGAGGCCCAGCATGAAAAGCGGGATCGCGACATTGACCTCGCCGCGCAGCGTGAGCAGCCCCGCGAGGGCGATGACGGCGATGCCGCCCATCTTGCGGATGAGCCCCCGCACCTGCGCCGGCTGGGCATTGGCGAAGGACTTGACGAGGTACCAGCCGCCCACCACGATCACGAGGCCGAGGATGAAATTCATCGTACGCCGTCCGTCACTTCATCTGGCCAAGCAGAAGGGCGGCCGCGCCGCCGCGCCGGGCGGAATGGTCTTCGAGCGCCGTAAAGCCGCCCGCGGCATAGACGGCAACTGCCGCCAGCAACTCGCGCAGGATCTTGGCCGCATCGCTGCCGAAGCGGAAATAGGCTCCGCGGGTGAGCCGCGCGATCTCGCGGAAGCCAGCCTCGGCGGCGGGATCGCGGCCCTCCTGAAACATGAAGACGGGAATGCCGATGAGGCCGATCTCGCCGGCAAGCTGGGCCAGCGGGTCGATCGCTTCCTCCAGCGCGTCGCCAATATAGATGCAGGCATTGACCTTGCCGGCTGCGGCTTCACCCTTGAGGTGCTTCAGCACGCGGCCGATCTGGGTGTGGCCGCCCCGGCAGCGGATGCCGGACATGAGCCGGGCCAGCACGGCGGTGTCAGGCGTCCACATCGAGGCGCGGCATTCATTGAAGCCACGGAAATAGACGAGCTGCACGTCAAGCCCGCCCACCCGGCCCGCTTCGGCAAACATGTCGCCCTGGATCGAGAGCGCCATGTCCCAGCTGTGCTGGCGGCTCATGGTGGCGTCCATCGCGAGCACGAGGCGGCCCTTGCCGCCGCCGGTGGCGGGCGGCGGCATGTCGCGGACGCGGGCGAGGAAGGCCTCGACATCGCCCTCTCCGCCCGGATCATGGCGCTTGATGTTCGGCATCGACGGCCCGCGCGCTCAGTTGCAGCTCGGCTTGTCGAGCAGCTTCAGGTCGGTAAGCGTGCCTGAGAGCGCGAAATCGCCATAGTCGAGCACCAGGCCGGAGGCCACGCCGTTGTCGTACATGTCGAAGCTCACCTGGTATTCCGGCGTCTCGGCATTGCCATCGAGCGTGAAGTAGCTCACCGTCATCGGCCAGGCGGCATCGCCCTTGAGCGCCGCGGCGGCCGGGTTTGCAGCATCGCGCGCGATGCTGCCCGGCGGCTTCTGCCGGCCGACGAAAGAGATGGCGCGGAACGACTTAGCCCCGTCGGAACCATCAAAAACGATACTCGAATCGCGGCCGCCGCCCGCCTCGCCCAACGCCATCAGCCGCAGCTGGTGCTGCATGGGCAGGGCTGCGCCGGCCGGAACCGTGAAGGGCTCGCCGGGCTTGCTCTTCAGCGTGGCGGCGCCCTCGGCGTCGGCGCTCTTTCGGGTGAGGCTGATGCGGTCGGTCTCCTTCACCGTGCCGTTAACGCTCTCCTTCAGCTGGTGGCGGAGTTCCGTCGCGCCGGCGTTCTCAAAGGTGGTGGTGAGGGTGTCGATCACGGCGATGCTGCCATCCTCCTGACGGTATTTTGTGGCCATGCGGAAGTTCACCGTGAAGCCGTCGCAGGAGGAGCCGTCGATCTCGAAAGCGAGTTTGCCCGCCGCCGACTGCAGCGAGGCCCCCTCATTGGCGCGCAGCAGGGTGAGGTCATAGATCGCCCGGTGCGGAGCAACCGTGGCGGCATCGGCGGCACTGGCCAGGGCCAGCATGGTCAGGGCCAGCATGGCCGGGGCGGACAGAACGGTTTTCAATTGCTTCTCCTCAGGCGGGATGGTCCTATGCGGACCATCTACAGCAGACTAACATAATCATCGGACAACAAGAGGCAAAGATGGCGGCAGCAGGGACGGAGACGCCCCGAGTCCTGGTCACCCGGAAGATGATGCCGGACGTCGAGCGCCGGATCGCCGCCACCTTCCGCGTCACCCTCAACCCCGATGACCGGCCGATGACGCGTGACGAGATCCTGCGCCTGGCCGCAGCCCATGACGGCCTGCTGCTTACCTCCTTCGACAAGCTGGGGCCGGAGTTCATCCCCTCTCTCCCGCCCTCGATCCGCATCATCGCCACGCATTCTGTGGGCTATGACCATCTCTCGATCCCGCAGGCGGAGGCGAAGGGCATTGCCGTCACCAACACGCCGGGCGTGCTGACCGATGCGACAGCCGATATCGCACTCCTTCTCATGCTGGGCGCGGCGCGCGGCGCCTCCTGGGGCGACCGCATGGTGCGCGAGGACCGCTGGGGCGAGACGACGCTCGTCTCGCCGATGGGTCTTGACGTCTCCGGCCAGAGGCTCGGCATCCTCGGCATGGGGCGCATCGGCCAGGCGGTGGCAAGGCGCGCCCGGGCCTTCGGCATGGCGATCCACTACCACGCGCGGAGGCCCGTGGCGGCGGAGGATGCGCGGGGCGCCGCCTACCACGCGCGCTTCGCGGACATGCTGCCCAACATCGATTTCCTGTCGGTCAACTGCGCCTCCACACCGGAAACGCGCGGCATGGTGAATGCAGAAGCCTTGGCGCTGCTTCCCAAGGGCGCCATCGTGGTCAACACGGCGCGCGGCGACATCGTGGAGGACGACGCGCTGATCGCCGCCCTTGCCTCAGGCCATCTCGCCGCGGCTGGGCTTGACGTGTTCAAGGGCGAGCCGCGGATCGACCCGCGCTACCGCGGTCTCGACAACGTGTTCCTGCTGCCGCACATCGGCAGCGCCACACCGCGCACGCGCAGCGCCATGGGGCACAAATGTATCGACAATCTCGAACAGTTCTTCCGCGGCGAGCGCCCGGCGGACCTCATCACCCGCGCTTGATTCCGGGGCCCCGAGCGCCCAATCTCGCCCCCATCCAAGGGGCGCGGGGGCCCCTTTTCGACAGGAGAATATAATGGGACAGATCGACAAGCGCCTCGCCGAACTCGGCATCACACTGCCCGTGGCGGCAAAGCCCGTGGCCAATTACGTGCCCTGGGTGCGCACGGGGAACCTCGTGTTCATCTCTGGCCAGGGCCCATTGGAGGACGGAAAAGTCATATGGCCCGGCTGCCTCGGCATCGACGTGTCGCTGGAGGACGGCGCCAAATCGGCGCGGCTCTGCGGCATCAACGTGCTGGCGCAGTTGAAGGATGCATGCGGCGGCGACCTAGACCGGGTGAAGCGCGTGGTCAAGCTGCTGGGCTTCGTCAATGCGGCGCCCTCTTTCAAGGACCACCCCAAGGTTATCAACGGCGCCTCCGACCTGATGGTCGAGGTGTTCGGCGACAAGGGCCGCCACGCGCGCTCCGCCGTCGCATCGCCGTCACTTCCGATGGGCATCTCCACAGAAGTCGAGGCCATCGTCGAAGTGGAGTGAACATGAACGGAACGAAGAGCTGGCGCGCTGCCGATCTGGTGACCGCGCGTCCGATCGCCCACCGCGGGCGGCATGACGTCACCAAGGGCATCGTCGAGAACACGGCATCTGCCTTTTACGCCGCGATTGCAGGTGGATATCCAATCGAGTGCGATCTGCAGCGGACGCGCGACGGCGAGGCCATGGTGTTCCACGACGACCATCTGGACCGCCTCACCGAGGGCCACGGGCTGGTGAAGAACATCAGCGCGGCGGAGATGAAGGCGCTGGCGATTCGAAATTCGCGGGACCGGGTGCAGACGCTGGCCGAGCTCCTCGCCCAGGTGCGGGGCCAGGTGCCGCTCATCATCGAGCTCAAGTCCAATTGGGACGGCGACGTGCGTTTGGCCGAGCGGGCAATCGAGGTGCTGAAGGGCTATGACGGCCCCTATTGCCTCATGTCCTTCGACCCGGACATGATCGCGGCGGTGCGCCGCCTGTCGCCCGCCACCATCCGCGGCATTGTGGCGGAGCGCTGCGATGATCCCTATTACGGCGCGCTGCCGCTGGCCAAGCAGATGGAACTGCGCACCTTCTCGCATGTATCGCGCACCAGGCCCGACTTCGTGTCGTTTCAGTTCGAGGAACTGCCCTGGGCGCCGATCACCGCGCTGCGCAGCTCCGGCGTGCCGGTCATCAGCTGGACAATCCGCACGCCTGAACAGGCCGTAATGGCTAGAAGATGCTCCGACCAGATCACCTTCGAGGGATTCCCAGCCTGACATGCTGAGGGCCGTGACCAGTGCCCTGGCGATCGCGCGGGCGGACTGGGACCGCCTCGCCAACCCTCCTGACGCCGAATTCAACCCGCTCGTCAGCCATGACTTTTTCCGCTGTCTGGAGGAGTCCGGCTGTGCCGTGGCGAAGACGGGCTGGACGCCGCGCCACCTCGTGCTGGAGGTTGAGGGCCGCATCGCGGGCATCGCGCCCTGCTATCGCAAGGGCCATTCGCAGGGCGAATATGTCTTCGATTATGGCTGGGCCGATGCCTATGGGCGGGCCGCCGGGCGCTATTACCCCAAGATGCAGGTGTCGGTGCCCTTCACGCCCGTCACCGGGCCGCGGCTCTTCGCCAGGACCGAGGCAGAACGGCGCGAGCTCACCTCGGCTCTCATCGCGCTGTGCACCGAGGAGGAGGCATCCTCCGTGCACATCACCTTCCTGCCTGAGCGCGACTGGGAGGCGCTCGGCGGCAAGCTGTGGCTCAAGCGCACCGACATCCAGTTTCACTGGATGAACAAGGGTTATGCGAGCTTCGATGACTTCCTCGGCTCTCTCTCATCGGGCAAGCGCAAGAACATCCGCAAGGAGCGCGCCTCGGTGGGTAACGCCGGCATTGCCATGCATGCGCTCACCGGCAAGGACATCGCAGAGCGGCACTGGGATGCCTTCTTCGACTTCTACATGGACACGGGCTCGCGCAAATGGGGATCTCCCTACCTGAACCGCCGCTTCTTCAGCATGATCGGCGAGGCAATGAGCGAGCACATTCTGCTGGTGATCGCCGAGCGCGGCGGAAAACCGATCGCCGGCGCCCTCAACTTCATCGGCTCGCATGCGCTCTATGGCCGGAACTGGGGGGCCATCGAATATCACGGCAATCTGCATTTCGAGACCTGCTATTACCAGGCCATCGACTTCGCGATCGCGCGGAAGATGCCGCGCGTGGAGGCCGGCGCGCAGGGTGCGCACAAGCTGGCGCGGGGCTATCTGCCGCAGAAGACCTATTCGCTGCACTACCTCGCCCACCCCGGCCTGCAGCGGGCGGTGGCCAACTACCTCGAAGCAGAGCGGGCCGGCATCGACCAGGAGCAGCAGGCGCTTGCAGCACACTCGCCTTTCCGGCAGGAACAGGACTTCTAGAGGGACGAGACCGATGAGCTATGACGCCAACAACATCTTCGCCAAGATCCTGCGGGCAGAGATTCCCTGCCACAAGGTCTACGAGGACGAGCACACGCTGGCCTTCATGGACGTCATGCCCCAGGCCGACGGACACACGCTGGTGATCCCCAAGATGCCGTTCCGCAACCTGCTCGACGCTGACCCGAAAGCGCTTGGCTCTCTCATGACAACGGTGCACAAGGTGGCCAATGCGGCGAAGCGGGCCTTCGGCGCCGATGGCGTGCTCATCCAGCAGTTCAACGAACCGGCCGCGGGGCAGACGGTGTTTCACCTTCATGTCCACGTGTTGCCGCGCCATGAGGGCGTGCCGCTCAGGCCCCATTCGGGCAAGATGGCGGATCATGCGGTGCTGGCCGAACACGCAGCACGGATCACGGCCGCTCTCGCCAGTTGAGCCCGGCTACGGCCCCTCGCCAAACCCGGATGCGGGCGGCCATCGGTTTTCTGGCGCAATGTGCTATAATCGCAGACAGTGGAGGTGACCCATGTGCCTGGCCTGCGACCTGATCCAGCGACACCGGCGCAATCTCACGCGGCGCGGCATGCTTGCCGGAGCAGCAAGCCTCACCCTTGCCGCCGCCCTGCGCAGCCAGGCGTCCGCTGCAATGCCCCCCGCCACGACGCCGCCGCAGCTCATCACCGGCGCGCAGGTGTGGGACGGGGTTGCCGGCAAGCCCCTGGGGCCGCTCGACATACTGGTCACCGGCGGCAAGATCGCCGGACTGGGTCAGAACCTCTCCGCCCCCGAGGGCACGCGGCGCATTTCTCTGCCGGGCCATATGGTGACGCCCGGCTTCATCGACAGCCATGTTCATGTCACGCTGCGGCCCGAGCTGGAGGACAAGATCTTCTCGCTGTCGTCTTCCGCCAAGGCGCTGCTGGGGGTGGAGGCGCTGGGCATTCTGCTCGATCGCGGCTTCACCACAGTGCGCGACGTGGGCGACATGGACATCCACGGGTACACCACCATGGACCTGGCCCGCGCCATCGCGGAGCGCCAGATCGCCGGGCCGCGGCTCATTCCAGCGGGCCACCTCATTTCCACGCGCGGCGGTCACGGCGATGGCGGGCCGCTGCTCGGCGCCGACAGCGACCCGTGGCAGAACAGCCTTGCGGACGGTGTTGACGAAATCCGCAAGGTGGTGCGGCGCGAGATCAGCCGCGGGGCGCAATGGATCAAATATGCCGGGTCTGGCGGCTTCTCGAGTCCGGCGGACGATCCTTCGCAAGTGCCCTACAGCCAGGAGGAGATGAACGTAATGGTGGAAACCGCCCGCGACCTGGGCATTCCCGCCACGCTGCACGTCTATGGCGACGGGGGCATCCGCCGGGCCCTCGTTGCGGGCGTGCGCTGTGTCGAGCACGGCAATCTGGCGACACCCGAAACGCTCGGCATCATCGAGGACAAGGGCGTGTTCCTGGTGCCCACGCAGATCGCGGTGATCCGCCAGGCGCGGCAGATCGATGACGATGCCTTCTGGACGGCGGCGGGCAAGCCGCCCTATGTGCGGGCGAAGTACCGCAAGTACGCGGCGCAACTGATGCAGGCCGCGCATAATCTGGCGGACAGCAAGGTGCAGATTGCATTTGGCACCGACATCGGCACCTTTTCCTTTGCCACCAACAACGCCGGCGAATTTGCCGAGATGACGGCCAATGGCATTTCCACGCTGCGCGCGCTCAAAGCCGGCACCAGCGTGGCGGCGGAGCTGCTGCAGCAGCCCGACATCGGCGTTCTTGCCGCCGGCAAGACGGCGGACATCATCGCTATGCCGGGAAACCCCTTCGACGACATCACCGTGACGGAGAAGGTCGAGTTCGTGATGCGCAGCGGGGTGGTGCACAAGGCTCCGGCAATGCCGTGACGTGGGCCGGATTGATCAAAATCAAAGCGGTGCCGGTGCGCCACTCGCTAAGTTATACCCATAATGGGGAGATACTCATGAATCACAAGCACCGCAAAGTCCTCCACAGCCTGTTCAGCCATCCGCTGCCCTCCAACATCCAACTCCACGAGGTGGAGCCGGTGTTCAAGGAACTGGGCGCGGAACTGAGCCATTCCGGCCATGGCCGCCTGATGGTGAGCATGAAAGGCCACACTGCCACCTTCCACGGCGCCGATCACGGGCTCTCGAAGGACGAAGTGCACAACATGAAGAAGTTCATCGAAACCTGCGGCATCGAGCCGGCACGGGATTATCCGTTGTAAGCTGCCAGGTTCAGCACTTCACATTCACCTCGCCCGGGCTTGGACCCGGGCGTGTTTGCTTGTGATCCAGGAACGCAGCCCGATGATTCTCCCTTCCGTCCATTGGCTGCGCCAACGGGAGAAGGACTCGCGGATACAGATCGCCAAAAAAAAGACCCGGTCTCCACCGGGCCTCTTTCGCCTCATCTTCCGCCCGCCTCATTCCGCCGCGGGAAGTTCCGTGGCCTTGGCCTGCTCCTCGAGGATGAGCGTGTCACGCTTGTCGGCGACGGCGCGCAGCCTGGACAGCATGCCGCCGGTGCCGGCCGGGATGAGACGGCCAACGATGACATTCTCCTTGAGGCCCTCGAGCGTATCCACCTTGCCGATGATCGAGGCTTCGGTGAGCACGCGTGTGGTCTCCTGGAAGGAGGCCGCTGAGATGAAGGAGCGCGTCTGCAGCGAGGCCTTGGTGATGCCAAGGAGCACCGGCTTGCCGGAGGCGGGGCGAAGCCCTTCCGCGGCGAGCTTGGCGTTCTCGTGATCGAGTTCCTCGCGGTCCACCTGTTCGCCGGGCAGCAGCGTCGAGTCGCCCGAGTCGGTGATCTCGACCTTCTGCAGCATCTGGCGGACGATCACCTCGATGTGCTTGTCGTTGATGTTCACGCCCTGCAGCCGGTAGACTTCTTGGATTTCGTTAACGAGATAGGAGGCGAGCTCCTCCACGCCCTTGATGTCCAGAATGTCATGCGGAGCGGGGTTGCCGTCCATGATGTATTCGCCCTTCTCGATGAAGTCGCCTTCCTGAACGGGAAGGTGCTTGCCCTTGGGGATTAAATACTCCACGGCCTCCGCGCCCTCCTCGGACGGAACGATGCGGATGCGGCGCTTGTTCTTGAAGTCGCGGCCGAATTCGACGCGGCCCGAGATCTCCGCGATGATCGCATGATCCTTGGGACGGCGCGCCTCAAAGAGCTCGGCCACACGCGGCAGACCGCCGGTGATGTCGCGGGTCTTCGCACTCTCGAGCGGAATACGGGCGAGCACGTCGCCGGCGGTGACAGTCGCGCCCGGATCGACCGAGAGCACCGCATCGACAGAAAGCAGGTAACGCGCCTCGCCGCCACGCGCAAGCTTCATCACCTTGCCGTCCTTGCCCTTGACGACGATCGCTGGCTTCAGCGCCGAACCGCGCTGGTTTGAGCGCCAGTCGATGATGACGCGGTTGGTGATGCCCGTGGCTTCGTCCGCCACCTCGTTCACCGACACGCCTTCGACCACCTCCTCGAACTCCACCGTGCCAGCGACTTCCGTCATCAGCGGGCGGGTGTAGGGGTCCCACTCGGCGACGCGCGCGCCGCGCTTCACCTTGTCGCCTTCGTCCACATACATGCGCGTGCCGTAGAGGAGCTTGTGGATGGCGCGCTCCGTGCCGTTCTCGTCGACGAGCACCAGCGAAGAGTTGCGGCCCATGACCATCAGGCGGCCCTGCCCGTCCTTCGCGAAGTTACGGTTGCGTATGACGATCTTGCCATCCGCATTCGCTTCGATGAAGGACTCGTTCAGCACCTGCGCGGTGCCGCCGATATGGAAGGTGCGCATGGTGAGCTGGGTGCCCGGCTCGCCGATCGACTGCGCCGCGATGACGCCCACGGCCTCGCCCATGTTGACGGGCGTGCCGCGCGCCAGGTCGCGGCCATAGCATTTCGCGCAGACGCCGAACTTGGTGGCGCAGGTCAGCACCGAGCGGATGCGGAGCTCGCCGATCCCCGACTTCTCGATGATGTCCACATGCGGCTCCAGGATCTCGTTGCCGGCGGCGACGATGATCTCGCCCGTCGCCGGGTTGATCACGTCCTGCGCCGCGGTGCGGCCCAGTACACGGCTGCCGAGCGAGGCGATGATCTCGCCCGCGTCCACGATGGGGCGGGTGGTGAGATAGGCCGTGCTGCCGCAGTCGGCTTCCGAGATGATGGCGTCCTGCGCCACGTCGACGAGACGGCGGGTGAGGTAACCCGAGTTCGCGGTCTTGAGTGCCGTATCGGCCAGGCCCTTACGGGCGCCGTGTGTCGAGTTGAAGTACTCGAGAACCGACAGGCCCTCCTTGAAGTTCGAGATGATCGGAGTCTCGATGATCTCGCCCGAGGGCTTGGCCATGAGGCCGCGCATGCCGCCCAGCTGCTTCATCTGGGCCGGCGACCCGCGCGCGCCCGAATGGCTCATCATGTAGATCGAGTTGATCTGCTTCTCGCGGCCGGTTTTCCCGTCCACTTGCACGGCCGAGATGCGCGCCATCATTTCCTCGGCCACCTTGTCGGTGGTTTTGGCCCAGGCGTCCACCACCTTGTTGTACTTCTCGCCCTGGGTGATCAGGCCGTCGATGTACTGCTGCTCGAACTCCTTGACGAGTTCGCGCGTGGTATTGACGATCTTCTCCTTGGTTTCGGGAATGACCATGTCATCCTTGCCGAAGGAGATTCCCGCTTTGTAGGCGTTGTAGAAACCGAGCGCCATGATCTTGTCGCAGAACATCACCGACTCCTTCTGGCCGCAGTGGCGGTAGACGGCGTCGATCATCCTGGAGATGTCGCGCTTGGTCATCAGCTTGTTGCACAGGTCGTAGCTGATGTTGATGGCCTTGGGCAGCAGCTCGCCGATCTTCATGCGGCCGGGCGTCGTGTCGACGATGCGGGTGACGATTCTGCCATCTGCATTCATCTCGCTCACGCGGCCCTTGATCTTTGTGGCCAGCGTGATGACGCCGGCCGCGAGGGCATGGTCGATCTCGGCCATGTTGCCGAATGCCTTGCCCTCACCGGGCTCGCCCTTGCGCATGATCGAGAGATAGTAGAGGCCCAGCACGATGTCCTGCGACGGCACGATGATGGGTTGACCGTTCGCCGGATGCAGCACGTTATTCGTGGACATCATGAGGACGCGCGCTTCGAGCTGGGCTTCCAGCGACAGCGGAACGTGGACGGCCATCTGGTCGCCGTCGAAGTCGGCGTTGAAGGCGGTGCAGACGAGCGGATGCAGCTGGATCGCCTTGCCCTCGATCAGCACCGGCTCGAAGGCCTGGATGCCGAGACGGTGGAGCGTGGGGGCGCGGTTGAGCAGAACGGGGTGCTCGCGGATGACCTCGTCGAGGATATCCCAAACTTCCGGCTTTTCCTTTTCGACCAGCTTCTTGGCCTGCTTCACGGTGGCGGACAGACCCTTGGCGTCAAGCCGTGAATAAATGAAGGGCTTGAACAGCTCGAGCGCCATCTTCTTCGGCAACCCGCACTGGTGCAGCTTCATTTCGGGGCCGACGACGATGACCGAACGGCCAGAGTAATCGACGCGCTTGCCAAGCAGGTTCTGGCGGAAGCGGCCCTGCTTGCCCTTCAGCATGTCAGCCAAGGACTTCAGCGGACGCTTGTTGGCGCCGGTGATGACGCGGCCGCGGCGGCCGTTGTCGAACAGCGCGTCAACGGCTTCCTGCAGCATGCGCTTCTCGTTGCGGACGATAATGTCCGGCGCGCGCAGTTCGATCAGGCGCTTCAGCCGGTTGTTGCGGTTGATGACGCGGCGGTAGAGGTCGTTCAAGTCCGACGTCGCGAAGCGGCCGCCATCGAGCGGCACCAGCGGGCGCAGCTCGGGCGGGATCACCGGAACCTGGGTTAGGATCATCCATTCCGGACGATTGCCGGATTCGATGAAACTCTCGACCAGCTTCAGGCGCTTGGCTATCTTCTTGGGCTTCAGGTCGCCGGTGGCGTTCTTGAGTTCCTCGCGCAGCTGGTCGCGCAGCTTCTCGAGGTTCATGGACATCAGCATGTCGCGGACGGCTTCCGCGCCGATGCCCGCCGTGAAGGCATCTTCGCCGTAGTCTTCCTGCGCCTTGATGTATTCGCTCTCCGACAGAAGCTGGTGCAGCTTCATCGGCGTCAGGCCGGGCTCGAGGACGATGTAGTTCTCGAAGTAGAGGATGCGCTCCACGTCCTTGAGCGTCATGTCGAGCAGCATGGAAATGCGGCTCGGCAGCGATTTCAGGAACCAGATATGGGCAACGGGCGCCGCAAGCTCGATGTGGCCCATGCGCTCGCGCCGGACCTTTGAGAGGGTGACTTCGACGCCGCACTTCTCGCAGATGATGCCTTTGTACTTCATGCGCTTGTACTTGCCGCAAAGGCACTCATAGTCCTTCACCGGCCCGAAGATGCGGGCGCAGAAAAGCCCGTCCCTCTCCGGCTTGAAGGTGCGGTAATTGATGGTCTCGGGCTTCTTGATCTCGCCGAAGGACCACGAGAGGATCTTCTCGGGGCTGGCGATCGAGATGCGGATCTGGTCGAAGGTCGGAGCCGGCGTTGCCGGGTTGAAGACGTTCATGACCTCTTGGTTCATCGGCCATTTCTCCATTTTGTGCGGGGTGCGCGTAACCCGCGGGGTGTTCGAATTCCATTGGGGTGGCCGGCGGAAGGCTTCCCTGCCGCCTACCGGACTTAACTCGATACGTTGGCCTGCGAGTTCTGCAGTTCGACGTTGAGGCTGAGCGACCGCATTTCCTTAACGAGAACGTTGAAGCTCTCGGGGATGCCGGCTTCGAAGGTGTCGTCACCGCGGACGATAGCCTCATAGACCTTGGTGCGGCCCGCGACGTCGTCCGACTTGATGGTGAGCATCTCCTGCAGCGTATAGGCGGCGCCATAGGCCTCGAGCGCCCAGACCTCCATTTCGCCGAAGCGCTGGCCGCCGAACTGCGCCTTGCCGCCCAGCGGCTGCTGGGTGACGAGCGAGTACGGGCCAATGGAACGGGCGTGGATCTTGTCATCCACAAGGTGGTGCAGCTTGAGCATGTAGATGTAGCCCACGGTGACCTGACGGTCGAAGGGCTCGCCCGAGCGCCCGTCAAACAGCGTCACCTGACCGGAGGTCGAAAGCCCGGCGTCCTTCAGCATGGCCGCGATGTCCTCCTCGCGCGCACCGTCGAAAACAGGGGTTGCGATGGGAACGCCGCGGCGCAGGTTCCCGGCGGCCTCGACCAGCGACTTGTCGTCGAGGCTTTCGAGTTCCTCATGCTTGCCATAGATGCGGCTGAGTTCGGCGCGCAGCGGCTTCACGTCTTTGTTGTCGCGCAGCGCGTCGAGCATGGCGCCGATCTTGCGGCCCATGCCGGCGCAAGCCCAGCCAAGATGCGTCTCGAGGATCTGGCCGACGTTCATGCGCGAGGGCACGCCCAGCGGGTTCAGCACCACGTCCACATGCGTGCCGTCCTCGAGGAAGGGCATGTCCTCGATGGGCACGATGCGCGACACGACACCCTTGTTGCCGTGCCGGCCGGCCATCTTGTCGCCCGGCTGGATCTTGCGCTTCACGGCGACGAAGACCTTGACCATCTTCATCACGCCCGGCGGCAGTTCGTCGCCGCGCTGCAGCTTGTCGACCTTGTCGTGGAAGCGCGTGTCGAGGCGCTTCTTCGACTCGTCATACTGCTGCTTCATGGCCTCGAGTTCGCCCATCGCCTTCCCGTCGCGGAGCGCGATGTTCCACCATTGCGACTGCGGCAGATCATCGAGGGTCTTCTCGTTGATCCTGCCTTCGACCTTGTGGCCCTTAGGTCCGCCGGCCGCTTCCTTGCCCACGATCCAGCCCTTGAGCCGGCCGTAGGAGTTGCGGTCGAGGATGGCGAGTTCGTCGTCGCGGTCCTTGGCGAGGCGGTCGATCTCCTCGCGTTCGATGGCCTGGGCGCGCTCGTCCTTGTCCACACCGTGGCGGTTGAACACGCGCACTTCGACGACCGTTCCGGCGACGCCGGGCGGCAGGCGTAGCGAAGTGTCGCGCACGTCGGAGGCCTTCTCGCCGAAAATGGCGCGGAGCAGCTTTTCCTCCGGCGTCATCGGGCTCTCGCCTTTCGGCGTGATCTTGCCGCACAGGATGTCGCCCGGCTTCACCTCGGCGCCGATATAGACGATGCCGGCTTCGTCGAGGTTCTTGAGGGCTTCCTCGCCGACGTTCGGAATGTCGCGGGTGATTTCCTCGGGGCCAAGCTTCGTGTCGCGCGCCATCACGTCGAATTCCTCGATGTGGATGGAGGTGAACACGTCGTCCTTCACGATGCGCTCGGACAGAAGTATGGAGTCCTCGAAGTTGTAGCCGTTCCAGGGCATGAACGCGACGAGCACGTTCTGGCCCAGCGCCAGATCGCCGAGATCCGTCGATGGGCCGTCGGCGATGATGTCGCCGGCCGTCACCTTGTCGCCCACGCGCACCAGCGGACGCTGGTTGATGCAGGTGTTCTGGTTCGAACGCTGGAACTTGGCGAGCGTATAGATATCGACACCCGACTTCGACGGATCGGTCTCTTCCGTGGCGCGGATGACGATGCGCTTTGCGTCCACCTGGTCGACGACGCCCGAGCGGCGCGCGGCCACGGCGGCGCCGGAGTCACGCGCGACCACGGCTTCCATGCCGGTGCCGACGAGCGGCGCGTTGGTGCGCACCAGCGGCACGGCCTGACGCTGCATGTTGGAGCCCATCAGCGCGCGGTTGGCGTCGTCGTTCTCGAGGAACGGGATCAGCGCCGCGGCGACCGAAACGAGCTGCTTCGGCGACACGTCAACATAGTCGATACGATCAGCCGGGACGATCAGCACGTCGCCGGCGTGGCGGGCGATGACGAGGTCTTCGGCGAAGCCGCCCTTCGGCGTCAGCGCCACATTGGCCTGGGCGATGTGGTGCTTCTGCTCTTCGATGGCCGAGAGATAGACCACGTCGTCCGTCACCTTGCCGTCCACCACCTTGCGGTAGGGGGTTTCGATGAAGCCGTACTTGTTGACGCGGGCATAGGTGGCCAGCGAGTTGATAAGGCCGATGTTCGGGCCTTCCGGCGTTTCGATCGGGCAGATGCGGCCGTAGTGTGTCGGATGCACGTCCCGGACTTCGAAGCCGGCGCGCTCACGCGTCAAGCCGCCCGGACCAAGGGCCGAGAGGCGGCGCTTGTGGGTGATCTCGGAGAGCGGGTTGGTCTGGTCCATGAACTGCGAAAGCTGCGAGGAGCCGAAGAACTCGCGCACCGCGGCGGCGGCGGGCTTCGCATTGATGAGGTCATGCGGCATCACCGTATCGATATCGACCGAGGACATGCGCTCCTTGATGGCGCGCTCCATGCGGACGAGCCCCAAGCGGTACTGATTTTCCATGAGTTCGCCAACCGAGCGCACGCGGCGGTTGCCGAGGTGATCGATGTCGTCGACCTCGCCCTTGCCGTCACGCAGCTCGTGCAGCGTCTTGATGACGGCGATGATGTCGTCCCTGCGCAGCACGCGCATCGTGTCCGGAACGTTGAGGTCGAGGCGCATGTTCATCTTCACGCGGCCCACGGCCGAGAGGTCGTAGCGCTCCTGGTCGAAGAACAGGCCGTTGAACAGCGCTTCCGCGGTTTCGCGTGTCGGCGGCTCGCCCGGGCGCATGACGCGGTAGATTTCGACGAGCGCCTGCTCGTAGCTTTCCACCTTGTCGGCCTTCAGCGTGTTGCGGATGTAGGGGCCGTTGTTGATGTGGTCGATGTCGAGGAGGCGCAGCTCGCCGAAGCCCGCTTCCTTCAGCTGAACCAGCAGCTTCTCGCTGATTTCGTCGCCGGCCTCGGCAAAGATTTCGCCAGTCTTCTCGTTGACGAGTTCGTCAGCGAGGTAAAGACCGTGGAGTTCGCTGTCCTGGACGAGCAGATCCTTCACGCCATCCTCGGCGATCTTGCGGGCAAGGCGCGGGGTGATCTTCTTGCCGGCCTCGACGACAACCTGGCCGGTCTTGGCGTCGATCAGGTCCACTGCGGGCTTGATGCCCTTGAAGCGCTGCGCGTCGAAGGGTGTCTTCCAGCCGTTCTTCGTCAGCTTGTAGGTGACGTTCTTGTAGAAGGTGTGGAGGATCTCCTCGCTGTCAAGGCCCAGAGCATAGAGCAGCGTGGTGATCGGCAGCTTGCGGCGGCGGTCGATGCGGGCATAGATGATGTCCTTGGCGTCGAACTCGAAGTCGAGCCAAGAACCACGGTAGGGAATAATGCGCGCGGCGAAGAGCAGTTTTCCTGAAGAATGCGTCTTTCCCTTGTCATGATCGAAGAAGACGCCGGGTGAACGGTGCATCTGGGAAACGATGACGCGCTCGGTGCCATTGACGACGAAGGTACCGTTCGCCGTCATGAGCGGCATGTCGCCCATGTAGACATCCTGCTCCTTGATGTCCTTCACCGACCTGGCCTGGGTGTCCGGATCGATTTCGAATACGATGAGGCGCAGCGTCACCTTCAGCGGAGCGGCAAAGGTCATGCCGCGCTGCTGGCACTCGTCGACGTCGAACTTCGGCTGTTCGAACTCATAGCGCACGAATTCGAGCATGGCCTGGCCCGAGAAATCGGTAATCGGGAACACCGACTTGAACACGGCCTGCAGGCCCTCGTTCGCGCGGCCGCCCTTAGGCTCCGCCATCTGCAGGAACTGGTCATAGCTTTCGCGCTGAACCTCGATGAGGTTCGGCATTTCGGCCACTTCGACTTTCCTGCCAAAGAACTTGCGGAGGCGTTTGCGGCTAGCGGCGGACTGAGTTTCGGCCATGGGGTCCCCTTGACGGTTCAAAAACATGCATATTCGACAGCTTGCCGTACCCCCTTTTTTGAAAGGAAGTCCGGCAAGCCGTCGCGGACGGCGCAGTGCTGGCCCGGTGGCGCCCTGCTCTCTCGAAGCGGAGCGCCACCGGAAACGCGTTACTTCAGCTCGACTTTGGCGCCAACGGCCTCGAGCTTCTTCTTCATCGCTTCGGAGTCGGCCTTGTTCACGCCTTCCTTGACGGTCTTGGGCGCACCCTCGACCAGGTCCTTGGCTTCCTTCAAGCCCAAGCCCGTGATGGCGCGGACTTCCTTGATGACTTCGATCTTCTTGTCGCCAGCCGCGGAGAGAACGACGGTGAACTCCGTCTTCTCTTCCACCGGAACCGCGGCAGCCGCGCCCGGAGCGGCGGCAACGGCCACCGGAGCGGCGGCGGAAACGCCCCACTTTTCCTCGAGCATCTTCGAGAGTTCGGCAGCTTCCAGAACGGACAGAGCCGAGAGGTCTTCAACAATCTTGGCGAGATCAGCCATTTCAGTATCTTTCTATCGTCGGTTTGGTTTGTCGGTGGTTGAGGCGTGGCGTCTTAGCCAGCGGCCTGATCCTTGGTGGCATAGGCGTTGAAGACACGCGCCAGCTGGCCAGCAGGAGCCTGAAGCACACCAGCAATCTTGGTGGCGGGCGCCTGGATGAGGCCAATGAGTTTGCCCCGGAGCTCGTCGAGCGAGGGCAGTTCGGCGAGTGCCTTGACCGCGTTGGCATCCATGACAGTCTTGCCCAGCGCACCGCCGAGGACGACGAACTTGTCGTTCCCTTTAGCGAAGGCCGAGGCGACCTTGGGTGCCGAGACGGGATCGGCGGCGTAAGCCACCATGGTCGGACCCACGAAAAGGTCCTTGATCCCGGCCGCGTCAGTGCCATCAAGAGCAAGCTTGGCAAGACGATTCTTGGCGACCTTCACGGTCGCCCCCGCCTGGGCCATCTTGTTCCGCAGGTCGTTGACCTGGTTCACAGTGAGGCCCTTATTGTGGGCCACAACGATCACACCGGTGGTCTTGAACACCTGGTTGAGCGTTGCGACGAGCTCTTTCTTTTCAGCTCTTTCCACTTGCTCTCTCCTTTATAGCGGAAGGGCTCTTCGCCCGCCCGCCGTTGGACCAACCGCTCAAGACGTCCACCACACGAAGGCAGCGGGCGCCAGAGCGGCGCTTACGTGCCTGTCCCCCTGCCCGGGTTTCCCCGGGACTGGGTCCATGAGGTCCAAACCGACTTGGAACCCCCATATGGGGATCCGAATTCCGTTTTGACACCCATCTCATGCAGGCTGAGCTTTTAAGCGGGAGGGATTCTCCCGCGCCTGCAATCTCGGACAGGTAAACCGAAGCTTGAGGAGCTTCGGGCACCTTGCTGAAATCCTTGGGAGATTTCAACATGGAATTTGGTTCAGTGCTTACGTGCCGCCCGTGACAGACGCAAGGTCAAGCTTAAGTCCAGGACCCATGGATGAGGAAATGGACAATTTCTTGACATAGGTGCCCTTGGCCGCCGGGGGCTTCGCC
This sequence comes from Aestuariivirga sp., assembly GCF_020252395.1. GTDB lineage: Bacteria > Pseudomonadota > Alphaproteobacteria > Rhizobiales > Aestuariivirgaceae > Aestuariivirga. The sequence continues at coordinate 128,556 of NZ_JADCDB010000014.1, forward strand.
TTGATGACGGCATCCACGAAGGCCTTGATGTTCTGGCTCAGCTGCTCGTCCGAGAAGGACGCCTTGCCGACGCCGCCCTGCACGATGCCGGCCTTCTCGACACGGAACTCCACCGCACCGCCCTTGGCGGCCTTGACCGCACCGGCAACATCCATGGTCACCGTGCCGACCTTCGGGTTCGGCATCATACCGCGCGGACCAAGAACCTTACCCAGACGGCCGACGAGGCCCATCATGTCCGGCGTGGCGATGCACCGGTCGAAATCGATCGTGCCCTTGTTGACGATCTCGAAGAGATCCTCCGCACCCACGACTTCCGCGCCGGCCTTCTTGGCCTCCTCGGCCTTGGCGCCCTTGGCGAATACACCGACGCGCAGGTTGCGTCCCGTGCCGTTCGGCAGGTTGACGACCCCGCGGACCATCTGGTCCGAGTGGCGCGGATCGACGCCGAGGTTCATGGCGATCTCGACGGTTTCGTTGAACTTGGCATTGGCGCGGCCCTTGATCAGCTTCACGGCCTCCTCGAGGCCGTAGAACTTCTGGCGGTCGATGCCTTCGTTGTTCTTGGCGATGCGCTTTGCGAGCTTGGTCATATCCCTTACTCCGTCACCTGGAGGCCCATGGACCGGGCGGAGCCGGCAATTTCACGCGCAGCGGCGTCGAGGTCGCGGGCGTTCATACCTTTAAGCTTCTGTTCGGCGATCTCGCGGCACTGGGCCATCGTCACCTTGCCGACGAAGGCGCCCTTACCGGGCTCCTTCGAGCCGGACTTGAGGCCGGCGATCTTTTTCAAGAAGTAAGTCGCCGGCGGCGACTTCATCTCGAAGGTGAAGGACTTGTCCTGGAAAGCGGTAATGACCACCGGGACCGGCATGCCCGGCTCCATCTTCTGCGTGGCGGCATTGAAGGCCTTGCAGAATTCCATGATGTTGAGACCACGCTGTCCGAGAGCGGGGCCGATGGGCGGGGACGGGTTTGCCTGGCCCGCCGGCACTTGCAGCTTTATATAGCCAACGACTTTCTTAGCCATTTTCTTTCCCTCGCCGGTTGATCCGGCTGATTGAGGTTAGTGGTCCGGCTTGTTGATGGCCTCCCACCGGGGTGAGCAGACTTAAAGCCCCTTAACGGAGTTTCTCGACCTGCCCGTACTCGAGTTCGACAGGCGTGGGCCTGCCGAAGATGGACACGGCCACCTTGAGCCGCGACCGTTCTTCATCCACTTCCTCCACCTGGCCGGAGAAGGACGCGAAAGGACCATCGGCGACGCGAACCTGTTCGCCGACTTCGAAGGTGATGGTGGACTTCGGACGCTCGACGCCTTCGGCCACCTGGTTCAGGATGCGCGAAGCCTCGGCGTCCGAAATCGGGATAGGCTTCGAGTCGGAGCCCAGGAAGCCTGTGACCTTCGGCGTGTTCTTGATCAGGTGGAAGGCCTGATCGGTGAGTTCCATCTTCACCAGTACATACCCGGGGAAGAAGCGGCGCTCCGACTTGATCTTGCGGCCGCGGCGCACCTCAATGACCTCTTCGGTCGGCACCAGCACCTGCTCGAACAGATCGCCCAGACCCTTCTGAACCGCCTGCTCCTTGATCGAGTCCGCGACCTTCTTCTCGAAATTCGAGTAGGCGTGAACGATGTACCAGCGCTTAGCCATGTCCGCCCTTTTAACCCGCGAGACCGAGGACCCACTGCACGCCGCGGTGCAGGATGGAATCGACGATGAGGAAGAAGATGGAAGCGATCGCGACCATGATGAAGACCATGGCCGTCGATATCATGATCTCGCGGCGGGACGGCCAGGCGACCTTGTTGGCCTCCTCGCGGACCTCCTGGAGAAACTCGAACGGATTGGTCTTTGCCACGTTTGTTTCCCTAATATCTGGCAGGGGCAGTAGGGCTCGAACCCACGACCTGCGGTTTTGGAGACCGCCGCTCTACCAACTGAGCTATACCCCTAAATCACAAGGCGGGTCATAGCGGCAGTTTCTCCGCGACGCAACCCGTCAAGTGCATACGAACCTACAGTCTTTCGACATAGACCGCCGTGCCGTATGCAAGCACCTCAGTCACGCCCGACATGATCTCGTTGGCCTCATAGCGCATGCCGAGCACGGCATTTGCACCCTCAGCTACCGCATGCTGGCGCATCAGAAGCAATGCTTCCTCGCGCGCGGCCTCCGCCAGATTGACGTAGATGGACAGGCGCCCCCCGAAAAAGGCCTGGATCGACCCGCCGAGATTGCCCAGCGAACTCCGGGACCTCACGGTAATGCCCCGGACGAGGCCAATGACCTGAACCACCCGGTAGCCCGGAAGGTCGTTTGTTGTGGCGATGATCATCGCTTCCCCTCATCGGAACCCGGCGGGACAACCCCGCCGGGACTCTTCATCCGATAAGGGAACGAAGCATTCCGATCAATCCGTGATCTTGGCGACGACGCCGGCGCCGACGGTGCGGCCGCCTTCGCGGATGGCGAAGCGGAGCTTCTCTTCCATGGCGATCGGCGTGATCAGCTCGACGTCGAAGGAGATGTTGTCGCCCGGCA
>NZ_JADCDB010000015.1 GCF_020252395.1 Aestuariivirga sp.
GCGGCGGGTCCGCTTGTGATAAGCCTTACCGGCATAGACCGCCTTCTCGCCGCCCATGATGAGATCGCCGGTCACTTCGCTCTCATAGGTCTTGGCGCCCGTCAGCCGGCGCGCCCGGATCAGGCCCGATCCCTGATCGACCGCGATGTGTGCCTTGTAACCGAAGAACAGCCGCCGTTTGGCGCCTTGCCGTGTCCAGTTTGGCATCAGGGCCGTGGGACGAGCGGCTCCCGGCCGTGCGCGGTGTTGATCCCGGCGCGGGCGTCCGCCCTGAGCTCTGCACCAGCCTGGCATCGATCAGAGTCCCCGTCTTCAGGACATATCCAGCCGCTTCGAGCTGCCGGAGAACCTCCTGAAACAGAACCTCTCCCAGGCCAGCCTGACAAAGCGCGTTGCGGAACCGGCACAGCGCCGTCTCGTCGGGCGTCTCGGCATCCAGCGCGAAGCCGCAGAAGCGCCGGAACGACACCCGGTCCAGCAAGGCCTCCTCGAGACCGGGGCCGGAAAAGCCGTACCACTGCTGCAGAAGCAAGGCCTTGAACATCGCCAGCGCCACGTAGGGCGGACGGCCCGTCTCGCCCGGCCGCACCTTGCGGACCAGGACGGCAAGGCGGTCCCAATCGATCAAACCGGTCATCCGCTCCAGCCGCTCGATGCGCCCGAACCCCGCCGGCAGCAAAGCCTCGATGAAACTGTCCTGCGTCATGCTGATTCACCTCCGCATGAACAGAAGTGAACCGCATCCGAAGCAAGCAGTCACGTTTCGCAGAGGTCCCGCTTGCAGGAGAGGACGTTGGAGAAACGCCTACTCGATATCCTCGATCACCTGGCCGCCGCCGCCCTTCACCTTGTGGGCGAGGGAGGCCTGGATGAAGTCCTCGACTTCGCCGTCGAGCACGTCGCCGGGCGCGGTGGAGGTGTGGCCGGTGCGCAGGTCCTTCACCAGCTGGTAGGGCTGGAGCACGTAGGAGCGGATCTGGTGGCCCCAGCCGATATCGGTCTTCTTGGCATTGGCGGCATCGACTTTTTCCTGCTGCTTCTGCAGCTCCATCTCGTAAAGCCTCGCCTTCAGCATCTTGAGGGCGGTGGCGCGGTTCTTGTGCTGCGAGCGCTCGGCCTGGCAAGCGACGATGATGCCGGTGGGCACGTGGGTGATGCGCACGGCGGAGTCGGTGGTGTTCACGTGCTGGCCACCGGCGCCCGAGGCGCGGTAGGTGTCGACCTTGAGGTCTGACTCGACCACGACGATGTCGATGTTGTCATCGACCACCGGATAGACCCAGACGGAGGAGAAGGAGGTGTGGCGGCGCGCATTCGAGTCATAGGGCGAAATGCGCACAAGGCGATGCACGCCCGACTCGGTCTTGAGCTTGCCATAGGCATTGTGGCCTTTGATCTGGATGGTGCAGGACTTGATGCCCGCCTCTTCGCCCGCATGCTCGTCCAGCACCTCGGCCTTGAAGCCATATTTATTGGCGTAGCGGAGATACATGCGCATCAGCATCGAGGCCCAGTCCTGGCTCTCGGTGCCGCCGGCGCCTGCATTGATCTGGAGGTAGGCGTCATTGGCGTCGGCCTCGCCCGAGAGCAACGTTTCGATCTCGGTCTCGGCCACCCTGGGCTTCAAGGCCTGCAGCGCCTTCTCGGCCTCGCCGACGATGGAGGCATCGCCCTCCATCTCGCCCATCTCGATCAATTCGGTGTTGTCGGCAATCGCCTGCTCCAGATCGCGGATCATGCCGATGCGCTTGTCGAGGTCCTGACGCTCGCGCATCAGCTTCTGCGCCTTCTGGGGATCGTTCCAGATGGACGGGTCTTCGGATTTGGCGTTCAGCTCGGCGAGACGGCGGAGGGCATTGTCCCAGTCAAAGATGCCTCCTCAGCAGCCCGATTGACTGCTTCATGCCGTCGACGAGCGACGAGATTTCAGCGCGCATGATTTCCGTTCATTTTGAAAACAACGTTATGGGCCTCAATAGAGGCCGCTGCCCGGCCCCGTCAATCCGCCAGTGGCGGGAGGCTGTTGGGGCGCGGGCTCGGCGGACAAGGAGCCGCCCGGTTCTCCCTGACCGGGCGGAACCAGCATGACGCCGCCATTGGTGGCGGTTCCTGCGGCCGCAATGGCGTCTTCGCCGATAATCTTGGTCGAATCCGGCGGCTCGTCACCCGGCTTGAAGGCCTCGAGGATCACGCCCGGCTGGCCGAAGATGCCGCGCTTGCCGCTCTTGGCGTCGATGGGGATCAGCTCGATGGCGCGCGGCACGCGGAACGGCGTCGCCGGCTTGTCCTTCAGGGCGAGCTTCATGAAGTCGGCGACGATGGGGGCAACCAGCTCGCCGCCGGTACGGCCCTTGCCCATGGGCTTCGGATTGTCGAAGCCGACATAGCAGCCCACCACCAAGTCTGGCGTGAAGCCGATGAACCACGCATCGCGCTCATCGTTGGAGGTGCCAGTCTTACCGGCCACGGGCTTGCCCACTGCCAGGATCTTCTTGCCGGTGCCGCGCTGCACCACGCCTTCCATCATCGAGGTGATCTGGTAGGCGGTGTAGGGATTCATCACCTGCTCGCTGACGTCCACCAGCTCCGGCTCCGGCAGGTCCGGCGTCCAGGCGGGGGCCTCGCAGTTGGCGCAGTCGCGCTTGTCATGGCGGAAGATGGTCTTGCCGTAGCGGTCCTGGATGCGGTCGATCAGCGTGGGATCGACGCGCCTGCCGCTGTTGTCGATGATGGCATAGGCGGCGACCATTTTCATAAGCGTGGTCTCGCCTGCGCCCAGCGCCATAGCGAGCTGGGCGGGCAGCTTATCATAGACGCCAAGGCGGGTCGCGAGGTCGATGATCTTAGCCATGCCGAGCTCGCTGGCGAGCCTGACCGTCATCACATTGCGCGACTGTTCGATGCCGCGGCGCAGCGTCGAGGGGCCGAAGAACTTGTTCTGGTAGTTCTTGGGCTTCCACATCGAGCCATCCGGCATCTTGAACTCGATGGGCGCATCCATGATGACGGAAGCCGGCGAATAGCCATTGTCGAGGGCCGCGGCATAGACGATGGGTTTGAAGGATGAGCCCGGCTGGCGCAGCGCCTGGACGGCGCGGTTGAACTGGCTCCGACCATAGGAGAAGCCGCCGACGAGGGCTAGCACGCGGCCGGTGTGCGGGTCCATGGCGATCATGGCGCCGTCAACCTCCGGCACCTGCATAAGGTGATACTGGCCGGTGTCCTTGTTGGAAGCAACATAGACGATGTCGCCCGGCTTCAGCACGTCCGATGCCTTCTTGACCTGAGGCCCGAGCGCCGTACCATCGACATAGGCGCGTGCCCAGCTCATGAGCTCCAACGGTATCTTGCCGGTCTCGCGCTCCGGCGCCAGCGTGCCGTCCGGCCGGGCATTGGGCTGCAGCCCGATCGTGGCTTCGCCGTCATTGACATCGAGTACCACGGCGATGCGCCAGGGCGCCATGTCTTCCGGCACCTTCCTGTCCTTGATGAGCAGCGCCCAGTCCGGCGCGACGCCCAGTTCGGCGGCGGCGATGGGGCCGCGGTAGCCGCGCTTGCGGTCGAAGGCGATGAGGCCGCGGGCCAGTGACTGGCGGGCGTAGAGCTGCAACTTGGGATCGAGCGTGGTGCGGACCGAGAGGCCGCCCTTTTCCATCTTGTCCTTGCCGTAGAGATCGATCAGCTCGCGGCGCACTTCCTCGGCGAAGCTTTCAGCGTTGAACAGCTGCGCGCCGAAGGGGCGAGGCGTCACGACCAGGGGTTTGGCCTGCGCCTCTTTCATCTGCTCTTCGGTGATGTAGCCGTTCTCGTGCATCTGCAGCAGCACCCAGTTGCGGCGCTCGATGGCACGTTCCTTCTGGCGGAAGGGATGGTAGTTGTTGGGGCCCTTGGGAAGGGCCGCCAGATAGGCCATCTCCTCCAGCGACAGCTGGTCGAGCGACTTGCCGAAATAATTGAGCGAGGCGGCGGCGACGCCATAGGAATTCATGCCGAGGAAAATCTCGTTCAGGTAGAGTTCGAGGATCTGGTCCTTGGTGAAGGTCTGCTCGATGCGGCGAACGAGGATCGCCTCCTTCATCTTGCGTTCGAGCGAGCGTTCGTTGGTGAGGAGGAAGTTCTTGGCCACCTGCTGGGTGATGGTGGAGGCACCGACGACGGTGCCCTTGCCGGTGAGCTTGAATTGCGCGTAGCGCAAGGCGGCGCTGGCGATTCCCATCCAGTCGAGCCCGCCGTGGGTGAAGAAGGTCTTGTCCTCGGCCGAGGTGAAGGCGTCGATCAAGGGCTTCGGCATCTGGCTGACGGGCACGAAGAGGCGGCGCTCCTCGGCATATTCGGCAAGCATCGAGCCGTCGGCGGCATAGATGCGGGTCATCACCGGCGGGGCATAATTCGCGAGCTGGGTATAGTCCGGCAGGTCCTTCGAGTTGCTCCACAGCACATAGCCCACGCCCGCCGCTCCGGCGATGAAGAGCATGAAACCGACCGCAAATAACCACCCGAGGAAACGAAGCATTCTACGAAACGACACCTGCCTGTTGCAGTCCGCCGGATAACACAGCCGGATGACCCATTTATAATTAATTCGCTAGGAGCCGATTGTGGCCCTTGGGTGGCAGGAACCGGGTCTCTGCGCCGCTCCGCGCGAGACAGGCGAATGCTTCGCCGTGCCGGCGCACACAGTCCGGAACGAGGCGATGACCTTGGGCGTGCAACGCAAGGGGCGTGAGACAGGCAAACCAGCTGCCTATTCGTTGAATCTGATCCTGGCTTTCAGGGCGTCTTGGCGGCGAGCTGGGTGGCGAAATATTTTTCGACGGCCCTGCCCATGGCGGCAGCGACCTTCTGCTGCCACTCGGGCGAGGTGAGCTGGCTTTCATCCTGCTTGCTCGACAGGAAGCCGAGCTCGATGAGCACCGAGGGCACATCCGCCGCCTTCAGCACCATGAAGCCCGCCGAGCGCATCGGCTTGCCGGTGAAGACCGTGACAGGCGCCATCTCCGCCACCGCCTTCTTGGCGAAGACCAGCGAGTGGGTTTTCGATTCGCGCTGGGCAAGGTCGATGAGAATGTCGGTCACTTCCTGGTTCTCGGCTTCGAGGTCGACGCCGGCGATGATGCCGGCGCGGTTTTCCTTGTGTGCCAGGGCCTCCGCCTCGGCGTCGGAGGCCTTTTCGGAAAGGGTGTAAATTGTGGCACCGCGGGCATCCTGGCCGCGGACCGTGTCGGCATGTATGGCGATGAACAGGTCCGCCTCTTTCTCGCGCGCGATCTTTACGCGGTCACGCAGCGTCAGGAATGTGTCGTCGGAGCGGGTCATCACCACATCGATTGCGCCAGTCGCTTCAAGCACCTTCTTCAGCTTAAGGCCGAAGGCCAGGACGACATCCTTCTCGCGCGTCTTGCTGAGGCCGATGGCGCCGGGGTCGATGCCGCCGTGGCCGGGGTCAATGACGACGAGCTTGCGCTCGCGCGGGACGGCGCTGCCAGCGGCGGGCGGTATTTCCCCGGCGGGGGCGGCTTCAGCCGTGGCGCGGGCCGCATCGGCTGCCAGCTGAGCGTCGAAGGCCTGTTTGGTGGTTCTGACGATATCGACGACGATGCGTGCCGGCTGGCCGTCCTCCGGCTTGAGCAGGAAGGCCTTGTCGATGAGTACCGGGCCGTCGGTATCAAGAACGATGCGGGAATGCGCATCGTCCACCGGGCCATAGCGATATTGGGTCACCAGGCCCCGGGTGCTGTCGCCCGCCCCTTCTGGGAGAGAAAACGACACCTGCGGCAGGTCGATCATCACCCGGTAGGGATTGGCCATCACGTAAACGGTGTATCCCACGGGCGCCGTAAGATCCGCCACGAAGCGGGTGCGGGTCCCGTCGCCGGCCACCCGCGCCGCCGTGGCGACGGCAATGGTGGACGTATCGGCGGCATCCGCCTCAGGCAGGCGGTAGCCGGCGGCCATAAACAGTAAGGCCAGAATCAGCCCGGGCAGCAGGCGGGCTGCGGCCCAGCGGCGAAGACTGGCTGTTTCAAGTGTCATGGGTCGGCGGCACTGCGGGTTGGAGACCGTTTCCGCACAAGCTAGGCTGTCCAGGGTTAATCAATGGTTGCCGGGTGGCCCGCCAGGCGCTGCGCAGAGGAAAGCTTGCATTTTGGCAACCTGCCTCATAAGAAGTAAAGCACTCCCGAGGTCAGGGCCGCGACTCTGCAGCAGAATCGATTTCGGGTTGAGAATTTCGCGAAAAGCGGGGGTCCGGAGGCAGTTGCTGCCAGCCCCGCTCGACGCGGCCGAAGAGCGAGATCCTGTGCCGGATCCGCCATTTAGAACCGTTCCGTGATCCGGAACATAAGGAAATCTTGGGCATGTCCCACGCCACGACGAGCGCGCTGAACGAGGACCGGGCAAGACCGGCTCGCGTCGCCTGTTTGCCCGTGTCCGCTGGCTGGACCCACATGCCCCATTCGCGCTGCAGCACCCGCATCTCCAACAGGCGTCTCCTCACCGGAGCGGAGAACCTATGGGCACATTTGCCGGGCTGGCGCAGAGGACGAGACTCATGGGCAGCAAGATGCTCATCGATGCCAGCCACCCCGAAGAAACCCGCGTTGTGGTGCTCAAGGGAAACCGCATCGAGGAATTCGATTTCGAAAGCGCCGCACGCCGGCAGCTGAAGGGCAATATCTACCTCGCCAAGGTGACGCGCGTTGAGCCGTCGCTCCAGGCGGCCTTCGTGGAATACGGCGGCAACCGCCATGGCTTCCTCGCCTTCTCGGAAATCCACCCGGACTACTACCAGATCCCGCTCGCCGACCGCATGGCGCTGCTCGCCGCCGAGGAGGAAGAGCATGCCCGCGAGGCCGCGGACGAAGACGACGAAGGCGAAGGTAATGGCCGCCGGCGCCGTGGCCGCGACCGCGGCCGTGACCGGGGCAGACGCCGCGGAGAAGAGAACACCGAGGGCGGCGTGGAGGAAATCTCCGAGCCGGAATATGCCGAGGACACCGAGGCGGCGGGAGACGACTCTTTCGCCGAGGACCATGGCCCCGAGACCAACGAAGAGGAGAGCCCCGACTCCCGTGTGCTCGACATGTCTGCGTCCAAGGCGATCGAGGGCGAGGCCGTCGAATACCACAACGAGGCGGATGACGACGGCGATGACACGCCGCCGCGCGCTGAGCCAATGTCGGCGAACCACGAGGACCCGTCGGTCTCCGAGCCGGTCGAAAATGGCGGGGAGACCACCGAGGCGGAAGAGACCATCGAGGCCCGCCTGGCCGGACCGTACCCGGACGCCCCGGGCGACGCCGAGGTGGAGGCCGCGGCCCCTGCCCCCTCCATGCAGCACGGCATGCCGGGCGAACTCGGCAATGGCGTCGAGGAAGTGGGCGAGGACCCGGACGCCGTCCGTGTCGAGGAGATCGGCGCCGAGGACGCACTCGAGGAAGTGCCGCAGCGCCGCCGCAAAGTGCAGCGCAAACAGTACAAGATCCAGGAAGTGATCAAGCGCCGCCAGGTGATCCTGGTGCAGGTCGTGAAGGAAGAGCGCGGCAACAAGGGTGCCGCTCTCACCACCTATCTCTCGCTCGCCGGCCGCTATTGCGTGCTGATGCCCAACACCGCGAGGGGCGGCGGCATTTCCCGCAAGATCACCGACTCGGGCGACCGCCGGCGGCTGAAGGAGATGGTGAAGGAGATCGAGGTGCCGCAGGGTATGGGCCTCATCGTCCGCACCGCGGGCGCCCAGCGCACCAAGACCGAGATCAAGCGCGACTATGACTACCTTCTGCGCCTTTGGGAAAGCGTGCGTGACCTGACGCTGAAGAGCCAGGCCCCGGCGCTCGTCTACGAGGAAGGGAGCCTGGTGAAACGTGCGATCCGCGATCTTTACACCAAGGACGTCGACGAGGTGATCGTCGAGGGCGAAGAGGCCTATCGTGAAGTCAAGGACTTCATGAAGATGCTGATGCCGAGCCACGCCAAGAACGTCAAGCCCTACAAGGATTCGCGCCCGCTGTTCTCGCGCTACCAGGCGGAGAGCCAGCTCGACGGGCTCTATTCGCCCACTGTCACGCTGCCTTCGGGCGGCTACATGGTGATCAACCAAACGGAGGCGCTCGTCTCGATCGACATAAACTCCGGAAAGGCGACGCGCGAGCACAACATCGAGGACACAGCCTACAAGACCAACCTTGAAGCCTCCGATGAAATCGCCCGCCAGCTGCGCCTGCGCGACCTGGCCGGCCTTGTCGTCATCGACTTCATCGACATGGAGGAGAAGCGCAACAACCGCAATGTCGAGCGCCGCCTGAAGGACGCGCTGAAGAACGACCGGGCGCGCATCCAGGTCGGCCACATCAGCCATTTCGGCCTGCTCGAAATGTCGCGCCAGCGGCTGCGTCCCGGCCTGCTGGAAGGTTCCTCGCGCACCTGCCCGCATTGCGAGGGCCGCGGCGTGGTGCGTTCGATCTCGTCCTGCGGCCTCTCGGTGCTGCGGGCGGTCGAGGAGCACCTGATTGCGCGCAAGCCCGAGAACATCACCGTCAAATGCACGCGCGAGATCGCCTTCTACATCCTCAACGAGAAGCGCGACAACCTGCTCGCCATCGAGACCACCTACGGCATCTCGGTGTTCATCACGCCGAGCGAGGACCTCAAGGGCTCGCAGGCGCTGATCGAGCGGGCGCCGGAGCGCAACATTCCGCCGCGCCGGGTGATGACGGCTCCGGTGCGTATCGACTCCGCCTTCGATGAGGAAGACGGGGACGCCGAGACCGAGGAGATCGCGGCCGAGGACGAGAATGGCGCCGGGGAGGCCGGCGATGCGTCCGGCGAAGAGCGCCAGTCCGGCAATGACAATGGCGAGCGCGAGGGGGGTGACCGCGAAGGTGGCCGCCGCCGCCGCCGCCGCCGTGGCCGGCGCGGCGGGCGCGGACGCGACGAACAGCAGGCACAGAATGGTGAGGGCGATGACGTGCCCGGTCGTGGCGAACAGCCTGACTTCGGCTCCGAAGACGACCGTGACGCCGAGGAGAGCCAGACCGAGGCTGGCGACGAGAGCGCCGTGGCGGAGGCCGGAGGCGAGGAGCGTTCAGAAGAAGTCGAACGTCCGCGCCGTGGCCGTGACCGCTGGGGCCGCGACCGTGGCGAGCGCCCGCGTCGCGAAGACCGCGGCCGCCGCGACGAGCGCCCGGAGGCCGCCACCGGGGCGGGCGAGGCGCCTGTCGCCAAGAACCCCGCCGCGGACGGGCCAGTGGTGTCTGCCCCCGGTCCGGCTCTGGCCACGGCGCCCGCGCCAGTGACCGCCGCCGATCCGATGGTGGAGGCCCCCGCCCCGGTGGAACCGCCGCGCCGCTGGCAGCCACCGAGCCCCACTGTGACTGCCGCCGCCTCGGAGCGTAAGTCCGGCTGGTGGAACAAGCGCTGATGTTACAAATTGGTCAGCCGCCCGAAGGCCGGCTGACCCTGCCCCGCGGAGCCTCAAACTCGCCTCAATCTCACCCGATTGACGGATCGGGAGGCTGACAACCCATGCTACGAACCGCTTCGTTCTTTTGCGCCACGGCCCGCCTGATGGCGGCGCTCATGGCCTGCATGAGCGTGGCTCTGCCGCAAGCCGAAGCCGCCCAGCGCGGCAAGCCGCTGCCGATCATCCGCGACGCGGAAATCGAGGGGCTCATGCGCCTCTATACCCGGCCGATCTTCAAGGCGGCCGGCATCAACCCCAGGGCGGTGAAGGTCTATATTCTGAACGACCGGTCGATCAACGCCTTCGTGGCCGGCGGACAGCGCATCTTCATCAACACCGGGCTGATCGAGCGGGCGGACACGCCGAACGAAGTGATCGGCGTGCTGGCTCACGAGACGGGCCACATCGCCGGCGGCCACCTGGCGCGCATGGGCGTCGAAATCGATTCGGCCAATTACACGCAGATCGCCGGCATGTTGCTGGGCCTTGCCGCCATCGCCGGCGGCGTAGCCTCCGGCAATGGCGAGATCGCGCAGGCAGGTCAGGGCATCATGGCGGGCACCCAGGGGCTGGCGCAGCGCAACTTCCTCACCTATGCCCGCGGCATGGAAGCCTCCGCCGACCAGGCGGCGCTTAAGTTCCTCAACGAGACCCGCCAGTCGGCGCGCGGCATGGTCACCCTGTTCGAGACCCTGGCGCGCGAGAACATCGCAACACTCGCTGATGTCGATCCCTATGTGATGTCTCACCCCATGCCGATGGACCGCATCCGCAATTTCGAGGTGGAGGCCAAGAAGTCTCCCTACTGGGATGCCAAGGACCCGCCGGCGCTGATGCTGCGCCACCAGCTGGTGCAGGCCAAGCTCGCGGGCTACATCGGCGGCGCCCAAGCGGTGATGCAGAAATACCCGTCCACCGACCAGTCGATGCCGGCGCGCTATGCCCGGGCGATCGCCATGTTCCGGCGGGGCGACATCCAGAATGCCCTGCCGATCATAGACGGCCTCATAAAGGAGCTGCCGGAAAATCCCTATTTCTGGGAGTTGAAGGCCCAGGCGTTGCTCGAGAACGGCCGCGCGGCGGAGGCTGCCGTGCCGGTCCGCAAGGCGCTGGAACTGCTGCCAAGCAACGGGCTGATCCTGATTCTGGCGGCACAGACCTATATCGACACCGGGAAGCCGGACAATGCTGGGGAGGCAATCAAGCTGCTACGCCAGGCGCAGCGCACCGAGGGCGAGACGCCCGAGACCTTCCGCTTACTGGCCCGCGCCTATGCCCTGACCGGGGACGTGCCGCGCGCCGAACTCGCGACCGCCCAAGCCGCCCTGCTGATGGGCGACACCAAACTCGCTCTGGAAAAGGCGCGCTCCGCCCAGGCCGCCTTCAAGACCGGAACACCCGAATGGACGCGCGCCAGCGACGTGATCAGCTTCGCCGGACGCTGACCGACATGGACCGAAGCACCGCTTTGCGGCAAAAAATGACCCAAACCAAAGGATGACGCCTGATGACTTTCCGCCTCCGCTTCGCCGCCGCCGCCGCCCTGCTGGCCCTCGCGCCCGCGGCATTCGCCGACGGCAACTTCAATGACGCCCAGAAGAAGGAAATCGGCGACATCGTCCGGCAATATCTGTTGGAAAACCCCGAAGTGCTGCTCGACGTTTCCAAGTCGCTTGACGCAAGACAGCAGCAGCAGGAAGTCCAACAGCGCGGCGCCGTGCTGCAATCCAGCGCCGATCAGATCTTCCGCTCGCCAGCCGATTATGTGGCCGGCGACCCCGAGGGCGACGTCACCATGGTCGAGTTCTTCGACTATAATTGCGGTTGGTGCAAGAAGGGATTCTCCGAGGTGATGACGCTTCTCGAAAAGGACAAGAACCTGCGCTTCGTGCTAAAGGAGTTTCCGATTTTCGGCGGCGATTCCGATTATGCCGCCATGGCCGCCATCGCCGCCAAGAAGCAGAACAAGTACTGGGAACTGCACAAGGCCCTTTTCGAGCATGAAGGCAAGGTGACCAAGGAGGCGGTGGACGAACTCGCCGCCAAGCAGGGTATCGATGTCGCCAGGATGAAGGAAGACATGAAGGACCCGGCCGTGGCCAAGGAGCTGGCAGACAACCATGCGCTGGCCCAGGCGCTGGCGATCAACGGCACACCCGCCTTCATCGTCGATGACAAGGTCTTGCCCGGCTATGTGCCGGCCGACGGGCTGGCGGAACTTGTAGACCAGGTGCGCAAGGGCGGCGGCTGCAAGCTCTGCTGAGGCCCGCCACCCTGGCCGCTTCCAACTGGCGCCGCGACCGCCTATAAGCAGCGGTCCGCCCTGGGGAATCGTGGGGATCGATGAAACCTGTCTTTGTGCTCAACGGCCCGAACCTGAACCTGCTCGGCCTGCGCGAACCTGCGATCTATGGCTACGCGACGCTAAAGGATGTCGAGAACCGCTGCCGCGACCACGCGGCCGCACTCGGCCTGAGTATTGATTTCCGCCAGAGCAACCACGAGGGCGACCTCATCGACTGGATCCACGAGGCGCGGGACAAGGCGTCCGCCATCGCCATCAACGCCGGTGCCTATACCCACACCTCGGTGGGCCTGCATGATGCGCTGAAAGCCGCCGATACCCCCTCGGTCGAGCTCCATCTTTCCAACATCCACAAACGCGAGGCCTTTCGTAACGTCAGCTTCACCGCTCCGGCGGTGAACGGCGTGATCTGCGGCTTCGGCGTCGACAGCTATCTCCTGGCGATCACCGCGCTTCATTCCCTCATCTCAGCCGCCAAGAAGGGTTGACCAATGCCCCCCTCGAAGAAAGCGTCGTCCAAATCCGCTCTCAACGATCCAGATCTCGAACTGATCGAGAGCCTCGCCGAGATCCTGAACGACACGGGATTGAGCGAGATCGAGCTTGACCGCAAGGGCACCAAGTTCCGTGTGGCGAAGCAGATGACAGCGGTGGCAACCGTCGCCTCCCCAGCGCCCGCCCCGGTCTTGCACGCCCATGCCGCGCCTACGCATGAGGCGCCTGCAGCGCCTGCCCCCAAGTCCGCCGTCGATCATCCCGGGACGGTGAAATCGCCGATGGTGGGCACCGTCTACATGGCGCCCTCGCCCGGTGCGGCGAACTTCATCGAGATCGGCGCGAATGTGAAGGAAGGCCAGACCCTCCTCATCATCGAGGCGATGAAGACCATGAACCAGATCCACGCGCCGCGCGCTGGCAAGGTGACGGCGATCTATGTCGACAACGGCCATCCGGTCGAGTATGGCGAACCTCTCGTGGCGATCGAGTAGGGGCGATGTTCGACAAGGTCCTCATCGCCAACCGGGGTGAAATCGCACTCCGCGTGCTGCGCGCCTGCCGCGAGCTCGGTATCCAGACGGTGGCCGTGCATTCTACCGCCGACGCCGACGCCATGCATGTCAGGCTCGCCGACGAGAGCGTGTGCATCGGCCCGCCGCCGGCACGCGACAGCTATCTTAACATACCCGCCATCGTCGCCGCCTGCGAGATCACCGGTGCGGACGCCGTGCATCCGGGCTACGGCTTCCTGTCGGAGAATGCACGCTTTGCCGACATTCTCACCGAGCATGGCGTGAAATTCATCGGCCCCTCGGCCGAGCACATCCGCATCATGGGCGACAAGATCACCGCGAAGCTGACCGCGCAGGAACTGGGCATTCCCGTGGTCCCCGGTTCGGAAGGCGGCGTCAACGACATCGATGAAGCGAGGCGGGTGGCGAAAGACATCGGCTATCCGGTGATCGTCAAGGCCACCGCCGGCGGCGGCGGGCGCGGCATGAAGGTGGCGCGCAGAGAGACCGACCTCGAGATCGCCATGAGCACCGCACAGTCCGAGGCCAAGGCCGCCTTCGGCAATGGCGATGTCTATATCGAGAAATACCTCGAGAAGCCGCGCCACATCGAGATCCAGGTGCTGGGCGACGGCAAGGGCCGCGCCGTTCACCTCGGCGAGCGCGACTGCTCGCTGCAGCGCCGCCACCAGAAGATCTGGGAGGAGGCGCATTCGCCGGCCCTCAACGCCGCCCAGCGCGGCGAGATCGGAGGCCGCGTGGCCCGCGCCATGGAGAAGCTCGGCTACGAGGGCGCCGGCACCGTCGAGTTCCTTTACGAGAACGGCGAGTTCTATTTCATCGAGATGAACACCCGCCTGCAGGTGGAGCATCCGGTGACCGAGGCGATTACCGGCCTCGACCTCGTGCAGGAGCAGCTGCGCGTCGCCTCCGGCGCCGACCTTGCCTATACGCAGGCGGACATCACTTTCTCCGGCCACGCCATCGAGTGCCGCATCAATGCCGAGAACCCGACGACCTTCGCGCCGTCGCCGGGCCGGGCCGACGCGGTGCATTTCCCCGGTGGCTTGGGCGTGCGCGTCGATTCGGCGCTCTATGCCGGCTACCGCATTCCGCCCTATTACGACAGCCTCATCGGCAAGCTGATCGTCTCCGGCAAGAGCCGCACCGAATGCATGATGCGGCTCAAGCGCGCGCTCAGCGAATTCGTGGTGGAGGGCATCGAGACCACCATCCCGCTGTTCCAGCAGCTCCTGGCCGAACCAGACATTATCGACGGCCACTATGACATCCACTGGCTGGAGCATTATCTCGCCCGCCAGGCGTGATGAGCTCGATCACCCCACAGATCCTGTTGCGCGCCTATGCGGCAGGAATGTTCCCGATGGCCGAGAGTGCGGAGGACAGCGCGCTGCACTGGGTGGAACCCGAAGAGCGCGGTGTCATTCCGCTCGACAGGCTGAAGATTTCGCATTCGCTGAAGAAGACGCTGCGGCGCAAGGCCTTCGAGGTGAGCGTCGACCGCGACTTCTCCGCGGTGATCGCCGCCTGTGCGGAAAAAACCCAGGACCGCCGCTCCACGTGGATCAATGCCCGCATAAAGGCGCTCTATACGCAACTCCACCGCATGGGCTGCTGCCATTCAATCGAGTGCCGCCAGAATGGCGCACTGGTGGGTGGGCTCTATGGCGTGCGCATTGGGGCGGTGTTTTTCGGCGAGAGCATGTTCTCGCGCGCCACCGACGCCTCGAAGGTGGCGCTCGTCCATCTGGTGGCGCGGCTCAATTTCGGCGGTTTCGGGCTGCTCGACGCGCAGTTCGTCAACCCGCATCTCGAGCGGCTGGGCGCCATCGCAGTGCCGCGCGCCGGCTACCACAAGATCATGGAACCGCTGCTCGACAGGAATGCGGATTTCTTTGCGTTCCGGGAGGATGTCGACCCCGGGGCGGTGCTCGCCTGGGCGGCGCCAGCTCAGTCGTCAGGCTGATCGTCCTTCGGTCTCCCGAGCTGGCCGTTGGCGTCGGTGGCGGGTGCGGTTTCAACGGCGGGGGGTGGGGCGTTGGGGTCCCGGCAGCCTGTCAGCCACACATCATACGTGGCGTGTTCCATGGCGTTGAGGCCGGGGCTTTCGGCGAACATCCAGCCGGAGAAGATGGGTTTGCGCGTGTTGTCGGTCTCGACCTGGTCGATCTTGACGAAGCTTGTGGTCTTGGGCTGTTCGGTGACGGGACGCGTATAGCAGACGTTCGGCTTGACGATCACGCTGCCGAAGCGGCGTTCCTCGCCGATGGGAATTTCGAAGGTGGTGGTGACGCCGGTGATCTTGTCCAGCCCTGCGAACATGGCGATCGGATTTGCAATGCGCTCCGCCCAGGCAGCGCTACCCATGGCCGTGACGAAAACGATGGATGCGCTGCCGAGAAAAACGACTCTCATGCCTTCACCGCCTCGACCCGCAGCCGGACGTAATCCGCCGTCCGGTTGCCGCCGGCGCAGCACGGTGCGAGCCGCAGCAGATCGGCTGTGAGCACGCCATCGCCGCAGCCCAGGTCAAGAATGCGTTCGCTGGGCTTGGGAGCCAGCCATTCGACCACGCCGGAGGCAAGGCCGGAGACGAAGCGCGCGTGCGTGGCGTAACGTCCGGCGGACCATTGCTGAGGGCGAAGGGCGGGCCGGGCTTCCGCCATCACGGGGTCTTGGTGTCGGTGGCAGGAACGTCCTGGTCACCGCCGGCAGGCGCCTCGCTCTGCTGGCCCGGACCCTTGTTGGCGAACATCGCCTCGCTGATGAGCGACCAGATGTCGACCGCGCCTTGCGTGTTGGAGATGACGCCGCCGTTGGCAAGAACGGTTTCCGAGCCGCCCTGCTCCAGCGCGATGAACTTCGAGCCAAGCAGGCCCTCGGATGTGACTTTGGCGGTGGCGTCGTCGGTGAGTTTCACCTTGGGATCAAGTTCCATGACCGTGTTGGCCTGGAAGTTCTCGGTGTTGAGCGTGAAGTCGATCACGGAGCCCACCTTGACGCCTGCGATGCGCACGTCAGTACCGACACTCACGCCCTCGGCATTGTCGAATTCGGCGCTGAGTCGATAAGCACCGGAGGCATGGCCCTTGCCGGAGGTCTGATAGGCGAAGAAGAAAAACGCCGCCGCGATGATCACCACCGCGGCGCCGATCAGGGTTTCCACTGCCGAATTCTTCACGCCGCCCCTCCTCTCAGTCGTTGGCCGGGATAGCGATGAACCCTAGCCGAAATATGGCGGGCCTTATTCCGGCCGCCAGGCGGAATAGTCAGCCGCGCTGGGCGCGGGCTTGGCGCCCGAAAGGATCGAGCCCTTGGGCCGGTATGCATTGGGCGTTCCGGTCTGGTTGGGAATAAAGGGCTTCTGCCACTCGCGCGGGGTATAGTTTTCCTCGGTCGGCGGCGCATCGGCGCGGTGGTGCATCCAGCCATGCCAGCCGGGCGGAATGGTGGAGGCTTCGGAATAGCCGTTATAGATCACCCAGCGGCGCTCACTGATCGATCGCGGCACCGCCGATTTGGCGCGGTAATACTTGTTGCCGAACTGGTCTGCGCCGACAAAGTTGCCCTTGCGCCAAGTGTAGAAGCGAGTGTTGAGCGTCTGGCCATTCCACCAGGTGAATAACTGCTTAAGGAGTAACATGTCGACTCGTCCGTTGCGGGCCAGCGCGCCCCAAAAATCGCCGCGGAATATGGCGGAACGCACCAGCCCCGTCCAGTGCCGAATTGGCCTGTGGGCCGGCCTCTGCAGCGGCAGCCGGAAAACCGCGCCCGTCAGGGAATGGCGGTGATCAGGTCCTGCCGGATTCCCCCGCGCTCATGCCCGGACAGGATGGCGATTCCCCCCGCGCGCGACAGCACGCCCCGCAGCTCGGCAATGTCGGCATCCGATGCCGGACGCGGCGAGGGAATGGCGTAGAGGTCGAAGCCATGCGTTCTCACCTCGCGGGTAAGGCTCACGAGATAGATCGGCTTATAGGCCGAGCCTTCCACCGCGGCGAGGCCGGTCTTGTAGACGCGGATCACCTCGCGCCCCTCACCGCCGCCAGGGGCAGCCCGCGTGAGCGTGAGCTTCGCTTTGAGGCCCTCATGCAGGGCCGGCCGCGGCGCGAGGTCCGGCAGCGCCGCATTGGGGTTGAGGTAAGGCAGGCTCTGCCGCCAGGTCCACACCGGCATCGCGCTCCAGCCGCTGGCTTCGAGCTGACCCGCCAGCAGGTCGAGGTTGCCGGCAAACTGCGCGATGAAGCCCTCCTCCGGCTTGCCGGCGAGATCGATGCGGCGGGCGGGCAGCTTCTCCCAATCCTTCTCGACCCATTGCGCGACGGGGACGAGCGTCAGCGGCTCCGCCATGGCGTACATTTCGCTGGCGCGCGTGAAACCGGTGGCGACATGCAGCGCGCCCGCGCCGATGAACACCACGAGTGAGGTGGCGAACAGGCCGAGCGGCTTGATGCGACGCGGCGGAATTGCCTCGATCGCCACTCCGAAGGCCGCCATCATGACGACGCCGAAGGTGAGGCCCGCCAGCACGTCCGACAGCCAGTGCGCCCCGAGATAGAGGCGCGAATAGGCAATGGCGACGACCAGTATGGCGCAGGTGGCATAAACGAGGGCCCTGCCCCAGCGGCCCATGGAGTGGCTCACCAGCACGGCAAGGATACCGAATATCACCGCCGCCATGGTGGCGTGGCCCGACGGAAAGCTGAACAGGCTGGCGCCGGAATAGGAGAGTTCGGTTGGCCGGGCCCGCTGGATGCCGAGCTTCATGGCAAGCTCGAAGGCTTTGGCCGCCACGATGGCGATGCCCGCCGCCCAGGCGGCGCGATAGGCCTTGTGCCAGACGAGCCAGCCCAGTATGGCGAGCGCCAGCGCGGACATCACCATGGTGTCGCCCATCATGGTAATGACCGTCATCAGCTCGTCGGCCGGTGCATTGCGCGACTCGCGCATCAGGGTGGCAAGCGAAACGTCCATGTTGGAAACGGCTTCGCTGGAGGCCGCCCGGATGGCGAGGTCGGCCAGCGCAACGAGGCCGGTGAACACGATGGCGGCGAACAGCACGATCATCACCGAGCGAGGATTGCCGGGGGACACTGCCCTGGCGAACCGCTGCCAGGAGCGGCCGCGCTTGGTCCTGGCCCACGCGGACACCCGCGCCAGCAGGTGGTTGAGAAAGGGCGAGACGCCCGCCGCCGCAAGGCGGATGATGAAGCCCGCCAGCGCCAGCAGCACGAGCAGAACCAGCAGCACCACGAGCAAGCGCCCCGACAGCTCTCCGGCAAAGGCCAGTCCCTGCCCGATCAGCACGCCCGGCACGATATGCGCGAAGGACCAGACGATGCCCGACGTCACGTTGACGAAGACAAAGAACAGCTGGTTCATGCCGAACATGCCGACGATACCGGGCACCACCGACTTTACGCCGGGCACGAAGCGGCCGATGGCGATCGACTTGCCGCCATGCACGCGCACGAAATCCTCGCCCTTTGCAACGAGCTGCGGATACAGGTTCAGGGGCCACATGGTCTTGAGCCGCTGGCCGAACATCCGGCCGGCCCAATAGGAAATCTGGTCGCCCACAATGCAGCCGACGGCGGTTACGATGACGACGGGCCAGAAGCCGAGGTGGCCCGTTCCCACCAGCACGCCCGCCCCCACCAGCACCGCCGTCGAGGGCACGAACAGGCCGATGATCAGCAGCGCCTCGCCCATCGCAATCAGGAAAATGATGACGAGCGCCCACTCCGGATGGGCGGTGAAATAATCGAGATAGGGTTGAATGATGTCGAACACAGCGAAGCGGGTTCCTTGGTCGTCGCGGATTACGAAAGTTGCGGGCGGGTGATAGCAGCCTCAGCGTCCGGCCTCCCGCTCTTCCTCCGGGGCGCGACAATAAGGCCCGGACAATGGACTCTGCTCCCAGGGGTTTGCCGCGCGCTGCCTGGTTTCGCCGGAGCAGGCTTCCGGCGGCGCAAACAGGACGTGAGCATGCAGCACTGCCTCCCGACATATCCCGGCTTGTCCCCCGCCCGCCGTCCGGTCGTCGTGTCCCTTCCGGCTCATCGCCGGGGCGGGGCCGGCGCAGCCTACGGGCAGGCATGTTGGCAGGCGACGCATGGATCTCACTTAAGGAAATCGGTTTGGCAATTACAAGTCTCACAACCGCTTTCCGGGCATTGGATCGGGCAGACGCCTGGTCCATAGTGCCGCTCGAATGACGGAAAGTGCCTTGCCCGCTAACCCTTTAAACCTGACACGCAAGTGGCTTGGCTTTGCGGCGCTTTGTACCGGCATGTTCATGGCGGTGCTGGACATCCAGATCGTCATCACCTCGCTCGGCGTGATCGAGAGGGCTTTAGAGGTCGGCGCCGACCGGATGAGTTGGGTGCAGACGTCCTATCTCATCGCCGAGATCGTGACGATTCCACTGACCGGCCTGCTCATGCGCATCTTTTCCATGCGCAACCTGCTGGCGGTTGCCGTGGTCATGTTCACGCTCGCCTCGGTGGGCTGCGCGATGAGCACGGGCTTCGCCACGCTGGTGGGCTTCCGGGTGCTGCAGGGCATGGCGGCGGGCGTGCTGATGCCGCTGGTCTTCGCCGCCATCTTCCTGCTGTTCAGGCCCGGCGCCGAACAGGGGGTGGCCACGGTGCTTGCGGCGGTGGTGGCGGTCATCGCGCCCACCACCGGCCCGGTCGTCGGCGGCATCATCACCGAAAGCCTGTCCTGGCAATGGCTGTTCCTGATCAACACGGTTCCCGGCGCCATCACCCTTGTGCTCGGATTGCTGTGTCTGCCGCGCGAGAGGATGGAACTCAGCCTGCTGCGCCACCTCGACGCCGTGTCGATTCTGTTCATTGCCGTATCTCTGGCCTGCCTCGAGATCGGGCTCAAGGAAGCCCCTGACATGGGGTGGTTCTCACCGGTGACACTCGCCCTTTTCGCAGGCTTTGCGGTGCTGATGGCGCTGACCGTCATGAGGCCCCGGCCCGCAGTGGATTTCAGCCTGTTCCGCGACCGTTTTCTTGCTTATGGCTGCGCGCTGAGCTTCATTCTCGGCATCGGGCTCTATGGCTCGGTCTATCTGCTGCCAGTTTTTCTGTCGCTGGTGCGCTATATGGGGCCGGTCGAGATTGGGCTGGTGGTGCTGGTGACCGGCGTCGCGCAGCTCGTGTCAGCCCCGCTCTCGGTGCTGCTCGACCGGGTGATGCCGGCCCGCATGCTGAGCATGATCGGCTTTGCGATGTTCGCGGCGGGCCTTGCCATGAGCGGCTTCGAGACCAGGCTCTCAGGCTATGACGAGTTGTTCTGGCCACAGGTAGTGCGCGGCGTGGCGCTGGGCCTCTGCATCGTACCGGTCACCCGCTTTTCCATGGGTTTCCTGCCGCCGGAGAAGGTGAGCGACGCGAGCGGGCTTTACAACCTGTCCCGGGCGCTCGGCGGCATCATCGGCATTGCACTGATCGACACCATTCTGTTCACCCGCTCGGCCGAGCACGCCGACCGCATCAAGGACCTGATGACGGCCGACCCGGAAGCGGCCGCCCGGCTGCTGCACATCGCCCCCGGCGAGCTGCCCGACCCCACTGACCCGATGGGACTGCTCGGCGTCATGGACACAATCCAGGAAGGCGCGGTGACTTTCGCCGTCAACGAGGCCTGGCTGCTGATGGGGGGCTGCACCCTCGCGGCGCTCGCCCTGCTCGTCATGCTGGGTCCGATTCGGGAGCCCAAACCCGGGGTTCTTCTGGGCCAACAGGCGGAATTCTAGAGTCGGCTGGAATTTCAGTCTGTGGATAGCGGTGATGACCGGGCCAATCCGGGTAACCGCCATTCCCTCTCTCCCCTTGACTCGCGCGTCACTGACCATCAGGCGCAGGAGGGCCAGCCTGTGGACAGCGCGCATAAGCCAAGGGAGTCCTTGAGCTTACCTGCAGAATCGTATGAAGCTGCGACAGAGAGTGCTCAGCCGGGTCCTTAGAACACAAGATATGGTGTTAATCTTTCGTTAACACACTATTTGTTGACGCTAAGAGGCTTGAGGTATTAAATTCGTTTTCGAGGCTGAGGGGCGGAGAGGAGAAGGTTGCGGGGGCAGCCGTATCTTCCACGGAACACTCAATAGAAGAGCCTGAACAAACCGGGGACGGCAGTTTCCGGAGACAGGGTGAGTGCGTCTTGCAACTGGGTGGATGAAGCAGCTCGGGCAAATTTCCGTGTGCTCGTGGCAATGATTTTACAGAGGGACCTGAAAAGAATGCGCATTGAACGCCGCTACACTAAGGCAGGGCAGGACGCTTACGCGGATCTCGATTTTCGCCGCGCCACGAGCGAGATCAAGAATCCGGACGGCTCGATTGTCTTCCGCCTCGCGGACATCGACGTCCCTTCCTCCTGGAGCCAGGTGGCGACCGACATTCTAGCGCAGAAGTATTTCCGCAAGGCGGGCGTTCCGGCCGCCCTGAAGCGCGTCGAGGAAGAAACCGTTCCTTCCTGGCTGTGGCGCTCCGTGGCCGACGAGGAAGCCCTGGCCAAGCTGCCCGAGAAGGAGCGCATCGTGGGCGAGCGGTCCTCCACCCAGGTCTTCAACCGTCTAGCAGGCACCTGGACCTATTGGGGCTGGAAGGGCAAGTATTTCAACACCGAGGAGGACGCGCGCGCCTTCTATGACGAGATGCGCTTCATGCTCGCCACGCAGAAGTGCGCCCCCAACTCGCCGCAGTGGTTCAACACTGGCCTGCACTGGGCCTATGGCATCGATGGCCCGGGCCAGGGCCATTATTACGTCGACCCCGAAACCGGCCGCATGACCAAGTCCAAGTCGGCCTATGAACATCCGCAGCCGCATGCCTGCTTCATCCAGTCGGTTGCTGACGACCTCGTCAACGAGGGCGGCATCATGGACCTGTGGGTGCGCGAGGCGCGCCTCTTCAAGTATGGTTCTGGCACGGGCTCAAACTTCTCGGATCTGCGCGGCGAAAACGAGAAGCTGTCGGGCGGCGGCAAATCCTCGGGCCTGATGAGCTTCCTCAAGATCGGCGACCGCGCGGCGGGCGCTATCAAGTCCGGCGGCACCACAAGGCGCGCAGCCAAAATGGTGATCGTCGACGTCGATCATCCGGACGTTGAGGAATTCGTGGACTGGAAGGTCCGCGAGGAACAGAAGGTGGCGGCCCTCGTGACCGGCTCCAAGACGGTCAAGAAGCACCTGCAGGCGGTGATGAAGGCCTGCGTCAACTGCGACGGACCGGATGGCGACTGCTATGAGATCGACAAGAACCCCGCGCTGAAGCGCGCGGTGAAGGACGCCCGCAAGGCGCTGGTCTCCGACAACTATATCAAGCGCGTCATCCAGTTCGCCAAGCAGGGCTATACCGAGCTCGAATTCGACACCTATGACACCGACTGGGACGGCGAGGCCTATCGCACCGTGTCCGGCCAAAACTCCAACAATTCGGTGCGCGTGACGGACGAGTTCCTGCTGGCCGTCGAGCGCGGCCTCGACTGGCAGCTGAAATCGCGCCTCACCTCCAATGTGACCAAGACCGTCAAGGCTGCCGCCCTGTGGGACAAGATCTCCTATGCCGCCTGGGCCTCGGCCGACCCGGGCATCCAGTATCACACCACCATCAACGACTGGCACACCTGCCCGGCCTCCGGCCAGATCCGCGCGTCCAACCCGTGCTCGGAATACATGTTCCTCGACGACACGGCCTGCAACCTCGCCTCGCTGAACCTGATCCAGTTCCGCGATCCGGCAACGGGCAAGTTCGACATCGCCTCCTTCGAGCATGCGGTGCGCCTGTGGACCATGGTGCTCGAAATCTCGGTGATGATGGCGCAGTTCCCGTCGAAGGAGATCGCCAAGCTCTCCTACGAGTTCCGCACGCTGGGCTTAGGCTTTGCCAATATCGGCGGCCTCCTGATGACCGCCGGCATCCCCTATGACAGCCATGAGGGCCGGGCGATCTGCGCTGCCATCTCGGCCATCATGACGGGCGTCTCCTATGCCACCTCCGCCGAAATGGCGAAGGAACTCGGCCCCTTCAATGGCTTCGCCAAGAACCGCGAGCACATGCTGCGCGTCATGCGCAACCATCGCCGCGCGGCCTATGGCGCGGCTGTCGGCTACGAGGACCTGCGCACCATTCCGGTGGCGCTTGACGAGACGGACTTGAAGGACAAGGACCTCGCTGTCGCAGCCCGCCGCGCCTGGGACCTCGCGGTCTCGCTGGGCGAGGAGCATGGCTACCGCAACGCGCAAGCCACCGTCATCGCGCCCACCGGCACGATCGGCCTCGTCATGGATTGCGACACCACCGGCATCGAGCCCGACTTCGCACTGGTGAAGTTCAAGAAGCTGGCGGGCGGCGGCTACTTCAAGATCATCAATCAGGCGGTGCCGGAAGCGCTGCGCACGCTGGGCTACGGGCCAGAGCAGATCGAGAAGATCATTGCCTATGCGGTGGGCCACGGCTCGCTGGCCGATGCCCCGGGCATCAACCACAAGGCGCTGAAGTCCAAGGGCTTCGGCGAGGAGCAGATCGCCAGGATCGAGGGGGGCCTCGCATCTGCCTTCGACATCAAGTTCGTGTTCAACAAGTGGACGCTAGGCGAGGAGTTCTGCCGCTCGGTGCTGGGCATCTCGGACGAGCAGATCAACGACTTCGGCTTCGACATGCTGGCCCATCTCGGCTTCTCCAGGGCCGACATAGACAAGGCCAACATCCATGTCTGCGGCGCGATGACGCTGGAAGGCGCACCCGGTCTCAAGGACGGGGACCTGCCGGTGTTCGACTGCGCCAACCCCTGCGGCCGCCTCGGCAAGCGCTACCTCTCGGTTGAGAGCCACATCCGCATGATGGCGGCAAGCCAGCCCTTCATCTCGGGCGCCATCTCCAAGACCATCAACATGCCGAACGACGCCACTGTGGAGGACTGCGCCAGCGCCTATATGCTGTCGTGGAAGCTGGCCATCAAGGCCAATGCGCTCTACCGCGACGGCTCCAAGCTGTCGCAGCCGCTCTCTTCGCAGCTTCTCGCCGATGACGACGCGGATTCGGACGAGGTGGCAGAGGCGCTGATGACCAAGACGGTCGCGGCGCGGGTCGAAACGGTGGTCGAGAAGATCGTGGAACGCGTGGTGGAGCGCGAGCGTTCGCGCCTCAGGCTCCCCAACCGGCGCAAGGGCTATACCCAGAAGTCGGTGGTGGGCGGCCACAAGGTCTATCTCCGCACCGGCGAATATGACGACGGCAAGCTGGGCGAAATCTTCATCGACATGCACAAGGAGGGCGCTGCACTCCGCGCCATGATGAACAATTTCGCCATCGCGGTGTCGGTTGGCCTCCAATACGGCGTGCCGCTGGAAGAGTTCGTTGACGCCTTCACCTTCACCAAGTTCGAGCCCGCCGGCATGGTGCAGGGCAATGATTCGATCAAGAACGCCACCTCGATCCTCGACTATGTGTTCCGCGAACTGGCGGTCTCCTATCTCGGCCGCAGCGACCTTGCCCATGTCGAACCCTCGGAAATGGGCTTCGACTCGCTCGGCAGGGGCGAAGCCCCGGGCGATGCGCCGCGCGTGCCCGCGTCCCGCGTGCTCTCGTCGGGCTTCGTGCGGAAGCCCAACCTCGCCTCCTCTAATGTCGTGGTGATGTCGGGCGCGCAGCCCGCGCTGGCGCTTGCCGATGCGCCGGCCCAGGTGACGGTGACCCGCCAGGAAATGGCGGTGGCGGTCGAGACCACCACATCGGTGATCGCCGCGAACGACCGCCGCGCCGAAGCGCGCATGAAGGGCTATGAGGGCGAGAGCTGCTCCGAATGCGGCAACTTCACCATGGTGAGGAACGGCACTTGCCTGAAGTGCGACACCTGCGGCTCGACGAGCGGATGCTCGTGATCGCACGGAAGACCATGCGAAACATCGGAGAGGCCGGACATGTTCCGGCCTCTCTGCTTTTGTGAATGAGCATGGGCGATGGATGGGCTCTCCCGCGCGTGTGGGAGCGCGATCCGTGCATCGCAAGAGGCCGTTCAGAGGTCATCTGAAAGGCTTCAAATGCCCATCGACAGCAAGGCCGCAGAAAAATTATCCACACTTTCTTCGCCGCCGCCGCCGGCGGTCTTGACACGGCGCGGCGTGTGGAGAATGCGCCGGAAACGGCATTCGTCCGTAGGCTGATGAAAGCGAAAAAGCCTTGTTTTATTGGGTTTTCGCGCTGAATCGCGGTTTTCGTCCGTGCACGCACGGTTTTGCGGTTTTTCCGAGCGTTTACCGGTTGTTAGAGAGAATCCGTGAGGGTGCGGAACGCGGTTCGGCATATTGCCGAATCACACAAGCGGGTGCAGAAACCATTCCGATGACTGGTCAAGTTGGGATCTCTCATGCCAGCTTACCTGTCTGTGTGAGGCTTACCTGCGTTGTGGGGCACTAACAACTCTAGGAGAGACAGCAATGGCTGCGAAGAAAGCTGCGAAGAAGCCTGCCAAGAAGGCCGCCAAGAAGGCCGCCAAGAAGCCGGCTAAGAAGGCCGCAAAGAAGCCGGCCAAGAAGGCCGCGAAGAAGTAGTTTTCCAGGACTTCAGGACTGGACCCCGGATGGCGCAAGCCTCCGGGGTCAGTTATTTTCGGGGCCAATCCGCCCAAACGAAAAGGGCCGCGGCATGCTGCGGCCCTTCATCTTCGCGGCGGCGGGTTTATTGGTAAACATAGACCTTGGCGCCGATCTTCACCTTGCCATAGAGCTCGATCACGTCGGCGTTCATCATGCGGATGCAGCCCGAGGACGCCGCCGTGCCGATCGAGGAGGGCGCATTGGTGCCGTGGATGCGGTAGATCTTGCCGCCGATATACATGGCGCGCGCGCCAAGCGGGTTCTCGGGGCCGCCCTCCATCTCGGTTGGCAGCATGTGGCCCTTCGCAGCTTCGCGCCTGATCATTTCCGCCGGCGGGCGCCAGGTGGGCCACTCGGCCTTGCTGACGATGGTGGAGGAGCCCGACCACTGGAAGCCCTCGCGGCCGACGCCCACGCTGTAGCGCCGCGCCTGGCCGGGGCCCGTGACGAAGTAAAGGGCGCGCTCCGGTGTGGAGACGACGATCGAACCAATGGCGTATTTGGAGGCGGGCGCCCAGTCGATGTCCTCGCCCGTGGCTTGGTCCGGCACAGACCGGGAGGACACCCGCGCTGAGGCACGCTGCACGCCTGCGCGTGGCTTGTTGCGGTTCTGGAACAGGCATTCGAGGAAGCCGTCACAGGCCCAGCCCGGCTGGTTCGCTTTCCGCTGCGCCGCCGCTTGCCTGCGCGCCTCGGTGGCCTTTCTGGCGGCAGCCGATTTCTTGGCGTCCGCCGCCTTCTTTGCGTCGGCCTTCTTCCTGGACTCGGCGGCCTGCCGCTTCTTCTTCAGCAGAATCTGCTGCTTCTCGCTGGCCGCAGGCGTTGTGGCCGCGGAGGCCACGGCCGTTACCCCGCTCATCGGCAACAGCGCCAGCATGAACACCAAGAGGATTATGCGCATTCACCTCACCCCAGTCTTGCCCGTGCTTCTTAGCAACGGCCACGGCGGCGGCGCAAGCCTGCCATAATGTCGTGACGTTGATGAGGTGTTCGCATATGCTCGGACAAAACGCCCTCGTCCACCTCCAGGAGACTTCATGAGCCTGATCCGTAGATACCTCGCCGCCGCCTGCCTGTCGTCTGCTGCCCTTGTGCCGGGCCTCGCCCAGGCGCAAGACGCGCCTCCGGCAGTCAAAGCCTTCCTCGAAAACCTGCAGCGGCAGACCTCGGTCAAGCCGAGCTATGACAGCCTGAAGGTCGACGGCGGCAACGTCACCATCACCAATCTGGCGCTGAGCAAGCCTGCCAAGGACAATGACCCGGCGCTGAGCGTGAAGACGGCGGAGGTGAGCCTCACCGGCATTTCCGACCAGGGCAATTCGCTGTGGAAGGTGGGCGAGGCGCGCTTCACGAACACCTCCGTCGAGATCACCGACAAGGACGCCAAGCTCTCGATGAGCATTCCCGGCGCCTCGGCCGAGGGCTGGTACATCCGCGCCCTGCCTGCCGCACCGTCGCCCAGGGACGAGATGCTGTCCAACCTCACCTTCGCCAATAAGATGACGAGCGGGCCGATCACCATTACCACCTCCGGGCAGACGTTAAAGATCGACAGCATCGACACCGTCTGGACCGGCGACCCCGCAACCGGCACGGGCCAGTACACGCTGAAAGTCAGCAACCTGGCAATCCCCGGGTCCACGCTCGCCTTCTTCGGCAACGGCGACATGTGGAAGAAGCTGGGCTACGACAGCCTCAACATTGACCTCCGCACCGAGGGCGATCTATCGCCCTCGGGCGACGATCTTGCCTACAGCTTCGGCCTGTCGCTCGGTGCGCGCGATGTCGGATCGCTGAGCTTCAAGGTGGCTGTCGACAAGCTGCCGGTCGCGGCCTATGCCCAGATGCTGAAGGATCAGATGTCCGGCAAGAGCTTCGACTTCGCCGGCCTCTCGCCGCAGCTTCAGGGCGTGACGGTGAAGGGCGCGTCCCTGCGCTTTGACGACGCCTCGATCACCAGGAAGATGCTGCCCCTGATGGCCGCCATGCAAGGCATGGACGAAAAGGTGCTGATCGCCTCAATACCGCCCAACGTGCAGCTGACCTTCGTGCAACTCCAGAACGAGGCGCTGACCAAGCAGGCGGTGGACGCGGTGACCAAATTCCTCGCCGACCCCAAGAGCCTGATGCTGAGCATCAACCCGGCCTCCCCTATGAAGGTCTCCGACATCAGCGCGCTCGACCCCGCGAAGCCTGGTGACGCCGTCACCAAGCTCGGTGTAACGGTGACGGCCAACCAATAGCGCCGAAGCCGCTCCGGCCTGACGAAAAACGCCCGGACATTGTCCGGGCAACTCCCATTCGGGGGCAGCGGCTCTCACGCCTCCGGCAGGTTCAGCCGGATGTGAAGCTCGCGCAGCTGCTTCGCCGTCACCTCGGAAGGCGCCCCCATCAGCAGGTCTTCGGCCTGCTGGTTCATCGGGAACAGCACCACTTCGCGGATGTTCGGCTCGTTGCAGAGCAGCATGACGATGCGGTCCACCCCCGGCGCGATGCCGCCATGGGGCGGTGCGCCATACTGGAAGGCGCGGTACATGCCGCCGAACTTCTCGAGCAGCACGCTCTCGGGGTAGCCCGCGATTTCGAAGGCCTTCTTCATCACCTCGGGGCGATGGTTGCGGATGGCGCCGGAGGAGAGCTCCACGCCATTGCAGACGATATCATACTGGTAGGCGAGGATATCGAGCGGGTCCTTGGTCTCGAGTGCCTCGAGGCCGCCTTGCGGCATGGAGAAGGGGTTGTGCGAGAAGTCGACCTTCTTCTCCTCCTCGTTCCACTCATACATCGGGAAGTCGACGATCCAGCAGAACTCGAAACGGTCCTTGGCGGTGAGGTTCAGTTCCTCGCCCACCTTGTTCCGGGCGTCACCCGCAAACTTGTAGAATTTCTCAGGCCGCCCCGCGACGAAGAAGCAGGCATCGCCCACGCCGAGGCCAAGCTGCGTGCGGATCGCCTCCGCGCGCTCCGGCCCGATGTTCTTGGCGATGGGGCCGGCACCGCCCTCCTCGCCCTCGCGCCAGAAGACATAGCCGAGGCCCGGCTGGCCCTGCTGCTGGGCATAGGAGTTCATGCGATCGCAGAAGGCTCTGCTGCCGCCCTTGGGCGCGGGAATGGCCCAGACCTCGACCTTGGGGTCCGCCGCGATCATGCCGGCGAAGACCTTGAAACCCGAATCCCTGAAGTGCTCGGTGACGGCCTGCATCTTGATCGGGTTGCGCAAGTCCGGCTTGTCGGAGCCGTACCAGCGGATCGAGTCTTTGTACGCGATGTGCGGGAACTTCTGTGTCACCGGCAGGCCGCCGCCGAATTCCTCGAACACGCCGCGCAGCACGGGCTCCACCGCGTTGAACACGTCGTCCTGGGTGACGAAGCTCATCTCGATATCGAGCTGGTAGAACTCGCCGGGCGAACGGTCGGCGCGCGCATCCTCGTCGCGGAAGCAGGCGGCGATCTGGAAGTAGCGGTCGAAGCCCGACATCATGATCAGCTGCTTGAACTGCTGCGGCGCCTGCGGCAGCGCATAGAACTTGCCGGGGTGGATGCGCGACGGCACGAGGAAGTCACGCGCACCTTCGGGCGAGGACGCGGTGAGGATCGGCGTCTGGAACTCGAAGAAGCCCTGCTCCACCATGCGGCGGCGCAGCGAGTTGATGATGGCCCCGCGCTTCATGATATTCTTGTGGATGCGCTCGCGGCGCAGATCGAGAAAGCGGTAGCGCAGCCGGATGTCTTCCGGATACTCCGTATCGCCGAACACGGGCAGCGGCAGCTCGGCCGCCTGGCTCAGCACCTCGATATGGGTGGCGAAGACCTCGATGAGGCCGGTCGGGAGCTCGGTGTTCTCGGTGCCGGGGGGCCGCGGGCGCACCTTGCCGTCAACCCGGATCACCCACTCGGAGCGCACTTTTTCAGCGGTCTTGAAGGCGGGCGAATCCGGGTCCGCCACCACCTGGGTCATGCCGTAATGGTCGCGCAGGTCGATGAACAGCACGCCGCCATGATCACGGACCCGGTGAACCCAGCCGGAAATGCGGATGTCCTGCCCGGCATTCCCGGGGCGGAGCTGGCCACAGGTGTGGCTGCGGTAGGCGTGCATCAAATCCTCGCAAATCAGGCCGTTTCGGGCGCTAGAGCGCATGGAGGGGGCGGTTTGTCAAGGCGGAGGGGTTCCGCGCCGCGGCACAGGGAACGGTGTCCGCTGCCCACAACGGCCTGGTCTCAGTCCAGCCAGTTGAAAAGGGCGTCCGTCTTGCGCTTCATCTCGGAGCCCAGCTCCTCACTGCTGGCGAAGAAGCCGCCCTTGATCACCACGCGGGTGTTGCTGAGGCCCGTCTTCCGCACGAGGGCGAAGAGGATCGCGGCGTTGGCGGGCAGGATGCGCACGCAGCCGTGGGAGGCGCGGCGGCCGAGGCTCTTCACATGATAGCTGCCGTGCAGCGCGTGGCCGTCGCCAGTGAAGAAGATCGAGTGAGGCATGGGCGCATCGTCCCATTCCTTGGAGAAGTGCTCCTTCTCCATGCGGAACGGCCTGAACGTGCCCGAGGGCGTGTCATAGCCTGGCGCTCCGGTCGAGACCGGCCACTTGTAAAGCTGCTCGCCGTCGAGATCGACGGTCAACTTCTGGCTCACCTTGTTGACGGTAATGATCAGGCGCGGCGGTGCCGGGGGGCCTTTTTCTTGACGCCCTGCTTCTTGGCAGCCGGCTTCTTGGCGGCAGCCGGCTTGGCAGGAGCCTTGGTAACGGGCTTGGCCTTTTCCGGCGGCGGCGTGGGGCTGGTGGCGGCCTGCGCCGCGAGGGGGGCCAAAGCGGCCCCAAGCGCCAGGATCAGCTTGCGTCTCGAAATCATCTCGTCTTTCCCACGGCAGCTCGGCTTTGCAACGCGGCCATGCCAATTAACCGGATTATGGCGGAAGGCGAGCCGTTCGTGAAGTGGCGCGGGCAATTTGCGCTTTCCGCCCTCCTCCGCTAAGGACCGCCCCATGAACAAGCATGTCCCCAGGGTCGGATTGGTGTCGCTCGGCTGCCCCAAGGCGCTGGTCGATTCGGAACGCATCATCACCCAGCTCCGCGCCGAAGGCTATGTCATGTCGTCCGGCTATGAGGATGCCGACGTGGTGCTGGTCAACACCTGCGGCTTCCTCGACAGCGCCAAGGCCGAATCATTGGCCGCCATCGGCGAGGCGATGGAGGAGAACGGCCGGGTGATCGTGACGGGGTGCTTAGGCGTCGAGGCCGACACCATCATGAAGGCGCATCCCGGCGTGCTCGCCGTCACCGGCCCGCACCAGTACGAGGCGGTGGTGGGTGCGGTCCACAAGGCGCTGCCGCCGGTGCATGACCCGAAGCTGGATCTCGTGCCGCCGCAGGGCCTGCACCTGACGCCCAGGCACTATGCCTACCTCAAGATTTCCGAAGGCTGCAACAACCGCTGCTCCTTCTGCATTATTCCCTCAATCCGCGGCAACCTGGTTTCGCGCCCCGTGGCCTCGGTGCTCTATGAAGCGGAGCGGCTGGTGAAGGCGGGCGTCAAGGAGCTGCTCGTCATCAGCCAGGACACCTCGGCCTATGGCGTCGACATCAAGTATGCGGCGTCGAAATTCCATGGCCGCGAGGCGCGCGCCAAGTTCTACGACCTCGCCAAGGAACTGGGCGAGCTGGGCGCCTGGGTGCGCCTGCACTATGTCTATCCGTATCCGCATGTCGACGAGGTGATCCCGCTGATGGCGGAGGGCAAGATTCTGCCCTATCTCGACATCCCCTTCCAGCACGCGGCCCCCAATGTGCTGAAGGCGATGAAGCGCCCGGCGAACCAGGAGAAGGTGCTGGACCGCTTGGCCTCCTGGCGCGCGGTCTGCCCGGACATCGCCATCCGCTCCACCTTCATCGTCGGCTTCCCCGGCGAGACGGAGGCGGATTTCGACTACCTTCTGCAGTGGATGAAGGAAGCCCGCATCGAGCGTGCCGGCTGCTTCAAGTATGAGCCGGTCTCCGGCGCCAGGGCCAATGATCTGGGCCTCGCGCAGGTGCCGGACGCGGTGAAGCAGGAACGCTGGGAGCGCTTCATGAAGGCCCAGCAGGAGATTTCCGCCCAGATCCTCGCGGGCAAGGTCGGCCGCGAGATCGACGTATTGGTCGATGAGATCGACGAGGAAAACGAAGAAGCCATCGCCCGCTCCCCCTGGGACGCGCCGGAAATCGACGGCAACGTATTCCTGCCGGGCGAGACGGAACTGAAGCCCGGCGAGATGGTCCGTGTACGGATTATCGGGGCGGAGGAGTATGATTTGGTGGGCGAGAAAGTCTAAATCCTTTTTCTCTCAGCCAAGACGCCGTAGACCGTAGCCGTCAAAGAGGCGACAACGAGAATGGAGATCGCAAAAGCTGCTAACTTCGCTAACAGCAATACAGTCCGAATGCTGAAGCTGTTCCACCCCAGCGGCCCATACCTGAAAATCTGAAGTTGGACCGCAAACAGAGCAGCTGAAACCACGATCTCCAAGAATGTCAGTGCCACGGCATGATCTTTGGTGTCGGCTGAGTATTCCGCGCATCCGAAGATGCCAAACTACCAGGACGGGGCTTGATTGTGGGTTTTTCAACAGCCTGCTAGACCTTCATCCCATCGGCCCCGCGGGTGATGCCGGCGACGCCGGTGCGGGCGACTTCGACGAGGCCCAGCGGCACCATGAGCGAGATGAATTGCTCCACCTTGTCGGTCTTGCCCGTGATCTCGAAGATGAAGCTCGATGTGCCGGCATCGATGACGCGGGCGCGGAAGGCATCCGCCAGGCGCAGGGCCTCGACGCGCTTCTCGCCCGTACCCGAAACCTTGACCATCGCAAGCTCGCGGGTGAGCGCGTTGCCCTGCACAGTCAAGTCCGCAACGGAGTGCACAGGCACCATGCGGCCGAGCTGGTTCTTGATCTGCTCGATCACCGCGGGCGTGCCGCTGGTGACGATGGTGATGCGCGAGACGTGCTTCTCGTGCTGCGTCTCCGACACGGTGAGTGACTCGATATTGTAGCCTCTCCCTGAGAACAGGCCGATGACGCGGGCAAGCACGCCCGGCTCGTTGTCGACGATCACGGCGAGCGCGTGGGTTTCGGCCACCGGCTTGACGGTGTCGAGGAAATAGGCCGAGCCCGAGGGCTGAAGATGTGCGTTCATGTGTCTTGTCTCCTCCCTTAGACCAGCATCTTGCCCTTGGCGTCGATCACCGTGCCGACATCCTCGTCTGCCACGTCCTCGCCCAGGATCATCTCGTTATGCGCCTTGCCCGAGGGGATCATCGGGAAGCAGTTGGCGAGGGCCGCCACGCGGCAGTCGAAGATCACCGGGCGCTTGACCTTGATCATTTCCCTGATCGCATCGTCGAGCTCCAGGGGCTTGGTGGCGCGCATTCCCACACAGCCATAGGCCTCCGCCAGCTTGACGAAATCCGGCAGCGCTTCCGTATAGGAGTGCGACAGACGGTTGCCGTGCAGCAGCTGCTGCCACTGGCGCACCATGCCCATGTACTGGTTGTTGAGGATGAAGATCTTGATCGGCAACTCATACTGAATGGCAGTCGACATTTCCTGCATGGTCATCAGAACCGAGGCGTCACCCGCGATATCGATGACGAGGGCATCGGGGTGCGCCTGCTGCACGCCCACCGCGGCGGGCAGGCCATAACCCATGGTGCCGAGGCCGCCCGACGTCATCCAGCGGTTCGGTTCCTCGAAGCGGTAGAACTGCGCAGCCCACATCTGGTGCTGGCCCACTTCCGTGGTGATGTAGGTGTTCTCGTTCTTGGTCAGCTCATAGAGCCGCTCGACGGCATATTGCGGCATGATGACGTCGTCATTCTTCTTGTAGCGGAGGCAGTCCTTGGCGCGCCAGCCGTCGATCTGCTTCCACCAGGTGTCGAGGGCCTTCTTGTCGAGGGTCACGGACTTCGCCTTCCAGACGCGGATCATGTCTTCCAGCGCATGCGCCACGTCGGCGACGACCGGCACGTCGACGCGCACCGTTTTGTTGATGGACGACGGGTCGATGTCGATGTGGATCTTCTTCGAATTTGGCGAGAAGGCGTTGAGGCGGCCGGTGATGCGGTCATCGAAGCGGGCGCCGGCGCAAATCATCACGTCGCAGTCATGCATGGCCATGTTGGCCTCGTACATGCCGTGCATGCCGAGCATGCCGAGCCAGTTCTTGCCCGATGCCGGATAGGCGCCGAGTCCCATCAGCGTGGAGGTGATGGGGATGCCGGTCATCTCCACGAAGTCGCGCAACAGCTTGGATGCCGTGGGTCCCGAGTTGATCACACCGCCGCCGGTGTAAAGGATCGGGCGCTTCGCGGTGGCGATCAGCTCCACCGCGGCGCGGATGGCGTTCTGGTCGGCCTTGACCTGCGGGCGGTAGGTCTTGTGCTCGATGTTCTTGGGGCCGACATAGCGGCCCTTGGCGAACTGCACGTCTTTCGGGATGTCGACGACGACCGGGCCGGGGCGGCCGTGGGTGGCGACATAGAAGGCCTCATGCAGGATGCGCGCGAGGTCGTTCACGTCCTTCACCAGATAATTGTGCTTGGTGCAGGGGCGCGTGATGCCGACAGTGTCGCATTCCTGGAAGGCGTCAGAGCCGATCAGGTGGGTTGGCACCTGGCCGGTGATGCAGACCATGGGGATCGAGTCCAACAGCGCATCGGTCAGGCCCGTCACCGCATTGGTGGCGCCGGGGCCGGAGGTGACAAGCACCACGCCGCACTTCCCAGTGGAGCGGGCATAGCCTTCCGCGGCATGGGTGGCGCCCTGCTCATGGCGGACGAGGATGTGCTCCACCTTCTCCTGCTGGAAGATCTCGTCATAGATCGGCAGCACCGCACCGCCCGGATAGCCGAACACGGTGTCGACCCCTTGGTCCTGCAGCGCCTTCAGCACCATTTCGGCGCCGGTCATCTCGTTGGTGGCCATCTCACTCACCTCTTCAAATTGAGCGTTCGTCAAACACATGTTGGGTGATCCAGGCAACAAAAAAGGCCCCCAAGGGAGCCTCATTTCCGCGCAGCGCCACCTGATCCTGGAGGCTTTAAACCTCCCCGGCGCTGCGCGGACCTACTACAAGAATGGTGTTCATCGGCTAACTCATTAGGGGGCGGGAGGGGCGGCGTCAAGAGTGCTTGGCGCCGGCGGCAGCTACGGTGAGCCTGGCGCCCCCTCGCAGGGGTCTTTCCCAGGCCGGTCAACAGGCTGCAGCTTCGCTTGGAGTTCGTGGAACGCAAGCAGCCGTTCGAGATGGCGGGGCATGTCGTTGGTGATGAAAAACGCCGCGTCAAAGGCCGGGTTGCCGACATTAATCTCTGAGGCGATGCCGGGCGCCTTGGGTCAGCGGTGGCACCACGTCTCGCGGCGGATCACGAAGGAGGTCCCGTCCCGCTGGATCAGGCCAAGATGCTTGCCCGTGGGTCCACCGAACCGCGCCAGGACCGTATACTGGAGCGTTTCACTGCCCGAAGCCCCCTGCCGGAGATGACGGCCGAACAGGAACTGCCCCCCGCACCAACGCGTAGACGGCAAAGATTCAGAGCGGAAACAAATAGCCATGTCGCTTTTCCCTGCAACCACGTAGGCGCGGGCTCCATCGGGTACAAGAGTTCGTGCACGGGCCGGGAGGAATCATTCGACGGAAGCGCTTTGCAAGGATGAGGGCTTGCTCCGGCGGGTCATGGTCCCGATGGCCAGTCAGTCTCCCCCCTCATGCCTCAGCGATTGACCGCTGCCCGAACATCGGGCACGCATGGTTTTCCACTCGGATTCCGGATGAACAGCACCAAGACCCGCGCCATTCTCGCCCTGATCCTCGCCATGCTGTTCTGGGGCTGCGCTGCCGTTTTCATGCGCACGCTGGCGCTGGCGCTGAGCGCCGGGAACTCCATCGCGCTGCGCTATGTGGTGCTCAGCATCATCAGCCTTGGCGGTCTGCTTTGGCTTGGCACATGGCGCATCCCGCGGGCGGACTGGCCGCGTTTCCTCATCGCCGGGCTTGCCGGCATGGCGGGCTACAACTGGTTCGTGAACGCCGGCTTCGAGCTGGTGCCCGCCGGCGTGGGCACGCTGGTCACCATGATCGAGCCGCTGATGATCGCCATGCTCGCGGCCCTGACGCTGGGCGAGAAGCTGACGCGCTATGTGCTGCTCGGCGTGGCGCTGGCGATTGCGGGCTCCATCGTTCTGTTCTGGCCGGACCTCACCACCGAAACGCAACACCCGGTTTCGGTCCGCGGCCTTGTCTACCTGCTCCTGTGCTGCATCGGCTGGGCGATCTATACGATCGCGACGAAGCCCCTGCTCAACCGCCATGACAGCTTCACCGTCACCGCCGTCACCATGCTGATTGCAGCCCCCATCATGATCGGCGCGGCCAGTGAGCCGCTGCCGCAGCTTGCCGCAAGGCTCGACGCCCGCCAGTGGTTCGAGGCTGCCTATCTCGTGCTCGCCTCAGGCCTCGGCGGCACCATGCTGTGGAACTACGGAGCCAAGCACCTCTCCAGCACCGCGGCAGGAACCTTCCTCTACCTGATCCCGGTTATCGCGGTGGCGGCAGGCGCACTGGTGCTGGGCGAGCAGGTGACGGCCTATGTGGTGGCGGGCGGGCTTCTTATGCTGGCCGGTGTCGCCGCCGCGCAATTCGGCCCCACCCTCATGAGCCGAAGGTAGGCCGTCATGGAGCTCCGCGCCTTCGCGGCCATGATGTTCACCATCGTCATATGGGGCATCGGACCCGTGTTCCTGCGCTCGCTCTCGGTCGAACTCGGTCCCGCCGACCACCTTGTTATCCGCTATACCATCGTCACCGTCATTTATGCGTTCAGCCTGGCGATCTTCGGCGGCTGGCGCATCGAGCGGAAGGACTGGCCGCGCCTGCTCGTTATCTCGCTCATCGGCATGATGGGCTACAATCTCGGCTCCGCCTTCGGCTTCGCGCATGTGACCGCCGGCATCGGCAGCCTCATCATCGGCACACAGCCGCTGCTCATCGCGCTGATGGGCACGCTCATCGCCAAGGAGCGGCTCACGCTCGCCGCCATCGCGGGCCTTATCATCGGATTCCTCGGCATCGTGCTGCTGGTCTGGCACGACCTCGGCAGCAGCACCGACGGCTGGGGTTTCCTCGCCGGCTGCACCCTGATCTTCCTGTCGGGCGCGGCCTGGGCGGTCTATGTTATCGTCAGCAAGCCGCTGATCCGGAAATACGGCGCCTTCAGCATCTCGGCCATGTCGCTCTCATTGTGCTCATTGGCGATGGTGCCCATGCTGGCCCGGCCATCGACCCTCACGACGCTGACCAATATGACGGCCCGCAGCTGGCTGGAGCTCGGCTACATCGCCATCATCTCCACCATGCTGTGCTCTGTCACCTGGAACTATGCCGCCTCGCGCATGCGCGCCGCGGCCTCCGGCGCCTTCCTCTATCTGATACCGATCATCGGCGTCGCCGCAGGCGCCGTGATACTGAGCGAGCACGTCACCTCGGGCATGGTGATGGGTGGCGCCCTGATTCTCATCGGCGTCGCCATCGCCCAGTTCGGGGGCAGGCTCAGGCTCGGTGGCAGCCTTGCGGCGCTGGCCGCCGTGCTCTTCGCCGTCACCATGTGGGGGCTGATCCCGGTGGCCATGCGCTATCTCATCACCGAGCTCAGCCCGCAGACGGCCATGGTGCTGAGGCTTTATCCGGCGGGTGTCCTCGCCATTATCGTCTGCATTTTCACCGGCGTGCGTCCGATCGCCTGGCGCGACTGGGGCCGCATCGCGATTGCGGCGCTGGCAGGAAATCTCGGTTACCAGATCCTCGCCGCCTTCGGCATGCAGTCGGTGCCGGCAAGCTGGACCGGCCTCCTCTTCGGCCTCGAACC
Source organism: Aestuariivirga sp. (assembly GCF_020252395.1). Taxonomy (GTDB): domain Bacteria; phylum Pseudomonadota; class Alphaproteobacteria; order Rhizobiales; family Aestuariivirgaceae; genus Aestuariivirga. The sequence goes on from NZ_JADCDB010000015.1 coordinate 37,307, forward strand.
CGTGTTCATCGCGCTCTTCGCTGTGGTGCTGGCGGGGGACCGTCTCACGGCCTGGCTCATCGGCGGCATCTTCGTCTCGATGCTGGGCACCGCAGCGCTGATGCTGGGCAGCACGCTGTCGCCGTCCGGCGATGTCTCGCTGTTTGGCCTTGTGCTGGTGACGCTCTCGACCATGGGCTGGGGCATCTACACGGTGGTGATCCGCCCGGCGACGCTGAAGTACGGTGCACTTCCGGTGTCCTGTCTTGCCATGGCCATCACCGCGCTCCCAATGCCGTTTTTCGTGAGCCCCGGCCTGCCGCTCACGCTCGCTTCCATGACCGGCGCCTCGTGGCTGGCCGTCGGCTTCGTCGTGGTGTTCGGCACCTTCCTCGCCACCGCGGCATGGAACTATGCGCTGGGGGCAATGGACAGCTCGATTGCCGGCGTCTTCCTGTATGTGCAGCCGGTGGTGGCGGCAATCGGCGGCATCCTGCTCCTGGGCGAGCGCCTTACCTGGCCATTGCTGCTGGGCGGCGCGCTGATCGTCCTGGGCGTCGCCATCGCCCAGTTCGGGCCACTCATCACCAGGCGCGTTGCAGCCATCGGCAATTCGCGTTTGAGGGGCGCGCGCGAGCCCGTTATGGAAACACCATGAGCACCGACATCCGCCAAGCCGATGACCTCCCCTGGTACCACACCATCACCGCGATGATCGTCGCGGGCTGCCTCGTGGCCATCGTCAATTTCGGCGTCAGGTCTACCTTCGGCTTCTTCACCGTGCCGGTGTCGGAGGCCCATGGCTGGGGCCGCGAGGTCTTCTCCTTCGCCATGGCGATGCAGAACCTGATCTGGGGCCTCGCCACGCCGCTCGCCGGCATGCTGGCGGACCGCTATGGCTCGGCCCGGGTGCTGATGACGGGTGCGGCCATCTACTGCATCGGCATGCTGATGATGGCCTATACCTCGTCTGCCCCGATGTTCAATCTGGGTGGCGGCGTGCTGGTGGGCATCGGCATCGCCTTCTCCTCCTTCTCGATCGTCATGGCCGCCCTGGGCCGCATCGTGCCGCCAGAGCGGCGCAGCTGGGCCTTCGGCATTGCCACGGCCTCGGGCTCTTTGGGCCAGTTCATCTTCGCGCCCTTGGGCGCCATGCTGGTCTCGGCCTATGGCTGGCAGCAGGCGCTGGTGATCCTCGCCAGCCTGTCCCTTCTCATCATCCTCTTTGCGGCACCGCTGATGAAGCAGAACACCTCCGGCAGCCGCCCCACGCCGGGCGAGGCGGACCTCACCATGAAGGCGGCGATCGGGCTTGCCTTCGGCCACCGCTCCTACATCCTGCTCGTCTCGGGCTTCTTCGTCTGTGGCTTCCAGCTCGCCTTCATCACCGTGCACATGCCGGCCTATCTGGCCGAGCACGGCATCTCGAAGGAGTTCGCCGGCATCGCCATGGGGCTGATCGGGCTCTTCAACGTGGCCGGCTCCTATGTCTCCGGCATCATCGGCGGGCGCGGCGAGAAGCGCGTACCGCTGGCCTTCATCTATTTGATCCGCGCGGGCCTCACCGCCGCCTTCGTGCTGCTGCCGGTCACGCCGGTGACGACGCTGCTCTTCACCTGCTCCATGGGCCTGTTGTGGCTCTCCACCGTGCCGCTCACCATGGGGCTCGTGACCGTGATGTTCGGCACCCGCTACATGGCAACGCTCTATGGCTTCGTCTTCGTCAGCCACCAGATCGGCTCCTTCCTCGGCGTGTGGCTGGCCGGAAGGCTTTATGACCAGTTCGGCTCCTATGACATCGTGTGGTGGCTGAGCGTGGCGCTGGGCGTCTTCGCTTTCCTCGTCAACCTGCCGATCCGCGAGCAGCGCGCGCAGCGCTTCGCCACGGCCTGATGAAACGCTCCGGGCACCGGCTGGCGCTGGCGCTGTTCGCGGGCGTCATCGCCATCTGGCTCATGGGCATGGCGGTGGTGATGCGCCACGCAGCGCTCCCGGCGGAGGCGAGCGGCACAATGCTGGCCGTCTTCGAGCCCGGCACGCCGGAGGGCGATGTCTTCGCCGCCCTCACCCGTGCAGATGCGCGCATCGTGAAGCCCTCGGGCCTCGGCTTCATCTGGGTCGTCGCCAGTGACGAACCGGGCCTCGCTGGCCGTCTCCACCGCGAAGGGGCGCTTGGCGCCTATCGCGAACTCCCCATCAGCCCGGTGATCGCCGGCTGCTTCGCCTTCGCCGATGCCAAGGTGGCAAGTTTCTCGCAATAAGTCTGGCAGCACTCTCGAAGAAAAGCTGCTAAGATATTGAATTTATTTGCAATCGCGAAGTTACACTCTTGACGCGAACGATCGCCTTTTGGCAGCATTGTCGAGTCTCAACAGCCAGGAGGGAAAACATGGGCGACCGGGACTTCGAATGTCAGCTGCAGGGCTGGAGCCTCACCACAGCCGAAATAATGTACCGCATGCCGGATTTCAGGAACGTTCTCCAAACCTACATCTGGCAGGACTACGACCTCGCTCCGAAATTCCCCCGCCTCATAAAATTCCTCGATTTCTGGTCGCACAACCTCGAAGGTCCGCTGGCCCAGGTGCGCGTGGCGCATGCGGGGATCGTCCGCCCCGTCGAACTCCACCACGTCGGGGCGGAATGGAGGCTGCACTGAGCCGCAAGGCTGCCTTCAGCCCGTCCCGCCCGCGTCAATCCGCTGTGCCTTGCGGTAATTGCCGATCACTTCCACCGCCGCATCGCCCAGCGTGTAGAGCAGGAACCAGATCATCGCGGCCCACAGCAGCCCCGCCGTCCAGGCGAGGAAGGCCAGCAGCGGCAACAGCGTGTCGAGCCCGGAGAGCACGCTGAACACGGTGTCGAAAGCCTTGTGCTTGCCCGGCGCGCCCGGCGGTTGCTGCGGTTCCAGCACCTCCGCCCACAACCCGCCGGCATAGATGCGGTTCAACCGCGCATAGGTCGCCAGGAAGCCGCAGCACAGCCCAACCGCCAGCCATGGGAAAGCCGCCCCCGGCCAGATGTGGTCGGCAATCAGCCCGAGGCTGGCATAGGCGGTGGTGCGATAGGCGATGTCGGTTGCAAAATCGAGGTAGCGCCCGCTGAGCGAACTGGTCCCGGTGGCGCGGGCCAGTTGGCCGTCGGCGCAGTCCAGAACGTTGAACATCAGCGCCAGCGCCACAACCACGGCCATGGCCGTGGCAGGCTGCAGAAACCAAGCCGACAGCGCAATCAGCGGCACCATCAGAGCGCCCGCGGCCGTCAGTTGTGTCGGCGTAATTCCCAGCGTCGCGGCCGCCCAGGCGAGGGTGGACGCCGGCAGGCGGTAGAACACCACCGACCCCCAGTCACCCACCAATTCATCCCTCAGCTTGTTTGCCCGGTAATCCGCCACGATGGAGGCCAAAGACACCGTCTTCATCTTACCCATGACTCCTGATATGCGCAGCGCACCAATACCTCATCACGGCTGAAACAAAAGGGCGTTCGACATGGCAGTTTCAACTGCGGTGATTCTCGCCGCGGGCCGCGTCATGCGCCAGCGGACGGAGGTGATCAGCGCGGCTCCCGGCTGCGGGTCTCGGGCTGCATGATGATGTCCCACAGCACGTCCTTGCCCAGCACGTAGGACATCTCTCGGAAGGCCGTGAGCGGCAGCAGCATCACATAGAGCAGCCCGGCATAGACCAGCACGCCATACCAGCTCCCGCCGCCGAGATGCAGCACGCGCTCCACCACCGGCTGGCCTTTGATCAGCGCCCCGATCGCCTCCTCGGCGACGTGGAAGCCCATCAGCAGCGCGGTGAACAGCAGTGTGCGCCCCAGCACCACCAGCACGAAGGCGCGCTTGCGCAAACCCGCACCCAGATCGAGGATCTCGCCCAGCAGCAGCACCTTGGCGAAGATCAAGGCATTGACGATGACATAGCCCTGCGTCCACGGGTTGATGCCATTCTCCTTCAGCAGCAGCGTGCGGTACATGCCGAGAAGGAAGAACAGCACCCACAGATAGGCGGTGAGAGCCGCGAATTTCTTCACTTCATCCAGGGCCTTCGCCTTGAAGTTCCGCGCCTCCGGTTGTTTGTGAACGGTCATGCCGGCGTCTCCTCTTTGACAGGTGAACGGAAAAGGGCCCTGCCATCGGCAGAGCCCCCGTATTCGTCCGCTGAAGGCCTGAGCCCTTATAGCATCGTGCGAGCAAGTGGAATCGCTTGCGAAGCGAAAGATGCTCAAGTGTCAAAGCTGGCGCAACTTTACGCCCTCAAGTGCGGATGCACTTGAGGGCCGGTTGCGCTAGCGCGAGTAGTATTCCACCACCAGGTTCGGCTGCATCTGGACGGGATAAGGCACGTCCGACAGAGCCGGGATGCGCACCAGGCGGGCGGTCATGCCCTTGTGGTCGGCTTCGATGTAGTCCGGCGTGTCACGCTCGGCCAGCTGCACGGCTTCGAGCACGGTGGCAAGGCCCTTGGCCTTGTCAGTGAGCTCGATGGTGTCGCCCGCCTTGAGGCGGATCGAGGCGATGGTGACCCGCTGGCCGTTCACCTTCACGTGGCCGTGCGAAACGAACTGGCGGGCGGCGAAGACGGTCGGCACGAACTTGGCGCGGTAGACCACCATGTCGAGGCGGCGCTCGAGCAGGCCGATGAGGTTTTCAGACGAGTCGCCCGTCAGGCGTATCGCTTCGTCATAGGTCTTGCGGAACTGGCGCTCCGACAGGTTGGCGTAATAGCCCTTGAGCTTCTGCTTGGCCTTCAGCTGGGTGCCGAAGTCCGACATCTTGCCCTTGCGGCGCTGGCCGTGCTGGCCGGGGCCATATTCACGCTTGTTGACGGGGCTCTTCGGGCGGCCCCAGATGTTCTCGCCCATGCGGCGGTCGATCTTGTATTTCGCGTTTGCGCGCTTCGTCATTTACGGTCTCCAAGTGACGCTGTGTGAGAACCCACCCTCCTGGCGCCGGTTTCCCGGCCGACAGCCCCCAAAGGGGCGCGGGCAAGCATTGACAGAGCCCGGAAGCTCCATGCCGCCGCGCGTATAGGGGAAGCGGGGGGCGGTGTCAAATGAGCCAAACCCGCCAGTTCCGTCACCCTACCCCTGAAGCCCCCTTCCATCCCCAGTGTTTCCGTCACCCACCCCTCAATCACGTCAACGCAGCGAAAGCTGGGGCCCAGCTTTGGCCGTCTGCCATGCGGAAAGCTGCATCCAGGCCCGCGCCGGGATGACGCCGCGGTTGGGGCGACATATCCCGTCTGATAACCTCCCCCACCCATGCCGCACTCGCCCCTCCTCCGCCACCTCCGGGACCTCGCCGCCGTCGCCACGGTGGTCCTCTTCATGTTCCCGCTCTTCTGGTGGGGGCTGAACTCCATCAAGCCCGCCCATGCCATCTTCGCGAATTTCAGCGTCACCTGGTTCGACTTCACCCCCACGCTCGACAATTACCGGGTCACCCTTGCCGGCGAGGGACCCGCCTTCTTCGCCTCCCGCCAGGCCATCCTCGACACGATCCTGGTGGCCACTGGCGCCACCTTGCTCACCCTTCTCGCCGCCCTGCCCGCCGCCTTCGCCCTCTCCCTCCTTTCCTTCGCCCGCAAGCGCGCGGTCTTCCTCTGGCTGCTGTTCCACCGCATCCTGCCGCCCATTGCCGTGCTGGTGCCCCTCGTTTTCGCCTTCACACTCGCAGGGCTGCGTGACACGCGGACTGGCGTCATCCTCGCCCACGCCGCCGTCAACCTCCCCTTCGCCGCGCTGCTGCTCAAGTCCTTTCTCGACGAGGTGCCGCGCGAGGTGGGCGAAGCCGCGCTCATCGACGGCGCCACCCGTCTGCAGAGCTTCACCCGCATTTACGCGCCCCTCGTCAAAGGCGGCATCGCCGCCACTGCCGTTTTGTGCTTCATCTTCTCCTGGACGGAATTCCTCATGGCGCTGTTCCTCACCAGCACCATCCGCCTGCTTCCCGTCCAGTTGAGCCTTGTCGTCACCCAGACCTGGGGCTTCACCGCAGCCCTCTCCACCGCCTCGATCCTCCCCGCCTTCCTCTTCGTCCTCCTCGTCCAGCGCCACCTGGTGCGAGGTCTCACGATGGGACTGGCGAAGGGGTAGCCGCCACACCCCTGGCGCCATCGCCCCGCCTGCGTGCCGTCACCCCCCGTTTTCGCTGGGCTGACGGCCGGAAGGGAAAACCCAATTTCGGAGAATGCGCCTTCTTAGCAAAACGAGCGCGCGCTGTCAAGGACTATTTTCCCTCACTGGACTTTCAGATCCAGAAACTCCGGCAGGTGGAAACTCATCTTCGCATAGGCCGGCAGCGCATCCTCCGCCGCGGACCGCGTGGACGTCAGCAGCACGGAATTATGGGGCGGCACTGGCTTCGAGGGTTCCTTTGGCGCCACGTCCTTCAGCACATCCGCCACCCGCCGGGCGATAGCCGGCGCCGGGTCGATGTAGCGCACCACCCAGGGCTCCACCTTCGCCATCTCGTCGGCAAGCAGCGGGTAATGGGTGCAGCCCAGCACCACGACGTCGGTGCGCCTTCCGCCCTCCTCCACGAACACCGGCGCAATCTCAGCCTTCAGCTCCGCAAGGTCGGCAGGAACGCCCTTCAGCTTGCGCTCCGCGATCTCCGCCAGTTTTGGCGCGCCATGCAGGCTCACATGGCAGTGCGAGGCGAAGTCGTGGATCAGCGCATGCGTATATTCGCGCCTGACGGTTCCCGGCGTCGCCAGCACCCCGATGATATGCGACTTCGATTGCGCCGCGGCGGGCTTGATCGCCGGTACTGTCCCCACGAAGGGCACATCGAACTTTTCCCGCAACTGGGCGAGCGCGATGGTGGAGGCGGTGTTGCAGGCAATGACCACGATGCCGGGCTCCACCCGCTCGATCAGCTTGCCCATTACGGACAGGATGCGCTGGACGAGCGCCCGCTCCTCCCACGCGCCATAGGGGAAGGCCGCATTGTCGGCCGAATAGACGAGATGCGCGAAGGGCAGTTCGTGGCGCACCGAGCGCGCCACGGTGAGCCCGCCCATGCCACTGTCGAACAGCAGAATGCGCGGCTGGCTCATCCTTCGCCCCGCTCCCTCCCGCGCTGTTCCTTCCGCTTCTCATGCGCGCGGGTGAGCGAGGAGACGATGCCGCGCAGCGAGCGCACCTCCTGTTCGGTGAGTTCTGCCCGGCCGAAGAGGTTGCGGATATTCCGCATCATGCCCGGCTTCTTGTCCTCCGTCTTGAAGAAGCCCGCGATGTCGAGCTCGCGTTCGAGGTGACCGAAGAAGCCGTAGAGCTCCTCCTTGGTGGCGGGGCGGGTGCCGGGCATCACGAGGCCAGGGCCTTCCAGCGCCGGCAGCTCCGGAGTATTTTCGCCCAGCGTGGTGGCCAGGCCCTTGTACCACTCGTACCCCATCAGCAGCACTGCCTGCGCGATGTTGATCGAGGCGAAGGCGGGGTTGACGGGCGCGGTGACGATCACGTCCGCCATCGAGATCTCGTCATTGGAAAGCCCGGTGCGCTCGCGGCCGAAGAGGATCGCCACCGTCTCGCCACGCGCCACGCGGACGCGCATGTCCTCCCCCGCCTGCTCGGGCGTGATCACTTCCTTCACCATGCCGCGCGGCCTGGCCGTCGTGGCATAGACGTAGGTTACGTCGGCCAGCGTTTCCTCCAGCGTCCAATGCACCGTGGCACGGTCGAGAATCCAGTGCGCGCCGGACGAGGTGGCGAGCGCCTTCTCGTTAGGCCAGGCGTCGCGCGGGTCGAACAGCCGCATCTCGTGGAGGCCGAAATTCGCCATGGCGCGCGCCGCCGTGCCGATGTTCTCGCCCAGTTGCGGGTTCACCAGCACCGCGATGGGTGCGGGCCCCAGCACCTGCTTCTTCGTCTTGTCGGTTCCTGCCATGGTGGCGCTGCAATAGCGGCCTCAGCCCCGCCCGTCCAGCCACCGCGCGGTGCGCAGTTCCGGGAACCAGCGCGACCAGAAGAAGGCCACCCCCATGGTGCCCACACCCCCGAGCGCCACGGGCCCTCGATGATCGTTCCGCGCAATCAATCGCAAAGCGCAGGCAGTGCCCGCGGCGGGGCCTGCCGCCCGCGGCTGAAGCGCCTGAAATGTCATGAAGTTCGCTTGCCACCGCGCGGCAAAGCCACCTAACATCGCAATCCGATGCGCCAGATTCTCAGCCCCCGCACCTGCCAAGCCGCTTGCCCGGCGCGGGCCGCTTGGCCGTGCGCCCGGCCGAGATGAGGGCCGGGGCCCCGCCCGCCGGCGCCGCACCGTTGCGCGTCTGGCTCGGCTTTGCCGCCATGTCGCTCGGCATGTTCATGGCGGTGCTCGATATCCAGATTGTCGTCACATCGCTGCCCGCCATCCAGCAGGCGCTGGGCATAGATGCCGACCTGATGAGCTGGGTGCAGACCTCCTATCTCATCGCCGAGGTCATCGCCATTCCGCTGACTGGCATCCTCACCCGCATCTTCTCGCTCAAATACGTCTTCGCGCTGGCCATCGGGGGCTTCACGCTGGCATCGATCGGCTGCGCGCTGAGCGGCGGCTTCGCCTCGCTCATCTTCATGCGCGTGCTGCAGGGCTTCTGCGGCGGCTTGCTCATCCCGCTGGTCTTCTCCGCCGTCTTCACCTTGTTCAAGCCGGGCCTCGAACAGGCGATCGCAACCTCGGTGGCCGGCGTGCTGGCGATCCTCGCCCCGGCCTTCGGCCCGATCGGCGGCGGCTACATCACCCATCACCTCTCCTGGCACTGGTTGTTCCTGGTCAACGTGCTGCCGGGCATCGCCAGCCTCGGCGCAGGGCTCCTCACCCTGCCCGCGGCGGAGCGCCAGATGGGGTTGCTGCGGCGGCTCGACTGGCTGTCGCTGGCGGCGATCGGCGGCGGCCTCGCCGCCCTCGAGATCGGCCTCAAGAACGCGCCGGACAATGGCTGGCTGTCAGTCAAGGTTCTGGCGCTGCTCGCCGCCGCGGCGGTGCTGATCGGAGCGGCCACGCGGCGCCGCAATCCGGTGGTCGAGTTCCGGCTGCTGCGCGACCGCACTCTGGCCTATGGCTGCGCGGCGAGCTTCCTGCTCGGCGCCAGCCTTTATGGCGCGGGCTACATCATGCCGGTCTTCCTCGCCTTTGTGCGCAGGCATGACCCGCTTGAGATCGGCGGCATCGTGCTCGTCACAGGCCTCACCCAGCTCTTGACTGCGCCCATCGCTGTGCTGCTCGACCGGTATCTGCCGCCGCGGCCGCTCGCGGCGATCGGCTTTGCCGGCCTCGCGGTGGGCGTTGCCATGAGCGCCTTCCAGGACGTCAACACAGACTATGACCAGATGTTCTGGCCGCAGGTTGTCCGCGGCTGCTTCATGGCGCTGTGCATGCTGCCGCTCACGAGGCTGTCGCTTGGGCCAATACCGCTCGGCCAGGTGAGCGACGCCAGCGGCCTTTACAACCTCTCGCGCAATCTGGGCGGAGCCATCGGCATTGCGCTTGCCGATACGGTGATCTTCGGCCGCGCGGCAGACTATGCCGACAAGATCGCCGATCTGGTGCGCAGCGGCGCGCCGGAGGCCGCGCAACTCCTCGGCATGCTGCCTGACGACGTGCCTGCGCCTGATGATGCCGTGGGCATGATGTCGATCATGGATGCGATCCAGGATGCCGGCGTGACGCTCGCCATCAACGATGCATGGCTGATGTTCTCTGTCATCACGGCGGCGGCCATCCCACTGCTGTGGATGATGGGTCCGGTGCGGAAGAACCCGCACCGGAATTAGCGGATGTCGCGGTAGTCCGTGGTGGCCGGGCGCTTGAGCACGGCCTCGGAGACGAAGTTCAGCGTGTAGACTGCGGCGGTGCGCGCCAGCCCTTCCGCCTTGAGGCGGCGCGCCGAGGTCTGCATCACCAGCTTCAACATGAAGCGCACCCGCCCGGCGGCGGAGAGCCGCCGCGCGATGTCCGTGTCCTCGCCGTAGAAGGCGATGCTGCGGTCGAAGCCGCCGATCTTGACCAGCGCCTCCCGGCGCGCCGCGAAGTTGCCGCCCACGGCCATGTAGCCCGTCAGCGCCGCCACCGGCACCGCGAGCCACCAGAAGACCCGCACCAGCGCCTTCGAAACCCGCCCGAGATCGTAATAGACATAGGGACCGCTGACACAGACCGTGGCAGGGTCGGCCGCGAAGCTGTCGATCACCTGCCGGCACCAGCCCCGCGGCATGCGGGTGTCGGCATCGGCATAACCGACGATCTCGCCCCGCGCCTCTTCGAGGCCGCGCTGCCGCGCCTTGGTGAGACCCTTGTCAGGTTCATGCGCCACCCGCACGCCCGCGAAGGAGCCGGCGATTTCGGCTGTCCTGTCGGTGCTGGCATTGTCGATGACCAGCACCTCGATCGCCTCCCGCCCGGCGGTCTGCGCCACCTCGTCCAGCACATGGTGCAGGCAGTCTCCGAGATAGGCTTCCTCGTTATAGGCTGGGATCACGATGGTGAGTTTCACGATGGCGGGGATTCCGGAACGGGACGTGCGGGTGGGATTGTGACGGACAAATCACAACCATGCGGCTACTGCAGAGCACAGCCCCGCACAAGGATTTTCGCGGAGGGCGTCTGCCCAAACGTCAGGCTTGCCGCATTCGGCGATGACCGCCGGGACAGGATTCCGCCCCGCAGCCGGTGCGATTTCAAGCCCTTGAACCGAGAGGGGGCAAGGCGCCTCCGCCTACAGTCTGATTTGCCGCTCACCCCTCTGGCTGCTATAGGCGGTGCACCAATTTCCGCAGCGCAACAGAAGGCTTTCCCCATGGCGAAGATCAAGGTCCAGAACCCGGTTGTCGAGTTGGACGGCGACGAGATGACCCGCATCATCTGGGACCTCATCAAGAAGAAGCTGATCCTGCCCTACCTCGACGTCGACCTGCACTATTACGATCTCTCGGTCGAGAACCGCGACCGCACCGATGACCAGGTGACGGTCGACAGCGCCAACGCCATCAAGAAATACGGCGTCGGCGTCAAATGCGCCACCATCACGCCGGACGAGGCCCGCGTGAAGGAGTTCCACCTCAAGCAGATGTGGAAGTCGCCCAACGGCACGATCCGCAACATTCTGGGCGGCGTGATCTTCCGTGAACCGATCATCTGCAGGAACGTGCCGCGCCTCGTTCCCGGCTGGACGCAGCCCATCGTCATCGGCCGCCACGCCTTCGGCGACCAGTACCGCGCCACCGACTTCACCTTCCCCGGCAAGGGCACGCTCACGGTGAAGTTCGTGGGCGAGGACGGCGCGGTAATCGAGAAGGAAGTGTTCAAGGCGCCCGGTGCGGGCGTTGCCATGGCCATGTATAACTTGGACGAGTCGATCAAGGACTTCGCCCGCGCCTCGTTCAACTATGGCCTGATGCGCAATTACCCGGTCTATCTCTCGACCAAGAACACCATCCTCAAGGCCTATGACGGCCGCTTCAAGGATATCTTCCAGGACATCTACGACGCCGAGTTCAAGGCGGCGTTCGAGACGCGCAAGCTGTTCTACGAGCACCGCCTGATCGACGACATGGTGGCCTCGGCGCTGAAGTGGACTGGCGGCTATGTCTGGGCCTGCAAGAACTATGATGGCGACGTGCAGTCCGACATCGTGGCCCAGGGCTTCGGCTCGCTCGGCCTCATGACCTCCGTCCTGATGACGCCGGACGGCAAGACGGTCGAAGCCGAAGCCGCGCACGGCACGGTGACCCGCCACTACCGCCTGCACCAGGAGGGCAAGCAGACCTCCACCAACTCGGCAGCCTCGATCTATGCCTGGACCGGCGGCCTCAAGCACCGTGCCAAGCTGGACAGCAACGACAAGCTGGGCCGCTTCGCCGGCGCGCTCGAGAAGGTCGTCGTCCAGACGATCGAGGACGGCAAGATGACCAAGGACCTCGCCGTCCTCATCGGGCCCGACCAGAACTGGCTCACCACCGAGGGCTTCCTCGACGCGGTCGACGCCAATTTGCAGACGGCGATGGGATAAGGAAGCGGCGCGGGGGCCGCCAGCCTCACCCACGGCCGCGCGCTGCGCTACGGCCGGGGCTCCGCGCGCGGCCTCCTGCAACACGTCCCGGGACACTGCCCCGCATCCATATCCCCTAGTGAAAAGTTTCAGAAAGTTCGCACTGGCGTGGTGAGGAACCGCATACCTTGCCGCGGTTCCCGCGGGACTCGTTGCCGGATGTTGCTACAATCGTTCTCTGAAACCGATTGGAGACAGGCATGCCCAGCATCGACCATGAAACACGCAATGCGTTTAATGAGTTGCTTGTGATGGACGGTCTGTCCCAGCTTCCGGTGGGTGCAATTTTGCGGGTGTTGCAAACGTTACCGGTGCCTGTGCTGGCGGTGGCGGTCAGCGGAGCTTTGCAAAGCCCTTGCCGGGATGGCGGGGCGTCTCACGCGGCGAGCCCCCCGCCAGGCTCCCGATGATCGGGCAACAGGGACTGCCGTTAGCGTGACAGTTGGCATCCAAGTAATTCAATATATTGGCTATTTCAAATATCCCGCAGGGCTAGGCTGGCGGCCTCGCGGCGTGTTCAGGGACTTACCTGCTTCGGACGGTAGCTCCTAAGCCGCAGGGCATTGCTGACCACGAAGACACTGGAGAGCGCCATGGCCCCCGCCCCGATCATGGGCGACAAGAGCGTGCCGTTGACCGGGTAGAGCACGCCGGCCGCGACGGGGATCAGCAGCACATTGTAGGCGAAGGCCCAGAACAGGTTCTCCTTGATGTTGCGGATAACGGCCTGGGAGAGGCCGATGGCTGTGGGCACGCCCCGCAAGTCGCCGGACATGAGCACCACGCCGGCGCTCTCGATGGCAATGTCCGTGCCGGTGCCGATGGCGATGCCGACATCGGCGGCGGCCAGTGCGGGCGCATCGTTGATGCCGTCGCCGACGAAGGCAACGCGGCCTCGCCTTTTCAGGCGCGCGACGGCCTCCACCTTGCCGTTGGGCAGAACCTCGGCGATCACCTCATCGATGCCCAGCGTCTTCGCGATGGCCTCCGCGGTGCGGCGGTTGTCGCCGGTGATCATCGCGACCTTCAGGCCCATGGCATGCAGCGCTGCAAGTGCCGGAGGCGTTGCCGGCTTCAGCGGATCGGCCACCGCGATGATGGCGGCGAGCTTGCTGTCGATGGCGGCATAGAGCGGCGTCTTGCCCTGCTCACCCAGACGCTCCGCGCTTGCGGCGAAGGACGAGACGTCGAGGCCGAGCTTCACCATGTAGCGGTCCGCACCCACGGCCACCGCACGGCCCGCAACAAGCCCGTGCGCGCCGAAACCGGGGACGGCTTCAAAGCCGCCAACGGCGGGAATGGCGAGGCCCTTCGCCTTGGCGGCAGAGACGATGGCGGCGGCGATGGGATGCTCCGACAGGCTCTCGACCGCCGCGATGAGGGCCAGCGCCGCATCGGGCGCAAGACCGTGGACCTCGAAGTCGGTGAGTTCCGGGCGGCCTTCGGTGAGCGTGCCGGTCTTGTCCAGCGCCACCACCGCGACGTCACGCAGGCTCTGCAGCGCTTCGCCCTTGCGGAACAGCACGCCCAGCTCTGCCGCGCGGCCGGTGCCGACCATAATGGAAGTGGGTGTCGCAAGCCCCATGGCGCAGGGGCACGCGATGATCAGCACGGCCACCGCATTGACGAGTCCGAAGGTGAACGCCGGTTCCGGCCCGCAGACCAGCCAGACGAAGAAGGTCAAAGCCGCCACCGCCATCACAGCGGGCACGAACCACGCCGTGATGCGGTCCACCAGCGCCTGGATCGGCAGCTTGGCGCCTTGCGCCTGCTCCACCATGCGGATGATCTGGGCGAGCAGCGTGTCCGCCCCCACCTTGGTGGCGCGATAGGTGAAGCTTCCCGTCTTGTTGATGGTGCCGCCGGTGACATTCGCGCCTTCAGCCTTGGCGACGGGAACGGGCTCGCCGGTGATCATCGCCTCATCGACGAAGGAGGAGCCTGCGACGACGATGCCGTCGACCGGCAGCCGGTCGCCCGGGCGCACTTGCACGATGTCGCCCACCACCACCTGGTCGAGAGGAACGTCGAGGATTGCGCCATCGCGCGCGACACGCGCCGATTTGGCTTGCAGGCCCACGAGCTTCGCCACCGCCGCACTGGTGCGCCCCTTGGCGCGGGCTTCCAGCAGCCGGCCGAGCAGGATCAGCGTCACAATGACGGCGGAGGCCTCATAATAAACATTGGCCGTGCCCGCGGGCAGCAGCGCGGGCCAGAAGGTGGCCACCGCCGAATAGCCCCAGGCGGCGGTGGAGCCCAGCACCACCAACGAGTTCATATCGGGCGTGAGCTTCAAGAGGTTGGGAACGCCCTTCTGGTAGAACCGCAGGCCGGGGCCGAACTGCACGATGCTGGCGAGTAGGAAATAAACCACATAGAGCTTGAAGCGGCCGGACCCATGCAGCCAGTGGCCCACGGCGGGAATGAGGTGCGCGCCCATCTCCATCACGAAGAGCGGCAGCGTGAAGACGGCGGCGATGAGAAAGTCGCGCCTGAGTTTCGCATAGTCCGCGTCCTTCGCAGCCTGATGCGCATTGGTATCGAGCGCATCGAGACGCCGCGGCTCATAACCCGCCTGGCGGATGGCGGTCTCGATGGAGGAGAACGGTGTGCCGGCCACCAGCTTCACGGTCGCGCGCTCCGTGGCAAGGTTGACGGCGGCGGAGACGACGCCGGGCACAGCGTCGATGGCCTTTTCGACACGCCGCACGCAGGAGGCGCAGGTCATGCCCTCGATGCCAAGATCGATGGTCTGGCTCGCCACGTCATAGCCCGCACCTTTGATGGCGGCGATGACGGCCTCCGCCGTTGCGGGTTCGGCAAGGCGCACATCGACGCGCTCGGTGGCGAGGTTGACGGACGCACTCTCGATGCCGGGCACGGCGGCAATGGCGGTCTCCACCCGGCGCACGCAGGAGGCGCAGGTCATGCCCTCCACGGGAAAGCTCTGAAGCCGCGCGGGTGCGATCTGGTTCATGAGATATGGACCTTACCATGATGGAAGGGTCAAGGGGGGAATTCAAGCGGGTGCTTGACGTGGCGGCCTCCGCCTCTGCCTCACGGCGCCTTTCGCCTTCCGCTTTGCCGGGGTGATGGATCCGTGACGGAGTCACCGGGCCGGGGCACGGTTTTCTAAGATAGTCTGCTGCGCTACCGGTCGCATGGACCGAGGTGGAGCATGGACGGAAAGAACGGGTTGGAACCGCGTGTGACGGAGGCCATGGCCGTGCCGCCGCTGCGGTTTTCGGCGAAGGGGACGCTGGCGGCCGTGCAGCGCTTGCCGCGGGGCGAGGAGATCGGGCGCCTCAAAGCCAAGGCGGACGAGATCGCCATGGGCGCAAGCCGCCCAATCAGATCAGGGCCGGACAGAAGGCCCTTGCATCCGAAGCCGCCACGGAGTTCAAGTCGGCGGCATAGCCAGCGCAGTACGCTGTCTCATAACCGTGCCCCGGAACAGAATGACGATGAAGTTGCCGTTCACCACCTATGACGTTTTCACCAGCCGCAAATTTGCCGGCAACCCGCTCGCCATCGTGGAGGAGGCCGATGGCCTCACGACCGGGCAGATGCAGACCATCGCGCGCGAGTTCAATCTGTCGGAGACGATCTTCGTTAGGACTCCGGCGGATGGCGCCAACACGGCCAGCGTGCGCATCTTCTTCCCCACGGCGGAAATCCCCTTCGCCGGACACCCCACCATCGGCTGCGCCATTCACCTGGCGGCCAAGAAATACAAGGATGGCTGCTCCTTCGAGACGGTCATCCGGCTTGAGGAGGTGGCGGGCCTCGTGCCGGTGAAGGTAAGCCGCATCGGCGGCGTGCCGCGCGCCCAGTTCACCGCACCGGTGACGCCCTTCGCCGTTGAACAGCCCTTGCCCTCTCCGGAAGAAGCAGCGCGGGCCCTGTCGCTCGACCCCTCCGAGATCGGTTTTGCCGGGCACGGCCTTGGCTATTTCCAGGGCGGCCCGCGCTTTCTCTACATCCCCCTGAAGAGCCGCGATGCGCTGTCGCGGGCGAGGCCTCTTGAGCCCTATTGGACGGGTATGCTGAAGCCCATCGGCTGCCAGATGGGTTATGTCTATGTGCAGGGTGGCGACGATCCCACGACGGCCTATCGCGGACGCATGTTCGCGCCCGATACGGGCACCTTCGAAGACCCCGCCACCGGCTCGGCCACGGCGATCTTCGCCGCGCAGCTTCTTGCGGCGGAAAAACTGGCGGACGGAACCCACCGCTGGAAGCTCGAGCAGGGCTATGAAATGGGCCGCCCCTCCGACCTTTGGCTCGAGGCCGATGTTGCAGGTGCGAAACTCAGTGCCGTGCGGGTGGCAGGTCAGGCGGTGCAAATCAGTTCGGGCGTGCTAGACATCTGACGGGGAACAAGCACAGCGGACACCGGCCGGGGGAGGGCCGCACGCCACATGAAGACTATTCTGCTCATCGCCCACCTGATTGCGATTGCCACGGGCACGGGCATGAGCATTGCCAACTACATCAACATCAGGATCGCTTCGGGCGAGACGGGCGACCGGCGGGCCGCGCTGGCCTTCCTCCGCCGAATTCTGGCGCGCATCGGGGATATCGTGATCCTCGCCATCTGGATCACCGGCATCGGCCTGTGGCTGAACCTGCCGCCGCAGGACGGGCCGAACAGCTGGTTCATCGTCAAGATGGGTTTCGTGGTGCTGCTGACACTCTGCCATGGGCTTGCCCGCATGACGGCGGGCAAGATGATGCGCAGCGGCGACCAGTCGCTCTATCCGCGCATGGAGCTGCTGGTGTCGGGCGTGTGGATCTCGGCGCTCGCCGCCATCATCCTGGCGGTGCTGGCCTTCGAGACCTGACGGGCTGTGGCCTTCGCGCCACAGGCCGCGATCAAAGTAAACAGTAAGTAATAAACACGGTTGTATCCGGGCGCGAAGGCTGTTATCCGCAGCGCCGTTCCGGATGACACCGTCCGAGCCCATACGGCGCAGCGTTTCCGCTGGCCGCCGCGCCTCTCTCTGAGAACGCGCGTAGCAGGGCCGGAACAGGACTGACGGAAAGAGGAAGGTGAAACTCCAGGTGGAGGCACGCCACACGGCGTGACTGGGTTCGACTCCCATCATCGTTCCACAACTTGCGAATAGCTCATCTGGTTAGAGCAACAGACTACGAATCTGTGGGTAGAGGGTTCGAATCCCTCTTCGCGGCAGGCCTTACCCTGTCTCGTTCTGTCCAACTGAGCCTTCCGGGGCGGCCGGTGACGCTTCAACGCCACTGCGCGAGCAAGGGCGGAGGAGATGCTTGCCGCCGGCCGGCAGCCCGTGCCGCGGCGGTTGCCCGTGCGGCGCCCTGGGGCCGTCCTTCATCCTGCGGGAGGAAGGATCGCTTCTTTGGGCCCTGCACTGGCCATGCCGCAGCCCGCTGCTGGCTGGTCAAAGGCCCCCCGGAAGGTGTTCGCAACAACCGCAACCCCTAACCCAACCAACCAAGAAGGACCACCCGCCTCATGCGATGACGCTGACGCGCTTGATGAAGGAGACACTGAGATGATCGAGACCAAGACCAGATTTATCAGAACACGGATCACCGTGACGGAAGGCGAACGCGCCATTCTGTTGATCGATGGCGTGCTGGCGGGAATTCTGCGGCCGGGCCGCCATGGCTTCTGGTCGTTCCGCCGGAAGATCGCCTGCGAGGGCCATGCCTTCAAGGAGCCGGTGTTCCGCAGTGTCTATGAGCAGGCGATCCGTCTCCGTCCGAATCTGATGGCGGAACACTTCACCGAGGTGCGTACCAGTGCGGCCGAAGTCGCGGTGCTGTACCGCGACGGGAAGCTCTACAGCGTGCTGGGGCCGGATGGCCGCTTGCTGCTGTGGACGGACGCCGGTCCGTGGCGGGTCGAGATCATCGCCGTGCCGGACACGCTGGAGGTGGAGGACGCGCTGAGCCGCCGCCTCCTCGCCGCGAGCTCGGTCGACCGCGTCAAGCGCTTCGTAGTGGAGCAGGGCCAGACCGGCCTTCTGTTCATCGACGGCGCTTTCATCCGCGCGCTGGAGCCGGGGCTGCACAGCTTCTGGAACACCGGCCGAACGGTGAATGTGAAGATCGTCGACACGCGTGAGCACGCGATGGAGGTGACCGGCCAGGAGGTGCTGACGCGCGACAAGGTGTCGATCCGCGTCAACCTCGTGGCGCGCTACAGCGTGACCGATCCGGTACGCGCGGTGAGCGCCGTGAAGGACTATGCCGACGCGCTCTACCGGTCGCTGCAGCATGCCTTCCGCCAGTCGCTCGCCACGCGGACGCTGGACGACATCCTGTCGCGCAAGGGCGAGACCGATGCCGAGGCGGCGGCCGCGGTGCGCTACGAGATGCTGGCGATCGGCATCGAGGTGGCGGGGATCGCCATCAAGGACGTGGTGCTGCCGGGCGACATGCGGGACCTCCTGAACAAGGTCGTGGCGGCCGAGAAGGACGCCGAGGCCCAGGTGATCCGCCGGCGGGAGGAGACCAACGCCACGCGCTCGCTGCTCAACACGGCGCGCGTCATGGCGGAAAACCCGGCGATGCTGCGGCTGAAGGAACTGGAGGCGCTCGAGCAGATCGCCTCCAAGGTGCAGTCGCTCACCATCCACAACGGCACCCGCGGGCTGCTGGAGGACATCGCCTCCCTCAGCGCCCGGTGACGACAACGCTCCTCTCCGCCACTGGCGGGGAGGAGCCTGCCCGCGCCTTACCGCGCCAGCATCGCGGTGGCGTCCGCGATGACGTCGGCCGCCTCGTCCTCGTTTCCTGCGGCACAGAGCTTTTCGGCCTGGGCTACCATGTCCTGAACCTGGGACGTGACGTCCGCCTGGGCGCTGCTCTGCGACAGCTGTGACTTGAGGGCGGGAAGGTCGGTGTCGCAAGTACCGGCGAGGACCGGCGTTGCGAAAACGGCACACAGGCCGGGGACGAGCAGGGCGGATTTCATGGAGGCAACCTCTTTCGTCAGTGCCCGCACCTATAGCCCAGGGCGGCAGCCGCGCCAATCCTACCTGTGGTGAAATGTCGGTAGCACACGATATGTGCAGTCGTTTGGGCCCCTTGGGGAGGTCTGAAAGGGCCCTTGTCCCCGGGCGTGGTGTAGGTTCTGGGGGTTAAGCCGCTCGCGAAGCGGGCCCTTGGGGACTGTCGTGACTCTTGTGCACGGGGCCATCGTGATGGAGAGGAGAACCACCTATGGCAATCGACAAGGAACTGCTGGACAGACTTCTCGCGGGGCGTGATCCCAGGGACCTGTTTTCAAAGGATGGCCTGCTCGACGATCTGAAGAAGGCGCTGTCCGAGC
>NZ_JADCDB010000016.1 GCF_020252395.1 Aestuariivirga sp.
CTTAAATCCGCTCAGCCGCAACACCTGTGGAAATGTGGACAAGGCTCCGCCTTGCCCACAGTCCCACAGGAGAACAAAAGACAAGAAGCGGACATTTGATGTGCTACCAAAACCGGACAAGTTAATTAGCTATCGACACCTGCAGCTTGCGCGGCCATAAGCTGCTTCTGGCTGGGCAGGAACATCGCCAGGAGTCCGAAACCCGGCAGAAAGGAGCAGACGTGGAAAACGAAGCCGATGGAGGTCCAGTCCGCCACGATGCCCAGGAGTGCGGCACCCGCTGCCCCAATGCCGAAGGCCAATCCGAAGAACAGGCCTGAGATCATGCCCACCCGCCCCGGCATCAGCTCCTGCGCGAAGACCAGCATGGCCGAGAAGGCAGACGCGAGGATGAAGCCGATGGGCACGGAGAGCACCACCGCCCAGAAGTGGTTGGCATAGGGCAGGGCCACGGTGAAGGGGAGCGCGCCCAGCACGGAGAACCAGATGACGGCCTTGCGCCCGATCTTGTCGCCGATGGGGCCACCCAGCAGCGTGCCCGAGGCGAAGGCCGCGAGATAGATGAACAGGTCGATCTGCGCCTCCTTGGGGCTGAGGCCGAAAGTGTCGATCAGGTAGAAGGTGTAGAAGCTCGACATCGAGGAGGTGTAGACGAATTTCGAGAACATCAGGCAGAGCAGCACGGCGAGCGAGGTGACAACCATGCGCTTCGGCAGCGGACTCACGGGCACGGCGCTGCGCCTGGCCGCGTTCTTGGGCGAGAGGTGATGGGCATACCATTTCGCCGCATAGCTCAGCACCGCGACGGAGAGCAGCGCCAGCAGCGCCAGCCATGCGACACTGCCCTGGCCATGCGGCACGACGAAGAAGGCGGCGAGCAGCGGCCCGATGGAGGTGCCGAAATTGCCGCCCACCTGGAACACCGACTGCGCGAAGCCGAAGCGCCCGCCTGATGAGAGGCGCGCCAGCCGCGAGGCCTCCGGATGGAAGATCGACGAGCCGATGCCGATGAGCGTGGCGCCGGCGAGGATCATCTCATAGCTGTGGGCAAGGCCAACGACCACGAGGCCCACCAGCGACAGGGCGGGCGCGATGGGCAGCGAATAGGGAAAGGGCTTCCGGTCGGTGTAATGCCCGATCAGCGGTTGCAGCACCGAAGCCGTGGCCTGGAAGGCCAGCGTGATGAAACCCACCTGGGCGAAGCTCAGGTTGTGCAGGTCCCGCAGCAGCGGATAGATCGAGAGAAGCAGCGCCTGCAGCGTGTCGTTGATCAGGTGCCCCGCGGTGACGGCGAAGAGCACCGCATAGGTCGTGGTCTGGACGCGGGCGGGGGCGATGTGGGTGGTGGCCATGGGGAGTGCCTAGCGGGATTTGGCGGGGATGGCCAATGCCGGATGGGCAGGTTGGGTATGTGCGCGGTGGCCTTTCCTCTCCCCCGGTGGGGGACAGGAATAGATCGGGCCTTACTTCCCCTTCGCCGTCGACAGCAGCCAGTCCTTGAAGGTGTCCAGCGCCTCCGTCCGCCGGGCGATGCCGGAGGCGGGTTCGATGATCGAGTAGGCGTAGTCGTGCTTGATGTCGATGTCGAAGAGCTGCACGAGGCGGCCCGAGGCGAGGTCGTCGGCGATCAGGCTCCGGGGGCAGAGGGCGATGCCCTGGCCAGCCAGTGCTGCGGCGCGCAGCAGGTTGAAGTCCTGGAAGATGGGGCCGGGCGAGGGGCCGGCGTGCTTCAGGCCCGCATGGCGCATCCAGTTCTGCCAGTCCAGCCGGTCGGTGTCATGCAGCAGCGGCTTGCCGAGGATCGCCTGCGGCACGTCGAAGGGACCCTCCTTTTCGAGGTAGATGGGGTTGCAGATCGGCACCGTGCTGCCGGGCAGGAGCCTCGTCGAGCGGCAGCCCTCCCATTCGCCGGGGCCCCAGAGCACCGCGATATCCACTTCGTCGAAGTCGATCTTGTGACCGGCGAAGGCATAGACCACTTTGACCGAGATTTCCGGATGCTCCCGGAAGAACTGCGACAGCTTGGGGATCAGCCAGATGGTGGCGAAGGAAGGGAGTGCGGCGATGGTGAGCGCCGGGCCCTGTTCGCTCTGCTGGAGGCGGCGGCAGGCGGCGGACATGATGTCGAAGGCCTCCGCCAGCGACCGGGCCAGGTCCTGGCCCTTCTGGGTGGGCATGGTCTGGCGGCCCAGCCGGTCAAACAGGGTAAGGCCGAACCACTGCTCAAGCTGGCGGACCTGGTGGCTGACGGCCGACTGGGTAACGTTCAGCTCCTCCGCTGCCCTGGAGAAGGAGCCCGAGCGGGCGGCGGCTTCGAAGCAGCGAAGCGCATTGAGGGAGGGCAGGCGGGACACCGGGATGGCTCCATGAGGAAAACTCATGGAGTATGTGAGGGATCGTCTTTTGACACAAGGCCTCATTCGGGGAAGTTATTCCGTACATTTCAAACCCGGGAAAACGCCGTCATGAACCTCGCACGTCCTGCGCTCGTCGACTATCGCAACAATGGCAAGAAGCCAAAGCCGACCTTCTCGGACGCCGAGATGCAGCGCCGCCAGGACGGCATCCGCGGCTGGATGAAGACCGCCAAGGTCGATGCCTGCCTGTTCACCAGCTACCACAACATCAACTATCTCTCGGACTTCCTCTACTGCTACTTCGGCCGCAAGTATGGCCTGGTCATCACGCCGAACAAAGCGACCTCGGTGACCGCCGCCATCGACGGCGGCCAGCCGGCGCGCCGCACCTTCGGCGACAACGTTACCTATACCGACTGGTCGAAGGAAAACTACTTCGTCGCCATCCAGGGCCTGATGAAGGGCGCCAAGCGCATCGGCATCGAGTTTGACCATGTGAACCTCGACTTCAGGAAGCAGCTCGCGGACGCCTTCCCCGGAGTCGACTTCGTCGACGTCGCCGCTCCCTCGATGAAGCTGCGCATGATCAAGAGCGCGGAAGAGATCAAGCACATCACCAAGATGACGCGCATCGCCGACATCGGCGGTGCGGCCTGCGTGGAAGCCATTGCCGTGGGCGTGCCGGAGCACGAGGTGGCGCTGCATTCGACGCAGGCCATGGTGCGCGAAATCGCCAAGGTCTGGCCGCAGGGCGAGCTGCTCGACACCTGGACCTGGTTCCAGTCGGGTGTGAACACCGATGGTGCGCACAACCCCGTCACCTCGAAGAAGATCAGACGAGGCGACATCCTGAGCCTCAACTGCTTCCCGATGGTGGCGGGCTATTACGTCGCCCTCGAGCGCACGCTCTTCGCCGAGACGGCATCGAAGGAGCACATCCGCCTGTGGGAGATCAACTGCCACGTCCATGACGAGGGCAAGAAGCTGCTCGTCCCCGGCGCCAAGTGCTCGGACGTCGCCAAGGCGCTGAACGAGATCTATGCCAAGCACGATCTCCTCAAGTACCGCACCTTCGGCTATGGCCATTCCTTCGGCGTGCTGTGCCACTACTACGGCCGCGAGGGAGGCCTCGAGCTGCGCGAGGATTGCCACACGGTGCTCGAGCCCGGCATGGTCGTCTCGATGGAGCCGATGATCATGATCCCCGAAGGCCAGAAGGGTGCCGGCGGCTATCGCGAGCATGACATCCTGGTCATCACCGAGAAGGGCAACCGCAACATCACCGGTTTCCCCTATGGCCCCGAGCACCTCATCGTGAAAGCCGGCGGCGGGTCGAAGAAGAAGGCGGCGCCGAAGAAGGCCGCCAAGAATAAGCGCTGATCTCGCGCCAGGCACGAACTGAATTCATGGGGCGCGGCGCAGGAGGGACTTGCATCCCTAAGCCCGCGCCCTATGATATTTTTTCAAGGAGCTATAGAATACGTACAGGGTGAGGACACAGGGTAATGGCCAAGGACGCCGTCAACGACGCGATGGTTCGCTTCGTCAATGTGCAGAAGAGCTATGACGGCGAAACCCTCGTCGTGAAGAACCTCAACCTGGACATTGCCAAGGGCGAGTTCCTGACCATGCTCGGTCCGTCGGGCTCCGGCAAGACGACGACGCTGATGATGCTCGCGGGCTTCGAGCCCGCCACCCATGGCGAGATCTACCTGAAGGACCAGCCGATCAACAACGTGCCGCCGCATAAGCGCGGCATCGGCATGGTGTTCCAGAACTATGCGCTGTTCCCGCATATGTCGATCAACGAGAACCTCGCCTTCCCGCTGCAGGTGAGGAACGTGCCCAAGCCTGAGATCGAGGAGCGCGTCGCAAAGGTCTTGAAGATGGTGGAGCTGCCGCAGATGGGCAACCGCCGCCCCGGACAGCTTTCGGGCGGCCAGCAGCAGCGCATCGCGGTCGCGCGCGCGCTGGTCTTCGAGCCCGACCTCGTGCTGATGGACGAGCCGCTGGGCGCGCTCGACAAGCAGCTGCGCGAGCAGATGCAATACGAGATCAAGCACATCCATGAGCGGCTGGGCGTCACGATGGTCTATGTGACGCATGACCAGTCGGAAGCGCTGACCATGTCGAACCGCATCGCGGTGTTCAACGATGGCGTGGTGCAGCAGCTTTCGACTCCCGCCGAGCTCTATGAGCGTCCGGTCAATTCCTTCGTGGCGCAGTTCATCGGCGAGAACAACAAGCTCAAGGGCACGGTGGCCGAGATCGGCGCCGACAATGTCGCGACCGTGAAGCTCGAGACGGGCGAGATGGTGAAGGCGCTGGCCATCGGCCCGCGCGAGAAGGGTGGGCGCACGTTGCTTTCCGTCCGCCCCGAGCGCGTCGAGATCAACCCCAATGTCCAGACAGCCGACGTTATCCTGCCGGGCCGCATCGCCGAGCTGATTTACCTCGGCGATCACGTCCGCGCCCGCCTAGAGGTTGCGGGCGACAGCAACTTCATCGTCAAGGTGCCGAACAAGGGCGCTTCCAACGACGTGGCCGAGGGCCGCGAGGTGCAGGTGGGCTGGAAGGCCGCCGATTGCCGCGCGCTCGACTTCGCCGAGTTCCGGCACTGAGGTGAGGTGATGGCAGCCGGCCGCGGGTTTCGTCACGTCGCGTGCTGGCTCCTGGGCCTTGCGGTCTCCTTCTGCTTCCTGATGCCGCTGCCTGCGGGCCGCGCCGATGACTACCAGGTCGACCTCGCACTGGTGCTGGCGATCGACTGTTCCTTCAGCGTCGACTCGCACGAATTCGCCGTGCAGATGCGCGGCCTCGGGCAAGCCTTCCAGAACGAGGCCGTGAAGAAGGCGATCGCGCAGGGCGTGCGCCAGCGCATTGCCGTCACCGCCGTGCAGTGGTCAGACGACCGCAACCAGCGCGTTGTGCTGCCCTGGACCATCGTCTCCGGCGGGGCCGATGCCGATGAGCTGGGCCAGATCTTCATCCACACCCGGCGCCAGCTGACGGAAGGCGGCACGTCGCTCTCCACAGCACTCGTCTTCTCCGCCAGCCTGTTCGCGGCAGCGCCAGCCGCCGAGCGCATGGCGATCGACGTGTCGACCGACGGCCGCAACAACAGCGGCCCGCCCGTGGCCCCGGTGAGAGACCGCGTGGTGGCGCAGGGCATCACCATCAACGGTCTGACGATCCTCAACGAGTGGCCGACACTTAACACCTATTTCGAGGGCAATGTGGCGGGCGGACCCGGCCATTTCGTCATCCCCGCCAACGATTATGATGCCTACAGCGAAGCAATCTTGCGCAAGCTTGTGCGCGAGATCACCGGCCCGGGCATCACGTGACGTTTGCAATGAGCGCCTCATGTCCGGCTTCACGCTGAGCTTTATTCCCGAAATCCGCTTCGGCGCTGGCCGCCTCGCCGACCTCGTCCCCCTCGCGCAGGCCCGCGCCGGCCGGGAGGCCGTTGTGCTGCTGGTGGCCGACCCCGTCCTGAAGGGCCTCGGCCTTACCGGGCTGGCGCAGGATCTGCTGATGAAGGCCGGCCTCGAGTCGCATGTCTATGACGGCTTCGCCGGCGAGCCTTCGGTGGCCGATGCCGATGCGGCCACGGCACTGGCGCGGAAGCATGGGGCGAAGGCGGTAATCGGGCTCGGCGGCGGTTCGGCGCTCGACACCGCGAAGCTTGCCGCCTGCTGCGCGGTCTCGGGGCTTGGAGCCGCAGCCTATGCATTGTGCGCCACGCCGTTGCCCAGAAACCGCCTGCCCATCATCGCCGTGCCGACCACGGCGGGCACCGGCTCCGAGGTGACGCGCGTCTCGGTCTATGCCGATGCTGGCAAGGCGAAGGTCTGGGCCTGGGGCGAGGAGTTGAAGCCGGATGTGGCGATCCTCGATCCCGAACTCACCGTGGCGCTGCCGCCCGCGGTGACGGCAGGCTCCGGGCTCGATGCGCTGGTGCATGCGATCGAGGCCGCCACCAACAAGCAGGCCAATCCCGGCAACGATCTCTATTGCCTCGAGGCCATCCGGCTGATCACCAGAAACCTTGAGCGCGCGGTCACGCACCCGCAAGACATCGCGGCGCGCGGCGCCATGCTGCTCGCCTCCTGTTATGGCGGGATCGGCATCGACAATTGCGGCACGGCGCTGGCGCATAACATCTCGCATGCCGTAGCCAATCTTGCGGCCATTCCGCATGGCCGCGCCACCGGGCTTGCGATGCTCGCCACGATCGGCTGGGTGGCGGAGGGTAATCCGGCGGCATTCTCCCGCGTAGCAAAGGCTATGGGAAGAGATGATCCGGTGCCGGCCTTTGATCGCATCGTGCGGGCGAGCGGCATAGCCGTGGCGCCAGGCTTGGCAGACGTCATGCCGGAGGCGCTGGCGGCGCAGATGGCGGCCCCCGCCAACGCACCAATGCGCAAGTCGACGCTGCGCTATCCTACGGACGGCGACCTCGTGATGCTGGCCGGACGCTTCCTGTCGCTGGCCTGACAATGCTGAAGTTCGTCATTCTGCTCTCGGTGCTGGCTTATGTGGCGATTGCCGGCTTCATGTATCTGCAGCAGCGCAGCTTCCAGTATCACCCCGCGCACAAGGGCACGCCGCCGCAAGCGCTGGGCCTTTCGGGTGTTACCGAGGAGCGGGTCAAGACGCCCGACGGCGAGACCATCGTGCTGTGGTACGCCCCCGCCCAGCCGGGCCAGCCCACCGTACTGTTCTTCCACGGGAATGGCGGCGAGATCGCCGACCGCAGCGAACGTTTCGCCTTCCTGCAGGCGCAGGGCTTCGGCGTGCTCTTCCTCTCCTATCGCGGCTATGGCGCGAGCACGGGTGCGATCTCGGAACAGGGGATCATCACCGATGCGCTGACGGCTTATGAGTTCCTCATCGCCAAGGGCGTTTCACCCCGGCAGATCATGCTGCTCGGCGAATCGCTCGGCACCGGCGTTGCGGTGCAGGTGGCCGCGCGGAAGCCGGTCGCAGCCGTGGCGCTGGAGGCGCCCTATACCGCAACCGTCGACATCGCGGCGGAGACCTACTGGTGGCTGCCGGTGCGCCTGCTGATGAAGGACCAGTTCCGCTCGCGCGATTACATCGGAAAAGTGAAGGCGCCGCTGCTGATCCAGCATGGCGACGCGGACACCATCGTCCCGGTGGCCCAGGGCCGTGCCCTCTTCGCCATGGCCAATGAGCCAAAGCAGCTGGTGATCGTTCCGGGCGGCACGCATGACGCGGTGTTCGACAGGGGCGTGTGGGAGCGGGAGGCAGCCTTCCTGCTGGGGACGATCCGGTAACAGGCCCGCCATCTGGCACTACCCCCGGTTTCGACAAAAGCATTGCTATGAAACGTTCTTGTCATACATTTGTTAGGGTCCTATCGTTAGGTAAATAAGACGGTGGGAGCAAGCGATGGACAGCTATCCGGTTCGCCAGCAATACGTATCCGACACGCCGGTTCAGCTTCTGGCCAGGCCGGTGGGAGCGCTACTCTCCGTTTCCGTCGGGGCGGTGGCGCTTCTGGATGGTCTTGGCGTCAAGAGCGTGTTTGATCTCGGCGCATCTATGCTGTTCGGCACGGCACGGGCGATCGTGGAGGCCGCATCGGGCGTCCAGTCGATGCGGGCGATGGCGGTCTCGCGCGACATGATCGATTCCACTGTCGCGGATCTCACCCTCGCCGAACTGGCCGACCAGCCGCTGACGGCGCTGCGCATCGTCGATGCGCAACTGGGCCAAGCCATGGCCACGGCCTTCGGCACGGTAACAGTGCGTGAGCTTGCCGCCTGGCCGCCGTACCGGGCTGCACGGCGCATTTTCAATGACGCCTATGGCTTCGCAAATCAGCTGACTGACGACCCGGAGCGCCCCGCCGAACTCGTGCCCACGGCGCGCCAATACGCGACCGAGCGCGTCCAGTACGACGTGCTGGTTCTCGACCATGTGCTCGAGCCCGTGGACGAGGATGAGCGGCCCCGGTTGGATCTGAACCTGGGGATGATGGTCCCGGACTGGAACGGCAACGGCGGAACGCCCCGCGTCGAACTTGATGACGTGTTTCTCTTCAAGAAGAGCTTCGACATCCGCAATGCGGGCGGCATCGACGTGGCCGACATCGTGGCCGCGACGCTGATCGCCCAGCCGGCGGTAGGTGCCATCCTGACCTACCGCCAGAGCTGGTTCCAGCATGGTCTGGCGTTGGGCCAGCTGCTGCACTCGCTGGCGCTGGCACCGGGGGAGAGCACGCGCATCGCACTTGTGGACTGGACGCGCCGCGTGCGTGCCTCGAGCGACGAGTTCACAGAACAGATGGAGGCTTTGAGCGCCAGCGTCGAGCGTAACCGCTCCATCAGCGAGGTCACCTCCGCCGTGGCGCGCGAGGCGCAACAGGGCTTTTCCGAGTCCTCCACCACCGCCACCGCGCGTCAGACGGCCGAAACCGCCGGTTCTGCGGGGGTCGCGGCCTCGACCCCGGGGCTGCTCGGCGTCCTGGAGGCGGCGGTGTTCGGCGGCGACACCGCCTCGGTGGGTGTGCGCTCGACGGGCACGTCCTCCGCCACCTCCACCAACACCGGCTGGGCCTCCTCGCGCGCCTCTTCATCGGGCGAACGCACGCTGACGGGCGAGATGATGCAAAACGTCTCCGACCGCACCCAGCAGGCGGCCAACAGCACCCGCAACCGCCGTGCCACGGCGGTCACCGAAAGCTCCCAGTCCGAAAGCGAGAAGCTTTCGACCCGTGTGGTCACCAACTACAATCACATGCATGCGCTGAGCGTGCTCTATTTCGAGGTGGTGCAGGTTTACCGCGTGGTGCTTGAGGTGGCGCGGGCCACGTCGGCGCTGTTCCTGCCGATGAAGCTCGTGACCTTCAGCGAAACTGTCATCCGCCGCTATCGCAGCGTGATCGCAGCAGTGGGGCTGACGCCGGAGGTGCGCTCGCTTGCCATGGCGCGCGCGGGCCAGCTCGCCATCGCCGCGCCGCGCCGCCTGTTGTGGAACCGCGCCTTCCTGACGGAGGTCAGCAAGACGCTTGGCCTTCAGGTTGGGAACCCGGCGGATGCCGTGATCAACCTGCCGCTCAGCGAGCTGAAATTCTTCCAGGTGGGATCGTCCGATCAGGCCTTCTTCGATAATTTCTCAGGGGTCGCCGTGACCATGGCGAATGGCGCGCGCAGCGTCATCCCCATTGGGGACCGCAAGGAGGCGCATAGCGCCTGGACGGGGCGATTCGGCGCTGGCCTGCCGCAAGTGGATGCCCGCGAGATCGCGCGGATCGATCTCATCCAGAAGAAGGGTGAATTCGAGGGGGTCATCGAACTCCTCCTCTCCTTCGACGGGCGCCAGCCGGACGGCAAGCCGTGGTCTTATGCTCTGGATGTGCCTGTGATGGCCCTGAGCGTCAGCATTGAATGCCGCAAGGAGAAGGTGACGCCCGCCTTCGTCATGACTCCCGCCATCGGCAACAGCGATCTGATCGCGCATCTGGAGGAAAATGCGCTGCATTATTCCTCCGCCATCTGGCGCTCGCTCGATTCGGCGGCGATCACCACGCTGCTGGGTACCTACAGGCTCGGCGGCCAGCGCTTGATCGAGGTGATCGACCCCGTGCCAGCGGCGGTCTCGGGTAACTACCTCGTGTTCCGCTTCTATGGCGACCTCGGCACGGAGGCGTGGGAGGCGCTGCAAGAAAAGCTCGGCGAGGATGCCACCCCGCGGGAGGACATGGTGCCCCTGCCCAGCGGCGGCGTTTTCGCGGAAGCCGTACTGGGCCGTTCCAACGCGGCCGAAAAGCTCGACATCACGCGGTTCTGGAACTGGCAGGACTCGCCCATTCCCATCCTGCCCTCCGAGATCAGCCCGCTCAGTGCGGGCGGCAAGGCGAATGACAAGACGCCCCAGACGGGCGCACTCGAGGGCTCGATCGTCAACATCGTCAACCCGCCGTCGCTGCCTGATCCCGCAGGGCTAGGGCCCCTCTATTCCGCGGTCGCCAATGGCGGCATCTTCCGCGACATGAGCGGGCTCGCCCAGACGAGCGCCCTCGTCGGCGCGGCACTGCAGGCCGCACAGGCGGGTGCCGCAAACGCCACGGGTGCAGCGGGCGAGGCGCAGAGGGTGGCAGCCCAGCAATTGACAGAGGTCCTGAAGATCGCCGCACAGGTGGCACTCGCCGCCATGACGGGCGGCGGCAGCGCTGGCCTGAGCGCGCTTGGCGCCATTGGTGGTGCGGCGGCAGGTGGGGCTCCGGCCAAGCCCGGCGTCGCCAATACGCCGTCCAATGCCGGGGCGCTGATCAACCACGGCGCCGCGATGGATGCCCGGCCCCAGTCAGGTTCACCCGCTCCGGGAGGGGGAGGAGGCACGCCAACCCCCAGCAGCGGCATGGCACCACGCGGCGGCGCAGGCAGCGGAGGACAGACAACCAGCCGCGAAGCCCAGGCGGCTGACGTGGCGCTGACCGGTTCTGGTGGCGGGGGTGGGCCTTACAGCCTTCTCAACAAGGCGATTCAGGATACGATCCTGGCGGCGGCTCCATCTCCTGTTTCGGCATCACCTCCGCCCGCGGATAGGTGGTGCTGCGCGCTGATGTTCAATGACGCCATCGAGCCCGCCAGCGTGACCGGCCACCGGTACAATTCCTCGAGCACGAGCAATTGCGGCTATGTCTATACGGAGAAGGCCGGGCTGATCGATATCGGGCATATCCGCGATCATGTCGATCTCACCAAGCATGTCTATGACGAGATCGAGAAGGAAGTGCCGGTCATCCGTTGCCGGGAAGGCGTGGCGCGCCTGCTGTCTTCGCCGTCCGACAAGGTCCTGCTTGCCGAGGCCATTGCCTTTGTGGATTCCTGGGCTCATGAACTTCGGACCTATGAGGCAAAGGACGACTTTTCGTCCTTCTCGCCGGAGGACATGGTGTCGAATTTCCTTGGCACCTACATCGGCGGTATGGCGCTGAAGGGCGGAGGCGCGGCTTCCGTGCCGGCCTTCAACGCGATCGTCGATACGCTGCTGGCGGGCCTTCTCGCCGATCTGGGCGCCCGGTCCGCGGCGGACACGGAGGCTGTCATCGCATCGAAGAAGGGAACTGGAAAATGGTTCGATAGCTTTCCGCCGCGGCTCCTTCGCCGCAACTTCGAGGTCGTGCCATGGCCTGCCGGCATGCCCTACGACAAGTCCCCAGCACCGGCCTACATCAGCCTTGCCAGGCTGACGCCGCAGTTCGCCGAGTTCGAGTTCGACCTCAAGGAACCGTTGTATGATCGTTCTCGCCCGGCGCTTGCCGACTTCCCGGCGGCGACAGCGAAGATACGCGCACCCTTTGCGGCGGCGGGAACGGACAAGCCTTGAGTGATCGAGGTCCTTGCTGGCCGCTCAATAACCCGGCGGCGGCACGAAGCCGCCGTATTCCTTCTCCAGCAGTTCGGCGAAGCGGATGGAGGTCATGTCGCCATATGCCCGCGTGATGATCTGGATGCCCGCTGGAAGCCCTTGCGGCGTGAGGCCCATCGGGGCGACCGTTGAGGGCAGGTAGAAGCAGCCGGAATAGCCTGCCCAGAACAGCTGGTCGGTGGTGGGCACGCGCTTGTTGTTCACCGGGATCGTGCGCTCGTGGCGCTCGCCCGCATGGTCGTGCGGGAAGGCGGCAGACGCCGCGGCGGGGCAGATCATTACGTCCCAGTCGTTGAAGAACTGGTCCCACAGGAGCCGCATCTGGTGGCGGCGCTCGTTGTATCTGAGCCAGTCGCGGTGCGGCAGCACATAGGCACGCAGCATCTTGATGAGGTAGCTGTCATTCCTCGGATCGGAGGCCGCGACCCTGGCGGAATTGGCCGCGAACTCCGCATCCGACTGGCGGCGGCTGGTGGCCGAGCGCAGCAGCGCGATGTAGACGTCCATCGCCTCTTTCGTGGTGAAGGCGGGGCGGGCGGTGGTGGAGAGCTTCTTCACCCGCTTGCCGAGGAACTGGGTGAGCTTGCCGATCAGGTCCTGAACGCTCAAGTCCACCTCCGACTGCTCGTCGGTAACCATCACGGCTACGCGGAACTCCTTGAGCGTCTTCTGCGGCGCGGGCGGAAGGATGAGGGCATAGCCGCGGGCATCGGGGCCGACGGGTCCCGCGATGATCTTCATCATCGCCGCGAGGTCGCGCGCCGAGCGGGCCAGCGGTCCGGCAACGGTGATGTCGCCCGGCTGCACCACGCCCGGCAGCAGGTGGCCCTGATAGGGCACGACACCCCAGGTGGGCTTGTGGCCATAGACGCCGCAGTAGTGCGCCGGATTGCGTATCGAGGCGCCGATGTCGGAGCCGATCTCGAGGGCCGACATGCCGGTGGCGAGCGCTGCCGCCGAGCCACCCGAGGAGCCGCCGGGTGCGCGGGTCAGGTCCCACGGGTTGTTGGTGGTGCCGTAGATGGCGTTGTAGCTCTGCCAGTCCGCCAGCATGAGGGGCACATTGGTCTTGCCATAGACTACCGCACCTGCCGCCTCCAGCCGCTGTATGGCCACCGCATCGGTGGAGGCGATATTGTCCTTGAAACGCGGGTCGCCCCAGGTGGAGGGAAGGCCCTTCATGTCGAAGCTTTCCTTGGCCGTCATCGGCACGCCGTCGAAGGGGCCGATGGGCTTTCCGGCCGTTAGCCGCCGGTCCGCCGCGCGGGCGGCCTTTTTGGCGCGCGGGATGTCGGTCACCACCACGGCGTTGAGCGCCTTGTTGTGGGCCTGGTACTGGCCGAGGCAATCCTCCAGCAGGGCGGAGGCGGTGGTCTTGCCTGAGCGCAGCAAGCGGGCGAGCTCGGTGGCGGAGCGGAAGTGGAGGGGAAGGGCGGGCATGGCTTTCTCCTGTCGGGGCCAGCCTATCGCCGCATGCCAGAACTGCAATCGCCTTGGCTGACGGGCAGGTCTGCACGGTATAGAGAGCGGGGATGGACCGCCGCGCCCTCATTATCGGTTATCTGCTCGTCGCCGCGGGCTCGGCGCTGTTCGCCTCCAAGGCCATCTTCATCAAGCTCGCCTACCAGGAGCGCTATGATGCGCTCCTCATCCTGGCCTGGCGCATGGTCTTCGCGCTGCCCGTCTTCGTGGTGGTGGGCGCCTTCGAAGTGGCGCGGCGCAAGGCCGAGGGCAGGCCCATGCCGCGCCGCGGCGCGGTGCTGGGCGCGATCGGCATCGGCCTCATCGGTTATTATCTTGCCATGATCCTCGATTTCGGCGGGCTCCTCTACGTGACGGCCCAGCTGGAGCGGCTGGCGCTCTTCACCTATCCGATCTTCCTGATCTTCATCGGGGCGGCCTTCTTCGGCATGAAGCTGGCGCGGACGAGCCTGATCGCGGCGCTCATCTCCTATCTCGGTCTCGCCGTTGTCTTCGCCACGGATTTCTCGGAAGGCGGCTCCAACGTGCCGCTAGGCACCGCACTGGTGCTGGGCTCGGCCGTGGCCTTCGCGGTCTACCAGCTGATGGCCAAGCGCTACATTGGCGAGATGGGGGCGACGCTCTTCACCTCCGTGGCCCTCTCCGCCGCAGCGGTGACGACGCTCGCCCATGTCTTCATCGTGCGCGGCCATCTCGATACCTCGATGTCACGGCACTATTTCCTATTGGCGGCGGGCACGGGGCTTCTCGCTACGGTGATCCCGTCCTTCTTCGTCAACGCCGGCATGGCGAAGATCGGCGCAACCTCCACCGCCGTGATCTCCAATGTCTCGCCGCTGCTCACGATCTATTTCGCCGTCGTGCTGCTGGGCGAGGCCTTCACCTGGTCCCACGCGCTGGGCACGGCGCTGGTGGTGGGTGGGGTGGGATATCACACGTGGAAGGAGTTGAAGAAACCGGCGTCCGGATGATGCTTGCATCATGTATCATGATATGATACATGATGCCCATGATCGTGAGCGCCAAAGGTAAGCTTGCGTCCGAGGCGTTGAAGGGGCGCTTTGGAAAGGGCTTTCCTCCGGACCTCGTGAAGCGGGCTCGCGCGATGCTGTCCGCCCTCGATGCCGCTGTTGTGCTGGAGGACCTGCGCTTTCCGCCCGGCAACCACCTTGAGGATCTCAAGGGTGATCGTGTCGGCCAGCACTCGGTGCGGATCAATGATCAGTGGCGCATTTGTTTCCGATGGACCGAACAGGGCCCTGAGAACGTTGAGATCGTGGACTATCACTGAGGGAATGAAGACATGTCCTTACTCGTCAATCCATCCCACCCGGGTGACGTTCTTCAGGAACTCTATCTCACACCGCTCAATCTCAGTGTCATTTCCCTGGCCAAGCGCATCCATGTGCCGCGCACGCGCATTGAGCGGCTGGTGAAGGGGGAGACGGCCCTTTCGGCCGATACCGCGATGAGACTCGCGCGGTTCTTTGGCACGACACCCGAGTATTGGATGAATCTGCAGCGTGCCTGGGACCTCGCACGCGCACGAGAGACGATCGACGTTTCCAATATAAAGCCGCTGGCAGCCGCCTGAAGAGAAGAGGCCAGGCGTTGCGGCCCGGCCATGGAAGTTTGGGAGGAAATTGTCGCGTCGGCTCAGCTGACGTTGTCCGGCAGCACTTCCTTGCGCTTGGCCATGAAAGCCTGCAGCGCCTCGTCGATGCCTTCGTCGAGCGGCGGGGCCTGATAGTCGCGCAGCATCTGCTTCCAGCGTTCGTTGGCGCGGACCACGATGTCCTTCTCCCCCTCGTCGCGCCACTGCTCGAAGGAGTTGTTGTCAGCAAGGCCCGAACGCCAGAAGGCGGTTTCGAAATTGGCCTGGGTATGCGCGCATCCCAGGTAATGCGAGCCGGGGCCCACTTCGCGGATGGCGTCCAGCGCCTGGCCGTTCTCGGAGAAGTCCACGCCCTCGGCGAACTTCTGGTACATGGTCAGCTGGTCGGCATCCATGATCAGCTTTTCATAGCCCGAGGCGAGGCCGCCTTCGAGCCAGCCCGCGGCATGGAGGCAGAAATTGACGCCCGAGAGCAGCGTCGACCACATGGTGTTCGCACTCTCGTAGGCCGCCTGCGCATCCGGAAGTTTCGAGCCGCAGAGGCTGCCGCCGGAGCGGAAGGGAACGCCCATGCGGCGCGCGAGCTGGGCCGCACCGAAGGTGACCATGGCGGGCTCGGGGCTGCCAAAGGTGGGTGCTCCCGACTGCATGGACATGGAGGCCGCGAAGGTGCCGAACACCACCGGCGCACCGGGACGGCAGAGTTGGGTGAAGGCGATTCCGACGGAGGCTTCCGCCAGGATCTGAGTGAGCGTGCCCACCGTGGTCACGGGCGACATGGCCCCGGCCACGATGAAGGGCGAGATCACGGTCGCCTGGTTGGCGCGCGCCAGAACCTTCAGCGCGCCGAGCATGACGCCGTCCCACACCATAGGCGAATTGGCGTTGATCAGCGAGGTCATCACGCAGTTCCGGTCGACGAAGTCCTTGCCGAAGACCATCTCCGCCATGGCCACCGAGTCGGCCGAGCGTTCGCCCGCCGTCACCGAGGCCATGAAGGGCTTATCGGAATACTTGATGTGGGTGTAGATCATGTCGAGGTGGCGCTTGGCCACGGGAATGTCCACGGGCTCGCACAACGTGCCGCCGGCGTGGTGAAGGCTGGGCAGCATATAGACGAGCTTGGCGAAGTTGCGGAAGTCCTCGATCGTGGCGTAGCGGCGGCCCTCGTCGAGGTTGCGGATGAAGGGCGGGCCATAGACGGGAGCGAAGACCGTGTTGTTGCCGCCGATCGTCACGTTGTTGGCCGGGTTGCGGGCATATTGCACATATTCGCGCGGGGCGGTCTTGATCAGCGAGCGGACGAGGCCCCTGGGGAAGCGCAGGCGGAAGCGCTTGGGATCGCTGGCAGACGGCTTCACGTCGGCGCCGGCGGCCTTCCACATGCGGACGGCTTCCTCGTCCTCATAGATGTCGAGGCCCACTTCCTGCAGCACCGTCTCGGCGTTGGTCTCGATCAGCTCCAGCTGCTCGTCGGTAAAAGGCTCATAAGACCTGATGGCGCGGCGGATGAAGCCTGACTGCTTGACGGTGGTCGAGGTGCGGGCGGCGCGGCGGGCATCGGCGCCGCCACGGGCGCGGCGGCCGGAGGACGGAGCGGATGCGGGCTGGACGTCGGTCATGTCAAAGGCCTGTTGAACAGTTTTCACCTGAGGTGTGGTTTACGCGCTCCTCGCCCTGGCGGCGTGAAGGGAAACGTCAGGCGATGGTCGGGAAACGACGCCTCAGAAACTGACCTTCAGGGCCTCCAGCCCATGGAAATGATAGGCATTCCGGTATCTGGGCGGCTTTGCCAGCGTCAGCCGGGGCAGGCGGCGGAACAGGAGCGGCAGCGCGATCTGCAATTCCAGCCTTGCCAGCGGCGCGCCGATGCAAAAATGGATGCCGGCGCCGAAGGCCACCTGCGGGTTGGGCTCGCGGCTGGGAATGAAGCGGTCCGGCTGCGGGAAGCGGGCGGGGTCGCGGTTGGCGGCACCCAGCATGAGGCCCACGCTCTCGCCCTTCTTCAGGCGGGTCCCTGCATAGTCGAGGTCTTCCAGCGCATAGCGGGTGAAGAGGTGGAGCGGCGGATCGAATCGGAGCGTTTCCTCGATGCAGGCCTCGTCGATCCCGTCGCGGATGTTCTCCTCGATCAGGCACTTGATGCCGTTGCCCAGCGCATGGACGGTGGCTTCGTGGCCAGCGTTCAACAGCAAGATGGCGGTGGTGACGAGTTCGTCCACCGTCAGCTTGGCGCCTTGTTCCTCCACCCTTATGAGCTCTGATAGCAGGTCGTCCTTCGGCCGTTTCCGGCGCTCGGTGATGTAATCACGCATGAAGGCGGAGAATTCGACCGTGGCCTTCACAGCGCGCTCCTCGATTGCCCGGTCGCGGCGCGCCTGGTACATCGCCACCATGTCATGCGACCAGGCCAGCAACTGCTGCGCCATCTCTGCCGGAACGCCCAGCAGATCGCAGATGACGATCACCGGGATGGGTGTCGCGAAGGCTGTGAGCAGTTCCGCCTCGCGCTGGCTCTCGAAGCGGTCGATCAAACCATTGGCGAGACTCGTGATCGCGGGTCTGAGCCGCTCCACCCGGCGTGACAGGAAGGAACGGTTGATGAGGCTCCGGAGCCTGGTGTGCATCGGCGGCTCGAGTTCCAGCAGCGAGTGCGATTCGAAGTCGTAGAAGGGCTTGAGATGGTCCGGCGTTTCGGCCCAGCCCAGCTCCTCGCGGCTGGCAACGTGCAGGATCTGCCTGCCGAAGCGGCGGTCGCGCAGCAGCGCGTTCACATCCTCGAAGCGGGCGAAGCACCAGATGCCATAGTGTTCCCACTTAAAGACAGGGATTTCCGCCCGGATCGCGCGATAGGCGGGGTAGGGATCATTGTAAAAAGTGGGGTCGACCGGATCGAGGAAGACGGAACGGCGGGCTTTATCGATGCGCATGGCTGCCATCTTCCCGCGAAGTCGCCTATCGTGGCAAGTCCGGCTATGAAGGTCCGTGATTTGGGGGACGAACATGAAGGTCTATATCAGCGTCGACATCGAAGGCTGCGCCGGCATCACCCACTGGGACGAGGCCGAGAAGAACCATGCCGACTGGCAGGAATTCCGCGAGCAGATGACGCGTGAGGCGGTGGCCGCCATCGAAGGCGCCCAGATCGCGGGGGCGACTGAAATCCTCGTCAAGGACGCCCACTGCTCCGGCCGCAACATCATCGCTTCCATGCTGCCCGCCGATGTCCGGCTGATCCGCGCCTGGCAGGGGCACCCGCTCGGCATGGTGCAGGAGCTGGACGAGACATTCGATGCGGTGATGATGATTGGCTATCACGCCGCCGCGGGGTCCGAGGAGAACAGCCTCGCCCATACCCTCTCGCTCGACGCCGCCGAGATCCGCATCAACGGCCGGCGCGCCTCGGAGTATCTGATCCATGCGCTGGCCTCCTCCATGCTGGGCGTGCCCACGGTCTTCGTCAGCGGCGACAAGGGGCTGATGGATGAAATCGAAGAGGTGAACCCGCATGTTGGGCGCTGCGCGGTGAAGCAGGGCCGCGGCCAGTCAACCATTTCGATGACGCCTGCCGCGGCAGTGAAGGCGATCCGGGACGGTGCGGCCACCTCGCTGCGCGGCGAGCTCAAGGCGTCGCTGCTCGCGATGCCGGAGCACGTGATTGCCGAGATCACTTATTCCAATCCTGTGCTGGCCGCGCGCCACCAGTGGTATCCCGGCATGGAACATGCCGGAAACCGCACGCTTCGCTTCGAGACCAATCACTATTTCGACGTTCTGCGCATGCTGAACTACGTGACGTGATGCCCGGGACCCGCAAGCTCCGTGTCGAATTCATCCTGCTCGTGGCGCTGCTCAACGCCATGGTGGCGATGTCGATCGACACAATGCTGCCCGCCATCGGCGCCATCGCGCATGAGCTGGGTGCTGAGGACCCCAACAGCCGGCAGTTCATCATCACCACCTTCTTCGGCGGCTTGACGCTGGGCACGCTGATCTATGGCCCGTGGTCCGACGCGCTGGGCCGGAAGCCCACCATCATCATCGGCCTCGCCTTTTATGCGCTGGGCGCGCTGATCTGCCTGTTTGCGGTCAACTTCCCGATGATCCTGGTGGGCCGCGTCACCCAGGGTTTCGGCGCATCGGCGCCGCGCATCGTGTCGATCGCCATGGTGCGCGATGGGCAGGCGGGTGCGGCCATGGCGCGCGTCATGTCCTTCGTGATGATGGTGTTCATGCTGGTGCCGATGATTGCGCCCTCGCTCGGCACGCTGGTGCTGCTGTTCGCCGGCTGGCGCTTCATTTTCGTGGGCTTCCTGGTGGTGGGCATCATTGCCGGTTTGTGGCTGTGGTTCCGCCAGGATGAGACGCTGCCGCGGGAGAAACGCACGCCGCTGGCCGTGTCCTCTCTCGTTTCGGCGTCGGGCGAGGTGCTGCGGAGCCCCATCGCCATGGGCTATACGGTGGCGGCCGGCACCGTCTTCGGCGCCTTCATCGTCTATCTCGGCACCTCGCAGCAGGTGTTTGCGGAGCTTTATGGGCAGGGCGCCTATTTCGCGCTGTGGTTCGCTTTCTTTGCGGGCGGCATGGCGCTGGCGATGCTGGTCAATGCGCGGCTGGTCATGCGGCTGGGCATGCGCCGGCTGTCGAAATATGCGCTTCGGGCCTTCCTGGTGCTGGCGGCCATTGCCGTGGTGGTGAGCCTCCTGTCGGGAGGCCTGCCGCCCCTGTGGTTCATCGCGGGCTATCTGTTCCTCAGCTTCTTCTGCTCCGGGCTCCTGTTCGGCAATTTCAACGCCATCGCCATGGAGCCGATGGGGCGCATCGCCGGCATGGCGGCGGCCATCATCGGGTCGCTGTCTTCCCTCATCGCCATCGTGACCGGGGGCTCCATCGGCCAGCTTTACAACGGTACTGTCATTCCGCTGGTGGGCGGTTTTGCCGGGCTGGGGCTGGTCACCTTCCTCGTCACGGAATGGGCAGAGCGCCACCGCAGGTGAGGTTTCTACACCTTGCCGAGGAGCGGCCAAGTCTGATACCAACGCCGCCGTGTCCAAGCATTATTCAGCCTTAGCCCTCGCGCGCCACGCCCTCGACCCGGGTATGCCCTGGCCGAAGGCCTGGGAGTCGCCCGAACCCAAATCCTCCTATGACGTGGTGATCGTCGGCGGCGGCGGCCATGGCCTTGCAACAGCTTATTATCTCGCCAAGAACCACGGCATCACCAATGTCGCGGTGATCGAGCGGAGCTATATCGGCTCGGGCAATGTCGGCCGCAATACCACGCTGATCCGCTCCAACTACATGATCGGCGGCAACACCGCCTTTTTCGAGCATTCGCTGAAGCTTTGGGAAGGCCTCTCCCACGACCTGAACTTCAACTGCATGGTCTCCCAGCGCGGCCAGATCGTGCTGGCGATCAGCCCGGTGCAGATGGACGTCTTCGCCCGGCGCGGCAACATCATGCGGCTCAACGGCATCGACGCCGAGCTGCTGGACGCGGGCGAGGTGCGGAAGCTCCTGCCCTATCTCGATTATTCCAAGGATGCGCGCTGGCCGATCCATGGCGCCATCATGCAGCCGCGCGCCGGAACCGTGCGCCATGATGCCGTGGCCTGGGGCTATGCCCGCGCCGCCTCGGCCCTGGGCGTGCACATCATCGAGAATTGCGAGGTGACGGGCTTCGTCATCAATGACGGCAAGGTGTCGGGCGTGGAAACCCCGCGCGGCCGGATAAATGCGGGCAAGGTGGGCATCGCGGTGGCTGGCCACACGAGCCATGTGGCCAGCATGGCAGGCCTCAAGCTCCCGGTGGAGAGCCACATTCTGCAGGCTTTCGTGACAGAGCCGATCAAACCGATCGTTGACCATGTCGTATCCTGGGGTGCGGAGCTGTTCTATCTCTCGCAGTCGGACAAGGGCGGCCTCGTCTTCGGCGGTCATATCGACGGATTCAACACCTACACGCAGCGCGGCCAGTTCAACCGCATCCAGACGGTGGCGGAATGCGCGGTCTCGCTCATGCCCTTCATCTCGCGGCTGCGCCTGCTCCGGCACTGGGGCGGCATTCAGGACATGACGCCGGACGGCAGCCCCTTCATCTGCCGCACACCCGTCAAGAACCTCTATCTCAACGGCGGCTGGTGCTACCAGGGCTTCAAGGCCACGCCCGCCTCGGGCTGGACCTACGCCCACACCATCGCCCATGACCAGGAACATGAGCTCGTCCGCGACTTCGCCCTCGACCGTTTCGAGAAGGGCCGGGAGCTCGACGAGTTCGGCCTCGGCAACTGGACCTACAAGCAATGATGATCCCGTGCCCCCACTGCGGCGACCGCGACGTCTCCGAATTCCGCTATGGCGGCGATGCCTCCAAGCAGCGCCCCGCCCATGGAACGGGCGATCTCAAGGCGTGGCATGATTACGTGTTTCTGTTCGAGAACCCGAAAGGTCCGCACACGGAGTACTGGCAGCATGTGCTGGGCTGCCGCCGCTGGTTCAAGCTTGCCCGCAACACCGCCACCAACGAGATCGGCGGGGTGGTGTCATGACGCGTTTCCGCCGGTTGCCGCAAGGAGGCCGCATCGACCGCGCCAAGCCCGTATCCGCCCGCTTCGATGGCAAGGCGCTCGGCGGCTTCGCGGGAGATACGCTGGCCTCGGCACTGCTCGCCAATGACCAGGTGCTGATCGGCCGCAGCTTCAAGTATCACCGTCCGCGTGGGCTTGTGGCCGCCGGCATCGAGGAGCCGAACGGCCTGTTCACGCTGGGCGAAGGCGCCACCACCGAGCCCAACGTCGCGGCCACCATGGTGGACCTCGTCGATGGCCTCGTGGCGAGAACCCAGAACGCCTGGCCGTCAGCCGGGTTCGACCTGATGGCGGTGAATTCGATTCTGTCGCCCCTGTTCCAGTCGGGCTTCTACTACAAGACCTTCATGGGGCCCACGAAGGGCTCCTGGATGTTCTATGAGCCCTTCATCCGCGAGGCTGCGGGGCTCGGCAAGGCGACCGGCCTTCCAGATCCTGACCGCTATGACATGCGCTACGCTTTCTGCGACGTGCTGGTCGTGGGGTCCGGACCCGCTGGCCTCGCGGCAGCACTGACCGCGGGCCGCAGCGGCGCGCGCGTGGTGCTGGCCGATCAGGACTCCGACTTCGGCGGCTCGCTGCTCTCCGGAAATGATGCCGGGCATGAGGCCTGGCGCATTGCTTGCATCGGCGAATTGAAAAGCCTTCCAAACGCCGAGACCTGCGCCCGCACCACGGTACAGGGCCTCTATGACGGCAACCTCGCCGTGCTGGTGGAGAACCGCAGCCACCTTCGCCCCGATGCGAGGAAGGGCGAGGCGCGCATGCTGCTCACCCAGCTCCGCGCCAAGACCATCGTGATGGCGACGGGCGCCATCGAGCGGCCGCTGGTCTTCTCCAATAATGACCGGCCGGGCGTCATGCTCGCCTCTGCCCTTCGCAGCTACACCAACCGCTTCGCGGTGGCGCCTGACAAGCGCGCGGTGATCGTCACCAACAATGACACCGCCTATCAGGCCGCACTCGACCTCGCCACGGCTGGTGTCGCAGTCACCGTGGCGGACCACCGCGCATCGGTCTCGGCGGATATTCTGTCGCGCGCGGGAGCCAAGGGCATCGCCATCTTTCCGGGCAGCGGCATCTTCGATGTCGAGGGGGCCAAGGGTGTCACGCGTGTGAAGCTCGGCGGCGCCCATGCCGTCACCATCGAATGCGATGCGGTGGGTATGGCGGGCGGCTGGTCGCCGGTCGTCCATCTCTCGTCCCACGGCGGCATCAAGCCGAAATTCGACGAGGCGGCCGCGGGCTTCGTGCCGGGCGGTTTCCCGGCTTCGCATTATGGCGCGGGCGCGATGATGGGCACTTACGGTCTTTCGGCAGCGATCGCCGAGGGCAGCAATGCGGGCGCCTCCGCCGCGTCTTATGCCGGTTTCGGTAAGACGCGGCCCGTTTACGCGCCGGAACACGTGACGGACCGCAGCTATGCCATCCTGCCCACATGGGCCCCGGCCTACAGCGCCAAGGGCAAGGCTTTCGTCGACTTCCAGAGCGACGTGACCATCAAGGACGTGAAGATCGCGCACCAGGAAGGCTACCGCTCGGTCGAGCACCTGAAGCGCTACACGACGCTTGGCATGGGCACCGACCAGGGCAAGACCTCCAACATAAATGCCCTTGCGCTGATGGCGGAGTATCGCGGCATCACCATTCCGGAGGCGGGCACGACGACCTTCCGCCCGCCTTACGCGCCGCTCACCATGGGCGCCATCGCGGGCCGCACGGTTGGCGCGCATTTCCGCCCGGTGCGCCTGTCGCCGCTCCATGACTGGCATGTGAAGAACGGCGCCACCTTCATCGATGCCGGCCTGTGGAAGCGCGCCTGGTTCTATTCATGGGCCGGTGCGACGCCGGAGACAGCCTATGTGAAGGAGATGGAACTCGTTCGCCGCGGCGTGGGCCTTGCCGATGTCTCGACGCTGGGCAAGATCGATATCCAGGGGCCGGATGCGGCGGAGTTTCTCAATCGCGTCTATGTCAACGGCTTCGCCAAGCTGCCCGTTGGCAAGGTGCGCTATGGCGTGATGCTGAACGACGACGGCATCGTGCTGGACGACGGTACGACCGCGCGCATCTCGGACAACCAGTTCTACATGACCACCACCACGGCGCAGGCGGGCGAGGTCATGAGTTGGCTCGAATACCTGCTCCAGTGCCACTGGACGGATCTCAACGTGCAGGTCGCCTCGCTGACCGACGAGTGGGCAGGCATGGCCGTCTCTGGCCCCAAGGCGCGCGAGGCCTTGCAGCTGGCCTTCCCGGCCGAGGACCTCTCCAACGACGCGCTGCCCTATATGGGCTGCAAGGACTTCCCGTTCGAGGGCGTCACCGTGCGCCTGCTGCGCATGTCCTTCTCGGGCGAGCTCGCCTATGAGGTCCATGTTGCGGCGGACTATGCCATCAGTCTGTGGGCGCATATCCTCAAGGCGGCCGCACCCACCGGCATCAAGCCCTATGGCCTAGAGGCTCTGGCGAGCCTGCGAATCGAGAAAGGCCATGTGGCGGGCCTCGAGCTAGACCATCGCAACACGCTCGATGACCTTGGCCTCGGCAAGATGGCCGGCAAAGAGAAGGACTATGTGGGCCGCGCGCTCCGCTTCCGCGAGGATTGCCAGAGCCCGGAGCGCTGGAGCCTCGTCGGCCTCGAGCTGATGGAGCCTGACAAGAAGCTGCGCGGCGGGTCGATCCTCTTTGCCGCGACCGACGAGATCAAGGGCCATGGGCGGGGCTACATCACCTCGGTCACGTGGTCGACGGAGCTCAACACGTTCATCGCGCTCGGCCTCTACAAGGGTGGCCTCGGCCACGAGGGAGAGGAGATCATCGCCGCCTTCCCGCTCAAGAACGAGCAGGCGCGGCTGAAGATCGTGTCGCCCCACTTCATCGACAAGGAAGGAGCCCGCCTCCATGCTTGAGCGCAGATCGGCTCTGGCAAGCGCCAAGCCCTATGTGGGCAGCACGCTGAAGATCGCGGAGCGCCCCGGCTTCACTCTGACGCAGGTCGCGGGCCTCTCGCCCGACTTCGAGACGAAGCTTTCCACCGTTGTGGGTCCGCTGCCTGAGACAGTGGCGCGGGCGCAGGTGAATGACGCGCGCACGCTGTTCCGCCTCGGCCCTGGCCAATTCTGGATTGTCGGCCCCGAGACGGATGACGCGGCCGCGAAGCTGCAAGGCCAGTGCGCTGTGACGCCGCTGAACAGCAGCCGCGTGCGCGTCTCGCTGGAGGGCGCGCCGGCGCGCGAGGCGCTGTCGCGGCTCATGCCGGTCGACCTGCATCCATCGGTCTTCACGCCCGGCGGCGTGGCCCTGACCGGGATCCACCACACGCCCGTCACGGTGCATTGCGCGGCTGAGAACGCTTTCGACATCTACGTGATGCGCACCTTCGCGGTGACGGTGTGGGAGGCGATCACGGACGCGGCGCGCCTATTCGCGGATCGCAGCTAGCATGGCAATGCGCGACATCCTCGATCTCGACCGCTATCCGCTCGACAGGCCGGGAACGCCCGAATGGCACGCGCTGGTGGCGCGCTGCCGCGCCGAGCTGGCCCAGAACGGCATGTTCAACCTCGAAGGCTTCGTGACGCCGGGCGCACTGCAGCAAGCGATCGCCGAGATCCGCCCGGTGATGGAGACGCTGTCCTTCACCCACCGCCGCAACCACAACATCTATTTCCGCAAGGACGTGCCCGGCCTCGCCCCCGACCATCCCGCACTTGCCCTGTGCGAGACGGTGAACCGCACGGTTTGCGCCGACCAGATCATGCAGTCGGTCC
This sequence comes from Aestuariivirga sp., assembly GCF_020252395.1. GTDB lineage: Bacteria > Pseudomonadota > Alphaproteobacteria > Rhizobiales > Aestuariivirgaceae > Aestuariivirga. Next base: position 25,220 of record NZ_JADCDB010000016.1, read on the forward strand.
CGGTGTGGATCTACGAGTGGTCGCAGTTTGTCACCTTCCTGGCAGCAACGATGCAGAAGGATGCGCTGTTCCCGGCGCGCGACGATCTCGCGAGGGTGAACGTGATGTCCTACCGCGAGTGCGAGGCGCTGAACTGGCATTTCGACCGCAGCGAATTCACCACCACGCTGCTGCTGCAGGCGCCGGAACAGGGCGGCGAGTTCATCTACCGCACTGACCTGCGCAGCGACAGCGACCCCAACTACGACGGCGTCGCCCGCCTGCTGCGCGGCGAGGACCCGGAGGTCAGGTCGCTTACGCTGTCTGCCGGAACGCTCAACGTCTTCCGTGGCAGGAACACCGCCCACAAGGTGGGCGCCGTGAAGGGCGGGCGGGACCGGATGATTGTGGTTTTTTCCTACTTCGACCGCCCCGGCGTGGTGTTCAGCCGCGAGGATCAGATGGGTTTCTATGGCCGGACGCGATGAGGGCTTCTTGCCAGGATCGCAGTCCCTTCGCCCTGGCATACTCCAGACACTCCGCCCACGGACGAATAGAGGCGCTAGTTGTTGGGGAATGGAGCGACGTCGCGGCGGCAGCGTTGCCGAGGCCGAGGCAGCGGTCCAGCGGCCAGTCCTCGTGGAGGCCGAAGAGAACGCCGGCATAGAAGGCATCGCCCGCGCCGGTGGAACCGGCGATCTCGGATTGGTCAACCTTCACCGAGGGGCGCTTGCAGACCTCGCCTGTGCGCGCCACGGCCACCGCGCCATCGGGGTGGTGGATACAGGCCAGTTCGGCAACGCCCATGGCGAGCAGCTGGCGGCAGGCCTCTTCGGCGACGGACCAAGAGAGCCGGCCACCGGGGGCCATGTCGAGGCCGGTGATGCTGGCGGCCTCGTAGTCGTTCACCACGAAGACATCCGTCAGGGCTAGGCAGGGCGGCACGAGCTTCGCCAGTGTCGCGGCAGGTGCGGGGCAGAGTTCGAGGCAGGTTTTCATACCGCGGGCCTTCGCCGCCTTCAGCAAGGCGCGCCAGCCATCGGTTTCGTCGAGGTGGCGGGCGGTTCCGGGGCTGCCGAGATAATAGAGCTTGGCGTTTGAGTTCTCGGGCGGCATCAGGTGCTCGACCGTCATCACATTGTTGCAACCCAGCTGCGCGAAGAAGGTGCGGCGGCCTGTATCCTTGCAGGACATGACATGGGTGTGGCTCGTCACCACGCCGGGGATCACCGTGACCTTCGACGTGTCGAGGCCATAGCCCCGCGCACTGGCCAGCATGATCTCGCCATAGGCATCATCGCCCGCGGCGGCGAGCAGCGTGACGGGGAACTCCGCGCCGAGCTTCAAAAGCCCGGCGCCCGCATTGTGCGGGGGGCCGCCCGCCGCCATCTCGGTGCGGTCGATGAAGGACAGCGTTTCCTCCGCGGGCCAGCGGTCGATCAGGTGCACGATGTCGAGCACCACGATGCCGGCCAGCACGATGCCGCGCCTGGTCACTTCCGGCAGCCCTCGAGCGCGGGCTCGGTGATCTTCAGGTCGTCCTCCAGCGAACGCTTGGGCTTCAGGCCTTTCTTGGAGAGGATGGCGTGATAGTGCTTCACCGCCTGCTCTGCCGTCACTTCCGATTCGATCACCGGGCGGAACAGCGCCACGAGGTCGAGCGGGCTTTCGGCCAAGTTGATCTTGCGGCCGAAGAGGGCGACCTTGGCGCCCGACTTCTCGCCTTGGCTCAGAAGTTCGAAACAGTCGCGCGTCGTTCCCGACGAGCCGCCGAGGATGCCGATGACGAGGCCCGGATCATGGCTTGCCAGCTCTTCCATCGCCATCCTTCCGTTGAACGGCATCTTGAGGAACAGCGGCCGCTCCACCTTGGCCATGCCGGCCAGCACGCGCATGATCATGTCGTTGACGAAGAGGGGCATCGCCTCGGCGCTCAGGTTCTGCGGCGCGTTGGGATTGAAGATCTCGAGGAAGTGGCGGAATTTGTGCTTCACCGCGTCCTGGCGGAAGTCGCGGTACTGCGCCACCGTGTCGAGGTCGCGCTCGAGGATGTTGTTGAAGGTCACCGAATAGAGGCCGAGGTCGCAGAACTTGCTCACATAGGAAAGATTCGCGGTGCGCCACGGGCGCGACGGCTCCTTGGCGAAATGGCCGCCGCGCGGGTGCCAGATGTCGGTGGTGTCATTGGCGCGGATGGCGGGCGTGACGCCCGACTTGTCGAACAGGCCTTCCCCGATCAGCGCCTCCATGTTGGAGACCGCGCCGAGCATCACGTCCATCTGCTTCTGGCGGACAATGTCGCGGATGGTCTGGCGGAACTCGGGGATGGAGCGGTGCTTGCCGGACTGGTCGAGATAATCGTGCGCCCCGGTGCCCTTGACACCGAAGGCATAGTCCGGGTCCTTGGCGTCGGCGAGGATGAAGTCCTTGCGTGTGTATTTGCCGGCGGCGATGGTCTTCAGCTTCTTGTCGAGGGATTTCACGGGGCTCGTCCTGCAGGTTGTTGTCAAGCCAGCCCTTGTACCAGCCCTCACGGTACGGACAACGGCAATGTGGGGCTTTTCAGGCGGACCCCGCCGTTGCAGGATGGCGGCCATGACAAATCTCGTGATGATCCCCGCCTTCGGCTGCGACGGGCGGCTTTATGGCGGCATCGCGCCACTGCTCCCCTCCAATGTGCTGAGCTCCACGGTGATCGCCGATGGCGTTGACTTCGCAGCTTGCGTTGCCCAGGTGCTGACTCAGGCGCCGGAGCATTTCGTGGTGCTGGGCACCTCCTTCGGCGGGCGCGTGGCGCTGGAAACCACACTCGCCGCACCCGGGCGCGTGCGCGGCCTCATCGTCATCGGCTCCAGCCCCGGACCGGTGGCGGACCCGCGGGCGGGACTTCGCCGTTCGGAACGCCTGCGCGCCGGCGAGGCGCAGCAGGTGGCCGAGGAGATGGGCGACATGATCGCCCATATGGAAGGCCCCAATGGGCCTGCCGCCCGCCGGGCCTTCATCGACATGTGCGCCACGCTGGGGCCGGACGCGATGACCCGCCAGTCGGACGCGCTGGCAAGGCGCGCTGACCTGTGGCCGCGCCTGGGCGAGATCGGATGCCCCGCGCTGATGCTGTGGGGCGTGCATGACAGGTTTTCACCCGCCGCCGATGGCCTGAAGATGTCGGCCGCCATTGCCCGTGGCTGCTACGTGGAACTCGCCGGCTGCGGCCACTTCCCCACCCTCGAATACCCGGACGAGACGGCGGCGGCGATCGACCATTGGATGGAGGACGTGGGGCTGTCGCCGAAACTCTGAAGTACCAGCGTCCTCTCCTGCGAAGCGGGAGAGGAGGGGGCCCTAACGAAGTTGGGGGAGATGAGGGGACGCGGGAAATGATCGTGCCGGCGTCCCCTCATCTCCCCGTTGCGTGCCGCAACGGGTCCCTTCTTCTCCCGCTGAAGGAGCGGGAGAAGACGACTTGCGCAGGTGCTTTTCAGCTGCCCATCTCTCGTCGGAGCAAGCGTTGCGGCGGCCCCGGCTGGGCGCAGCCTTCTTTCGCGTTGAAGGCCTTGAGGCTCTTTGAGTCATCGGGTGCGAAGCGATCGGGCGTCATTGCGAGTCGGGCGATCCGGTCCAGGCGGAAGGTGCGGAAGTCCTGGCGCAGCTCGCACCAGGCGGTGAACATCCAGCCATCGGGCAGGTTCCACACGGCGATGGGGCGCAGGCGGCGCGTCGAAATCTGCCCTTTGCCATTGGCATAGAGCATTTCGACGAAGCGGCATTCCCGGATCGCCGTGCGGATGAGCTTCGCATGGGCCGGGCTGCCGGTAGTGTGCGGAAAGGAGAAGTAAGGCGCATCCGCCAGGCGCCGGGTTTCGGGTCTGGGCAGGCTGGCCTGCAGCTTGGACCGTACCTCGCGGGCGGCGGCGGCCAGGCCCTCGTCATCGAGGCTTTCGGCGAAGGAGAGGCCGATGGCCAGCGCGTCCACCTGTTCATGGGTGAAGGTGACATTGGGCAGGTCGAAGCCCGGCCGGAGCAGATAGCCCACCCCGGCCTCGCCCTCGATGGGCAGGCCCGAGGCCTGCAGATGGGCGATATCGCGATAGACGGTGCGGAGGCTCACCTCGAAATGCGTTGCAAGGTCCTCTGCGCGGGTGACGCTGCGGGTCCGCAGCTCATTCACCAGTCTGAACAGTCGTTCGGCGCGGCGCATCGGTTTCAACTGCCTTAGTGCCTCCGCCGGTCAGGCCCAGCGGAGGTAGCGGCAGAATAGCCGGCCGGGGCGGCGTCAGTCCACGGCGGAGGCATCGAGTTCCACCAGCAGCATGGGCATCGCCAGCTGCGACACACCAAGCAGCGTCATCGGCGGAGCAACGCCGCAGGCTCCCAGCCTTGCGGCGATGACGTCCCAGTTCTGCAAGGTGGCATCGACATCCACCGTATAGATCGTGAGCTTCTTGAGATTGCCGAGCCCCATGTTCGCCGCACCCAGCACCGCCTCGAGGTTGGCCAGCGCAAGCGCAAGCTGGCCCCGCATGTTGCCGATGTGCTGGGGGTTGCCTTCGCCGTCGACCGCGGTCTGGCCCGAAAACACCAGCTCCCGCCGCGTCCCTTCGAGCATCAGCCCCTGCACATAGCCGTAGTTCAGCGACCAGGACCACGGGTTGACGTCAGTTCTCTGCATTTGTTGCCTCCATTGGTGAGTTGACAGAGGCAAGTCTGCGCCATGGCTCCTGACAGCGTTGTGGCAGGAATGATGACGGCCTATTTCAGGCTCGCAATATAATCCGCTATCGCCTGGATGTCGCTTTCGGGCAGCATCGCGATGTTGCGCTGGACCTGGCCCATGCCGCCCGATGAGAGTTTATCATAGCCCATGGCCCCGCCATATTGCAGGGCCGAGGCGAGGTCGGCGGCATCGCTGTAGCGGCCGCGTTCGATGAGGCCCAGCAGGCTCGGTACGCGGCCCTTGCCTTCCGGGTGCGGGCCGCCGGCGAAGGCCTTCGACGTGTCGAGTGCCATGAAGATGTTGCGCGGCGTGTGGCATTCCTGGCAGTGGCCGGGGCCGTTGACGAGGTAGGATCCGCGGTTCCAGCTCTCGGACTGCGTGGGATCGGGCTTCCATGGCGTGGTGTCGAGCCCCACCCACTTCCACAAGCCCACGCCGCGGCGGATGAGCGGCAGTGCGGTGATGTCCGCCGCGCGCTCCGGCGATCTCACCGGCGGCAGGGACGCAAGATAGGCGCGGATGTCCAGCACGTCCTCCGGCTTCATGCGGGCATAGGAGGTGTAGGGCAGCGCCGGGATCAGGTGCTCGCCCTCGGGCGAGATGCCGCGCATCACGGCGTTGAGGAACTGGAGGTCCGTCCATGAGCCGATGCCAGTTTCGGCATCGGGCGTCAGGTTCAGCGGGTAGAGCGTGCCGATGGGCGTGTGCAGCGGCGCGCCGCCCGCCGGGACGGTGGCCTCCACGCCGGCCAATTCGGAGGAGGGCTGGTGGCAGGAGATGCAGCCTCCCGCATGGTAGAGGCGCTCGCCATTGGCGATGTCCGCGGTGTGCCGGGGAACATCCGCCGCGGTGAGCGGGCGCGGCATGCTGAGCAGCCACAAGGCGGCGAGCCCCGGCACTGCAAGCAGAGCCAGGGCGATCAAGCTGCTTCTGACGCCGCGCCGCACGGGTGACTAGTCAGCCTGGCGGAACGTCTCGTGGCAACTCTGGCAGGACTTGCCGAGCGCGGGGAAGGCGGCCTTGAAAGAGGCTTCGTCGGTTGTTGCCTGCACCGCGGCTTCAGCCTTCACATAGGCCGCTCCGGCCGCTTCGAAGCCTGCCTTGTCCGTCCAGATCTCGGCCTTCGCCTCGGTCTTCGCGGCCTTGCCGGCGGGGGTGCCGGGCTTGGTGTCCTCGCCCCACCAGCCGGCCCAGCCGCCGCAGGCCTTCTGCGATTCGCCGATGGCGGCGTCGATCGCCGCCTTGTCATAGGCCTTCTGGCCCTTGATGATGGGGACCATCACCTTCATCATGCCGGCATTGGCCTTCATGCAGGCCTGGCGGGCCTCGATTGCGGCCTTGGCATCGGCCATGGCGGCCGAGGAAAGGCCGATGGCCAAGGCGGCCGCCGTGAAAAGTCCCACCGAAATCTTCGACACCATGAGAGCTGATCCTCCATTTGCTTGGTCCGCCCACATTACGCGCAAGACCGCTCCCTATTCCACCACAATTCGGAGTGTCCCGGCTGCAAGCCCCAAGGCCTTGTTAACACTGCCCCAAAACCGCCCGGATCGGGCCTCGCAGGCGCCATTGAGGCGCATCAAGCTGAAGTGGACGTCATCTTTAGGGTGACGTTAAGACCCTGGACCGACTATGCGCGCAATCGAGGACGGCAAGATGAGCAAGATGCAAGATGAAGAGAGCCAGCAACCGGCGCAAACCTCGGGCCGCAAGCGCAAGAGCGTGCTGAGCCCGGAACTGCGCGAGGTGCTTCACATGCTGAAGTCGCTGGAGACAAAGCCCGCCCAGGGCTGAGATTTCTGGCGATTGTTCTGGAAAAGGGCGGGTTCATCCCGCCCTTTCGCGTGTCAGTCTCCGGCCCTTATGCGCGCAAGCGCCGCCTTCACCGCCTCGTGGAGCTCGTTGCGGTTGGCGGGCTTGGGCAGTGCGATGTCGAAGGTGTCGCGCCATTCGCCGGTGCGGACCGAGTCCGCAAGAAAGGCCGACAGCGCCATCAGCGGCGTGGCGGCAATGGGACCGCCCATCCGGCGGATCGAGCGCGCGGCGGTGATGCCGTCCATGATCGGCATCTCGATGTCGAGCACGATCACGTCGAAGGCGTTCTCGGAAGCGCTCCTCACCGCCTCCTCGCCGTGGATCACGGCTTCCACATCGCAGCCCATGGCCTTCAGCATGGCGGCGGTGACAATGCGCACGGGGTCGGAATCCTCGGCCAGCAGCAGGCGCGGCCGTCCGCCGTGCCGCGCCTCGAGCTTCAGCGACTTCTTCTCCGGGTCCGCCACGACAACCGCCGGCTCTGACATAATTCCCACTAACCTCATCCCACGCAATCGACGCTACCCGGCCAATAGTTTGCAATTGGTGAGGCGGCGGCGCTGCCGGGGCCTATGGTAAACGGATTACTTGGTGCCAAACATGCGGTCGCCCGCGTCGCCCAGTCCCGGCACGATATAGCCGTGGTCATTGAGGTGGCTGTCGACGGCGGCGGTGTAGATCGGCACGTCGGGGTGCTCCCCGGTCACCCGCTTCACGCCCTCGGGCGCTGCCAGCAGGCAGACGAGGCGCACGTCCTTTGCACCCGCCTCCTTCAGCTTGGCGATGGCATAGGCGGTGGAATTGCCGGTGGCCAGCATCGGATCCACCACGATCGCCGGGCGCTCGCCAATGTCGGAGGGGACCTTGAAGTAGTATTCGACGGGCTTCAGCGTGACCGGGTCGCGGTAAAGCCCGATATGGCCGATGCGCGCCGAGGGCAGCAGGTCCAGCATGCCCTCCAGGAGGCCGTTGCCGGCGCGCAGGATGGAGACGATGACCAGCTTCTTGCCCTTGAGGAAGGGCGCGTCCATCTCGGTCAGGGGGGTCTCGATTTTCTGGGTGGTCATCGGCAAGTCGCGCGTCACCTCATAGGCCAGGAGAAGGCTGATCTCGCGCAACAGCTGGCGGAACACCGCGGAGGGCGTGTTCTTGTCGCGCATCAGCGAGAGCTTGTGGAGCACGAGCGGGTGATCGACCACAACGAGTGTCTTGGGGTGCTCGGTTTCGGCCATGGCGCCTCTCCTGTCGAAATACCTTCCGGTTTTGGGCAAGTCAGGCCGGGTTTTCAAGCACGCCCGGAACTCATCCACGGTTTTGCGCTTTTGGACGAAGGTTGGGGGTTGCGCCGGAACCGGGGCTTGCCTATATCAGTAACGTCTAGCGTTACAGAAAAGGAGACCTCCGTGTCCGTCCCACCTGCCACTGCCCCGATCCCGGCCGGCACGCGCATCGGCCATGTTCACCTCAAGGTGTCCGATCTTCAGCGCGCCCTCGATTTCTATTGCGGCGTGCTCGGTTTCGAGCTGCAACAGATGTACGGAAAACAGGCGGCCTTCGTTTCCGCCGGCGGCTATCACCACCACATCGGCCTCAACACCTGGGAGAGTGCCGGCGGGCAGCCGCCGCCCCCGGGCGCCACGGGCCTCTATCACGTTGCCATCCTCTATCCCACCCGCGCCGACCTGGGCAACGCGCTGAAGCGTCTGGCCGCCAACAATGTGCAACTCGACGGCGCAGCAGACCATGGCGTGTCGGAAGCGCTATACCTTCATGACCCTGACATGAACGGCGTGGAACTCTACTGGGACAAGCCGGAAGCCGAATGGCCGCGCAACGCCGACGGCAGCATCGCGATGACCACCCAGCGCCTCGACCTCAACGGCCTCGTCAACACCAGGCATGAGATGGAAAGCGCATGATCGCCCGCCCCCGGGCGGCAGTCTCCCGGCCTTCCGCAAGACCTGCTCGTCTCGCGCCACGAGCTGCCTGACAAGCGGCTTTCCAACCCATCCCAACCACGGCAACCACACTCGCTTCAGAAAGGCACTCAATGTCCATCCTCTATTCGCCGGCCAGGCTCGGCCAGCTCACGCTGCAGAACCACCTTGTCATGGCGCCGATGACGCGCAACCGCGCCATGAACAATGTGCCCAACGAGTTGATGGCCGAATATTACGGTCAGCGCGCCTCGGCGGGCCTCATCGTCACCGAGGGCACCTCGCCCTCGCCCAACGGGCTGGGCTATCCGCGCATCCCCGGCATCTTCAGCCCCGAGCAGGTCGAAGGCTGGCGCAAGGTCGCGACGGCCGCTCATGCCGGCGGCGCCAAGATTTTCGTACAGCTCATGCACACCGGCCGCATCGGGCATCCGCTTAACCTTCCCGCCGGCGCGCGCGTGCTCGGCCCCTCCGCCATTCAAGCCGCGGGCGAGATCTATACCGATGCCGAAGGCATGAAGCCCCACCCCACGCCCGAGCCGATGTCGGAGGCCGACATCAAGACTGCCATTGCCGAATTTGCCAATGCCGCGCGCAATGCCGTGGCCGCCGGCTGTGACGGTGTCGAGCTTCACGCCGCCAACGGCTACCTGCTCGAGCAGTTCATCCGCCCCACCTCGAACCAGCGCACCGACCGTTACGGCGGTTCGATCGAGAACCGGGCGCGCTTCGTGATCGATGTCGCGCAAGCTGTGATCGCCGCCATTGGCGCGGACAAGGCCGGCATCCGCCTCTCGCCTTACGGCACCTTCAATGACATGCCCCACTATCCGGAGATGGAGGCCGACTATGCCTATCTGGCGAAGAGGCTCAACGAGCTGGGCCTCGTCTATGTGCACCTGGTGGACCATTCGCCCATGGGCGCACCCCCGGTTCCGGCCACGATCAAGGAGACCGTCCGCAAGCTCTTCAAGCACACCCTGATCCTGTCGGGAGGCTATGACGCCGCGCGCGCCGAAAAGGACCTCGAAGAAAAGGCCTGCGACCTCGTCGCCGTGGGCCGCCCGTTCCTGGCCAATCCCGATCTCGTGGCAAGGTGGACGTCGGGAACGGCACTCAACGATATCGACTTCAGCACCTTCTATACGCCTGGCCCCAAGGGCTACACGGATTATCCGCGGCTGTAATCGCCGTCACGCGGAAGTCGTCATCTTGGCCGGGCTTGTCCCGGCCATCTTCGTTTGCGGCAACCAGAAAGAATGTGCCGGTCAAGCCAGCTCATGATGAGACGAGAGTCGATCAGCCCGCCGCCGTCGCCAGCGCCCTCGGCAACTCATCCGCGAGGATGCGCAAGTCTTCGTCCGTTCCCGCCGTCACGCGGATGCAGCGGTTCAGGGGCGCGACACCGGGCATGCGCACGAAGACTCCCGCTGCCAGCAGCGCATCGAGCACGCGCTTGGCGTAGCCGCCGTCGCGGCCGCAGTCGATGGCTACGAAATTGGTGGCCGACGGCAGCGGCGTGAGGCCGTGATTGCTGGCAATCTGGCCAATCTCATCGCGCGCCGCCGCAACCTTCGCCACCACACTCCGCAAGTGACTCTGATCGCCAAGCGCCGCGATCCCCGCCGCCTGGCCAAGTTTCGTCACGCCGAAATGGTTGCGGATCTTGTCGAAGGCGCGAATGAGGCCGGCATGGCCGATGCAATAGCCGAGCCGCAGGCCGGCGAGGCCATAGGCCTTGGAAAAGGTGCGGAAGCGAAGGAGCTTGCGGTTTGTCACATCGAGCGGCGGCAGTGTGCCATGCGGCGCGAATTCGCCATAGGCCTCGTCCAGCATGAGCAGCGCGCCATCCGGGATGCGATCGATCATGCGCTGCACGGCGGCCGCGTCCCACCAGCTGCCCATCGGGTTGTCCGGGTTGGCGAAGTAGATGAGGCGGGCCTTTTCGCGCGCCGCGAGATCGAGCAGCGATGCCGGGTCCTCCCGGTCATTCACATAAGGCGTGGTGACGAGGCGTCCGCCGAAACCATGGACATGGAAGTTGAAGGTGGGATAAGCGCCCTGCGATGTGGCAACCGTGACGCCGGGCTCGACGAAGAGCCGCACGGCATAGCCGAAGAGCCCGTCGATCCCTTCACCCACCATCACGTTTTCGGGTGCGACGCCCAGATGCTGCGCAAGGGCCGCCTTGATGGCGTGGTTCTCCGGGTCGCAGTACTGCCAGCTCTCCCCTGCTGCGGCCGCGATGGCGGCTGCCACCTTCGGCGAGGGGCCGAAGACACTCTCGTTTGCGCCGATACGGGCGCGGAACCGCTTTCCGGAGCGGCGTTCGAGGGCTTCCGGCCCGACGAAGGGCACGGACGCGGGGAGCCCCTCGGCGAGGCTTGTGAAGGGGAATGGCATGGCCCCGTTGTTAGGAGGGCCGTGCTGAAGTGGCAAGCGCAACGACCGGCCCGCCAGCACCCAGGGCAGAACGCTGGCCCCTCTGCCGTGTCGTGGTCCTGCCTCAGCGCCGGGTGCTGCCGGGCTCGAAGCAGGAATAGGTGCCGGCATCGTAATCGATCCGCGGCGTCGCGCCGGAGGGGTATTTCGGGCCGCTGCAGTCCTTACGGGCCTGGTCGAACAGCTGCTGGCCGGATTGGTTCTGCGGGCGGCTATAGCTGACATTGCCGCGGCCGCCATCGGTGTGGCTGCCACCGCCGAAGCCGCCGCCGCCCCCGCCCCCAAGATTGCCGCCGCCACCCTCGCGCGCAAAGGCGGCTTCCATCGGCAGCGTTGCGAACAGGGCTGCGGCGAGGATTGCCGGAATCAGGTGTTTTTTCATTGCGGGCTCCTGTCTTGAAATAAGCCCCATGCTAGCAGATTGTGGCCTACCGCATTCAGACTTAGCGTCGCAACCCCGATTTTCGAAGGTGTTGCAGGGATGTGTCACCCTGCCGCAAAGATGGCCCGGGGAGTGAGGATTGTCGCCAGACGCACTTTCTCTCCATGGCCGGTTGTGTATAGCTTCACGCTACTGGGGAGAATCTGGCATGTTCCTGAAATCGCTGAAATCCATTGCCGCCGCCGCCCTGCTTGCCGTGGCGCTGTCAACCGGTGCCCGCGCGGCGGACCTGCCGCCGGGACCCGACACCGGCGACTGGAAATTCGTCGCCGCGCTTTATGGCTGGGGTGCGGGCCTCAATGGCGATGTGGGCGTTTTCGGCCTGCCGGCGCAGAACGTCGACCTTCCCTTCAGCGATGTGATCCAGAACCTCGACTTTGCGGCAATGGGCATGGCCGAGGCCCGCAAGGGCCGCTTCATGATGGGCATGGACGCGACCTACACCAATGTCAGCATGTCCGTGAACACGCCCAAAGGCATTTTGGCCAACAAGATCGACGTGACCAACACCAGCCTGATGCTCTCCGGTGTCGCGGGCTATGGCATCGTCGACACCGGCATGGCCCGGCTCGATCTCATCGCCGGCGCGCGGCTGTGGTCGGTGAACAATGATTTCGACGCGAGGGGCGGCCAGCTCGGCGGCAGGTCGAAAAGCGATGGGGCCACCTGGGTCGACCCGCTGGTCGGCGCCAAACTGCGCGTCGATCTCTTGCCCAGGGTCTACATGACCAGCTGGGCGATGATCGGCGGCTTCGGCGTCGGCTCCGACCTGATGTGGGACTTGATGGGCGGCGCAGGCTATGACTTCACCGACAATTTCTCGCTGTTTGCCGGCTATCGCGCCGTGAGCGTCGACTACAGCAATGATGGCTTTGTGTATGATGTGGTTGAGCAGGGGCCTCTCGCGGCGCTGGTGGTCAAGTTCTGAGGCGGGAGCGCAATCGGGCAGCGGCGGATTTGATCGTGATGTCCTGAAACGGCTTCTCCTCGCCCTGATGGGCCTCGTGCTGGCGGCCTGCGCCGGCCCCACGGTCGAATCGCTGCGCAGCCCGGTGCCGGAGCCGCTGGCCGGGCGCTCCGCCGTTCCGGGCTACAGCCAGATCCGCTTCTGGGGCGACAATGGCGAGGGCCTGAGCCCTGCCATGGTGAATGAGGTTATCGCCCAGCAGAAAGCCGCCGGACTGCCGCCAAATGAGCGCAATTTCCTGGCGCTGTCGGGCGGCGGCAGCAATGGCGCCTTCGGGGCGGGGCTGCTTACCGGCTGGACCGAGGCCGGAACCCGGCCGGAGTTCACCATCGTCACCGGCATCTCGACGGGCTCGCTGACCGCACCTTTCGCCTATCTCGGGCCCCCCTATGACAAGCTGCTGACCGAGGCCTATACCCAGATCTCGGGGCGCGACGTGTTCCGCCGCAAGCCCGTGCTGAGCCTGCCCGGCGCCAGTGCGGCCGCCGACAACACGCCGCTCCGGCAATTGGTGGCGCGCTATGTAACCGACCGGATGGTGGCCGACATCGCGGTGCAGAACGGCCGCGGCCGCAAGTTGCTCATCGGCACCACCAATCTCGATGCCGGGCGGCCCGTGGTGTGGGACATCGGCGCCATCGCGGCAAGTGGCGAGCCGGACCGCAAGCAGCTGATCCAGGACATTCTGGTCGCCTCCTCCTCTGTTCCCGGCCTGTTCCAGCCGGTCAAGATCAAGGTGGTGGCCGACGGCAAGACCTTCGACGAGATGCATGTCGATGGCGGCACCACCAACCAGGCTTTCCTCTTCCCCTCCAGCTTCTCGGTGAAGGCCAAGGATGCGAAGCACGGCCGCAGCGGCATCGCGCGCACGCTCTATGTCGTCCGCAATGGCCGGGTGACGCCGGAGTATGCGATGGTGAAGCCGCGGCTCGCCTCGATCGTCGGCCGCGCCGTCAGCACGCTCATCACCTCGCAGGGCGTGGGCGATCTCTATCGTCTCTATGCCAACGCGATGCGCGACGGCATCGCCTTCCGCGCCATCTGGGTGCCTGACAGTTTCACCATGCAGGAGCCGGAACCCTTCGACCCCGCCTTCATGCAGGCGCTCTACAAGACCGGTTTCGAAATGGGCCGCAGCGGCATTCCATGGGCTGCCCAACCGCCGTGAGGGTGGGTACCACCCGCTGTGGACGCTGCGCATCGCCGGCTGCACCGGCGCGATCGGCGATCCCGGCTATAACCAGAAACTACCGCTCGCTCGCGCCAAATCGTTGAAGGCGGCGCTGGTCAAGCCCGGCATTGCGCCCAGCGGAACCTGAAGCGGGCCGGCAGGCCCGCCGCCACGCGGCCGGCGGTACCCTCAGCGGCGTCCGCGTGCTATAGCGCGGCTGCACCGCAGAAGGATCGAGGGTGATGCAAGAGCCGGACGATGCGCGGCCCGCGACGGCCGGCACCGCGTCGCTGATGGAAAAGTTCGCGCTTCTGCTGCTGTTCAGCTTGCTGCTGGCCGGCGTCTATCTGGTGCTCAAGCCCTTCATGCTGGGGCTCGCCTTTGGCGCCATCCTGGCCGTCGCGGCGTGGCCGCTGCGGACATGGCTGGTGGGCAAGGGGCTCCCGGGCGCTGTTGCCGCCGGGCTGATGCTCACCTTGCTGCTGGTCTTCGTGCTGGTGCCGGTGGCGCTGATGGCGCCGGGCCTGGCGCTCGGCGTCAAGCAGCTTGCCGAGCAGGGCATGGACTGGATCAGCGCCGCGCCGCAGCTTCCTGGCTGGCTCACCGGCCTGCCGCTGGCCGGCGTCAAGATCGCCGAAACGTGGAATGGCCTGCTGGCCCAGACGCCGGAGACCAAGGCGATGCTGATGTCCTATATACAGCCTTTACGGCAATTCCTCACCGAGGCGGCGCTCGGCCTTGCCGCGAGCATCCTGGACATTTCCGTGGCGCTGATCGTCGCCACCAGCTTCTGGGCGCGCGGCGACAGGATCGCCGCGGTGCTGCGCGACAGTCTGGCGCGGCTGGGCGGTCCGCAGCTCGCGGCACTGACCGGCGTTGCGGCGGGCGCCACCCGCGGCGTGTTCTACGGCATCGTGGGCACGGCGGCGGTCCAGGGCTTGCTGATGGCGGTGGGGCTGCTCATCGCCGGCGTTCCCGGCGCGGCGGCGCTTGGCTTCGTCACGCTGATCTTCGCCATCAGCCAGCTCGGCGCGGTGCTCATCAACGTGGTGTGGGCCGGAGCGGCGTGGTGGATTTATTCCACTTCCGGCATGGGCGCCGGCTTCTGGTTCGTGGTGGGCTGGGGATTGATGGTGACCGTCAGCGACAATCTGCTGAAGCCGCTGCTCATCGGCTCCAGCCTCAAGCTGCCCCTGATGCTGGTGATCCTCGGTGTGTTCGGGGGCTTTGTGTCCTTCGGCTTCCTCGGTCTGTTCATTGGTCCCACGCTGCTCGCCGTCGCCTTCGAACTGCTGGCCGCATGGCGGCAGAGCAAGGCCGCCCCGGTGGATCGGCAAGGCGGGACCGCCGGCCGGCCAGCACGGACCGGCGAACCGGCCGCGTGAGCATGATCCGGAAAAGTGGAACCCACTTTTGCGGTAAGATCATGCTCAAGCTATTGATCTGGCGCATGTTCTTATCGATCAGGTGATTCCGCCCGAGCGGAATGCAGGCGGGCGGGGCATCTTGCGTAAGTCAATCTTAACCACGGTGCGCAATCCTTTCCCGACGACAGCCAAGACGGTTCAGCCCCATGTCAGACCAACTTCTCGCGCAGCTTCTGTGGTTCGGGCGCTACATTGAATCGGGGAGGGCCCCGGCCTGGACCATGGGTCCGGCGGACCTCCACGGCTTCCTGACGGCGCTGGCCATGGCAGGTCCCTTGCCGGAGGGGCATTGGACGAGCTGGGTGTGGTCCGGCGACAGGCCAGAGTTCGACACCGAGGCGGAAGAACAGAACATCATGGATGAGCTCCTCGCCTTCGAGGAACAGGTGCGCCGCAGCCTCAACGGCTACCGTCCCCTCAGCGTCACGACCCTGCCGCATGCGGGCGGTGGATTTTATTTTGCCGCCGACTGGGCGGAAGGCTTCATGCAGGCGATCGAGGTCAACCCGCAGCCGTGGCAAACGGCGCTCGATGAAGCGGAGAACTCCGTCGCGGTGGTGCTGGGCGCCTGCTACAGCAATCATGACGAGGACACGACCGGCTATATCGGCCTCGAGGCGCTGGACGAGCTCAACTACCACATCCGCGTCCTCCATTCCGTCATGCGGCGCGCCGCTAGCCGCCAGGTCGTCCGCGCCGCCTGAGTGGGGCCTGAGCGGACCCCCTTATCGCGCCATGACCAGCACCGGGGCCGCCTCGCACACTCCCCAGCGCGTGATGCTGCTTGGCGCCACCGGCGCCATCGGCCGTGCCACCGCCCGGGCCCTGCTGGAGGATGGCCACGAGGTCATCTGCTTCGTGCGCCCCGGTGCGGAAGGATTGCCGGAAGGCGCCGGGCTGCGAATAGGCCAGGTGACGGATGCCCGCTCCCTGCGCGGCCATGGCTTTCGCGGCGAGCGCTTCGACGTGCTGGTCTCTTGCCTCGCCTCGCGCAGCGGCGCGCCGGAGGATGCCTGGGCCATCGACCATGCGGCCCATGTGACGGCCCTTGCCGAAGCGCGGCGTGCTGGCGTGCGCCACGTGGTGCTGCTCTCGGCGATCTGCGTGCAGAAGCCGAAGCTCGCCTTCCAGCACGCCAAGCTCGCCTTCGAGACGGAACTGATCGAGTCAGGCCTCGCCCATTCGATCGTCCGTCCCACCGCCTATTTCAAGTCGCTGTCGGGCCAGATTTCGCGAGTCAGGAAGGGCAAGCCCTTCCTCCTGTTCGGCGATGGCCGGTTGACGGCCACGAAGCCCATCAGCGATGCCGATCTCGGCCGCTATCTGGCGCTCTGCCTGCGCGACCCGTCCTTGCGCGGCATCCTGCCCATCGGCGGTCCAGGCCCCGCCATCACACCGCGCGAGCAGGGTGAGTGGTTGTTCGCGCTGCTGGGGCAAGAGCCCCGCTTCCGCCAGGTGCCGGTGGCCATGCTCGATGCCATCATTGCAACGCTCTCGGCGCTGGGCCGCCTTTCGCCCAGGCTCCGCGCCAAGGCCGAGCTCGCCCGCATCGGCCGCTACTATGCGACCGAGTCGATGCTGGTGTGGGATGAGACAAGAGGCTGCTACGACGCCGATGCCACGCCATCCTTCGGCAGCGATACGCTGCGCGGCCATTATGCCGCGATAGCCGCGGGCGCGGCGGAGCAGGACCTGGGCGCGCACCGCGTGTTCTGATCGGGTCAGGCCAAGCCGGCGAGGATAATCTTCCCGCGACGCCTACATATGGGCCGGCGTGGCGAGCGCCATGGCGCGCTCGAAGATCTCCACATAGTGTTTCACGTTCTGCCCGATGAGTTCCGTGTGCGAGAACTTATCGATGCGTTCGCGCGCCAGCTTCAGCTCCGACTGCGGCACGATCTGGCTGATGATGCCGCAGGTCTCGGCCAGCGACATCAGGCAGCAGTCGCGCGGGCTGGGCACGCCGTCGCGCAGCAGCACCTCAAGCAGGCGCAGCTTCACCTCGCGCATTTCCCTGCCGTCGGCCGTGGGGTAGCGGCGGGTCTTGAGAAACCACAGCAGGCGGCCTTCGGTCTCGACCAGCACCTTCTTGTCGCATAGCCGCTTCAGCGATTGCTCGCGCACCGTGTCGCCAAGCTCGATCAGCTGGTCGATGAGGTTGTCGGGGTTGCTGTCGAAATCCGCCGCCGCCATGCGCGCCAGCACGGGATCGAGCGCCGCATTGCCGGTCGGCGTCTTGTCCACGATCCACACGCGTGTGGCGTCATTGGCGAGGCGGCGTTCGATCGCCAGCTCCATCACCGCGGCGCCGACGAAGCCGGCGCGCTGGTATTCGAGCGGAATATCGACGAAGCCGCCGTCTTCATCTTTGAGGGTGAGCAGGAGGAATTCCTCCGGAACTGTCAGCATGGTCATTCCCGTCACAAGACGATCCGCTGACAGCATATCCAGTTTCGCAACCCAACGGAAACATCAATTGTCACTGCCGGCGCAACCCGCTAATATGCAAAAGAAATAATAACAATCCGCCGGTCCGGGGGTCTTGCATGTCCCTGGCGGATGACTTCGAGGAGGTGGCTGCGGTCCGATGATGTCTCTCAGCTTCGCCATTAGTCCTGAACGATGAGACTGCTGCAGCGGCTCTGGCGCCACAGTCTGGTTTTCCTGCTCGGCATCCTGACGGTCTGGGTCATCGTCGACGTGGTGTTCCGCATCACCGACAACCGGCTGCCGTGGATTCTCGCCATTGCGGTGACCTATGGGATCGCCGCCTACATCATCCTGCCGCGCGCCATCCGGCTGGGCGTCACGCTCCTTCACCGCCAGAACGTTCCGGCCTACACGGCGACAGGCGACGGGCTGCCCGGCGATCCCGTCAACTTGGCGCTCATCGGCACGCTGCCGCAGCTGCGCGCCGCCTTCGCGAAAATCGGCTGGACCGAGGCCGATGCGCTGGGACTTGTCAGCTCGTGGCGCATGGCCAGGGCCTTCGTATTCAACAAGGCCTATCCTTCCGCCCCCTTCAGCACGCTGTTCCTGTTCGGCCGCGGCCAGGATATCGGCTTCCAGAAGGTGATCGGCGGCAGCCCGCGCAAGCGCCACCACGTGCGTTTCTGGAGCATCAGCCGCGCCCTTGCCGACAAGACGCTGGGCACGACCGGCTTCTGGCTCAACACCGGCCGCGCACCCGATGACGAGCAGGCCCTGTGGGTGGGCGCGGCCACGCGCGACACCGGCTTCTCGCTCGCCTGGCTTACCTTCCAGATCACCCACGCCACCGCCGCCGACACCAATGCCGAGCGCGATCTCATCATCGCAGAGATGCAGAAGATGGGTCTCGTCAGCTCGGTGACCGCCTATAATGACCGTAACGAACTGCCGGCGAAGCGGGTCAACCACTATCTTTTCGATGGCGACGTGAGCGTGGCGGCGCTGAAGGGCTGAGCGATCTGGCAAACGAAAAGGGCGGCTTGCGCCGCCCTTCCGCCACTGCAGATGAGGTTTCGCTCACTTCACGTCGAAGCGGTCGGCATTCATCACCTTGGTCCAGGCCTTGACGAAGTCCCGGACGAAAGTCTCCTCGCCGTCCGACTGGCCATAGACCTCGGCCAGCGCGCGCAGTTGCGAGTTGGAGCCGAAGACGAGGTCGATGCGCGTCGCGGTCCACTTCACCGCGCCCGTCTTGCGGTCACGCAGCTCGAACACGTCCTCGGCCGGCGTCGTCGCCTTCCACTCCAGCCCCATGTCGAGGAGCGTGGTGAAGAAGTCGTTGCTCAGCGTCCCGGGGCGCGTGGTGAACACGCCGTGCTGCGCATGGCCGTAATTGGCGTCGAGCACGCGCAGCCCGCCGACGAGGGCCGTCATCTCCGGCGCGGTCAGCGTCAGGAGCTGCGCCTTGTCGACGAGCAGTTCCTCGGCCGAGAGCGAGTACTTGGTCTTGAGGTAATTGCGGAAGCCGTCCGCCGTCGGCTCGAGCACGCCGAAGGACTCGACGTCGGTCTGCGCCTGCGTGGCGTCGACGCGGCCCGGTGTGAAGGGCACTTCAACGCTGTGGCCGGCCTTCTTCGCGGCCTCCTCGATGGCGGCAGAACCGCCGAGCACGATAAGGTCGGCGAGCGACACGCGCTTCTTGCCCGTCTGCGCGGCGTTGAAGTCCTTCTGCACGCCCTCGAGCGCCGCCAGTACCTTGGCGAGCTGCGCTGGCTGGTTCACTTCCCAGTCCTTCTGGGGGCTAAGACGGATACGCGCGCCATTGGCGCCGCCGCGCTTGTCGGAACCACGGAAGGTGGCGGCCGAAGCCCAAGCCGTGTTGACGAGGGTGGCGATGCCGATGTCCGTGGCAAGGATCTTCGCCTTCAGCGCTTTAACGTCGGCAGCGTCGATCAGGTCGAAGTCACGCGCCGGCAGCGGGTCCTGCCAGATCAGGTCCTCGGCGGGCACCTCCGGTCCGAGGTAGCGCACCTTCGGGCCCATGTCGCGATGGGTGAGCTTAAACCATGCGCGCGCGTAGGCATCGGCGAACGTGTCCGGGTTCTTGTGAAAGAAGCGCGAGATCTTCTCGTAGGCGGGGTCCGCCTTCAGCGCGATATCGGTGGTCAGCATGGTCGGCGCGTGGCGCTTTGACGGGTCGAACGGATCGGGCACCGTATTCTGCGCTTCCGCATTCTTCGGCTTCCACTGCCATGCTCCGGCCGGGCTCTTGGTCAGCTCCCAGTCATAGGCGAAGAGATTGTGGAAGTAGTTGTTGCTCCACTGGGTGGGCGTCGTGGTCCACGCACCTTCGAGGCCCGACGTGATGGCATCCCCGCCCTTGCCGCTCTTGTACTTCGACATCCAGCCGAGCCCCTGTGCGGTGATGTCAGCACCCTCGGGCTCAGGCCCCACATTGGTGGCAGGGCCCGCGCCGTGGGTCTTGCCGAAGGTGTGGCCGCCGGCGATCAGCGCCACGGTCTCTTCGTCGTTCATCGCCATGCGGGCGAAGGTCTCGCGGATGTCGCGGGCCGCGGCCACCGGGTCCGGCTTGCCGTTGGGGCCTTCCGGGTTCACGTAGATGAGGCCCATCTGCACGGCGGCGAGCGGGTTCTCGAGCTCGCGGTCACCGCTGTAGCGCTTGTCGCCCAGCCAGGTGTCCTCGTTGCCCCAGTAGATGTCCTCCTCCGGCTCCCACACGTCGGCGCGGCCGCCGCCGAAGCCGAAGGTCTTGAAGCCCATGGTCTCCATGGCGACGTTGCCGGCCAGGATCATCAGGTCGGCCCAGGAGATCTGGTTGCCGTATTTCTGTTTGACCGGCCACAGCAGGCGGCGGGCCTTGTCGAGGTTGGTGTTGTCCGGCCAGCTGTTCAATGGTGCAAAGCGCTGCGTGCCGTTGCCCGCGCCGCCGCGGCCGTCGCCCGTTCGGTAGGTGCCGGCGGAATGCCAGGCCATGCGCACGAAGAGCGGGCCATAGTGGCCGTAATCCGCCGGCCACCAGTCCTGCGACTGGGTCATCAAGGCGGCCAGGTCCTTCTTCAGCGCGGCGTAGTCGATCTTGCTGAAGGCCTCGGCATAGTTGAAGCCTGGGTCCAGCGGGCTGGACAGCGCGGAGTTCTGGTGCAGGATCTTGAGGTTCAGCTGGTTCGGCCACCAGTCGGCGTTGGAGCGCCCGGTGAACGTGGCGTGTTTCGGCGCGCCGTGGAACGGGCACTGGGCGGCGGTGTCGGCAACCTTCTTGTCCATGATTTTTCTCCGAATGATACAGAATTTACGTGCGATGCGCGGCATCGGACCGCTTCTTGCCCGCGCCATGTGTCAGTGCTGCACCTTCTCTACAACAGGCCCACGATTAGGAATAGTTGAATTTCCTGATCGTTACGATTAGAAGAACTTATGAACAATCTGACCCTCCGCCAGCTGCGCTATTTCGAAGCGCTGGCGCAGCATGGCCACTTCGGCCGTGCGGCGGAGGCCTGTGCCGTGTCGCAGCCCGCCCTCTCGCTGCAGATCCGCGAATTGGAGCTGTCGCTCGGGACCGACCTGTTCGAGCGCAGCCCGCGCCAGGTGCGCCTCACCCGCTTCGGCGAGGACTTCGCGCCCCGCGTTCGCGGCATCCTGCGCGCCGTGGATGAGCTGGGCGATCTTGCCCGCGCGTCCAAGGGCTGGTTCGCGGGCCGCCTGCGGATCGGGGTCATCCCCACCGTCGCGCCCTATCTGCTGCCCGGGCTGGTCGGCAGTCTGAACCGGCTTCTCCCCGGGCTCGACATTCATGTCCGCGAAACCCTCACCGCGAGGCTGCTGCGCGAGCTTTCCGAGGGCCGCCTCGATGCCGCCATCGTGGCGCTGCCGGTCTCCGAACCGTCGCTTTCTGAAGCCCCTCTGTTTGTTGAGGAATTCTTGTTCGTTCGGCCGCCGGAGCAGGCCAGCGAGCCGCTGCCCAGCGCTGACATGCTGAAGGATATGCGGCTGCTGCTGCTGGAGGAGGGGCATTGTTTCCGCGAACAGGCGCTGGCCTTCTGCAACATTGCCCCGGCGCAGCCGCGCGAAATGCTGGAGGCAAGCTCGCTCTCGACCCTCGTCCAGATGGTGGCTGCGGGGATCGGCGTCACCTTCATCCCGGAAATGGCCGCCCCGGTCGAGACCCGTTCGGCCGCCGTGGCGCTGTCGCGCTTCGCCGAGCCGCGGCCCCGCCGCACCATCGGCATGATCTGGCGGCGGTCGAGCCCGCTCGCCGGGCAGCTCCATCATATTGCCGGGATCGTCCGGCAAACGGCGGAGGCGCTGCGCGCGGCGCCCAGCCCGGCGCAACCCGCCTGATTGGGCTCCGGCGGCGCAGCCACCATTTGTTGTGCGGTTAAGCGTCCGCCTGTACAGTGTGTTGCCGTGAAACACCTTCTCAGCGATCTCTCGAAGCGGGCCCTCATCTCGGATGAGCAGGCGGCGCGGATTCTCGGCGAAGCGGCGGATGGCCGCGACACCGCAATCCGTCTGCTGCTGCGCCACGGTCTGGTTGACCAGCAGGTGCTGGCGACCGAGCTGGGCCGGGTGTTCGATCTGCCCGTTGCCCGCACCTGGCCCAGCGAGCGCGTGCTGCCGGAGGCGATCTCGCTGCGCTTCATGCGCGAGCGCCACGTGCTGCCGGCGGCGGCCGGCGGCGGCCGGCTGTCGGTGATCGTCAGCGACCCGTCCGACGAGGCGACGCTCAACGCGCTGCGGCTTGCCTCAGGGCTCGATCTCTCGCTCTCGCTCGGCACCGACAACCAGATCCTCTCCGCCATCGAGCGCCTCGACGAGGGCCGCGGCGCAGCCGGGCAGACAGGTCCCTCGGGCCGCGACGATGACGACACGCTGAAAGACCTCGCCCTCGACGCGCCGGTCATCGATCTCGTCAACCGCCTGTTCCGCGAAGCCTCGGCGGCGCGCGCCACCGACCTCCACATCGAACCTGCACGCGGCTATGTGATCGTCCGCCACCGCGTCGACGGGTTGCTGGAAGAACGCGAGCGTCTGGGCAATGAGCTGGGCCGCGCCGCGGTCTCGCGCCTCAAGATTCTCACCAACCTCAACATCGCGGAAAAGCGCCTGCCGCAGGACGGCCGCGCCCGGCTGCGCATCGCCGAGCGCGAGCACGACATCCGTGTCGCCACCATGCCGACGATCCATGGCGAATCGATCGCCATCCGTTTCCTCAGCTCCAACACGCAGGCGCCTGACATCAACCGCCTCGGCCTGTCGCCGCCCGATCTCGCCAAGCTCCGCCAGCAGATCCAGCACGCCCATGGCATGATCGTGGTGACGGGCCCCACTGGCAGCGGCAAGACGACGACGCTCGCCGCCGTGCTCGGCGTGCTCAACGATCCGCGCCGCAAGATCGTGACCATCGAGGACCCGGTCGAATACCAGGTCGAGGGCGTCAACCAGATTCAGATCCACAGCGAAATCGGGCTCAGCTTCGCCCGCACGCTGCGCTCGCTGCTGCGCTTCGACCCGGACATCATCATGGTCGGCGAAATGCGCGATTCGGAAACGGCGAGCATCGGCGTCAATGCCGCCTTGACCGGCCACCTCGTGCTGACGACGCTGCACACCAACTCCGCCGCGGGCGCGGTGGTGCGCCTGCTGGACTTGGGCGTTCAGGCCTATCTCATCGCCTCGACGCTGCGATGCGTCGTCGCCCAGCGCCTGGTGCGCAAGTTGTGCATCCACTGCCGCGAGCCCTATGAGGCGCCGCACGAGCTCCTCGCGCAATTGCCGGAAAGCGCCGGCGCCCCGGGCTATGGCAACGTCACGCTCTACAAAGCCTGTGGCTGCACCTATTGCGGCAACACCGGCTTTGCCGGCCGCGCCGCCATTTTCGAAGCCCTAGTGATCGACGACCATGTGCGCCGCCTCATCAAGCCGGGCGTGTCGGCCGACGTCATCGCCCATGCGGCGCGCAAGACCGGCACGCCGAGCATGATGGCTGACGGCTTCGCCAAGTGCCGCGAGGGCCTCACCACCATCGAGGAACTCGGCCGCGTGACGTCGGAGGATTGATGGCCAGCTTCCGCTATTCGGCGATCAGGGACTCGGGCGAAAGGGTGGCCGGGATCATCGAGGGCGCCGACCGCTCTCTGGCCATCAGCCGCCTGTCGGAACAGGGCCTCCACCCCATCGACATCCGCGAGGATGACGGCAGCGGCGCCACCGCTTTCATGAGCTTCACGGGCAGCCGCATTCCGCGCGCCGAGCTCACCGGCTTCACCCGGCAGCTCGCCTGGCTGCTGCAGGCTGGCACCTCGCTCAACCGCTCGCTCGAAATCCTCTCGGGCGAAACCTTCTCTAAACCGCTCGCCGCGGCGCTTGGCGATGTGAGCGGCGCCATCCGCAAGGGCCGCAGTTTTCATGACGCGCTGGAGGAGACAGGCGCCTTCCCGCCCTTCTATCTCTCGATGGTCGAAGTGGGCGAAGCGACCGGCACGCTGGGCCCGGTGCTGGACCGCCTGGCCACCGCGCGCGAGCGCGAGCAGAAGGTGCGCGGCAAGGTCACCTCGGCGCTGGTCTATCCGGTCATGCTGGTGGTGCTGTCGATCGGAGTCGTCATTTTCCTCATGGTCTCGGTGGTGCCCGGCATCAAGGACATGATCTCGAGCAGCGGCGCCCCCATTCCCGATTCGGCGAAGATGGTGCTCAACGCCTCCGACTGGCTCATCGCCAACGGCCTCACGCTCGCCGCCGCCGCCGCCCTCGCCGTTCTGGCCATGGGCTATCTGTGGACCCGCAGCGCGCTTCCCCGCCTGATGCGCGACCTCGCCCTGCGCCTGCCGCTGCTCGGCAAGCTGCTGCTGAAGTCAGAGGTGGCGCAGTTCTGCCGGCTGCTCGGCACGCTCTCCGCCGCGGGCATGAACCTGCAGGCGAGCCTCAAGCTCATCGCCTCCACCAGTCCAGACCGGCGCATCCTCGGCGCGGCGGAGCAGATGGAAGTGGCGCTGCGCAGGGGCGAGGATTTCGTGGAGCCGCTCGAACGCTCGAAGATCCTGCCGCCCTTGCTCGCCCGCATGATCAAGGTTGGCGCCGAGACAGGCAACCTCACGCCCAGCCTGCTGCGCGTCACCGACATTCTCGACGACGAGCTGGACCGCCTGACCGACCGCACCGTATCGCTGTTGGGCCCGGTCATCATCCTGGGGCTCAGCGTCTTCGTCGGCTTCATCATCACCTCGCTCATGAGCGCGGTCATCTCCATCAACGATCTGGCACTATAGCAACAGGGTTTCGTCATGATCTCGATCGCCATCCAGAAGCGGCTCCGCAACCGGGCACGGCGCAGAAAGGACGAGGGAGGCTTCACCCTCGTCGAATTGCTTGTGGTGCTGGTCATCCTCGTGCTGCTGGCCTCGATCATCGGTCCGCGCGTCATCGGCTATCTTGGCAGTTCGCGCGCCAAGACGGCGCAAGTCCAGATCGAAAGCATGGTGACGGCGCTTCAGCTTTTCCACATCGACGCCGGCCGCTATCCCACCTCCACCGAGGGGCTCGCCGCGCTGGTGAAATCGCCCGGCAATGTTGCGGGCTGGAACGGGCCCTATCTCTCCAAGGCCGACGTGCCGCAGGACCCGTGGGGCCGCCCCTACATCTACCAGTCCGGGCAGAACGGCAGTTCCTTCGAAATCAAGACACTGGGCGCTGACGGCAAGGAAGGCGGCTCCGGCGAGAATGCCGACATCTCGAACTGAGACAGAGGCAGGTTTCACCCTGCTCGAATTGCTGGTGGTGCTGGTGATCCTGGCGCTGTCGGCGACGGCGGTCATGTCGATCGGCCAGTCGAGCCTCGAGTCGGCGCGGGCCCGTTCCTTTCTGGTCGAGGCCGAGGCGCTGTTCCGCGACGCGCGCACCCAGGCCATCGAAACCCGCAGCCCGACGGCGGTGACGATCGACGTGAAGGCGCGCCGCCTCAGCCTGGCGGGTGGCCGCTCGCTGGTGATGCCGGGCGGCCTGTCGCTCGATGCGCGGATCGCCGTTCCCAAGGATGGCGGCCTCCCGGCCGTCCGCTTCTTTCCATCCGGCGCCTCGACCGGCGGCGAACTCGCCTTCGGCTTCCGCGGCCGCACCTATGACCTTCGCATCAACTGGCTGACGGGCCGGGCCGATGTCCAGGCGCTATAAAGGCGAGACGGGGTTTTCGCTGGTCGAGGTGCTGTGCGCCCTCGCGGTGGCGGCGAGCGCCATCGCGGTGCTCACCAGCGGCGTCGGCAGCTCGCTGAAGGGCGTGTCCACGCTCGATCAGCATCTGGGCGCCCGCATCATCCTGCAGTCCATCCTCGAGGACGAGCTGGCCGCCGCCCAGACCGAGCCCGCCCGGCGCACCGGCGATTCCGGACCCTACCGCTGGCAGCTGATGATCGAGCCCGTGGCGGCGCCGGCCAAGCTCGACGGTCCCTACCGCATGTACCGCCTCACCGCCTCGGTGGGCTGGGGCCGCGGCGGCCAGGTCACCGGCACAGCGCTGAAGCTCAGCCGATGATGCGCCTGCCCTCAGGCCGCAGCGAGGCCGGCTTCACGCTCGTCGAGGTGCTGGCAGCGCTGGTTCTGGCCTCGCTCATCCTCGTATCCCTCAACATGGCGATGTCGGCCGTGGACAAGGGCGCCGCCCGGACGCGCCGCAGCCTCGGCGAACAATCGGAGATCGGGTCGGCTGTCAGCATTTTCGGGCGCGACGTGGCGCGCATTGCCAAGATCCGGCGTCCGGCCCCGCCGGACCAGTTCGACGGCTATGTCTTCGACGGCGCCCGCAACGTCATGGTCTATCCCCTGCGGGAGGAGGCCGCCCTCGCCGATGCCGGCCTTTACCTGGTGCGGCTCAGCATCGCCCGCAAGAATGGCCAGAGCGTGCTGCTGCGCGAGCGCGCGCCGTTTCCGCTGCGTGGCGATAATGCGCTGCCGAAGTGGCGCGACCCCGTGGTCCTGCTTTCCGGCCCCTTTGACATCGCTTTCGCCTACCGCGCCCAGCGCTCCGGCCAGCGCCAATGGAGCGACCGCTGGGTGGCGGTGGAGGCGATGCCCGAACAGATCCGCCTGACGGTCACCGACACCGCCACCGGCCGGCTGCGCGTGCCGGGCTTCGTGCAATCGCTGGCCATCGATTCTGAGGTCGATTGCGCCGGCAGCCGCGACGCGCGCTGCGGCGGCGGCGAAGCTGAGGCCACGCAATGAGCCGCGCGCGGCAGGCCGGCGGCGAACGCGGCATCATCCTCATTGCGGTGCTGCTCGCCGTGGCCATGATGGCGGTGATGGTGGTGGCGGCTGCCGCGCTGACGCGCGCCGGAATCGGCAACGAGCAGCTGGAGCAGCGCCGCCTCGCCTCGCATCTCGCCCTGCGTTCCGGCATCGAGGCCGCCAAGGCGCTGATCCTCGCCGCCCCGGAAGCCGAGCGCCTGTCGTTCATGGGCGATAACGAGCCGGTCAATCTCGGCAACGGGATCTCGGCCATCGTCAGCCTGCGCGATGCCGGCGGTCTTGCTGACCTCAACCGGTCGGACCCCCAGCTGATCGAGGCCGTGGCCCGCATGGGCGGCCTCGGCAAGGCGGCGGATGGCCTGGCGGACAAGATTGCGGAACTCCGCAAGCAGGCCGCGCCCGATGCGGGCGTGGGCCCGCCTCCCGCCAACAGCAACCCTAACCCGGCCGCCCCCGGCAGCGAGGAGGCGAAGCCGCCGGCGGTGCCTATCGTCTTTCTGTCGCTGGACCAGATGCCCGCCCTGCTGGACATCGAGTCCGCCGACGCGAAGACGCTCGCGTCGCTTCTCACGGTCTATAATCCCACCGGGCAAATAAATCCGCTTGCAGCGCCCGATGAGGTGCTGCAGTCCATACCGGGTCTGACGGACAGGGACATTTCGGACATCGCGATGGCGGGCAAGACGGGGGCAGGCAAGGACGACAGCCGGCTGCAGCAGCTGATCCAGCGGCTGCCGGGCCTGTTGAGCCTGAGGCAGCCGCGCGTCTTCATGATCGAGGTCAAGCTCGATGGCGGCCCCGGTATCCTGCCGGGCAGCGCGGCGCGCGCCGTGGTGCGCCTGACGCCGCAGGCGCTGATGCCCTTCGGCACGCTGGCGCTCGAGGAAGAATGACGATGGACGACAGCAGCATCACGCTCTCCTTCGCCAGCATCTGGAACGGCCTGCGGTCTCCGGTGCTGGCGCTGGCCGAGGAACTGGCGCTGCGCCGGGCCTCGGGCGAGCAACCGGCGGTGGAGATCCGTGTCCATGCAGGCGGCCTCGAGGTGCTGCGCCACCGGGGTGGGGCTGCCGAGGTGCTCCTGTCCGCCGCGGGCCGCCCGCAGGCGGCCCTGCTGGACATCATTCGCCAGCTCGCCCGGGGGCTGGGGTCCCAGGCCGCGCTCAGTTTCGCGGCCGACCAGTCGGTCAGCCAGCAGATCGTCCTGCCGCAGCAGCCCGACGCCGTGCTGCGCGCCATCGTCCGAAACAAGGTCGAAAGCCTTGCCCCGTGGCCGCTTGCGCAATGTCTCCACGGCATGCGCGCCTCCGCCATCGCCGGCGATCCGCAGCATGTGCGCGTCGACGTCGCGGTGGTAAGCCGCTCGCTTCTGGAAGATCTCGCCGCCACGCTGCGCCGCGCGGGCGTGGAGGTGAAGGCCGTCTCGGTGCAGCTGCCGGACGGCCAGCCGGTGGCCATCGATCTGGGTGGTGACGATGTGCGCCGCGAGGCGCGCGCCCACGCCGCGCGGCTGGCCCGGACCGCCGCCGCGGTTTTGGCGCTGCTCACCGGTCTCGGCCTGCTGTGGATCTACCGGACGTCTTCGGAGGCCACCCGCCTCGAGGCGGAAACCGCATCGCTTATGGGGTCGCTGAAGCCGGGCGGGACGCCCGCCGGCGAAACTCCGCAGGTGTCCGCCGCCAACCGCCTGTTCCAGGCGCGGCAGGACCGGCTGTCCGCCGTCGCCGTCCTTAACGAATTGTCCAAGCTGCTGCCTGACAACGTGCACCTTCTGTCGCTCGATCTCGAGGGCGACCAGATCACCATCAAGGGGCAGGGCAGCGGCGTTCCAGATCTCATCCAGCTGCTTGAGGCCTCGCCCGAATTCGAGGGCGTCAATTTTGCCGCCGCCACCGAGCTCGACCAGAACAGCAATGCCGATGTGTTCTCCCTCGTCGCAACGCTCGCGAAGGCGCCGCCGCCCGGAGGCGTGCCGTGAGCGGGCCGCTGTCAGCGCGGAATTTCGCAGCTGCCGAAATCGACCGCCGACATGCCGGCCGCCAGCAGCGAGGTGCTGAGCGCCCCGGTCACCCGGTTCATGAACACCGCGCGGGCGGAAATCTCCGGGCCCTCCTTGCTGATGCCCACGATCGACGTGTCGCGGATGTCGAACTGCATTGGCGCTTCGCTGCAATCGCGGTCCGAGAAGCGGTTGGGGCACAGCCGGAAGCTGCCCGCGGCGAGGTCCAGCACCATGCGCTGGGTCTTGCCGCTGTTGGTGCAGCCGGTGGAGAAGCACAGGTTGCCGCGGCTGATCAGGCAATCGAGCGTTTCCGCCCGCGCCGCTGGCGCGCCGGCCAACACCGCCAGAGTCATGAAGGCGACGGACATGGGTAATCGGACCGGTGCAGGCAGCATGGAGCCAGTCATAGCGGTAGCGCCCCCGCTTGTCGACGCGGCAGAACCGGGCGTGGGGGCCGCTGCCCGATGATCGTTTCCACCGTCAAGAACCTGTCGGGCGAGGCGCGCAAGGGCGTCGCCGTTCTCGCCGTCGCGGCGCTGGCGGCAGTGGTCCTCGCTTATCTGCTTTTGGTATGGAACGCCCAGGCGGCCGAGCGGCTGGCCGAGGCCCGGTCCGGGCATGATCTGGTTGCCGCCCGCACGGCGAAGGCCGTGCGCGAGGGCGCCACGCGCCTCACCGCCGCCGATGACGTGGCCCCGATGTTCCTCGAAGGGGCAACGCCGGGCCTCGCCTTCGCCGAGTTCCAGTCGGTGGCCGGCGACGCCGCCACGGCCGCCGGCCTTGCGGTCAAGCGCATGCAGCCCGTCGACCCGGGCGACAGCGAGGGCTCAGCGCCCTACCGCCTGAGCATGGATGCCGAAGGCAGCATCGGCCAGCTGCGGGATTTTCTCGCCGGCATCGAATCCCGCCTGCCGGTGATGTTCGTGACCGGCCTCGAGATACAGCCCGCCGCCGGGGCGGGCGAGGGCGATCCCTACCCGTCCGAGTCGCTGCGCATGACGGTGCGGATTGAGGCCTATGGATGGAGGGTGCAACCGTGAACAGGCGGCTGGCAGGGCTGACGGCCGTTGCCGTCCTTCTTGGCGGTTACCTCGGCTATGAGTATCTGGGCCATTTCCAAGCGGGCAGCGGCGGTGACTCCGCAGCCTTGAGCGCCGGGGGCCCGCGCGCCGCTGGCGTGAAGCTGAACCCGCTGCAGGGCCTCGATCCCAAGGTCTTCCTGGCTATCGTCGACCGGCCGCTCTTCAACCCCTCGCGCCAGCCGCGCCCGGCGGAGCAGCCGCCGATGCCGGTGGCGCCGGTGGCCGAGCCGCCGCCGCCTCCTCCGCCTCCTCCGCCGCCCCCGCCGGTGCAGGGTCCGGGGCCGGAGAATTACCAGCTGCTGGGCGTTGCCTCAGGGCCTGATGGCCGCATCGCGGCGTTGCGCATTGCCTCGAGCGGCGATGTCGTTTACCTGCGCAAGGGCGAAAGCGTCGACAGTTGGAGCGTCATCGACATCGGAGAGCGCACGGTGGCGATCGGCACGCCGGAGAACGCCGTTACCTACAGCCTGTTCACCACCACCGCCCAGCCGGCCAGTGACCCGGCCATGACCGATCAGGGCCAGGCGCAGCCCCTGCCGATGCCAATGCCGCTGCCGCTTCCCATGCCACAGCCGGGGCGGTCCCGCGGCATGCCAGACCCCCGCCTCCTGCCCGGCTCCGGAGGCTAGCGCGACGGGTCCTCAGTCGAAGTTGAGGTTCTTCATCTTGGCGCGCAGGTCCTGCGACATGCGCGAGGCCTCCTCGCCATTGCGCACGATGGTGGGTGTGATGAACACGATCATTTCGTTGCGCGTGGCGATGCCGCCCGTGGTGCCGATCAGGCGGCCCAGCAGCGGCAGCTGGTTGGCGCCCGGCACGGTCACCCGGCTGCGGTCCTCCGTGCCGTTGATGAGGCCGCCCAGCAGCACCGTCTGCTGGTCGTTCACCGAAACCTTGCTGTTGATGGTCCGCTGGGTGAATTTCGGCTGCCCGCCGATGCCGGTTTCCTGCTGCACGGCGGACAGCTCCTGGCCGAGGTCGATCATCACCGCGCCGTTGGCGTTGACGCGCGGCTTCACTTTCAGCACCACGCCGGTGTCGCGGTATTCGTAGGAATTCACCGTCTGGCCGCCCTGCGTGGTTTCCGTCTGGGTCTGGATCGGAACCTGGTCGCCCACCTTGATGGTGGCGGTCTCGTTCTCCATCACGAGGAGCGACGGCGACGAGACGATGCGCACATTGGTGACCTTCGACAGCGCGTCCACCACCAGCTGCGGGTTGGAGATGCCGCCCATCACGAAGTTCATGCCCGGCAGCTTGGGGCTGATCACCGATCCCGTGGTGGAGGTCTTGTCGGTCAACATAAAGCTGAAGTTGCCGCTCTCGAAATAGGCCTGCACGCCATAGCGCAGGGTGTCGTTCAGCTGCACCTCGGCGATGGTCGTGCTGATCAGAACCTGAGTCGAAGGCTGGTCGATCTGTGCCAGGGTCGAAAGGATCTCCCGGTAGTCCTTCGGCGACGCGCGGATCAGCAGGGTGTTGTTGGCCGCAATCGGCGTGATGCGGATGCCGTTGCCGGAGAAGCCCGAACCGCCGCCGCTCGCGCTAGCGGAGCCCGAGGCCGGGGTTTCCGCGGTACTGGAGGTTGCGTTGGGGTCGCCTTCCGGCTGGCCCGGTTGCATGGGCGGCTGGGGCGGCACGCCGCCCATGCCGCCCATGTCGTTCGGCTGCTGATCCTGTCCCTGCTGGTCCTGGCCGCTGCTGTCGATCGAAACATTCATCTGCTGGCTGTCGGGGGCCACCTCCGCCGACGTGCCGCCCCCGCCCCCCGTGCCGTATGTGGCGTTGAGGATCTTCGCCAGCTCCGTGGCATTGCCGTTCTGCACGGCATAGACATAGGACTTCGGCGCATCGAGGTTTTCGCGGTCGAGCCGCTTCACCCAGGTGATGGCGCGGCGCACCTTGGCCTGGTCGTTGGCGATGATGATCAGGCTGTTGAGGCTCGGCACGGGAATGATTTTGAGGCCGTTCGGCCCCGCGCTTGCATTATCTTGGGCGAAGACCCTCATCACCTGGGCGGAAATGTCCTCGGCGCGGCCATTCTCGAGCGTGGCCATGGCGAAGGTCTGGTTCTTCATGGTGTCGACGTCGAAGTTGGTCACCACCTCCACCAGTGACCGGCGCTGCGAGGCGGGGCCGCGGATCAGGATCATGTTGCCCGCATTCCATGCCCGGGCGGATCCCAGCTGCTGCATGAATCCGTCGAGCAGGTTGACCATCGCCGAAGGCGCCACATAGCGCAGCGGCACCGCGCTCACGCCATAGCCTGCGGAGACCTCCTTGCCCATGTCGAGGTTGTTGGCGTCATTCTCCAAGGCCTGCAGCATCACCACCTTGAAGTTGCCGTCGGATTGGACGAGCGCGCCATTCGCCATCTTGAGCGACGCCTCGAAGGTGTCGAGCAGCTGGCGCGCGCTGAGTGGCCTGTTGCTCACCATGGTGATGGACGCCTGCAGGCTGGGGTCGACGGTGTAGTTGTAGCCCAGCGTCTCGCCCAGGATCAGCTTGCTCGCTTCGGCCACCGTGGCGCCGTCTAGGTTGACGGTGAACTTGCCATCGTCCTGCTCGCCCACCCCTGCCGGCGGCTCGCTGCCGTCGTCACCCGATGCGGGGCTGACGCTAGGAAATACCTCGTAGCGCGCCGCCTGGGCGGCTGGCTTCATCACCGGGCCACCGCCACGGGTGGTGACTTTCTGCGGCGATCTTGCCGTGAGATCGATCTGGTTCGTGCTTTCGAGCCGGGCCGTGGGCGCCTGGCAGGATGCAAGCAGAAGCCCGGCACATCCCAGCAGGGTGGCGCCTCGAAGGCCGGATGCGCATGATCTCAGTCCCTGAAGAAGGCCGGCCGGAGGCAAAGCGTTACTCCTTGCGGCCCGCGCCCATTGGCCCTGACCGGTGTCGAAAAACCTAATAATCGATGAAACTTATGCTTCGATTCGGTAAGCAAACCCTTAATGAAGGGTTTCGCGGTTCACCAGAATGGCACGTCCGGCGCGAGCCGCCCGATCCACAGGAGCAGGATCACCGGGGCAATGAAGCTGCCAAACGGGATCTCGTCGCTCATCCCGACCCGGCGTCCCATCAGTCTCATCACGATGGCGCCGCCCAGCCCCGCCAGAGAGGCGGCAAGGCAGGCCATGGGCAGCAAGCTAGGTCCGAGCCATGCCCCTGCGACGGCCGCCAGCTTCACGTCCCCCAGTCCCAATCCCTCAACGCCGCGCAAACGGAACCACAGGGCGCGCAGCAGGTAGAAGATGCTGCCCCCCACCACCGCGCCCAACAGGCTCTCGGTCAGCCCCGCCGTCCAGTCTCCGGGGTGGAACACCGCAACATTGGCAGCGATGCCCAGCGGCACGGCGGGGTAGGACAGCGCATTGGGAATGATGAAGTGCCGGAAGTCGATCAGCGTGATCAGTCCCATCAGCAGGGCCAGCACGGCAGTGGCCAGCGCAGCCGGCGGCGGCGCCACGAGTGTGACGGCGAGGCCCACCGCTGCCGCAAAGGCCGCCGCGCCAATCCGCTCGGCGCGGTTTAGCAGGGGCGCGGAATCGTCTGGCGGCTGTTCGACCACGCCTGCAACCTTGACCGGGCCGCGCGCAAATGAAAGTGCCGGCGGATGCCGCGTCCGCAATGAAAAGCTTTGCAGGAGTTCCATCCACAGAAATCTTCGTCTCTTGACCTCTGCTGCCGCCGTTGGCGGGACCCGCACCCTGGCGAGGGTCCCGCCTTGCGGCGATGAGGGCTGTGAGGCGGTGTTTTCGCTTTGCCCTGAGGCGGTTGTATAAGGCGTTTATGCCGGGGTTCCAGCTTGTGGCGGCGAAGGCTGCCATGAAGATGCGCTTGCGCAGCCTGGCGCGGCCGTTTTGCACCGGGCGCTTGCCGGAGGTCTTGCCGCTGTCCCTGCCGTGAGGGGCGACGCCGGTAAGGGCCGCGACTTCCTCCCTGCTGAGGCTTCCGGGTTCCGGCAGCCTGACGACGGGGCCAGTGCCGTGCGCAGGCCGATCCCCTTGATCGGGCAGAGCCTGCTCAGGCGGCGGATCTCGGCTTCATGAAGGCCGCGAAGCCTTGGGCTGGTGGCCGTTGCAAGGCATGTCTGGACGGCCACCAGCCGGTCCTCGATCTGCCCGATGAATGTCAGATGTTCGGCCAGATCGAGGCTTGGAACATGCGCTATCGCGCCAGCATCACGGCCGTTGCGTCATCCGCGGACTTGAAGCGCGGATAGCGTGAGCAGTCCGGGTCGCCCGCCTCCGCCGCGCGCAATGCGGCCAGCACTTTGTCGACGCCGCGCAGGCTCGCCTCCAGCAGCCCTTCATCGTCGTGAAGTCCATAATGATCGGCCGCCCGGTAATAGCCGTCCGTGCAGAGCAGGATCCGGTCGGGCCGCCCGAGATCGATGATCTCCGGCATCGCCAAGGCATCGGCACGCGCTTCGAGGATCGAATAACCCCCCGGCCGGTTGCGCTGCGCCCGGCCTTGCTTGATTCGCGGCGCGAATTCGGCGAGCAGCGCCTTCATGTCGAGCATCCCCGCGTCGCGGCGCTTTTTCGCCTCGCGCGTCAGCCAGCGGTCCAGCACATTGTTGGGCGAGGCGGCATGGACGCGGTGTTGGCCAGCGCCATCGCGCGCCAGCAGGCAGCTATCGCCGAGCCGCAGCGCCTGCCAATCATTGCCATAGCGCTTCACCAGCACGAGGCAGGCGGCGGGTGGGTCATAGTCCGCCGGGATCGCCTTGCCGGCGGAAGCCTCCTCGAAATCTTGGATCAGCCCCGCCACCAGCTCTTCCAGCAGCGACGGGAGCGGCATGCCGCGCGCCGCAAGCTCCGCCAGCCGTGCATGGGCCTTCGCGACCAGCCAGCGCGCATCGGTGCCTTCGCCAAGGTAATTCTGCCTGTTGATGCCCGTGACGCCATCGAGGATCCACGCGGCCGAAACATCGTCAGGCGTTCCGAGCCAGCCGAAGCCGTCTTCGTTGGTGGCGCCGCTGCCCTCGCTCACCGCGCCGATGAGCTTCACAGCCTTACCACCTCGCCCGTCCTGACGCTGTGGTCGGCGGCCAGCACGATCCGCAGCGAGCTGATGGCATCCTCGACATGCCGGTCCATATTGCGATCATTGCGGATTGCATCGAGGAAGAGCATTTGCTCCCGGTTGCACAGTTCCTGGTGGCCGGGCTCGTCATCCATGGAGATGATCTCGTCGGGCGTCACGAACTGTCCTTCGGGGTTCAGCAGCCCATGGTGCAGGCGCAGGGCGGATGTCTTCGTGTGGCTGTCGACATCGGCCGATTGCGTCTTCGATTCCTCCATGGCGATCGAGACGGAGCCGCTGGGGCCGATCATGTCCTTCACGAAGAAAGCCGTCTCGCTCATCATCGGTCCCCAGCCGGCTTCGTACCAGCCCACCGAGCCGTCATCGAAGGTCACATGCAGGTGGCCGTAATTGTACATCTTCGCATCGATCTCGGAGGTGAGCCGTGCGCCCACCGCATGCACGCTCGTGGGCTTTGCCCCCGTCACCTGGCACATCACGTCGACGTAATGCACGCCGCAGTCGACGATGGGGCTGATCGAATTCATGAGGTGCCGGTGCACCTGCCACTGCGCGCCGGAGGACTGCTGGTTGAGGTTCATCCGCATCACCAGCGGCTTGCCGAGCGAACGCCCCACCTCCACGAACTTCACCCAGGACGGGTGCACGCGCAGGATATAGCCGATCACCAGCTTCAGGCGCTTGCGCTTGGCGAGTGCCGCGATCTCCTGTGCCTCCGCCACCGTGTCGGCCAGCGGCTTCTCGATAAAGACGTGCGCGCCTGCTTCCAGCGCCAGGCGGGCATAGGCCGCGTGCGTGTCGGGCCAGGTGTTGATCGACACCGCATCGGGCGTCAGCGTGGCCAAAGCTTCCGCATAATCGTTGAACTGCGGCACGCCGGGAAATTCCGCCTTGAGGTCGTCCCGCCCGGCGATGCCGCGGCTGCACAGCCCCGCGATCTCGAAGCCGTTGATCGCTTTGTAGGCCCGCGCATGGCTGAGCCCCATGTTGCCGAGCCCGGCGACGAGCACCCTGATGGTCTTCATTGTCCTTTGATCCACGTTTGCGTCACATGCAGTTTGTCGTCCAGCAGCACCAGGCTGGCAAGATGGCCCGGCGCAATGCGCCCCAGCTCATGCTCGCACCGCAGGAACGAGGCCGGGTTCAGCGAGGCCATGCGCAGGACCGCCCCAAGTTCCATCCCCAGCCCCTCCACGCAATGGCGCACCGCGGCATCCATGGTCAGGCCGGAGCCAGCCAGCGTGCCATCGGCCAACGACAGCCGGCCGTTCTCGCGCCTCACGGTGCGGCCCTGAAGTTCGAAAAGGTCCGGCCCACCCGCCGCCGCCGGCATGGCATCGGTGATCAGCATCATGCGGGAGGAGGGCTTCGCCGCGAAGGCCAGCTTCAGCGCCGCATCATGCACATGGTGCCCGTCGGCAATGATGCCGGCATAACTCTCCGCATCCGTCAGCGCCGCGCCGACGAGCCCGGGCTCCCGCCCCGTCATCTGGCTCATGGCGTTATAGAGATGCGTGACGGACCGTGCCCCCGCATCCAGTGCAGCCCGCGCCTCCGCATAGCTCGCGTCGGAATGGCCGAGGCTCACCAGCACGCCCGCCTGCGTGAGCCGCTGTATCAGCTCTGGCTTCACGCGGTTCGGCGCCAGCGTCAGCATCACCGGACAATACATGGCAAAGCCGGCGATCGTATCCGCATCCGCTTCTTCCATTTCGCGGATGAAGCGTGCCGCGTGCGCGCCCTTGCGTGCCACGTCGAGGAAGGGCCCTTCGATGTGGATGCCCAGCACGCCGGGAACACCCTCGGCGATCGCACGCGCCACGCTCACCACCGCTTTGGCGATCACCTGCGGTGCATCGGTAATGACCGTCGGAAGCATCCCCACCGTGCCGAAGCGCCGGTGTGACGTAGCGATCGTCTGCACCGTCTCGACGCTCGGATTGTCGTTCAGCAGTGCGCCGCCCCCGCCATTCACCTGAACGTCGATGAAGCCCGGCGCCAGCAGCCCGCCGCCGAGATCGCGGCGCTCGGCGGCGCCGATCTCCGCCGCGGGCACCACGCGCGCGATGCGCGGCCCCTCGATCACCACGGCCTGGCCGTCGAGAAACGTCTCGCCGGTGAAGATGCGTGCGCCGGTCAGGGCAAGGGCCATCACAGCGTCTCCGTCACTTTCTTGAGCAGGCGCGGCCGGTCCGGGTCGCGGCCCAGCGTCACCGCCACCCGCTCGATCTGCAGATAGGCCGTGGCGATCATGCTGATGGGGTCCAAGAGCGGGTGACCCGTGGCGGCGAAGGGCAGGGCCTCGCCCACCACCTTCACGTCGGCCCCGGTGCCGCGCATCCTGGCCGCCGCCTCGCGCGTGTTGGCGCGTGCTGCATCATCGGGCGCATAGATCAGCACGGGGAAGTCCGCGCCCATTAGTTCCCACGGGCCGTGCATCACCTCAGCCACCGAATAGGCCTCGGCATGGATGGCGCAGGTCTCCTTCAGCTTCAGCGCCGTCTCCTGCGCGATGGGGTAGGCAGGCCCGCGCCCCAGCACGAACAGCGAGACGGCATCGCGCGCAAAGCTGGTGAAGCCAGGCCACGCGATGCGCACCGCTGCGTCGAGACTCCGCGGCAGTCTCTCCACTGCCGCCAAAAGCGCAGCATCGCCCGACCACTGCGCCACGATGGCTGCGGCTGCGGCACAAGACACGATGAAGCTCTTGGTCGCCGCCACGCTCTTCTCCTCGCCTGCGTGAAGCGCGAGGCAGATGTCGGCATTGCGGGCGGCGGGCGAGTCTTCCACATTCACCAGCGCCACCGTCAAGGCGCCAGCCTGTTTCGCCGACCGCTGCAGCGCCACGATGTCCGGGCTCTGGCCCGACTGCGAGATGGTCAGGCACAGCGCGCCCTCGGCCTTCAACCTGCCGCCGTAGACCGACACGACCGAAGCTCCCACCGATGCGCAGGGAACACCCGTCATGATCTCGCAGAGATACTTGAAATAGGCCGCCGCATTGTCGGAGCTTCCGCGCGCGCACGTCAGCACCACCGGCGGCGATGCGCCCCGCAGCCTGTCGCCGAGCTCGGCGAGCGCCCGCCCATTGAAGTCGAGAAAGCGTGCCACCGATTGCGCCGCCTCCGCCGCCTCCGCCGCCATCAGGCTCATGACCAGCGCTCCGGCAAGCCCCGCGCACGCCTCGCCATCATGATGGCGCCGTCGATGGCATCGGCCTGCGGCGCCGCCAGCGCCAGCTTCACATCGGCATCGAGATAGGGCGGATAGACCTTCGACAAGCCGCCCAGCAGGCAGATGTGGCGCGCGCCGCGCGCCAGCAGGGCGCGGCCGAGGTTGGAGATCGCCGCCGCGCCCTCGATCACGATCATCATGCCCTGCACGTCGCCCTGTGCCGCGCATTCGAAGACGAGCGGTGCAAACTGCGCATAATCCTTGGGCTTCGCCTGCTCCGGCCAGCGCGACAGGTCGAGCCGGTTGGCCCCCGTGCGTGACAAGACCTCAGTCACCAAACGCGTCGGCTGCAGCAAGCCGTCCAGCGCCAGCGCCGCGCGCCGAACCGCGTGGTGCCCAACCCACGCGCCCGAGCCATGGTCGCCCAGCTGAAATCCCCAGCCGCCCACCATGTGCCGCTCGGCCCCCACCAGCGCGAAGCCGATCGAGCCGGTGCCGGCGATCACGATGCCGCCATCGCCGCCGCCGAAGGCGCCGACGCAGGCCGCATAGGCATCATTGTCGGCGGTGACGCTGGCAAAGGGCAGGGCGGCGTCGACGATCTTCCCGGCCCCCACCGAGGTCACGATTCCGGCTATTCCCATGCCGGCATGGATGCGCCCGGTCGTAAGTCCGGCCAGCTTTGCCGCCTCGCGCGAGGTGTCCATGATGGTGGCGAGCGCGCCCGTGAAGTCCTGGTAGATGTTAGAGGCCCCGCCCACCGCCTCGCCCAGCACCGTGCCGTCAGCGGACCTGATGCGCGCGCGGCAGCGGCTGCCGCCGCCGTCGATGCCGAGGAAGAAGAGGCCCGCGTTCATGGCGGTCATGCTAGCAAATCACACGGGCAGGGAAAGCACCTTGACCTCAGCGCCAGCCAATTCTCTACTGTCCGCATGGCAGAACGTCCAACCGAGCAATCCGGCAGCTATGCCGGCATTGACACCTGGCCCGACGCGCGCATCCTCGAGGCGCTGGCGGAAGGCCAGGCGCGCGCCATCGCCGCAGTGCGGCAGGCAGCACCCGCCATTGCCGGGGCTGCAACCATACTCGCGCAACGCCTCGCTGCTGGCGGCCGCCTTGCCTATGCCGGCGCCGGCGCCTCGATCCGCGTCGCCGTGCAGGATGGCTCCGAGCTTCCCGCCACCTTCGGCATGCCGAAATCAAAGCTGCTCTATCTCATCGCGGGCGGCCGCGCCGCCATGTTCGACACCTTGGCCGATGCCGAGGACGACGAGGCCGATGGCGCCGCACAGGCCGATATCCTCACCCCCGCCGACAC
The DNA here is from genome assembly GCF_020252395.1 of Aestuariivirga sp. Lineage (GTDB taxonomy): Bacteria > Pseudomonadota > Alphaproteobacteria > Rhizobiales > Aestuariivirgaceae > Aestuariivirga. Next base: position 64,430 of record NZ_JADCDB010000016.1, read on the forward strand.
CATGATCGCGGTGGCCGCCTCGGGCTCCACCCCCTTCACGGTCGCGGCCGCAAACCGCGCGCGGGAAAAGGGCGCCTTCGTCATCGCCGTGGTCAACAATCCCGGCTCGAAGCTGGCCGCCACCGCCGATCTCGAAATCCTGCTGGCTTCAGGGCCGGAGGTGATCGCCGGCTCCACCCGCCTGGGCGCGGGAACGGCGCAGAAGGCGGCCCTCAACCTTCTCTCCACCCTCACGTACATCAAGCTGGGCGCCGTGCATGACGGGCTGATGGTCAATGTCGAGACCGGCAATGCCAAGCTCCGCCGCCGTGCGGCGGGCATCGTCGCCACGATTGCGCGGGTGGACGAGGCCCGCGCCGCGGTGGCGCTCGAAACCGCGGGCGGCCATGTCAAGCCTGCCGTGCTGCTGTGTGCAGGTGCTAATGACATTGCTGCGGCGCAACGGTTATTGGATGCCGCAAATGGCAACTTACGTCTGGCCATGTCGCACATTCGCGATACATAATGGCCCCCAGAAGACTTCAAACGGGAGGACCAACATGTGCATCAAGGGACTGAAGACACTGCTGCTCGGCGCCGCCGCCGCCTTCGCACTCGCCAGTGCGGCTTCGGCCGGCACGCTGACCATCGAAAGCTGGCGCAACGACGACGCCCAGATCTGGAAGGACAAGATCATCCCCGCCTTCGAGAAGGCCCATCCGGACATCAAGATCGAGTTCACGCCAACCGCGCCCAAGGAATACAACGCCGCGCTCAATGCCAAGCTCGAGGGCGGCACGGCGGGCGACATCATCACCTGCCGCCCCTTCGATGCCTCGCTGGAGCTCTACAACAAGGGCTATCTCGTCTCGCTGAACGAGCTATCGACCATGAGCAATTTCTCGGACGTGGCGAAAAGCGCCTGGACGACGGATGACGGCAAGACCACCTTCTGCGTACCCATGGCCTCCGTGATCCATGGCTTCATCTACAACAAGGACATCTTCAAGGAACTGGGCCTCGAGGAGCCCAAGACCGAGGACGAGTTCTTCGCCGTGCTCGAGAAGATCAAGGCGAACGGCGCCTATGTACCGCTTGTCCTCGGCACCAACGACCAGTGGGAATCCGCCACCATGGGCTTCCAGAACATCGGCCCGAACTACTGGAAGGGCGAGGAAGGCCGCAAGGCGCTGATCGACGGCACGGGCAAGCTCACCGACCCCGCCTATTTCTCGACCTTCGCCACGCTCGCCAAGTGGGCGCCCTATCTGGGCGACGGCTTCAAGGCCCAGACCTACCCGGACAGCCAGAACCTCTTCGGCCTCGGCAAGGGTGCGATCTATGCCGCGGGCTCGTGGGACATCTCCACCTTCCGCGCCCAGAAGGTCAACATGGGCGCCTTCAAGCCGCCGCTGCCGGCAGGCGCCACCGAGTGCTACATCTCGGACCACACCGACATCGGCATCGGCATGAACGCCAAGACCAAGAACCCGGCGGATGCCAAGGTGTTCCTGGAGTGGATCGGGTCGGAGGAGTTCGCCAACATCCTTGGCAACGAGCTCCCCGGCTTCTTCCCGCTCTCCAACGCCAAGGTGACGCTGAGCGACGACGTGGCCCAGACCTTCGTTAACTGGCGCGGTGAGTGCAAGTCGACGATCCGCAACTCCTACCAGATCCTGTCGCGCGGCACGCCGAACCTCGAGAACGAGATGTGGAACGTCTCGGCCCAGGTGATCAACGGCGCCATGACGCCGGACGCCGCGGCCAAGCAGCTGCAGGACGGCCTCGCCAAGTGGTACGCTCCGCAGCAGAAGTAATCTGACGCGAGGGGCCGCATGCCTTCACGCATGCGGCCCCTTCGTCTTCGTGGATGGCACAGGAACAGCACAGCGGACTGGTCGGCATGCCGCAGGGCGCGTACCTGCGGCTTCTGCTGTTTTTCCTCGGCCCCGCGGTGCTGGTCTACTCGCTGTTCTCGATCTACCCGCTGCTCGCGACGATCATCAACTCGCTCTACAGCCGCCAGAACGATGGCGCCTATCTGTGGGAGGGCCTGGGCAACTTCCGCACCCTGCTGCTCGATCCCACCTGGTCGGTTCCGTTCTGGAACGCGCTCAGGAACAATTTCATCTTCTTCCTCATCCACATGTGCGTGCAGAACCCCATCGGGCTCCTGCTCGCCGCACTTCTCAGCCTGCCGCGGCTCCGCTTCCGCGCCACCTACCGCACGCTGATCTTCATGCCCACCATGCTCTCCGTCGTGGTCATCGGCTTCGTCTGGCAGCTGATTCTCTCGCCCTTGTGGGGCATCGCCAGGATGTTCCTCAACTTCTTCGGCCTGGGCTTCCTCTTCGCGCCGTGGCTTGGCGTTGAATCCTCCGCCCTCATCACCGTTTCGCTGATCTCGGTGTGGCAGTTCGTCGGCATCCCGATGATCCTCATCTACACGGCCCTGCTGGCGATCCCCGATGAGCTGATCGATGCGGCGACCGTCGACGGCCTCAACCAGTTCCAGGCCTTCGTCTGGGTCAAACTGCCCTTGATCTGGCCCACCATCGGGCTCGTTTCCATCCTCACCTTCGTCAACAACTTCAACGCCTTCGATTTGATCTACGCGATGAAGGGTGCACTCGCCGGGCCCAATTTCTCGACCGACATCATGGGCACGCTGTTCTACCGCACCTTCTTCGGCAACCAGTTGCAGCTCGGCAATCCGTCCATGGGCTCGGCCATCGCGACCATGATGTTGATCGTCATCCTGACCGGCGTCATGGTTTATCTCTTCCTCGTGCAGCGCCGCATTCAGAGGTACAGCTTCTGATGCGGAAGCCGCTGTCAGCCTTCGCCGTCCACGCCATATTGGGGCTCTACACGCTGCTGGCGCTCTTCCCCATCGTGCTGGTGGTGATGAACTCCTTCAAGGCCAAGCGCGCCATCTTCAACACGCCGCTCCGGCCGCCCACGCCATCGAACTTCGATCCCATCGGCTATGCGCGGGTGTTCGATGACAGCGCGCTGCCTTTCTACTACCTCAACTCCATCACGGTGACGGCCGGCGCCATCTTCTTCACATTGCTGTTCGGCGCCATGGCGGCCTGGGCGCTCACCGAATACAAGTTCCGCTTCAACACGCTGCTCGCCCTCTTCCTGTCCATCGGCATCATGGTGCCGATCAGGCTGGGTTCCGTCGCCATCATCCAGCTGGTGGCGGAGTTGAACCTCATCAACACCTTGACCGCGCTGATCCTCGTCTACACCGCGCAGAACCTGCCGCTCGCCATCTTCATCCTCTCCGAATTCATTGCCCAGATCCCCAAGGACCTGCGCGAGGCGGCGCGCTGTGACGGGCTCACGGAATACAACATCTTCTTCCATATCATCCTGCCGCTGATCCGTCCGGCCATGGCCACCGTCGCCGTCTTCACCATGATCCCGGTGTGGAACGACCTGTGGTTCCCGCTGCTGCTTGCCCCCGCTGGCGGCAAGCAGACCATCACACTGGGCGTGCAGCAGTTCCTGGGACAATACATCACCGACTGGAACGCGGTTCTCGCGGCGCTGTCGGCCGCCATCGTGCCGGTGCTCCTGCTTTATGTTATCTTCTCCCGCCAGCTGATCCGGGGTCTCACCTCGGGCGCGGTCAAGTGAGGCGCCCATGGCCGAGGTCGTGATCGAGAAGCTCAGCAAATCCTTCGGCAGCGTCGAGGTGCTGAAGGACATCGACCTGACCGTCGGGGACGGCGCCTTTGTCGTCCTCGTCGGCCCCTCGGGCTGCGGCAAGTCCACTCTGCTGCGCTCCATCGCCGGGCTGGAGGATGTGTCGGGCGGCGCCATCACCATCGGCGGCCGCAAGGTGAATGATCTGGCGCCTGCGCAGCGCGAGATCGCCATGGTGTTCCAGTCCTATGCGCTCTACCCGCATATGGACGTGGCCGCCAACATGGGCTTCGGCCTCAAGTTCGCGGGCATCCCCAAGGCGGAGATTGCGGCGCGCGTCAGCGAGGCCGCCCGCATCCTGCAGCTCGAGCCGCTGCTGAAGCGCCGCCCGCGCGAGCTGTCGGGCGGCCAGCGCCAGCGCGTCGCCATCGGCCGCGCCATCGTGCGCAAACCCCAGGTGTTCCTGTTCGACGAGCCACTGTCGAACCTCGATGCCGCACTCCGCATCAACACCCGTGTCGAGATCGCCAAGCTCCACAAGCTGCTTGCCGCCACCATCGTCTATGTCACGCATGACCAGGTCGAAGCCATGACGCTCGCCGACAAGATCGTGGTCATGAACCAGGGCCGCATCGAGCAGCAGGGAAAGCCGCTTGACCTTTATTACCGCCCGGCCAATCTCTTCGTCGCCGGCTTCATCGGCTCGCCCGCCATGAATTTCCTCAAGGGCGAGGTTGTGGCGGGCGGCACCGGCCTCGGCGCCGATGGCCGTATCGCCATCGCGCTGCCGCCGGGTGCAACGCCGGGCATGAAGGTCACGCTGGGGATCAGGCCGGAGCACATGAGCATTGCAGTGGGCGGGGGCGATCTCCATCTCGCCGCCACGGTCGAGCTGGTGGAGCGCCTCGGCGAGACGGGCTTCGCCCATCTGCGGCTCGCCTCCGGCACTGTCGTGATCGCCGAAATCCGCGGCGAAACGGGCCTCAAGACAGGCGACCGAACCCATGTGGCGCTCGATCCGGCGCATCTCCACCTGTTCGGCGCGGACGGCCGCCGCCTCGGCTAACTCTTTCAGCCGCCGGGCCCGGGCGTAACCGCCCTCATCATCTTCGCCCGCGGGATCGGCAAGGCCTTATGCGCGCGTCGCGGGCGCTCGCTCAGTCGGCGATCTTCTGGACATAGAGCTGATAGAGCGGCGCGCTGAGGATTCTCACCTTGCGGCAAAAGATATTGGTGAAAGCGTCGATCGCGGGCTTCGGGCAGCGCAGCGGATCGACGCCGGTGGGAAGAGCTTCGGCCCACAGATAGTCATCGAAGGCCATCACCCCGCCGGTTTGCAGAAGCCTGAAGGCCATCACGGCGTCGGTCAGCACATCCGCGGCCTGATGCGAGCCGTCGATATAAATGAAGTCGTAGGAATTAGCCTCGGCGATCAGCTTGGCGAGTTCGAGGTGGCTGGAGCCCTTGAGGGTTCTCACCGCAACGGGGTGCGCGGCGCGCGCGACGGCCTTCTGGATGTTGCGGCGGAAGCGGTTCTCGACGGCCATCATGTCGATCTGCCAGTTCTTGTGCTCGATGCCGCCGTCCCAGGTGTCGATGCAATGGAGATCGAGCGGCTGGGTCTGACCCAGGAGATCGATCAGGAAGCAGGCGCTGGCCCCCTCATAGGAGCCGATCTCGAGGATGCGCTTGGGTTTGATCTGCGGGATCAGCGCCGACCACACGCCGCGGGCGACGTCAAACCAGCTGTTGGTGAACTCGTAAGTCTCCTGCGCGCCGGCCAGTGCTGTGTCCATGATGGTTCCTCGCTCGCGGGATGGCCCCGCGCCACTGTACTATCGGGCCAAGGTTGCCACAGGCTGGAGCGGTCCGCCCGTCCGTCACGCTGGCGCAAGACTGGCCGGGTAAGGGCTATTTCCTCATGTGCGGGAATCGTATAGGCGATTGTGTCAGTATGGTCCGCTTCGGGCAGCAGCAAGGACAGCTTCATGAAAATCACGGTCATCGGCGCGGGCTATGTGGGTCTGGTGTCTGCCGCCTGTTTCTCCGACTTCGGCTACGAGGTGATCTGTGTCGACCATGACCGCCGCAAGCTCGCGCTGCTCGAGGGCGGCAAGATCCCGATCTACGAGCAGGGGCTGGAGCCCATCGTCGCCGCCAACCGCGCCGCCGGCCGCCTCACCTTCACCGACAAGCTGAAGGATGCCGTCGCCCAGGCAGATGTCGTGCTGATCGCGGTGGGAACGCCGGCGCGCGAGGGTGAGGAGGGGGCCGACCTCTCCTATGTCCATGCCGCGGGCGAGGAGATCGCCCTTGCGATGCAGGGCTTCACCGTCATCGTCACCAAGTCCACAGTGCCGGTCGGCACCACCGCCAGGCTGCGCGAGATCATGTCCAGGGCCAGGCCCGATGGCGACTTCGAGGTTGCCTCCAACCCCGAATTCATGCGCGAGGGCTCGGCGGTGGAGGATTTCCTGCGGCCCGACCGCGTGGTGGTGGGCGTGAGCTCGGAACGCGCGGAGAAAGCGCTGAGCCAGCTCTACCGCCCGCTCACCACGCGCAACGTGCCGCTTCTCGTCACCTCCTGCGAGGCCGCCGAGGTCATCAAATATGCCGCCAACACCTTCCTCGCCACCCGCATCGCCTTCGTCAACGAGCTTGCCGACCTGTGCGAGGCCGTGGGGGCGGACATCGAAGACGTGGCGCGCGGCATGGGGCTGGACAAGCGCATCGGCCTGCAGTTCCTCTCGCCCGGCCCAGGCTACGGCGGCTCCTGCTTCCCGAAGGACACCCGCGCGCTCGCCCACACGGCGCGCCAGCGCGGGCGGCCTTTCTCCATTGTCGAGAAGGTCATCGCCGCCAACGAGTCGAGGAAACATGCGCTGGCGGAACGCGTGCAGCAGGCCGCCGGCGGCACGCTGGCGGGAAAGCGCATCGCCATCCTGGGGATCGCCTTCAAGGCCGAAACCGATGACATACGCGATGCCGCGGCCCTCACGCTAATCCCCGAGCTGCAGAGGCGCGGCGCCTCCATCGCCGCCTTCGATCCCGTCGCCATGGACAATGGCCGCCAGGCCCTCGAATCGGTGCAGTGGTGTGCGGATGCCTATTCGGCGGCGATCGGGGCCGATGCGGTGGCGATCCTCACCGAGTGGAACGCGTTCCGCGGCCTCGATCTCCGCCGCATGGCGCGCGGCATGCGCCAGCCGGTGCTGGTCGATTTCCGCAATCTCTTTTCCATCAGCGACGCCAAGGGCTCCGGCATGGCCTATCATTCGATCGGCCGGGCCAGCGTGCAGCCCGCGGGCCAGAAGGCCGACGTCATCCCCTTCAAGACGGGAGCGGTGTAAGCCCGCATGGCCCGCCTTTATGAAAGCCGCAAGCGCATCCTCGTCACCGGCGGCGCGGGTTTCCTCGGCTCGCACCTGATCGACCGGCTCATCGAACAGGGCCACGAGGTGATCTGCGCCGACAATCTCCTCACCGGCGCCAAGCGCAATGTCGAGCACTTGCACAATCACCCGCGTTTCGAGTTCCTGCGCCATGACGTGTGCAATCCGCTGAAGATCGAGGTGGACGAGATCTATAATCTCGCCTGTCCCGCCTCGCCCGTGCATTACCAGCACAACCCCGTGCTCACCACCAAGACCTCGGTGATGGGCGCCCTTAACATGCTGGGCCTCGCCAAGCGCCTGCGCTGCCGCATCTTCCAGGCCTCCACCAGCGAGGTCTATGGCGATCCGGAGGTCCACCCGCAGCGCGAGGATTACTGGGGCCACGTCAACCCCATCGGCGCCAGGGCCTGCTACGACGAGGGCAAGCGCTGCGCGGAAACCCTGTTCTTCGACTATCGCCGCGCCCATGGCGTCGACATCAAGGTGGCGCGCATCTTCAACACCTACGGGCCCCGCATGCACCCGCGCGACGGCCGCGTGGTGTCGAACTTCATCATGCAGGCGCTCGCCGGCGAGGACCTGACGATCTATGGCGACGGCAGCCAGACGCGCTCCTTCTGCTACTGCGACGACCTGGTCGAAGGCTTCCTGCGCCTCATGGAGTCCGAGCCCGGCATGACAGGCCCCGTCAACCTGGGCAATCCCGGCGAATTCACCATGACGGAGCTCGCCCGGCTGGTGCTCAAGCTCACCGGCTCGCGCTCCAAGGTCACCCACCTGCCGCTGCCGGAGGACGATCCCCGCCAGCGCAAGCCGGACATCGCGCTGGCGAAGACGAAGCTCGGCTGGGAGCCGAAGGTGCCCCTCGCCGAAGGCCTCGCGCGCACCATCGATTATTTCAGACACCTCGGCTGACACGACAACCACGCCCCGCCGCGGTAGTGTCCAGATTCTTTCGCACATTTTTTCAAGCGACGGCGGCTTCGGTTGGGTTTTCGTCGGCCAGCGGCAATGCCACCATACCACGGATATCCTTTGATCTCCCAAATTGCCTATGACGCATCCGTTTTGCGGTGAGCGGGCAGGTCTGATACAATAATTTGGTGAGATTGCTCATCAAAGCAATAATAAATGCGAAGGCATAACGCCGGATCACGTGTGTTACCGCCATTTTTCACATGCCAATCCGCAGTGAATCGCCTCCCATTCCAGTCGAAGTCGTACTCGTCTGACCCGCATGCCGCATTGCGGATGCCGTCTTCGACAATGGCCTCCCGCAATGTTCCATGACCTCCTGAAATTCGACGCTCTCTACAATCTATCGCAAGCCATCTAAGGCAGCGGGCAACTTGTTCGACATCCACGAATTCTGGTGACTTAAGTCCACGCCTCGCTGTTTGAGTCAGTGCCAGTCTGCCCGTGAATTGTTTTTCACACCACTCCAACAACTCTGCCCATGTAGTGGGGAGAGCAATTTCATCATCAGGATCGTTTCCGCGCGCCTTGAGAATCGTTGTCAGCTCTTGGATACGATGTGAATAAGTGTTTACTCGACTTTCCGCGAGTTCGGCCCGTTCGCGATCTTTATCGGCCTCTCCTGCAAAGAAATCTTGCATTGCTTTTTGCTGAGCAACTTCGCGATCCAGCTCCTTGATCTGCTCCGCCATTGCCGTCAATTTTGCACTGTCGCTTGCTCCTTCATTTTCTAGAGCCGCACTGCGTGCTTTGAGCGCTTCGTTGCGGATTGATGAAAATATGAAAAGATCGTGCCCTAGTTTTACACGGCGAATGCTTTCTTCAGCGGCAGTTTGTCTGAGCCAACGATTAGTTCGGGACGCTCCATCGGAAGTATTGATTTGGTCGGCCAAAACAAGTCGATGCTGAAATGGGTCACTATCTTCTTCAAAGCCTGGCATATAGATACGTACACCACCATTGAAGACAGCGCGATATTTGCCCAGGCGTTCGACAAGCACTTGGGCACAAGCCGCCCTTAGTAGTACAACATGGGCATAGCCGGCAGTCGCTCGCGCGAGTTTATCAACATCAAGAAACCGTGGTTTGAAAAACCTGTCATCCTTAAGAGTCACCACAATCGTTGGAAGCATCCGCTTGGGATCAAGCAGATGATCCACTAAGCGATTAGCCGACACGTCATTGCTCACTTCTAAGGGCTTTATTGATACGAGCGAATTCCCGCGCATAAGAATGAGATTGTCGATTAACTGATCAACAAAGCCGGGCGTATGCGGTTCAATGTTTAGGTGGAGCTCGGCTGTGTTGACAAGCAAGCGAGCACTAAACGTACAGGGTTTCCCTTCGCCTCTTCCGACAACCACTTCGGTGGTCCAAGTTCGACCAGGAATATTCTTGTCCGGGTCATCGGCACGAATGGCCCAGATATCAGCTTTGGCGAGCTTCAGCCGAACACAGCTGCTGTTGCGACCCCCGGCGAGGAAATCGAATGTTTGGTGATCCCATGCTTCCGGCGGCAAACGGCCTCCGCAGCGATTCTCAGCCCACTTAAGGATTTCGCTAATAGCGGTCTCAGCAGCTTCGTCAGGAGCAGTAGCTTTAAACCAACCGGCGATACGGATAATCTCATGCTCACGTACCACCCGAGGCATGCGCCGGGCAAGTCCGCCAAGAGCAACTTCAAATGCGTTGCTCACGCAATCTCTCCTCGTTGCGGAGTTCTCTACGAGATGGTCTCGCAGTGCTTTTCGCGTTTGACAGTCATAGCTCCCATCAAAGGTGAAACACAGCCCGCTTCCACTGCCCCTTTGGAAAGGTTCTGGCCAATTTTGATCCGAAATTCAAGGGGCTGGTGCTGCTTGCAGGATTCGAACCTGCGACCCCCGCATTACGAATGCGGTGCTCTACCAACTGAGCTAAAGCAGCCCTTGCGGGCGATGCCCTACTAATCCCCTACTAACACAAAACCCAAACTCACAACCACTTGCCTTCACTCGGCTTTTGCACATCGACCCCATCATTACGAATGATGTGCTCTACCAACTGAGCTAAAGCGGCTTGCCAGACGGCGCGGGGTATAGGGTATTTCGGCGGGGGCCGCAACCGGTTCCCGGCCGCAAATTTCAGCCTTCCGCGGGCAGTGACCGGCCCGCCGGGCGGTCGAAATCCTCGGCCACGCCGGGGTCGTCCGGCGGGCGGTGGGGCGGCACCATTTTCGGCGGCTCCAGCCGGGGCGGGGCGGCGTCCGCGGCGGGTTTCGGGGCCTCGATCGCCTCCACCGCCTCCACCACCTCCACCGCCATGGGCCGGTCTGCCTCCAGCTGTTCGGGCATTTCGAAGGGCGCTTTCCATTCGCAGGGCACGATCTCGCCTGACACGGGGGAGACCGGCGTCCAGCGCGGGCTCGCCACACCGTCTGACACCCAGATCGGGTCACGCGGCGCTGTCAGCGCGCGGGCCAGCCATTCGCGCGCCCGGCCTTTGTCGCCCTTTGCCTCTTCGATGTCGGCCATCAGCGCGCAGAGGCGGGCCTGCGGGCGGTTCTCCACGAAGGGCGAGAGCGCCTCGCGCGCCATGTCCCATTTCCGCGCGCGGATGGCGAAGCGGGCCAGCGCCACCGCGCCCTCGATGCCGCCCCTGTTTTCCTTGAGGAGATCGCGCAGGCGGTCGAGCAGTACTTCGGGCGCGTCGCCGGGGATCAAATGCGCCTGCACCTCGGCGAGGTCCGGATGCGGCGAGACGATCCATGTCTCCTTCAGGATTTTCGAGGCCTTGCGCGTCGCGGCCTGGCTCACCAGCACGCGCGCCGCGACGAGGGCGGCGGGCACCAGCGCGGGGTCGAGCTTGTGCGCCTTCAGGGCGAGCTCCAGTGCCTTGGGCTTGTCGCCGTCCTCGATCGCCAGGGCTTGCGCGGCCAGCATCGCCGCGAGCTTGCGGTTGCCCTCGGGCTGGGTGACGAGGCCGGACTTGATCTGCTGCGCCAGCGTCGCCGAGGCCGCGTTCCAGTCCTTGCCCGCCGACTGCAATTGGAGGACGGCGGTGGAGGCCCAGTTGAGGCGGGGGTTCAGCGCCAGCGCGCGCTCGGCGTAACGCCGCGCCGCGGCCACATCGCCCGCCTGCCGCGCCTCGGAAAACAATCCGCGAAGCCCCAGCGCTTCCGTTTCGGGCGACTTGGTCATCTGTTCGAAGATGCGCTTCACCTGCGCCCGGTCGCCCTTCAGCTGGGCGGCCTGCGCGGCCAGCACGTTGACGAGGGGCTCGTCGGCCAGCGCATTGCCGGCGATTGCCGCATGCTTGGCGGCCGCCGCCGCATCGCCAGCGCCTGCGGCGATGATGCCGCGCGACAGCGCTTCGCGGCCCTTGCGGCTGCGGCGGCCGGAATACCAGCGGCCCATCGCATGCGGACTGCCCCACAGCCGGCGGAACAGGCTCCACAAGAACCAGATCAGCACCACGGCCAGCACCGCCAGCACCACGCCGGCGATGAAGCTCATCTGGATCTCGCGGCCGAGCCAGCGGATGGTCAGCGTGCCGGGCCGGTCGGCCATCCACGCGAAGCCTGCGGCGAGGAGGACGAGCAGGAAGAAGCGCCACAGCAGCTTGATCATTGCGCCGCTCCGCCCGAGGCCGCGATCTGCCGCAGCACCGCCTCGGAAACCTGGCTGACGGCCGCCTCGAGCTTGAGCCGCGCCGCCGCGCGGCCGCGCCATTGCGACAGCGCCATGGGCTTCTCGCCTTCGCCCGCATCGATGACCGAGATGGCCTGCGTCAGGTCGCCCGCCTCGGCGAAGGCTGCGGCCTTTTCGGCCAACATGCGCCAGTCGGTGTTGCCGATGGGGCGGATCGAGATGATGCCGGAGAGCGACTTCATCAGGCTGCCGAAATAGCTGTTGTCCTCCGCCGCCGGGGCTTCCGCCTGCGGCAGGGAAGGGATTGCGGCGGTGAGTTCGGAAGCGAGCCCCTTGGCATCGGGCAGGCCCTCGGCCGCACTGGCCGCCACCTCGTCAAGGCCCGAAGCCGCGGGCACCATGCGCGCGATGCGCTCATATTCCGGCTGGAAAGACGTGCCCGCCGCCACCTTGGCCTTGAGGTCGGACAGCGCCTGTGACAGCGCGGCCGTGGTCCCTGCCTGCGCGGAAGGGCCCGCGCCCGCCTTGAGGCTTGCCACATCCTTCTCCAGCGCATCGATGCGCTGGCCGAGAGCCGCAAGCACCGCGGCATCGGCGGGGCTCGCCGCGCCGCCCGATGCAGCGGGGGCGGATGACATCGACTTCCGCAAGCCATCGAGGCCGCTCTTCAGCGCCGCGATCTGCTCGCCCAGCGTTGCCGCCTGCTGCGCCCCCGCATCGGCCTTGCTGCCCACGCCGGCAATCTGTGCAGCGGCGGATTTCGCCACGTCCGCTGCTTTGGCGGCGGCATCATTGGCGGCAGCCGCAGCCTCAGCCGCGCCGTCCGCCCTCTGCTTCACCGCGGCAATCTGGTTCGCAAGGTCAGTGTTGTTCTGCGCGAGGGCGGCCACCTGGTTCTTCAGCGCCACCATCTGGTTCGATGGGAGATAGCTCGACAGCACGCCGCCATAAAGGAAGCCGCCGCCGATGAGGCCGAGGACCAGCGCGATCGCGATCCCGCGGCGGAAACCGCGCGTGCGGCCAGGCGGCGGCGTGAAGGCCTCCGCCGCCTCTTCGCGTGTCTCTTCGCTGGCAGAGGCGCTCGCCTCGCTCTCGCTGCGGATGTCCTCCGCATCGAGGTCGATCACCCGTGGCTTGGAACCGGTGTCGTCGTTCTGGCTGGTCATGGCAAAAGGCCTAAAGGGTTCGCCCGCTTTGTTCAAGAAGCTCAAGAATTGCGGCCTCGTCGGGGCTGGCGGAAACCGCGCTGTTCCAGTCGTCAGCGAGTGCGGCTGCGACATTGCGCGACAGGCAGAGGTGGCGGACCCGCGCGGCTTGGGCGAAAAGCCCCGCCCTTTCGACGAGCCCGCGCCAGACCTTGGCACTGCGCGGCGAATAGAGCAGCACGGCATCGAGCAGGCCTTGCCGCAGTGCGGCGTCCACCGCGCCCAGCGTCTCCGCCGGCGCCGCATCATAGAGCACCACGCGGCGGCAATCGAAGCCCGATGCCGCGAGCTGTGCCTGCAGGTCGCCCGCCGTCTCGGCGCCTGAGAGATAGAGGATCGGCCCGGCCTTCGGCTCAAGCGTCTCGCGGATGAAGGCCGCAAGCCCGTTCACGTCGCCGCCATGCGCCTCGGCCTTCAGCCCCGCGGCGGCCGCCGCCCTCAGCGACTGCGGCCCGACCGTCAGTACACGGAATGATGAAAGCCCGTGGCCCTCCGGCAGCGCCCGGATGCCGTTGGCGCTGGTCACTGCCACCGCCTGCCACGGCAAGGCAGGGATGGTCACGCCAGCGCGCGGCTGGATCGTCAGCAGCGGCGCCATCACCACCTCGTGCCCCATCGCCTCCAGCCTGGCGGTGAGCGGCCCCGCATCCTCCCCGGGCCTGGTGACGGCGACCAACATCAGAAGGCGATGAGGCTGCCGCCCTCGGCCTTCACCTGCGCGCCCGCCTCAGCGCCCATGCGCGCGGCATCGGCAGGCGCGCCTTCGCGCACCGTCTCGAAGCAATGGACGCCGTCGGGCGTCAGGGCATGCCCGCGGAATTTCACGCGGCCATTCTCGATCACCGCATGGCCCGCCAGCGGCGTGCGGCAGGAGCCGTCGAGTGCTGCAAGGAACGCCCGCTCGCAATTCACCGCAATCGCCGAAGGCTCATGATCGATCGCCGCCAGCAGCTCCCGCGTCTTGGCATCGTCCTCGCGCGTCTCGATGCCGATGCAGCCCTGCGCCACCGCAGGCAGCATCACGCCGGTGGGGACCAGCGAGGTGATCTTGCCGGCAAGCCCGAGGCGCTTCAGTCCCGCCGCCGCGAGGAAGGTTGCCTGCGCCACGCCATCCGCCAGCTTCTTCAGCCGCGTTTCCACATTGCCGCGAAACTGGATCACCTCGAGGTCCGGCCTCAGCCGCTTCAGCTGCGCGCCTCTTCGCACCGAGGAGGACCCGACCACCGCGCCCTTCGGCAGGTCATCGATGGTCTTCGCCACCGGGCTCAGGAAGGCATCGCGCACATCCTCGCGCGGCAGCAGGGCAGCCATGGTGAGCCCGTCTGGCAGCCTGGCCGGCATGTCCTTCATCGAGTGCACGGCGAGGTGGATGTCCTGCGCGAACAGCGCCTCTTCGATCTCCTTGGTGAACAGCCCCTTGCCGCCGATTTCCGACAGCGGCCGGTCCCTGATCCGGTCCCCCGTGGTGGTGATCACCACGATCTCGATGTCCGCGTCCGAAAACCCATGCGCGGCCTTCAGCCGGCTCCTCGTCTCGTTCGCCTGGTAGAGGGCGAGGGGGGAGCCACGTGTCCCGATCTTCAGCTTCGGCATGTCCGGTCCGGAAAAATTCTGCAATTCCTGACAATCTTAGCTGTAAACTTTGGTGGCGTCACCACCCACCCCCGGTTCCGTCACCCCAGCGAAAGCTGGGGCCCAGCTTTGCCCGCCTCAAGCGCGGCGCCAGCATGCACCGGCAGGACGAAGCAGAGGCGATGCCGCCGCGCAAAAGCCGCATTTGCCACAAGTTGAACATAATCCTATTGGCTCCGCTTGGGCCGCCGCATCATTTGCCCGTTGCGCAAGATTGTTGCGCAACGCAATCTGGTTGCCATCCCGGGCGTCAGCCCGTGTCAACGGCGGCATCACTTTTGCAACCGAAACAGCATCCGCCCGCAACATGCGGCAACGCGTTTTGCACCATCGCGGAGCTTGACTCAGCGCTCCCAGGGGGCGAGGGGAAGGCGGAACATGACCAAGCCCACCCTCATCCTCGGCATCGAGACCTCCTGCGACGAGACGGCTGCCGCTGTCGTTGCGCGGGACGGGGAGGGGCGCGGAGAGATCCTCTCCAACGTGGTGCTCTCCCAGCTCAAGGAGCACGCCCCCTATGGCGGCGTGGTGCCGGAGATCGCGGCGCGCGCCCATGTCGAGCACCTGGACCGGCTGGTGGCTCAGGCCATGGCCGAATCCGGCACTGAATACAAGAACTTGAGCGGCATTGCTGCAACCGCCGGGCCGGGCCTCCTCGGCGGCGTCATCGTCGGCCTCACCATGGCCAAGGCCATCGCCTTCGCCCATGGCAAGCCGCTCGTCGCGGTCAACCATCTGGAGGGCCACGCCCTCACCGCCCGCCTGCTGCAAGCCGTTGAATTCCCTTACCTTCTGCTGCTCATTTCGGGCGGCCATACGCAGTTCCAGCTGGTCGGGGGCGTGGGCAAGTATCACCGCCTCGGCACCACCATCGACGATGCCTTGGGCGAGGCCTTCGACAAGGTGGCGAAGCTGTTGGGCCTCGGCTACCCCGGCGGCCCGCAGGTCGAAGCTTTGGCGCGCCGCGGCAACGCCTCCCGCTTTGCCTTCCCGCGCCCGCTAAAGGGCCGGAAAGACTGCAATTTCTCCTTCTCCGGTCTCAAGACAGCGGTGCGCGAAACGGTGCAGGATCTAGGCGCCCTCAGCGGCCAGGATGTGGCCGATGTCTGCGCCTCCTTCGAGGCTGCGGTGGCGGAAACCATGGCCGACCGCCTGAAAATGGCCGTCCACCTGTTCCGCGCCGCCCACTCCGCCGTCGAGCACCCCGCCTTCATCGTGGCCGGTGGCGTGGCGGCGAACCAGAAGCTGAAGGCGGTGTTCGAGGCCGCGGCCGCCCAGCACGGCCTGCAACTCATTGTTCCGCCAGCTAAACTTTGCACCGATAATGCCGCCATGATCGCCTGGGCCGGGGCCGAGCGGCTGGCGCTGGGCCTCACCGATCCGCTCGATTTCGCCGCCCGTGCCCGCTGGCCGCTCGATCAGGTCCAGGCCCCGGTCTACGGTTCCGGCAAGCTGGGGGCCAAGGCATGAGGATCGGCGTCCTCGGCGCCGGCGCCTGGGGCACGGCGCTGGCCCATGTGGCGCGCTCCGCCGGCCACGAGGTCCAGGTCTGGTCCCGGGGAGGGCCCCTGGAGGCCCTGGGGAGGGCGCAGGGCCTGATTCTCGCAGTACCGGCACAGGGGGTACGTGAGGTCCTGTTAGGACTAAAATCAATCGTTACGAACGCGATTCCGCTCATCATCGGCGCCAAGGGCATCGAGCGGGGCTCGGGCCTGTTCATGAACGAGGTGGTAGCCGAGGTTCTGCCCGCGGTCGAACCCATGGTCCTCTCCGGCCCGTCCTTTGCGGCCGACGTGATGACGGGCCTGCCCACCGCCGTGGTGCTCGCGGCAGGCAAAATTTCCCATGCCCATCAATGGGCTGAGGCCCTCTCGCTCCCCCACTTCCGCATCTACGCGTCTGACGACGTGAAAGGCGTGGAAATCGGCGGCGCCCTCAAGAACGTCCTCGCCATCGCCTGCGGCATCTCCGACGGCCGGGCCTTGGGCGACAGTGCCCGCGCCGCGCTGACCACGCGTGGCTTCGCCGAACTCACCCGATTCGCAGGAAAAATGGGCGCGAAACCCGAAACGCTCATGGGCCTCTCCGGTCTCGGCGACCTGCTGCTCACCTGCTCCTCGGCGCAGTCCCGAAATTATTCCTTCGGGTTCGCGCTGGGCGAGGGGAAGACGGTGGAACAGGCCCTCGCAGCCTCGCGCGGCGTGGTCGAGGGGGCCGCCACCGTGAAGATCGCCCAGGCGCTGGCCCGCCGCCACGGCGTCGACATGCCGATTGTGGACGCCGTGCACGCCATCGTTGACGAGGGCAAGGCGCCCGGCCAAGAAATCGCGAAGCTGCTCGCAAGACCCTTGCGCGCTGAAATAACATAGGAATATCAGCCATGCTCTTCGCCCTGCTCTGCACCGACAAGCCCAACAGCGTCGATCTCCGCATGTCGGTCCGCCCCGATCACCTGAAACATCTCGAAAGCCTCGGGACCGCGCTCAAGGCCGCAGGCCCCTTCACCACCGACGAGGGCTCGCCGACGGGAAGCCTCGTCATCATCGAGGCCGCCGGCCGCGCCGCCGCAAAGGCCATCGCCGATGCCGATCCCTATGCCAAGGCAGGCCTTTTCGCCTCGGTCGAAATCAAGCCGTGGAAGTGGCTGATCAAGAACCCGGAGGCCAAGTGATGCCCAATTACTGGCTGTTCAAGTCGGAGCCCGAGGTCTGGTCCTGGACCCAGCAGAAGGCCAAGGGCAAGGCGGGCGAGGAGTGGACCGGCGTCAGGAACTACCAGGCGCGCAACAACATGCGGGCTATGCAATTGGGCGACAAGGGCTTTTTCTATCACTCCAACGAGGGCCGCGAGGTCGTCGGCATCGTCGAGGTCTGCAAGCTGGCGCATAGGGATTCCACCGCCGACGTCGGCACCTGGGAATGCATCGACATCCGCGCTGTGGCCGACGTGCCACGCCCCGTGACGCTGGATGAGATCAAGGCCGATCCGAAGCTCAAGGACATGGTGCTGGTCACCAATTCCCGCCTTTCGGTGCAGCCGGTTTCGGAAAGCGAATTCAAGCACATCTGTAAGCTCGGCGGCGTCAAGCCTTGATCCTCGACCGCGCCGCCTTCATCCGCGCCAACACCACGCGGATGACCCCGCCGCTGGTGCCCGAAGTCCGGCTGCAGCTCGCGCATGAGGCCGTTCCGCTGTGGCAGAAAACCGAGGAGGAACTCGGCGAAATGGGTTTGGCCCCGCCCTTCTGGGCCTTCGCCTGGGCCGGCGGCCAGGCGCTGGCGCGGCACGTGCTCGACAATCCCCAACTCGTCGCGGGCCAGCGCGTGATCGATTTGGCCTCCGGCTCCGGCCTCGTCGCCATCGCCGCCATGAAGGCGGGCGCAACGCGCGTGCTGGCCGCCGACATCGACGCCTTTTCCGTCGAAGCCATTGTGCTGAATGCCGAAACCAATGGCGTTTCGCTCGAGGCCACGTCGCGCAATCTGCTGGAAGCACCGGCGCAAGACTGCGACGTGATCCTCGTCGGCGACCTCTTCTACGAAAAGGACTTGGCCGCGAAGGTGGTTGCCTGGCTCGAAGACGCCGAAGCCCGCGGCATCGTCACCCTCATCGGCGACCCCGGCCGCAGCTACCTGCCGCGCGAGAAGTTGAAAAAGTTGGCGGAATACAAGGTCGCCGTGACGCGCGACCTCGAGGATGCAGAGTTCAAGCTGACGTCGGTCTGGCGGCTGAGCAAGACCGATGCCACAACAAGTGTTTGTCCTATTCGTCAGTCGTCTTCTTGATCGAGAAGCCTGATGCCGGCAAGGAAAGCCACCTTCGTTCCGCGATCAAATCGAGAGGCGGAATTTCAAACGCGAAGTCTAGAGCATCGGGTGGTCAGATTGAATCTGAAGTCTTCCCAAATCAGTTCTGGAGTGATTCAAGGTAAGCGGAGGTGACCGCCATGCCTAAACCGCTATCGAACGATCTGCGCTTGCGTCTGGTTGAGTGTGTTGAAGCC
>NZ_JADCDB010000017.1 GCF_020252395.1 Aestuariivirga sp.
GACGCTCAGAACACGTTCACGCAGATCTTGAGAATAGGCAACTCCCATCGCAGGTCTCCATGCCGAATCAACATGAACACTGAATCACCAAACAGGCCCTAAGAAAATCCGCGATTCCGCTAAGCGTGAAAATGCTCTAGCCAACGCTTCGGTGCATTTTGAGTGTAAACACGAAGCCGGTCCTTTTGACGGCCAATCATGTCCAGCACGGTTTCGTCAGCCTCGGTCAGGTTCTTGGCTTGGAACAGCGCCATGATAGATATCCAGTTTTAAACCATCGTTATGATGGATAATAACTATCATTGCGACAAGAGTTTTCTTTGGACGCGTCAACGTGGCCGCTCCGGGACCATCCACTTGCAATTCCTCCCCCATTTTGCTTAAAACCGCCCGTTCTAGCCGCCTGGCCTGTAAAGGGCATGCCATGGCGGCTTTATATCGCTTTGAAAGGATTAAGCAAAATGCCCAAGATGAAGACCAAGTCCTCGGCCAAGAAGCGGTTCAAGGTCACCGCTTCCGGCAAGATCAAGGCAGGTCAAGCCGGCAAGCGCCACGGCATGATCAAGCGCACCAACAAGCAGATCCGCAACCAGCGCGGCACGATGATCCTGGCTCCGGGCGATGAGCGCCTGGTCAAGATCCACATGCCTTACATCGCCAAGTAAGCCGAGGAGTTAAGACCCATGCCACGTTCAAAAGGCGGTACCGTCGCCCGCAAGTCCCACAAGAAGATCATCAAGCAGGCGAAGGGCTATTTCTCCCGCCGCAAGAACATCTTTCGCGTCGCCGTTCAGGCCGTCGAGAAGGCGGAGCAGTATGCCTATCGCGACCGGCGCACCAAGAAGCGCAATTTCCGCGCCCTGTGGATCCAGCGCATCAATGCCGCGACGCGCGAACTCGGCCTGACCTATGGCCGATTTATTCACGGCCTGGCCAAGGCCGGGATCGAGGTCGACCGCAAGGTCCTTGCCGATCTCGCCGTGCATGATCAGGCCGCCTTTGCCGCTCTCGTCGAGAAGGCCAAGGCTGCGCAGGCTTGACAGCCTCATAGATCACCACGTCGAATTCCGATTGCCTTGACCGGGCCACAGCGTGTCTTTCGCGGCACCTGCGCCCGGTCATGCCGTTTCTAGAGGAATACCTCAAATGAGTCTCGCCACTCTCGAACAGTCGATCCTCGCCGAGATCGACGCCGCAACCGATGAGACCGCACTTGACGCGGTGCGCGTCGCGGCGCTCGGCAAGAAGGGCTCGATTTCCGAACGCATGAAGAATCTCGGAGCCATGAGCCCGGATGAGCGGCGCGAGGCGGGTGCGGCCCTCAATGTGTTGAAGGACAAGGTTGCCGAAGCGCTTGGCGCGCGCAAGGCAAAGCTGCAGGAGATCGCACTCGAGGTCCGGCTCGCCTCGGAGAAGATCGACGTGACCCTGCCCATACGCCCCCAGGCGGCAGGCACCGTGCACCCCGTCAGCCAAGTGTGGGAAGAGGTGGTGCAGATTTTCGGCGACTTGGGGTTCTCCGTTGCGGAAGGCCCCCACATCGAGGACGACTTCCACAATTTCGATGCGCTCAATATCCCGCCTGAGCACCCCGCTCGGCAGGAGCACGATACGTTCTTCTTCCACGAGAAGGCCGATGGCTCGCGCATGTTGCTGCGCACGCACACGAGCCCGGTGCAGATCCGCACCATGCTGGCCTCCAAGCCGCCGATCCGCATCATCGCACCGGGGCGCACCTTCCGCTGCGACTCGGACATGACGCACACGCCGATGTTCAATCAGGTCGAGGGCCTCGTCATTGACGAGAAGGCGACGCTGGCGAATTTGAAGTGGGTGCTGACCGAATTCTGCAAGGCCTTCTTCGAGGTCGACGACGTGAAGATGCGCTTCCGCGCCTCGCACTTTCCTTTCACCGAGCCGTCGATGGAGGTCGATATTCAGTATTCGCGCGAGGCTGGCCAGATCAAGATCGGCTCAGGCGACAAGTGGCTGGAGATCCTCGGCTCCGGCATGGTGCACCCGAATGTCATCCGCAGCGGAGGCATGGACCCCGATAAGGTTCAAGGCTGGGCCTTCGGCGTGGGGCTGGACCGCATCGCCATGCTGAAATGCGGCATCCCCGACCTCCGCGCCTTCTTCGAGGCCGATCTACGCTGGCTTCGGCATTATGGGTTCAAGGCGCTGCAGGTGCCGACACTGGCGGGGGGGCTGTCGTGACTTCCCCTCACTTGCTCCGCATGCGGAGCGTTCTCTCCCGCTGCGCGGGAGAGAGTGCAGGAGTCGCTGCGCCCTTCTTCAACCTCTCCCGCAAAGCGGGAGAGGACGCCCGCGGCACGCGGGCCGGTGAGGGGAAGTCTCCCCATGCGTGACGGCGCCAAAACCACCCTCGCGCGGCAGCTCCGAAAGAGCGAGACCGCATCGCCATGCTGAAATACGGCATCCCCGATCTCCGCGCCTTCTTCGAGGCCGACCTGCGCTGGCTTCGGCATTATGGATTCAAGGCGCTGCAAGTGCCGATGCTGGCGGGGGGGGCTGTCGTGACTTCCCCTCACTTGCTCCGCACGCGGAGCGTTCTCTCCCGCTGCGCGGGAGAGAGTGCAGGAGTCGCTGCGCCCTTCTTCAACCTCTCCCGCAAAGCGGGAGAGGACGCCCGCGGCACGCGGGCCGGTGAGGGGAAGTCTCCCCATGCGTGACGGCGCAAAGACCGACCTCGCGCGGCAGCTCCGAAAGAGCGAGACCGCGGCGGAAAAGCGGCTGTGGCAGGCGCTGCGGGACCGCAGGCTCGACGGCCACAAGTTCGTGCGCCAGGCCACGGTCGGTCCCTACATCGCCGATTTCCTATGCCGCGAACGCAAGCTCATCGTCGAACTCGATGGCGCCACGCATTCCTCCGATGCGGACATCCTCTCTGACCGCCGGCGAACCGCCCATCTCGGTCGCCTCGGCTACAAGGTCGTCCGCCTACAGAACAGTGACGTGCTCAATGCCATGGACCTGGCCGTCATGGTCATCCGCGAGGCGCTTCGCGAGTTCCCCTCACCTGCTCCGCGTGCCGCGGAGCGTCCTCTCCCGCAAAGCGGGAGAGGCTGACGACGGAGTACACCCATGAAATTCACCCTCTCCTGGCTCAAGGACTATCTCGATACCACCGCCACGCTGGATGAGATCTGCGAGGGGCTGATCGGCGTCGGGCTGGAAGTGGAAGAAGTCACGGACAAGACCCGGCTGCTGGCCGACTTCTCCGTTGCCCATGTCCGGCTTGCCGGGAAGCACCCCAATGCCGACAAGCTGCGGCAATGCGTGGTGGAAACGAAGGACGGCACGAAGCAGGTGGTGTGCGGCGCCCCCAATGCGCGCACCGGCATCAAGGCGATCGTCGCGCTGCCCGGCGTCACCATTCCGGCCACGGGTGCGGTCTTCGCGCCCGCCACGATCCGCGGCGTCGAATCCCAGGCCATGCTGTGCTCGGAGCGCGAGCTGCTGATTTCGGACGAGCACAACGGCATCATCGAGATCGAAGGCGACTGGCCGGTTGGCACGCCCGCCGCCAAGGCCCTGGGCCTCGACGACCCGATGATTTACGTGAAGGTGACGCCCAACCGCCCCGATGCGCTCGGCATCTATGGCATCGCGCGCGATCTCGCCGCCAAGGGCCTTGGCACGCTGAAGCCGCTCGATGCGAAGAAGGTGGACGGCAGCTTCGACTCGCCCATCAAGGTCTCGCTCGATTTCCCCGATGACGACACCAAGCCCTGCCCGCTCTTCGTCGGCCGCTATATCCGCGGCGTGAAGAACGGCCCTTCGCCCGAATGGCTTCAGCGCCGCCTCAAGGCCATCGGGCTCCGTCCGATCTCGAAGCTCGTGGACGTCACCAACTACATCACCTTCGCTTATGGCCGCCCGCTACACGTCTTTGACGCGGACAAGGTGAAGGGCGATATCCGCGCACGCCTCGCCAAAGACGGCGAGACGCTGGAGGCGCTCGACAACAAGACCTACACGCTCTCGAGCGGCATGACCGTCATCGCGGACGACGCCGGCCCTGAGGCCATCGCCGGCATCATCGGCGGCATCCCCTCGAGCTGCACGGATGAGACGGTGAACGTCTTCCTCGAGGCCGCCTATTTCGACCCGCTGCGCACCGCGGCGACAGGCCGCGCGCTCGGCATAACGTCGGATGCGCGCTACCGCTTCGAGCGCGGCGTTGACCCCGCCTTCACAGCCCTGGGCGCCGAGATCGCGACCCGCATGATCCTCGATCTTTGCGGCGGCGAGGCCTCCCACGCCGTGGTGGCAGGCGAAGTGCCGAACACGGCGCGGAGCTATGCGCTGCGCAAGACGCGCGTTGCCTCGCTGGCGGGCGCCGCCATCCCCGTCATACGCCAGAAGGAAATTCTTGCTGCACTCGGTTATGGCGTCAGCGAGACGGCGGATGCGATCATCTGTTCGGTCCCTTCCTGGCGGCCGGATGTTCATGGCGAGGCGGACCTCGTCGAGGATGTATGCCGCATCTGGGGGCTCGACAACATCCCGCCCGCCCCGATGGAGCGCACCAGCGCCATCGCCAAGCCCGTGCTGAACCCGCTGCAGAAGCGCATGCTCGGGGCGCGGCGTGCATTGGCCGCGCGCGGCTTCAACGAGGCGATCACCTGGGCCTTCCTGCCCGAAGCGCATGCCAGGCTCTTCGGCGGCGGCCAGGCGGAGCTGAAGCTGGCGAATCCGATCTCGTCGGAACTCTCCGACATGCGCCCCTCGCTGCTGCCGAACCTGATCGCCGCGGCGGGCCGCAACATGGACAGGGGCTTCGCCGACATGATGCTCTCCGAAGTGGGTCACGCCTATGCCGGCGACCAGCCGAAGGATGAGACACTGCGCGCCGCCGGCATCCGCCGCGGCGCCTTCATGGGACGCAATGTGCATGGGGGTGCGCGCGCCGTCGACGCCTTCGACGCCAAGGCCGATGCGCTGGCCGTGCTCGAGGCCGCGGGTGCTGCCGTCGCCACGCTGCAGGTGGTGGCGGGAGCGCCTGCCTGGTTCCATCCCGGCCGCTCGGGCGCCATCCAGATGGGGCCGCAGAACAAGCTTGGGCACTTCGGCGAAATCCACCCGCGCGTGCTGGCGGCGATGGACGTGAAGGGGCCGCTGGTCGCATTTGAGCTCATCCTCAACGCCATTCCGGGATCGAAGCCGAAGGGTGCAACGCGCGCGGCCCTGGTCATCTCCGGCCTCATGCCGCTGTCGCGCGACTTCGCCTTCGTGGTCGACGATACGGTCGAGGCCGAGAAGCTGGTGAAGGCCGCGAAGAATACTGACAAGGCGCTGATTGCCGACGTCAGCGTCTTCGACCTCTACAAGCTCGAGGGCGGCAAGACGTCGCTCGCCATCGAGGTGACACTGCAGCCCAGGGACAAGACGCTCACCGAGGCGGAGATCGACGCCGTCTCGGCCAAGATCGTGCAGGCCGTCACCAAGGCCACCGGCGGAACATTGAGGAGCTGACCATGGCCAAGGCCAACAGCCGCAAAGTGCTTGCAGGCCTGAAGGCCCACCGGAAGAAGGGCGCGCCGGCCGACATGCGGCGCGCCTTCGAGCGCGATCCCAACCGCTTCGCGGAATTCTCCGCCACGGCCGGCGGCCTGCTGCTCGATTATTCCAAATGCGCGGTGAACAACCGCACCATGAAGCTGCTCGTGAAGCTGGCCAGTGCCTGTGACGTCGAGGCCAAGCGCGACGACATGTTTGCGGGCGCCATCATCAACTCCACCGAATCTCGCGCCGTCCTTCACACCGCGCTCCGCAACCGCGCCAACACGCCGGTGAAGGTCAACGGCAAGGACGTGATGCCGGACGTCAACGCCGTGCTCGCCGCCATGACGGACTTCGCGGAGAGCGTACGCCGCTCGAAGATCGCCGACGTCGTGAACATCGGCATCGGCGGCTCGGACTTGGGTCCCGCCATGACGACCCTCGCGCTGGCGCCCTATCACGACGGCCCGCGCCTTCACTATGTCTCGAATGTCGACGGCGCCCACATCGCCGATACATTGAAGCTCCTGACGCCCGAGACGACGCTGTTCCTCATCGCGTCCAAGACCTTCACCACCATCGAGACCATGACCAACGCGCAGACGGCGCGCAAATGGATCTCGGAGAAGCTGGGCGAACGACATGTGGGCGAGCATTTCGCTGCCATTTCCACCGCCAATCCCAAGGTCAAGGCCTTCGGCATTGCGGAGGACCGCATCTTCGGCTTCTGGGACTGGGTGGGCGGCCGCTATTCGATCTGGTCGGCCATCGGCCTGCCGCTGATGATCGCCATCGGCCCCGAACGCTTCATCGAATTTCTTGACGGCGGTCATGCGATGGACCGCCACTTCCGCGAAGCGCCTGTGCTCGACAATCTGCCCATGCTCATGGGCCTTCTCGGCGTGTGGCACCGGAACATCTGCGGCTATCCCTCGCGCGCCATCATTCCCTATGACCAGCGCCTGTCGCGCTTTCCCGCCTATCTGCAGCAGCTCGACATGGAATCGAACGGCAAGCGCGTCACGAAATCGGGTAAGCCCGTGAAGGGCGGCACTGGCCCCATCGTCTGGGGCGAGCCCGGCACCAACGGCCAGCACGCATTCTTCCAGCTGCTGCACCAGGGCACCGGCATCATCCCCGTCGAATTCCTGATCGCCGCCGAACCGCATGAACCTGGCGGTATGGCCGGGCACCACGCGCTGCTCGTCGCCAACTGCCTGGCTCAGTCACAGGCCCTCATGCTGGGCCGCACAGAGAGGGAAGCGGAGGCGCAGCTTCTCGCCATGGGCAAGAGCAAGTCGGAGGCGAAGGCGCTCGCCCCGCACCGCGTCTTCACCGGCAACCGTCCTTCGGTGACTCTCGCTTACAAGCGGCTCGACCCCTTCACGCTCGGCCGCCTCATCGCGCTTTACGAACACCGCGTGTTCGTCGAGGCCGCCATCTGGAACATCAACGCCTTCGACCAATGGGGCGTGGAACTCGGCAAGGAACTGGCCACGGGGCTGCAGCCGGTGGTGGAAGGCAAGAAGAGCGCCGGGGGGCTGGATTCGTCCACTGCGGGGTTGGTGACGTTCCTGCGCGGTTTCTGACCGCGTCAGAACATCGCCTCATCCATCTCCATCGCGGGGCCCGCCCCGGCGAGAATCTTCGCATGCAGTGCTGCTGAGTCCGGCAAGACCCGTTGCATGAAGAAGCGCGCAGTGGCGAGCTTGGCGCGGTGGAAGCCGGCATTGCTCCTGGGCAGCGACACGTCCGCAGCGCGGGCGAAGAGATAGGCCACCGCAGTGAGTGCAAGAAGCCGTGTGTAATCGACTGCCGCGGCCCCCACCTCTTCCGGGTGCGTGCCCGCCCGTTCGCGGATCACGCGCGTCGCATCCTCCAGAAGATCGAAGCTCGCCGCCAGCGGCTCCACGAATTCGGCCAGCGCGTCATTGCCCTCGTGGCGCCCGACGAAAGCCTCGACCGGCGTGGCGAAACTGCCGAACAGATCGAGATGCAACACCTTGCGGCCCAACAGGTCCATCGCCTGAATGCCGTTGGCGCCTTCGTAGATCGGCGTGATGCGCACGTCCCGCGCATATTGCTCCTGGCCATTGGCGCGGATGAAGCCATGCCCGCCCAGCACCTGCATGCCGATATTGGCCACCTCCACGCCGCTGTCGGTGAGGAAGGCCTTCACCACCGGCGTCATCAACGCCACCATGTCGCCGGCCTGCTTCCGAACCGCAGCATCGCCGTGCCGCTCGGACACATCCAGCGCCTGTGCCGTCCACAGCGCCAGCATGCGGCAGCCTTCGGTGAGCGCGCGCTGCGTCATCAGCATGCGGCGCACGTCGGGGTGGACGATGATCGGGTCGGCGGGCTCTCCCGCATCCCGCGCGCCGCCCGGCGCGCGCCCCTGCAGCCGCTCGCGCGCATAGGCGGCCGCGTTCCGGTAGGAGGCTTCGGCAATGGCGAGGCCATGGATACCCACCGCGATGCGCTCGGTGTTCATCATTGCGAACATGGCCTTGAGGCCCTGGTGCGGTTCACCCACCAGCCAGCCGGTGGCGCCGTCGAAATTCATCACACAGGTGGGGCAGCCATGGATGCCCATCTTGTGCTCCACCGAGCCGCAGGCCACCGCATTGCGCGCACCGAGCGAGCCATCGTCCTTCACCAGCACCTTCGGGACAAGGAACAGGCTGATGCCCTTGGTGCCCTTCGGCGCATCCGGCATGCGGGCCAGCACGAGATAGATGATGTTCTCGGTCAGGTCATGCTCGCCCGCCGAGATGAAGATCTTTGTTCCGGTGAGCGCATGGGAGCCATCACCATTCGGCGCCGCCATCGTCCTCAGCAACCCGAGGTCGGTGCCGCAATGCGCCTCGGTGAGGCACATGGAGCCCGCCCATTCGCCGCTTGCGAGCTTCGGCGCATAAAGCGCCTTCTGCTCCGCGCTGCCATGCTGGGCCAAGGCCACATAGGCGCCGCGCGTCAGGCCGGGGAACAGGCCGAAAGACAGGTTCGCGCCGTTGATCATTTCCTCGAACAGGACATTCACCATATGCGGCATGCCCTGCCCGCCATGCTCCGGGCTTGCGGTCAGCGCGGGCCAGCCGCCGTCGACCAGCCGCCTGTATGCCTCCTTGAATCCCTTCGGCGTTGTCACCACGCCGGAGTCGAAATGCACGCCCTCCTCGTCGGCACTGCGATGGAGCGGATAGAGCACTTCCGAGGAGAACCGCGCCGACTGCTCCAGCACGGCCCCGATCACATCGCGCGTGCAATGCCCGAAGCCGGGCAGTTGCGCATGGGTCTCGAAATCGAGAAGGTCGTAAAGCGTATAGAGGTGGTCAGCGAGCGGCGGGGCGAACACGGGCATGACCCGGAGTTCAGCACTCCACCACGTTCACCGCAAGCCCGCCGGTGGAGGTTTCCTTATAGCGCTCGCTCATGTCGAGCCCCGTCTGGCGCATGGTTTCGACACAGGTGTCGAGCGGCACGAAATGGGTGCCATCGCCGCGCAGCGCGAGGGAGGCCGCCGTCACCGCCTTCACCGCGCCGAAGGCGTTGCGCTCGATGCAGGGCACCTGAACGAGGCCACCCACGGGATCGCAAGTCATGCCGAGATGGTGTTCGAGCGCGATCTCGGCCGCATTCTCCACCTGCTCGTTCGTCCCACCCAGCGCCGCGCACAGGCCGGCAGAGGCCATGGCGGAGGCGGAGCCCACCTCGCCCTGGCAGCCCACTTCCGCGCCCGAGATCGAGGCATTGTGCTTGATGAGGCCGCCGATCGCCGCCGCGGCGAGCAGGAAGGTGCGGATGCCCTTCCCGTCGGCGCCCAGGCAATGGTCGAGGTAATAGCGGATGGTGGCGGGGATGACGCCCGCCGCCCCATTGGTGGGTGCGGTGACGACCTTGCCGCCCGCCGCATTCTCCTCGTTCACCGCCATGGCATAGACCGAGAGCCAGTCCATCAGCTGGTGCGGCTGGATGGCATTGTTGCCCTTCTCTTGGCTGAGCTTGGCATGGATCTCCGCCGCACGGCGCTTCACCTTCAACCCGCCCGGCAGCGTGCCGGTCTGGCGAAGCCCGCGGTTCATGCAGTCGCGCATCGCATGCCAGATGCGGTCGAGATTGGCGTCGAGCTGGTCCGGCGTCTGCGCCACCTGCTCGTTCGCCCGCTTCATCTCGACAATCGAAAGGCCGGAGCGCTTGCCCATCTCCAGCATCTCGGCGGCAGTGCGGAACGGGTAGGGCACGTCAACCGCCGGCTTCTCGGCCTTGCCCGCGGCGATGCTCTGGGCGCGCTCGGCCTCGGTCTGCACGAAACCGCCGCCGATCGAGAAATAGGTTTCCTGCAGCAGCACGTTGTTGTCATCGTCGAGGATGCGGAACACCATGCCATTGGCATGGCCCTTCAACGCCGGGCCGAAGTCGAAGATCACGTCGGTCGCCGGGTTGAAACCCACCGCGAAGTCATCGGCCACCTGAACGCACCCCCGCTCCGCCATCTGGCGCAGCACGTCGTCGACGCGATCGGGGTCCATGGTTTGCGGCTTTTCGCCGGCAAGCCCCAGGATCACCGCCCGGTCCGTGCCGTGGCCCTTGCCGGTGAAGGCCAGCGAGCCATGCAGCGTCACCGTCAGCCGCCCGGTGCGCGGCAGCGAGGCGGACGATGCAAGGCCGAGAAACCGCTCGGCCGCCACCATCGGCCCCACCGTGTGGGAGGAGGACGGCCCGATGCCGATCTTGAAAATGTCGAAGACGGAGAGGAACATGGCAACCAGAAATCATTGTTCGGAACCGGCAGCATAGCCGCTTCTGCCGCTTCTTGCGCCATAAACGTCTGGCTGGGGAGGGAAGCCAGTCGCAGCCGCCTGTGTCTCCCGTCCACCCCGGCGAAGCAGGAAACGGGAATCGCCATCCTCCGCCCTCCCGGCTCCGCCAGCCCGGCGCATGCTGGGGGCTGGCTTGATCCACGCCAGCACACCGGCCATAATGGGAACTTGCTTGGATAATTCAGGAATCGGAAGGATTCGCGAGAATTCGAATTCAGATGCTTCCGAATCGCGTGACCGGCAATCATGACCGCCGGCGTTTCCTTGTGGCGAATTTCTCCGAAAGCACTAGATTAGCGGTTCGTGAGCGATCTTTTTCTGATCTCGGGGGTTGATCTCCCGCACAGCGGCGGTGGCCCGGGGCCAAGGCCCCCGATGCGAAGGCCTGCGCGTGTACCGCTTGTCACCCCCAGGGTTCTTGAGGGTGCGATCCAACGCACCGTGTTCAAGCCCTCCGAGGGCCAGCTCGCAGCCGCGAAGAAGTATGCGCGCATCGCCAGGAGCGCCAATTTCGCCAGGCAAAAGGAAGTCAGCGTCCGCGACATCTTTTACACGGACATTCTCGGAACCATTCTCGGTTACTCGCGCTACGATCCCGAGAAGACCTACTCCCTGCATCTCGAGAAGGGCATCCGCACTGGTTCCGCGGATGCCGCGCTCGGGCGCTTCTCCGATGCCCAAGGCGATCGGCTCGTTGCGCCCCTGGAAATGAAGGGTCCTGCCTTCCGCGACCTGGATGCCATCATGCCAGGCCGGGGCAAAAGCCCGGTGCAGCAGGCGTGGGAATATGCCGTCGATTCTCCTGGCGTCTCCTGGGTGCTCGTCTCGAATTGCATCGAACTGCGGCTTTATCGCTTCGGCCGCGGGCGGGACGCCTATGAAAGCTTCGATCTCCGCCTGATCGATGACCCGGACCACCTCCGCCGCCTCATGCTGTTGCTCAGCGCGCAGCATCTGCTCGATGGCCACACGGAAGCGCTGCTCATCGAAACCGACAACGCGCTGCGGTCCGTCACGGACGAACTCTACAAGCAGTATCGAAAGCTGCGCGATGAAGTCCTCGCCTTCCTCACCTCGGCGGATGGCGGCCCCAGGCTCAACCGGCGCGCCGCCATCGAGCCGGTGCAGAAGCTGCTCGATCGCGTGCTGTTCATCGCCTTCGGCGGCGGAACGGGCCTGCTTCCGCAGCGCCTGCTTCAGAAGGCGGCGAAGGAACAAAGCTCGTGGCGTCCCGTGCCGGTGTGGGATAATTTTCAGCAGCTCTTCCGTTTCATCGACAAGGGCAGCGGCCCGCCCTTGCAGATCTGGGCCTATAATGGCGGGCTTTTTGCGCCCGATCCCGTGCTCGATGCCATCGTGCTGCCCGATCATCTGGCGCAGGCCGTGGCCGATATCGGCAATTGGGATTTCGGCAGCGAAATTCCGGTTACGGTTCTGGGCCGCATCTTCGAACAGTCCATCACCGACCTCGAAAAGCTGCGCGCCGAGGCTGAAGGCCGCCCCGCGCCGGACGTCGGCAAGGTTAAGAAGGAAGGCGTCGTTTACACGCCGGATCACATTGCCCGCTTCCTGGTCGAACAGACGGCCGGCAAGACGTTGGCGGAGCGTTTCGCTGCGCTGCTCAAGCAGCACACCGGCCGCGATTCCCTTCCAAAGTCGGATGACGATACACTGTGGCCAAGCCCCGGGGCCGAAGCCCGCTTCTGGCAGGATTATCTGGAGGTTCTTCGGTCGCTCAAGGTGCTGGACCCCGCCTGCGGGTCCGGCGCGTTCCTTGCCGCCGCATTCGATGTGCTGGCGGCGGACTATGCGCGGGTGCTCAACCGCCTCGACGAACTGAAGGTCCACACCGGCCTTGACGCCTTCGACGAAATACTGGGCCGCAACCTCTTCGGCGTCGACCTCAACATCGAGTCGGTCGAAATCACCCGCCTGTCGCTGTGGCTCAAAACGGCGCGCCAGAAGCACCGGCTTGCCAGCCTGGATGAGACCATCAGGGACGGCAACAGCCTGATTGGCGAGAAGAACTATGCCGACCGTCCCTTCGCCTGGGATGGCCGCTTCGCCGATATCTTGAAGCAGGGGGGCTTCGACATTGTCATCGGCAACCCGCCCTATGTCCGGATGGAGCTACTCAAGGACCAGAAGCCCTATTTCAGCAAGCATTACGAAGTGGCGGACGAACGCACCGACCTCTACGCCTATTTCTTCGAAAAGGGCGTGGATGTGCTGAAGCCCGGCGGGCGGTTGGGCTATATCTCCTCGTCCAGTTTTTTCCGCACCGGCTCCGGCGTCAAGCTGCGCGCCCTCATGGCCGAAGAAACCGAAGTCGAAACCGTCATCGATTTCGGCGACGAGCAGATTTTCGAAGGCGTCACCACCTATCCCGCCATCATCACGGCGCGCAAACTCGCCAAGGACGAGCAGCCCGCGGGCGAGTTGCGCTTTTTCAACATCAGAAAACTGCCGCCGGACTTGGGCTCAGCCTTTCAGGCCCAGTCGCAAGCCATGCCGCGAAACCGGCTGGGCTCCGCCTCATGGCAATTCGAAAGCGATGCCCTGGCGCGGCTGCGGGACAAGATCGCCAAGGGCCGAAAGACATTGGGCGAGGTCTATGGCGCGCCTTTGCGGGGCATCATAACGGGCCTGAACGACGCTTTCATCATTAACACGCCAACGCGTGACCGGTTGATTGCCCGCGATCCGAAATCGGCCGATCTATTAAAGCCGTTCCTCAAGGGCGAACACATCAAGCGCTGGCGCGTGGAGCCGGAGGGCTTGTTCCTCATCAACATCCCAAAAGGCAAGATCAGCATCGATGATTATCCGGCTATTCGGGATCATCTGTTTCCATTCAAAGCGGAACTGGAGAGGCGCGCAACAAAGCAGGAGTGGTTTGAGCTTCAACAGGCGCAGCTTGCGTATCAGAAAAAATTCTTACTACCGAAGATATCTTATCCCCATTTTCAGAACAGCAGAATGTTCTGCCTAGAAATTGATGGTTCCTTTTCGAATGATAAGTCCTACTTTATCCCAACTGGCGACCTTGCGCTCCTTGCGTATCTGAATTCGAACGTTTCTTGGGTTTTCCTGTGTGGAGTTTCGCCTGCTGTTCGAAACGGGTGGCATGAAATGAGGGTTCAGTATGTTGAGAGTTTGCCGCTCGCCAATCTTACGGCGGCAACTGAAGCTGCTCTGATCGATCTCGCGCAAATCTGTACCGAACTCTCGCGCGAAAGCTTCCAGATTAGCCGAGCGGTATATCTCCGTGTCGTCGCTGACCTGGCTAAAGGTAGAGCAGTTTCTGCAAAACTGCAGGAGTGGTATCAACTCGCTTTCGCTCAGTTCCGCTCCGAAGTGAAGCGAGTCTTTAGGGCGGATATTCCGGTCCGCGAGCGCGCCGAATGGGAGGCCTATCTCACGGAGGAAGGCACAAAGGTGAAGGCGCTTTCGGCTCAGATCGCAGCCGCCGAAGCAGAGATCAACCGTCTCGTTTATGCTGCCTTCGATCTCACCGATCCGGAAATTTCTTTGCTGGAAGAGTCGCTCGCCGGTCAGTTGTAACTTCGCCCGTGGAGCGTCAAACCCTCACTGCCAGAGCCCGCATCGGCTTCATCGCCGTCGACGACGGCGGCGCCCTTTTCGCGCTGCGCCGCACTGCGTGAACATGCATCAACCGCCCCGTCGTGAGCAGGGCAACCGCGCATGGCCTTCCCCACAAAGGGGATGAAAATCCTATCGCCAGCCGCTTGCGGGGGCGGGACGGCGAAGAGTTCCGTCGTCCCCTGTCGCCGCGCATGGGCGGCGGAAACGGGTGGTGCGGCGGGCGCGGGGGAGCGCCACCGCCGGTGGCCATTCCCGAATTGCAGTTCCCGCTTGCCGCGCCCCGTGCTCAAATGCCGGGCAAGGGAGCTGACGGGGATATCCGCTACCATGTTTGCCGTGCTTTTCGGCGTGTTCGCCGCGCTGTGCTGGTCTGTCCATGACGTGATTGCGCGGTCGATTGTTGGCGCGGTGGGCGGCTTCCGCACCGCGGCCTGGGTGATGGTGTCGGGCTTCATCCTGCTCTCGGCCTATGTGCTGTGGGAGGGCAGCGTCTGGCAGGCCTCCGGCCCCGCCATCTTCTCCGGCCTGGCTCTTGGCTTTGCCTATGGCTTCGGGGTGGGCGGGCTGTTCAAGGCCTTCAGCCTGGGGCCTGTGTCGCTGGTGGGGCCGATCACGGCGGGCTACCCAGTGCTCGCCGTGCTGTGGGGCGTGTTCAACGGTTTGGAGCCGACACCTTTGCAATGGGCTTGTGTCGGAGCGACACTGTTGGGCACCATTATCGTGGCACGATCCGGCGAGCCCGATGGCGGCATCAATGCTGTGGCGCCCGGCAAGATGCCAGTGCTGCTGTTCTTCGCGGTCATGGCGGTGCTGGGCTATTCGTCCTCCATCGTGCTGGGCCAGCAGGCGGCGCTGACCGTGGGCGAGGTCGATGCCACCTGGCTGTCGCGGCCCGTCGCGCTGCTGGTGCTGCTGCCCTTCGCCTTTCTCGATGGCAGGCGTTCGGTATTGACCCGAAACCAATGGATCGGGATCTTCGTTATGGGCGGGCTCGATGTACTGGGCGTCATCGCCGTCAATGCCTCGGGCCATTTTCCCGGCAAGGAGTTCGCCGGCATCGGTATTTCGGCCTATGGCGCGCTCTCGGTCATCATGGCGATGATCTTCCTCAAGGAAAAAGTTTCGCCCGGGCAGTGGCTGGGACTGGCCATGATCGTGCTCGGCGTGGCAACAATGTCGGTGACCCAGAATTGAGGTGGATTAAGTCAGACCACCTGATTTATCTTCGCGGCGATGACGGCAGGACCCGAGACATACCCATGATCAAGCCAGCCCCGCGCGGCGCCGACCCCGAGACGATCCGCGCTGAAATCCTTGAAAAACTTGCCTATTCGGTGGGCAAAGACCCCGCGGTTGCCAAGCGCCATGACTGGCTCACCGCCACCATCCTGGCGCTCCGCGACCGCATCATCGACCGCTGGATGGAATCGACCAAGCGCGCTTATCAGACCAAGGCCAAGCGCGTCTATTACCTGTCGCTCGAGTTCCTCATCGGCCGCCTGCTTCGGGATGCGATGAGCAATCTTGAGCTCACCGGCGCCTTCACCAAGGCCTTGGCCGCGCTCAATGTCGATATCGACCTGATCGAGGCGCTGGAGCCTGACGCGGCGCTGGGCAACGGCGGGTTAGGCCGTCTCGCCGCCTGCTTCATGGAGAGCATGGCGAGCCTCGACATCCCGGCCTATGGCTATGGCATCCGCTACAATCACGGCCTGTTCCGCCAGAAGATCACCGACGGCTGGCAGGTGGAACTGCCCGAAAACTGGCTTGAGCACGGAAATCCCTGGGAATTTCCGCGCCGGGAGGCCGCCTACGAGATTGGCTTCGGCGGGCAGGTGATGCCCGGCATCGATGCCAACAACCGCCACCAGCGGCGCTGGAAGCCGGCCGAGAAGCTCATCGCCTCCGCATGCGACACGCCCATGGTGGGCTGGCGCGGCAGGCGGGTGAATACGCTCCGCCTGTGGACGGCCCGCGCGCCGGACCCGATCCGCCTCGATGCCTTCAACAGCGGCGATTATGCGGCAGCCCTCTCCGGGAGCAACAAGGCGGAGATCATCACCCGCGTGCTTTATCCTGCGGATTCAACGCCCGCGGGCCAGGAGCTGCGGCTCCGGCAGGAGTATTTCTTCACCTCCGCCTCGCTGCAGGACATCATCCGCCGCCACATGCAGCAGTATGACGACATCCGGCTGCTGGCCGACAAGGTGGCCATCCAGCTCAATGACACGCACCCCGCCGGGGCGGTGGCGGAGCTCATGCGCATATTAGTGGATCATCATGGGCTGGACTGGGACGAGGCCTGGGAGATCACCAAGGCTGCGATCGGTTACACCAACCACACCTTGTTGCCGGAAGCGTTGGAAAGCTGGCCCGTGCACGTGTTCGAACATGTGCTCCCGCGGCACATGCAAATCATCTACGGCATCAACGCAAAACTCATCGGCGACGCGCAGAAAAGCAACTTTTGCAACGATGATTTTCTCGCTTCGGTGTCATTGATCGACGAGCACAATGGGCGCCGGGTGCGCATGGGGCAGCTGGCCTTCGTTGGCGCGCATTCGATCAACGGTGTTTCCGCCTTGCATACGGAACTGATGCAGCAAAGCGTGTTCCGAGACCTCAACAAACTCTACCCGGGCCGCATCAACAACAAGACCAACGGCATCACGCCGCGGCGCTGGCTTCTCGAGGTAAATCCGCGGCTTACGTCGCTTCTCAACGAGGCCGCCGGCGCCAATGCGATGGACGATGCCGAAGTTCTGACACAAGCCAAAGCCTCCGCCACGGATGCCGCCTTCCAGCAGCGCTTCGCGGCTATCAAACGGCACAACAAGGAAGAGCTTGCCAATCTGATCGCCGCGCGGATGGGACTGAAAGTCGATCCCGCGGCGATGTTCGATGTGCATGTGAAGCGCATTCACGAATACAAGCGCCAACTGCTCAACATATTGGAAACAATAGCACTTTACAACGCGATCCGCGCCCATCCCGAGCGGCCCTGGGCGCCGCGCGTCAAAATTTTCGCAGGGAAAGCAGCGGCGAGCTATGCCCAGGCGAAGCTCATCATCAAGCTGATCAACGATGTGGCGCAGGTCGTCAACAACGACCCTGACGTGCGCGACCTCCTCAAGGTCGTGTTCATCCCCAACTACAATGTGAGTTTGGCGGAAGTCATTGTTCCGGCTGCCGATTTGTCAGAACAAATTTCGACAGCGGGCATGGAGGCCTCGGGCACGGGCAACATGAAGTTCGCGCTCAACGGGGCGCTGACCATCGGCACGCTCGACGGCGCCAATGTCGAGATGCTGGAGCATGTGGGTGCGGACAACATCTTCATCTTCGGTCTGACGGCTGCGGAAGTTGATGAAAAGCGTCGCATTGGTGTTGACGCCGTTGCACTTCTGGATGCTGCCCCAGAGCTACGGAATGTCCTCGACCAACTGTCGTCCGGCGTGTTCTCGCCGGGTGACAACAACCGGTACCGGCCGATCGTCGACAGCATCACCCATGGCGACTGGTTCATGGTCGCCTCCGACTTCAAAGCCTATGCCGCGACCCAGCACGAAGTGGCCAAGCTCTGGCACCGGACCCGGGACTGGACGAAAAAGACGATCCTCAATACGGTGAACATGGGTTGGTTCTCGTCCGACCGGACGATCCGGGACTACGCCCGCGACATTTGGCACGTGCCCACCATTTGAGGAGCTGACGCCACATGGCCGACCCGGACTGGACACTGCCTGCACCTGAGGTCGAGGCAATCGTATCGGGTCGACACGGAGATCCCTTCGCCGTGCTGGGCTTGCACCAGGCTGGCGCGGAGTGGGTGGCCCGCGCCTTCGTGCCGGGGGCGGAGGAGCTCGAAGTCCTCGACACGGACGGCAGGCGTCTCGCCGCGCTGCCACGCCGGCACCAGGCCGGCTTCTTCGAGGGCTTGCTGCCAGTATCGTGTCGACAGGGGCTGGGCTATCTCGCGCGCAACCAGGGCGGCAGATGGACGGTGATCGACCCCTATTTACTGGGTCCGGTGCTGGGACCGCTCGACGATTATTACATCGGCGAGGGAAACCACCTGCGGCTTTATGACCGGCTGGGCGCGCATCCGATGCGGCACGAGGGGCATGACGGCGTGCATTTCGCGGTGTGGGCGCCCAATGCCTCACGCGTCTCCGCCGTCGGCGACTTCAACGGCTGGGACGGGCGAGCCCACGTGATGCGGAAGCGCCGCGACACAGGCGTGTGGGAGATCTTCATCCCCGGCGCGCAGGAAGGGCAATGCTACAAGTATGAATTGCTCGACCCCACAGGCAAACTGCTGCCGCTGAAGAGCGACCCGTTCGGATTTTCCGCCGAGATGCGGCCCAAGACGGCCTCGCGCGTGGCGCGTACCGATAATTTCAATTGGGAAGACAAGGCCTATCTGGACCGCCGCCGCAAGATCGACCAGCGCCGCACACCGATGTCGATCTACGAGGTGCATCTGGGCTCCTGGCGGCGCTGGAACGATGGCCGCTTTCTCACTTATGACGAACTCGCCGACACGCTGATCCCCTATGTGGCCGAGATGGGCTACACGCATATCGAGCTCCTGCCGGTGAGCGAGCACCCTTTCGACCCGTCCTGGGGCTACCAACCGACAGGGCTTTATGCGCCGACCTCGCGCTTCGGCGATCCGGCGGGCTTCGCGCGCTTCGTGGACGGCGCGCATCGCGCGGGGATCGGCGTCATCCTCGACTGGGTGCCGGCACATTTCCCGACCGACGAGCATGGGCTGGCACGCTTCGACGGCACCGCACTCTACGAGCACGAGGACCCGCGGCAGGGCTTCCACCCGGACTGGAACACCGCAATCTATAATTTCGGGCGGAGGGAGGTGGCAAGCTTCCTGCTCAACAACGCGCTCTACTGGCTGGAGCGCTATCACGTCGATGGACTGCGCGTCGATGCGGTGGCCTCGATGCTCTATCTCGATTACTCGCGCAGAGAGGGCGAGTGGATTCCCAACGAACATGGCGGGCGCGAGAACCTGGAGGCTATCGCCTTCCTGCAGCGCGTGAACCATGAGGCCTATGGCCAGAACCCCGGCATCGTGACCATTGCAGAGGAATCGACCGCGTTTCCCGGCGTGTCGAAGCCCACCAATGCAGGCGGCCTCGGCTTCGGCTTCAAGTGGAACATGGGCTTCATGCATGACACACTGTCCTACCTGAAGCGCGAGCCCATCCACCGCAAGCACCACCACAATGAGCTGACCTTCGGCCTGCTCTATGCCTTCTCGGAAAACTTCGTGCTGCCGCTGTCCCACGACGAGGTGGTGCATGGCAAGGGTTCGCTCTTGAACAAGATGGCGGGCGATGCGTGGCAGAAATTCGCGACCTTGCGCGCCTATTACGCCTTCATGTGGGGATACCCGGGCAAGAAGCTGCTCTTCATGGGGCAGGAACTCGCACCCTGGGGCGAATGGTCGGAGGCCAAGAGCCTGGACTGGAACCTGCTGGACCATGCGCCGCACCGCGGCGTGCAATCCCTCATGCGCGACCTGAACCACGTCTACCGCGGCACGCCCGCGCTCCATGCGCGCGACTGCGAGCCGGAGGGCTTCGAGTGGCTGACGGCGGACGACAAGGAAAACTCCGTCTTCGCCTGGGCGCGCCATTCGGGCGAGGGACACCCGATCGTGGTGGTGGTGAGCAACTTCACGCCTGTGCCGCGGACGTGCTATGCGCTGCCCATGCCGGTGGCCGGACGCTGGCGGGAGCTGCTCAACACCGACGCCCATATCTATGGCGGAAGCGGCATGGGCAACATGGGGGCGGTGGTGGCGGAACCGGAGCCGCTGAACGGCAAGCCGGCCCAGGCAAGCGTGACCTTGCCACCGCTCGCAACCTTGTATTTCATGCAGGATGGCTAGGGACGTGGTTTTCCCTCCCCCTTGTGGGGAGGGGAGAAGGAAATGGACGGCTCCCCACAAGAGCGAGGGGAACTGGAAACGGAGGAAGGCCCATGGCCGGACAGAGAAGGACCGGACCGCTGGCGCGCGATGCGATGGCCTATGTGCTGGCCGGCGGGCGCGGCAGCAGTGTCGCTGTGAGGTGGAGGTAACGATCATGCCTGACAGCAACCGGATAACGATGATCATCGAGGGTCTGCC
Organism: Aestuariivirga sp.; assembly: GCF_020252395.1. Lineage (GTDB taxonomy): Bacteria > Pseudomonadota > Alphaproteobacteria > Rhizobiales > Aestuariivirgaceae > Aestuariivirga. The sequence continues at coordinate 20,110 of NZ_JADCDB010000017.1, forward strand.
CGAAGACGATGGCCGGGTCCGCTTTAAGACTTTCATCGATCAGCTCCAGAGTCTCAACGCAACAATCAATAGACTCGATCGAGAGCATTCCGAAGGTCGAGAGCACGTCGATTTTCAGATAGCCGAGCTTTCCTTCAACAGTCCTGTGCGCGTTGTTCTGGAACCAAAACCCACTGCGAATGCGCAAGGTATTGCGGCAGCCATCATCGATAGCTTCAAAAAAGTCGGGGATGCCATAGACGGCGATGATGATCTGAGCAGAATTGATAGCGATATTCTTGCTGATATGCGCGCCCTTGCCCGCCCGGTTGGTAAGCAGGTGAAATCCGCTTCTCTTCGATTCGATGGCGAAGAATTCAGATTGACCGAGCGTGTCTATAGCCGAGCTGATCAAGCTCTAGCCGTAACAGAAGAATGTGACGGAACCTTCGATGGAATGCTTGAGCAAATCAACATCCATCTTGGGGCGAACACCTTCCACATCTACCCGACTATCGGCCCCAGAAGGATCGCTTGCACCTTCCCAGCGACACTATACGACGATGCTGTCGCGGCCGTTGGTAGAAGAGTTGAAGTGTCCGGCTTACTCAGATACCGGTCGGGTGCAGACTTCCCCCATCAGATAATTGTGCGCGAAATCAGAGTGTTTCCCAACGAAGACAGCCTCCCAGATTGGGAGGACATCCGAGGAATAGCGCCAGATGCAACAGGTTCTTTAACGAGTGAGGCATTCGTAAGGGAGTTGCGTGATGCCTGGGTCTAGTCCTCTGTACTACTGGGATACATGCCTCTTCCTTGCTTGGCTGAAGGATGAAGAACGCCCAACGGGTGAAATGGCCGGGGTACGGGAAGTAATCGCCAAATGTAAGCGTCGCGACGCAGTCATGATGACTTCTGTTGTCACGTTGACGGAGGTCTTGAGCTCCCAATTGCCCGCTGGAACAGACAGACTCTTCACCGATCTAATGCAGAGAGTTCAACTCAAGTCCGTGGATACCAAAATAGCTCGCTTAGCTCATGACCTAAGAGACTGGTTTTGGCAAAGGCGAGCCGAGTACAACAATACCCCACTCTCTGTTCCTGATGCATTGCACTTAGCAACTGCTGTTCTGTACAAGGCAAATGAGTTCCACACATTTGATCGTAAAAACAGTCGTAACTCGCTCGGACTATTGCCTCTGTCTGGAAATGTGGGCGGCCACAAATTGGTTGTATGTAAACCAGAGGCAAAGCATCTGGAGCTTGATCTCCGAAGGCCGAAAAAATGACGAATGAAACGACATTCGATAACATAGCCGAATAGGGAGGAAGGCCCATGGCCGCACAGAGAAGGACCGGACCGCTGGCGCGCGATGCGATGGCCTATGTGCTGGCGGGGGGCCGCGGCAGCCGGCTGATGGAACTGACCGACCGGCGCGCCAAGCCCGCCGTGCCCTTCGGCTGCAAGTCGCGCATCATCGACTTCGCGCTGTCCAACGCGCTCAATTCCGGCATCCGGCGCATTGGGGTGGCCACGCAATACAAGGCGCACAGCCTGATCCGCCACATGCAACGCGGCTGGAACTTCTTTCGCCCCGAGCGCAACGAGAGCTTCGACATATTGCCGGCCTCGCAGCGCGTGTCGGAAGACCAGTGGTATGCCGGGACGGCGGATGCAGTGTACCAGAACCTCGACATCATCCTGAGCTATGGCCCCAAATACATGGCGATCCTGGCGGGTGACCATATTTACAAGATGGATTACGAGCTGATGCTGCAGCAGCACGTCAACTCCGGCGCCGACGTGACCATTGGCTGCCTTGAGGTGCCGCGCATGGAGGCGACGGGCTTCGGCGTAATGGCCGTGGACGGACAAGACCGCATCACCGCTTTCGTGGAAAAGCCGAAGGACCCGCCGGGCATTCCCGGCAACCCTGACATGGCGCTGGCCTCCATGGGCATCTATGTGTTCGAGACGGCGAAGCTGGCGCAGTGGCTGCGCGAGGATGCGGCGAACCCCCAGTCGAGCCGCGACTTCGGCAAGGACATCATTCCCTTCCTCGTCAATCACGGCAAGGCGGTGGCGCACCGCTTCACCGCGAGCTGCGTGCGATCGGAACATGAAACGGAAGCCTACTGGCGCGACGTGGGGACCGTCGATGCCTATTGGGAAGCCAATATCGACCTGACCGAGACGCTGCCCGCACTCGACCTCTATGACACCGAGTGGCCGATCTGGACTTACTCCGAGGTGACGCCGCCCGCCAAATTCGTGCATGACCTCGAAGGCCGGCGCGGCTCGGCCGTGGCCTCGCTCGTCTCCGGCGGTTGCATCGTGTCCGGCGCTTCCATCAAGCGCACCATGCTGTCGCCCAATGTGCGGGTGAACTCCTTCTCCGCGCTCGAGGAGGCAGTGGTGCTGCCGTCGGTTTTCATCGAACGCAATGTGAGCCTGAAGAAAGTTGTGATCGACACCAGCGTGCGCATCCCTGAGGGCCTCGTCGTCGGCGAGGATCCGGAGCTCGACGCCAAGCGCTTCCGCCGCACGGCGAGCGGCATCTGCCTCATCACCCAGCCGATGATCGACCGCCTGGCATTATGAAAGTTTTGTCTGCCGCTTCTGAACTCTTCCCGATGGTGAAGACCGGCGGGCTTGCCGACGTGACCGGCGCGCTTCCCGCCGCGCTCGCCGGACAGGGCATCGCGGTGACGAACATCGTGCCCGGCTACCCCGCCGTGATGGCGGCGCTGGAGAAGGCTTCACCCTTCCATGCCTACAAGGACCTGTTCGGCGGCGCTGCGCAACTCACCCGCGGCACGGCCCATGGGCTCGACGTCATCGCCATCGACGCGCCGCATCTGTTCGACCGGCCGGGCAACCCATATCTCGGCAAGGATGGCAAGGACTGGCCGGACAATGCCCAGCGCTTCGCGGCACTGGCCAAGGCGGCGGCCGACGTGGCGGGCGGCATCAACAAGGCCTATCGCGCCGAGGTGCTGCACTGCCATGACTGGCAGGCCGCGTTGGGGCCCGTCTACACGCATTTCCTCGGCGGGCCGAAGAGCGTGATGACGGTGCACAACATCGCCTTTCAGGGGCAGTTTCCGGCCTCCGTGTTCAGCCTGCTCGGCCTGCCGCAACAGGCCTTCGCCATCGATGGCGTCGAGTATTACGGCAATGTGGGCTACCTCAAGGGCGGACTGGCGACGGCCGATGCCATCACCACGGTGAGCCCCACCTATGCGCAGGAGATCTGCACGCCCGAATATGGCATGGGGCTGGACGGGCTGCTGCACGCGAGACGCCACGTGCTGCGCGGCATCGTCAACGGCATCGACACGGCTGTGTGGGACCCGGCGGCGGACGGGCGCATTCCAGCGACCTACAGCGCGAAGACGCTGCGGAAGCGTGTGGCCAACAAGCGGGCCCTCGAGGCGCGCTTCAAGCTTGAGCCCGGCGACGGCCTTATCCATGGCGTGGTGAGCCGGCTGACCTGGCAGAAGGGCATGGACATTTTCGCCGCGAGCCTCGATCAACTGGTGGCGACGGGGGCGCGGCTTGCGCTGCTGGGCACCGGCGAGACGGCGGTCGAGAACGCGGTCTTCGAGGCTTCGATGCGGCATCCCGGGCGGATCGGCGTCATCATCGGCTATGACGAGGACATCTCGCATCTCATCCAGGCGGGGGCCGACACCATTCTCGTGCCGTCGCGCTTCGAGCCCTGCGGGCTGACCCAGCTTTATGGCCTGCGCTACGGGTGCGTGCCGGTCGTGGCGCGCACCGGAGGGCTCAACGACACGGTGATCGACGCCAATGACGCCGCCCTGCAGGCGGGTGTCGCCACCGGCTTCCAGTTCGCGCCCGTCGACGCGGCGACGCTGGAACATGCGCTGGGCCGCGCCGCCGAATGCTATTCCAACGCGAAACTCTGGCAGGGTCTGCAGAAGCGCGGCATGGACCAGGACGTCTCCTGGGCACGCAGCGCCGCCGCCTATGCCCAGCTCTACCGCGCACTCGTGAAGGCCTGACCATCATGATCCTCACTGTCGCCACCACGCCCTTCGAGGGCCAGAAGCCCGGCACCTCCGGCCTGCGCAAGAAGGTGCCCGTTTTCGCAAAGCCGCATTATGCGGAGAACTTCATCCAGTCGATCTTCGACTCGCTCGAGGGCTTTGAGGGTCGGACGCTGGTGATCGGCGGTGATGGCCGCTATTTCAACAGCCAAGTCATCCAGACGGCGATCCGCATGGCGGCAGCCAATGGCTTCGGCCGCGTGATGGTGGGTCAGAACGGGCTGCTCTCGACACCCGCGGCCTCAAACCTGATCCGCAAGTACAAGGCCTTCGGCGGCATCATCCTGTCCGCCAGCCACAATCCCGGCGGGCCCGATGGCGATTTCGGCATCAAGTACAATGCCGGGAATGGCGGGCCAGCGCCGGAGAAGCTGACGGATGCGATCTACGCGCGCACGAAGACGATCGGCAGCTATCGCATCGCCACATCGCCGGACGTCGATCTCGGCCGCATCGGCGAAACGCGGCTGGGCTCGATGGCCGTGCAGGTGGCCGATCCGGTCACCGACTATGCCCAGCTGATGCAGGCGCTGTTCGATTTCGATGCGATCCGCGCGCTGATCGCCACCGGCTTCACCATGAAGTTCGATGCGATGGGGGCGATCACCGGGCCCTACGCGCACCGCATCCTCGAGGACATGCTGGGCTTTCCGAGGGGCACGGTGATGAACGGCACGCCCCTTCCCGATTTCGGCGGGCATCACCCGGACCCGAACCTCGTCCATGCGAAGGAACTCGTCGGCCTCGTGATGCCGGAGAGCGGGCCGGACTTCGGCGCGGCGTCCGATGGCGATGGCGACCGCAACCTGATCATCGGGCGCGGCATGTATGTGACGCCGTCCGACTCGCTCGCCATCCTCGCCGCCAATGCGACGCTGACGCCCGGTTACGCCAAGGGGCTCGCCGGCATCGCGCGCTCCATGCCGACGAGCTGTGCGGCGGACCGCGTGGCGGAGAAGCTTGGGATCGGCGCCTACGAGACGCCGACCGGCTGGAAGTTTTTCGGCAACCTGCTCGATGCGGGGAAGGCCACGCTCTGCGGCGAGGAGAGCTTCGGCACGGGCTCCAACCATGTGCGGGAGAAGGACGGGCTCTGGGCGGTGCTGATGTGGCTCAACATTCTGGCCAGGCGCCGCGAGAGCGTTGCCGGCATCGTGCGGAAGCACTGGGCGGAATATGGGCGGAACTTCTATTCGCGGCATGATTACGAAGAGGTCGATGCGGAAGCGGCCAACGGCCTGATGACGGCGCTGCGCGGGAAGCTGCCCGCGCTTGTGGGACAGCATGGTATCGCCACGGCGGATGACTTTGCCTATGACGACCCGGTCGATGGCTCGCGCACCACGAAGCAGGGCATCCGGCTGATCTTCGCTGACGGCTCGCGCATCATCTATCGCCTGTCGGGCACGGGCACCGCGGGGGCGACACTGCGCGTCTACATCGAGCGCTATGAGCCGGATGCCCGCCGCCACGCGATCGAGACGCAAGAGGCGCTGGCCGGTCTCATCGTGCTGTCGCGCTCCATCGCCGGGATCGAGCAGCGCACCGGACGCGCCGCGCCGACGGTGATCACCTGACAGAGGCTGCCCAACCCTTTCCACTCGGCGTGACGCCCTCGGCCGGGGGGGCGAATGCCGCCGTGGTGTCGCGCCATGCGACGCGGATTTTCGTCTCGCTGTTCGAGGGCGGCACGGAGGTGGCGCGGGCGCAGCTCACGCAGCGGCTGGGCGATGTGCACTACGGTTTCGTGCCGGGGCTGGTGGCCGGTACGCTGTATGGCCTGCGTGCAGAGGGGCCTTGGGCGCCGGAGCGGGGCCTTCGCTTCGATGCGGAGAAGCTGCTGCTCGACCCCTATGCGACGCGCATCAGCGCGCCGTTCCGTCATCTGCCGGAGCTGATGCAGCGGGGGGCGGAGACGCAGCACCTCGTGCCGAAGGCCATCGCCGGGCATGTGCCGGCCGATGCGGTGACGCTGCCGCCGCAGCGGCCGCAATTCATCTATGAAGTGCCGGTGCGGGCATTCACCATGCGGCATGCGCAAGTGCCGCAAGAGAAGCGCGGCACGGTGGCGGCGCTGGCCGAACCCGTCATCATCGGCCATCTGAAGCGTCTTGGCGCCGACACGGTGGAGCTGATGCCGCTCGCCGCCTTCATCGACGAGCGCCACCTGCCCGCCCTCGGGCTGTCCAATGCCTGGGGCTACAATCCCGTGAGCTTCCTCGCCCCCGATCCGCGGCTGGCGCCAGGCGGGCTCGCCGAGATCCGGGCCACGGTCGATGCGCTGCATGCGGCGGGGATCCGCGTGGTGCTGGACGTGGTTCTGAACCACACGGGCGAGAGCGACGCGCAGGGCGCCACCCTGTCGCTGCGCGGGCTCGACGAGGCGCTCTATTACCGGCGCGCAGGCGAGCAGCTCATCAACGACACCGGCTGCGGCAATACGCTGGCGCTCGATGAGCCCGCCGTGCTGCGGCTTGCGATGGATGCGCTCAGGAGCTGGGCCCAGCGCACGGGGCTCGACGGTTTCCGTTTCGACCTCGCAACCGTGATGGGGCGGACGGCCTCCGGTTTTTCCGCCGCTGCCCCATTGCTCGCCGCCATCGAGCAGGACCCGTTGCTCTCACGCCTCATCATGATCGCCGAGCCGTGGGACGTGGGTCCGGGCGGCTATCGGCTCGGGCACTTCCCGGCGCGCTGGCAGGAGTGGAACGACAGATACCGCGACGAGGTGCGGCGCTTCTGGCGCGGCGATGCCGGGGCCGGAGCCTTCGCCACGCGCATCGCGGGCTCGTCGGACGTGTTCGGCGGCCATCGCCCGCCCTCTGCCGGCATCAACTTCGTGGCGGCGCATGACGGCTTCACCCTGCGCGATTGCGTGACTTACGCCGCGAAGGACAACCATGCCAATGGCGAGGACAACCGCGACGGCAACTCCCACGAGCCAAGCTGGCCCGGCGGCGATGCCCGCGCACTGCTGGCGACACTGTTCCTCTCGCGCGGCACGCCGATGCTCACGGCCGGCGACGAGTTCGGCCGCAGCCAGCGCGGCAACAACAATGCCTATGCGCAGGACAACGCGATCACCTGGCTCGACTGGGCGAAGGCAGACCAGCGGCTCGTTGGTTTCACCACGGCACTCGTTCAGCTGCGCCGCACGCTGGCGCCGTTCTTCGCCGACCAGTTCCTGACGGCGGAGACGGCGCAGTGGTTCGGCGCCGATGGCGGGGCGATAGACTGGCAGGATGGCGGTGCGCCGGTTCTGGGCCTCCTGCTCACGGCGGGGACGCGGCGCATCGCGCTCGTCTTCAACCGCGGCGCTCCGCGTGCGGCGGCATTGCCGGTGCGCGGTGGCCGGCGCTGGGCGCGGCTGTTCTGCTCCGCCGAGGGGGACGAGCTTCCCGCACGTTCGGTCGCGGTCTTCGCGGAGGAGCGCATCGCGGCGGCGGGTGTTGCGGATGAGGAGGTCGCGGCGCTGGCGCGGGCGGCCGGCATTGAGCCTGAATGGTGGGAGGTCGATGGCACGCACCACCAGGTGAGCCTCGACACGCAGCGGGCGCTGCTCTCCGCAATGGGGCTCAGCTTCGCGACGGGAGACGACATCGAGCACGCGCAGGCGCTGCTGGCGCGGCCAAAGCCGGTGATCGCCAGCCCCGGCGCCTGTTTCGTGCCGGAGGACATTGCGCAGGGATGCCGCGTCTTCGGGTTGGCCTCGCACCTCTATGCGCTGCGGCATGGAAGGAGCGAGGGGATCGGGGATTTCGCGACGCTGGAGCGGTTTGCGGAGCTGACGGCGCGCATCGGCGGGCGCTATGCGGGGCTCAACCCACTGCACCACATGTTCCCCTCCGACCGCAGCCGGGCGAGCCCCTACCAGCCGTCGGACCGGCATTATGTCGACCCGATCTATATCTCCATCGCGCGACTGCTGGACACGCTCCCGCTGCCGCGCACGGCGGCGCTGGCGCAAGACGCGCGCGCGGGTTTCGCGCAGCTCGACCAGCTGCGCAATGTGGATTATCCGGCGGTGTGGGCGGCCAAGGCGCGGCTGCTGGAGAGCGCCTTTGCGGAATTCACCGGCAGCCCCGCCTTCGATGCCTTCGTGGCGGCGGGGGGCGACCAGCTGGCGGCGCATGGACGCTTCGAGGCGGAGCGGATGGGCGAGCAGCCTGCACCGCAGCGCATCGCCTATCGCGCCTTCCTGCAATGGGTGGCGGACGCCCAGCTGGCGGACGCGGCGCGGCGCCGGAACCTTTATGGCGACCTCGCCCTTGGCTGTGCCTTCGACGGGGGCGAGCTGGCGGCGAACCGGGAGGCCTTCGCCTCGGGTGTATCCATCGGGGCTCCGCCCGATCCGTTTTCCGAAGCGGGCCAGGTGTGGAACCTGCCGCCCTTTTCGCCACTCGCGCTCGACGCCCTGGGGATGGAGCCGATGCGCCGGGTGATTGCCGCCAACATGCGCCATGCCACGGCGCTGCGCATCGATCATGTGCTGGGCTTCGCGCGGCAGTTCTGGGTGCCGCAAGGGGCGGAAGGCCGCTTCGGGGCCTATGTGCGCTTCTCCCTCGACGCACTGATCGCGGTGACGGCCATCGAAAGCCAGCGAAACCGGTGCCTCGTCGTCGGCGAAGACCTCGGCACGGTGCCGGAGGGTTTGCGGGACAAGCTCGCGGCGGCGAAGATCTTCTCCTACCGCGTGCTGTGGTTCGAGCGCGAGGGGCTGGGCTTCAAGCCCGCCACTGCCTATCCGCCGCAGGCGCTCGCCTGCCTCGCCTCGCATGACCTGCCGACCTTCATGGGCTGGCGCGCGGGACGCGACATCGAGATTGCACAGGCCATCGGCCAGATCGATGCGGCAGAGGTAGCCGCGCGCAAGGCGGCACGCCGCGAGGAAGTGCGGCTGCTGGGCGAGCGCACCGGATATACAGGCGCCGATGAGATTGAGGCCAGCGCGGCAACGCATCGCTTCGTGGCCGGCACGCCATCGCAGATCATGCTGGTGCAGGCGGATGATCTTGCGGGCGAGACCGGCCCCCTCAACCTGCCCGGCACCGACACGGAATGGCCCAACTGGCGCCGCCGCGTGCAGGCGCCGGTGGAAGAACTGGCGGAGACCCCACTGGCAGAGGCAATCCTCACGGCTGTGAAAGAGGAGCGCGAGACATGAAGCGCCGCGTGACGATCGAGACGGTGGAGCCGCTCTCCCACCGCTGGGCGAAGCTCGACCGCTATACCATCCGTTATACGCGGAGCGACGGCCGCGAGGACGTGCTGATGCGGGAGGTGCACGACCATGGGCATGGCGCGGCCGTGCTGCCCTATGACGCCAAGCGCGGCACGGTGCTGCTGGTGCGGCAATTTCGCGTTCCCGCTTTTCTGCACGATGGCGATGGCTTCATCATCGAAGCCTGCGCGGGCCTGCTCGATGGCGATGATCCCGCGCACTGCGCCAAGCGGGAGGCGGAAGAGGAGCTGGGCGTGCACCTCGCCAGCCTGCGCTTCATGACCACCGTGTACAGCTCGCCCGGCGCAGTGACCGAGCGCATCTCGCTGTTCATTGCGGATTATGACCACGACGCGCGCATTGGCGTGGGCGGTGGCCATGCCCACGAAGGCGAAGACATCGAGGTTCTGGAAATGCCCTTCGACGGGATGCGCCGCATGGTGCAGGAGGGGCGGATCGCCGATGCCAAGACGGTGCTGCTCAGCTTGTTCCTCGAGCGTGAACTTGGCCTTCCGCCGTTGTGACGCCATCGGGACGGATCACGCGCAGCGTTCCGGCATCCCAGCTGACGCCGAAGCGCGCACCGGCGAAGAGCGGGGCCAGGCAGCGATAGTCGAAGCGCTGCGGCACATCGCCCAGCTTCTCCGCCGCGAGATTGAGCATCAGAACCGCCTGCAGGGGCCCGTGCACCAGCAGGTCCGGATAGCCTTCTTCCCGCGCATGGCGCAGGTCATAGTGGATGCGATGGCCGTTGAAGGTGAAGGCCGAGAATCGGAAGAGAAGCAGCGGCGTTGCATCGACCTGCCAGTCGGCCTTGATGTTTACTGCCGGCCCCACGGGCGGCACGCCCTCGCGGGGCGGATCGCGGAAGACCAGGTCCTGCCGCTCACGTATGGCGGTGCCCTCGCCATCGGCAATGCCGTGCTCCACCGACACGAGATACATGCCGCCGCTGCTGCCCTGCTTGAAACTGACATCACTGATCGCCGAGGTGCGGATGACCGTTGCGCCCTGGCGCAAGGGGCGCAGCATCTCGATGGAGCCACCAGCCCACATGCGCCGCGGCTGCGGGATTGGCGGCAGGAAGAGTCCTTTAAGCTCCGCGCCGTCCGGCCCCGTTTCGTCCGCTTTGGGCAAGGCGGGTGCAAGACCGAAGTGCAGGCCGGGCGGCGCGATGCGGTCTCCCGGTTCGAAGAGGAAGGGCGCCAGGGTGGCGTCGAATTCGTCGAAGAGCCGCTGGGTGAGCGTGTCGGCACGCGTGACGCTGCGGCCGACCCAGTCGCGGAAATCATCAGCCATCAATGAGACCTCGGGCGGCGCGGGATGTCGTCATGCATCATCGGCGAAGGATAGGGCTTGGCGCCTGGCCGCTTCAAGTGGACATGCCCGCGTGTTATGCCACGGGAACACACGGGGGAAAGGGATGAAGACGCCAAAGAAGATCCTGAACGATCCGCGCCGCGCCACCGCGGAGATGATGGAAGGCCTGGTGCTGGGCTATGACGGCAAGGTGGGCAAGGTGGAGGGGCATGGCGCCTTCTTCCTGAAGTGGATCCCCGGCGGCAAGGTGGCGCTGCTGGTGGGCGGCGGCAGCGGGCATGAGCCGATCTTCGGCGGCTTCCTCGGGCAGAACCTGGCGGATGGCGCGGCGGCGGGTGAGGTCTTCACCTCACCCTCGCCGCAGACGATCTGCGAGGCTGCGCGCGCCATCCACCGCGGCAAGGGCGTGGTCTTCGTCTATGGCAATTATTCCGGCGACAACATGAACTTCGACATGGCCGCCGAATTCCTGGCCGCCGAGGGCATCGAGACACGCACCATCAGGGTGCGTGACGACGTGGCGGTGGGCGCACCCGGCCGGCCGGACGAGCGGCGCGGCATCGCGGGCGATGTGTTCGTGATCAAGATCGCGGGCGGTGCGGCGGCGGAGTTGACTGATCTGGACGAGGTGGCGCGCGTGGCGGCGAAGGCGGAGGCCAATACGCGCTCGATGGGCGTTGCGGTGTCGCCCGGCTCCTTGCCGGAATCCGGCAAGCCCACCTTCGAGCTCGGCGACGACGAGATCGAGATCGGCATGGGGGCGCATGGCGAGAAGGGTGTTGCGCGGCAGAAGCTGACTACGGCGGATGACATCGTGGACCAGATGATGGCGCCAATCCTGCGCGACCTGCCTTACGCGCGCGGCGACGAGGTGGCGCTGCTCATCAACAACCTCGGCGCAACGACCATGTTCGAACTGCTGATCGCCAACCGGCGGGTGCGGCAGATCCTGGCGCGCGAGGGAATTGCCGTGCACAAAAGCTTCGTGGGGTCGTGGCTCACGTCACAGGAGATGGCGGGCTTCTCGATCTCGCTGATGAGGCTCGATGCGGAGCTGAAGCATTATCTCGATCTGCCGGCTTCGAGCTTCGGGTTCAGTTCACTCTGACGTCTTCTTGTCGCGTTTGCGTCTTCTCCCGCTTCAGCGGGAGAGGAACAAGAAGCTCAGCAGCTGCCATCCAGCTTGTTGATCGCCTCGACATTCGCCGCAGATGCGCCCTTGGGGTCGAACTCCGATGCGAGCCATGTATCCACGATGGCCTTCGCCAGTTCGGGGCCGATGACGCGGGCGCCCATGGTGATGATCTGAGCGTTGTTGGATTTCGCTGCGCGCTCGGCTGAATAGGTGTCATGTGTGAGGGCCGCGCGGATGCCCGGCACCTTGTTGGCGGAGATGCACACACCGATGCCGGTGCCGCAGATCAGGATGCCGCGCTGATACTCCCCATCCTTCACCTTGTGGGCGAGGCTGGCGGAAAGATCGGCATAAAAGCCCTGCTGGCTGAGGTTGGTGACCTGGAGGTCGGGCTTCGACTTCAGATGCGCCTCGATGACGTCCAGGAGCGGCTTTCCGGCGCTATCGGCGCCCACGGCGATCTTCATGCTGTTTCTCCCAATCTCTGTGTGACGGCGTCGATGATGCCGATATAGCCCGCGGGGTCCCAGGCGGACCTTCCGATGAAGAGCCCATCAATATCCGGCATGCTCGCCAGATCGCAACAGTTCTGCCGGTTGACGCTGCCGCCATAGAGAATGGGGAGCGGCTGGCCCGTGATCTCCGCCGTGAGGGCTTTCAGCTTCGCGTGCTGGGCGTTGGCGAAGCCCGGGCCGGCGGGGATGCCGCCCTCGCCGATAGACCACACGGGCTCATAGGCGATGACGACATTGCCGGGTGCTGACTTGCCAACGTCGCGGAGCGCGTAGCGCGTCTGCTTCGCCAGCACGTCAGCCGTGGCGCCAACTTCATACTCGCTGCGCGTGTCGCCGATGCAGACGAGGGCGATCAGGCCGTGCTTCACGGCAGCGGCAACCTTTTTCGAGACCGTCTCGTCCGTCTCGCCAAAATGCGTGCGGCGCTCGCTGTGGCCGAGCTCGACGAGCGTGGCGCCGCAGTCCTTCACCATCAAGGCCGAGACCTCGCCGGTCCACGCGCCCTGATCGGCCCAGTGCATGTTCTGCGCACCGGTAATGACGCGCGTGCTGGAGAGAATGTCCGCCACTTCGGCGATATAGGGGAAGGGCGGGATGACGAAGAGCTGGGCCTTCGTGGTGTTCGCAAAGGGCGATGCCTTCAGCGCTTCGGCAAAGGCGCGCGCTCCCGCGCGCGTCTTGTTCATTTTCCAGCTGGTGCCGATCCACGGCGTCTTCATCAGTTGTATCCCGTCTTGGTGTAGGGCGCCCAATAGGCAACGGACTCGCGGATCGCCGCCACTACGCTGCGGTCGGTGGGTTCGCGCTCGCGGAAGGCGAGCTCGAGGCAGAGCTCGTTGTCGGTGCCGCCGCCCGCCTTCACCGCGGCGATGAGCGTCTCCGGCGTGATGCGGCCGTTCTCGTTGTATTGCGCGGTGAAGGGCCAGTGGCCGCCCTTGTTCATGGTCGACTGCTTGATGTGGATGATGGGCGACTGGGTGGCGAAATCCTTCGCCCAGGCGAAGGGATCGACGTCAGCTGGATTCGGCGAGGTGACGTCGCCGTGGTCGATGTCGACCATGGGCTTCAACGGGATCGGCAGCTGCGCCGCATCGATCCAGTCCTGCAGCGCTTGCGTGTCCTTCAGCGTGTGGCCCAGTTCGCGGCCCACCGACATGGGTTCCCAGAACAGCCAGGCGAGGCCGCGCGACTTCGCATGCTCCGCCACATCGCGCCAGCAGTCGAGCGCAATCTTCATCAGCTCATCGCGTCGGCCGAGGTCGTCGTAGTCCTTGAAGGTGAAGATGCCGAACTGCGTGCCGATGGCGGGTGCGCCGAGATCGGCGGCGATGTCCGCCATCCCCTTGAACCAGCCGGCATAGTATTGCCGAACCTCCGCGTCCGGATGGGCGAAGTGGTTTAGGCGGCCATAGGGGCCGGTCATGATCGAGGTGATCTGCGCCCGCTTGCTGGCACAGGCCTTCGCCATGCGGCCGGTGAGGCGCTTGACGGTCGCGGGTTTCCAGGACGGGTTGATGAACTCATGCACCAGCTGGATGTGGCCGATGCCCACCTCGTCAGCCAGCGTCGCAATCAGGTCCTCGGGTTCCGCGAAGCGGTTCACGAAGGGGTTGGTGTTGACCGAGAGTGAAAATCCCATGCCTGGAGGTCCATGCCTGCAAATCCATGCCCACAACCATGCGCCGGATCAGGCTGTCCTGCCAGCGCAACGCCCGCTTCTATCGCGGGCGGAGCTTATCTGGAAGATATCTTACCTAGAGAAGAACTTTTCACGAGCCAAAGCAAGCGGCGCGTGGCCGCCTGCCCTGGCCCGGCCTTCCAGGTTAGGGCCTGCGGAACTGGCCGAAGTTCCACACGGGAGCGCCACCGATCACCAGGCGCATGTCTGAAACGTCAGGCAACTGCCGGAACTCCGCCTCGTCGAGGGAAAACACGATGCGGTTGGCGGCCCCCGCGACGAAACGCGACCAACGGAATGCCCTGTCGCCGATATACAGGGTGGGAAGCGAATCCATCACTGGAAAGCGGCGCGTGGAGGCGAGTTCGATCTCCACCACGCCGGCCTGACCGGCACCGCTGCGCGTGGCGGATTCTGGAACGGCCGGCCTGACCGCCACAACCTGGTTGTTTTCCCAGGCGGGAGGCAAAGCCCTGCTCGCCGCCGGGACGGAGCCTGCCGCGGTCCGCGGCGGCGCGGTGGAGAGCGGGGCCTCCGCCCGAACCAGCCTCACATTGCCCAGCGAGACGAGGCCGCTGGGAGTCTCGTCGAAGACGAACCGCACCCCGCGAAACTGGGACATGTCGGCTCCCCCAAAGGCCGAGAGGGGTATGCGCACCGTCTGGAAGACGGAGTTGTCCGGGGCCGGAATGGCGCTCACGGGACGGTAAACGAGGGCCACCGAGGAGAGCTTGACCGGAGCCGAAGGGTTTCCCGCTCCGGTCACCAGCCGCACAGAGAAATCGACGTCTCCGGCCGGGTTCATTTTCTGATCGCACAGCGAGTCATGGCATTCGAGCTTCACCCGGAACTCAAGGGCTTTGAAGGCGGCCGTGTTCACGCGGAGCGGCATTCTGGAGGCATTGACCTGCAGATAGGCGTCCGGCGTAGACCAGCCTACGAGGGCGGCGCGCTGTGAGCGGTCATGGCTCGGGCCGGCGCCGCTATGCATATACTGCGTCAGGCGATAAGGGGTATTCGCCACGCCGCGACTGGATCTTCCGGTCTTCCCCCTGAAATCGTCGATCACGAAGTTTGCCACCCTCCGAAGATTGGCCGTGTGGCCGCGGGCATAGGCAGCAATCTCCGTAAGCTCCGGCGGCAGGGGCCGCGACGGATCGAAGCGATCGGCCAGCGCGCCCAGTTTTACCGCGCCCACATGAGCGCGGAAAAATGGAATGACGGTGTTCTCCGCCGTGCTGCGCTGCGGAGCCGAGCCGGGATAGGGCGGGAACAGCGGTGTATGGCCGGCGCACTCGCCGGCATCCGACACCTGCCATTCGGTGTTGTAAAAATTATGGTTCGCGCCGAACACCTCGAAGCTAGACTTCGGCAAGACCTGCTTTTCGGCGCTGCGCATGATCATGCGGTCGAAGGGTCTCACGCCCTGAAGATCGTAAACATCGCCGTCGCACCCGGGCAGCAGCACATTCCACGCCACCCCCTCGGCATCGAGCGTGCGCGCGGTCTGGCCGTCGACCGGGCCGATCTCGAACAGCGCCTCGAAATTGACCGGTCCGATGCGCTTCGGCCATGGGCTTTTCAAATCGCGATACCGCGCGAGGGCGGCGCGCATGCCCTCGCCGCCGCGCGAATGCCCGAGGAGCCCGACGTGACCGAAGTCGATCAGGCCCTGCAAGCTGAAACCCAGACCTGCCGGCGTGGCGGCGCGGCCCGCGTTCCAGTCGGCAAGCTGCTGCAGATGGCGGAGCACGAGGCGCCCACGCCGCAGGTTCAGGCCAAAGTCGCCTCGCAAACCATCGGCGCCGGTGACACCGCGATTGGCATTGATCGACACAACGACGTAGCCCTGCGCCGCAAGCTTGGCGGCGAGGTAGTCATAGCCGCGATGGTTTGGCGTGGGCACGTAACCCTCGGGGCAGGTGCCCGAAAAAGTGTAGTCGATGCGGTCGTCGATGCGGATTCCCAGCTCTGGATCGACTCTGCCGCAGGTGCCGTGGTTGCCGTGCAGAAAACCAGAAGCGGATAGCGCCCGCTGGCGCTGGGGCGAAACACCGCGGCCCAGAGCTCCGTCTTCACATTGACAGCTACTGAAGAATCGAAAGCGGCTGGCAACTTGTATTCGCCCACGAGAAAGGCCGGGTTATCTTCAGCCGTCCGCGCGCCTGCGGCGGCGGAGCCGGACAAGAGGGCAGCCAGACACAGGAGAACCCAGCAAAGGCGCGTGGCCGTGTTCGGGGCGGAACACGTTGAAAAAGACGGATCGCGCATCGGGAACTCCGAGAACAGTGGGAAACAATATCGAATAAACATATCTCTCCGAGGTGTAGAAGGACAAGGCTTTTCTCTACGTCTCGATTTTCCGGCGGCCCTCCAATCGGCCCTAACACCGCCCGGCCGGATCCTGGGCCGTCCGTGCTGCACTGCACCACCGAATTCGGTTGACGCCACGCCGCATCTGAAAAATATTGCACCTCAAGAAAAAATTTGCACACGCCAAATGGGAAGACGTTGACGCTGTACCAGCCAGCCCCTCAGGTGGATGAGGAGGCCGCACTCGCGGCCCGCGCCGCGTGGCTGCATTTCGCAGGCGGCAAGACGCAAGGCGAAGTCGCCGAGCTGCTGGGCGTTCAGAGCACCAAGGCGCACCGGCTGATCGCGCGGGCGCGTGCCGATGGCCTCATCCGCGTCTTCGTCGAGGGCCCGATCTCCGGCTGCATCGCGCTCGAAGAAAAGCTCAAGGCCGATTACGGCCTCGCCTTCTGCGAGGTGGTGCCCAACATCGATGAAGGTTCACTGCCGCTGCGGACGCTGGGCATGGCGGGCGCGCGCTATCTGCGCAACCTCATTGAGGCGGGCAAGTACCGCATGATCGGCATGGGGCATGGGCGCACCCTGGCGGCCGCCGTCGATCTGATGCCGGGCGTTGCCGCGCACAAGACGAAATTCGTGTCGCTCCTGGGCGGCCTCACCCGGCGCTTCGCGGCGAGTCCCTTCGACGTGATCCACCGCCTGGCCGAGCGCACCGCGGCGGAAGCCTATGTGATGCCGGTGCCGTTCTTCGCCAACAGCGAGAAGGACCGCCAGGTTCTGGAGGCGCAATATGGCGTCTCCGGCGTCATCGCCATGGCCAGGGAGGCGGAACTCTACATCGCCGGTATCGGCGAGGTGGACGCCAAGAGCTTCATCGCCACCGCCGGCATGGTGGACGAGGAGGACGTCGACGAGGTGATGAAGACCGGCGCCTGCGCCGAGCTCCTCGGCCACTTCTTCAACGAACATGGCGAGCACCTGCCAAACTCGGTGTCCGCGCGCGCCATGGCGCCGCGCTTCGCCGGCCTGAAGAGCCACCGGATCGTCGCCCTTGCCGGCGGCACATCGAAAACTCGGGCCATCCGCGCCATTCTGGCGCACGGACTTCTTTTCGGCCTGATCACCGACGAGGCGACCGCCAAGCGCCTCGTCTCCCTGAAACCGGGACGTGAGCCCGGCAAGAAGAACGGAAAACCCGCGCCGGGCTAACAAAGAAGACCCACAACCAAAACGGAGGAATGGGAATGTTCGAGAAAGAAAAGGGCCTCTTCGACGCCTTCGTGGCGAAGAAGATCAGCCGCCGCGAAGTGATCAATGGTGCAGGCAAGCTGGGCCTTTCGGCCTCGATGGCCGGCATGTTCCTGACCCAGGCGCAGACCCGCGCCATGGCCGCCGACTTCGACTGGATGAAGCACAAGGGCACGAAGCTCAAGCTTCTGCTCAACAAGCATCCTTATGCCGATGCCATGATCGCCAATATCCAGGCCTTCAAGGACATGACCGGCATGGACGTCTCGTGGGACATCTTCCCCGAGGACGTCTATTTCGACAAGGTGACGGCGGCGCTGTCCTCGGGCTCGACCGAGTATGACGCCTTCATGACCGGCGCCTACATGACCTGGACCTATGGTCCGGCCGGCTGGATCACCGACTTGAACGAGTTCATCAAGGACCCGGCCAAGACCAATCCCAACTATAATTGGGAAGACGTGCTGCCAGGCCTGCGGGCTTCCACCTCGTGGAACGGCGTGCCAGGCGGCGAGCTGGGCTCCGCAGATGCCAAGCAGTGGTGCATCCCGTGGGGCTTCGAGCTCAACAACATCGCCTACAACAAGACGATGTTCGACAAGGCGGGCGTGCAGCCGCCGAAGAACATCGGCGAGATGATCGAAGTCTCGGCCAAGCTCACGAAGGACCTCGGCGGGCCTTATGGCATCGGCGTGCGCGGCTCGCGCAGCTGGGCCACCATCCACCCGGGCTTCCTCTCCGGCTATGCCAACTTCGGGGAGAGGGACTTCAACGTCACCGGCGGCAAGCTGAAGGCGGCGATGAACTCGGCGGGATCCAAGTCCTATCACAAGGACTGGGTCAAGATGATCCAGGACTCAGGGCCGAAGAACTGGTCGACCTACACCTGGTACCAGGTCGGCACGGACCTGGGCGCCGGCGCCTCCGCCATGATCTTCGATGCCGACATTCTCGGCTACTTCATGAACGGCGGCGACAACAAGGAGAAGGGCAATCTCGGCTTTGCGCCGTTCGCGGCCAACCCGGCGGCGGCGGCCCCGACGCCCAATGTGTGGATCTGGTCGCTGGCCATGAACAATGCCGGCGCCCAGAAGGACGCCACATGGTATTTCCTGCAGTGGGCAACCTCCGTCGAGCACGACCTGTTCGGCGCCCGCAAGATGGACTTCGTCAACCCCGTCCGCGCCTCCGTCTGGAAAGACGAGGAGTTCCGCGCCCGCATCGACAAGTCCTATCCGGGCTACCTCAACCAGTACGAAGTCTCCGCGCCGGGCGCGAAGATCTACTTCACCGCCCAGCCGCTGTTCTTCGACCTCACCACGCTGTGGGCGGAAAACCTGCAGAAGATGGTGGCCAAGGAAATCGCGGTCGACGAAGGCCTCGACGCGATGGCCGCCGAAATGGACAAGAAGCTGGTTGAAGCCGGCCTCGGTTAAGTAACTGACTGGCGCGCGGGGCAGCCGTCTCCCTGCGGAACCCCGCGCGCTTTTCCGTCTCCACCGTCCCACCGCCGAATTCCGGGTCCCCCGAATGACAGCCGCCGCCACAGAGATGCAGAGCCCCGTAAAGCAGAGCCGCTTCATGCGCCGGGCGCTTCCCTACATCCTGTCGCTCCCTGCACTGCTGATGTGCATCGGGATCCTCATTCCGTTCTTCACCGCCGTCTATTATTCGATGCTGCGCTACCGGATGAACCTGCCCGCCATGAAGGGCTTCATCTGGTTCCAGAACTACATCAACTTCTTCACCGACCCGAAATTCTGGAACACCGTCTACATCTCGCTCACCTATGCCTTCCTAACCGTGAGCCTCGAACTGCTGCTCGGCCTCGCCATTGCACTGCTCCTGCAGCGGCCGTCGCGCTTCAACAACATCGCCTCGATCCTGCTGTTGCTGCCGCTGATGACGGCGCCGGCGCTGGCCGCGCTGATGTGGAAGCTGATGACGAATCCGGGCTTCGGCGTGCTGAGCTATCTGCTCTCGGTGATCGGCATCCAAGACTTCAAGTGGGCGTCGGACCCTGACACCGCCCTCTTCACCGTCGTGCTCGTCGACATGTGGGTCTACACACCCTTCATCATGATCCTGCTGCTGGCAGGCCTGCGCTCGCTGCCCAAGGCTCCCTTCGAGGCCGCCGCACTCGACGGCGTGCCGCGGAGCTTCGTATTCTTCCGCATCACGCTGCCCATGCTCATGCCCTATATCATCACGGCCACACTCTTCCGCCTGCTCGACTCGATCCAGCAATTCGACATCATCTATGCGATGACGCAGGGCGGGCCCGGCGACAAGCTCCTCGTATTCCAGGTGCAAGCCTATCTCGACTTCTTTCAGGCCACCAATGTCGGCCGGTCGGCGGCGCTCATGATCATCCTCTGGGCGATCACCTATGCGCTGTCGAATGTCTTCATCAAACAGTGGCTGAAACTGCGCGAACGCGCCCACGGAGCGCATTGACACCCATGGACCATTCATCAAGCCTCGAGAAAATCCTGCGCAGCGTGGCGATCACGCTGGTGCTCATTTTCTTCCTCTTCCCCATCGCCTGGATCTTCCTCATGTCGCTCCAGACCAATGAGACGATCCTGCGCATTCCGCCGTCGCTGGCTTTCACGCCGATCATCGACAATTACACGGCCCTCATCACCGGCCAGCTCAGGACCGCGGCGGGCAGCCTGCAGCTGAACTTCATGCAAAACATGTTCAACTCTGTGCTGCTCTCCGTCTGCTCGGTGGCGCTCTCGCTGGTGCTGGGCGTGCCGGCGGCCTATGCCTTTGCGCGCTTCAAGTTCCGGCTGGGCGAGGACATCGCCTTCACGCTGCTGTCCTTCCGCTTCGCGCCGGCGCTTCTCGTGCTGCTTCCTCTGAGCCTCTATTTCAAGACGCTGGGGCTGACCAACACCTATATCGGGCTCATCTGGGTCTATCAGCTGATCTGCCTGCCGCTTATTCTGTGGATCGTGCGCGGCTATTTCGAGGACATCAGCCCCGATATAGAGCATGCCTATCGCATTGCCGGCAACAGCTGGTGGAAGACCTTCACGAGGATATCGATCCCGCTGGCCAAGCCCGGCATCGCGGCGGCGGGCTTGCTCGCCTTCATCTTCGCCTGGAACAATTTCGTCTTCGCGCTGATCCTGGCCTCCGCCGACAAGCAGCCGGTGACGGTGGGCGCACTTGCCTTCGTCACCGCATCGGGCATCCAGTATGGCCAGATCGCGGCGGCCATCATCATCTCCATCACGCCCACGCTGGCGCTGGCACTCTATGCGCAGCGCTATCTCGTCGAGGGGCTTTCCATGGGTGCGGTGAAGGGATGAGCCAGCTTGCCATCACGTCGCTCGCCAAGTCCTACGGCGCCCTCAAGGTCTTCGATGGCTTGAACCTCGAAGCCGATGCCGGCGAGATTGTCGTGATCTTCGGCGGCTCCGGCGCCGGCAAGACCATCCTGCTGCGGCTGATCGCAGGCGTGGAGGAGCCGACGGCGGGTTCAATCGAGATCGGCGGGCATGACGTGGCCGACATTGCGCCTGAGCACCGCGGCGTGGGCATGGCCTTCCAGAACTTCGCGCTGTTCCCGCACATGAATGCATCGGACAACATCGCGACGCCGCTGCGCGCCGCGGGGGCGGATGAGAGCAAGGTTGCTGTGGGCGTTGCCAAGGTGGCGAAGCTCCTCAAGATCGACCATGTGCTGAACCATTCCCCGCGCGAGCTTTCCAACGGCCAGAAGCAGCGCACGGCGCTGGCCCGCGCGCTGGCGGCGAGCCCCAAGATCCTGCTGCTGGACGACCCGCTGCGCAATGTCGACGCCAAGCTGCGCTTCGAAATGCGGCTGGAGCTGCCGCGCCTCCTGCGCCAGTCGGGCGCCACGGTTCTCTACGTGACGCAGGACTACAAGGAGGCCATGGCGCTGGCCGACCGCATCGCGGTTCTGGCCAATGGCCAGTTCGTGCAGACGGCCACACCAGAAGACATCTACATGCGCCCGGCGACGCTCGGCGTGGCCCGGCTGTTCGGCGACCCCTCGATTAACACCGCCGATACGGTGATCGAAACTGAAGGCGGTACCCATGTGATGCTGGGCGGCACGCGGGTTCCGCTGGCCGATGGCTATCGCGGCTTCGCCGGCCGCGAGGTGATCTTCGGTGTCAGGCCCGAATCGGTCGAGATCGGTTCGACCGGCGTCGAGGCTGAGGTGATCGCCGTGACGCCGCTCAACGAGCGCACGGTGCTGCTGCTGCAGAATCCCAATGGCTGGGAGTTCCTCGCATCGCTGCCCTCCACCGCCAGCAACATTCCGGAGGCCGGCGCGAAAGTGAAGGCCAGCTTCGCTGCCGCCGGCACCCATATCTTTGACCGCCAGACGGGTGAGCGCCTCCATGGCTGAGCTCGGCATCGCGAAGGTCGACAAGATCTACCATTCCCGCAAAGGCGACGTGCATGCCGTGAGGGCGCTGGACCTGGTCGTGAAGCCGGGCGAGATCGTGGCGCTGCTGGGGTCCTCCGGCTGTGGCAAAACTTCGACGCTGCGCATGATCGCGGGCTTCGAGGAAGTGTCCAACGGCTCGATCACGCTGGGAGGCAAGCCGATCCACACGCTGCCCCCCGCGGCGCGCGGGGTGGCCATGGCCTTCGAGGCCTATTCGCTCTACCCGCCGCTCACCATCGGCGAGAACATGTCCTTCGCACTCAAGTCCTCGAAGCTGCCGCAGGCGGAGCAGGACAAGCGCGTGAAGGCCATGGCCGGGATGTTGGAGATCGCGGATATCCTGAACAAGTATCCCACCTCCGTGTCGGGCGGGCAGCAGCAGCGCGCCAGCCTGGGCCGCGCGCTGGTGCGCGATGCGGGGCTCTATCTGCTCGACGAGCCGATGGGGCAGCTCGAGCCGCAGCTGCGCGCCGTGCTGCGCGGGCGCATCAAGCATTACCTGCGCGAACACAAATGCACGACCATCCTGGTGACCCACGACCAAACAGAGGCCAATGCGCTGGCCGACCGCATCGCGGTGATGGAAGGCGGCGTGCTGCAGCAATACGCAACGCCCGCCGAGCTCAAGGCGCGGCCCGCCAACCTGTTCACCGGCACATTCATCGGCGAGCCGCCAATGAATGTGTTCACGGCTGATGCGAAGGTGTCCAGCGATACCGTGGCCTTCGGCGTCGAGGGTGGCGCGACACTGACCTATCCCGCGGCGGATTTCTCGCAGAGCCTGCGCGAGATGCTTGCGCGCACACCCAGGATTGCGCTGGGCATTCGCCCGCATGCGCTGCACCTGGGCGACGGGCCGGTGAAGGGCAAGGTCATGGCCTGCCAGTGGCTGGGCGACCAGACGCATGTGGCCGTGGACGTCGCTGGACGCACCGTCGTCTCCGTGTCGCAAGAGCGCGTGTCACGTGCGCCGGGCAGCGACGTGGCGCTCACCGTCGCGGCGGGAGACCTGCATCTGTTCGAGACCTCCTCCGGCAAGGCCATCGCCCATGGAGGTACGCTGGCATGACGGACGGCGTGCTGATCGGCATCGATGCCGGCACCTCGGTCATCAAGTCCGTGGCCTTCACGGTGACGGGCGAGCAGATTGCCGCCGCCGCGATCCCGAACCGCTACCAGACCTTCCCCGATGGCGGCGCGGAACAGGACATGGCGCGCACCTGGACCGATACCGCCGCGACGCTAAAAGAACTTTCCGGCAAGGTGCCGAACCTGCGCGAGCGCCTCATCGCCATTTCGGTTACGGGCCAGGGCGACGGCATGTGGCTGATCGACAAGGCGGGCGACCCCGTGGCGCCGGCCTGGCTGTGGCTTGACGCGCGCTCCGCCGCCATCACCGAAGACTTCGTCGCTGGCCCGCATCATGCCGCTCATTACCGGCGCACGGGCACGGGCGTGAATGCCTGCCAGATGAGCATGCAGCTGGTGTGGATGACGCGCAACCGGCCGGACCTGCTGGCGCGCGCCGCCACCGCCTTCCACTGCAAGGACTGGCTCTATTTCAAACTGACGGGCGACCGCCGCACAGACCCGTCGGAAGCGAACTTCACCTTCGGCCAATATGCGACGCGCAATTACCAGCCAGACGTGCTGGACGTGCTCGGCGCGCCGGATGCGAAGTCGCTGCTGCCGGAGATCGTGGATGGCGTGCAGGTGGCGGGCGCGCTCACGGCAGACGCCGCTGCACTCACCGGGTTGAAAGCAGGAACGCCGATCACGCTCGGCTATGTGGACGTGCTGTGCACCGGGCTCGGCGGCGGGCTCTATGACCCGAAGGGCGAGACCGGCTGCACCATCGTCGGCTCCACCGGCATGCACATGAAGATCGCGCCGGGCGCCCAGCACGTGAAGCTCAATGCCGAACTTTCCGGCTACACCATGTGTTTCCCGGTACCGGGCATGTATGCGCAGATCCAGTCCAACATGGCGTCGACCCTCAACATCGACTGGCTGCTGGATGTGGGGCGCGATGTGCTGGCCATGCAAGGCGTGGAGCGCTCGCGCGGCGACCTGCTCGAGGGCCTCGACGGGCGCATCATGAAGGCGAAGCCGGCGCGGGCGATCTATCATCCTTACATTTCGCAGGCGGGCGAGCGCGGGCCGGTGATGGAACCCGCCGCGCGCGCCATGTTCACCGGGCTCGAGCTCGGCATGGGCTTTGCCGGCCTGATGCGCAGCGTGTTCGAGGGCCTGTGCTTCGCCTCGCGCGATTGCTATTCGGCGATGGGCGATATTCCGCGCGAGGTGCGTGTCACCGGCGGCGCCGCACGCTCCCAGGCGTTGCGCGTGATCCTCGCCAGTGTCCTCAAAGCGCCGGTGCGCAGCGTGCAGCGCGAGGAGGCCGGAGCCGCCGGCGCCGCCATGATGGCCGCTGTGCAGCAGAAGCTTTACCCCGGCATGGATGCCTGTGTCGCGCAATGGGTGAACCCGCTCTTGGGCGCCGTGACCGCGCCCGATCCGTCGCTGACCGCCCGCTATGACGGGGCCTTCGGCCTCTACAAGGAAACCCGTGAAAGAATGCGCCCCATCTGGCGCGCCATGGCGGCCAATCGTGCTTCGTAAGATCTCCGTCATCGGCGACCGCTTCATGCTCTCCTCCATGTTCGAGGAGGCGCTGCGCGAACGCTGCCGCCTGTTCGATCTCGATATCCGCACCCACGACATGCCCTGGCCCGACGAGCCGATGGAGCATGGCTATGCGGTGAAGGGCATGGACGGGCTGAAGGAATATATGGGCAGTGCCGACGAGGTGGTGGCGTTGACGGGCGATGCCGAGATCCTGGTGACGCAGCTGGCGCCGCTGTCCGCCTCCATCATGGACCGGCTGCCGAACCTCAAATTCGTCGCGGTGTCGCGCGGCGGCCCTGTCAACATCGACATGGCGGCGGCGCGGGAGCGTGGCATCACGGTTGTCAACACGCCGGGGCGCAATGCCTCCGCCGTTGCCGAATTCACCATCGGCGCCATCCTCAACGAGACGCGCAAGATCACCCAGGGCCATGACGCGCTGCGCCGCGGCGAGTGGCGCGGCGACCTCTACCGCGCCGACCTCACCGGCCAGGAGCTTTCCGAGATGACGGTGGGACTCATCGGCTATGGCGAGGTGGGACGGCGCGTCGTCAAGTTTCTGAAGGTCTTCGGCTGCCGCATCCTGGTGAGCGACCCTTACGTGCAGTTGACAGCGGATGACCTGAACGATGGCGTGATCCAGTGTTCGCTGGATCGTGTTCTGGCCGAGTCTGACGTGGTGTCGCTCCACCCGCGCGTGACGGCGGAGACGGCGAAGATGATCAACAAGGACACGCTGGCGCAAATGAAGGACGGCGCCTATCTCATCAACACGGCGCGCGGGCCCTTGATGAATTATGACGACGTCTACGAGGCGCTGGTCTCTGGCAAGCTCAAGGGCGCGATGCTGGAGACTTTCGACGTCGAACCCGTGCCGCCGGACAACCGCTTCCTGAAGCTCCCCAACGTGACGCTGACGCCGCATATCGCCGGGGCGTCGGTCAAGACGGTGAGCTATGCCGCGGGCCTCACGGCGGAAGAAGTGCGCCGCTATCTGGCGGGAGAGCCCGCTCTCAACAGGTGCTGACGGGTTCCGGGCCATGCAGGAGCTGAAGCCGGTGGATCTGGTCGTCATCGGGGGCGGTGTCAACGGGGCCGGCATCGCACGCGATGCCGCGGGCCGGGGATTATCGGTCATCCTGTGCGAGAAGGACGACCTGGCGCAGGGCACCTCCTCGCGTTCCGGCAAGCTGATCCACGGCGGCTTGCGCTATCTCGAATACTATGAATTCCGCCTGGTGCGCGAGGCGCTGATCGAGCGCGAGGTGCTGCTCAATGCGGCCCCCCACATCGTTTGGCCCATGCGGTTCGTGCTGCCGCATTCGCCGGAGCAGCGGCCGGCCTGGCTCGTGCGGCTCGGCCTGTTCCTTTACGACCATCTGGGCGGCCGCAGGAAGCTTCCCGGCTGCCGCAACATCGATTTGCGGCGCGGCCCCGAGGGCAAGCCGATTCGCCCGGAATTCACCCGCGCCTTCGAATATTCGGACTGCTGGGTGGATGATGCGCGGCTCGTGTCGCTCAACGCGCTCGACGCGAAGGAGCGTGGCGCCATGGTGATGACGCGCACCGCGGCCACCGCGGCGCGCCGCGAGGATGGTGCGTGGGAGGTGGAATTCACCGCCTCCGATGGCACGCAGTCGAAGGTGCGCGCCAAGGCCATCGCCAATGCGGCGGGGCCGTGGGTTGAGACTGTGATCAACGGCGTCGCCGGTTCCAACTCGCCGCGCCGCGTGCGCCTCGTCAAGGGCAGCCACATCATTGTCCGCAAATTCTGGGAAGGCCCGCAGGCTTATCTGTTCCAGAACGACGACAAGCGCGTGATCTTCGTCAACCCTTACGAAGGCGGCATGGCGCTGATCGGCACCACCGACATTCCTTACGAGGGGCGGGCGGAAGACGTGGCGATCGACGAGAAGGAGACGGACTACCTTCTCGCCGCCATCAACCGCTATCTCAAGGCGCCGGTCACGAGGGACCAAGTGATCCATGCCATCTCCGGCGTGCGCCCGCTCTATGACGACAATGCCGAGAACCCCTCCGCGGTGACGCGCGACTATGTGTTCGACGTGACGGGCGAGCCACCCATGCTGTCGGTGTTCGGCGGCAAGATCACCACCTACCGCAAGCTTGCCGAGCATGCGTTGGAGAAGCTGAAGCCTTTCTTCCCCGCCATGAAGGATGCGTGGACCGCAACAGCACCGCTGCCGGGCGGCGATATGCCGGATGCGGATTTCGAGCGCTTCCTCGGCGACCTGCGAAAGGCCAATCCATGGTTGCCGGAGAAAGTCGCGCATCACTATGCGCGGCTCTACGGCACGCGGACGAAGGAGCTGCTGAACGGCGCGCGCGGCATGCCCGGCCTCGGCCAGCATTTCGGCGGGCTGCTGTACAAGGCGGAGATCGACTACCTCCGCAGGGCGGAGTGGGCGCGGACGGCGGACGACGTTTTGGACCGGCGCACCAAGCATGGGCTGCACATCACGGCGGAGCAGCGCGCTGCGGTGCAGAGCTACATGGGTGGCTGAATTTCCCCTCGCGCGTGACGGTGGTTTGTGGAACCATGCCCGGCCATGAGCAGTGACGACGAAGGCAGCGGCGGCGGCCGCATGATCGCCTGGCGGCTGGAACGGCTGGCCCGCGTGATGCGCGCGCGTGAGCATGAGGGCGGGATGACGCCCGCCCAACGCGAGGCGCTGCGTTATCTCGTACGCGCCAACCGCTTCTCCAACACTCCCGGCGCGCTGACGCGCTATCTCGGCGCCACCAAGGGAACGGTGTCGCAGACGGTGATGGCGCTGGAGCGCAAAGGCTACGTAGCCAAGGCGGAGCGCAATGCGCGCAAGGCGGTTCACCTGTCGCTGACGGAGAAGGGACTCAGCGCCCTCGGCAACGACCCCTGGACCGAACTCGCGGCAGAGGCCGAGGAGCTGGGCGGCAAGACCAAGCGCCGCATGCAGCGTGGGCTCGAGCAGCTGCTGGAGCGTGAGTTGACGCGCGCCGGGTTGGCGGGCTTCGGCGTGTGCGCGAGCTGCCGCTTTTTCCGCGAGAAGGGCCGGGAGGGAGATGCAAAGGGCCCGCATCTCTGCATGCTGTTCGAGGATGCGCTCTCGGACGAAGACGCCTGCCGCATCTGCATCGAGCACGCAGCGGCGATCTAGCGCCAGACGGGCAGGCTCGTGAGCACCGAGGCGGCGATCAGGGCGAAGCAGAGGCGGCGGAAGATTTCGGGGCTGGCGAAATGGAAGGCGCGGGAGCCGGTGAAGAGGCCCAGCGCATAGGCTGGCGCCACGAGAGCGGCGAGCCAGAGGGCTTGCGCGGTGATGATGCCGGAGACGAGATAGCTGATGAAGGTGAAAACAGTGGTGGCGCCGAAGAACAGGATGATGGAGGCGCGGATGGTGCCATGCGCCTCCTTGCCGGAAAGCCAGTAGGCAACGGCGGGCGGTCCGGTCATCTGCGCGAGGCCGCCGAAGAGCCCGGCCACAGCGCCCACCGCAGCCGTGACCGGTGCGCGCGGCGTGCCGTGGTAGCGCCAGCCGGAGACGAGGAGCAGGAGCATCGATGAGGCGAGGCCGCAGATCACCCAGCGCAGGAGAAGGGGATCGGCATGGCGCAGTATCAGGGCGCCGAGCGGCACGCCGATGATGGCGCCGGACGCCATCAACGTGACGTCGCGCCGCCTGGCCAGCATCCAGGCGCGTGGCAGGAATGCCAATGCGAGAACACCATCGGCCATCAGCAGAACGGGTGCGGCGACCGCAGGGCCCACCAACGCGCTGCCGGCTGGCATGAAGATCAAGGCCGCGCCGAAGCCCGAAAATCCGCGCGCCAGGCCCGCGATGCAGGCCACGAGCACGGTGAGGGTGAGGGTCAGGAGGCTGAAGTGATCGAAAGACGAAGGCACGGGACCCTTCATGAGCCCGTGCCCCCGAATCTGCAAGCCGGGCTCGGGTAAGGGCATCGGCGGCTGTGTGCATGGCGTGCCCCTGTGAACCGTGAAGAAAAGTGTTAAGACTGCCCACGGGGGTCCTGCAGGAATAAATGATGAAAAAGCAAATTACACATCATTGAAATGCGGTATGATTCACCATTTTCTGAAAAGAGCCCTTAGCCTTTGGTATGCTCCCCCAGCTTCGCAAGAAGGGACCGCAGGGCCCCGCCGGAATAGACCGGGGTGCTGAAGGGCAGGCGGAGAACCTCCTCGCCGCGCCGAAGATCCGCCCCGTCCGGGTCAATGGCCGCGATTTTCCAGCCCCCGGGTTCCGCCCCGAGCAGTTTCCGGGCGTAGCGCTGGATGGCGTCCTCATGGTCGTCATTCATATGCTGCACGGCACCCTCCTCCAGCGCGATCATCTCATCGGCCGAGGGGAACATCTCACCGGCGGGAATGGTTTCGATCCGGCCGAAGCCCGCCACGGCATGGGCCCGCTCGGGCTCGAGCCGCCAGAAGGCGAAATCGCCGAAGCCGGCATACATCTCCGCCGCCGGGTGGCGGGCGAGGTAGCGGCGCGATACCCGGGCGGCCTCCGCCTTGGAAAACCGGCCCATGACCGTGACGCGGGTTCCGGTCAGCGCATCGCCCGCGGACGGGAGTTCTGCCACCATGACGCTGGCGCGGGGGTCTGCCAGCAGGTTGCGGGTGTGCCAGGCGAGCGTCGAAACCAGGATGACCGGGCAACCCTGCACGTCGGTGGCGATGTTGACAAGCGAGGCATAGGGGGCGCCATCATCGGCATTAAGGGTGCCGAGCGTGGCCGCGCGGGCCCGGCGGAGCAGGTTGCGGGCCTCTTCTGCACTGAAACTTCTGCTGTTATTCATCAACATACCTCGCAATTGCGGCCGGAAGCACTTATCATGACCGCCACATTTTGTTCCAGTTCCACCCCTAGTGCCGAAGGAAGGACATCGTTGAAGGGATGAACAAGAGAATGCCCACCATTGCGCTGGTCGACGACGACCGCAACATCCTGACATCCGTTGGCATGGCGCTCGAAAACGAGGGCTACGCGGTGCAGAAATACAACGACGGCGCGGCAGCCCTGCAGGGCCTGCAGGATAATCCCCCCGACATGGCGATCTTCGACATCAAGATGCCGCGCATGGACGGGATGGAGCTGCTCCGCCGCATCCGCCAGAAGTCCGACCTGCCCGTCATCTTCCTCACCTCCAAGGACGACGAGATCGACGAGCTTTTCGGCCTCAAGATGGGGGCCGACGACTTCATCAAGAAGCCCTTCTCGCAGCGCCTGCTTGTGGAGCGCGTGAAAGCGGTGATGCGCCGTGCGGTGAACCGCGACGTGACCACTGCCCCCACCGAGGCCGCCAAGGTCATCGAACGCGGCAAGCTGGCCATGGACCCGGACCGCCATTCCTGCACCTGGGACGGAAAGCCGGTGACGCTGACGGTGACGGAATTCCTGATCCTGCAATCGCTGGCGCAGCGCCCCGGCATCGTGAAGAGCCGCGACGCGCTGATGGACGCGGCCTATGACGACCAGGTTTATGTCGACGACCGCACCATCGACAGCCACATCAAGCGGCTGCGCAAGAAATTCAACGCGGTCGATGCCGAGTTCGACGCCATCGAGACCCTCTATGGCGTGGGCTACCGCTTCAAGGAACAATAGGACCGGACCTCCGGGGCCGGTGACCGCCGATGCTTGACAAGGTGATGCCGCCCGAGACCGCGGAGCGCGCCGAAGCCGACGAGGCCGAGAACGTGGAACGCGAGGCCGCGCCAAATCAGGGCTTCGTGCGGCGCATCTGGCCGCACCGGCTGACCAGCCGCATCGTGCTGCTGAACCTTCTGGGCCTCATCGTTCTCGTCTCCGGCATTCTCTATTTCAACCAGTTCCGCCAGGGCCTGATCGACGCGCGGGTGCAGAGCCTGACGACACAGGCGCAAATCATCGCCGCGGCGGTGGCGGGTTCGGCCACCGTCGACACCGGCTCGATCGTCATCGACCCCGACTCGCTCGCCGACACCAACGACGAGGTGCTGCCCGACTCGGATCAGATGTCGAGCCTCGACTTCCCGATCGACCCGGAAGCCGCGGGCCCCGTGCTGAAGCGGCTGCTGGCAAACACCACCGTCCGCGCACGGATCATCGACAAGGACGGAAACCTCGTGGTCGACAGCCGCTTTCTCTATTCGCGGGGCGACATCGTGCAATCCGACTTGCCGCCGCTCAACGGCGAGCAGGAGGGCTTCAGTCTCCGGTCGCAGTGGAACCGCTTCGTCACTTGGACCTTCAGCTACGATTATCCGAAGCAGATCGAATACGGCATCGACAATGGCAAGGAATTCGGCGAGGTTGCCGCGGCGCTCAGGGGCGCCAAGGTGGCCATCGTGCGCCTCAACGACCGCGGCCAGATCATCGTGCTTGTGGCGGTGCCGATCCAGCGTTTCCGCGCCGTGCTGGGAGCGCTCGTTCTCTCCACAACCGGCGGCGAGATCGACAATGTGCTCAAGGCCGAGCGCCAGGTGGTGCTGATGACCTTCGGCTTCGTGGCGCTCGTCACCATTCTGCTGTCGGTCCTGCTCGCATCCACCATCGCGCTACCCCTGCGAAAGCTGGCGGCCGCCGCCGAACGGGTGCGCCGCGGCATCAACAAGCGGGTGGAAATCCCCGATTTTTCCGGCCGCGGCGACGAGATCGGCGATCTCTCCGGCGCGGTGCGCGACATGACCAATGCGCTCTATAACCGCATTGCCGCCATTGAGGCCTTCGCGGCGGATGTGTCCCATGAGCTCAAGAACCCGCTCACCTCGCTCCGCAGCGCCGTCGAGACGCTGGCCTATGCCAAGACGCCGGAGCAGCGCGAGCGGCTGGTGGAGATCGTGAACCATGACGTGAAGCGGCTGGACCGCCTGATCACCGACATTTCCGATGCATCCCGTCTCGACGCCGAGCTGGCGCGCGGCGAGGCGCAGGCCTTCGACCTGTCGCAGCTGCTCGAATCGATCGCCAGCTTCGCCAACGACACGCGCAAGGAAGGACAGGCGGAGGTCGAGTTCGAGGTGGCCAAGCCACCGCTAGGCATGGACCGCGCAAAAGCCTACACCGTGATGGGGCACGACTCGCGGCTGGGCCAGGTGGTCAGGAACCTCATCGACAACGCGCGCTCCTTCACCAGGCCCGGCACCAAGCTTCAAATGCGGGTGCGCCGCGTGGGGCCCGACGTCGAATTCCGCGTCGATGACTTAGGCCCCGGCATTCCGCCCGACAATCTGCAGCGCGTGTTCGAGCGCTTCTACACCGACCGGCCAGAAGGGAGCTTCGGCTCGAACTCCGGCCTCGGCCTGTCGATCTCGCAGCAGATCGTCGATGCGCACAAGGGCCACATCTGGGCCGAGAACCGCTATGGGAAGCCCGACGAGTCCGGCGGGAAGCCGGTGCTCGGCGCACGCTTCACCGTGCGCATACCGGCCGCACTCCATGCATGAGGAAGCCCTCATCCACGGCACCTGCCTCGCCATCGGAACTGACGGCGTGCTGCTGGTGGGAAAGCCCGGCAGCGGCAAGTCGGATCTCGCGCTGCGGCTGATCGACCAGCAGGGACTGGGCCTTTCCGGCAAGGCGCGCTCTGCGCTGCTCGTCGCCGATGACCAGGTTGTGATCCGCAAGATCAAGAGCGCGCTTATCGCCTCCGCGCCAGCTTCCCTGAAGGGCAAGCTGGAGATCCGCGGCCTCGGCATTGCGGAACTTGCGGTTGCCGCCGAAACCCGTTTGCGGCTTGCCGTCAGGCTCACGCCCGCCGGCGAAATCGAGCGCCTGCCGGACCTGGGCGCCGCGCGCATGGACGTGCTCGGAATCGGCCTGCCGCTGATCCTCCTGGACCCCGGATCCGCATCGGCGCCAGCACGGCTGCGGGCCGCGCTGGACCAGTTCGTGCAGGGCTGAAACAATGTTGCATCGCGGGGGCGTTAGAGGCATTGTGCGCCACCCTGAGCGGGAAAAGCGCGGAGTTTCACCACCATCATGATCGGACTCGTCCTGGTCACCCATGGCCGCCTGGCGGAGGAATTCCGGTCTGCACTGGAACATGTGGTGGGGCCGCAAAGTGCGATCGAGACCGTGGCCATAGGTCCGGACGACCGCATGGAAGCGCGCCGCGCCGACATCGCCGCGGCGGTGGCGCGCGCCGACACCGGGGTCGGCGTCATCATCCTCACCGATATGTTCGGCGGCACGCCGTCGAATCTCGCCATCTCGCTGCTCGAGATCGGCAAGGTGGAGGTGGTGGCCGGGCTGAACCTGCCGATGCTCGTCAAGCTCGCGCGCATTCGCAAGGACTATGCGCTCGACAAGGCGGCCACCGCGGCCCAGGACGCGGGGCGGAAATACATCAACGTCGCCAGCCAGATCCTGGGAGACTGACGATGCCGGAAACGGTCGCCGCCCGCGAGCTCGCCATCGCCAACCAGCGGGGCCTCCACGCCCGCGCATCGGCCAAGTTCGTCAAATGCGCCGAAGGCTTCGATGCCGAGATCACGGTGACGCGCGACGGCATGTCGGTGCCCGCCACCTCGATCATGGGCCTGATGATGCTGGGCGCGGCCATGGGCACATCGATCATGGTGGAAGCCAGAGGCAGGCAGGCCGAGGAAGCCCTTGAGGCGCTGGCGCAGCTCGTCGAGAGCAAGTTCGACGAAGAGTGAGGGCCTCGTCCCACACACTCTCACTCATCATCGCCGGGACAAGCCCGCGTATGATGAACGTGGGGAACGGTTGATCTAAATCGGATCCTTCGTGAACAGCTGGTTCTGGATCACCGCCTCGGCGGGCCGCACCATTGGGTCTTCAGCGCCGCGGCAGCTGGCGTCGAGATAGTTGAGATAGGTCTCGTTCACCGGCTGGCCGATCCAGTCCAGCACCAAAGGCGACAGGCAGTAGAGCGGGCGGCCGTGAATCGCCTCCGCCAGCTCCTGCGGCTTCTCCGCGTTGCTGGCGATCAGCACCGGGACCTGGTGGAGGCGCGGGTCCTGCTCGGACACCATGCCGTTATGGAACTGATGCATGCGCAGCCCCGGCAGGTGATCGCCGAACAGGACGAGCGCATAGGGGCGGCCCTTCGCATCGAGCGCCTTCTTGAAGGCGGCGAGCGACCGGGCAGCGCCATCGAGACGCGTGCGATAATCGTGGACGCCTTCATGGCCCCTGGGGTCGGCGCCGTCCGCTTCATAGGGGCCGTGGGTCTGCACGGTGACGATGAAATGGAACCCGGGGCGATTGCCGCCGATGCGCGCGAGCACGCTGCGGTACAGGCCCTCGTCCGTTGGCCAGTCATTGGGCTGGATGGTCAGCGTCATCTGGTCCATCGACACAAAGTCATCGAAGCCGAGCTTGGGGTATATCTGGTCCCTGAGCCAGAAGCGGCGGGTGAAATTGTGATAAGCGGTGGTGGCGTAGCCCTTCTCGACCAAGATGCGGGGCAGGCTGCGGGCACTGGCGGTGAAGTACTGCACATAATGCTGGTAGGGGATGATGCCGTCCTGGAAGGTCTTGATCGGAATGCCGGTCAGCACTTCGAATTCGGAATTGGGCGTCGTGCCGCCATAGACGGGAGAGACGGCCATCGATTCGGTGAAGCCCGCGTCCTTCAGCTGGTTCAGCGGCGATAAGGCGTCATCGGGGTCATGCCACCACGCTTCGCCAAGGATGATGTAGACATCGGGGGCCGGCGTGCTCGCGGCAGCAGCCGCCGGCGGCTTCGGCGCCGCAAGCGCGTCCATTGCCTGCTTCACCTCGGCCTGCGTATAGGTCTTGAGGCGAAGGCCCGCCATGGAAAAATAGAGATGCGTGCCGAGCCCGTTCATCCGCTCGCTCTCGGCCTGGCTGAAGGTGAGGTTCTCCACGCCCACCCAGTAGGAATTATCGTGGATCCAGTTGGCCACGGCCTCGATGCGGTAGGTCGAGAGAAGGCCGGCGAAGCACAGCGCCAGCGGCAGGCTCCACCAGCGGAGGCGCAGGTTGCGGAGATACCAGATGCCGGCCGGAATGATCAGTGCGCCGAGAAACCAATGATACCAATGCACGTAATGCAAGAGATGCACCGACTGGCCGGCGAGGAAGAGATCGCTGATCTGGAACGGCTCGCCGGTCGAATCCTTCTTGATCTGCGACAGCGTGCCGACGAAGAGGAGGCCCGCCCCCAGCATGGCCCCCGCCGGCAGCAGCCGGGCAAGAGCGGCGAAGAAACCCAGCATGACCATGGGAACGATCATGCGCGGGAACCAGAAGTGCCACAGGCTGCGGCCGTGCAGATAGCCGGGGGACCACCAGCCGAGATAGGCCTGGATCGCAAGCAGCACCAGGTATACGGCGAACAGCCGCAGGGCCAGTGGGCCCGCAATGGTCATCCAGTTCGGCAAGACCCAGCCACGGTCCGGCACGGGCCGGGCACTCGCCTCAGCGATCGTCAATTGGTCGTCCTCCCGGCGGGCAGCCTACCCAACCGACAAATTCATGACAACCGTATGAAGATCAATGCATGGCAGTATCAAGGCAGTGTGCTGCCGCAAATAGGAATGGCCGCCCCATGGGTGGCCACGAGGACATGAGGACAGCCGGACCGGTCAGATCGACTGTTCGATCCAGCTCTGGAGCTGGTTCTTCGGCGCCGCGCCCACTTTGGTGGCCGCCACCTGGCCGCCCTTGAACACCATCAGCGTGGGGATGCCGCGCACCCCGTACCGGGAGGGCACCGAGGGGTTCTCGTCGATGTTGATCTTCACGATCTTGGCTTTGGGGCCAAGGCTCTGGGCGATTTCCTCCAGCGCCGGGGCGATCATCTTGCAGGGGCCGCACCACTCCGCCCAGAAATCGACGACGACGGGCGTGCCGGACTGCAGGACGTCCTTTTCGAAGGACGCGTCGGAGACCTTGTGGGTGGCCATGGGAACCTCTTTCGGGCTGTGGCGGGGATTCGCCGTTGCGGACGACGGAAGGTAGGAGCCCCCCTGCCGGGGGTCAAGGCCGGGCGGCCCGCAGGGCGGCCATGCGGTCCAGAAGCGCGTCCGGCACCATGATCAGCTTCGGCGCCTCGGTGTAGAGGAGGCAGAAGCGCAGCGGCAGCCCGGGGGCCGTGCGCCGCAGCGCGTCACGGTAAGTGGCGAGTTGGGTAAGATAATCTGGGTTGCAGTCGGACGCCTGCTCCGGCACAGCGCGGTCCGTTTTGTAATCGGCGATGAGGATCCCCTCACCCGTCATCACCAGCCGGTCGATGCGGCGGCGCTCCCGGCTGCCATCTACCCGCTGGGCGATGATCGAGGCCTCCGAGTGGCCGTCGGCCGACAGGAGTTCGGCCACCACCGGCTCGGCGATGAGTGCCTTGAGCTGCGCGGCAAGCGCCCCGTCATGCCCGGCGCGGCGCACCGCGAAGTCGATGTGGCCGGCACGCCCGGCCTCGGGCAGATCGGCCAGGTTCTGGAGGATGCGGTGAATGAGGATGCCGCGCGCCACCCGCGCCTCCGCCCGCTTGCGCATGGCCGGCGCCGCCGCCACCGGCACGGCCTCCGCCTGCCGTGCGATCCAGCCGGGCAAGGCGAGGGCTTCCATGGGCGCCGCCGCTGGCGGCTCCGCCATGACAGGGTCCGCGCCGAGGCGCCAGCCTTCGCCAGCATCGAGCGGGGTCATCTTCGGCGTCAGCGCGGCGGAGATGGTGTTGTACCAGCAGTTCTCCGAGGGCTCCTGCACGCCGCGATAGCCGCAGACATAGAGCGCGTCGCAAGCCCTGGTCATGGCGACATAGAGCAAGCGCCGGTACTCCGCCGTGGCCACATCCTTCTGGGCCGCCTTCAGCGCCTTCACCGCCTTGGAGGCGCCGAGCCCGGGCACCACCCAGAGCGGCACGCGGGCATGGGGATCGCCGCCTTCCAGCATCAGCAGCGATTCGCCGCCGCGCGGCTGCTCGTCGCTGGTGGTGTCCGGCAGGATGACGATGGGCGCTTCGAGGCCTTTGGCGCCATGCACCGTCATCACCCGCACTTCGCCTGCCCACTGCTCCATGTTGCGCTTGATCTCGATCTCACCGGCCTCAAACCAGTTGACGAAGCCGCTCAGCGAGGCGCCATGCGCCTCCTCGTAGTCCAGAGCGCGGTCGAGGAACGCGTCAATGGCATCATTCGCCTCGCTGCCGAGCCGCGATACGATTCTGAGCCGGGCCTTGCCGAGGATGGCGGAAAAGAACTCGAAGGGCCGGACGGAAGGCGCCGCGTCAATCAGTGGACGGAGGAACGCGGCGGCGGCGCGGCAGGCTTCGGTGTCCTGCGCGGCGAGGCTGTGCCAGAGCGAGAGCGCGTTGCGCCCGGCAGCGGCCGCAATCAGCTCGTCCTCCGTCAGCGCGCGCTCCAGCAGCGGGCTCTTGAGCAGGCAGGCCAGCGCATGATCGTCCTCCGGCATGATGGCGAATTGCGCCAGCGCCACGAGATCCAGCACCGCGATGTTGTCGCCCAGCTTCAGCCGGTCGGCGCCGGCCACCGGCACCTGCTCGTTCCACAAGGCGCGGATCATCGCATCGAAGAAGCTGTTGCGCTGCCTGACCAGAATCAGGATGTCGCCCGCCTGCACCGTGCGATTGCGGCCCGGCAACATGCGGGCGCCGATCCAGCCCCGGATGGTTTTTGCCAGCTTCCGCGCCAGGAGGCGGCGCGGCGACTGCGCGGGCTCGCGATCGACCGGCGCCTGCCACGGCTCGGGGTCTTCCTTCTCGACCGGTTCGACCAGCGGCCAGAGCTCGACGGTGCCGGACGCATTGCGGCGGTTGGGCACATGCTCCCATTCGCGCGGCGATTCGCCATCGAGCCCGGTGCGCGCGGCGGAGCCCGGCGGGAACACGCCATCGACGGCCTGCAGGATCTCGCCCAGCGAGCGGAAGGAGACGCTGAAATCCACCTCGCGGAACTCCTGCCCCACGCCCTCGACCTGCGACTTCACCCTCGCGAGCACCTGCTCGAAGACATTGGGATCGGCTCCCTGGAAGGAATAGATCGACTGCTTCCTGTCGCCCACCACGAAGAGGGTGCGTGTCTTCCGGCCGTGGCGGCCCTCGCCCGCGAAGAACTCGC
Organism: Aestuariivirga sp.; assembly: GCF_020252395.1. Lineage (GTDB taxonomy): Bacteria > Pseudomonadota > Alphaproteobacteria > Rhizobiales > Aestuariivirgaceae > Aestuariivirga. Next base: position 57,722 of record NZ_JADCDB010000017.1, read on the forward strand.
CCGTCAGCGCCTGCACGATCTGCCACTGCATCGGGCTCGTGTCCTGCGCCTCGTCGACGAGCAGATGCTCGATGCCGCCATCAAGCTTGAACAGGACCCAGGCGGCATCCGGCCTTTCCTGCAGCAATTCGCCGGTCTTGATGATGAGGTCGTCGAAGTCATAGGCGCCGCGCGCGCGCTTCGCCGCTTCGAAGCGCCGGGTGATGGCGCTGCCGAGCCGCAAGAGCGACAGCGAGGCGCCGAGGCAGTCGAGATCGCCCATCTTGCCCAGCGCGTCGAGAAGGCGCCCCTGATCGGCCTTCACAAAGTCTTCGATCCAATTGTGCCTTGCCAGCGTGGGCTTGTTGGCGACGGCCTTGCGCGGCTCGTTCTCACCCGTGAGGAGAATGGCCTGCAGGCCGATAAGCGTCGGATCCTTCGCGGTGCAGGCGGCACGAATCTGCGCGGCGCGCTTCTTCTCGGAATCGCTGCCGCCAGCCAGCGCATCGGCGAGGTCACGATAGCGGGCCACGTCGCAGGCGAGACCGGAGACGATGCTCTCCTGCGTGACACCCTGCTGCAGCGACAGATGGAACCGCAGCAGGGCCTCCGCGCGCTCCAGCCCATGCTCCTCGTCGAAGAGCGCGCGCAGGCTGGCGCGCCTGGCGAGGAGGCCGGTGAGCAGCTTGTCGAAGTCATCGGCATTCACCCGGTTCGCCACGTCGCGAAGCGCCGCGCCGGTCTCCGCCGTCTCGTCCCCGGCGGAAGACAGCACGGCGTTGCGGGCCTCCTGCAGCAGCGACAGCTGCTCGCGGCCGTCCAGCATGGCAAAGTGCGGCACGATGCCGGCCTCGACGGGGAAGAGCTGCAGCACGCGTTCGCAGAAGGCGTGGATGGTCTGGATCTTGAGCCCGCCCGGCGTTTCGAGCGCGCGGGTGAAGAGCTGGCGGGCGCGCTCCAGCAGCGCAGGATCGGCTTCGGGCGCGCCGAGCGTGCCCAGCACCTTGCGCAGGGCATCGTCATCCAGCGCGATCCACTTGCTCAGGCGGTCGAAGAGGCGGTTGGCCATTTCGGCGGCGGCCGCCTTGGTAAAGGTGAGGCACATGATGCGCGACGGCTCGGTGCCGCCCAGCATGAGGCGCACCACGCGATCGACCAGCACATGGGTCTTGCCCGCCCCCGCATTGGCATTGACCCAGACGGTGGCCGCGGGATCGGAGGCCTTGAGCTGGGCGAGGCTGGCGGCGGGATTGAGGCTCATGTGCCGCCCCCCGACAGAGTCCATTCCCGATAGCGCGAGAGGTGATCGTAATCGCCCGGATCCTCCTCCTTCTTCATGATGGTGCGCGGGTAATAGGGCTGCTCGACGCTGGCATAGTTCGCCAGCAGCTTCTGCAGTTCGGCGAAGTGCATCTCCGCCAGTTCCATGACCGGATGCGCCAGTTTGGGAAAGTCTTTGACTTCGCCTGCCGGGCTGCCGCCACTCAGATGCACGTACCAGAGCGCGTGCGTCTGTCTTGGGGCCACATCGGAGAAGCCGCCGCGCGCGAGGATGGCGGCCTGAAGTGTGAGCTGGGGGGCAAGACCGGTTTCCACCTGCTTTTTGGTCGGTACATCGCCCGTCTTGTAATCGACAATGCGGGCCGCGCCATCGGCCATCAGGTCGATGCGGTCGACGCGGGCTGAGAGCGTGAAATCCGCTCCCGCCACGGGGAAGGTGACCGCACCATTGCGCTCCGCCACCACGCACTCCACGCCATCGCGCCATGCCGGTTCTTGCTCCGCCATCCACGCCGCGATGCGGCGGAAGCGCGGCCACCAGAAACTGACCACGCCGGGATAATCCGCGATCTGCTGGAAGTGGCGGCTGCCATCCTTCTCGAGTTCGCCCGCGGCATCGGCCGGCAGGTGTTTCGGGAAACGATTCAGGAAATCGCCGATCGCGGCATGGACGATGGTGCCGCGCCGCGCCAGGTCAGGCACGGAGGAAACGGGCTTCACGGGCTCCACGTTGAGGATGAAGCGCGCGTAGATTGCGTAAGGATCGCGGATCAATTTCTCGATGCGGGTGACACTGAGCGCCTTGGGGCGCAGCGCCACTGGCGGCCGCGGCTTCGGCTTGGCGACGGGTGTGACGGCGGCCGGCTCCGACAGCTGGCGGGCATAGAGCGGCCAGTTGCTCGGGCGTCGTTCCAGCTTCGCCGTTTCGAGGATCATCAACAGCCGGTGCAGCCAGCGCGACGGCGTGCCCGGCGCATCGCCGATGCGGCGCGACCACAGGAGCTTGACCTCTGCGTTGCCGAAGGCCTGCGCGAAGTCATGCGCGGTCTGGCCGATCTGCGCCTCAGGCTGCTTCATCGCCAGCACGTCGCGCATCGGGCGGTTGAGCCAGGGGCCGCAATCCGTGGCGCCGGGCCATGTGCCCTCGTTGAGGCCTGCGAGCACCATCACATCCGCACGGATAAGGCGGGCTTCGAGCAGGCCGAGAATCGACAGCGGCGTGGGGTTGTGCTGCTGGTTGCGCACCGGGAGACCATGAAGCCAATGGCGCAGAATGGCGGCAGTTCGACGGAGGTCGCAGCGCCTGAGGAAGCGGGACTCGTCCCGCAGCAGGGCGAAGGCGCCGGTCAGCACATCGCCGCCCTCACCTGCCCAGAAGGCTTCGCCCGCCATCGCCTCGCAGGCCTTGGCCAGCCGGTCGAGATGTTCGGCGAGCGTGTGGGGCGGGTTGAGGGCGAGCGGGGCCAGAACATCCGATATCCGGCTGGCCTGCGCGATGGCCTGTTGCCACTGCTCGCCGGTGACGTGCTTCACCGCGAGCGGAAGCGCACGGCGATTGTCCGTCTCGGTGGCGATACGCAGCGCATGGGAGAGCTTGCCGATTTCAGGAGCGCCCGTGCCGGTGCGCAGCAGCGCGAGTTCGATCAGGCTGGCGAGGTGGCGCGCTTCGTCCGGCGGCAGGCCGAAGGTGGCGAGGCCGTGGCGCAGGAGTGCTGCCAGCGGTTCCGCCGCGAAGCCCTGCAGCAGGGCTTCGAGCAGCAGGTTGAGGAGTGCCGCGCCGCCGAAGCGGATCAGCGGTTCGCCACCTGAATCATCGATGGCGATGTTCCAGCGCCGGAGCTCTGCCTTGACGCGCCGGGCCAGCTGCCGGTCCGGCGTGACCAGGCAGGCGTTGCGGCCGGGTGTTTCGAGGCATTCGCGCAGGATCAGCGCCGCGGCGAGGGCCTGCTCGGGAACCGAGCGCGACTCGACCAGTTCCACGCCCTGCATGGCTTCGGCCACGCGCGCCTCCTGGCCTTTCAGCGCATCATGCCAGAGATGCGAGGTCTCCGCCGGGCGCATCAGCTCGCTCGCCAGCCAAGCGCGGGGGCCGGGGGCGCCGCCCAGTTCCGCCACCAGACTGCGCGTGGCATCGAGGCGGGTCAGCAACTGCTTGATGGCATGCTGCGGATGGGTGGGGCCGACGGCGGTCCAGCTGGCTTCGTCCATGAACTGGTCGAGGCCGGGCAGCACCACCGCGCCATTGGGCAGGCCCGCGATGGCCTTGAGCAGCGTGCAGGTGGCGGGGATCGAGCCCGTGGAACCCGCCACGATGAAGGGGCGCCCGGTGCGGGTGAATTCCAGCCGCCGCGCCTCGCGCTTCAGGATGGCGGAGCGGCGGGCCTGCGGGCCCATGGCGTTTTCCTGCGCCAGGCGCTGGGGATATGTCTCGCGCGCGATCGCCAGGAATTCGAGGATCGCCTCACGGTGGCGCGCCGATTCGAGGCCATAAAGCTCGGCGATCCTGGTGACGTCCACGTCCTCGGTCTCGAGTGCGTCGAGGAGTTCAGCCAAGGACTGGGCGAGGCCACCGGCCTGGTGGGGCGCTGCGGCGATCTCCTGCGCGAGCCGTGTGGTGGGGTTGGCCGCCGCCCACTCGTCGATCAGGTCCATGAGCAGGAGGAGCTGGCCGGGCGCACTCACCGGCGTTCCCAGCTCCTCCACGCCATGTTCGGGCTGCAGCAGGTCCTCGTCGATGTCGCCGATGGGGCGGATGCGGGGGAGCAGCACGCCGGAGCCGCCGGTGAGGCGGAAGAAGATCTCCTCCAGCTCGCGCACCGCGCGGCGGGTGGGAAGCAGGATGGTCCAGCGCGCGAGGCCGAGTGTGCCGGGGACCGTTCCGTCCGTACACGGAAAGCCTTTCAGGACTTGCGCCGCGAGAACCTCGAGGAAGGGCTTGTCAGGCGCGATGGTGAAGAGGCGCGGGATATCTCCTGACATGGATCATCATGCCTTCAGCGCCGCTTCGGCAAGGCCGATCGCCTCGGGGGTTCCCACATGCAGCCAGCGCCCGGTGTGGGCGATGCCGAAGAGGCGGCCCGCGGCAATCGCCCGGTCCCACAGCAGGTTCATCGAGAAGGCGCCCCGCGGGGCGCCGGAGAAGATGCGGGGCGAGACGAGATAGCTGCCGATATAGGCAAGCGGCGCTCCCGTGCTGTCGGCACGCCTTGCGAGCCGGCCATCCACCCCGCGCACGAAATCGCCCTTGCCGTCATAACCCACGGTGCGATCCAGCGGCGACAGGAGGAGGAGGCAATCCATCGTCTCATCGTCCCACGCGGCGCGCAGGCGATCAAGCGCGGGGGCGCCGTCATCCACCCAGAAGCTGTCGCTGTTGATGACGAAGAAGGGAGCCTCGCCCAGAAGGGGCAGGGCCCTGGCGACGCCGCCGCCGGTGTCGAGGATTTCCGCGCGCTCGTCCGAGATCACGATGCGGGGCGAGGATTGCCGCTTGGCCCAGGCTTCGATCTGGCCGGCCAAATAGTGCACATTCACCACCGCCGTCTCGACGCCCGCGGCGCGCAAGCGGTCGAAGCCATAGCCGATGAGCGGCTTGCCCGCGACTTCCACCAGCGGCTTGGGCCTGGCCAGCGTGAGCGGGCGCATGCGCTGGCCGAAGCCTGCGGCAAGCACCATGGCGCGGGAGCCGAGATCGCCCATCATAACGTCTCGCGGCGGGCCGCGGGGAGATGGCTGTCGAACCACTGCTTCAGCTTCGACAGCCGCGGGTGCGCGAGGTTGCGCCCGAGATAGCGCGACACACGCGGGATGTGGCGGAGGTAGCCGTGCTTGCCGTCGCGCATGGACAATCTTGCGAAGATGCCGAGGATCTTGGTCGCCCGCTGCGCGCCGAGGATGGCATAGGCCACGTCGAATTCCGCGCGGTCGAAGTTGGGATCGTCCTTCCGCAGCGCGCAGTAGTGCGCGTAGAGATCATCAGCGAAAGCGAAGTCCACGTCCACACGCGCATCCTGCAGCATCGAGGCGAGGTCATAGGCGGGGTGGCCCATCAGCGCATCCTGCGTGTCAATGAGCCCCACGCGGGCGAGACCTTCGCGCTCCGGCATCCACAGCAGGTTGGGCGAGTGATAGTCACGCAGCGCCCAGACGCGATGGCCCACTTGCGTAAGCGGCAGCAGCTCCATCCACAGCGCCTCGAATTCGGCGCGTGCCGCCGCCGGAATGCCGCTGCCGTTGAGATGCGGCCAGAACCACGATGGAAGGAGGTCGACCTCGATGAGCTGCGCCTCGACATCATAGGGCGGCACGCGATAGGTCTGGCCATCGAGCGGCACGTCCTTTGGCCAGTCGCGCCGCGCCATGTCGGCGAGCACGGCGACGGCGGCCTGCATGGGTTCGCGCATGTCCTCGCCCGCCCGCATCATGCCGCCATAGACGCGGCGGCCCAGGTCCTCCATCACCGCGAAGCCCTGTGCGAGGTCATAGGCTTCGGCTTTCGGTGCGCTGTAGCCGCGTTCGCACAGCACGCGGTTGATGGCGATCACCGCGCGGATATCCTCCGCCAGATGCGCGATGGCGCTGTAGGGCTTGCCGTATTTGACCGGTGGGCCATCGGGCCTGGCCGGCATGTCCATCAGGATCGCGGCCTCGCCGGGCAGGTGCAGTGTCTCGTAACGGCGGAAGGACGCGTCGCCCTCGAGGAAGCGGCGTTCGGCCGCGGACCAGCGCGTGGTGGCGAGGAATGCATTGATCGCATCGTTGCGGGCAAGCGCCTGTTGCCACGCACCCGAGGCGGCGATCGCCGCGTCACGATGATTGCCGGAGCCGGAGAGTGCGATCAGCAGCCGGTCCTGATGCTTTGCGTCGAGCATCTTCTCCGGCCATTCGACGGCAAGCACGTGGGTCTTGATCAGCTCGTCGAAGCCCAGTTCGTCGAGCTCGTGGACGGAGCCGATGCGGTGGAGATCGGCATGGGCCAAGGGCACGCGCGTCTCGTTATAGGTCTGCACCAGCGTGAATGTGGGGCTCGGCACGTCGAACGCCGCGCCACCCGCCAGGGCGCGGATGAAGGCGCGGGCGAAGGTGGACTTGCCAGCGCCGATCTCACCCTGCAGCAGCAGCACCATGCCCGGCCGGGCGAAGAGCGAGAGCTCGGCGGCGAAGCCCTCCAGCGCGGCAGCAGACTCGAAGCGGCGGAAGACGTTCATTCCGGTCAGGCCGACTTGCGCACATCCGTCCGCTGGGCCGCGCCCGGGCCATCGAGCGGGAAGGTGCAGAGGACGGTGGTGCCCTGGTTGATCTTGGAGAGGAGCGACACCTGCCCCTCATGCAGCTCGACCAAGCTCTTGACGATAGCCAGACCAAGGCCAGGGCCGCGGTGGCCGCCGGGCACGGGGCGCGACTGGAAGCGGTCGAAGGCCTGTTTCTGGAACTCGGGCTCAATGCCGCGGCCCTGGTCGGAGACCCAGAGCTGCAGTGCCCCCCGCGTCTTCTTCGCGCCCATGCGGATCGTCGCCCCGCGGCCGGAGAAGCCGATGGCGTTGGAGAGGAGGTTGGAGAGAATCTGCTCGACGCGCTTTGGGTCGGCCACGAAGCTGTTGACGTCCGCGCCCACCTCGATGTTGAGCGTCAGATCGCGCTCGTCGATCTGGTTCGCGAGCTTCTCCGCCACTGCCTCGAGCAGGTCCGTCACGTCCACATGCTCAAGCTTCAGTTCGAGGGCTCCGGCATCGATGGCGGTCAGGTCGATGATGGCGTCGATGATGGTCTTGAGGTCGGTGGAGGAGCGGCGGATATCGCGGACATAGTCCTGCTGCTTCGGGTTCAAGGGTCCCGCGAGCCCGATCTGCAGGCCCTCCGCAAAACCGAGGATGGAGGTGAGCGGTGTCCTGATCTCGTAGGAGACGTTGGAGAGGAACATGTTCTTGAGGCGGTCGGCAGCCTCCAGCGCGTCGGCACGGTCACGCAGCGCGCGCTCCATGCGGGCGGAGTCGGAGATATCGGCGAAGGTCAGGAGCGTATTGCCGTCGGGCAGCGGCACGGCGACGAACTGCAGCACGCGTCCGGCGACGTCGATGTTGCCGGTCACGGGCTTCCTCTCGGAATCGAGTCTGGTCACGCTGTAGCGCACTTCGTCCCAGGTGCTGGAGTCCGCCGCGAGCTGGCTGCCGTGCTGGGCGAGCTCCTCGATGTGGGGCTGGGCATCCAGCGCCTCCGGGTCAAGCTGCCAGAACTGCGCGAAGGCGGGGTTGTAGAGCTTGAGGCGGCCATCGGAACCCAGCAGCGCGATGCCTTCCTCGAGATTGTCCAGCGTCTCGCGCTGCACGCCGATCAGCTCGTTGTAGCGGCTTTCCAGCGCCAGCTCGTCAGTGACGTTCTCGTAGAGATAGGTGAGGCCGCCGAAGGGATGCTGCTCGCACACCACATGCAGCGTTCGGCCGTCGGGCAGATGCCACCAGTCCTCGCGCGGTTCGATGGTGGTGTAGGCGGTGAGCTGCTTCGCCCGCCACTCGCGGTAATTGGCCTGTTCCGGAATGCAGCGCTGGTTCCTGAGCCGGTCGAGGATCTCGGCATCGGGCGGATTGGTGGCCAGCCATTCGGGGTCGAGCGGCCAGAGCCCGGCATAGGCGGCATTGTGGAACCTGAGGCGCTGGTCGGGGCCGAAGATGGCGATCGCGGTGTCGAGCTTGTTCAGCGTCGAGGTATGGGCCTTGATGTGGCGGTCGAGTTCCTTCTCGGCCTTCTCCAGCGCCGTCATGTCGATGGCGAAGCCGGCGGCGCCGCCGGTGACGGGCGCTTCGAAGACATCGAGCGCGCGCATCGAGCCGGAGACCACCGCATGGATGCGGCCGAGGCAGCCCGCCGTCGCGCCCGCTGCCGTGCGGTCCATGGCGGCGCGGCCGGCGAGTTCGGTGCCTTGCGACACGACAAGATCGGGGTCCGGCGCATCGACCGCCGCAGCATAGCACTGGTTGACCCAGAGGAGCTTTCCTTCCGCGCCGCGCAGCCAGACGGGCAAGGGGGCTGCGTCGAGCACGGCGCTCAAGCGTTCCACCTGCTTGCCGAGGCGATGGGCCTCGTGCGCGAGATCGGCGATCTTGCGGCGCTCGCCGGCGAGCGGGCGGAAGCGCAGGGTGGCGAGGCCACCGGCAGTGCGGCCGTCGGCTTCCAGCAGCTCGTCCGCAAGGCTCTTGATGGCGATGTTGAAGGGCGTGCCGTCCTTGCGGAGGTCGTACAGGCAGCCGGAAAGGGCCGAGGCGGAATCGCGGTCGAGCCAGGAAGCGAAGTCGATGAGGCCCTCAGGAGCCTCGGGCAGCGTGGCGGCGCCGTGCATGGAGCCCATCACACGGTCCGGCAGTGCCTGCTTGCCGCGCCAGATCACCAGCACATGAGCCTCGGCCGCGATGGCGGTTTCGGCCTCGTTCAGCCGCGCTTCAAGATCGGCGATACGCTGCCCGGTTGACGTTCCGCCCCAGCGGCGCAGCAGACGGCGGGTGAGCAAGAAAAAGCCGGAAGCGGCCAAAACGGCAATGAGGGCGACCCCATCGCCCGCCAAGCTGTTGCCGAAACCGGCGTCCATGTCTTCTCCGGTCCAAGTGCCGGGATGGCCTGCGAATCAGCAGGCGCATCCGCCCCGGCCCGGTATAACCAAAAGCGGGGCGGGCCGGAATCCTCAGTAGCGGTAATATTCCGGCTTGAACGGACCCTGCGGGGTGACGCCGATATAGGCGGCCTGGTCGTCCCGGAGCTTCGTCAGCTTCACGCCCAGCTTTTCGAGGTGCAGGCGGGCCACCTTCTCGTCCAGGTGCTTCGGCAGCACATAGACCTCGTTCTTGTATTTGCCCGTTCCGGCCGAGGTGAAGAGCTCGATCTGGGCGAGCGTCTGGTTGGTAAAGGAGGCCGACATCACGAAGCTGGGGTGGCCCGTGGCGTTGCCGAGGTTCACGAGCCGGCCCTGCGAGAGCAGGATGACGCGCGCGCCCGAGGGCATGTGGACCATGTCCACCTGCGGCTTGATGTTGGTGGATTTGAAGTTGCGGAGCTCGGAGACCTGGATCTCGTTATCGAAGTGGCCGATGTTGCAGACGATGGCCATGTCCTTCATCTGCTTCATGTGATCGACCGTGATCACGTCCTTGTTGCCGGTGGCGGTGACGAAGATATCGGCGGTCGAGACCACGTCTTCCATGGTCTGCACCGCGAAGCCGTCCATCGCGGCCTGGAGCGCGCAGATCGGGTCCACTTCCGTGACGATGACGCGGGCACCGGAACCTTTCAGCGAGGCCGCCGAACCCTTGCCCACGTCGCCATAGCCGGCGACGACTGCCACCTTGCCGGCCATCATCACGTCGGTGCCGCGGCGGATCGCATCGACGAGCGACTCACGGCAGCCGTACTTGTTGTCGAACTTCGACTTGGTGACGGAGTCGTTGACGTTGATCGCCGGGAAGGGCAGCTCGCCCTTCTTCTGCAGCTCATAGAGGCGGTGGACGCCGGTGGTGGTCTCTTCCGAGACGCCCTTGATCGCGGCCTTGACCTTGTCGAACCAGCCCGGCTGTTCCTTGATGCGCTTCTTGATGGCGGCGAAGAGGCACTCCTCCTCCTCGCTCTTCGGGTGGGCGATGAGGCTCGCGTCCTTCTCGGCCTTGGAGCCCAGGAGGATGTAGAGTGTCGCGTCGCCGCCGTCGTCAAGGATCATGTTGGAGGGCTGGCCGTCCGGCCAGTCGAAGATCTTGGCGGTGTAGTCCCAGTAATCCTTCAGCGTCTCGCCCTTGAAGGCGAAGACGGGGATGCCCGCGGCGGCAATGGCCGCGGCGGCATGATCCTGCGTCGAATAGATGTTGCAGGAGGCCCAGCGCACCTCCGCACCCAGCGCCACCAGCGTCTCGATCAGCACCGCAGTCTGAATCGTCATGTGCAGCGAGCCCGAGATGCGCGCACCCCGCAGCGGCTGCAGCGACTTGTATTCGGCGCGCGTGGCCATCAGGCCCGGCATCTCGACCTCGGCCATATCGATTTCCTTGCGGCCCCAGTCGGCCAGCTTGATGTCGGCAACGTGATAGTCGTGCGCGCGGGTCATGAGTCTTGTCCTCTGTCCTGAATTTGAGCGGCTCTATAGCAGCGGGGCGGGGGTCTGTCCATGAAGACATAAAGAATTCTTTATGTCCTCTTAATGAGGACCTTCCGCCCCGCCTGCCCTATATTACCGGTCATGAATGCCATTCCCTTCGACAACAGCTATGCCCGCCTGCCCGGCTCCATGCATGTGGCGGTGGCGCCCACCCCGGTTTCCGCCCCCCGTCTGATCAAAGTTAACGAGCCGCTCGCCCGCGAGCTTGGGATTAACCCCGCCCTGCTGACGGCGGAGGTGGCGGTGGGGAACGCCATTCCTGAGGGCGCGAGCCCGCTGGCCCAGGCCTATGCCGGGCATCAGTTCGGCAATTTCGTGCCACAACTGGGCGACGGGCGGGCGATCCTGCTGGGCGAGGTCGTCGACGTGACCGGCAAGCGCCGGGACATCCAGCTGAAAGGCTCCGGCCGCACCCCCTTCTCGCGCGGCGGCGACGGGCGGGCGGCACTTGGGCCGGTCTTACGCGAATATCTGGTGAGCGAGGCGATGAACGCGCTGGGGATTCCGACGACGCGGGCCCTGATGGCCGCCACCACCGGCGAGCGCGTCTACCGTGATGCGGTGCTGCCGGGGGCGGTGCTGACGCGGGTGGCGGCAAGCCACATCCGGGTGGGCACCTTCCAGTTCTTCGCCGTGCGGCAGGATTTCGAAGCGCTGAAGCTGCTGGTCGATCATGTGAGCGGCCGGCACTACCCACACTTGAAAGGCGCCGGGAACCCGGCGCTGGCGCTTCTCGATGCGGTGATGGACGCCCAAGCCGCGCTCGTTGCCCGCTGGGTGCAGGTGGGCTTCATCCATGGCGTGATGAACACCGACAATTGCTCGATCTCCGGCGAAACCATCGATTATGGCCCCTGCGCCTTCATGGATGCCTACGACCCCGGCACGGTGTTCAGTTCCATCGACACCTATGGCCGCTATGCCTATGGGAACCAAGCGCCGATCGCGCAGTGGAACATGGCCAGGCTGGCCGAGACGCTGCTGGCCTTCATCGACAAGGACCGCGAGGAGGCGATCCGCATCGCCACGGAGCGGATCGAGGGCTTCCCGGCGATCTACACGAAATACTGGCTAGCAGGCTTCCGCAAGAAACTCGGGCTCGTGTCCGAGGAGGATGGCGACCTCGAGCTGATCCAGGCGATGCTGGATAGCCTGCAGATGGCGCGGGCGGACTTCACGGTGACATTCCGTTCACTGAGCAATGGCGAGGCGCCGGACGCGCTGAAGGACTGGCTGCCGGCATGGCGCGCGCGGCTGGCGCGGGACCCGCAGACGGCGGAAGAGCGGCGGGCACTGATGCAGGCGGCGAACCCGGTCTATATCCCGCGCAATCACCTGGTGGAGGAGACGATCGGCGCCGCGGTGGAGCGGCAGGACTACCGGCCGTTCGAGGTGATGCTCTGTGTACTGATGACTCCTTACGTGGAGCAGGCTGGCGCGGAGCGGTATGCTGCGCCGCCGGCGGAGGTCGACGGGGCTTACCGGACTTTCTGCGGGACTTAGAGCATCGTGCGAGCGAGTGGAATCGCTTGCGAAGCGAAAGATGCTCCAGAGTCAAAAGCTGGCGCATGTCCCTGCCGATCAGGCGATTCCACCTGACCGGAAAATGCGCCAGAACCCGCTAATGGAATAATTTCCTTGACTTTCGGAAAAACCTATGCTAGGTATATCATCATAAGTGCTTTCTGCTGATTGACATTGTGAATCCTAATGGGCGGCTTCCCAGTTCTGCGCCGCCCGCGCGTCCACCTGGAGGGGGACGCTCAGCTTCACCACCGGATCGGGGGCGGAGACCATGACCTTCTTGACCACCGCCATGGTCGCCTCGGTTTCTTGGTCCACGCATTCGAAGATCAGCTCATCATGCACCTGCAGCAGCATGCGCGCCGAGACGCCGGCCTCGGCAAGCGCACCGGGCATGCGGATCATGGCGCGGCGGATGATGTCGGCGGCGGCCCCCTGGATCGGCGCGTTGATCGCCGCGCGTTCGAGGAAGGCGCGCTCCGAGGGGTTGGGCGACTTGATCCTCGGGAAATGCATGCGGCGGCCAAAGATGGTCTCGGCATAGCCCTTGTCGCGGACCTCCTGCTTGGTCGCTTCCATATAGTCGCGGATGCCGGGGAAGCGCTTGAAATAGGCGCGAATGTACTCGCCCGCCTCCTCCCGCCCGATGCCGAGCTGGTTGGCGAGGCCGAAAGCCGAGATGCCGTAGATGATGCCGAAGTTGATCGCCTTGGCGCGGCGGCGCACCATCGGGTCCATGCCTTCGATGGGCACGTTGAACATCTCGGACGCAGTCATGGCGTGAATGTCCTGGCCCTCGGCGAAGGCCTTTTTCAGCTGCGGGATGTCCGCCACATGGGCCACGACGCGCAGCTCGATCTGGCTGTAGTCGGCGCTGACCAGCTTCGAGCCTTCAGGCGCGATGAAGGCCTGGCGGATCTTGCGGCCCTCCTCGGTGCGCACGGGGATGTTCTGAAGGTTGGGGTCGGTGGAGGCGAGACGGCCCGTGGACGTCGCCGCCAGCGAATAGGAGGTGTGGACGCGCTTCGTCTCCGGGTTGATGTAGTTGGGCAGCGCATCGGTGTAAGTGGAGCGGAGCTTCGACAGCTGACGCCAATCGAGCACGCGGCGGGCGAGTTCGATGCCCTGGCCTGCCAAGTCCTCCAGTGCATCCGAGTCGGTGCTCCAGGCGCCCGTCGCCGTCTTGCGTCCGCCGGGCAGGCCCATGCGGCCGAAGAGGATGTCGCCCAGCTGCTTCGGCGAGCCGATGTTGAAGCGTTCGCCGGCCAGCGCATAGACCTTGGTCTCGATGGCGGCTGCCGAGGTGGCGAGTTCGTTCGACAGCTTGCGCAACAGTTCGGGGTCGATGAGGATGCCCTCCATCTCCATCGCGGCCAGCACCGCGACCAGAGGCCGCTCCAATGTCTCGTAAACTGCGAGCTTGCCTATGGCGGCGAGGCGCGGCTTCAGCAGCAGCCAGAGGCGCAGGGTGACGTCGGCATCCTCCGCCGCATAGCGCGTGGCATCCGCCACCGGCACGCGGTCGAAGGTAATCATCGACTTGCCGGAGCCCGCCACGTCCTTGAAGGCGATGCATTTGTGGTTGAGGTGGCGGAGGGACAGCTCGTCCATGCCGTGGCCCACGTCTCCCGATTCGAGCACATAGGAGATGAGCATGGTATCGTCGATGGGCGCGACCGCGATGCCATACCGCTTCAGCACCTCGATGTCGTATTTGAGGTTCTGGCCGATCTTGAGGATGGACGGGTCCTCCAGCACCGGCTTCAGCACCGCCAGCGCCTCGGTCAGTGGCGCCTGGCCTTCGACCAGTTCGCCGCCGAAGAGGCCGCCGCCACTCGCCTTGTGCTGGAGCGGAATGTAGCAGGCGCGGCCCGGGGCTGTGGCCAGCGACACGCCGGCGAGATTGGCGCGCATCGAGTCGAGCGAGTCCGTCTCGGTGTCGAGCGCGATATAGCCCTTCTGATAGGCGGCCTCAATCCAGTTCTTCAGTGTACTGAGCGTCTTCACCGTCTCGTAATCGGCATGGGCGACGGGGATGGCGCGGAGCGCGGCCTCGGCGCTGCCGGGCGGCGCATCGGCCGTGGCAGCGGGCGCTTCGGCGGCAGGCTCCGCCTTCTTCGCGGCGAAGCGTGGCGGGGGCAGTGGTGCTGCCTCGCCACCTTCGGGCGGCCAAAACTTCACCTCGACCGGGATCGGATCGATGGCGGTCGAATCGGCATCGAGTTCGCCTGCCACTTTCCTGGTGAAGGAGGCGAATTCCAGCGCCTTGGCGAAGCCGATCAATTGCGAGGCCTTGGGCGTGTCGACTGCGAAGCTGCTCACCTCATGCTCCACCGGCACATGGTCGTCGAGCGTCACCAGCTTCTTCGAAATGCGGGCCTGCTCGGCGAACTCGACCAGGTTCTCGCGGCGCTTCTGCTGCTTGATCCCGGGGGCGCGGGCGAGCAGCGTTTCGAGGTCGCCATATTCGGTGATGAGCTGGGCCGCAGTCTTGACGCCGATGCCGGGCACACCCGGCACGTTGTCAGCCGAGTCGCCGGCCAGCGCCTGGATGTCCACGACCTTGCCGGGCGTGACGCCGAATTTCTCCAGCACTTCCGGCTCGCCCACCTCGCGGTCCTTCATGGTGTCGTAGAGCGCCACGCCGGGGCGGATGAGCTGCATCAGGTCCTTGTCGGAGGAGACGATGCGGCAGGTGGCGCCGGCCTCCACCGCCTGCCTGGCATAGGTGGCGATCAAATCATCCGCCTCGTAATTCGCCTGTTCCACGCTGGCGACGTTGAAGGCGCGGGTGGCCTGCCGGATCAGCCCGAATTGCGGGCGCAAATCCGCCGGCGGCTCCGGGCGCTGCGCCTTGTATTGCGGGTAAATCCCGTTGCGGAAGGACTTCGACGAATGATCGAAGATCACCGCGAGGTGGGTGGGCTTTTCGCCGGCCTTCGTCTCCTTCAAGAGCTTCCACAGCATGTTGCAGAAACCCTGCACGGCGCCGACGGGCAGCCCGTCCGACTTGCGCGTCAAGGGCGGCAGCGCATGGTAGGCGCGGAAAATATACCCAGAACCGTCGATGAGATAGAGATGGTCGCCGGGCTTGAGGGGGGAGGTCCTAGACATGAAGCGAGTATGCCACCCTGCCCTCGTGGATGCCAGCGCCTCAGCCCCGCATCTTGTCGATGACGGTGACGCCGGCACTGGTGTAGCCGTCCATGGCCTCGAGCGAGGCGCCCGCCTCGGACAGCGCGATGCGCTTGGTGATCATGCGTGCGGGGTCGAGCCTTCCGCCGGCGATCATGCCAAGGAGCGACGAGAAACGGGAGGCGGCGATGCCGCGCGTGCCGAGGATCGAAATCTGCCGGGCATAAACGGTTTCGAGCAGCGGCATGGGCGGGCTCGCATGCGGGCCCAGGGGCTGGCCGATCTGCACATGGCGGCCGAGCTTGCGCAAGCTGCGCACCGAATTGTGGATCGTCGCGGTGATGCCCAACCCGTCGATCGAGACATGCGCCCCGCCGCCCGTCGCGTCGCGCACGGCCAGTGCCGTGTCCGCGAGCTGCGATGGGTTAAGGGTGACATTGGCGCCCAGCGACCTGGCCATGGCCAGCGCCTCTTCGTTGATGTCGATGGCCACGATCTGCGCGCCCAAGGCCTGGCCGATCATCACGGCGGAGAGGCCCACGCCGCCGCAGCCGTGGATCGCCAGCCATTCGCCGGGCTTGAGGTCCGCGCGATCCACAAGTCCTCGGAAGGCGGTGGTGAGGCGGCAGCCCATGGCGGCGGCCTCGGCGAAGCCAAGCTCATCAGGCAGCCGGACCAGGTTGAAATCCGCCCGCGGCACGGCGAGCAGTTCCGCAAACGCCCCCCAGCCGGAGAAGCCCACCACATGCTGGTGGTTGCACACGGTCGGCTCCCCCGCCCGGCAGTCCGGGCAGTCGCCGCAGGCGAGGATGAAGGGCGCGGTGACGCGGTCGCCCACCCGGAAGCTGCGGACCCCCGCACCAACGGCCAGCACGGCGCCGGCGAATTCATGCCCCGGCACATGGGGCAGCGCCACGTCGGGGTCCACCCCGCTCCAGCCATGATGGTCCGACCGGCAGACGCCGCAGGCCTCGACCTTCAGGATCACGCCATCCGCCGGGCACGCGGGATCCGGCACGGAGCGGATCTCGAGAGGACCCCGATAGGCTTCGAATATGGCTGCTCTCATGACGGCACCTCCCGGAAACGCCCCTTAGCGCCAGCCATGTCGATAGCTAATTAACTTGTCCGGTTTTGGTAGCACATCAAATGTCCGCTTCTTGTCTTTTGTTCTCCTGTGGGACTGTGGGCAAGGCGGAGCCTTGTCCACATTTCCACAGGTGTTGCGGCTGAGCGGATTTAAGCC
>NZ_JADCDB010000018.1 GCF_020252395.1 Aestuariivirga sp.
CGAATTTCTGATCGCCCAGGGTGTCAAGGGCTCGCGCATCTCCTCCATCGCCTATGGCAAGGAACGCCCGGCGGCGCTGTGCGATGCCGAGCAGTGCTGGTCGCAGAACCGCCGCGCCGTCACCGTCATCACCGGCGGCGCAAAATAATGACAGTGGCTGGCCGCACGGCGCAAAGCCATCGGCCAAGCCTCAATTTCACCGCGATTCCGGTTCAGTTGCGAGGCTGAGAAGAAAAATCCGCCCCTCGAGAGGTCCGCTGGGTGAAAATCATGCTGAAGTTCGTGCAGTCTTCCGCCGCCGCCGCCGCACTCGTGGGCATTGGCCTCCTGTCTCCCGCCATGGCGCAGAGCGCTTCCGAAATGGCGGTACGCGTGCAGCAATTGGAAGAGCAAATCCGCCAGCTTACCGGCCAGGTGCAGGAACTTTCTTTCGAAGTGAAGCAGCTCCGCGCAGACGGCGCTGCCGCCCCGCGGCAGAGCGGCGCCGCCCAGCCGCTGAAGGCCGCCGCACCGCTTGCCACAGCGGCGCCCCAGCCCGCACCGGCGCCTGAGCCCAGCCAGCAGAAGCGGCTCGCCGCGGCCTCGGCCGGAGCCCCGATCCCCGACAGCAACGGGGTTGCAACCATCGAGCAGGCGCCGCTCAACGCGCCCGAACAGACCGCCACTGCAGTTGCCGCCATGCCGCCGGTCGCCTCCACCGAGACCGTCCAGCAGGACGTGCCGGGGGCCGCGCCTGCCGCAAGGGTGTTCGGCGCTCTCGACAATGCCGCCGCCCAGCCCAACGACGGCGGCTTCCAGGGCCAGGTCCTGGTGCCGCCCTCCCAGCAGGAACCGGGCGATGACTATGGGCAGCAGGGTGCTGCCGCGCAGCCCGCCACCGGTGACGATTCGATCGAGACCGTGTCGCTCCAACCCGATGCGGCAACCCAGACAGAGACGCCCGAGTCGCTCTACGAGCGCTCCAACGAGAGCCTGCTGCGCCGCCAGTACGGCGATGCCGAGGCCGGATTCTCAACCTTCCTGTCGAAGTATCCCGATCACAGCCTGGCGGGCAGCGCGCAGTACTGGCTGGGCGAAACCTATTACGCCCAGAACGACTACCAGCGCGCCGCCGCGAATTTCCTGCAGGGCTACAAGAAGTATCCGGCCAGCCGGCGCGCGCCGGACAGCCTGCTGAAGCTCGGCATGTCGCTCAACCGCCTCGGCCAGGGCGATCAGGCCTGCGCCGCCCTGGCCGCCGTCAGCGCCGAGTATCCGAAGGCGGCGGATGCCCGCAAGCGCGCCCAGACTGAAGCCAAGCGCGTTGGTTGCGCCTCCTGAGATTCCGGCTGACTTCTCGGGCCTCAGGCCGGAGCGCCACGTGGCGCTGGCCGTATCCGGGGGATCCGATTCGACTGCACTGATGCGCCTCGCGGCGGACTGGGCCCGGATCAACCATCCGGGCCTTAAGCTGTCGGTGCTCACCGTCGACCACGCCCTGAGGCCCGAAGCGGCGGCTGAGGCGGCTTGTGTCGGGCAGTGGGCGGCTGGGCTCGGCCTTCCTCACCACGTTCTGCACTGGACGAAGCAGCCGAAGCCCGCCACAGGCCTGCAGGCGAAAGCGCGCGGCGCGCGCTACGGGCTGATGTCGGACTGGTGCCGCGGCCACGGCGCCACGGCGCTTCTCACCGCCCACACGCTCGACGACCAGGCCGAGACGGTGCTGATGAGGCTCGCCCGCACCATGAGCCCCGAGAGTCTCGCCGGCATCCGCCTCAATGGCGGATGGGATGGGCTGCCGCTGCTGCGCCCGCTGCTCCGCGCCAAACGGCAAGCCCTGCGCGGCTGGCTCGCCCAGCTCGGCCAGCCGTGGATCGACGATCCGTCGAATGAGGACACCCGTTTCGAGCGCGTCCGGGCGCGCCGCCGCCTCGCCGCCTTAGGCCCCGAAACCGCCGCGCGCCTCGCGGCGCTGGCGGATCGAGCCGCGGCGGCCGCAGCGCTTCTGGAGCGCACGGCGCGGCGGTGGATTGCCTTTTTCCTTCACGAGCATGAAGCCGGCATCTGTCACCTCGCGCGGGATCGGTTCCAGCGCCTGCCGGAGGCCCTTCAGGAACGCATCCTCAGCATCGTCATTGAGCGCTATGGTGGGGGACAGGAAGCGCCTGACGGCGACGAGCTGCAGCGAATCGCGCGCTGGGCGGCTACGGAGGAGGGGCCGGTGCGTTGCACGCTCGCCGGCGCCCTGCTGGGCCGTCGGAAATCCAGCTTCTGGGTAACGCGTGAGGCGGCGCGCATCGAGGCCGTCACCCGGATCGTGCCTCATACCGGCAAACTGTTGTGGGATAACCGTTTTTTGGTAGAAGCCGCGCCAGGCGCGCAGGTGACTCCGACGGCATCGCGCAAGCTGCCGCCCATTCCCGGAGTTCCCGTCTATGCGCAGCGCGCCTGCCCCTGGGTCGAGCAGCCCCCGGAGGGTCCGCCGCCGCGCAGTTGCTTTCTGAGGCTCAACACGCAAGGATGAGCGATTTACCGGAAGGCCATTCTTGGAAATACTTCCGCGCCAGCCTATGTTATCGGACAGTCTGAAATTCGAGCTGCCGTCCGTCCCCCGGGCCGGGTTGCCATCTGTGAGGATCACGTGAACCAATTCCGCAATTTCGCCGTCTGGATCGTCATCGCGCTGCTGCTCTTCGCGCTGTTCAGCGTGTTCCAAGGCCAGGTCCGCAGCCCGTCGAGCTCCGAGCTCAGTTATTCCGAATTCCTTCAAAAAGCGAATTCCGGCGCCATCCAGTCGATGGTGATCACGGGGGACAATATCACCGGCAAGCTGTCCGACGGCAGCACGGTCTCGACCACCGGTCCGCTGCTCGAATACCAGCTGAAGGAACTGAGCAGCAAGAACGTGTCGATCACGTTCCGCACCGCGCAGAACGACTCGCTGCTCACCAATGCGCTGGTCTACTGGCTGCCCATGCTGCTGCTGATCGGGGTGTGGGTGTTCTTCATCCGCCAGATGCAGTCGGGCTCCGGCAAGGCCATGGGTTTCGGTAAGTCCAAGGCGAAACTCCTGACCGAGCGCCACGGCCGCGTGACCTTCGAGGATGTGGCGGGCGTCGAGGAGGCGAAGGACGACCTCGTCGAGATCGTTGACTTCCTGAAGGACCCGCACAAGTTCCAGCGCCTCGGCGGCAAGATTCCGAAGGGCGCGCTGCTCGTGGGTCCTCCCGGCACCGGCAAGACGCTGCTCGCACGCGCCATCGCGGGCGAGGCGAATGTGCCCTTCTTCACCATCTCGGGTTCTGATTTCGTCGAAATGTTCGTGGGCGTCGGCGCGTCGCGCGTGCGTGACATGTTCGAGCAGGCGAAAAAGAACGCACCCTGCATCATCTTCATCGACGAAATCGACGCCGTGGGCCGCCATCGTGGCGCGGGCCTCGGCGGCGGTAATGACGAGCGGGAGCAGACGCTGAACCAGCTGCTTGTCGAGATGGACGGCTTCGAGGCGAATGAGGGCGTGATCCTGATCGCCGCCACCAACCGCCCGGACGTGCTCGACCCTGCGTTGCTGCGCCCCGGCCGCTTCGACCGCCAGATCGTGGTGCCGAACCCGGATGTGCAGGGCCGTGAGAAGATCCTGAAGGTCCACATGCGCAACGTGCCGCTCGCGCCCGATGTCGACGCCAAGACCATTGCGCGCGGCACGCCGGGCTTCTCCGGCGCCGATCTTTCGAACCTCGTCAACGAGGCCGCGCTTCTCGCCGCGCGCCGCAACAAGCGAATTGTCACCCAGGCCGAATTCGAGGAAGCCAAGGACAAGGTGATGATGGGCGCCGAGCGCCGCTCGCTGGTCATGTCCGAGGACGAGAAGCGCAACACCGCCTATCACGAGGCGGGCCATGCGCTGGTCGCCATGAACGTGCCCAAGGCCGACCCCGTGCACAAGGCGACCATCATTCCGCGCGGCCGCGCGCTGGGCATGGTGATGCAGTTGCCCGAAGGCGACCGCCTGTCGATGAACTATACCCAGATGACGTCGCGGCTTGCCATCATGATGGGCGGCCGCATCGCGGAGGAGATCACCTTCGGCAAGGAGAACGTCACCTCCGGCGCCCAGTCCGACATCGAGCAGGCGACGCGGCTCGCCCGCGCCATGGTCACCCGCTGGGGTTATTCGGATGAGTTGGGCACGGTCGCTTACGGCGAGAACCAGGAAGAGGTGTTCCTTGGCCACTCCGTGTCACGCACCCAGAACATCTCGGAAGAGACCGCACAGAAGATCGACCAGGAAGTGAAGCGCCTCGTGTCCAATGGTCTTGACGAGGCGCGCCGGATCCTGACCGAGAAGAACCATGATTTGGTGACGCTGGCCCAGGGCCTTCTCGAATACGAGACGCTGTCGGGCGAGGAGATCAAGAACCTGCTCGCCGGCACGCCACCCAAGCGCGACGATGGCGATGCCGGCAAGAAGGGCGCGAAGGCAACGTCCTCCGTTCCGGCCACGGGCCAGCCCAAGGCCGGAGGCGCGGGCGGCATGGAACCGCAGCCGCAGGCGTGATGAGCCGGCGCTACACAAGGCCGGCCGGGCTCGTCTACGGGTCCGACGCCCGGCAGCTGATCAAGGAAGGCCGCGGAGCATCGCTCGGCGGCCTTTCCGCAATCGCCTATACGCTGGTGGAGGAGATCGCGCGCGGAGGCGCGGAGGCGAGCCGGCGCTTCGCGCCAGGCACGCTTCCCAGACAGACGGTGGTGCCCCCCTTCCTCTCCACCGGGCGGCCGCTGATCATGGGCATTGTCAACGTGACGCCCGACAGCTTCTCGGACGGAGGGCTCAATGCCGAGGCTGAGCGCGCCATCGCCCACGGCCTGCAGCTGGCGAAAGACGGCGCCGATATTCTCGACGTCGGCGGCGAATCGACCAGGCCCGGCTCTGAAGGCGTTCCGGAGGCGGAGGAACTCCGCCGCGTCCTGCCCGTCATCGCGGCGCTCGCGGCGCAGGGATTCACGGTGTCGGTCGATACGCGCAAAGCCAACGTCATGCGCGCGGCCATCGATGCCGGCGCGAAGATCGTCAATGACGTCGCCGCCCTCACCTATGAGCCCGCGGCGATGCAGGCGATGGCGGAGGCCACCTGCCCCGTCATCCTCATGCATGCCCAGGGCGACCCCAAGACCATGCAGTTGAGCCCGCAGTATGACGACGTGGCGCTCGACGTCTTCGATTGGCTGGAGGCGCGCATCGGGGCCTGTATCGCGGCGGGCATCGCGCGCGAGCGCATCGTGGCGGATCCGGGGATCGGTTTCGGCAAGAGCTTCCGTCACAACATCGACGTGCTGCGCCAGTTCACGCTCTATCATGCGCTCGGCGTTCCGCTTCTGATGGGGCTTTCACGCAAGGGTTTCATCGGCGCGCTGACCGGCGAGAAGCACGCGGGAAACCGCGTCAATGGCTCGGTGGGCGGCGCCGTCTGGGCGGCGCTTAACGGAGCGCATATTCTTCGCGTGCATGATGTGAAAGCGACGGTGGAGGCGCTGGCCGTGGCAGGCGCCGCCGCCGATCCGGACCAGAGCGGACTCTAAGCAAGGCAGGGGATTTTCCATGGCGCGCAAGTATTTCGGAACCGACGGCGTGCGCGGCCGCGCCAATGCCGGCGCCATGACCGCCGACATGGTGCTGAAGACCGGCATGGCGGCCGGCAACCTCTATCGCCGCGGCAGCCACCGCCACCGCGTGGTGATCGGCAAGGACACGCGTCTGTCAGGCTACATGATCGAGAACGCGCTGGCCTCCGGCCTGCTTGCCGCCGGCATGGACGTGTTCCTGTTCGGACCCGTTCCGACGCCGGCGGTCGCCATGCTCACCCGCTCCATGCGCGCCGATCTTGGCGTCATGATCTCCGCCTCGCACAATCCTTTTTCCGACAACGGCATCAAGATCTTCGGGCCGGATGGCTTCAAGCTGTCGGACGCGCAGGAGCTTGAGATCGAGCGCATGATGGATGATCCGTCGCTGATCAGTTTGGCGCCGCCCGAGGCAATCGGCCGCGCCAAGCGCATCGAGGATGCGCAGGCGCGCTACATCGAATTCGCCAAGCGCACCTATCCGAAGGACATGACGCTCGACGGCCTTCGCGTCGTCATCGATAGCGCCAATGGCGCTGCCTACAAGGTGGCGCCCACCGCGCTGTGGGAACTGGGCGCCGAGGTGATCGAGATCGGCAGTGAGCCCAATGGCCTCAACATCAATGACGGCTGCGGTTCCACGCATCCCGAAACCATGTGCGCCAAGGTCAGGGAGCTGCACGCCGACATCGGCATCGCGCTCGATGGCGACGCCGACCGCGTCATCATCGCCGACGACAAAGGCCAGGTGGTGGACGGCGACCAGCTGATGGCGCTGATCGCCACCTCATGGGCGAAGCGCGGCGAGCTGCGCGGCGGCGGCCTCGTGGCCACCATCATGTCGAACCTCGGGTTGGAGCGTTATCTGGCGGACCACAAGCTGACGCTGGCGCGCACCAGGGTGGGCGACCGCTACGTGGTGGAGCATATGCGCGGCCATGGCCACAATGTGGGCGGCGAGCAGTCGGGCCATATCGTGCTGTCGGACTTTTCGACCACCGGCGATGGCCTTCTGGCCGCGCTGCAGGTGCTGGCGGAAGTGAAGCGTCAGGGCAAGCCGGTGAGCGAGGTGTGCAACCTGTTCACGCCGCTGCCGCAGGTTTTGAAAAACGTGAAGTTCAGGCAGGGCGCGCCGCTGCAGGACAATGGCGTGCGCGCGATGATCGCCGAGGCCGAAGCGCGGCTCGGCAATTCCGGCCGCCTTGTCGTCCGGCCGTCCGGAACCGAGCCGGTGATCCGCGTGATGGCGGAAGGCGACGACGAGGGCCTGGTGGTCAGGATCGTCGACGAACTCTGCGGCGCCATCGCCAAGGCTGCGGCTTGAAGCGCCGGGCGGTCAATCGAAACCATCCCGTTCCATGTGGCCGCCCGATGCTCCGGCGAGCGGGAAAAAGCGCGCGGTCATCTCTTCGGGAAGCCGCTTCGGCCGGCCTTGGCCATCAACCAGCGCCACGGTCACGGCGGCCCGAAACAGCAGCGCGCCATCGCGCGTCACGTCCTGCGCGATTTCGATGCGCGCTCCTGTCATGCCGATGAAGCGCGTGCGCACCTCGAGCAGGTCGTCAAGCCGCGCCGGGCGCAGAAAGTCGCAGACCATGCGGCGGACCACGAAATTCAGGTTCTCGAACTGCGACTGGCTGATGCCCAGCAACCTGAGGCAATCCGAGCGGCCGCGCTCGCAAAACGCCACATAGCGCGCGTGATAGACCACGCCGCCGGCATCGGTGTCCTCGAAATAGACGCGCACCGGCAGCAGATGGGCGCCATCGCGGAAACAGCCGGACACACCGGGCCAGGCCTCAGCCATCGGCCCCGTCCAGCGGCAGCACGCCCTGCATGATCTCCGGCCGCTGCGGAATGGCAAGGCCCAAATGCCGGAAGGCGTGCGGCGTCAGCAGCCGCCCGCGCGGCGTGCGGTTAAGGAAACCAAGCTGCAGCAGATAAGGCTCCACGATGTCTTCCAGCGCGTCGCGCGCTTCCGACAGCGAGGCCGCAATGGTGTCGATGCCCACCGGCCCGCCCGCGAAATTCACGGCGATGCAGGAGAGATAGCGGTGGTCGAGCGCATCGAGGCCCTTGGCGTCAACATCGAGCGCCGAGAGCGCCCGGCCGGCGAGCTTGGCGTCAATCACCTCGGCGCGGGCCACGGCGGCAAAATCGCGCACCCGGCGCAACAGCCTCCCGGCGATGCGCGGCGTGCCGCGTGCCCGCCTGGCGATTTCCCGCGCCCCCTCCTCCGCGATCGCCATCCGCATCACGCGCGCCCCGCGCTTCACGATCTCGAGCAGCTCTTCCTCGGTGTAGAAATCGAGCCGCACCGGAATGCCGAAACGGTCGCGCAGCGGCGTGGTGAGGAGGCCCGTCCGCGTGGTGGCGCCGACGAGGGTGAACTTGGCGAGGTCGATCTTCACCGAGCGCGCGGCGGGCCCCTCGCCGATGATGAGGTCGAGCTGGAAATCTTCCATCGCCGGATAAAGCACTTCCTCCACGGCCGGATTGAGCCGGTGGATCTCGTCGATGAAGAGCACGTCACGCTCCTCGAGATTGGTCAAGAGTGCGGCAAGGTCGCCCGCCTTGGCGATGATGGGGCCGGAGGTGGACTTGAAATTGACGCCCAGTTCGCGCGACATGATCTGCGCAAGCGTCGTCTTGCCCAGCCCCGGGGGGCCTGCGAACAGCACATGATCCAGCGCCTCGCCCCGCGCCTTCGCCGCCTCGATGAAGATGCGCAGGTTCTGCTTGGCCTTGGATTGGCCGATGAATTCCTCGAGCCGCTGCGGGCGCAGATGCGTGTCGATCGCGTCTTCCGGCGTCTTGCCGCGCTCGCGGATCGGGTTCGTCATGACAGGGCCAGTTCCTTCAGCGCCAGCCGGATCAGTTTCTCCGTAGGCTGATCATCGCCGGCCTTCTTCATCGCGGTCGAGACGGCAGCACCCGCCTGCGCCTGGCCATAGCCAAGATTGACGAGAGCGGAGACCGCATCGGCCGCCGCCGTGGGCCGCGGCGCATCCAGCTCGGCGGCGAGCTTCGAGACGTCCTGCGGCAGCGGTGCGAAGGCCGGCGTCTTGTCCTTCAGTTCCAGCACGATGCGCTCGGCGAGCTTCTTGCCCACGCCATTGGCCCGCCCGATCATCGCCTTGTCCTGCAGCGCGATGGCATTGCCGATCTCGGCGGCGGAGAGGGTCGAGAGAATGGCGAGCGCCACCTTGGTGCCCACGCCCTGGACGGATTGCAGCAGCCGGAACCATTCGCGCTCGTTCACGGTGGCGAAGCCCACAAGCCGGATCATGTCCTGGCTCACCAGCATCTCGGTGTGGATCTCGGCGAACTCGCCCTGGCCCGGCAGGGCGGCCAGCGTCTTGGACGAGCAGGCGACGTGATAGCCCACGCCATTGACGTCGATCACCAGCCAGTCGGCGCCCGCAGCATCGATCCGGCCCTTCAGCTTCGCAATCATGCAAGCGCCCTCATCGCATCCGTGCTACTGGCAACGCTGGAACAAGTCAAGAACGCGCCAGCACATCGGCCAGCCGCTGCGCGCCGCGGTAGTGGGCATGGCAGATGGCCACTGCCAGCGCGTCGGTCGAATCCGCGCTGCGCATGCGGGCCTTGGGCAGCAGCAGCTTGACCATGTGCTTCACCTGGTCCTTCCCGGCATGGCCCGCCCCCACCACCGCTTTCTTCACCGTGTTGGGCGCATATTCGGCCACCGGCAGCTTCAGCATGGCGGGCGCCAGCATGAGAACGCCCCTCGCCTGCCCCAGCTTCAGCGTGGCGCGCGCATCGGTGTTGACGAAGGTTTCCTCCACCGCCGCCTCGTCAGGCTCGAACTCCCTCAGAATATCGATCAGCTGCGCATGAAGCTGCAGCAGCCGCTCCGCCAGCGGGGCATCGCCATCCGAATGGATGGCGCCATCGGCGACATAGGCGAGCCGGGAGCCCTCCTGGGAGATGACGCCCCAGCCGGTGTTCCTGAGGCCGGGGTCGATGCCGATGATTCTGACCATCGGCGCAGACTACATCATTCCCCGCCGAGCTTCGCCATCACCTCGTCGGGAATGCCGGCGTTGGAGAACACGATCTGCACGTCGTCGTCCTCGTCCAGCGCATCGACGAGCTTCATCAGGCTTTCGGCCTTTTCCTGGTCGACCGGGGCCATGGTCTGGGGCTTCCACACGATCTTGACGGAGGCCGCCTCGCCGAATTTCCCGGCGAGCACGGACGAGACCTCGCCGATCGACTCGAAGGAGCAGGTGACGGTGTGGCCGGTCTCGTCGGACACCACGTCGTCGGCGCCGGCATCGATCGCCGCTTCCAGCATCGCGTCACCTGACGCTTTCGCCGCCGGATAAACGATCTCGCCCACGCGCGCGAACATGAAGGCCACCGAGCCCGATTCACCCAGGTTGCCGCCGAACTTGGCGAACAGCGAGCGGACGTTGGAGGCGGTTCGGTTGCGGTTGTCGGTCAGCGCCTCGACGATGACGGCAACGCCACCCGGGCCATAGCCTTCGTAACGGACATTGTCGTAGTTCTCGGAGTCGCCGCCCGACGCCTTCTTGATGGCGCGCTCGATATTGTCCTTGGGCATGCTTTCGGCCCGCGCGTTCTGGATCGCAAGGCGCAGGCGGGCATTGGCATCGGGGTCCGGCAGGCCCGCCTTGGCGGCCACGGTGATTTCGCGCGACAGCTTGGAGAAGATCTTGGCGCGCACCGCGTCCTGCTTGCCCTTGCGGTGCATGATGTTCTTGAATTGCGAATGGCCGGCCATTGAACCCCCGGATCGGATGCGAAATGTATCGGGCCGCCTTATAGACAGGCAACCCACACGGAAACAAGGCCGCTTAACCTTCCTTTAAGTCCGCCCGGCCAAGCTCTTCGCGTCAGGTGTGTGGAGTTGGCAGGAATGAAGGCTGGACGCGGAATGCTGAATGAATTGTGCTTTGCGGCGGAGGGCCTGTCGGGAACCGCGGCGGCAACCTCTCTGCGGAAGCTCTGCTCGATCATGGAGGCAGCGCCCTCCGGCCGCCTGTTCGGCGCCATTTCGACTCTCTCGGACATGTCCGCCAAAGCCGCGAAGGCGCTGGAAGACGGCGCCGGCAGCATCGGCCGGAACGACGGCAACGCCGCCGCTCGCATTGGCGAAGCGCTCCTGCACATGGACGGTCTGGCGGAAATGGCCGACGATGCCCACACTCCGGTCGCGGACAAACGCAGCGCGGCGCGGTGATGAATGTCTTCTCCCGCTTCTTCAGCGGGAGAGGACGTCGCCCCTCAGTTCGGCGCCACGCCCCTGAGCCGCTCGGACCTGCGCCGGAGCAGTTCCAGCGTCACCAGCATCGCGGTGGAGATCAGCACCAGCACGGTTGCGGCCGCGGTGATCGTGGGCGAGATCATCTCGCGGATGCCGGAGAACATCTGGAGGGGCAGCGTGCGGTCCTCTGGGCTCGCCAGGAACAGCACAACCACCACCTCGTCGAAGGAGGTGACGAAGGCGAAGAGCGCGCCCGAAATCATGCCCGGCAGGATGAGCGGCATCACCACGCGGAAGAACACCGTGTGCGGCGCCGCCCCGCAGGAGGCGCCCGCCCGCATCAGCGTCTTGTCGAAACTCGACAGCGTTGCCGTAACGGTGATCACCACGAAGGGGGTGGCTAGGGCGGTATGCGCGAGGATGATGCCGAGCCTGGTGCCCACCAGGTCGAGCGAGGCATAGAACTTGAACATGCCGACGGCCGAGATGATGACCGGCACGATCATCGGCGAGATGAGGATCGCCATGATCGTCGCCTTGGCGGGGAAATTGGCGCGGGAGAGGCCAAGCGCCGCCAGCGTTCCGAGGAAGGTGGCGAGGATCGTCGTGGCGATGGCGACGAGGAAGCTCATCTTCACAGCGCCCGACCAGCGCGGGTTGAAGAAGAAGTCGTTATACCATTTCAGCGAAAAGCCCGGCATGGGATAGGTGAAGAAGCTTTCCGAGTTGAATGACAGCGGCATCACCGCGAGAATGGGCGCGATCAGGAACAGCAGCACGAGGGCCACGAAGACGCGCACCGCGTAATACATGATGGTTTCGCCGCGGGTGTAATAGGCGGGAACGGCCATGGCGATCAGCCCAGCTTCATGCGGTCGATGCCGACCAGCTTGTTGTAGACGTAGTAAAGGATCAGCGTCGCGGTGAGCAATATGACGCCGAGTGCCGAGGCCTTGCCCCAGTTGTTCTCTGAATTGATGGCGCGCTCGATGAAGCCGGAGATCATCTGGTCCGTCGGGCCGCCGACGATGGCCGGCGTGATGTAGTAGCCGAGGCACAGGATGAACGTGAGAAGGCAGCCCGCCGCGACACCCGGCAGTGTCTGCGGCATGTAGACCCGGATGAAGGAATAGAACGGCGTGCCGCCCAGCGACTTCGCCGCGCGCATGTAGGTGGGCGAGATGGTCTTCATCACCGAATAGATCGGAAGCAGCGTGAAGGGCAGCTGGATGTGCGTCATCGCCACCACGGTCGCAAAGCGCGTCTTGAACAGCTGCGGCTCGCCATTGAGCACGCCGATGAGGTTGAGAAACCAGGTGATGCCGGTCAAATGCAGGAGCCCGGCGAACACGCCGCCATCGGTCATCAGCACCATCCAGGCCGTGGTGCGCACCAAGAGCGAAGTCCAGAACGGCAGCAGCACGAAGATCATCAGGATGGAGGCCGTGCGCTGCGGCGAGGTGGCGAGCAGATAGGCCACCGGATAGCCCAGCACCAGCGTGAGCAGCGTGACGAGCAGCGAGATGCCCAGCGTGCGCGCCAGGATGCTCTTGTAAATGGCGCGGTCCGCCGGCACCGCCTCGATTGAGCCATCGGGATTCTGACGCAGGTCCAGCATGGAGAGAATGTAGAAGGGCGTGTAGTCGGAGGCTGAGCGCTTGATGGTGGCCCAGGTCTCGGGTTCGCCCCACACCTTGTCGATGGCGATCACCTGGTCTCTATAAGGCGCGGCCTCGATGGACCCGATCTTGCGGCCCGTTGCCACCACCTTGGAGCGGATGCCGGACATTTCATAATTCAGGCGCTTGCCGATCAGCGCCGTCTGTTTGTTCCGCTGGGCTTCCTTCATGTCGGCCACGAAGGCGGCGAACACCTCTTCGGGGGGCAGGTCCTTGCCGTCCCAGCTCTTCAGGGCCACCACAGTCTGCGGCATGTTCTCCGCCACGTCCGGATCATAGACGGAGTTGTAAAGCATGATCAGGATCGGCACGACGAAGGAGAAGATGATGAAAGCGAAGAGCGGCAGCACCAGCGCCATGGCCTTGAGTTTTTCGGCGCGCTCGGCGCGGGCCAGCGCAACTTTCAGCGGCGTGCCGTCGGCGGCGCGCATCACGCCATCGTTGGGGAGTGCCTGGGCCATGGCCATGCCGGTTCGCCTTGGTGCGGATCATCACGGGGCCGGGGAGGAGAAGCCTCCTCCCCGGCTGTGATTCTGATGCTTACTGGGCGAGCCAGGCGTTGAAGCGCTCGCGCAGCTCGTCGCCCTTGTCACCCCAGAACTGCGGGTCCGGATAGAACACGGTCTTGAGATTGTCCGGCGCCGAGGGCAGGTCCGGCAGGATGGCCGGGTCGATCAGCGGGGCCGAGTCCTTGTTGGCCGGGCCGTAGGAGATCCACTTGGTCTGGTCCGCCATGCGCTGCGGGTCCGACGCGAAGGTGATGAAGCGGTAGGCGCCATCGATCTTCGGCGTGCCCTTGGGGATCGCCCACCAGTCCCAGTCCGGAGCCTGGCGGTCCCAGATGATCTTGAAAGGCTTCTTGTCGGTCTTGATGGCGTTGTAGAAGCGTCCGTTCCACGACGTGGCGAAGACCACCTGGCCGTCGGCCAGAAGCTGCGGACCCTGGGCGCCCGATTCCCACCAGATCACGTCCTTTTTGATGGTGTCGAGCTTCTTCAGGGCGCGTTCCACGCCCTCGTCCGTGCCGAGCACCTTATAGACGTCGGCCGGGGCCACGCCGTCGGCCATCAGCGCCCATTCGAGGTTGACGAAGGGGCTCTTCTGCAGGGCGCGCTTGCCGGGGAACTTCTTGGTGTCGAACAGCGCCTCGAACAGATCGGCCGGGGCCTGGGTCTTCGACGTGTCATAGGCGGCGACCGTCGAATACAGGATGTTCGGCACGGCGCAGTCCGTCACGTCGCCACCGATGAACTTCGACTTGTCGAGGCCGAGCTTGCCCCAGTCGATGGTCTCGAAGGTGCCTTCGGCGCAGCCGGCAAGTGCGGTCTGCGTGTCGACGTCGACAACATCCCAGGTCACGGCCTTGGCTTCGACCATGGCGCGGATCTTGGCGATTTCACCGTTGTATTCGGCTTCCGTCACCTTGTTGCCGGCGGCGACAAAGGGGGTGAAGAAGGCATTGCGCTGGCTTTCCTGGTAGGCGCCGCCCCAAGAGGTGATGGTGAGATCGTCGGCCGCCAGGGCCTGGGCAGCGCTGAGCGCCGAGCCGGCCAGCAGGGCCGCGCCGAACAGAGTAGCAAATTTCTTCATACGACAGCTTCCTCCAGTGTGCCGGTCAGCGCCGGCTTGTTGAAACGGCGGGGAGGATGCGTAACCGCCGCTGCCCCGCGTTCCGCGGATCACAGCGTTGGTTTCCTCCCCATTTTACGCTTGTTTTCGGTGAGGCGGCGCTGCCCGCAACCCTGTGCGGAACGCCGGTCAGCCCGTTTTTTTATAAGCGCTGCAAAATATACTAACGGCTTTTCGCGTCGCGTCACTAGAGTTTTTTTACTGGCAAGCGGGAAATTGCGTCATCCCTCAAACGTCCCATTCCTCCACCAGAGCGGGGGATAGGCGGCCGCCGATGCGGAGGGGAGCGATCATTTTCGCCAGTCCCGTGCGGTCATCCGTCTCCACTGCCACGCCCGCCACGGTCGCGGGCCCCTCTGCGGGGCGCAGGCGTTCCACTGGCAGCTTGCGCAGGAAGCGCTGCAGGGGCTCGGCCTTCTCCATGCCGATGACCGAGTCATAATCGCCGCACATGCCGGCATCGCTCATATAGGCGGTGCCGCCCGGCAGGATCTGGTGGTCGGCGGTGGGCACATGGGTGTGGGTGCCGGCCACGAGGCTGGCGCGTCCGTCGCAGAAATGCCCGAAGGCCATCTTCTCCGAGGTCGCCTCGGCGTGGAAGTCGATCAGCACCGCGTCACAGCCCCGGCCCAGCGGGCAGGCCTCGAGTTCCCGGTCGACGGCGGCGAAGGGGTCGTCCAGCATCGGTTCGATCATCACCCGGCCCATGGCCTGCATGACCAGCACGCGCTTGCCCGTGGCCGTGTCGATCAGCGCCGCCCCCTGGCCAGGGCAGCCCCTGGGCCAGTTCACCGGCCGCAGCAGGTTGGGGTAGCGCTCGATGAAGATCAGCGCCTCGCGCTGGTCGAAGGAATGGTTGCCCAGCGTCACGGCGTCGGCCCCCGCCGCAAGGAAGCCCAGAAAGATCTCCTCTGTGATGCCGAAGCCATGCGCCGCATTCTCGCCGTTCACCACCACGAGGTCGGGGCGGTAGCGCTCCTTCAGCATGGGTAGCTCGCGCGCCACCGCGTCGCGCCCGGACCGGCCCACCACGTCGCCCAGGAAGATCAGGCGCATCGGAAGGTCTCCTGCTCGGTCATCACATAGTCGAGCGGCGCATCGTGGAGGCCTGCCGGCGCCTCCTCCACCATCTGCGCCTGATAGGCCACGCCGACCGCCACCACCTTCTTCAGTGCACGGAGCTTTTCCAGCGTGCGGTCATAGAAGCCGCCGCCATAGCCGAGCCGGAAGCCCCTGCGGTCGAAGGCCAGCATCGGCACCAGCAGCACGTCGGGCATCACCTCGGGCGCCGAGTCAAGCGGCGCCGGAATGTCCCACGCCCCCGGCGCCAGCGGGCCGCCGGGCGTCCACTCCCGGAAGATCAGCGGCTGTTCCGCCGCCACCACCACTGGCAGGCAGCTCCGCCAGCCGTCGCGGCGCAACCGGTTCAGCAAGGGGACCGTGGTGATCTCGCTCTTGTAGGGAATGAAGCCGGAGACGATGCCGGAAACGATGCCGATGCCGGGCGGCAGGCCGCGCTCGGCCAGCACGAGACCGGCGCTGTCCTTGAGTTGCTCATGGGCCTCCGCCCGGCGCTTCGATGCGGCGGCGCGCGCCTGGCGCTTCACGTCTGCGATGTCCATCAAATCCCCGGCGAAGAAGACGATCAGAGCGGCGAGCCACCATGGGCCGTGAGTGACGTACGATCCCGGGTCCCTACAAGTGTAGGTGGGCGCCGTTTGGGCAAGGCCACGGCCAAGCCCAGGGACAGCTCCCATTCGGAAACGCATAGGCCCCAGGGAAAAAATGTCAGCTCACGCACCGGGCAGCCCGCCAGGCGCCTATTTAGGTGCGATGGGTGTGAATGTCCATGAAGGAAGCCGTTGCCGGGCGAGAGGCCCTTACTTCCCCAGATGCCGGGCCAGCACCTCGAGGCGCTCGCTCGCCACCATCAGCCGCTCGCCCAGCGTGGCCTGGATCTCGAGGGCCTCCATCTGCGCGGCGTTTCTTGCCTCGCGCAAACCGTCCACCTGCTCCTCAAGCTCGCGGATGCGCTCGATCGCTTCCGACAAACGGTCCGCCACCATCAGCCCCGCCATCACCAGCATGCGGATGTCGCCGACATTGCCGACGCTTGCCTTCACCCGCTGCACTTCGCTGTCGAGAAGCTCCGCAAGATCGCGCAAATGCGGCTCCTCGCCCTCCGGGCATTGCATGGTGTAGGGCCGGCCGTTCACCTGGACGATCACATGCGCCATGCCATTACTCCGGCGTGTTCGAGTGCAGGACGGCCCTGATGCGCGACATGGCCGCGTCGATCTTGCCTGCGGCCGTCTTCGAGGTATCGGCGAGCTCTCCGGCCTTGCTGCGCACGAGGTCAAGCTCATGCGCCAGCCGCGCCCTCTCGCGCTTCAGGGATTCGGTCTCGCTCTCCAGCACCACGATGCGGGCCTGCCCGTCAAAGGTGCCGCCCAACGCCTGCTCGACCCGGCGCAGCGCCGCCTCGAACCTCAGGAACGCCTCATCCAGTTTCTGAATATCCGCCATCAAAGCCTCTGGTATGATTGCAGAATTCCCTGCCTGCTTTCAATGTTCACCATATGCCGTTTGTGCGACTCAGGCAACGCCCTCGAAACCCCGGCGCACAAGATCCGCACAAGCGATGGTTCCAATTGACTCGCGAGGCCAAGGCGCTATCACCACCGGCATTCCTCCAGCGTTCCAAGGGACCCGCCCAGGCCATGACCCATTATTCCACCGAACAGACCCGCCACATGGCAAATGCCATCCGCGCCCTTTCGATGGATGCCGTGCAGAAGGCCAATTCCGGCCATCCGGGCCTGCCCATGGGTGCGGCGGACGTGGCAACCGTGCTGTTCACCCAGTTCCTCAAATTCGACGCGTCCGACCCGCACTGGCCGGACCGTGACCGCTTCATCCTCTCCGCCGGCCACGGCTCCATGCTGCTCTATTCGCTGCTGCATCTGACGGGCTATGCCGACATGACGCTGGAGCAGATCAAGAACTTCCGCCAGATGGGCGCCAGAACCGCCGGCCACCCCGAGTTCGGCCACGCCTCCGGCATCGAGACGACGACCGGCCCCTTGGGCCAGGGCATCGCCAATGCGGTGGGCTTCGCCATCGCCGAGCGCCACCTCAATGCCGAGTTCGGCGACGGCCTCGTCAACCACAAGACCTATGTGCTGGCTGGTGATGGCTGCCTGATGGAGGGTGTCAGCCAGGAAGCCATCGCGCTCGCCGGTCACCTGAAGCTCAAGAACCTCATCGTGCTGTGGGACGACAACGGCATCACCATCGACGGTAAAGTGTCGATGTCGGACTCGACCAACCAGACGGCCCGCTTCGCCGCATCGGGCTGGACCGTCTCCGCCTGTGACGGCCACAACCCGGGCGAAATCGCCGCCTGCCTGTCGGCCGCCCAGCATGCCGGCCGCCCGGTGCTGATCGCCTGCAAGACCACCATCGGTTATGGCGCGCCCACCAAGGCCGGCACCTCGGGCTCGCACGGCTCGCCCTTGGGCCCGGACGAGATCGCCGGCGCCCGCAAGGCGCTGGGCTGGGATTACGAGCCCTTCGTCATCCCCAAAGACCTGATGGACGCCTGGCGCCAGGCCGGTTCGCGTGGGAGCGCCGATCGCGCCGCCTGGACCGCCCGTCTCGCCGCCAGCCCCAAGAAGGAGGAGTTCACCCGCCGCGCATCGGGCAAGCTGCCCGCCGATTTCGACTCGGTAATCGCCGGCTACAAGCAGGAACTCGCCAAGAACCAGCCGGCACTCGCCACCCGCAATGCCTCGCAGAACGCCCTTGACGTGATCAACGCGGCCGTGCCCGAGACGGTCGGCGGCTCGGCGGACCTCACCGGCTCCAACAACACCAAATCGAAGGAGCTGAAGCCCTTCGACGCCCACAACTATGGCGGCCGCTACATCTATTACGGCATCCGCGAGCATGGCATGGCCGCGGCGATGAACGGCATGGCGCTGCATGGCGGCGTCATCCCCTATGGCGGCACCTTCCTGGTCTTCACCGATTACTGCCGCCCGTCGATCCGCCTCTCGGCCCTAATGGGCGTGCGCGCCATCTATGTGATGACGCATGACTCGATCGGCCTTGGCGAGGACGGCCCCACTCACCAGCCGGTGGAGCACCTGGCAGCACTCCGTGTCATCCCCAACCTCGCCGTCTACCGCCCCTGTGACGCGGTGGAGACCGCCGAGTGCTGGCAGCTGGCGCTGAAGGACGAGACCCGCCCCTCGGTGCTGGCGCTGACCCGCCAGAAGCTGAAGCCCGCCCGCATCGCCTATTCGGAAGAGAACCTCTGCGCCCGCGGCGCTTACGAGATCGCCCCTTCCGGCAAGCCCGCACAGGTCGTGATCTTTGCCTCGGGCTCCGAAGTCGAGATCGCCATCGCCGCCAAGGCCAAGCTCGATGCCGCCGGCAAGCCCACCCGCGTCGTCTCCGTGCCGTCCATGGAAAACTTCGCCGCGCAGGACAAGGCCTACCAGGCCAAGCTGCTCGGCGCCGAAAAGCACCGCATCGCCATCGAGGCCGGCGTGCGCACCGGCTGGGACCACTTCATCGGCGCCGATGGAACCTTTATCGGCATGACCGGCTTCGGCGCCTCAGGCCCGGCCGAACAGCTCTATGCGCATTTCGGCATCACCGCCGAAGCGGTGGTGAAGGCAGCAGGCTGACACACAGCGAGGTTCGATGGCCCAGCCCCTCCCCCAGCTCCGTCACCCCTCCCCTCGCGCCGTCACCCCAGCGAAAGCTGGGGTCCAGCTTGGGGCCGCGGACGGAAGCTGGATGCCAGCTTTCGCTGGCATGACGATGCATAGTATTGTTCGACGATCTTCACCTACAGGAGAAGGCGATGCCCGCTTTCCGCACGCTCGATGACGTCAATCTCTCGGCCAAGCGCGTTCTCTGCCGGGTCGATCTCAACGTTCCCATCGCGGATGGGAAGGTGACGGATGCCACGCGCATCGAGCGCGTGGCGCCCACCCTGCGCGAAATCATGAACAAGGGTGGCGCCCTCATTGTGCTCGCCCACTTCGACCGGCCCAAGGGCAAGGTGGTGCCCGAAATGTCGCTCCGCCCCGTCGCGGCGGAACTCGAGAAGCACCTTGGGAAACCGGTGAAGTTCGTCTTCACCGACTGGCAGTCGGCCCCCGCCATCGTCGTCAAGCCCGGCGAATGCGTGCTGATGGAAAACACCCGCTACCATGCGGGCGAGGAGAAGAACGACGAAGGCTTCTCCAGAATGCTCGCCTCGCTGGGCGACATCTACGTGAACGACGCCTTCTCGGCCGCGCACCGCGCGCATTCCTCCACCGAGGGCATCGCGCATCTCCTGCCCGCCTATGCCGGCCGCGCCATGGAGGCCGAACTCAAGGCCCTGCAGCTGGCGCTCGAAACGCCGAAGCGGCCGGTCATCGCCATCGTCGGCGGCGCGAAAGTCTCGACCAAGCTCGACCTCCTCGGCAATCTGGTGAAGAAGGTCGACGCGCTGGCGATTGGCGGCGCCATGGCCAACACCTTCCTGCTGGCCTTGGGCCATAGTGTCGGCAAGTCGCTCGCCGAGCATGACCTGGTCGAGACCGCGCGCCACATCCTGCAGGCGGCGGAGGACGCCAGGTGCGCCATCATGCTTCCCGTGGACGGCATTGTGGCAAAGGAGTTCAAGGCCGGCGCCGCCTCGCATGACTATGGCGTCGATGCCATCCCGGCGGACGGCATGATCCTCGACGTCGGCCCGATGTCGGTCGGCCGCATCAATGCGGCGATCGACGATGCGCATACGCTGGTCTGGAACGGCCCGCTCGGCGCCTTCGAGGTGGAGCCCTTCGACCGCGCCACCGTCGCCGCAGCGAAGCATGCCGCGATGCGCACCAAGGCCGGCAAGCTCGTCTCGGTGGCAGGCGGCGGCGACACAGTGGCCGCGCTGAACCATGCGGGTGCTGCGCAGGACTTCACCTACATTTCCACCGCCGGCGGCGCCTTCCTCGAATGGCTCGAGGGCAAGCCGCTGCCGGGCGTCAAGGCGCTGGAACTCAGGTGAGCTTACCCACGTGAACCCACCGCGCCTCTTCCTCGTGGCGCCCGGCGGCGTCGCCGCGACGCAGATCATCGCCTGCCTCAAGGCCGCCTGCCAGGCGGGCGACGTGGCGAGCCTGCTCGTCTCCGCCGCCCTTGCGAAGGAGGTGACGAAGCCCGCGCAGGACCTGGGCGTCGCCGTCATGGTCTCGGGCGAGGCCCGCGATGCGGCCCGCGCCGGGGCCGATGGCATCCAGGTCGAGGCCGGCGCGGAGGCCGTTGCCGCCGCGCGCGAACAGCTGGGCAAGGACCGTTTCGTCGGCGCCTATGCCGGGGCCTCGCGCCATTTCGCCATGGAAGCCGCCGAAGCGGGCGCGGACTACATCGCCTTCGACCAGACCGGCGCTTCCGCCGGCGGCGAGCCCATCATCCGCTGGTGGTCGGACATGATGGAAATCCCCTGCGTCGCCTTTACGCCCGTGGAGCCTGCCGGTCTCGACATATTACTGCCGCAGAAGCCGGACTTCATCCGCCCGTCCGGCGCGATGTGGCAGGGGGCGGATGACGCCCGCCGCATCGTCTCGGCGCTGATGCAACGTCTCGGATAAGCATGAAACGCACGGCCGCTGCCCTCGCCCTGCTGCTGCTGGCCACACCGGCCGGAGCCGCCACCATCGCCGATGTGCAGAAGGCCTATGACGCGGGTGATTTCGCCACGGCACTTGCCGGCGTGCAGCCCCTCGCCCAGGCGGGCGACGTGGTGGCGATGCGTTTGCTCGGCCTCATGTATCGTCAGGGCCAGGGCCTCACCCAGGACACCGACGCCGCCATCGGCTGGCTTACCCGTGCCGCCAACAAGGATGACGCCCAGGCGCAATATGCCCTCGGCATGATCTGGCTCGACCCCAAGGACGCGCGCTTCGACTTCACCAAAGGCCAGGCGATGCTGCGCCAGGCGGCTGATGCGGGAATAGCCGATGCGCAGTTCAACATGGGCCTCATCGCCTCCGGCGCTTTCGACAATCCGCCCGACTTCGCCACCGCCGCCAGCTGGTTCCAGAAGGCGGCCGGACAGGGCCAGGCCGCCGCGCAATACAATCTGGGGGTCCTCTATCTGGAGGGCCAGGGTGTCGCCAAGGATGCGGTGAAGGCCGCTGCCCTCATCGGCGAGGCCGCCGGCAAGGGCAATCCCGACGCCATGCTCGACTATGGCGTGCTCGTGTTCCGCGGCGAAGGCGTGCGGCAGGACGAGAAGATCGGCGCGCAGTGGCTGGTCCTTTCGGCAAAGCGCGGCAACCCCATCGCCCAGAACCGCGCCGCCCGGCTCTACCTCTATGGCAAGGGCGTGGCGCAGGACCCGGTCGAGGCGATGAAGTGGAACATCCTCGCCAGCAAGGCCGGCCGCGCCGATGCGGAACTCGATTCGCTGCTCGCCAAGCTGACGGACGCCCAGAAGCAGGAGGCCCAGGCCAGGGCCGATGCCTTCACGCCGGTGGCGGCAAAGTAGCTCCGCCCCGGCGCCGCCCGCGGCCCCTTCCCTCATCCCGTCACCCCGAACATCCAGGACGCTGCACGGGCCGGGGCCCAGCTCCGGGCGCACGAAGCAGGCTCCGGCCCTTGCCGGAAGACGGACCCTCAAGGCCCGGAACAAACAGATTCACAATGTCAATCAGCAGCAAGCACTTTCATCGTGTCATTTAGCACATCTAGGAATTAAAGTCAAGGACTATTTTCCGAAATCTGTTTCGTTCCGGCCCCATTCCATCGATCGCCCCGGCGAAAGCCGGCGTCCGGATTCAGGCGTCAAGAACGTTCCTTCCTGCGACTCCTCACACGTCCTTCGCCATGTCGCGGAGCTTGAACTTCTGGATTTTCCCCGTCGAGGTCTTCGGCAGTTCGGTGAACACCACGTGCTTCGGCGCCTTGAAATGCGCCAGGCCCTCGCGGCACCACGCGATGATCTCTTCCGGAGTGGCCAGCTTGCCCGGCCGCAGTTCCACGAAGGCGCAGGGCGTCTCGCCCCATTTTTCGTCGGGCCTGGCCACCACCGCGGCGGCCTGGATCGCCGGATGCTTGTAGAGCACGTCCTCCACCTCGATGGACGAGATGTTCTCGCCGCCGGAGATGATGATATCCTTGGACCGGTCCTTGAGCTGGATATAGCCGTCGGGGTGCAGAACGCCCAAGTCCCCCGAATGGAACCAGCCGCCGCGGAAGGCCTCGGCGCCCGCCTTGGGGTTCTTCAGGTAACCCTTCATCACGATATTGCCGCGGAACATCACCTCGCCCATGGTCAAGCCGTCAGCCGGCACGCGCTGCATCGTTTCGGGGTCCATCACGGTCAGGTCCTCGAGCGCGTGGTAGCGCACGCCCTGCCGCGCCTTCTTCTGGGCGCGCTTGGGCCCGTCGAGCAGGTCCCAATCCTCCTTCCAGTCATTGACCACGGCCGGTCCATAGGTTTCGGTGAGTCCATAGAGGTGTGTGACATTGAAGCCCTGCTCCGACATGGCGGCCAGCACCGCCTCGGGCGGCGGCGCTGCGGCGGTGAAGAACTCCACCTTCCGCGCCAGCGGCTTCTTTTCCTCCGCCGGCGCATTGAGGATGGTCGACATCACGATGGGCGCGCCGCAGAGATGGGTCACCTTGTGCTCCGCCAGCGCCTCCCAGATCAGCCTGGAGCGCACCCACCTGAGCGTCACATGAGTGCCGCCGACAACGGACAGCGACCACGGGAAGCACCAGCCATTGCAGTGGAACATCGGCAGCGTCCACAGATAGACAGGATGCTTCGGCATGGAGGCCGTCAGCACATTGCCCTGCGCCAGCAGATAGGCCCCGCGGTGGTGATAGACCACGCCCTTGGGATTGCCGGTGGTGCCCGAGGTGTAGTTGAGCGAGATCGCCTCCCACTCGTCCGCCGGCCACAGCCAGTCGAAACCGGCATCCCCGCTCGCCAAGAACTGCTCGTAGTCGATCGAGCCCACGCGCTCGCCGTCGACGGCGAATTCGGGGTCCATATAATCGATGACGATGGGGTGGTGGCCCGGCATCAGCGCGAGGGCATCCTTCGCGAGCCTGGAGAATTCCTTGTCGACGATCAGGATCTTCGCCTCGGCATGTCCGAGCGAGAATGCAATCGTGGCGGCATCGAGCCTCGTGTTCAGCGTGTTGAGAACCGCCCCGGTCATCGGCACGCCGTAATGGCACTCGAGCATCGCGGGCGTGTTGGCGAGCAGCACCGAGACCGTCTCGCCCTTCCTGATCCCCGCCTTGGCCAGCGACGAGGCCAATTGCCGGCAGCGCGCATAAAACTGCGCATAGGTCGTGCGCTGCCGCCCATGGATGATCGCCGCCTGCTCCGGATAGACCGCCGCCGAGCGCGCCAGGAAGGTCAGCGGCGTCAGCGGCTGATAATTGGCGGGGTTCTTGTCGAGGTCGGTCTCATAGGCGGACATCCGGGCACCTTTCGTTTCAGACTCGAAGGTTCTAGCCCACTCCATTCCACCGTCAAAGCGAAGCCGGATTTTCGGCGAAAGCCATGGACGCGACCAATTGCTGACTCGATTCCGGACACCCGGCAGCCGATAAAGACGCTAGATTCCGTCCGAGGGAGGGAGCCAGAATGAGCCGCTATCACGAGACCTATGCCGCATGGAAACAGGACCCCGCCGGCTTCTGGGCAGAGGCCGCGAAGGGCATCGACTGGGAGACGCCATGGACGGATGTCTATGCGAAGGTCGAGGGCCTCGACCGCTGGTTCGTGGGGGCCGAGCTCAACACCTGCTGGAACGCGGTGGACCGCCACGTGAAGGCGGGCCACGGCGGGCGCCTCGCCGTCATCTATGACAGCCCGGTCACCGGCGCCAAGGCGCAGTACACCTACAACCAGCTCCTCGACGAGGTGGCGACACTGGCCGCAGCGCTGGAGGACCTGGGCGTCCGCAAGGGCGACCGCGTCATCCTTTACATGCCGATGATCCCGCAGGCGCTCTTCGCCATGCTGGCCTGCGCCAGGCTCGGCGCCGTCCACTCCGTGGTGTTCGGCGGCTTCGCGCCCCCCGAACTCGCCACCCGCATCAACGACGCCAAGCCCAGGGCGATCATGACCGCCTCCTGCGGCATCGAGCCCAACCGCGTCATTCCTTACAAGCCCCTCCTCGACCAGGCGCTGGACATCGCGGCCCACAAGGTCGAGGCGTGCGTCGTCTTCCAGCGCGGGCAGGTGGCAGCCGAACTCAAGACCGGCCGCGACCATGACTGGGACGGCATCTGCCGTGTGGCGCGGGGCTTCGGCCGCAAGGCCGGCTGCGTGCCCGTCAAGGCCACCGACCCGCTCTATATCCTCTATACTTCCGGCACCACCGGCCAGCCCAAGGGTGTGGTGCGCGATAATGGCGGCCACGCGGTGGCGATGAAATGGTCGATGGACAATATCTACAACATCAAGCCGGGTGAGGTGTTCTGGGCCGCGTCCGATGTGGGCTGGGTCGTGGGCCACAGCTATATCGTTTATGCGCCGCTCATCCAGGGCGCTGCCACCATCGTGTTCGAAGGCAAGCCCGTGGGCACGCCCGATGCCGGCGCCTTCTGGCGGGTGATCGCCGAATACCGCGTCTCCGCATTATTCACCGCCCCCACTGCCTTCCGCGCCATCCGCAAGGAAGACCCGGAGGGCCATTTCATCCGCAAGTACGATCTGACGGCCTTCAGGACTTTATTCCTCGCCGGCGAACGCGCCGATCCGGAGACGGTGAAGTGGGCGGAGGAGATGCTGAAGGTTCCCGTCATCGACCATTGGTGGCAGACGGAAACCGGCTGGACTATCGCCGGCAATCCGGTGGGGCTGGGCATGCTGCCAGTGAAGCACGGCTCGCCCAGCGTGGCCATGCCCGGCTATGACATCCGGGTGCTGGACGAAGGCGGCCACGAAGTGCCGCGCGGCAAGCTCGGCGCCATCTGCGTGAAGCTGCCGCTGCCGCCTTCTTGCCTGCCCACGCTGTGGAACAACGACGGGCGCTTCAGGAAAAGTTACCTCTCGCACTTCCCCGGCTATTACGAGACGGCGGATGCGGGCTACATGGATGAGGACGGCTATCTCTACATCATGGCCCGCACCGACGACATCATCAACGTCGCCGGGCACCGCCTGTCGACCGGCGGCATGGAGGAAGTGCTGGCGGGCCACCCCAACGTCGCCGAAACCGCGGTGATCGGCATCGCCGACCCGCTGAAAGGCCAGGTGCCGGTGGGCTTCGTCGTCCTGAAGTCGGGTGTTGCGCGCCCGGCCGCCGAGATCGAGGCCGAATGCGTGACGCGCATCCGCGACAAGATCGGCGCGGTGGCGGCCTTGAAGACCGTGGTGGTCGTGCCGCGCCTGCCCAAGACGCGGTCGGGAAAGATCCTG
Organism: Aestuariivirga sp.; assembly: GCF_020252395.1. GTDB lineage: Bacteria > Pseudomonadota > Alphaproteobacteria > Rhizobiales > Aestuariivirgaceae > Aestuariivirga. The sequence goes on from NZ_JADCDB010000018.1 coordinate 25,604, forward strand.
CGCGCCACCATGCGCAAGATCGCCGGCAGGGAAGAGTTCAAGACGCCGGCGACCATCGACGATCCGGCGATCCTCGACGAAATCCGCGCCGCGCTGGCGAGCAAGGGGATCGGGGTCTGAAACACGTCTTCTCCCGCGCGCGGGAGAAGACATTGCGTGGCCTCACTCCGCCACCACCGCCTTGTAGAGGTGCCAGGTGGCGTGCCCCAGCACCGGCAGCACGACGAGCAAGCCCAGGAACACCGGCACGAAGGCCGCGAAGGTGAGCGCCACCACCAGGATGCCGAAGCCGATCATCGGCGCCGGGTTCTGCAGCACCGCCTTGAAGCTGTAGATGATGCCGGTGACGAGGTCGATCTCGCGGTCGAGCAGCAGCGGGATGCCGACGACCGTGGTGCAGAACAGGACGAAGGAGATGAAGGCGCCGACGCCCGTACCGACCAAAAGGAAGCCGATCCCCTCCGGCGTGGTGGTGACGATATTGAAGAACGCCTCGATCGACGAGAAGCTCTTGAAGCCGAGGAAGACCGCCAGCAGCATCCTCACTTCGTAAAGCCACATCCAGAAGATGAACAGCACGGCGAAGGCCATCCACGCCACCTGCCGCTTTCTCTGGGCGAGGATGACCATGAGAATTTGGCCGAAGTTCAAAGGCTCGCCCGCGGCGATGCGGCGGCTCGTTTCGTAAAGCCCCACCGCCACGAAAGGCCCGATCAGGGGAAAGCCCACGGCGATGGGGATGATCCACCACGGTTCGTGATAGACTTTCAGCAACAGAAAGATGGCGATGCCGCCCGCGGCATAAATGCCGCCGAAGAACAGCCCGATCAGCGGCGCGCGCAGGAAGTCCCGCCAGCCCGCAATCAGCGCGGCCTTCACATCCGCGACGGAGATGGTGTTGATCTTCACCGCCGGCGGCCGGGGCGTGAAGACGACGGTTTCTTCGCTCGAGCTCGTCATGGGTCCTCCGGGAGTGTATTCCGGTTGCGCAGCCAGAATGCCGTGTGGCGGGCCGCGCCGCAATCGGCTAGGGATGCAGCGCAACAAAAGACAATGACTCGATGACGGATTCTTCCCTGGTCCGGGCCCGCTGGGCCATTGCGGCCTCTTTCGTGGTGATGGGCCTGGTCATTGGCGCGTGGGTGCCGCACGTGCCGCTGGTGAAGGAGCGCCTGGGCGTGGGGCCCGGCGTCTTCGGCTTGGCACTCCTCTCGATCGCCGGCGGCGCGGTTCTCGCCATGCCGCTGACGGGCGTGCTGGTCGGGCGCCATGGCAGCTGCCGCATGACGGTGATGACCGGCCTGTTCTTCACCCTGGCCTTTCTGCTGCCTACCGCCGCGCCCACCCTCGCCACCTTCGTGCTGGGCGGCATGCTGATGGGCATGGGCATCGGCAGCATGGACGTGTCGATGAACGCCCATGCCATCGCCATCGAAAAGCGCCGGCGCCGGCCTGTCATCTCCATGCTGCATGGCATTTACAGCCTCGGCTGCCTCGCCGGCGCGGTGGTGGGCGGCATGCTGATCGAATGGCTGGGGCCCGGCCCGCAGGCCCTCATCACCAGCGCTGTGTGCCTGTGCCTGCTCCTTGGCGCGGCCCGCTTCCTGCTGCCGGGCAGCGTGGACAAGGGCCAGTCCGGCACCCATTTCGCATGGCCCACCCGGGCCACCATCGGCCTCGGCCTGCTCTGCTACCTGGCGCTGATGATCGAAGGCTCGGTCATCGACTGGGCCGCCATCCTGATGCGCGAGAAATTCGCGGTCGACGCCGGCATCGCGGCGCTGTGCTTTGCCACCTATCAGGGCGGCATGGCGGTGGCGCGCCTGACGGGCGACTGGATCAGGCTGAAGGCCGGCGCCGTGCCCATGGTTTTCGTCAGCGCGCTCCTCACCGCACTCGGCACGGCGCTTGGCCTCATCGCCCACACGCCCGAACTGGCGATCGCCGCTTTCACGCTCGCGGGGCTGGGTGTGGGCAACATCGCGCCCGTCATGTTCGCCGGCGGCGGAAGGTTGGAACCCACAGCACCCAGCCGCGGCATCGCGGCGGTGACGACGCTTGGCTACACCGGATTTCTGTCAGGCCCGCCGCTCATCGGCTTTGCAGCACAAGTGACGGGCCTCAACATCGCCCTCTTCCTCACCGTGCTCGCAGCGCTTATCATCGCTGTCTTCGCGCGCGCCGTGAAGGCAGCTGACACCTATTGACGGGAGGAACGGCCATGGCATTCGACGGCAAGCGGGTGATCGTCACGGGCGCGGGACGGGGGCTGGGTGCGGCACTGGCGCTGGTGCTGGCGGACAAGGGCGCTGAACTGCTGCTCACGGGCCGCAGCCGCGAGAACCTCACCGCCATTGCCGAGGCGATCAAGAACCGCACCGGCCGCAAGCCCGATGTCAAGCTCCTCGACATGGCGGATGCATCGGAAGTGACCCTCTTCGCCAAGGGCCTGCGCGACGAGGGACGGCCCGTCGACATTCTCATCAACAATGCCGCGCAATGGCTGCCCGGCCGCATGACCGACCATGATGCGCTCGCCATCAGCCAGACCATCGCGGCCAATGTCACCGGCACCATGCTGCTGACGCGCGGCCTCGTGCCGCTGCTCGAAAAGTCGGGTGCGGGCGACATCATGACCGTCGTGTCGATCTCGGGTCTGCCCAACACCAGGCTTCAGTCGGCCTCCGTCGCCTATGCCGCCTCGAAACATGCGCAGGCAGCGATCAGCGACGGCTTGCGGCAGGAACTGAAGGGCCGCCCGGTACGCGTGCAGGCGGTCTTCCCGCCTTATATCGAGGACCTGTCGCCGCTCGACCCCGTCTGGGACAGGCCGCGCGAGGCCTCCTCCGCCGTCACCAACCGCGACATCGTCGAGACCATCCTCTTCGCGTTGGAGCGCCCTCGCCACGTGACGCTCGCCTCCATCATCATCGATCCCGATACCGGCGGCCTCGCCTGAGCCGCCAACAGGAGTAGACATCTTGAAATTGAAGAAGCGCATCGCCATCGTCACCGGAGCCGCGCGCGGCATCGGCCTTGCCATCGCCGAGCGGCTGGCGAAGGACGGCGCCACCGTGGTGCTGGCCGACGTGCTCGACGCGCAAGGCAAGGCCGCGGCGAAGCGGCTGGGTGCGGCCTACAAGCATTGCGACGTGTCGAAGTCAGCAGAGGTGAAGGCCCTCGCCGCCTTCACTGTCAGGAAGTTCGGCGCCATCGACATTCTCGTCAACAATGCCGCCATCTCCGCAAACACTGATTTCCTGGAGGTGACGGAAGCCGAGTTCGACCGCGTCATCGGCATCAACCTCAAGGGTTCCTTCCTCATGCTGCAGGCCTGCGCGCGGCAGATGCTGCGCCAGCTCGAGGCCGGCCGCAAGCCCGGCGCCATCGTCAACATGTCCTCCGTCAACGATACGCTGGCCATTCCCGGCATCGTCACCTACTGCATGTCGAAGGGCGGCATCTCGCAGCTGACGCGCGCCACCTCCATCGCGCTGGCGCCGCATGGCATCCGCGTCAACGCCATCGGCCCCGGCACCATCGACACCGACATGGCGCGCGGCGTGCTTGCGGACGAAGCAGCCTTCAACCGCGCCATGTCGCGCACGCCCCTGGGCCGCGCGGGGATGCCGTCGGAGGTCGCCGCCATCGCTGCCTTCCTCGTGTCGGATGATGCGAGCTACATCACCGGCGAGACGATCTATGCCGACGGCGGCCGCATGCCCCTGAACTACACCGTGCCCGTCAAGCCATGATCCGCGCCGGACGGATTGCCGGCCTGCCTTCGATCATCCGCATCCGCACCGCCGTCGCGGAGAACCACCTTTCGGTGGAACAGATGGCGGAGAGAGGCATCACGCAGGATTCGATCGCCGCGGAGCTGCGCGGCGGCCACCTCGCCTGCTGGGTGGCGATGGAAGGAGACGCAATCGCCGGCTTCTCCCTGGCCGATCAGCCGGCGCAGATCACCTGGCCGGTGAGAGCGCCCTCGACGCTCTTGGCATAGGCGAGGCCCACGCGCGCGTTGGATACGGATTCATGGCCGGGGAAGAAGCCGTCGTACTTGGCGGCGGAGTCCTCCAGCAGGCCGGGGCTCACCGCATTGATGCGAAGCCCGCGCGGCATCTCGATCGCCGCACCCTTGACGAAAGCGCCGATGGCGCCGTTGACGGCGGCGGCATTGGCGCCCTGGCGCACCGGGTCACGGTCGAGGATGCCGCTGGTCAGCGTGAAGGAGCCGTTGTCGTTCACGTTGTCGAGCCCAAGGAGAACGATATTCACCTGGCCCATCAGCTTGTCGTCGAGGCCTTTCCGGAACTGCTCGGGCGTCATCGTCGCGACGGGGCCGAAATGCACGTGGCCCATGGCGGTGACGATGGCGTCCACCTTGCCGAGCTTCGCATACATGGCCTTCACCGACTCCTCGCGCATTGCGTCGACGGCGAAATCGCCGGAGGAGCGGCCGGCGCGGATGATCTCGTGGCGGCGGCCCAGTTCAGCTGCCGCTGCCTTGCCCACCGTGCCGGACGCACCGACGATCAGAATGCGCATGGTTTTACGCCTCGTCCTGCTGGCCGCGCTTCAGAGGCTTCAGCTTGGCGAAGACCGAGTCGGCGTCATATTCGGGTTCCGCCTCGCGCGGCTTCGGTTCGGAGGGCGCGAAGGTTGGCTCGTCCCCGGCATGGGCCGCGGCATGGGCGGCCGTGCCTTCCACTTCCGCCGCCGGGATCAGTGTGCGCGCCGGCGCCGATTCGTTCGCCGGCTTCCCGGCCTTGCGCGCCGCCTTCTGCACCGCGAAATCGAGGTCGAGCTGCGAGCAGATGCCGAGCGACACGGGATCGACCGGCTTGATGTTGGCGGCATTCCAGTGCGTGCGCTCGCGTATGGAGGCAATGGTCGACTTCGTCGTGCCCACCAGTTTCATAACCGCCGAGTCCGGCAGCTCCGGGTGGTAGCGCAGCAGCCAGGCGATGGCGTCCGGCCGGTCGCCGCGGCGCGACACCGGCGTGTAGCGCGGACCCGAGGTCGACTTCTGCACCTGAATGTTGACCTTGGATTCGAGGATCTTGAGGCGGTATTCCGGGTCCTTCTCGCCCTTCTCGATTTCCTCGCGCGTCAGCTGGCCGCCGGTGACCGGGTCCATGCCCTTGATGCCGGCCGCCACGTCGCCGTCGGCGATGCCCTTCACCTCAAGCTCATGCAGGTGGCAGAAATCGGCGATCTGGCGGAAGGTGAGCCCGGTGTTCTCGACCAGCCACACGGCGGTGGCCTTGGGCATCAGCGGTGTGCGGGACATTGGTTTTCACTCCTTGAGAACCGGTGTTTCAGGTTCCCTGTCTTTGCGACAGCATGTTGGGGATGAGACAGATATAGAGGGGGCCGTGCCCGGGCGCAATCGGGTTTTTCCGCCCCCTCGGAAGCGCCCCGGCGCTGGATCGAGGCTGAACCCGAAACCCTACCCGTTCACCAGCACGATCTTGCCGATGTGCCCGCTCGATTCCATCAGCGCATGCGCCGCCGCAGCCTCCTTCAGCGGGAAGGTGCGGAAGATGATGGGCTTGAGCCGCTCCGCCCCGAACAGCGGCCAAACCTGGCGTTCCAGGGCCCGGGCGATCCCGGCCTTTTCGGAAACGCTGCGGGCGCGCAGGGTGGAGCCGGTGAAGGTCAGCCGCTTCAGCATCAGCGGCATCCAGTCGACATCGGCGCGCGAGCCCTTTTGGAAGGCGATCATCACGATCCGGCCATGCATGGCCGCGGCCTTGAGGTTCCGGGCGATGTAGTCGCCGCCCACCATGTCGAGGATCACGTCGGGCTTGATGCCCTTTTCCGCCAGCACGGCGGCGAAATCCTCGCCGCGGTAATTGATGGCAAGGTCGGCGCCCAGATCGCGGCACGCCTGGCACTTCTCCTCCGAGCCCGCGGTGACCGCCACGGCGGCGCCGAAGGCTTTGCCCAGCATGATGGCGGTGGTGCCGATGCCGCTCGATCCGCCATGCACCAGCAGCGTCTCGCCCTCCTTCAGCCGCCCGCGATCGAAGACATTGGTCCACACGGTGAAAAAGGTTTCGGGGATGGCCGCCGCCTCGGTGAAGCTGAGGCCCGGCGGCACGGGCAGCGCATTGTCCTCATGCACCACGGCATATTCGGCATAGCCGCCGCCGGGCACCAGCGCGCAGACGCGGTCCCCCGTCTCGTAGCGCTTCACGCCGCCGCCCAGCGCCACTACCTCCCCGGCGATTTCGAGCCCTGGCGTTTCCGGCGCGCCCGGCGGCGGCGGATAGCCGCCCTGGCGCTGCAGCACGTCCGGCCGGTTGACGCCCGCCGCCATGACACGGACGAGAATCTCGCCGGGCTTCGGAACCGGCACGGGAAGGGTCACCGGCGCCAGCACCTCGGGCCCACCGTGGGTGGTGATGGCAATGGCGGTCATATCTTTCATGGGGATAGGTCCTTTCAGGCACGTGTCGATCGCAGTTTGGGTTGAACCCCATGGCCCCGCAATGACAAAATGGCCCCCTGTCCGGTTGAAGGAGTGCCGCCCATGAGTTTCGAAGACCCGCCGAAGAAGCCCTCCGGCGCCATGCTGGGAGAGAACCTCGACCTCCTGTCGGTGGCCGAACTGGAACAGCGCGTGCGTGACCTCGAGTCGGAAATACAAAGGGTGAGGGCGGCGATCACGTCGAAACAGGCCTCGAAAAACACCGCGGACGCTTTTTTTCGCACTTAATCCTCCCGATTTGGCACAATCCGGCGCCTCAGGTTGCGCGTGTTAAGGTTTGGGTAAGGAATTAACTATATGACCAGTCTTGTAATCCTTGACCGGATTGCTCTGAGTGGTTCTTCACCACTCTGTTTGACGCCTCCCTGTTTGAAACTCTCAAGCCGCGCGCCTTTTGCGCGGCTTTTTTTGGGTCGCGCTCTGGCATCGCTCTTGCTTGACACTTGCCGGGGTGGCGCTCGATCATTGACCTCGGGTGTAACCCGGTTCATGATCCGGCGAAGCTCCGTATCGTGACAAACGTGAGCCCCGAGGAATGCCCCAGATGCCGCCGTCCAAAGCCTCCCCCGTCACCGTCGATTTCATGTCGCGCTTCACGGCGTCGGAGCAGTTCGACAAAGTGTTCCGGGAGGGCATGAGTCTGGTCGAGGAAACCGCCAATTACCTCGATGGCCCCGGCCGCCAGGATGCCCGCCTGCTCGACCGCCATGGCGCCGTCGCCTACGCCACCGAAAGCATGCGGCTGACGACCAGACTGATGCAGCTCGCTTCGTGGCTTCTCCTGCAGCGCGCCATCGGCGCGGGCGAAATGAGCCAGGACGACGTGAAGAAGGAGCGCCACCGCATCTCGCTCGCCGACATCGGGCGCGGCAAGCCGCTGAACGGATCGGAGCAGCTGCCCGCCGCCTTGCAGGACATCATCGAACGTTCGCTGTCGCTGCACCAGCGCGTGCTGAAATTCGACGCCATGCTCAACATGCAGGCCAAAGCCGAAATCGCAGCCCCCGCACCGAGCCCCGTGTCGAACCAGCTCGACCGGCTGGCCGCGGAGTTTGGCGTCCGCAGCTGAATTTTTTTCCACCCGTTACGGCCTCCGCGCCGAGAGCATCATGCGAGCAAGTGGAATGGCTTGCGAAGCGCCGCGGCCTCACGGCGCATCGCCGCGTTTGCCTCGCCCGCGCGGCTATGGTCTAGTGCCGCTTCAACCGTGATCTGGCGACGAGGCAGACCGTGACGATGCGATTTCCAATGAAGACCCTGGCCGCGGCGCTGCTGCTGCTCGCCCTTCCCGCGGCGGCTCATGCGGGCGGCATCGAAGACTGCCGCAGCAAGGAGCAGATCTCCAACGAAACCCGCCTCAAGGCCTGCAGCGCCGTGATCGATGGCAAGCAGGCGAGCACGGCCGACACCGCCTATGCCTATTACAAGCGGGCAATGACCGCCTCGGCCAATCCCAATGCGGACCAAGCCATGATCATGGCGGACGTTTCCAAGGCCATCGAACTCGACCCGAAACTGATGGAGGCCTATGCCTTCCGGGCGCTCGGCTACAATCGCGCCATGCAGTATGACAAGGCCATCGCCGACCTGACCACGGCCATCGGGATCGCACCGGACCGCTGGGGCCTCTACTTGCTCCGCGCCATGGTGGAGGCCCAGAAGAACGATACCAAGGCCGCCATTGCCGATCTTGAGGCCGCCCTCGCGCGCAACCCGCCGGCCAGCAGCGCGGAGTCGATCCGCCTGAGGCTCGCCAAACTGAAACAGGGTGCCGCTAAGTAAGCCTTTTCCGCTCGCACATGCAAAGCCCGGCCGCTGGGGCCGGGCTTTGCAAGGTCCGTCCGGAGACGGCGATTACTTGTTCAGGAACGAGAATTTCTGGTTGAACTTCGAGACGCGGCCGCCGCGGTCAAGCAGGGTCTGCTGGCCGCCGGTCCAGGCCGGGTGGGACTTGGGGTCGATGTCGAGGTTCATCGTGTCGCCGGCCTTGCCCCAGGTGGTGCGGGTCTGAAAGCTGGTGCCGTCGGTCATGACCACGTTGATCATGTGATAATCGGGATGGATGCCTTGCTTCATGGCGGATACTCTCTCGATGGCGGGAAAAGCCCCGCGCAGTGCCGAATTCCGGGTTCGGCGGCGACTATACAGGAGATGCCGGGGGCAGGCAAGCCCGCCCGTCCCGCCTGTCGGTAGCACACGATATGACCGGTTTAAGTAGCACACGATCTGTCCGGTAGGCTGGCCCTTTTTTGGGGGTCAGCATGAGCCGGACGGAAGCCCGAAGGGTTGTGCGAATGATGAAGTTCATGAGCGTTTTTGGCC
>NZ_JADCDB010000019.1 GCF_020252395.1 Aestuariivirga sp.
CTTAAATCCGCTCAGCCGCAACACCTGTGGAAATGTGGACAAGGCTCCGCCTTGCCCACAGTCCCACAGGAGAACAAAAGACAAGAAGCGGACATTTGATGTGCTACCAAAACCGGACAAGTTAATTAGCTATCGACACCTCGCTTGCCGCGTTTCCGCCGAACATCATAACTCGGCGTGGGACGATTCCCTTACGTAAGAATCTACTTGATTGGAGATTAATGTATGCTAAGGTTGCTTCTTACGTAAAGTAAATTTCTATCGGGAACTCCAACGGATCATTCCGACAAAGGCTACCCATTGCCTCCGAAGCGTGATCTGGAGGTCCCTCACTTTCTCGGCCGGCATGTCCTTGCGGAGTTCTGGGAGTGCAGCAACGTCGACAATCCCGCCACCGTCCAGACTGCGATGGTCGCGGCCGCGAAGGTGGCGGGAGCGACTGTTCTGAACGCCAATCTCCACCACTTCGGCGAGGGAATGGGCGTTACCGGAGTGCTGATCCTGGCAGAGTCGCATATGAGCATCCATTCCTGGCCCGAGTACGGCTACGCCGCGATTGATGTCTTTGTCTGCGGCAAGGCCGACCCGCACAAGGCGATCGATTCGTTGAGGCATGCTTTCAGCCCCAAGCGGGAGGTCATCACCGAACATACGCGCGGCGATCAGTTCCATGGATGAAGTCGCGGGGAAGGCTATGCGCACTGTCTCGGTCCTCCGGGAACGTCGCAGCCGTGAAAGACGGGTCATCCTTCTTCCGGAGCATGTGGCTGAGTTCATTGCGCGCGGTTATCAGGTGCTGGTCGAGACGGACGCAGGAACGCTCGCCGGGTTCGGGGATGCGGCTTACATGGCTGCTGGAGCCAGGATCGTGGATTGTGAAGAGGCCTGGTCGGGTTGCAGCCTGGTCCTCAAATACAAGGCGCCGGGCCCGGAGGAGTACCGGTTCTTCAGGCCCGGACTCCATCTGGCGAGTTTCATGCATGCGGAGGGCAACGCTGCCTTGGTCGAAGCCATGCGGGCCAGCGGCATGAGCGCCTACGCGCTGGAGTTCTTCCGCACCGTTCGAGATGAATTCCCGGTGCCCGTTTCGGACAACGAGATCTCGGGAAAGCTTGGCGTTCTTCTCGGTGCCTATCATCTGCAAGCCCACATGGGTGGAAGCGGCGTATTGCTGTCCGATGTTCCGGGTGCGCCGCGCCCGAAGGTGGTGGTGATCGGATACGGCAATGCGGGCGGTGCAGCGGCCCGGCTCGCCGCGGCGATGGGAGCCGACGTCACCGTGTTCGGCACACGCTGGGAAGGGCTGCGCCGCTTCATGGCCGGCATGCCGGCCAATGTCCGTTTCATGCTCAACGAGCCTGCTGCATTCGAGGCCGCAGTTCTCGAAGCGGACCTGGTCGTGGGCGCCATTCTGATCTCCACCTACGACACGCCGGAAATGCTCAGCGAGCACCTGGTGCGGCGCATGAAGCCCGGCTCCGTGATCGTCGACGTGACCTGTGGGTATGGCCGCGGTTACATGCCAAGCTTCGACCAGCTAACGACCTATGATGCGCCCTTCTATGAGCGGCACGGCGTGCTGCACTGCAAGATCGATGCAATGCCGGCCTCGGTACCGCTGACAGCCGCACGCGCGACCAGCGCCAATGTCTGGCGGTATCTCTTTGGCCTTGCCCGCTCTGTGTGCGAAGGTGTGGACGATCCCGTATCCCGCAATGGATGTGTCGTTTCGGGAGGCGCCGTCTTGCACCCTGAAGTCCTTCGGCATCTTGCCATGGAGCAAGCAGGCCTCGCCCATGCCTTATAGCCTGCGCGCATCAATCTATGAGCTTGAATACACTGAGACGCGAGATATGGTTTTCATCCGTTCTCTGATCGGGACCAGCCGGCCGAGGGTGCTGGAGATCCCGTGTGGTGCCGGCAGGTTGTCGCGCGGGATTGTGGACCTTGCCGGCTGCCTTACCGTCGTGGATCTCGAACCGGCGATGGCAAAAAAAGCTGCCGCTGCCGCGGTTTCCATACCCGGCGCTGGAGAAGTGACAGCAATTGCAGGCGACATGCGCACGCTCAGCCTGCCCGCAAGGTTCGAGTTCGCCATCATTCCCCGCGAAGCACTGCAACTGCTTCCTCCCCCTGAAGGGGCATTGGCCCTCGCCGCGGTTGCGCGGCATGTGGCACCGGGTGGCACGATGCTGGTGGATCTCTCATGCTTTCCCCGTATCCATCAGGAACCGCCCGAGCCTGACTATTACGATCCGTCCCGTGAGGACGGCACATGGCGCCTGGACTGGACGCGGGCAGCCGGGGATTCCGCGCGTCTTCACCGCTGGTCCGCGCAGATGCATGAGCCGGATGGATCCGCCATCTCATTCGAGTTCCGCTATGAACTCGACACCCCCTCTCTCAAGAAGGAGCGCTGGCTTTCGGGCATGACCCTCCACCGCTATTCTCGCAGGTGGATTGATGAACACGTCCCTCCGGGATGGCGGCTCGAGACGGTATTCGGCGACTACCTCGGTGCGCCCTGGTCACCCGCTTCCTCCCGCATGGTCGCCGTGTTCCGGAGAACGGATGTTGGCTTTCACTAGGACGAGAACGTGACAGCACAGAGCGGCCGGAGCGTCGAGGCGGTACTGTTGTTCACCGGTTTCATCGCCTCCACCTATGGGTTCGGGCTCTACCTGTTCCCGGCGATGGTCGAGGCGATCCGCAGCGACATTCCATTCTCATATGGTGTCATGGGCGTGATGTCTGGTGCCGTTCAGGCAGGCTTCATGGTCGCTGCATTGATGGCGGGATTCCTGACGGTCCGCCTCGGGGCGCTGCCGATGATTCTCGGCTCGATCGCAATTTGCGTTACCGGACTTGGCGCCCTTGCGGCCGCGCAGAGCGTGCTGATGATCGCTATCCTGCTCACCCTTCTCGGCGGCTGTGCCGCTGCGATCTGGGTGCCAATGGTCGAAGTGTCGAAGGAAATCGTCCCGAAGCAGCACCAGGGCAAGGCTCTGGGCCTCATGTCTTCCGGCACGAGCTATGGCATTTTCGTCAATAGCTTCCTGCTCACGCTCCTGCTGCCTGCCTTCGGCTGGCGTTCGCTCTGGATTGCGACGTGCCTGATCGTCGGGGCCCTTGCGATTCTCGGCTTCCTGAGGCTGCGTCGCCTTGGGAAGCGTGAAGCCCCCTCTGATCTGCCGGCGGCCCCCGGACCGCGCACCTCCCTGGCGGCGCGCCTTGCAGCGCTGCCGAAGGGACTGACCGCCACCATCATCTTCATGATGTTCCTGAATGGCCTGTCCTGCATGCCTTATCAGACCTATCTCTCGGCCTATCTGCAGGGCGAAGCGGGTTACACAGCCGACACCTCCGCCTATGTCTGGCGGTTCATTGGCATCGTGGGCATGTTCAGCGGATTTGCCATCGGCGCCCTGGCAGACCGCATCACCGTCCGCTGGGGCATGTTTATCACATACCTGGTGCTTGCGGTGTCCTGCTGCCTCGTCGTGATTGCGAAGCAAGGCGCCGGCCAGCTGCCGGTCTATCTCGCCGCGGTGACGTTCGGCATTTCCTTCTACGCGATCTTCGGGCTGGTGCCTGCTTACATCAGCCACATGTTCGGGCTCGGAAGTGCGGCGCTCGTCTTCGCGTTCGGAAACATCGCCCTGGGCTTTGGCGGCATCGTAGGCAACATGCTGGGCGGTGTGATGAAGGAGTCGACCGGCTCGTTCCAGCCGGTTTACCTCATGATGCTCGGTGCCGCCCTGCTTTCAGCCATCATCAGCTGGCTCATGCCGAGCGAAAGGACGGAAAATGGCGCAATGCAGGCCGCCGATGTCTAGACCGGTCACCGATGCCATCGGCGGATGGCTGCGTGAGGCGGATGGCGATTTGCGCCGGGACCACCGCCTGCTGGAGCAGATCGCCCCATCCGAACTCAGTGCCACGCACCTTGCCTATTTCGAGGATTATCGACAGCGCTATTTCAATGATCGCCTCATTCCCGGCCAGGGCGTTGAGGAGATCCAGTCGATGCTGCTCCAGCATGGCGGCAGTCCACGGAACTGGGCCGATCTCGGAGCAGGTGTCACGACGCTTTACTGGTCGATCGGCGTGTCTCCGACGGGTTCGATCTGCGCCTGCGACCTCGTGCCTGAAGCGCTGCATGTGCTGGCCGGCTTCAAGGAAAGCGCCGAGCTTCCGCCGTGCTATGGCGAGACTCTGGGCTTGCTAGGGAAAACGCCGGCCGATATCGAAGCGGTGCGGCGGCTGAGCTGGAGCTATCATGTCATGGACTGCCTCGCCCCTTGGACCATTCCGGGCAGGGAAGCAGGTTTCGATCTTGTCACTGCGGTGGGGTGTTTCGGGCTGGCGGCGGATGCTGGCGCCTATCGCGTTGCATTCCAGGCTGCCTGTGATGCTCTCGCTCCCGCGGGGCGCCTGGCTGGGGCGGACTGGATCAGAAGTGCGCGCTTCATCGACATGGAAGGACATGACAATCGCTACCTGTCTGCCAGCCTTGCGTCCCACTGCGCCCGCGAAGCAGGTCTGACGCCGCTGAGGGTCCAGGAGGTCACCATTTCAGACGATCCCTACTATGATGCTGTCATCGTCTGGGCCTTCGGCTCAAGTGGTTGACAGCTCCGCCGTTCCTGAGAATTGGGCCGGCCTCCCGCCGCCCAACGGGAATGTGGCGGACGATGAGCTGCTGGTGCTCATTGAGCAAGGTGCGGACAGGATTCTTGCCGAAACGGGCGTCCGCTTCGAGGGTGACCCTGAAACACTGGACATGTGGCGGCAGCACGGTGCCCGCGTGGTGGAGGACCGGGTGTACCTAGATGGCGAAGCGCTGCGCGCCATCATCCGCAGCAGCGCTCCTCCCCGCGTAACCCTGCGCGGCCGGAACCCGCAGCGTGACGTGACCATCGGCGATGGCGAGCGGCCCGTGTTCGCCCCGGTCTATGGTCCGCCGAACGTTCTCCTCCGCGACGGCCAGCGCCAGCCCGGCAGCCTGGCGCACTACACCGAGCTCGTCCGTCTGGCGCATGAAGCGTCAGCGCTGACCTGCACCGGGCACATGCTATGCGTGATGAATGACGTGCCCGAGGCGGCGCGGCCCCTGGAAATGGCCTGGGCCCACCTCGCGCATTCGGACAAGCCCTTCATGGGCACCGTCGCCTCGCCAACGGCAGCCCGGGATGTCATCTCGCTGGTGAGCAAGGCGGTAGGGCGGGCGGCACAGGCAGGTTCGTGCAATCTGCTGCATCTCATCAACTCCACGCCACCCCTCACCTTCAAGGAAAACCCGCTGAAGTGCCTGCGGACCATCGCCCGCTGTGGCGAGGGCGCCATGGTGACGTCCTACATGATGATGGGGGCGACCTCGCCGGTGACAGTGTCAGGCGCCCTCATGCAGGGCTACGCGGAGGTGATGGCGGGGCTTGCGCTTGCGCAGCTCTGGTCGCCCGGTGCGCCTGTGGTGATGGGGATATATGCACTGCCGTTCTCGATGCGAAGCATGTTGCCCGTTTTCGGCGATCCGGTTGCGCACATGGTACAGATGTTCTCTGTCAGGCTGGCGAGAAGGCTCGGGGTTCCGGCGCGCGGAGACGGCGGGGTGACGTCCGCAAAGGTCGATGATGGCCAGGCCGGCTATGAAGGCGCCAGCGCGAACGCGGCAGCCATCTTGTCTGGCGCCGATTTCGTCCTGCACAGTGCGGGCTGGCTGGAACTGGGACGATGCACGTCCTTCAGCAAGTTCGAGCGCGACGCAGCGATGATCGGGGCGATGCTCGGCCTGGGAGCCGCCGTCCAGGCCTCTCCACTCATGCTCGATCCCGCATTGCAACGCGAGTTCCAGGCCCTGCTGCCGCCGTAGCGTGTGCCAAGGCTGAGAGGGCGTCTCGGACGGCATTGCCGCCGCCAACTAATATGTTAGCATGCAGGCATGAGCCCCATCAGGGAGGCTCGAGAAACGTCCTGGGAGGACCCCCACATGCTCAAGAAGACACTCGCCTGCACTATCGCCATTGCCGCCCTGATGGCGGCCGGGCCGGCCATGGCCGATACCAAGGACAAGAAGATCGCGCTGTCCAACAACTACGCCGGCAATTCCTGGCGTCAGGCCATGCTGAAGAGCTGGGACAAGGTGACCAAGCAGGCGGTGGCCGACGGCGTCGTCGCCGCCGCCGACCCCTTCACCACCTCCGAGAACCAGGTGACGGAACAGGCTGCCCAGATCCAGAACCTGATCCTGCAGGGCTATAACGCCATCGTCGTCAATGCCGCCTCGCCGGATGCGCTGAACGGCGTCATCAAGCAGGCTTGCGACGCAGGCATTGTGGTCGTCTCCTTCGACGGCATCGTGACCGAGCCCTGCGCCTGGCGGATCGCCGTCGATTTCGAGAAGATGGGCGCTTCGGAAGTCGAATATCTCGCCAAGAAGATGCCGGAAGGCGGCAACCTGCTCGAAATCCGCGGCCTCGCGGGCGTCTTCGTGGATGATGCCATCTCCAAGGGCATCAACGAGGAGGTGAAGAAGAACCCGCAGTTCAAGATCGTCGGCTCCGTCCATGGCGACTGGGCGCAGGAAGTGGCGCAGAAGGCCGTGGCCGGCATCCTGCCCTCGCTGCCCGAGATCAAGGCCGTGGTGACGCAGGGTGGTGACGGCTATGGCGCCGCCCAGGCCTTCGCTGCCGCCGGGCGCCCCACTCCCACCATCATCATGGGCAACCGCCAGGACGAGCTGCAGTGGTGGAAGGAGCAGAAGGACAAGAACGGCTATGAGACCATGTCCGTCTCGATCGCGCCGGGCGTCTCCACCCTCGCCTTCTGGGTGGCCCAGCAAATCCTCGATGGCAAGGATGTGCCGAAGGACCTGACCGTGCCCTTCCTGCGCATCGACCAGGACACGCTGGAACAGAACCTCGCCACCACCGAGAAGGGCGGCGTTGCCAATGTGGAATACAGCCAGGCCGACGCCCAGAAGGTGATCGCGGGCAAGTAAGGACTTGGCCTCCGAAGCCATCAGACTGGACGGCGTCGAAAAATCCTTCGGCGCCGTCCGTGCATTGGCGGGCGTAGACCTGACGGTTGCCGCCGGCGAATGCCTTGGGCTTGTCGGCCATAATGGGGCAGGCAAGTCCACCCTCATGCATGTGCTAAGCGGCAACCTCACACCCTCGGCCGGAACGCTCGCCATCGCCGGCAAGCCCTATGACCGCCAGTGGACGGCCGCTGCCGCGCAGGCGGAAGGCGTACGCTGCGTGTTCCAGGAACTCTCCCTCTGCCCCAACCTGACGGTGGCGGAGAATGTGCGCATCGTGCACCGGCCGCTGAAAGGATTGGGCTGGAAGGGCCGCGCCCGCGCGCTGATCCGCCAGAAGCTCGACGAGATCTTTCCCAACCACGGCATATCGCCTGATGACGAGATTGCCGACCTCGCCATCGGCCAGCGCCAGATGGCGGAGATCGCCCGCGCTTTCACGGTGACGGACGGGAAGCTGCGTCTCGTTATCCTTGACGAGCCCACTTCATCGCTCGATGCGGTCAGCGCGCAGCAGCTCCTCGCCTATGTGAAAAGGGAGACGGCGCGCGGCGCCGCGGTCATCCTGATCTCGCATCTCCTCGGCGAAATCCTGTCGACTGCCGACCGCATCGTGGTGATGAAGGATGGGAAGACCGTGGCGGACCGCAAGGCTTCCGGCTTCACCCGCAACTCGCTGGTTGCCGCCATGGGCTCTGAAGCGCGCGAGCACAAGCGCGGCGCTGCGCGAATGGCGGGCGCGGAGGTGATGGTCAGTGCCCAGCCGCGCAGCGGCGGCACCGCGGCACTGGAGGCGCGCAAAGGCGAGATCGTCGGCCTCACCGGACTCGCGGGCCATGGCCAGACGCGCATGCTGCTGCAGATCTATGAGCACCGCCAGGCGTCGATGAAGGGCGCGCTCGCCTTCATCGCCGGCGACAGGCAGTCGGACGGCGTGTTCAATCTCTGGTCCATCGGCCGCAACATCACCACGCGCTCGCTGGCGGCACTCCGCAAGGGCGGCTTGATCGACCTGGCGGCCGAGGCAAGGCTCGCCGGGGAATGGAAGCAGCGGATGGCCATCCGCACGCCGGACGTCAACAATAACATCCTCACCCTGTCGGGCGGAAACCAGCAGAAGGCGCTATTCGCCCGCGCACTCGCCTCTGACGCCGCGATCATCCTGATGGACGACCCGATGCGTGGCGTCGACATCGGCACCAAGCAGGAGGTCTATGCGATGATCCGGGCGGAGGCCGAAAAGGGACGCACTTTCGTCTGGTACACGACCGAAATCGAGGAGCTGACTCACTGCGACCGCGCCTACGTGTTCCGCGACGGCGCAATCGCCGCCTCGCTGGGGGTCGATGAACTCACCGAAGAAAAGATGCTGCAAGCGAGTTTTGCGGAGCACACGGCATGAACCGCCGCTTCCTGCGCCAGGCCCTGCCCTTCCTCACCCTCGCCGTGGTGCTGGCCGCAACCTTCTACGTGCAGCCGCGGACCATGAGCTATTTCGGGCTCAATCTGATGCTGCAATATGCGGTGCCGATTGCGCTCGCCACCATCGCGCAGATGTTCGTCATCACGGTGAACGACCTCGACCTCTCCATCGGTCCCTTCGTAGGCCTCGTGAGCTGCATCGGCGCCACGCTGCTGTTTGACAATCCAGCCCTCGGCGTCCTCGCCTTGCTGGCAATGATTGCCGCCTATGGCGCAGTGGGTGCGCTGATCCACATCCGCAATCTGCCCTCGATTGTCGTGACGCTGGGCCTATCCTTCGTGTGGCTTGGCATCGCAGTGCTGATCCTGCCGTCACCCGGCGGCAAATCGCCCGAGTGGCTCAAGGCCATCATGAATGTGCACGTGCCTTACGCGCCTTTTCCCATCATCGCCGCCATCGTCATCGGCGTGGTGGTGCACCTGGCCCTCATGCTGTCCTCCTATGGCGTCATCGCGCGCGGGGCGGGCGGCAACCCCAAGGCGCTGAGCCGCGCCGGCTGGTCGATGCTGAAGACCAAGGTCATCATGTACATGCTCGCCGGTTTCTTCGGCGTGCTCGCGGGGCTGGCCCTCCTCGGCCTCACCACCTCGGGCGACGCGCATGTGGCCGACCGCTACACGCTCTATTCCATTGCCGGCGTCATCCTCGGCGGCGGCGAATTCATCGGCGGGCGTGTCTCGCCATTGGGTGCGGTAGTCGGCGCGCTGACGCTGGCGCTGGCGGGCTCCTTCCTCATCTTCCTGAAGATCTCGCCTGACTGGCAAATCGGCGCGCAAGGGGCGATCCTGATCATCGTGCTGGCGCTCAGGGCGCTCGTATCTTATGGGGAGCAGAAACGATGAGGGCCAAGTTGTTGCGCCAGCCCT
This sequence comes from Aestuariivirga sp., assembly GCF_020252395.1. Lineage (GTDB taxonomy): Bacteria > Pseudomonadota > Alphaproteobacteria > Rhizobiales > Aestuariivirgaceae > Aestuariivirga. Next base: position 9,389 of record NZ_JADCDB010000019.1, read on the forward strand.
GGGTCTACTCCTTCGGCGCCGCACTCGCCGTGTGGCTCGCCACCATCGCCTATACACATGGCCAGGGCGCGGGCGCCATCCTGACGGCGGCGCTGTCATTCGCCACATTCACCATCATCGTCGGTCTCGGCCAGATGATGGTCATCACCACGGGGCCCGGCAACGTCGACCTCTCGATCCCCGCCACCATCACCCTCTCCGGCGCCGTCGCCATGAAGGTGATGGACGAGGACACGGGCCGCATGGCGATCGGCATCGTGGCTGCGCTGGGGGCGGCCACCCTTGTCGGCATTTTCAACTATGGCCTCATCCGCATCCTGCGCATTCCGCCCATCATCGCCACGCTGTCATCGAGCTTCCTCGTTCTGTCGGCCGCCATATCCTATGGCCGCGGCATCCGCATCAAGCCGCCGGAGCCGCTGGCGCAATTCGCCGAGGCCCAGGTGCTCGGCATTCCCATCATGGCTATCGCGGTGCTGGCGCTCTCTGTTGCGATGGCGGTGGTGCTGAGCCGCACCGTCTATGGCCGCAGCGTGCTGGCGGTGGGCCAGAACAGCCGTGCGGCGTGGCTTGCCGGGCTGAATGTTGGCCGCACCCGCTTCCTGACCTATGTGCTGAGCGCCTTCCTCGCGGGCGTCTGCGGTATCCTGCTGTCGGGTTTTTCGCGCGGCGCGGCGCTGAATATGGGCGAGGAATTTCTTTTGGCTTCCATCGCCACGGTGGTGATCGGCGGCACGTCGGTTGCGGGTGGCCGGGCGAACGTGCCGGGCATCTGGGGTGCGGCGCTGTTCATGTATCTGCTGGTGACGATGCTCAACACCTTCGGCGCGAGCGCCGGGATCAGGCTGATCCTGACGGGGCTGATGATCATCGGCGTAATCGTGGCGGCAGGCGGCGAGGAGCAGCGGTAGGCTTTCTACACGTTTCTTGGACCCGTCACACCGGCGAAAGCCGGTGTGACGGCAAGACGAAAGGATAACCACAAACGCCTACAGCTTCCCAATCGCATTCACGAAGAAGCCCTGGTCGTTGGCGGAGAGGTCCGCGAGGTCATCCGAATAGCGCCCGAAGTTGTAACCCACGCCCACGTCGAAATTGTCGTTGATCTGCCGATACAATGCGGCCACCGCGCCCCAGTTGGCTGATTGGCTGGCATTTTCCCAGAGGCAGCGGCCCTCAAGCATGACGTCCCACTTTTTCACGACGTGGAGATCGGCGCGGATGACGCCGAGCTGGGCGGTCGAGTTCTCCCAGCCGCTGCCATCCTCCTGCTTCCACTCGCCGATGCGGAGGCCGTACTTGCCGCCGATCGAGACCATCTGCGTCAGGTCATAGGTGGCGTCGACGCTGAAGATGTGACTCTGCTGCGAGGGGCCGCCGGTCTGCCCGTCGATATTCACCTGGTCCGGCCCCGGCACGTCGTAAACATAGACATATTTCGCCAGTGCATTGAGCCGGTCGTTCAACACCGGTCGATAGGCGTAGCCGACGGAGGCCTGCACGTAATTGCCGCCGATAGAGGAGTCTGTCGCATCCGACACCACGGCATCGAGTGCCGCCAGCACCCGCCAGTTTTCGCTCAGCGCGTTCGAATAGCGCGCCGCAAGATAGTAGGCCGTCTGATCGCCGCCATCGGCACTGTTGCCGTCGTCGAAACGCACCTCGCCCTTGACCGAGGCCGTCATCTTGTCGTTCGGATTATAAACGGCGGTGGCGGACACCGCGTTGCGGTTGAAGTTGTTGTTGTCGAAGCCCAGGTCCGCCGTGTTCCCCCACACCTTGCCGGATTCGATGGCGCCGCCCAGCTTCCATTCAGGCGTGGGGGTATAGGTGACGCCATAGACTTGGGTGAGGCTCGGCTGGTCCGACCAGAAATTATACTTGTTCTCGGCATAGACTGAGAGCCGCTCGCTGAAGCCGTGCCTGACGCCCGCGACGATGCCGCCGAGATCGTCATTCTGCTTGCCTGACAGGAGATCGTTGGCGACGTAATTGCCGGGGTCCAGCGCATAACCGATATAGTAGCGGTCCGACGCGACGGGCTGGTAGCTGAGCAGCGCCCTGCCGCCGATGCCGCCATCGCCATAGGAAATTTCGGCCGAACCGTCGATCGTGTCGGTGAATTGCCGCGTGCCGCCCACGCCGCCGCGGTTGTTGAGGTCGACATTGCCCGTGCGCGCCAGGGTGGCCTGGCCGAAGACATAGACGGATGAGGTGTCGCTCAAGATGCGGGTGAGCTTCAGCGCCGTGTCGGTGCGGGTTCCATCAACGTCGTTCTCGGGGTTGTTGACGTCAAGCTGCTGGACGCCCAGCGACACCGACAGGTCTTCTTTCATCATATAGGTGAGGTCCGCGCCACCCTGGTTCTGAGTGACGTCGCCGCCGCTCTCCAGCCGGTCGCCGTAGAAATTGAACGTCAGGCGCTTCGAGAGTTCGAGATCGCCCTTGATGCCATATTCGTAGCGGTCCTCCGTCACCTGCTCGTCCAGCGTCGAGAAGCCGGACTGCTTGTAGGCAAAGCTCGCCTGGAGATCGCCCTTGGCGCCGGGAATGACCTCGCCCGGGTCGAGGCGGCCCAGCACGCGATAGGCCATGGCTGTATCGCCCGCGCTGCCGGCGATGCCTGGTTCGGTGACAGTGAGGCCGCCATTAAGCGACTCCGAGAAGCCGAAGCCGGGGCCTTCCGACACCGCCACTTCGCCTTCGAGGAAGGTCTGCTCGGACTTGTAGAACTGGATGTCGGCGCCGCCCAGCTTCTGGTCCGCGGCGCCCGTGTTCTCCAATGCACCGGTGACGCCCAGCCGGACATGGTCGCCTACCCATTGCTGGGCCCGGCCGCCATAGACATAGCCGTCGACGTCGCCCGCCGTGGGCACATATTCATAGGCCGCGACGAGATATTGCTGGTTGCCTCCGATCGCACCGTCGCGCACCAGATTGCCGTTGTCGGTGCTGGAGGACAGCGGCTCGTTGAGCAGGACGACGCCCTGCACATAGTTGATCGAATAGTCGCGGCCGAAAACCAGCGTCTTGCGGTCGACCACGCGGCCCGTCACCGGATTGCGCACTTCAATATAAAGCGTTTCCGACCCCGTGGTGATATCCTGGTGGGTGAGGAAATAGGCCGAGCCGCCGGTGCCGCGGAACACGTCGCGCTGCGGCAGCGTGCCCGGCTGTGCGGCATAGCCGTGGAGTTCGCCGGAACGCTCGCCCGAGGGCGCCATCCTATCGGTCTTCAGCACGACATTCGCGCCATAGAGCGCGCGGTCGTTGCGCAGGAACTCGGTGCCGCGGATATCGGTCTTGAAGTTGCCCCACACCACCCGGCTGTCGCCGCGCTCGACGCGGACGTAGAACTTGCCGCTCGTCGGCGCATCCTCGATCGCCACCGATTCGTCGCCATAGACCGGATAATAGTCCTCGGGGTTGATGCGCTTGAGGAAGCTCTGGGGGTTCCTCTCGTCCAGGCCCGTCAGCATGTTCTCGACGCTGCCGTCGCCCGTGTCGGCCGCGGCCGTCAGGAGCCATGAGCCCTTGATCTTGCCCTTCAGGTAGAAGGCGGCGCGGCCCTTGTCATAGACGCCGTCATATTCGCCCGGCGCCACGTCTTCGATGTGTTTCGAGCCGGTCTTGGAGCCGAGCGTCAGATCGGCGAGGCCGACATAGAACCACTCGCTCGAGGGGATGTTAATGCTGCGGTCGAAGGTGAGGCTGCCGTCTTTCTCGCCCTTCAGCGCCACGTCGACATCGTGCTCGCCAACCGGCAGGATACGCTGCACCACGAAGCGGCCATCGCCGTCGACCGGGATCTGCTCGCCCAGCACATCCACCGTGGCGCCCGCAGGCACGTTGCGGCCCGCGACAGTGACGGCCCCGCCATCGACGCGGATGTTGCGGAAGGAGGTGTTGTCGCCGCTGAAGCCGGGCGCCGCCGGCCCCTCCTCCGCCGGTGCGGTATCCAGCGAGGAGCGCCGCACCAGGGTCAGCGGGCGCGTCTCGTCGAAACGGCCCTTGGCGTCATAGACGCGCAACACATAGACGAAATCGTCGAAGCCCTGCGTGGCGGGGGCCTCCGGCATGGTCCAGCGCGCGACGTTGTCTTTGCCCACCTTGACGACCGCGATGGGGGCTGCCGGCGCATGCTTGCCGGTGGCGAAAATGCGGATTTCCTGGCGCGCGATATAGGCCGGATAGTTGCTCGACGCGAGAATTTCGACCTCCTCGCCCACCGCGAAAGAGCGGCGCGACGAGGTGGTTGCGGCATTGAGCATGGGCTTGGCGTTGAGACCGTCATATTTCACCTGGATGTCGGCCTGTTCCAGCGCCAAGTCGGTCTTGCGGTTGTTGTCCGGCGTGCCCGGCGTTCCGGCCACGTGCTGGCCGTCGACGCTGATCGAGAACAGCGCGTCCCCCGCCTCGCCGGCGCGCGCCAGCGCCGTGCCGCACAGCAGCAGCGCCGAGACCAGTGCCAGCCGCCCCGCCCTCACGGCGCCCCCCCGGAGACGATGCGCGTGTCGATCGCAAGGTCATAGTGATCGGGAACCACCTGCCAGCGCCGGGCGATCTCGTTCTTCACCGCACGCAGCCGCGCCTTGGCCAGCGCGCCATCGCTGCCGCGATAGGTGATTTCGAGCACCGAGGTCTCCGCCTGCAGCGCCGAGATAAGCTTGTCGAGCCCCCCTTCCCACTTGGGCAGCAGCGCGGCGGAGCCCTGCTCGAAGACCTTGCCGTTGAGCTCGAGCTTTACCAGCCGGGAAATCGAGGCGCCGAAATTGAGCTTCACCACCTTACCGCGGGTGAGGCGCACGCGCCGCGGGTTCTCGGTCGTCACGCGGTAGCCGGTGGGCAGCGTGCGGGTGTCGAGCTTCACGATGAAATTGGAGCCGATGTCGGCATCCGGAATATCGGCGCAGGGGATGTTGAAGCGGCCATTGGAGTCGGTGGTGATCAGCAGCCCGCCCACGGTGGCGACGCGCACCGCAGGCAGCCCCGGCTCGCCCTCGTCCTGGTAGCCGTTGCGGTTCTGGTCATCGAACACCTTGCCGATGATGTCGCCGCAGTCGAACACGGCCTCGGCCAGAATGGTGACGCGCGCCCTGGCGGTGGCAACCACCTGTCCGGAGCGCGGGTCGACCAGCTGCGCCTGGTTCACCGCCACGCCCGGGTTGACGGCGGCGGTGGCGACCAGCGTGAGCTCCAGCTTGATCTTACCCGTATTGTCCGGGACCAGCCCGTCGAAGGTGAGATTCCGGCCTTCGACCGAGGGCTCCACCTTCTTGCCATTGGCAACGCCACTGCCTCCCACATAGTTGAAGGCCGGCGGCATCACGTCCACGATCCGCGCAGGGTTGAACGGCACCTTCTCCGCCACGATCACATAGGGCACCTTCTCGCCGCGCGTGACGGTGCTGACGAGGGCCGTCTTGGTCAGCGTGTTCTTGTCCACCACGGCAACGACGGGCGTGGTGACGGTTGCCGTGATGGGATTGGTTTCGTCGCTGTCGGCCGTCGCGGTGTTGACAACAGCGCCCGCCTGCACGTCGGCGAGGGTGACGGTGTAGGCGCCGGTCAGAACGCAGATCTCGCCCGGCTGCAGCACCGGGCAGGCGTTGCTGTCCGGCGAGATGCGGTTGTCGGAGACCACCACATTGGTCAGCGGCAAGCTGCCGGTGTTGGTGGCGGTGATTTTGAACGACAGAACATCATCCTGCGTGATGGAGCGGCTGCCGTCCTTGTCCTGGTAACCCGTCAGCACCTTGCTGATGGTCATCTGGCTGAGGTCTGGCGACAGCGGCACGAGCTGCGACGCGGAGGAGACAGCTTCACCCGTGCCACCGCCCTGCCCGGCAACGCTCGCCTGGTTAAAATAGCGAGCACCGTTCTGCAGCGGCGGCAGCGGAATGGAGGGCATGACCCTGATGCTGAAGTCCACCGTGCAGCTGGCGCTGGAATCAAGCGTGAAGCCATTGGCCACGGCCTTGTCGCTGCTGCCGTTGAAGGCGGCATTGAGGCCGCCGCAGCTGCCGGAGGGAGCCGCCAGAATGCCATAGGTGCCGGGTTGCGTGGGGCTCGCGGCAAAGCTGCCGAACAGCGGCGGCCCTCCTGCCAACTGGTCCGTCACCACCAGGCTGACGAGCGACTGGATGCTGGGGTTGTTGATCGTGAGCCGGAAGGTCGCATCGAAGCTGCCGTCCGGATTGACCGTCGGCCCGGCAAGCAGCGCCTTGCTGATCGATATGTTGGCGGCAGGCACCAGCGTGAAATCGTAGCCCGTGGCGGTGCCGGCGGAGAGCGAGACCCCGTTGATCGCGACGGCGCTTACGGCACTGCCGCCCGCACTGCCGGGAATGGCGCGCCCGTTGATCAGCAGCGGGTCGTCGACCGTGCCGCGGGTTACCGTATAGGTTCCCGGTGGAACGGCGGGGAAGAAGTAGCTGCCGTCCGCCGTGGTGGCGACGGTGAAGGTGACCGCTGTGCCGCCCCCGGTGCGGGTCAACGTCATCTCGATGCCGCCGATGCCGCTGTCACCGGGGTCTTGGACACCGTTGTTATTGAAGTCGCGGAAGACCAGCCCCGCGAGCGCCGTGCTTTCGACCGTCACCTGACCGGAGTTCGAGTTGTTGGCGGTGTTCTCCTCCAGCGAGATCGTGGCGACGCTTGCCGTGTTGGTGAAAACCTGCTGCGTGCTGGACGCCTCCTCGACCTGAACCGGCGCGGTGACCGTGACTTCGGCGCCGGAACTCATGGTGCCAAACGAGCAGGCGAATGACGCATCTCCTGCTGCACCCGTGCAGCTGTTCGCGGTGGTGGTGCCGGCCGTGACCACCCCCGTGGGGCTGCCCACGAGCTTCATGCCGGCCGGCAGCGCGTCCGACAGCACGACCGAGTCCGCCTCCGACAGGCCAGGCCCGACATTGTTGCGAACCTTGATCTCGAAGCTGAACGGCTCGAACAGCGCCACCGGCGACTGGGACGGCGTCTTGCTGACGACCTCCACGTCGGCACGGGTGCGCACGGTGGTGGATTCGCTGTCGGTGTTGTTCAGCGGATTGGTGTCCCAGCCGGCCGCGATCTCGGGCGATGACAGCGTCGCGACGTTCTCCGCAACGCCGCGCGCCGTGCCGGTCATGGTGAGCTTGATAACGCGGACCGCACCCGAGAGCATCAGCGGGATGTTACAGTTCACATTGCCAGCTGTGGGCCCGCTGCAGATCACACCGGGCGGCGCGCTCACCGACTTGTAGGCAAGGAAGCCCGCAGGCAAGGTATCGGTGACCACGACATCCTGCGCTGCCGAGGGGCCGTTGTTGGTGACGATCAGCCCATAGACCATATCCGACCCGATGCCGATGGGGTCCGGCCCGAACTCCGGCGGCGGCGTGTCCACCTTGCTGATCTGCAGATCGAGCGTGGGGGGCTGTATGTTCGCGTTGACGGAGGCGGAATTGTTGTTGGGGTCATCACCCGGTGTGGTGGGGGAGGTGACGGCCGCGTTGTTGGTGACGGTGGTGTTGGCCAACGCGGTGGTGGCCGCGACGGTGACCGTCACGGTCCGCTGCGCACCGCTGCCAATGGTGCCGAGATTGCACTCCAGCACGCCCGAGGTGGACTGCTCTGCGATAGGACTATCGACGATCTTGCCAACCGTCGGAAGCTTGGAGCAGCTGCCGGAGGACGGTACGGCGCCAAGGAAGATCAGGCCGGACGGCAACGTGTCAGTGACGGTTACATTCTCCGCCGCACTCCTGCCGTCCGGGGTGGTGGTGGCAGCGAGCACATAGGTGAAAGCCTGGCCTGCCCTCGGATTGGACGGATTGACCGTCTTGCCGATGGTCACGTCGGCAAGCGCCGTCACGTTAAAGCTGGCGCTGCCGGTGTTGTTCGCCAGGTTGGGATCGTAGGTGACGCTCGATTTGGCGATTGCGCTATTGGTGCGCGTGCCGGCATTGCCGCCGGGCCGCACGGTGAGCTGAACCACCGGGCAGTTGATCCCGGCGGTACAGACCGGCAGTGTGGCGATGTTGCAGCTGAAACGCACTGCCGTGCCGGTGGGCCCGCCCAGCGCCGTCGGCAAGCAGTTCATCCCCGTTGCTGAATTAGGCGTCCACGAGCCCTGGACGAAACCGTTGCTGGCGCCCGTCTTGTTGTTGATGAGCCCGGTCAGGTCATCGGTGAAGGTGATGGTGGACGAGGCCCCGCTGCCGGCGTTGACGATTTCGATCGCGAACTGCTGGATATCGCCCGAGGCGATCGTGGGGTTGAGCGCCGTCTTGACGACGGAGATATCGGCCTCGTCGCCGGCGCCGGTCGAATTGACGTTGATGGTGACGGTGTTGTTGACGAGATTGGGGTCGGGGAAGTTGGGGTTGACGGTTGTCACCGTCATGGAATTGGCGAAGGTTGTTGCGCCGGAGACCGTCGAGACGGTTGCGAGAACGACGCCTGGCGTGGTGGCGCCGACCGGCAAGGGCGCACCGGCCGTGTAGTCGCGTGTGCAGGTGATGGGTGCGGGGCCGGTTACCGGCACGGCGGGCGAACAGGTCCAGCCGTTCAGCGCCGCATAGGAATCGACTCTCAGTCCGGCAGGTAACGAGTCCGTCATCACGATGGTGCCGGTGAAGGGCTGGTTGCCGAGGTTCGAGGTGCTGATGGTGAAGTTGAAGGGGGTGCCCTCAAGCACCGGGTTGGCCGAGGTTGACTTATTGGCGCGCAGGTCCGCGGAATTTTCGCTGATAATAGCGCCACCGTCGGTCGCTGTATTGTTGGCCAAGTTCGGATCGAACGGGCTCTCCGACGCGATATTCACTGTATTGGTGGCAGTGCCGGAGGCCACCACCGTGGTCGCGATGGTGATGGGGCCGAGCGGCACGTTGTGGCCGGGAGCGCCACCTGATGGCAGCGTGCAGGTGACAGTCTGGCCTGCCACATCGCAGGTCCAGCCGCTGCCCACCGCCGGCGTAACGGAATCGACCCGGTAGACGCCCGGAAGGGTGTCTACAATCGTGAGACCGAACGGGGTTTCGCCTGTGAACCTCGGCGTCAGCGTGAAGGTGACGAGGTTGCCCACCAGCAGCGTGCCCGAGGGCGAGCGGCTTTTTGCAATCTTGACGTCAGACCCCTCTGTGACGTCCGTCGTCACCGTGTCGCGGTTATTGCTGGTGATGCGGTCGGGCGGATTGCTGCCGGTGATTTCGCCCGTCACGGTGATGTCAGAATTGGAAGCGACGGCGATCTGACCCTTAAGCTGCAGCTTTGCCGTTCCGTTGACCGGAACGGACCCTGGAATGGTGCAGAGATAATTGCCAGCGGACAGCACGCAGCCAGCAGGCCAGACCAGATCCTCAAGCCCAGCCGGAATGGGAACCGAGACCACCACATTGGTGGCGGGCATCGGGCCGAGATTTAGGACGGTGAAATCATAGGCGACATTGCTGCCCGAGGCGGAACTTGCCGGACCGGTGACGTCAAGCGTCAGGTCCGTGCCGTCGGTGACCGTGGTGGGCTGGGTGGCCGAGGGGTTGGCTGAGAGCGCCGCCGGCACCGCGGCGCTGACAAAAAAGACCCCCTGCGTGCTGGTCTTGACCAATGCATTGAGGGAGATGGCAGAGCCGCCCGCAATGGGCGGCACGGTGCAGATGACCGTGACGGGCCCCGTGCCCGGCTGCGGCGTACAGCCGGTGATGGGGCTGCCGCCTTCTGTGCCGGTGAAGGTGAAGGTGCCGGGAATGCTCAGTCTGAGCGTCGTCTCCGGAGAAGAGTTGGCGGGTAGGTCCTCGTTTTCTATGGTGACCGAGTAGGTGATTGTGCCGCCAAGCGGGATCGGGTCTTCGTTGTCGACGATGTTGACGACGAGATTGGTTGCCTGTGCCTCCGCCGCGACGACGAAGGAGGCCATCAGCATCGCCAGTATAACCGGCAGGATTCGGAGCAGCAGCCTCAACCGCCCCTCTCTCGCCCTTTTCCGCAACAAGCCAAGCATTCCCCGTCCGCGATCCTCGCCTCGTGTGAGGGAAAGCCAATGCTGTGCCGGTCAACGCACGTTGCCGGCTTTCCTCACTCTGTAACGTTGTGGCCAGGACTTTGCGCCGTTTCTGGCGCTGCGGTCTTAGCCCCCCTGTCGCCGGGGCCAGAATCGGCCCTTCTTGCTCCAAACTTACGTTCGCTTTTTTCGGGGCATGAGTCAACGATAGATTGCCGCTTTCACCACAGGTAGGATGGCGATAGCGAATGAAATTGTCCGGTTTGGGTAGCACGTTAAATGTCCACCTTATTGGAGATGTTTTGCCTGTGGGACTGTGGTCAAGGCGGAGCCTTGTTCAAATTTCCACAGGCATTGCGGCCCAGCGCCAAGACCTACTAAAAGCGAAGCGGCCGACGATCTGATCGTGGGCGACGAGAAGGCGGTCTACGCCGGCAAGGCTTCCGAAAGGCGGGCCCGCCGCCAGTCAAACGCCCCTCAACGCCCCATCGCACCGCAAGATCAGCGTCTCAACGGCCATCAAAACACCAGATCGGCCCTTTTCGCAGAGGTCTCGCAAAGCGGGAGAGGAGGGATAGGGACTTCTCCTGCAATCGGAAGAGGACGAAATCTACCCCTTCACCGCACCCATGGTCAGCCCGCGCGACAAATGGTTCTGGATCAGGATCACCAGCAGCAGGGCGGGGAAGAAGGCGAGGAAGGCGACAAGTGCTATCGCGTTGTAGATAATGCCGTCGGAACCGCCCGAGAAGTTGGCCAGCGCCACGGAGAGCGGATAGGCGTTCTTGGTGGCGATAATGAGGGTGAACAGATATTCGTTCATGGCGAAGATCGCCGCGATCACCGCCGCGGTGATGATGCCGGGCAGGCACATGGGGATGATGATCGACCAAAGGATGCGCAGGTCCGAGGCGCCATCGGTGCGCGCCGCATCCTCGATCTCGTGCGGGATGTCGATCATGTAGGAGCGGATGATCCACACGACGATGGAGAGATTCATCGCTGCATAAACCAGCATCAGCGCCCACACCGTGTCGAGCAGTCCCATGGCGCGGAACAGGAAGAAGATGGGGATCGCCACCGCCGCCGGCGCCATCATTTTGGTCGACAGGATGTAGAAGCCGATGTCTTCGCGGCCCTTGTACTGGTAGCGCGCCAGCGAATAGGCGGCAGGAATGCCGAGGACGAGACAGATCAGCACGCTGCCCGACACGGCGATCACCGAGTTCATGAAATAATGCATGATCGGCCATTCGGCCCAGATCTTGGCCCAGGTCTCGACCGAGATGGTCGGGAAGTAGATCGGTTTCGGCGCGATGATCTCATTCCGCGGCCGGAGCGCGATGGTGGCGAAGAAGATGACCGGCAACAGGCAGAACAGGCCCCAGACGAGGAGCAGGATGGTGCGGCCGATGGAGAAGCGCGAACCCTCCGCCATCACTCCCTCCCCGACCGGAAGAAGCGCCTGACGAAGGACTGCGCGAGGATGACGGTCAGGACCAGCACCACGACGGAGGCGGCGGAGGCATAGCCGAACTCGAAGCTCTTGAAGCCAGTGCGGTAGATGAAATAGCTCACCGTCTCGGTGTCGCCCGCGGGCGCGCCTTGCGTGATGATATGGGGCGAGGCGAACATGGTGAGGATGTCGATGCCGCGCAGCACCAGCGCGATGGCGATGACGGGCCGCATCAAGGGAAGCGAGATCGCGAAGAACACCTGGCTCCAGCGCGCGCCGTCAAGGCGCGCGGCCTCCTCGATCTCCTTGTCCTGGCCCTGCAGCGCCGCGACGAAGATGATGAACAGGAAGGGCGTCCACTGCCACACGTCGGTGACCACCAGCACGCCGCGGGCAAGCCAGGAGGAGCCCATGAAGTCGATGTTGGAACTGGCGAGGCCCACCTGCATCAGGAGGTCGCTGATCACCCGCCCGTCGTTGAACAGCAGCTTCCAGAGATACGCGACGGCCGAGGGCATGAACAGCATCGGCAGCAGAAACACGATCCGCCAGCCGCGCACGAAGGGATCGCGGTAGACCAGTGCCGCCAGCGTCATGGCGATGGCGAATTCGACGGCCAGCGTGATGCCGCCGATCACCAGCGTATTGTAAAGGCTGTGCCAGAAGGCCTCGTCGCCAAACAGGTCGGAATAGTTCTCGAGGCCAATGAATTCGAGCTTGAAGCGCCCCTGATAGAAGCTGCGCCACAGCGCGAAGATGCCGGGATAGAGCGTGATCGCAAGCAGGTAGACGACGGCGGGCGCCACCAGCAGGTAAGGAAAGACCTTGCGCCGGAACGGGCTGCGCCGCCGTGCCATACGCAAGGCCGAGGTGGGGAGTACGGCGTCAGTCATGAAACCTGCTTTGGTAAGTGACCCCTCCCCTGCCCTCGGCAAGCGGAACGGGAGAGGAGCCGGACTCGCGATCAGAACGGCAGCGGCTTACCCTTGCCCATCCACAGGCCGGGCTCGGTCGCTGCGAAGTTCATCGGGTCCTTACCCTGATAGAAGCCGTTCTTGGACATGATGTCCTTGACTTTCACCACGGCCTCGTCGAGCGCGGCTTTGGGCTGCATCTCCCCGACGACGACCTTGTTGATCAGGAAGCCGATCTCCTGGTCGATCTGGAAGCCTGACGGTACGCGCGGCGCACACCAGGCGAAATCCAGGGAGTCGCCCCAGACCTTGGCGGGCTGCGATACGGCCTGCAGCTTTTCGTTCTTCAGCACCGAGCGGTAGCCCGGCGCCACGCCATTGGCATTGGCCTCATTCATCGCCATGATCGAGGCGGTGGTGAGATAGGCGAGCATCAGGAAGGCCGCTTCAGGCTCCGGCGAGGTCGCCGTGACGCAGGACGTGGAGCCCGCGATGTTCGGCGGTGCGAAATTGCCGCCCTCGACGCGGGGCGTGTAGATGGTGAGCACGTCATCGCCGATCTTGGACTGGTCGGGGCGCGTCGCCTGGGTGCCGGAGTCCTGCCAAGAGATGTTGCAGGCGATCTGGCCGCCGAGCCAGGCGGCGCGGTTGGTTGGCCAGTCGGCGGCGGCCACGCCCTCGATTGCGTGCTTCGACAGGGCCACGATGGTCTCGAGACCCTTGACGCCGGCATCGCCGTTGAAGATCGGTTCCCAGTTCTGGTCGAACAGCATCATGCCGTACTGCGCCGAGATATGCTGCCAGGTGTAAGTGGCCCAGAAGCCGCGGCCGCACATCATGCCGATGCCGTTGACGCCGGGTTCGGCCTTGTTGAGCTCGGGCGCGATGCGGATCATCTCTTCATAGGAGGGGATGGTCTTTACGCGGTCGGAATCAAGGCCGATCTTCTTGAACACCGACGGGCGGATGTGAACCTGCTGGATGTCGCAGTCGAAGGGAATGCCGAGGATGCCCTTGTCCGCCCAATGGCCGTAGTTGCGCTGGTAGGTTTCGTAGAAGTCATCGAAGGGAAGGCTCCACTTCGATACATATTCGTCAAGAGGCTTCAGGAAGCCCTGGGCCGCGAAGTCGCCGAGCCAGGGGGAGAAGAACTGAATGGCGTCGAAGCTCGCATTGCCCGACAGGAACTCGGCGACGACCTTGTCGTACATCGAATCGTCCGGAATGGCCACGAGTTCGATCTTGATGCCCGAAAGCTGGGCGAAGGGCTCGATCTGGTCCTGAGCGGATTCACGGTCGGCTGCGCCGATGGCGAAGCGCACGGTCTTGCCGGCATGCTCCTTGCGGATCGCTTCCCAGTCGACGGTGCGGATCCAGTCCTTCTTGGGGTCCCACAGCTCGTCGTTATCGCCGAGCTTGTACTGCTCGCGATATTCTTTCTTCACCATGTTGCCGACATTGATCTTGGCCAGCACGTCGGCGGGGTTCGGCAGGCTCTGGGCAGAGGCGCGGCGGACGTTGACCAGCGGCACCGCGCCCGTGCCAGCGGCAAAGGCGGCGCCGGCAGCGGCGGTGGACTTGAGCAGCGAGCGGCGGGTGATCAGGCCCGGCTTAGTGATCGGCATGAGTGGGTCCTCCTTCAGGTTCGGCCTGTCTGGTTCATCCGCGCCTCGCCGCAGGCCGGCTGCGGGCGGGATCATCGGTCCGGAATGTCAGGGAGCAAGGCCAGCCGCGCTGCGCGGCGGCGGCGAGCGAAACGACGGCGACTGTGGGCTGGGCCAGCATGTCCGTTCCTCCCTCGGCGCCCTCCCGTTCTGCCGCGGGATGGACGGGCGATGCAATTCATGTACTAAACTGCATTCACATGCGCAAATGTTTCGTAATGACGCGCCGCAACAATGTCTCGCACTGCGAAATATCTGGATTACGTTACGGCAGAGGACAGAGCCAGATCGCGATCAGCCGCGGATTGGGGCGGCCGGGAGTCTTCTGCAACATAAGTGTACGCTTGCGGGATTTAGCATCCTCCGCCACAATTAGAGACCGCAACCGGCGCGTGGTCCCAGCATGTTGGAGAAGACCCAGTCCCGCAAAAGCCGCCCGCTCAGCCTTGAGCGCGGCGCCGGCCGCATCGCCCGCAACCGTATGCGCATCGCCTGGATGTATTACGTCGAGGGCCTGACGCAGAACGAGATCGCTGGCCGCCTCGGCATCGGCCGCGTCACCGTGGTGCGCAACATCAACGAGGCCATCAAGCAGCGCGAGGTGAAGATCTGGATCGAGGGCGAGGTCTCGGAATGCTTCGAGCTCGAGGGCGAGCTGAAAAGGGCGTTCGGCTTCAAGGATGCGGTCGTCGTGCCGGAGCCGGCGAGTGCGGAGAACATCCGCAAGTCAATCGGCGTCGCCGCCGGCATGTATCTCTCCGGCACGATCGAGGATGACATGACGGTGGGGGTCGGCTGGGGCGCAACGCTCTATGAAAGCCTCGGCACGCTGGCGCCGCGCGATCTCGAGAACCTGCAGGTCATCTCGCTGCTGGGTGGCATCGTGCAGGCGCGCAAATACAATCCCGCCGAATTCGCCTGGCAGTTCGCCCGCATCATGGGCGCGGACTGCTACCTCTTCCAGGCGCCGGCAGTCGTCGATTCGCCCGAAACGCGCGATGCGCTGATCGAGCGCTGCGGCCTGCGCGACATCTTCCGCAGAGCCGAACGCCTCGACCTCGCCATCCTCAGCGTCGGCACCATGGCGCCCTCCTCCACCGCCTTCCGCTTCAACCTGATCAGCGACGAGGAGCGCGCCGAACTCCTCAAGCGCGGCGCGGTGGGCGACATGCTGTTCAACTTCTATGATCGCGACGGAGCACTGGTCGACCACCCGGTCAACCGCCGCATCATGTCGCTGCCGCTTGAGCAGCTCCGCAGTGTCCCAACACGCGTGCTGGCCTCGGGCGGCAACGATAAGGTGGATGCGCTCTTGGGCGCCATCCGCCTCGCGGATGCCAATGTGCTGATCACCAACGAGGCGACGGCGCGCGAGCTGCTGCTGCGCAAACCCTAAACGCCGCGCGCCTTCAGCAGCTCCTGCGCCGCGGCGCGCAGCTTCCAGCCGAAGGCCAGCAGCACCAGGCCCACCAGCACCGCCGTGCCGGCGATCACCCAGATGACGCTCACCGCCGCTGCCGTGGGGTAGAACATGATGAGCCCGCCCAGCGCCGCTCCGATGACGCCAGCCACCGCGAGATAGCCCGGCTGCTCGATGTCCTTCCACAGCACCAGCGCGCCGATCAGCTGCAACAGGCCCGCCGCAATGTTCCACAAGCCGATGAGCAGCACCACGTAGCGCGTGGCGAAATCCGGCGCGAGAAGGCAGACGAGGCCCGCCACGACGCCGGCAATGGCGGTGAGCAGGCCGGTCATCGAGCTGCCCTCCTCCTTGCCCCGGAACGCGCCCCACAGGCCCAGCAGGCCATCGGCCAGCGCATAGATGCCGAACAGCGTCACCACCACCGCGAGCGTCACCTGCGGATAGACGAAGGCGACGATGCCGAACGCCAGGCTCGCCAACCCGCGCAGCAGGATGGTGCGCCACATCGCCGTGAAGAATTCCCGCATCGCCATGTCCAATCTCCCCCAGTTTGGCTAGACTGGCCTTGGCTTAGCACAGATCTTTTGAGTCCGGAGAGCGGATTGGACACGCAGACCCACGCCAAATACGAGCAACTGATCGCGCGGACCCGGACGATCCCGCCCACCCCCACCATCGTCGTCCACCCCTGCGACGAGACCTCCCTGATGGGGGCGGTGGAGGCGGCGGGGCTCGGTATCATCACGCCCATCCTGGTTGGCCCGCGCCACAAGATCGAGGCGGCCGCCGGGAAGGCCGGGGCGGACATATCGAGGCTGCGTCTGGAGGACGTGCCGCACAGCCACGCGGCCGCTGCCCGCGGCGTCGAGTTGATCCGCGCCGGCGAAGGAGCCCTCCTCATGAAGGGCAGCCTCCACACCGACGAACTCATGCACGAGGTTGCCTCCTCCACCACCGGCCTGCGCACGGCGCGGCGCATCAGCCATGTTTTCGTGATGGACGTCCCGACCTATCCCGAAACCCTGTTCATAACCGATGCGGCGATCAACATCTTCCCCGACCTCGACACCAAGGCCGACATCGTCCAGAACGCCATCGACCTCCATGTCCAGATCGGCCTTGGCATACCGCGCGTCGCCATCCTCTCGGCGGTGGAAACGGTGACCACCAAGATCCCCTCCACCATCGAGGCCGCCGCCCTGTGCAAGATGGCCGAGCGCGGCCAGATCACCGGCGGCCTCGTCGACGGCCCGCTGGCCTTCGACAATGCCATCGACCGGCAAGCGGCGCGCATCAAGAACATCCACGGCGAAGTTGCCGGCCGGGCACAGATCCTGGTGGTGCCCGACCTCGAGGCCGGCAACATGCTGGCCAAGAACCTCACCTTCCTCGCCAATGCCGATGCTGCGGGCATCGTGGTCGGTGCGCGGGTGCCGATCGTGCTCACCTCGCGGGCGGACTCGGTGCGCTCGCGCATGGCGTCCTGCGCCATCGCGGCACTCTATGCCCAGTCGCGCCAGGCGATCCCCGGGTGAACAGGGGGCGTCCAGCGCCCAACCGTGCTTTTTTCTTGACAGATTTGCTTTGTCGGTCCATTTCCAGCCCACAGCCCGGAAACCTGGGCCCGTCTCAAGCAGGAACACGAAACCCGATGCCAAGCGACAGTCATAGTCGATCGACCATGCCGTTACTGGCGCGCGCGGGGTTCTGAGCTTCCTCGGTTCACCCGCCCGCCGCCGGTAACGGCTGGTCGGAAAGAGGTGAACCAAATGACCTTCAAATCTCTCTTCACGTCCCGAAAGGGTGCAGTACAGGGCGGCCAAAACGACGACGCCGGGATGATCGTCATCCTGATGATGGCGCTCGTCTTCGTTCCCATCGTCGTGGCCCATGCGGCGGTCATGCTGCCGGACGCACCCGCCACCCAGCTGGCGGGCGTGTTCAGCGCTTTGCTCAAAACCTTCTGAGACACCAAAGCCCCGCGCCACGGCGCGGGGCTTTCTATTTCACCTGCAGCCCCTCGATATAGCCGATGAGATTGCCGACGCGGCGCTGCACCGAGGCCTCGTCACCCTCCGCCCCGCCCAGTTCCTGCGCCGACTCGGCCTTGAACCACACGCCCCACACCGGCATCTCGCGCTCGCCATGGCCGGGGATCGGGTCGCGCCCGTCAATCATACGGACCAGCTTGTCCTTCGGGAATTCGCCATAGCGTTCGGTGAGCGTCGTTAGGTCGGGCGGCTTGACGGTCAGGCTGAAGGCCTTGGGCCCAGAGCCCTTTGCATCTTCCCCATGGCAGCTCGCGCAATACATATTGAAGTCATGCTCGCCGGAAAGCCCGGCATTGGGGTCTATGTCCTCCTGGGCATGGAGCGGGGCGGCGGACAGGAGCAGAAACACGGCGAGGAGTGGAAGCTTGCGCATGGCAGTCACCTCATGAATCACGCTCGTTTCCGCCGAAAGTCTAACGCAATCCCACGAAGCCGTCACCCCAACCATCCGGGACGCTGCACGAAAGCCCGGAACGGCGAAATGGGTGGCATCCGGCCGGTGCGAACTAACCCCCCGCCGGCTTCAGCTGCACGCTCTCGCCGCAACCGCAGGCCGAGACCTGGTTGGGGTTGTTGAACACGAAGCCCGATTTCAGCGTGGAGACCTGGTAATCCATCTCGGTGCCGAGCAGGAACATCATGGCCTTGGCGTCGATCAGCACCTTGACACCCTTGTCCTCGACGACCTCGTCGAAGGGCTTCTGGTCCTTGGCCCATTCCAAGGTGTATTCCATGCCGGCACAGCCGCCGTTCTTGACGCCGATCCTCAGGCCCACGACGGGCTTCTCCGCCCTGGACATGATCTCGCGCACGCGCTGGGCGGCGGCGTCGGTCAGCTTCATGGCCTGAGGGAGCGGTCTCGATGCGGACGCCATGGCTTCCTCCCTACCACATGTTCATGGCGACGCGGGCCTCATCCGACATGCGGCTGTGGTCCCACGGCGGATCGAAAACGATGGTCGCCTTGCAGCTGGCAACACCCGGCACGGCGGAGACGGCATTCTCCACCCAGCCCGGCATATCGCCCGCCACGGGGCAACCCGGAGCCGTCAGCGTCATTTCGATGGCGACGTTCCGGTTGTCATCGATGTCGACCTTGTAGATCAGGCCCAGCTCATAGATGTCGACCGGGATCTCCGGGTCATAGACGGTCTTGAGCGCGGCGACGATGTCATCCGTCAGGCGCGCCAGCTCGTCCGGCGGAATGGCCGAGGGGTCCGGCGCATTGCCGGGGGCGGGCATGGTCTCGGTCGCGGCATCGGTCATCCGAATATCCTCCGGGCAGAGATAAGCGCTTCCGCCAGAACATCCACCTCTTCGAGGGTGTTGTACATGGCGAATGAGGCGCGGCAAGTGGCGGTGACGCCAAACCGCTGCAGCAACGGCTGCGTGCAATGGGTGCCGGCGCGCACGGCGACACCGGCGCGGTCGATCACGGTGGCAACGTCATGGGCATGGGCCCCTTCCATGTTGAAGGAGACGATGGCGCCCTTGTTCTTCGCCCGGCCGAAGATCCGCAGCGAATTGATCTCCGAGAGGCGCTCCATGGCGCGGTCGCGCAGCAGCGCCTCGTGTGCGGCAATCTTGTCCAGCCCCACCCCGCGCATGTAGTCAAGCGCCGCACCCAGCCCGATCGCCTGCACGATGGCCGGCGTTCCCGCTTCGAAGCGGTGCGGCGGGTCGTTGTAGGTCACGTAATCGGTGCCCACTTCCAGGATCATCTCACCACCGCCCTGGTAGGGCGGCATCTTGGCGAGCAACTCCTTCTTGCCATAGAGCACGCCGATCCCCGTCGGCCCATAGGTCTTGTGCCCGGTGAACACGAAGAAATCCGCATCAAGCGCCTGCACGTCGACCGCCATGTGCACGGAGGACTGCGAGCCATCGACCAGCACGGGGATGCCCCGCGCATGGGCGAGCTTGATCGCCTCCGCCACCGGCACGATGGTGCCCAGCGCGTTGGACATCTGGGTGATGGCCACGATCTTTGTCTTCGGCGACAGCAGTTTCTCGAATTCATCCAGCAGGAAGTTGCCGTCCTCGTCGACGGGCGCCCATTTCAGCACGGCACCATTGCGCTCGCGGTGGAAGTTCCACGGCACGATGTTGGAATGGTGCTCGAGAATCGAGAGGACGATCTCGTCGCCCTCCCCGATCACCATGCCCCCGAAGCTCTGCGCCACGAGGTTGACGGCCTCGGTCGCATTGCGGGTGAAGATGATCTGCTCAGGCTTCGGCGCGTTGAGAAAGCGCCGCACGCTCTCGCGCGCATCCTCGAAGGCCTGGGTGGCGGCATTGGAGAGGTAATGCAGTCCGCGATGCACATTCGAGTACTCTTCGGTGTAAGCCTTCATGATCGCGTCCAGCACCGGCTTCGGCTTCTGCGCCGAGGCGGCATTGTCGAGATAGACCAGCGGCTTGCCATAGACCTCGCGCGACAGGATCGGGAAGTCCTTGCGGATGGCCTGAACGTCGTATGTCATCAGCCCTTCCTCCGGCGCTCGGTCAACCAGCGCGCGGCGAAGTCTTCGAGTGCTGCCCGGATGCCGTCATGGTGCACGGTGTCGAAGGCCTCGCCCACGAATGCGGCGATCAGCAACGCCTTGGCCTCCGCCTCGGGGATGCCGCGGGACTTGAGATAGAACACATGGTCGTGGTTGAGGTCGCCCGAGGTCGCGCCATGGCCGCAGGCCACGTCGTCGGCATAGATCTCGAGTTCGGGCTTGGCATCGAATTCGGCGGTCTCGGAGAGCAGCAATGCATGCGACGACTGCTTGCCATCGGTCTTCTGCGCGCCGGGGCGCACGATCACCTTGCCCTGGAAGATGCCGCGGGCATGGCCGTCCATCACGCACTTGAACAGCTCGCGGCTGGCGCAGTTCGCCACCTCGTGGCCGACCACGAGTCGGGTATCGGCATGCTGCTTGCCCGCCAGCAGATAGGCGCCCGAAACCTTGGCATCGGCGAATTCGCCGATGAACCGGAACGTGCCGTTCTGGCGGTTCAGCTTGGCGCCCGCCGTCAGCGTGAAGTCGCGGAAGGCCGCGTTCCGGTCCACAATCACGTGGGCATGGGCCAGATGCACCGCATCATGCGACTCAAGCTCCACCTTCACCCGGTCGAGCCGCGCATTGTGTCCGATGCGGATTTCCGTCACCGAATTGGCGAGATAGCTCCCCTCGCCCAGATGCGTCTCGATAATCGTGGCCGAGGCATCATCCGCAATCTCGATCACATTGCGCGTCGCCACCGTGCGCGGGGATGCATCCGTTGAAATGAACACGAACTCGATCGGCGTGTCGACATTGCCCTCAATCCGCAACCGCGCGCCGTCGGTGGCGAAGGCCACGTTCATCAGGTTCACCGGATCGTCGAGTGCGGCGGTGGATTCGACGAAAGCGTTCGACTGCTTCGAATGTTTCGCGTCATATTCGCCGTTGACGAACACCATGCGCGTGGCCGCAACGCCTGCGAACGGCGAGGAGGCGAGAAGCCGCTCCACGTCGCCCCCCTTCGCCTCAACCTTCTGGCGCGGCGGATAGGGCTTGTCGATCAGCTGGCGCAGGTCGGTCCAGCGCCACTCTTCCATGCGCCGGTTGGGCAGATGGAAGCCCAGCGCCTCTTCGGCCGCGGTGCGTGCGATGGCCGCGTTCATGCCGCATCCTGCGTGAATTCGGCATAGCCCTTCTCTTCCAACTCGAGGGCCAGGCTCTTGTCACCCGACTTCACGATGCGGCCCTTTGACAGCACATGCACGAAATCCGGCACGATGTAGTCCAGCAGGCGCTGGTAATGGGTGATGACGATCATCGCCCGGTCAGGCGAGCGCAGCGCGTTCACACCTTCCGCCACCACCCGCAGCGCGTCGATGTCGAGGCCGCTATCGGTCTCGTCGAGGATGCAGAGCGAAGGCTCAAGCACCGCCATCTGCAGGATCTCGGCGCGCTTCTTCTCACCGCCCGAGAAGCCCACGTTGACGGGGCGCTTCAGCATGTCCTGACTCACGTTCAGCTTCGCGGCGCGGTCCTTGACGAGGCGCATGAAGTCCGGCGTCGAGAGCTCCTTCTCGCCCCGCGCCTTGCGCTGCGAATTCAGCGCCACCTTGAGGAACTGCATGGTGGCCACGCCGGGGATCTCGATCGGATACTGGAAGGCCAGGAACACGCCCTTGGCGGCGCGCTCCTCCGGCGGCATCTCGAGCAGGTCCTCGCCCTTGTAGGTGACGGAACCTTCCGTCACCTGATAGCCTTCGCGCCCTGAGAGCACGTAGGACAGTGTCGACTTGCCGGAGCCATTGGGGCCCATAATAGCGTGCACCTCGCCGGGGTTGACGGCAAGCGTCAGCCCGCGGATGATCTCCCGGTCCTCGTCTTCGAGCTTCACATGCAGGTTGTCGATGTCGAGCAGGGTCACGGTTCTTCGCCTCATTGAGTGAGATACTTATAGCCAAGCGTGATGACGGCAAGGCCAATGGCGCCCTTGACGCCGTCAGCCGCCGCCCGTGGCAGGGCCGTCTTGGGTTCGGCCGAGCGGTACTGGCTGTAGCGGAACACCGCGAAGACCAGCGCCAGCCCGATGGGCAGTGCGATATCGAGGAATGTGAGGGTCACCCCACACTTCCTTCCAGCGAGATGCCGATCAGTTTCTGCGTCTCGGCCATGAATTCCATCGGCAGCTGCTGCAGCACGTCGCGCACGAAGCCGTTGACGATCAGCGCCACCGCTTCCTCTTGGCTGAGCCCGCGCGACATGCAGTAGAACATCTGGTCGTCCGAGATCTTGGACGTCGTCGCCTCATGCTCGAACTGCGCGGTCGAGGTCTTGGCCTCGATATAGGGCACGGTATGCGCGCCGCACTCGTCGCCGATCAGGAGCGAGTCGCACTGCGTGAAGTTCCGCGCGTTCAGCGCCTTCCTGTGGGCGGAGACGAGGCCGCGGTAGGTGTTGTCGGAGCGGCCCGCCGCGATGCCCTTTGATATGATCCGGCTCGAGGTGTTCTTGCCGAGGTGGATCATCTTGGTGCCGCTGTCCACCTGCTGGCGGCCGTTGGAAATGGCGATCGAGTAGAACTCGCCGCGCGATTCCTCGCCGCGCAGGATGCAGCTCGGATATTTCCAGGTGATGGCGGAGCCCGTCTCCACCTGCGTCCAGCTGATCTTGGATCGTGGGCCACGGCAGTCGCCGCGCTTGGTCACGAAATTGTAGACGCCGCCCTTGCCCTCGGCATCGCCGGGGTACCAGTTCTGCACCGTCGAATACTTGATCTCGGCATCGTCCAGCGCGATCAGCTCGACCACGGCGGCGTGGAGCTGACTATCCTCGCGGGTGGGCGCGGTGCAGCCTTCGAGATAGGAGACGTAGGAGCCCTTGTCGGCGATGATCAGCGTGCGCTCGAACTGGCCGGTGTTCTTGGCGTTCATGCGAAAATAGGTGGAAAGCTCCATCGGGCAGCGCACGCCCGGCGGCACATAGACGAAGGAGCCATCCGAGAACACGGCCGCATTGAGTGCTGCATAGTAATTGTCGCCCTGCGGCACGACGGAGAAGAGATACCTCTTCACCAGTTCCGGGTGCTCGCGCAGCGCTTCCGAGATCGAGCAGAAAATCACGCCCGCCTTGGCGAGTTCCGCCTTGAAGGTGGTGACGACCGAAACCGAGTCGAAGACAGCATCGACCGCCACCTTGCCGGAGGCATATTCGCTGCCCTCCTCGTCAAGCTCGCTCTTCTCGCCCTGCTTGCGGACGCCTGCGAGGATCTCCTGCTCCTTCAGGGGAATGCCGAGCTTGGCATAGGTTTCGAGCAGCTTGGGGTCTACCTCGTCGAGGCTCTTGGGCGCAGCCGAGCCCTTGGGGGCGGCGTAGTAATAGAGGTCCTGAAAGTCGATCTTGGGATAGTCGACCTTGGCCCAGGTGGGCTCGTCCATCTGCAGCCAGCGGCGATAGGCCTCAAGGCGCGCCTCCAGCATCCAGTGGGGCTCGTTCTTCTTGTTCGAGATGAAGCGGACGATCTCCTCGTTCAGGCCCTTCGGCGCATATTCGGACTCGATGTCGGTCGTGAAGCCGTACTTGTACTTGTCGACGTCGATGTCCTTGACGAGCGCAATCGTTTCGATATCAGCCATGTTTCCCTCAGGCAGCAGCCCTGGCCTTGTGGCGGTCGCGGATCTTGCGCCACGCGGCGGTGAAATGTTCGATGTCCTGTTCGGTGGTGTCCCAGCCCAGTGATACGCGGATGGCGGCCTCGGAGATTTCAGGCTTCACCCCCATGGCCGCCAGCACATGCGATTTCGCGACTTTGCCCGACGAGCAGGCTGAGCCCGACGACACCGCGACCCCTTCGAGATCGAAGGCCATCAGCAGCGTCTCGGCCTTCATGCCGGGGAAGGCGAAGCAGGTGGTGTTGGGCAGGCGCTCCACGGCGCTGCCGAAAATCACGGCACCGTCCAGTTCTGCCTCCAGGCGGTCACGGAGCTTCCGGACGTCCTGTTTGAGCCCGGCCACTGCGCCGAAGCCTGCAACCGTCACCAGGTTCTCGGTCCCGGCCCGCCGGCGCAGCTCCTGGCCACCGCCATGGATGAGCGGCTCGACCGGAACACCGTCGCAAACGACAACGGCGCCGACGCCAACCGGACCACCATTCTTGTGCGCGGACAGCGTCAGAAAATGCAACGGCGGCAACGCAAAATTCAACATGCGCTTACCAAGAACCTGCACCCCGTCACTATGCACCAGCGCACCGTGTTGCTGCGCCAGCCGCACCACCTCGTGAAGGGGCTGCACAACGCCCGTCTCGTTGTTGGCCGCCATCACGCTCACCAGCGCCTTGGGGCCCTTCAGCATCGCCTCCAGCGCCGCGAGGTCGATGATGCCATCGGCATCGACCGGGATCGTTTCCACCGGCTTGCCGGATGCCTTGGCGGCCGCCAGCACGGACGGGTGCTCCACGGCGGAAACGATAATCCTTTCAACGGCTACGCCCTTGAGGACCATGTTGTTGGCCTCGCTGCCGCCAGACGTGAACACCACCATCGGTGCGATCACGCCAACCGCCCGGGCCACCTGCTCGCGCGCATCGTCGATCAGCTGGCGCGCGGCGCGGCCCTCGCCATGGACGGAGGAGGCGTTGCCCGTGAGATCCATAGCGCGCAGCATCGCCACCTTCGCCTCCGGGCGCAGCGTCGAGGTGGCGTTATGGTCGAGGTAGCTTCTCACGCAGGCGAGCCCTCCGGGTGGCGGTCCTTGGTCTGCTTGATGGTTGCAGCGAGAGCCAAATTGCGTTTCTCAACAACGTCTTCCAGCGAAATCGACGACAGGAAATACATCATCTGCCGGCCGAGGCTCGACCACAGGTCATGCGCGTTGCAGCGTTCGCCCTTGACGCAGCCCTCGACGGCATCGCCGTCGCAGCGGGTGAACTGCAGCTCCTCGTCGACGGCGGCGATAATGCGGGCGACGGGAATCTCGCTCATCGGGGTGGCCAGGCGATAGCCGCCGCCGGGGCCGCGGGCGCTCTCGACGAGCTTCGCCTTGCGCAGCTTGCCGAAGAGTTGCTCCAAGTATTCCTGTGAAATATCCTGACGTTCGGCGATTTCGGCCAGCGAAACCGGTTCCCCATCGGAATAGCTGGCGATGTCGATCATCGCCATCACGGCATAACGGCCCTTGGTGCTCATCTTCATGGCACGAAATCCTTGATTTTGAACCCCTCACCCGTGCTAAAGGCGAGAGCTTCAAGGCAGCGGCGACACGCGCCGCCAGTTTCGAACAATTCTAAACAGGGATATAGAAAACCCGAGTGCTGGAGTCAATTATTCGGTGGGCCGTCCACTGGGTTTTCCCGCGCCGGATATCTCCGATGAGGATCAGAGCTTTATGCCGGAAGTGATTTTCAGCGGACCTGCGGGCCGCATCGAGGCGCGCTACCATCACTCCAAGGCGGCCGGATCGCCCATCGCCATCCTGCTCCATCCGCACCCGAGTTTTGGCGGCACGATGAACAACCCCATCGTGCACACCATGTACCAGATGTTCCAGAGCCGCGGCTTTTCAGTTTTACGCTTCAATTTCAGGGGTGTAGGCCGCAGCCAGGGCGTCTTCGAGAATGGCGCGGGCGAGCTTTCCGACGCGGCCTCGGCACTTGACTGGCTGCAGTCCTTCAACCGCGAGGCCAAGATCTGCTGGATCGCCGGTGTGTCCTTTGGCGCCTGGATTTCGATGCAGCTTCTGATGCGGCGGCCTGAAATCTCAGGTTTTATTTCGGTGGCGCCGCTGGCCAAGCATTATGACTTCTCTTTCCTCGCCCCCTGCCCGGCCTCTGGCCTGTTCGCCAACGGCGAGAAGGACACGGTGACGCCGCCGGAAGCCGTCCACAGCCTTGTGTCTAAGCTTAAGACTCAAAAGGGTATTTCTGTCGAACACAAGGTCATCTCCGGGGCCAACCACTTCTTCCAGGACAAGATCGACGAGCTTACCAAGACCTGTTCGACCTATCTCGACAAGCGGCTTGCGGCGGAAGGTCAGCTCTAGTCAGCTATCGGGTGGCGCTATGGTGCCCGGGCGGGAGAGAATATCGTCCATGACGCCCAACCAGAACCATATCCCGCTCTCCGTCTGGGGCATGCTGCTGCTCCTCTCCGTTATCTGGGGCGGCTCCTATCTCTTTGTAGGGATTGCGGTAAAAGACCTTTCGCCGCTGGTCATCGTGTGGGCGCGGGTGGCGCTGGCGGCGTCCGCCCTGCTGCCCGTCCACCTGCTGCTGCTCGGGCCGCTGCCGAAGCAGCGCGAGGCTTGGACTGCCATCATCGGCCTCTCCGTCCTCAACAATGTTATCCCCTTCACCCTGATCGTGACAGGGCAGACGATGATCGCCTCCGGGCTCGCCTCGGTGATCAACGCCACATCGCCGCTGTTCGGCGTCGCGGTCATTGCGGCGGCCGGAATCGATCCGCTCATCCCACGGAAAGTACTGGGGATTTTGATTGGCATCGTGGGCGTTGCGGTGCTCAAGGGCGCCTCGCTTTTCGCCGAAAACTCGCAAAGCCTCGGCATCCTGCTCTGCCTGGGGGCGGCGGCGAGTTATGGCGTGGGCAGCCTGTGGGCGCGGATGAAACTGAAGGACACACCGCCCCTGAGCATGGCGACCGGGCAGCTGCTGTGCTCCTCTGCCATCATGACCGTGCTCGCATTCAGCTTTGATAACCCCGCGCAACTCCTTGCTGCATCGAGAGAAAGCTGGGCAGCTCTGCTGGGGCTTTCATTGTTGTCGACGTCCTTTGCCTATATCCTGTTCTTCCGTGTAGTGGCACGCTCCGGCCCCGCCAATGTGCTGCTGGTGACCATGATCATCCCTGTCTCGGCCATCGCGCTCGGTTATATGGTCTTGGGCGAAACCCTTGATCGGATGGAGATTTTAGGCACGCTTATCATCATGCTGGCGCTCGTGGTGATTGACGGGCGGGCCATCAGGTGGCTAAGGCCGGGCGACAAGCCCGCCTGACAGAGGCTCCGGCACGCCGGTCGTTCCAGGGAAGGTCATGGCAAGCCCGCCAAGGCAGCGGACAGCGAGATAGGCCCAAGCCTCCGCCTCCATCGAGTCGCCATTCATCCCGGCTTCTTCAGCAATCATAACAGGAGTTTGCAGGCATTCCCGCAAGTCGCGCATCAAGGTGGGATTAAGCCTGCCGCCACCACAGACGATGAACAAGCGGGGCGGTTCCGGCACCAGCTTCACGCTGGCGGCGATGGCTTCCGCCGTGAAGCGCGCAAGGGTCGCCGCGCCATCGGCCGGGGAGAGGCCCTCGACGAGCTTCACATCGAAGCTGTTGCGGTCGAGCGACTTGGGTGCGGATGTTGCAAAAAAGTTGTTTTTGAGTTGCTGTTCGATGACATTTCGGTTGCTCTTGCCGCTTGCCGAAAGACATCCGTCAACGTCGTAGGGAACGTCCGTCCAGCGCTCGCACCAGTCGTTGAGAAGGGCGTTGCCGGGACCGGTGTCGAAGGCGACGAGGTCACCATTCCGCCCAATCCAGGTCATGTTGGCGACACCGCCGATATTGACGAAGGCCAGCGGGCGTTCGCCCACGGCGGCGGCCAATGCCCGGTGATAGACTGGCACCAGCGGCGCCCCCTGCCCGCCGGCGGCGACGTCCGCGGCGCGCATGTCATGGACCACGGGGATGCCGATGCGGCGCGCAAGCGCGGGGCCGAGCCCGAGCTGAACAGTGAGGCGGCGCTCCGGGCGGTGGATGACGGTCTGGCCATGGAAGCCGATGACATCGATCTCGGCGGGGGTGAGGCCGTAGGTATCGAGGAAACGGCTGACGGCCTCGGCGTGCCATTCCGTCAGGGCGCGCTCGGCTTCGGCCAGGATGCCGGGGCGGGCCTCGCGGGAGGTGAGCGCCTTCGCTTCCTGAAGCGCGTCGCGGAGGACGGCCTGCTGGCCGGGGCGATAAGGATAGGTTGCAGCGGGACCGCGGCTGACCTGCTCCTCGCCATCGGTGCGGAGCAGCGCCACATCGATGCCATCGAGCGAGGTGCCGGACATGAGGCCCAAGGCGGTCGTCAGTTTTGACAGGGCAGGCCTCCATGGTAAGAGCCCGCAGCCGTTTTCGAAAGTCCGAGTGCCATGAGCCCGTTCATATCCAGTGTTCTGAATATACGGTCAGACCGCGGATTCATCCACCAGATCCCGGACCTGGAAGGACTGGACGCCGCCGCCAAGGCCGGCCTGAAATCCTCAAGCCGGCTCCGCCGCACCCAGCGCTCTGAAGATGCGCTTCACCAACGATGCGGCGACCTCTTCAGCGGGCCCGCAGGCTGCCGTCACCGCGCCGGCGCGCAGCGTCGCGAGGCCGTGGATGGCGCTCCAAGCAAACAGCGCGTCGCGCTCGCTGGGTGGCGCGGCGATAACGCCGGTACGGTGCAGATCCTGCAGGGCAAGCGGCAGATAATTGTAGGTGGCGGTGCGGCCGTCCGGCACGGCAGCTGACCGGTAGCCGACGGCATTGACGCCGAACATGAGGCGCCACAAGGCGGGCTCTGCATCCGCAAAATCCAGATAGGCCACGCCCAGGCGCATCAGGCGCGCGCGTGCCTCCACCGCGTCCGCCGCCGGGCGGGCCGGATCGAACGCGTTTGCGAAATAGGTTTCCAGACGGCGGAACCCGATATCCACCAGCGTGATGAGCAAGGCCTCCCTGCTCTCGAAATGCCGGTACACCGCCGGCGCGCTGACCCCGACCGAGGTGGCCAGCTGCCGCAGCGACAAGGACTCGATGTCAGGCGCGGCCAGCGCCGCCTCGATCAGGGCGCGGCGCAGATCGCCATGGTGAAAACGGCGGGGTGCAACGTTACTCATAACGAAGATGTTAACACCATTGACATCTAGCGCAAGAGGCCTCATATTAACATTGTTAACTTCATAGTTTCAGGTGCGGCCCTGCTTCACCCAAGCCGCTCCAGACCATTAGGAGACCGCAACCATGAGTGAACCCCTGACCCTTTCCAACCCCACGTTGATGCACTCCAAGACCGGATCATTAATCATGAGTGACCCCATCCCGCTGCCCGCCCCAAGAATGATCCAAACCAAGATTGGGCAGCTTGCCGTCCGCGATACGGGCGAGACGCCTCGCGGGGGAGATATTCTCGTGTTATGGCCCTCGATCTTGGCGGACTACACCATTTACCGGGCGCAGATCATGGCATGGGCCAAGCGCCACCGGCTGGTCATCGTCGACGGACCCGGCCATGGCGACAGCGGCCCGGCCCCCGGCCCCTTCACGATGGCGCAATGCGGCCAGGCGTTGGCCCAGATCCTCGATAGGCTGGCGATCAGCCAGCCCGTCGTTATCGTCGGAACCTCGCTTGGCGGCCTGGTGGGGGGCGAATTCGCGATCGCCTACCCGGAGCGCACGCGGGCCTTGGTGATGCTCAACACGCCGGTAAACGCGCCGCAACGCGGCTTTGGCGACCGTTTCGTCACTTGGGGTGCGCGGCGGCTGCACCGGACGGGCATGTTCGCCCAAGGCGCCGCAAAATCCTTCTTCCTGCCAGCAACCATTGCACGCGGCGGTCCGGCACTTGAGGATTTTCGCCGCCATCTGCGCGGGGCCAATGGCGCTGCCCTGGCAACCACGGTGCGTTCTGTGCTGCTGGAACGCGAGCCGCTGGCGCCGCGCATGCGGAACATCAGGGCGCCGGTTCTGTTCATCGCCGGGAGGGCTGACAAAATGTACCCGCCCGACTCTCTGCGCCAGGCCGCCGAGACGCTGCCGCAGGGCAGGTTCGAAACCGTCGAGTCGGCACATATTTCGGTGGTGGATGCGCCGCAGGCAACGACCGCGCTGATCGACGGCTTTCTCGCGAGTCTTCCGGCGCCGCGCTGAACATATCCGCAAGCCAGACTTGCCTTTGGCCGGTGCTGGTTTCAGCGGCTCGCACCGGCTGCTTTAGTTCAGGCCCAATGCGGTCAGCGGTTTTGACAGGGGGAAGCTCCGTGGTAAGAGCCCGCAGCCCCTTGCGAAAGCCGCAGCGCCATGAGCCAGTTCAAATCCGATTTCCTCACTGTACTGTCAGAACGCGGATTCATCCACCAGATCTCGGACCCGGAGGGACTCGATGCCGCCGCCAAGGCCGGCTCAATCACCGGCTATATCGGCTTCGACGCGACGGCCACCTCGCTGCACGCGGGATCGCTCGTCCAGATCATGATGCTGCGCTGGATGCAGAAGACCGGCCACAAGCCGATCGCGCTGATGGGCGGCGGCACCACCAAGATCGGCGACCCCTCCTTCAAGGATGAATCGCGCAAGCTGCTCACCGTCGATCAGATCGCCACCAACCTCGCCGGCATCAGACAGGTCTTCACCAAGTTTCTGACATTCGGCGGGGGTCCGGCCGATGCGAAGATGATCAACAATGCCGACTGGCTGGACCATCTCAACTACATCGACTTCCTGCGCGATTATGGCGTGCACTTCACCATCAACCGCATGCTGAGCTTCGACTCGGTGAAGCTCAGGCTCGACCGCGAGCAGCCTCTCACCTTCCTCGAATTCAACTACATGATCCTCCAGGCCTATGACTTCCTGGAGCTGTCGCGGCGGCACAATTGCGTGTTGCAGATGGGCGGCTCGGACCAGTGGGGCAACATCGTCAACGGCATCGAGCTCGGCCGGCGCTGCGACCAGCGCCAGCTCTTCGCGCTGACCACGCCGCTGCTCACCACCTCTTCCGGAGCGAAGATGGGCAAGACGGCGTCTGGCGCCGTGTGGCTCAACGCCGGCCTGCTGTCTCCCTACGACTACTGGCAATACTGGCGGAACGCGGAAGACGCGGATGTGACGCGCTTCCTGAAGCTCTACACCGAAATGCCGTTGCCCGAGATTGCGCGGCTGGGTGCGCTGGGTGGGTCCGAAATCAACGAAGCGAAGAAAATCCTCGCAACGGAAGCGACCGCCATGCTGCATGGCCGGGCCGCGGCGGACGAGGCCGCCGAAACGGCGCGCCGCACCTTCGAGGAGGGCCAAAGTGCCACGGGCCTGCCGTCGATCACGCTCGACCTCGATGCCGGGACAGGTTTGCTGGCGGCCTGTGTGGCGGCGGGCTTTGCCTCGTCCAATGGCGAGGCGCGGCGCTCGGTGCAGGGCGGCGCCATTCGCGTGAACGATCAGGCAGTGGCCGACGAGAAACTGCTGCTCACCCGCGCCCTGCTGGCCGATGGCGCGATCAAACTGTCGATGGGCAAGAAGAAGCACGTGCTGGTGAAGCCGGCATAGGAGCTCTTCTGGAATACATTCTTAGTTCAGACCGTCACCCCAGCGAAAGCTGGGGTCCAGCTTCAGGCTTGGGAGTGGGTGGAAAGCTGGGCCCCAGCTTTCGCTGGGGTGACGGCACTAAGATTGGGTGACGGCACCAGGACTGTGAGGCGGATATAGAGTTGAGAGACCCACTTATTGCGTCCAGTCGATGAACACCATACCGTGGCCGACGAGAAACTGCTGCTCACCCGCGCCCTGCTGGCCGATGGCGCGATCAAACTGTCGATGGGCAAGAAGAAGCACGTGCTGGTGAAGCCGGCCTGAGCAAAGCCAATCCAAGAGGAGTGATCGCTATGCCGGAGAAGGAATTTCCAACGATCGACCGGCGCAGCTTCCTGGTGGCGCCGCTGGCGGCAGCTACCGTGATGGCCGACGCGGGAGACGCGGCAGCGGCCACGGCGGGCAACACCGTGTTCACCGGCGACGTGGTGAACGGCAAGAAGGTGGTGAGCACCCTCGACATCGCCGACCTCGTGCCCGGGCAGAAGCACATGCTCTATTTCCGGGGTGTGGAATCGGCGACGGGGCAACCTTGGCTCGTCTCGGTGATGGTGGCCAAGGGCCGCCTGCCAGGCAAGCGCATCACGCTGACCAGCGGTGTGCACGGGGACGAGATGAGCTCGATCCGCGTGGTGCAGCAGGTGATGGAGCAGCTCGACCCCGCCCAGATGGCAGGCAGCGTCATGGCCGTGTTCGACATCTCGCGCCCGGCGCTGGAAACCATGCAGCGGCGCTGGCCCAACCAGGGACGCGGCATCGATCTCGTGGACATGAATCGCGAATGGCCAGGCAACGAGAATGGCACAACCGCCTCCAGCCGCCACGCCGGACTGCTGTTCAACCGGCTGCTCAAACCCAACTCCGACATCGCGCTCGACTTTCACACCGGCACGACCGGGCTCGATTGCAACGACTGGATTATCGGGAACCGCCAGATACCTGAAGTCAAAGCCATCATTGACCTCTTTCCAGTCCGTCAGGTTCTGGACTCACCAGCCTACCCAGGTGTTCTGCACAACGCTTTCACTGATGCTGGCATACCCAGCATTTGCCCCGAAGTGGGGGCGGCGCGCATCCTCGCCCCCAAACTGATCGCGCCCTTCGTGGAGGGCACGATGAACGTGCTGAAGCATTATGGCGTCGCCGGCGGCGCGATCGGCCGGACGGGTGCGGACGCAGGCATGTTCATCGGCAACAGCGCCGCACCCATCCTGGCCACCGAGGGTGGCTTCATCGAGCATCTGGTTGCTCCGAATGACAAGGTGCAGGCCGGCCAGAAGGTGGTCGTGCAGCGCAATGCCTTTGGCGAGACGGTCGCCGAATATGCAAGCCCAGTGGATGGGGAAGTGGGCGCCATCCGCAGCGATGCCAGCAGCGAGCCGGGCAATGCGCTGGTCTTCATCCTGTTCAACCGCGCACCCGCATCGGGCGATGCGGGCTATCCGGAATAGGCTGGCGCTTTTTCCGGCTGCACTAATCCGTCCAGCGGATGAATTTCAAACTCCGGATGAGGCCGCCGCGGACTTCGTAGATGGCCATGATGTGCAGAGGGCCGGTGGGAAGTCCATAGACCGTTTCCTTGTCGATGGCGTGCGTTGGCCCTTCGAGGCGCTGGTGAACGGTGCAGCTGAGCTTGGGATTATCGGCGAAGCGCTTGGTATAGACCGAGCGGATTTCGGCAAGCCCGTTGCAGATCATCTGGCCGGTGACAAGGTCCGAGATCGTCGCGTCCCCGGCAAAGAGCGCGCAATAGCCGTCAATGTCGTGGGCGTTGTAGACCTCGAGCTGGCGGTTAACGACGTCGCGGGGGGATGGGTGTGTCATCGACGGGACTATAGGACGGGCCATACTGCTGTCCAGTGCGATCTGGTTCCGCCGGCGATCCACCCGGCGGACATGGGGCCATGGCCCTTGATGAGAGCCGCGCCAGGGCAAGTATCCGGAATAGAAGGCTATGCCAGCCGGCCGCCGACAATCCATTCTATTGCCCGGCCCGTCGTCCGCATGTATTTTCCAGAAGCGGGAGGTGCGTCATGAAGTGGAAGATTGCAGGACTGGCGGGCGCGATGCTCCTGTCGCTCGGTATACCGGCGCAGGCGGTCAGCACGCCGCCCAACATCCTGATGATCATGCCGGACGATGTGGGCTACTTCAACATCGGCGCCTACAGCCACGGCATGATGGTGCCGACCCCGAACATCGATAGCATTGCCGCGCAGGGCATGCTGTTCACCGATCACTATGCCCAACCCACATGCACTCCGGGCCGCGCGGCCTTCATCACCGGGCAATTGCCGATCCGCACCGGGCTGACGACCGTGGGCCTTCCTGGCTCGCCCATCGGACTGAGCGGGCTGGACCCGACACTGGCCGAAGTGCTGAAGGGACAGGGCTATACGACCGGGCAGTTCGGCAAGAACCATCTCGGCGACAGGAACGAGCATCTGCCAACCGTGCACGGCTTCGACGTTTTCTACGGCAACCTCTATCATCTGAACTCAGAGGAAGAGCCGGAGGATCCGGACTGGCCGAAGGATCCCGCCTTCACGGCGCGCTATGGACCGCGCGGCGTTCTCGACTGCAAGGCCACGGCAGAGGTCAATCCGGAGCCAGACGATCCGCGCTTCGGGGCATGGGGCAAACAGCAGTGCGCAGACACGGGGCCACTGACCGCGCAGCGGATGGAAACGATCGACGGCGACTTCACCGGCCGCACCATCGCCTTCATGCGCCAGGCCGTGGCGGAGAAGAAGCCGTTCTTCGCGTGGTATGCGCCCTCGCGCATGCACATCTACACGCACCTCAAGCCGGAGAGCCGCTATCTCGCCCAGCCCTATTCCTCGGAATACGATATCTACGGCAGCGGACTTATGGAGCATGACGGATATGTGGGCCAGCTGCTTCGCGCGCTGGACGAGATCAAGGCAGCTGACAACACGATCGTGCTCTACACCACGGACAATGGCGCAATGGCCGCCTGGTGGCCGGATGGCGGCACGACGCCCTTCCGCAGCGAGAAGGCCACGACATGGGAGGGCGGCGTGCGCGTTCCCATGCTCATCCGCTGGCCCGGGCATATCAAGCCAGGTAGCGTATCCAACGGCATCCAGGACCACACGGACTTGTTCACCACGCTTGCCGCGGCGGCGGGCGTCGACGACGTTGCAGCAAAGCTGCTCGCCAGCCACAATGTGAAGATTGACGGCGTGAATAACATCGCCACCTGGACGCAGGGCGCGCCATCGAAGCGCAATATCGAACTGTTCTACAACGAAAGCCAGCTGACAGCGATCCGGCTGGGCCCGTGGAAGACCCACTTCCAGGAGCGCAACGGATTCTTCGACTACTTCCGCGGCAGCGCGCTTGTGTTCAACCTGCGCATGGACCCCTTCGAGCAGCGTGACGGGCATTATTCGGCGCTGCTGGCGATGAAAAAGGCCTTCCTAGGTGGAATGATCGCCGATGTGCTGAACGCGCATTTCGCGTCGCTCAAGGCGTTCCCGCCCCGGCAGAAGGGAGGGTCGCTGAACCCCGGCCAGAGCATGCAGCCTTGAGACGCGCGGCTCTGCGCCGCTCCGCGAGGCGATTGACGGCGGCGTTCGCCGCGGCCGCCGTCATGCTCGGTTGCGCCGGCGCGCGCGCCCAGCAGGCCCCGGCCGACCCGCTGCTGTTCACCGGCGACGGCTGGCGGCTCAAGCTGGGCCTCGACGGCGCGGTTCAGACCTCCGGAGAAATCAACAGCTGGTGGAACCTGACCGACGCCTTTCCGCCCGCCACGCCTTACAATCCCGACATGTCCTGGACGGAAGGCTATCTCAAACCCTCCGCCAAGTTCAACATCGCCGCCGGCCCGCAGGCGGAACTCTATGGCGGTCTTGCCGCCGTCGCGTCCTACACATGGGGCACCGATGTTTTTGACGCCGGAAACACCGGTGCGGTGACGCTGGAAAATGCTTATGGCGGCTTCCGCTACACGGCATCGACCGGCTTGTCTCTCGATCTGTCGGCCGGAAAGCAGGATTACCAGATCGGTTCCGGCATGCTGATCCAGATGGGCGGCGGCAACGGTTACGAGCGCGGCGCGCTGCTTTTGTCGCCGCGGAGCGCCTGGGACATGGCGGCGATCGCGCGCGAGAAAGTTGGCGGGCTTACCCTCGAGCAGTTCTACCTCAACCCCAGCGAACTGGAGTCGGGAGACAGCCTCACCGAGATAGCCGGCGCGCATGCGCGCTACGACTGGTCGGAGAAGGATTACGCCGGACTTGCCTATATCAACGTGATCAAGTCGAACTATCCCTCGCTCGCCGCCCCGCTGACCATCATCCCCGATGGCCGCGAAGGCATGAACGTGCTGCACGGCTATTTCCGGACGCAGCCCTTCGCCAGCCTGCCGACGCTGTGGCTGGCCGGCGACCTCGCGCATGAGTGGAACGAGCGCATCGACCAGTCCGCTTGGGGCGGCCAGGCGGAAATCGGCTATACCGCAGCCGCCTTGCCCTTTACGCCCACCTTCTCATACGCCTTCCGCTATTTTTCGGGCGACGATCCATCGACAGCGCAGAACGAGCGCTTCGACAGCCTATTCTACGAGGGCTCGCCCAGCGGCTGGGCCACGGGCGGAAACGCGTCGCTAGCCTTCTACAATTCCAACATCATGGCGCACAGTTTTGCGCTCGGCCTGGTCATCACCGAGCAGGATTTCGTCTCGGCGCGCTACTGGCACGTGATGGCGGCACAGGAGAACAGTCCCATCCAGTTCGGACAGGGCGCGGAGGTGACGTTCGAGAACGGCGCCCCGATCATCATCGTGGGCGTGCAGAATCCCAACCTCTCGGACGACTTCTATCTCGAATACACGCGCATCCTCACCCCGAACCTGTTCCTGACCGCCGGCGGCGCGCTGTCGCTGCCCGGCCAAGGCCTGCGCGACGCCGCCAAGGGCCTGGCGGAAAACTGGTGGGGCGGCTATGTGAATCTGACCCTCAATTACTAGCGCAACGGGCCCTCAAGTGCATCCGCACTTGAGGGTGGTAAGTTGCGCCAGCTTTTGACTCTGGAGCATTTTTCGCTTCGCAAGCGATTTCACTTGCGCGTACGATTCTCTATAACACCCAAAGACCCCATTCAAGGCTCGGCTGGCTGACGCCATCCGAGTTCGCAAACCGCAGACGCCTAAGCAAGCAGTGGCCATTGCATCAACCGCCCAATACGGCAATCATTCCGCTGAGACTCTACCCACGGATGGATCGTAAATGGGGCTCACACCGCGGACTGCTTCAATGGCCGGCGAAGTCTTTAATGCTGCATCGCACAAACCCCCTCCTCATTGCCAATTTGCCTTTCCACCCAGGCCCTTTACACTTCCGCCATATTCGCCTTTCAAGAGCAGGCCATGACGGACAGGACGCCCGAACAGAAGCCCGGGAAACCGCAGGCCAACGCGCCGCAACCACCCGCCCAGTTTCAGCTGGCGGACCCCGTGCAGTTTGCCCAGAACATGGCGCGCGTGTTCGAGCAGGCGGCGGGGATTGCCCGCATGGTGGCGGAGCAGCCGAAACCGGTCCTGACCGAAGCCGAGACGCAGATCACCCCCATGGAGCAGGTGTCGAAGACGCTGGGCGCCATCACCCAGTCCTACATGAACGATCCGCAGAAGCTGATGGATGCCCAGATGCAGCTGTGGAACTCCTATACCCAGCTCTGGCAGAACGCCTGGGCCAAGGCGCTGGGCGAGCATCCCGCCCCAGTGGCCGAGCCCGCCCGCAACGACAAGCGCTTCAAGGACAAGGACTGGCAGGAAAACACCGTCTTCGATTTCCTCAAGCAGTTCTACCTGATTTCCGCCAACTGGGCGCAGGACATGGTGAAGAACGCCGGGGGCGTGGACGAGCACACCCGCCGCAAGGCGCGTTTTTATGTGGAGCAGATCGCCAACGCCATCTCGCCCTCGAACTTCGGCTTCACCAACCCGGAAGTGCTGCGCACCACACTCGCCACCAATGGCGCCAACCTCATCGAGGGCCTCAAGCACCTGCAGGAAGACATGCAGACGCCCGACGGCCGGCTGCGCATCAAGCAGACCGACATGACGGCCTTCGAGATCGGCCGCAACATCGCGACGACGCCCGGCATGTTGGTGTTCCGCAACGAGACCTTCGAGCTCATCCAGTATTCGCCCACGAAGGCTGAGACCTACGAATACCCCCTCGTCATCTTCCCGCCGTGGATCAACAAGTTCTATATCCTCGACCTCAATGCAAATAAGTCCTTCGTCAAATGGGCGGTGGACCAAGGCCTCACCGTGTTCATCGTCTCGTGGGTGAATGCGGATGAGAAGCAAGCCCGCAAGAGCTTTTCCGATTACATGCGCGAAGGCTTCCTCGAAGCGGTGCAGGCGGCCCTCGACGCCACGGGCGCGCCCAAAGTCAATGTCATCGGCTATTGCATCGGCGGCACGCTCACCGCGGCTTCGCTCGGCTGGATGGCCGCGCAGAACGACCAGCGCGTCAATTCCGCCACCTTCCTCACCACCCAGGTCGATTTCGAGAAGGCGGGCGATCTCCTCGTCTATGTCGACGAGGAACAGGTGAAGTGGATCGAAGACCGCATGAAGGACAAGGGGTATCTCCCCGGCGCCCGCATGGCGGACGCCTTCAACCTGCTGCGCTCCAACGATCTGATCTGGTCCTATGTCGTCAATAACTACATGCTGGGCAAGGACCCGATGCCTTTCGACCTCTTGTACTGGAATGCCGATTCGACCCGCATGCCGGCGGGCGTCCATTCCTTCTATCTGCGTGAATGCTATATGTCGAACAAGCTGTCACAGGGAAAGATGGTGCTCGACAATGTGAGGATCGACCTCAAGAAGGTGAAGATGCCGATCTATAATCTGGCGGCGCGCGAGGACCACATCGCACCCCTGGCCTCGGTGTTCCGCGTTGGCCGCTATTTCGGCGGGCCCACCAGGCTCGTCGTCTCCGGCTCGGGCCACATCGCCGGCGTCGTCAATCCGCCCGACGCCAACAAGTACCAGTACTGGACCAATGACAAGGGCGCAGCGGCCATCGAGGACTGGCTCGCGGGCGCCACCGAGCACCCCGGCTCCTGGTGGCCGGACTGGGCGAAATGGATGGCGGACAAGTCCGGCCCCAAGGTGAAGGCGCCCACGCCCGGCAGCGGCAAGCTTCGCGTGATCGAAGATGCGCCCGGCTCCTATGTGAAGACCCGGGCAGAGTGACGGGGTTGACCCCGGTCAAGGCCCGCCGCAGGAGAGGATGAGACAAGGACACCCATGCGAATCGCCCTTCCCCTCTTGGCCCTCCTCGCCTTCACCCTTCCCGCCGTCGCGGCGGAGGACCCGAAGCTGGTGGCCGAGGGCAACCGCCTCGCCACCATCAACTGCACCAAGTGCCACAATATCGAGGCCACCGGCGAAAGCCCGCTCGCCGACAGCCCGCCATTCCGCGAGATCGCCAAGAACTATGACCGCGAGGAATTGATCGACGGTTTCATGGACGGCCTTGCCGTGCGCCATCCCCTCATGCCCGACTGGGATGTGACGCAGCCCCAGGCCGAGGCGCTGACAGCCTTCGTCATGAGCCTCGGCACCGGCCAGAAGTCGGAGGAAACCCAGGCCGCCCGCGGCTTCGACCTCTTGCGCTCGAACTGCGCGCGCTGCCACGCCATCGACGCCAGCAGCACGTCGCCCAACGGGAAGGCCCCGCCGTTCCGCAACGTGGTCAAGAAGTACGACCCCGATGCGCTGCAGGAGGCGCTGGCCGAGGGCATCGTCACCGGCCACAACAACATGCCGGAATTCGCCTTCGAGCCGGATGACGTGACCGCCATCATCGCTTATCTCGACACGCTCAAGATGCCTTGAACCGGTCGCCGGGATCTAGCTTCTATCCGCCTCGGCATCCAGTTCGGCGCTGCCGCCCGCCTTCCAGCGCTCCAGCCGGTCATTGCCGGAATGGCCGCGGCCGCCGAAATCATCCCGCAGCAGCACCGCGGCCAGCACGGTGACCTGCGAGAAGGAGATGCCGAAGGAAAAAGCGAACACGAAGACCCACAGCAACGGGCTCTCGGCCTTGCCGAGAAGCGTCCGCACGCCGCCGATATCGGCCGCGAGCAGCATCGCGACAAACACCCATCCCGCAGCCATGCCGATGAGCGACCATTTCAGAAGAAAGCGAATGAGCGGAGGCATGGATCCTCAACGTTTCCCGCGGAGCGGAAGCTCCGGGCTGTGTATAGCGTAGACTGTGCGATGCACCATGAAAGTTTGCCAAAGAGGACCATTTCCAATATAGTAAAAATTGTAATTATGATTTCTGTTGAGGTATAGTGATCGCGCCCAGCAGACGTGATTTGACCTCAACGCGGACCCCGCCGCCGCAAAGAGACGCACAATAGAGTACACCACACTCCGCCAGGCAATCCTCGAGGCCGAAAAGCAGCACGGGCTTCATGAGCTCGACTTCATGATGCGCGAACTGCTCCATGCCATCACCACGGCCCAGATCAACAACGAGCCGATGCGGGTCTCCCACCTGATGCGGGACCCCGCCCACGGCACCTTCCCGACCATCAGCGCCAAGCTCAAGAAGCTCGTCGACGGCGGCTGGGTGGAGCGCCGCGGCGACAGTTCCGACAAGCGCTCGGTGCTGCTCGAGGCCACGCCCAAGACTCTCGAGGCCTTCGACAGCATCTCCAACGCGCTGGATTCGCTCTGAATCCCTTGCCCACTTTCCTCTAGGCCCGGTCCTCTGCCGCGACCTGAAAGAGCCACGCGCACAGCGCCGCCGTGCCGGCTGAGCTTGCCGCGGTCTTCGGAGAGATAAGGCCGTAGGCCGTCCCGTCGGGATCGAACCCGTAGGGCGCCGCCAGGCGTGACTGATTGACGTCCTGTCGCACCAGCACGCGTGGGCAAAGTGCCACCCCGAGGCCGGAAAGAGCAGCTTCGATCACCAGGAAATGATGATCGAGCATGCGCATGCTTCGGGGTTTGGGGGCATCGGGATGTTCGCGCAGCCAGTTCTGCCAGGCATCCGGACGTGTTGTGCTGCCGATGGCGACGTAGTCACCCTTCTGGAATGCGTCGCCAAGCTTGGGCTGATGCACGGGCCCCACCCTCTCCGGCATGAGGGACTGCACCGACCAGTCGGGTTGTAGGGGAAAGTCCAGGCGCCGCAAGGCCAGTGCGATCCGGTCGCGGGCGAAGTCCAGCGTTCCCCCGCCGGTAGACAGATGCACCTCGATCTCAGGGTGACGGTCCTGAAAGCTCGAGAGGCGGGGAATCAGCCAGCGCATGGCCAGCGATCTTTCGCAGGACAGCAGGACCGGCGGCGCCGACTGGCGGTGCCTGATCTCCTGCAATGTCCTGGACAGCAAACCGAAAGCTTGCGTTGCCGCCGCCGCGAGCTGTGCGCCATCCTGCGTGAGCCGCAGCCCACGGCCATCGGGTTCAAGCAGCGTGAGGCCCAGGGACCCCGCAAGGTTCGCGGCCCGGCGGCTGACGGCACCATGAGTCAGGGCCAGTTCCTCGGCGGCAGCGCGCACCGACCCCTTTCGGGCAATCGTCTCAAAGGCCCGCAGATCATCGAGGGACGGAATCTCCGACCGGCGCATTGGTGATCAATCCTCACTGATAAACGTCAGATTCTTTGGATATCATTCTCTTATTGTTGCGTCCATATCACTGGTGCCGGGTGCCCTGGAAGCTCTCACACGAAAGGAAGACGCCGTTGAGCCGTGAATCTCCTCCGATCGCCGTGACGATGGGCGATCCAGCCGGGATCGGCCCCGAGACCGTCGTGAAAATGTTCATGCGCCGCCCGGGGCAACACCGCTGGATCGCCGTGGGCGATCCGGGGGTCTTCGGACGCGCTCTGCGCCTCCTCGACTGCCCGGCGCCGCTCAGCTCCATCTCTGCGCCGGAGGACGCGCAGGCTGGACGTCTCAACGTCCTGAAGACGTCTCATGTGGCCGAGGCGCCGCCCTTCGGCCGCGTTAGTGCTGCATGTGGGCAAGCTGCCTACGACGCCATCGCAGCGGCCGTGGAGTTGGCCCAGTCCGGGCGGGTCGCGGGCATTGTCACTGCGCCCATCAACAAGGAAGCACTCGCTGCCGCATCCGTCGCCTATCCGGGGCACACCGAGATGCTCGCCGAGTTGAGCGGTTCTCCGCGTGTCGCGATGATGCTTGCGAATGACGAGATTCGTACGGTGCTCGTCACCGTGCACTGCTCGCTCATGCAGGCCATCCGCAGCGCGGACTTCCCGGCGCAGATGACGGCGATCCGCCTGGCTCACCAGGGCACGCAGGCCCTCGGTGTACCTCGCCCGCGGATCGCGGTGGCGGGGCTCAACCCGCACGCTGGGGAAGGAGGGCTCTTCGGGGATGAGGAAGAACGCATCATCCGGCCGGCCGTGAGGGCGGCATGTGCCGAAGGCATGGATGTTTCAGGGCCGTGGCCCGGCGACACGGTTTTCATGCAGGCCCGCGACGGCCGGTTCGACGTCGTGGTTGCGCAATATCACGACCAGGGCCTGATCCCCCTCAAATACCTCGGACTGGCAAGAGGCGTGAACATCACGCTCGGCCTGCCGTTCATCCGCACCAGCCCCGACCACGGAACGGCCTTCGACATCGCCGGCCGCGGCATCGCCGATTCAAGTAGCCTGGAGACTGCCTTCGACTACGCGGTAAAACTATGGGAGAACCAGGACGTCCATCATGGCTGACCTCGACTTCATCTTCATGCTCACCCGCAACGACCGAACGGTCGCCGATGCCGCCGCGCATCTAGACACCGCGCTCGGCTGCGGGGTCCGGCATATCGGCTTCAAGGACGTGGGGCTGCCGTTCGACGATCTCGCCGCCCTCACGCGGCGCATCCGGAGCGCTGGAGGCAAGGCCTATCTGGAGGTCGTCTCTCTGGATCCTGCTGCCGAGATCGCGTCGATCGCATCGGGGATTCGCCTCGGCGTCGACTGCTTGCTGGGCGGCGTGAACGTCGAAGCGGCACTGCCCCTGGTCGCGGGATCGGGCATAGCCTACCTTCCCTTCGCCGGGACGGTTCATGGCCACCCGAGCATCCTGACGGGAACCCCGGAGGACATCGCAGCAAGCGCAGCCGCGCTGACTCGCCATGACGCAGTCTCGGGCATCGATCTCCTGGCATGGCGGCACGATGGCGATGCACCGAAGCTGATCGCGGCAGCCGTGCGGGCAGCGCGAAAGCCCGTCATCGTCGCGGGCTCCATCGAACGACTGGAGCAGATCGCCGCCCTGGCAGCGGCCGGCGCTGCAGGCTTCACGGTGGGCACGGCGGCTCTCGATGGCAGGTTTCCCGCAAGGAGCAGTGCTCTGGCCGACCAGCTGACTGAAATCCTGAGATCGGCACGCCGCTAAAGGAAAGGGGCCGCCTTCCGGCAGCCCCTTTGGAAAAAGCAGACTGAAATCTGCTGCGTGCTCAGCGCTTCGAGAACTGGAAGCTGCGGCGGGCCTTGGGGTGGCCGTACTTCTTGCGCTCGACCATGCGGGGGTCGCGCGTGAGGAAGCCGGCCTTCTTCAGGGCCTGGCGCAGTTCGGGCTCGAAATAGGTGAGCGCACGGGCAAGCCCGTGGCGGACGGCGCCGGCCTGGCCGGACAGGCCGCCGCCGGCAACCGTGCAGTCAATGTCGAGTTCGGTGGCGCGGTTCACCGTCATCAGCGGCTGCTGGACGAGCATGCGCAGCACGGAGCGGGCGAAATAGGTCTCGATCGGCTTGCCGTTGATGGTGATCTTGCCCTTGCCGCGCTTGATCCAGACGCGCGAGGTGGCGTTCTTGCGGCGGCCGGTCGCATAGGCGCGGCCCTGGGCATCGAGCTTGGGCTTGGCAGGAGCAGCGGCAGCAGCCGAGGCCCCGCCGGAAGCGGGAGCCACGCCCATGGCCTGGCCGAGATCTGCGAGGGATTTGCGTTCAGCCATGTCAGCCTCTCACCGCATTCTTGGGGTTCATGGACTTGATGTCGAGCTTCCTGGGCTTCTGCGCGTCATGGGGGTGCGCGGCGCCGCCATAGATCTTGAGGTGCGTCATTTGCTGGCGCTTCAAGGAACCGCCGGGAAGCATTCGCTTCACGGCAAGTTCCAGCACGCGCTCGGGGTACTTGCCCTCGAGGATCTTGCCGGCATTGCGCTCCTTGATGCCACCCGGGAAGCCGGTGTGGTGGAAGTAGCTCTTCTGCTCTTTCTTCTTGCCGGTGAAGTGGATCTTCCCGGCATTGATGACGACGACGTGGTCGCCGCAATCCATGTGGGGGGTGAAGGTGGCCTTGTGCTTGCCGCGCAGGCGGTTCGCGATGATGGCGGCCAGGCGGCCGACGACGAGGCCTTCCGCGTCGATCAGCACCCAGTCCTTCACGATGTCCTTGGCTTTCGCCGAATAGGTTGTCATCCGCTTGTCTCTGGTGTTACGGGGTCAAAGATGAGAGGGGAAAGACTAAAGCCTCCGTACCCCGCTCGATGCCGTGCTGATTAGGGACCAGACGCCGGCCTGTCAAGGAAAACACCGGAAAACGCCGCAGAAAATTGCTGTGGTAACATGATACCGCAGAGAGCATAGCCACCCCGAAATCGCCCTTCCCCCGCCACCCGCCATGGCCTAGACTTTACGCCAGCAGGAAAGCACAGATGACAGCACGCATTTTCGTGACACTCGCAGCCGTGGCCAGCCTCGCCATGCCGGCCGCCCAGGCCGCCACCGCGCGCACGGGGGACCACACTGTTCTCGCCCAGGCGGCCACACCTCTGCCCGCTCCGGCGGAGCCCTCCG
Source organism: Aestuariivirga sp. (assembly GCF_020252395.1). GTDB lineage: Bacteria > Pseudomonadota > Alphaproteobacteria > Rhizobiales > Aestuariivirgaceae > Aestuariivirga. The sequence continues at coordinate 53,516 of NZ_JADCDB010000019.1, forward strand.
CCGGAGCCCCGGCAACGCCACAGGCCACCGCGCCCGCCCCCGCCACGCCCCCGGCTGCGGCGGCCGAGCCAGCGCCTCAAGAACAGACCACGCCCGATATGTCCGGCGGGCAGGACGGCGCCTTGCCCCAGGACAATGGCGACACACCGGACGGCGAGCTGAGCCTCGGCGAAATCCCGACCATCGAGACCATGGAGCTGACGCCCGAACTCGCCAAGCGCGCGCTCGACAGCTACATCATGGCCAAAACCAAATATGCCGACACCAACCTCGACCAGTACGAGAACCTGCAGGACTTCGTCGATCAGACGCCGGATGGCAAGAAGTTCGAGGCGGATGTGAAGGCCGCCGGCTTTGCCAACGTCTCCGACTGGAACCTCGCCGTCACCACGCTGGGCCTCACCTATTCCTCAGTCACGGACGACCAGACTTCGGACCTTGAGCAGCAGATCAAGGAGGTGGAGGACGACACGGAACTGGCCCAGGACATGAAGGACAAGATGGTGAAGGCGCTGAAGGCGCTCATCCCGTCCGACAACAACAAGAAGGTCATCCAGGAGCTGATGAACGATCCGGTCTATGGCCCGAAGCTGAAGCAGCTCGACATCGAGGAAGAATGACGGCGCTCCTGCTCTCCGCCCTGTCGGGCGGCGTGCTGCGCCTCACGCTGTCGGACGCGGCCAGCCGCAACAGCCTCTCCGAGGCGATGATGGCGGCGCTGCGCGAAGCGCTCGATGCGGCGGCCGGAGACAAGGCGGTGCGCGTCATCGTGCTGGCGGGCGAAGGTCCGGCCTTTTCGTCTGGCCATAATCTCAAGGAAATCACCGCGCGCCGCGCGGATGCCGACAAGGGTGCGGCCTATTTCGCATCGCTGTTCGGCTCCTGCGCAGAGCTGATGCTCGGCATCGTCAATAACCCCAAGCCCGTCATCGCCGAAGTGGCGGGGCTCGCCAGTGCGGCGGGCTGCCAACTCGTCGCCAGCTGCGATCTCGCCATCGCGGGAGAAGGCGCAGGGTTCTGCACGCCCGGCGTCAACATCGGGCTCTTCTGCTCCACCCCCATGGTGGCCCTGTCGCGCAATCTGTCCTCGAAACATGCCATGGAAATGCTGCTGACGGGCGATGTCTTCGGCGCCGGGGATGCGCTGCGCTTCGGCCTCGTCAACCGCGTGGTGCCCGCGGCCCAACTCACCGCCGCGGTGAACGCGCTCGCCGCGAAGATCGCCGCCAAGTCCATGGTCACGGTCAAGACCGGAAAGCAGGCCTTCTACCGCCAGCGCGACCTGCCGCTGGCCGAGGCCTATGCCTATACCGCGCGCGTGATGACCGAGAACCTCTTGCGGCGCGACGCCGAGGAAGGGATCGCCGCCTTCATCGCCAAGCGCCCGCCCGACTGGACGGATGAGCCGTGAACCACGACAGCTATTCGCCGCACTACATCCGCTCCATCCTGCAATCGGTGAAGACCATCGCGCTGGTCGGCGCCTCGGCCAACGAGGTGCGGCCGTCCTACTTCGTCATGAAGTACCTCATGGACAAAGGCTATGAGGTAATCCCGGTCAACCCCGGCCTCGCTGGCCAGCAGATCCTTGGCCAAACCGTCTACGCCGCGCTGAAGGACATTCCCAAGCCCGTGGACATGGTGGACATCTTCCGCAATTCGGAGGCCGCAGGTCCCATCACCGGCGAGGCGCTGGCGCTCGATCCGAAACCGGGCGTCATCTGGATGCAGCTCTCGGTCAGGAACGACGGGGCCGCGGCGCGCGCCGAGGCGGCGGGCCTCAGGGTCGTCATGAACCGCTGCCCCAAGATGGAATACGGAAAGCTGTCGGGCGAATGGGCTTGGGTCGGCGGCGATTCAGGCGTCATTTCCTCCAAGAAGCAGGCGCTGCATGAAAGCGGCAGAATGCAAAGCCTTGGGCTTGGCCCCAAACGTGGCTATTGATCGCGGTCAAGGACGGCGGATCGGCGGCGCTCCAAACGTCTCATCGGCGGAAACAGAAAGACCGGAGTTAACATGAGCCTTGTCCCCAAGAACCGTTATGACGGTGTTGCCATGATCATCCACTGGCTGACCGCCGTGCTGATGATCTACATGGTGTTCTTCGGCGAGGACCTGATGAAGGAGGGCGAGCACCTCGCCAAGGCGGGCGACACCGCCAACGCCACCTTCGAACCCTCGATCCATGTGAGCCTCGGCGTCTCGATCCTGCTGCTCACCGTGCTGCGCATCGTCTGGCGCCTCACCCACACCGCACCCGCCTATCCAGCCAGCATGAAGCGCTATGAGGTGGTGGGCTCCAAATCGCTGCACGGGCTTTTCTACCTCCTGCTCATCGCCGTCCCGCTCACCGGCTGGATCGCCTTCGGCGGCTTCTCGGAGGAAGTGCCGGCGATGGCGCAGGCGCAGGTCTTCGGTCTCTTCGCCATGCCGCAGCCCCCCTTCTCGGGCGAATGGGCCGGTGAACTTCACGGGCTCGGCGCCAATGCCGCCATGGTCTTCATCGGCCTCCACGTGCTCGCCGCCCTGAAGCACCAGTTCATCGACAAGGACGCAATCTTCGGCCGCATGCTGCCATGGTGACCTGACGTCCGGCCGCACCGGCAGAGCTCCCGTCAAAATCCCTCAATTGTCCTCCGCCACAACCCGCGATAGACTCCCTCCCCACAACAAACGGGAGACGACACAATGGCCGAGAGAAAACCCGGTTTCGACACGCTGGCGCTGCATGCCGGACAGGCGCCCGACCCCGCGACGGGGGCGCGCATCACGCCGATCTACCAGACCACCGCTTACGTCTTCAACGACGTGCAGCATGCCTCTGACCTCTTCGCGCTCCGGGCCTTCGGCAACATCTACACGCGTATCATGAACCCCACGCAGGGTGCGCTCGAGGGCAAGGTGACGGCGCTTGAAGGCGGCACGGCCTCGCTCGCCGTGGCCTCGGGCCATGCGGCCCAGCTTCTCGCCTTCCACACCATCATGCAGCCGGGCGACGAGTTCGTGGCCGCGCGCCAGCTCTATGGCGGCTCGATCAACCAGTTCAGCCACTCCTTCAAGTCCTTCGGCTGGCACGTGGTGTGGGCCGATGGCGATGATCTTTCCTCCTTCGAGAAGGCGATCTCGCCCAAGACCAAGGCGATCTTCATCGAATCCCTCGCCAACCCCGGCGGCCGCGTGATGGACATTGAAGCCGTCGCCAAGATCGCGCAGAAGGCGGGCGTGCCGCTCATCGTCGATAACACGATGGCCACCCCCTACCTCTGCCGTCCCTTCGAGCATGGCGCCAACATCGTGCTCCACTCGCTCACCAAGTTCATGGGCGGCCACGGCAACTCGATGGGCGGCGTCATCGTCGATGGCGGCAATTTCGATTGGTCAAAGTCCGGCCGCTATCCGCTGCTGTCGGAGCCCAACGGCTCCTATCACGGCCTCAAACTGCATGAGACGTTCGGCAACATCGCCTTCGCCATCGCGGCGCGCGTGCTGGGCCTGCGCGACTTGGGTCCGTCGATCGCGCCGCTCAACGCCTTCCTCATCCTCACCGGCATGGAAACGCTGGGCCTGCGCATGCAGCGCCATTGCGACAATGCGCTGAAGGTGGCCGAATGGCTGTCGAAGCACCCCAATGTCTCGTGGGTGAACTATGCAGGCCTCCCGGGCGACAAGCACCACGCGCTGCAGCAGAAATACTGCCCGAAGGGTGCGGGCGCCGTCTTCACCTTCGGCCTCAAGGGCGGCTATGACGCGGGCGTGCGCGCGGTTTCCTCGGCCAAGTTGCTCTCGCATCTCGCCAACATCGGCGACACCCGATCGCTGATCATCCACCCGGCCTCGACGACCCACAGCCAGCTGAACCCCGACCAGCTCAAGCTGGCGGGAGCAAGCCCGGACGTCGTTCGCCTGTCTGTCGGGCTGGAAGATGTGGAAGACATCATCGCCGACCTGGATCAGGCGATCTCGTAAGCGCAGCGTTCTTAATTCCTCTCCCCCACTGCGTGGGGGCGAGGAATGAACCCTATTGGACCCTCACCTCCCGCAGCACCGGCACGCGCTCGCCTTTCAGCATGGTGTGCAGGTTCCAGATCGCCGCCGCGAACACCACCATTGCGCCCCCCTGGTGCGCAAGGCCCAGCCACAGCGGCACCGCCCACAGCAGCGTCCAAACGCCAAGCGCGATCTGCGCCAGCACCGCCAGAAGCAGCAGGAGGCTGGCGCGGCTCCTCGCCGCATAGGCCTGCGCGGCCACGAGGAGGAAAATCACATAGGCCAGGTTGCGGTGATTGAACTGCACGGTCAGCGCATTCTCGAACAGGTTGCGCCACCATGGCTCGGCCGCGAACAGGCCTTTGGGCACCACCGCGCCGTCGATCAGCGGCCAGCTGTTGTAGCCGAAGCCGGCGTCCAGTCCCGCCACGAAACCGCCTGCCGCGATCTGCAGCAGAACCAGCGCCGCGATCAGCAGCGCCAGCCACTGCCCCCCGGTCTCCGGCACATGGCGCTTGCGGCCGAGCCCGAACCCCACCCACAGGATCGCGCCATAGATGAAGGTGGCAAGCGACAGATGCGCGGCCAGCCGGTACTGGCTCACGTCCACCCGGCCGACGAGGCCGGAGGCCACCATGTACCAGCCGAGCGCCCCCTGCAGCCCGCCGAGGATGAACAAGATGCCGCAGCGGATCGCCGTGGAGCGGTTGAGCGCCCCCGTCACCGCGAAATAGGCGAAGGGCAGGAAGAAGGCGAGGCCGATCACCCGGCCAAGGAAGCGATGCGACCATTCCCACCAGTAGATGAACTCGAACTCCGCGAGCGACATCCCCTTGTTAACAAGGTGGTACTCCGGGATCTGCTGGTATTTCCGGAAGGCATCGAGCCACTGCGCCTCGGTCATCGGCGGAATAGCGCCCAGCAGCGGCTTCCATTCTGTGATGGACAGCCCGCTGTCGGTGAGCCTGGTGGCGCCACCCACGATTACCATGCAAAAGATCAGGGCCGCCACGCCGAAAAGCCAGGCCCTGACATAGGGCGTGGCGGCGGTCTGGCGGAAATTCAGGGTTTCGGCGGTCATGCGAGCGCAATACGGCGGAGCCGCCCGGCAGTTCAAGTGATGAAGCGCCGCAGTGGGGGGAGCTTGCGTCAGCCCCGGCAATCCCGTATCAGGCTGCCCATGAAGATGCGGACTCGCAAGGCAATCGGCACCTTCGCCTCCGTCCTCTTCATCATCGTCTATGCGCTGGCGATGATGGCCGTGGGCGGCGTTCTGGTGGTCGGCCGCGGCATGGCCTTCGAACTCCCCTTTTACATCGTGGCGGGCGTGGGCTGGCTGCCGGTGATCATGGGCCTGATCCGCTGGATGTCGAAGCCCGACGCCGCCTGAGGCTCAGGCGGGAAACAAACCGCTGCCGGAGCGCCAGCGTCACTTGAGCGCCGGCGTCTCGTCGTTCACGAGGGGCAAGTCGCCATCGTTGTCGTTCTCGGCGAAGGCCTCCACGGCATCGGTCTTGGGCCATTCGAAGCGCAAACCTGCGATGTTGACGCCGTTCCGGCCGCGTTCGTGGACGTCGACCACGTTCACCAGCTGCCGCGCTCCGTCGCGGTCGATCTTGACCGCGATTTCTCCCTCGACCCCGATGTCGCGCAGGGCATCGATGAAGCTGAGCGAAGCCTTGAGGAGGCCGACCAGCCGGGGGTCCAGTTCGCCGGACATGTGCAATCCTTCCGCTGCCGTGTTGAGGAAGAAATTACCGTCAACGCCCGATGAAAACATCCTGAAACTTTTCTATGTAGTCGATTTCATCTGTCTATGGTGATCATAAGTGGTTAATCTGCAAAGGTTTTCTGAGGCGCTTTAGGGTAAATTACTTGCCTGACGGACGGCAAAAAATCGGCTTAACCCGTCACCGGCCGAACCCAGCCCGGCGACAATAAAAGGACCGGGCATTTCTGCCAAGTCCCTGTTCTAACACGTTCTTGTTATTGATGGTCGGAGCGACTGGATTCGAACCAGCGACCCCTATCCCCCCAGAATAGTGCGCTACCGGGCTGCGCTACGCTCCGACACGGTGCGGCTCTAGCATTCTTCCGGCTGGAGCGAAAGCCTTATTCGCGTCCTCAGCGACTCTGCGACGGATCGAGAATCCGCCGCGCATCGCCAAGGTCGCGCAGAGCCGCGCGCAACATATCGGCATGGCTTTCGGACAGGCGGTTCACCACCACCCGCACCTCGCCCAGCGGAAGCAGCGGCTGAGCTGGCGGCTCCGCCGGCGCCGTAACAGGCTTGCCGTCTTTCACCCGTGGCGCCGGCTTCGACATGCCAGGCGGCGGGGCGGAAGCCATCTCGCCCTCGCGCTTCCTCGGTTCGACTTCGCCGCGGCCGACGCCCGCCACATAGACTGCGCCATCCTCCTTAAGGATCTTCTGCACGCCGCGGATGGTGTAGCCCTCCTTGTAGAGAAGGCTGCGGATGCCCTGCAGGAGCTCCACGTCAGCCGGCCGGTAATAGCGCCGCCCGCCGGCCCGTTTCATCGGCTTGATCTGGGTAAACCGGGTTTCCCAGAAGCGCAGCACATGCTGCGGCACGTCCAGTTCCTCGGCCGCCTCGCTGATGGTGCGGAAAGCGTCGGGAGATTTTTCTACCATGCGGCATCCCTCCTTAAGATGCGGCGTGCCGCGAAAGCCTACTCTTCCTCGGAGCCGCCTTCGAGGCCATTGATGACGTTCTTCATCACCTGGCTGGGACGGAACACGAGCACACGGCGGGGGGTGATCGGAACTTCCTCCCCCGTCTTCGGGTTGCGGCCGACACGGCCGTTCTTCGAGCGCACCATGAAGGTGCCGAAGGACGAGAGCTTCACCGTCTCGCCGGTGACCAGATGCTCGGACATCATGTCGAGCATGCTCTTCACCAGGTCCGCCGACTCGCTGCGCGACAGCCCGATCTGACGGTGGACAGCTTCACTGAGATCGGCACGGGTGAGAGTCTTGCCAGCCATTCTGAATCCCCTGCAAGAATTTAGAAATTACGGTGCGCCCAGCCGCCGGTCAACAGGAAAAATCGGGTAACTCAAGGGGTTACGGCTGAAATTTCAATATCGGGCCAGAACCGCCCCCCAGGTGAAGCCGCCGCCCATGGCCTCGAACAGCACAAGTTCGCCCTTCTTGATCCGGCCATCCTTCACCGCCACGTCGAAGGCCAGCGGGATCGAGGCGGCGGAGGTGTTGCCGTGCTTGTCCAGCGTCATGACGATGCGGTCCTCGCGGATGCCGAGTTTCCTGGCGGTGCCCTCGAGGATGCGGCGGTTGGCCTGGTGCGGCACGAACCAGTCGACCTCGCCGGGCGTCACATGCGCCAGCTTCATCGTCTCGTCCATGACCGATGCAATATTGGTGACGGCATGCTTGAACACCTCGCGGCCTTCCATGCGCAGGTGGCCCACCGTCCCGGTGGTCGACGGTCCGCCATCGACATAGAGCTTGTCGCTGTGCCGCCCGTCGGAGCGGATGCGGGTGACGAGGATGCCGGGGCTCTCCGGCACATCCGGATGCTGCTCCGCCTTCAGCACCACCGCGCCGGCGCCATCGCCGAACAGCACGCAGGTGCCGCGGTCGGTCCAGTCGAGGATGCGCGAAAAGGTTTCGGAGCCGATCACCAGCGCGCAAGTCCCCTGCCCCGCCTTCAGCATCGCGTCCGCCACGCTCAGCGCATAGACGAAGCCGGAGCACACCGCCTGCACGTCAAAGGCCGCACCCTGGGTGATGCCGAGGTCGGCCTGCACCAGCGTCGCCGTGGCGGGGAACGTATTGTCCGGCGTCGCGGTGGCAAGGATGATAAGATCGACCATCTCCGCGGCGATGCCAGCGTGCTCCAGCGCGCGCTTTGCGGCAAGCGTTGCCAGCGTGCGCGTCGTCTCGCCCTCGCCCGCGATGTGGCGGGACTTTATTCCGGTGCGTTCGACGATCCAGCCGTCGCTGGTGTCGACGATCTTCGACATGTCGGCATTGGTCATCACGCGCTGCGGCAGCGCCGACCCGCACCCGGCGATGACGGATCTGATCGCGGTCTTCGCGTGATCGTTCATGGGTTGGCTTCCGCTGGAACTTCTGGTTGTTTCAGCAGCCCCGTCATCAGTTCCACGTCAGTCTTGATCTTGTTCACGAGGTCGTTGCGCACGATCTCCAGCGCCACGTCGATCGCCGTGGCGAAGCCCAGCGCATCGGTGCCGCCGTGGCTTTTCACCACCACGCCATTGAGGCCCAAAAACACGCCGCCATTGTGCTTTCTTGGGTCCATGCGGTCCTTCAGCGCCTTGAAGGCGCCCTGCGCCAGGACGGCGCCGATCCTGGACAGCAGCGTGCGCTGCAGGCACCGGCGCAGATAGGCCGAGAGCTGCTTGGCCGTGCCTTCCGCCGCCTTGAGCGCAATATTGCCGGTGAAGCCCTCGGTGACGACAACGTCCACCGTGCCCTTGCCGATGTCGTCGCCCTCGACGAAACCCATGTATTCGATGGGAAGCTTGGAGTCGCGCAGGATGCGGCCCGCCTCCTTCACCTGCTCCTGACCCTTGATCTCCTCGACGCCGACGTTAAGCAGGCCCACCGTGGGCTTGTCGAGCCCGAGGAGGCAGCGCGCCATGGCTTCGCCCATCACCGCGAATTCGACGAGCTGGCGCGCGTCAGCGCCGATGGTGGCGCCCACGTCGAGCACCACGCTCTCGCTCCTGAGCGTCGGCCACATGGCGGCGATCGCCGGGCGGGAAATGCCGGGAAGGGTTTTCAGCACAAAGCGGGCCATGGCCATCAGCGCGCCGGTGTTGCCGGCGGAGACGGCCGCATCGGCTTCGCCCGCGCGCACGGCATCGATGGCCAGCCACATGCTGCTCTTGCCGCGGCCCTGGCGCAGCGCCTGGCTGGGCTTGGCGTCCATGGTCACGAACACGTCCGTGTGGCGGATCTCGGCGCGCTGCTTGAGCTTGGGATAGCGCTCGACCAGCGGAGCCACCCGGGCGCGGTCGCCCACCAGCAGGAAGCGCACCCCGGGGTGGCGCTCGGCGCAGAGCGCGGCCCCGGGAATCACCACCTCGGGGCCGCTATCGCCGCCCATCGCATCCAGCGCAATGGTCAAATGTTTCTTAGTTGTCAAAGCCTTGCCGATACTCGCCCGTCGCACCCGAAAGGCGGGACAAAGCCCGCCGCACCGTGGTTAAACGCTTAAGAGATTGGCTTGTGAAAGTCATTCCAAAAAAGGGCGGCCCCCCGGCATCCTCACGTCAACTGCCCTTTTTCGCGGCGAGAACGGCGAAGGGCGAAGCGGCCTTTTCGGCAGTCCCATTGTCTTCCACATGGCCGGGGAAGGCCTCCCCCGGCCGCCGCGGATAGGGGTCGAGGTCAAGGGCCAGCGTCTCGGCCACCACCTCGCCGAGGTCGATCCAGCCATTGTCGATGGGGTCGGCATCGTCCTCCCGGTCATTGTCCACCACCGCGCCAGGCGGCAGAAAATAGCGCGCCAGCGGCAGCGAGACGGTCTCCCGGAAGGGCTCGAGGCTGATTACCGACACCTGTTCCAGATCCGCCGTGATGTGGCCTTCGAGCTTCATGCCGCCGCCGCGCCAGGGTGTCGCGCGGATCTCGGCGGAAAGCGCATGGAGGGCCGGGATCTTGAAGCGCCTGGCCAGCGCCTGCAGCTCCCCCGGCTCGGCCGAAAGCTTTTCGGTGGAGCCGGGCTTGGGCACGCGGTCGACCTGCAGCGGGCGCGAAAACTCGATGTTCGGCGAGCGATTCTTCATGGCGTGGGCTCCCTGAAACTGACCTGCCCCCCGGCAATGGCCTTGACATCCTGCGCGGCCAAATGGCTGCGCTGGTCCCTCGCATAGTCCGCCAGCCGGGCCGCGCCATCCGATTCGGCAGCTGCCGGATCGTCCGGAAAAACGTTGCGGGCCAGCGCGGCCACGAGAGCATTGCCTTCCGCGGCAAGGGCCGTGTCATAGGCCGCGACCCGTCCGTAGAAAACCTCGGCCATTTTCCGAACTTTCTTGCCCACCGACAGGTCCCCCACCCCTAATTCGCGCAGCGAATAGTCCATGTCGCGGAAGAATTCGTCCACCAGATCCTGGCGGAAGCGTGGCTCCGCCCCCTTGAGCCGGTCAAGGACCAGGTAGCTGTGCAGCACAATCATATCGAAGCGCCCGTCCAGCGTGTCCGCCACCCCCCAGCGCGCATAGAAAGCGGGGTGCCGCGCGGCAGCCACAATTGCCTCGTAACAGCGGCGTGCGGGGTGGGGGGATCGGTCGAAAAGTCGTTTCAGGATCATGTCATTGCGGCTAACGGAAGGTATGGTTCACTGGTGTCTTATACGATTCCGCCGTTCAGGGGATTAGGAACAAGCTTGCAGCCGATGCAGATACCCAAGATGCGTTTCGCCACCAGCCTTCTCGCCGCGGCGGGGCTCGCTCTTTTCCTGGCCGGCTGCACGCCGGACGTCGAGCACCGCGGATACATGCCGAAGCCCGGCGCCTTCGAACAGATCGCCACGGGCATGTCGAAGATGGAAGTCGAAGGCATCATGGGCACGCCCTCGACCACGGCCTCGGTGCAGTACAAGGGCGACAGTTTTTATTACATCACCCAGATCACCACCAGCAAAGCCTTCCTGACCTCGGAAACCGACCGCACCGTCATCGCCATCCGCTTCAACGAGGATGGCAAAGTGAAAAGCTATGCCCAGTATGGGCTGCAGGACGGCCGGGTGATCGACATCAACACCAATGCCACCCCCGTCTACGGCGAGGACACCTCGATCATCAGTGCCCTGCTGCGCACCTCGAAGGGCACGCGCACCGCCCCCATGCTGCAGGGCAGGATATAACGGATCGGGCGGGCAAGCGGAATCGCTTGCGAAGCGTAAGATGGTCCAGATTCAACAGCTGGCGCAACTTTCTGCCTATACGTGAGGGCCCGTTGCGCCCGCCCGCGAAGAGCTCGCCGCAGCGACGCCGGAATTGCAAGCGAAACAAAACCCCGCCCGGATTTCTCCGGACGGGGCCATGTCAAACGACGGCGAAACTTAGTGCCCGGCCAGAACGGCCAGCAGCAGCAGCGCCACGATGTTGGTGATCTTGATCATCGGGTTCACGGCGGGGCCCGCCGTGTCCTTGTAGGGGTCGCCGACGGTGTCGCCCGTCACCGAGGCCTTGTGGGCATCGGAACCCTTGAAGTGCTTGACGCCGTGGGAGTCGACGAAGCCGTCCTCGAAGGATTTCTTCGCGTTGTCCCAGGCGCCGCCGCCCGCCGTCATCGAGATGGCGACGAACAGGCCTGTCACGATCACGCCCATCAGCATGGCGCCCACAGCCGCGAAGGCCGCGGCCTGGCCGGCAATGGCGTTGATGACGAAGTAGACGACGATCGGCGACAGCACGGGGAGAAGCGACGGGACGATCATTTCCTTGATCGCCGCCTTGGTCAGCATGTCCACGGCGCGGCCGTAGTCAGGCTTGTCCTTGCCGGTCATGATGCCCGGCTTCTCCTTGAACTGGCGGCGCACCTCGACGACGACGGACTGGGCCGCACGGCCCACCGCGGTCATCGACATGCCGCCGAACAGGTAGGGCAGCAGGCCGCCGAAGAGCAGGCCCACGACCACCCACGGGCTCGACAGCGAGAAATCGACCGGCACGTCCGCGAAGAAGGTCTTCAGATCCTGCGTATAGGCCGCGAACAGCACCAGCGCGCCAAGGCCGGCCGAACCGATGGCATAGCCCTTGGTCACGGCCTTGGTGGTGTTGCCGACCGCGTCGAGCGCGTCGGTGTTATGACGCACCTCCTTCGGCAGGCCCGCCATTTCGGCGATGCCGCCGGCATTGTCCGTCACCGGACCGAAGGCATCGAGCGCCACGATCATGCCGGCCAGCGCGAGCATGGTGGTGACGGCTACGGCGGTGCCGAACAGGCCGGCCAGGCCGTAGGTCACGACGATGCCGGCGATGATCACGAGGGCCGGAAGAGCGGTGGCTTCCATCGAGACCGCGAGGCCCTGGATCACGTTGGTGCCGTGACCGGTGATCGAGGCTTCGGCGATCGAGTTCACCGGGCGCTTGCCGGTGCCGGTGTAATATTCGGTGATCCAGATGATCGCCGCGGTGATGACGAGGCCCACCACGCCGCACCAGAACAGGCTCATCGGGGTGAAGCCGCCGAGGTCGAGGGACATGCCGCCGAAGACGAGGCTGATCACCGGATAGAGCGCGATGAGCGACAGGACGCCCGTCGCGATCACGCCCTTGTAGAGCGCGCCCATGATGTTGTTGGAGGCGCCGAGCTTGACGAAGTAGGTGCCGATGATCGAGGTCACCACGCAGGCGCCGCCGATGGCCAGCGGCAACACCATGCCGGCGAGCTTGAACTCCGCGGGGAGCGCGATGGCCGCGAGAACCATGGTGGCCACCGTGGTCACCACATAGGTTTCGAACAGGTCGGCCGCCATGCCGGCGCAGTCGCCGACGTTGTCACCGACATTGTCGGCGATGGTGGCGGGGTTGCGCGGATCATCTTCCGGAATGCCGGCTTCGACCTTGCCCACCATGTCGCCGCCGACGTCCGCGCCCTTGGTGAAGATGCCGCCGCCGAGACGGGCGAAGATCGAGATGAGCGAGGCGCCGAAGGACAGCGACACCAGTGCGTCGATGACGGTGCGGCTGGTGGGATCAAAGCCCAGCGTGTCCTTGAGGAAGCCGAAGTAGAGAGTGACGCCAAGCAGGCCCAAGCCCGCCACGAGGAGGCCGGTCACCGCACCCGCCTTGAAGGCGAGGTCGAGGCCGCCGGCGAGCGACTTGGTCGCAGCCTGCGCCACGCGCACGTTGGCGCGCACCGAGACGTTCATGCCGATGAAGCCCGCAAGCCCCGACAGGACGGCGCCGATGGCGAAGCCGATGGCCGACCATTGGCCGAGCAGGAAGAAGGCAAGGATGAAGATCGCCACGCCGACGATGGCGATGGTGGTGTACTGACGGTTGAGATAGGCCTTGGCGCCTTCGCGCACGGCCGCGGAAATCTCCTGCATACGGGCCGAGCCGGCGTCAGCGGCCATCAGGCCGCGCGTCGTCACGATGCCGTACACGATGGAGAGCGCGCCTGCGAGCACGATCAGCCAGAGTGCAGTGGTCATGATAAACCCTTGTGTTTGTTCGCGTTTCTTCAGAGCCCCGTGCGCGGAATCATCCGCGTTTTCCCTGCCCCGGAAGGTGGGCTTGGGTATGCCTTATCAAAGCCTTGGAGGCAACCACCAGAAAATCCCCGGAGAAGGGCCAGATCCGGCCCTAAAACGGACGCATTCTAGGGTTATATTCTTAAACTGTCGTTTGGGAGGGGTGGCATGAAAGTCTGGGTGGCAGGGTTCATTTTTGCAACTGTTCTGGTGGTGCTGGGCTCGGTCGCCCTGCCCCGCGGCATTGCCGCCGTCCGCTTTCTGGCAGGTCCGCGTGACGAGGTCTCGGCCGCCGCCTATTTCCTGACCCGCAAGACGGCTGACGATTACACCGCCGCCGCCGAGCGGGCGCTGGCGGAGAAGGACGAGGACCTGGCCTCTTCCATCGCCCAGCTGGCGGCGGAGCGTGGCGTGACGCTCCCCGCCACCCTCGCCGGCCGCATTGCGGCGGCGCAGGACGAGGCCTCCGCCCGCATCGGCGCGGATGCCTGGAACGGCTTCCTCTCCGGCGATGCGCCCAATGAGGCGGCGCTGGCGGGCGCGGTGGCCGCCGACCTCACCGGCATTGGCGACATCCGCGACCTCTATAACCAGGCGGCCCGCTATGTGTCCGGCGAGGAGATCGACCCTCTCGTGATCGGACTCGCCACGGTGGGCCTTGGCCTCACCGCGGCCACGGTGGCGACACTGGGGGCCGCGGGCCCCGAGAAGGCGGGCGTCTCAACGCTCAAGGCGGTGACGCGCGCCGGGCGCCTGTCGCCCCTGCTCGCCCGCGACGTGGGCATGGTGGCCGCCAATGCCTTGGACGGGGAGGCGCTGCGCCTGGTTGGAATGTCGGTGGCGCGGCTCGACCTCGCGGCCGCGCGCACCGCCTCGGGCCGCGTGCTGAAGGCGGAAGCCGTGACGGCGCTCAAGGGCCTCGGCAGCGATGTCGCGACGATCGGCAGCAACGCCGGATACCGCACAACGGTGGCGGCTCTGGGTACGGCAAAATCGGCGGAAGAGATGGGAACGCTCGCGAAGCTCTCCGCCCGCTTCGGTACCGCCACCCGCGCCGTGATGGTGCTGGGCGGCGCGGCGCTGACCTTCGCCAGCATGATGACCACCGCGGCGGTCTGGTCGCTGTGGCTGCTGCTGTGGATCGCCGGCGTGATGTTCGGCGCAGCGAAGCTGGGGCGGCGGATCGGACGGTGGATTTGGCCGAGACCTTACGCGTCCCTTCGCCGCGCATGAACAGCCGATTTTGTGTTCTTCCGCTTCAGCTGGAGAAGACGCGCCGGTCATGCCACCTTCATTGCCTTCCCATAAGGATGCCTTACCAGCCACACGATCATCGCCAGCGCCAGCACCACCATGGGGAAGACGGCATAGTTCACGCCCTGCCAGCCGAACCAGGCGAGGAGCTTGCCGGCCAAGAGCGAGGTGACGGCGGTGGTGGTGAAGACCAGCAGGTCGTTGAGGCCCTGGGCCTTGTTCTTTTCTTCCGGCGCATAGGTTTCAGTGAGCATGGTGGTGCCGCCGATGTAGCCGAAGTTCCAGCCCAGCCCTAAGAGCACCAGGCCGATGGCGAAGTTCTCGAAATGAAGCCCCAAGAGGCCGGAGACCGCAGCACCCACCAGCAGCAGCATGCCGATGGCGGAAACCCTCTCCGCGCCGAAGCGCTGGATAAAGGAGCCGGTGAAGAAGCTGGGCACGAACATCGCGAGCGCGTGCCACTGGATGACCCAGCTCGAATCCTTCACCGTGAAGCCGCAGCCCAGCATGGCGACGGGGGTCGCCGTCATCACCAGCACCATGATGCCGTAGGCCAGCATGCCCGTCATGGCCGCCACGATGTAGCGTGGCTGGCCGGCGATCTCCCGCAGCGGGCGGCCCGGGGGCGCGCCGTGCTTCTGGATGAGGGGGATATCGACGGCGGTCAGGATGGCCGCACCGATGAGAGCCAAGGCGGCCATGACCGTCCATGTGCCGGCGAAAGTGACAGGCGCGAAGAGATCGACAGTCTCCATGACCATGAGCGTGCCGATGAGAGCCGCAAGAATGCCGCCGGTCATCACCCAGGAAATCGCCCTGGGGCGGAAGGCGGGGCTTGCCGTGTCGGCTGCCGCGAAGCGGTAATAAGAAGCGGAGGCCTGGTAAATGCCGATCATGAGGCAGCCCAGCAGGAACAGGCCGAAGCTGCGCTGGAAGATGGCATAGGCGCCAACGAGGGCGCCAACGCCCCCCGCCAGCGCACACGACACAAAACCTGCGCGCCGCCCGATGCGGCGCATCATCAACGAGATCGGAAAGGTCGATAGCGCCGTGCCAACGATCATCATCGACATGGGCAAGGTGGCCCACACGGGGCTGGGGGAGAGCTGGGAACCCACAAGTCCCGCCGTTACCACCACGGCCGTGGTTACCGCCCCGTAAAGCGCCTGGGCGGCGGCGAGGATCATCGCGTTGCGGCGAGCCTTCGCATCGTCGAAGGCGGGGGCCTTATCCGTCACGCGCCGAATTCCCCGGGCCGCGACTGGCGGGCGAGCTCGTTGAGCACGCCGTTCACGAAGCGCGGCTCCTCCGCGCCGAAGAAGGCATCCGCCACGTCCACATATTCGCTGATCGCCACCTTGGCGGGGACACGCTCCATGAACATCAGCTCATAGGCGCCGGCGCGCAGGATGGCGCGCACGGTGGAGTCCAGCCGGTGCAGCGGCCAGTTCTTGTCGAGGATCTTGTCCACCGTGGGGTCGATGGCCTTCTGCTCACGGACGACACCATCGACCACGTCCTTCAGGTGGCGATAGTCGGCCTCGCCGCACTGGCCGTCCTCGAAGTTCTCGCCGGACGCACGCGAGGAGAACTGCGCCAGAGTCTCGCCCACGTCCGAGCCCGAGAGGTCCATCTGGTAAAGCGCCTGAACGGCGCCCAGCCTGGCGGCAGAGCGGCGTTCGCGGGGATATTTCTTCCCGGCGCCGCTCACGGCGCGGCCTTCGTGCCGTGGCCCGCGGCCTTGCGGCCCATCAGGCGGGAGAAGCGGATCACGGAGAGTGCTGCTTCCGCCGCACCGCCGCCCTTGTCCATGTCATCGACCTTGGCGCGGGCCCAGGCCTGCGCCTCGTTCTCGCAGGTGAGGATGCCGTTGCCGATGCACAGGCCCTCCAAGGTGAGGTCCATGATGCCGCGGGCGCTTTCGTTGGAGACGATGTCGTAATGCGTGGTCTCGCCGCGCAGCACGCAGCCCAACGCCACATAACCGTGGTAGAGGCCCGTCTCATGCGCCAGCGCGATGGCGCCGGGGATTTCGAGGGCTCCGGGAACGGCCATGCGTTCCCACGTTGCCCCTGCCCGCTCGATGGCCGCGATGGCGCCGCGGCACATCTCGTCGCAGAGATCGCCATAGAAGCGGGCCTCGAGGATCAGGAGGTGCGCCCGGACCTGCTCGACGGGGGCTGAAGACTTTTCGACTTTCATGCCGGTTTGTACTCGGTGAGGCGGGCGACATAGCGCGCCAGCATGTCGATTTCAATGTTGACCCGCTGGCCCGGCTTCATGGCGCCCCAGGTGGTGACGGTCTGGGTGTGCGGGATGATGTTGACCCCGAAGACATTGCCTTCGACCTCGTTGACGGTGAGCGAGGTGCCGTCGATGGCGACCGAGCCCTTGGGCGCGATGAAGCGGGCGAGCTCATGCGGCACGCGGAAGCGGAAGCGCATGGAGTCCCCTTCCGGGGTGATCGAGACGATCTCGCCCAGGCCGTCGATATGGCCCGACACGATGTGACCGCCCAGCTCGTCGCCGATCTTGAGGGCGCGCTCAAGGTTGATGCGGGTGCCGGTGGTCCAGCCGCCGAGCGTGGTTTTGGAGAGCGTCTCAGCCGAGGCCTGGATGGCGAACCAGTCCGGCCCCTTCTCGATCACGGTCAGGCAGCAGCCGTTGCAGGCGATTGAGGCGCCCATGCCGACGGTTGCGAGATCATAGGCGGTGGCGATTTCGAAGCGTGTGTCGCCCGCACGGGTGACGGCGCGCACGGCGCCGATGTCGGTGATGATGCCGGTAAACATGAAGCCCTCTTATGGGCGGGCTTCATAGACGCTCAGCAGGTCGCTCCCAAGCTTTTCCTGCTCGACCGGCTGGAATGGCTGCAATGCCTGCTCGAGCGGCAGGCCGGCGAGCCCGTCGACCCCATCGGGACCCAGAGTCACGGGAGAGCGGATGAGGTGGAACTCGTCGACCAGTCCGGCCTCGAGAAAGCTGCGCGCCACCCGTGCGCCGCCTTCGACCATCAGTCGGTTGATGCCGCGCAGGCCGAGCTCGGCCACCACCTGGGCAGCGGTGCCGCGCAACACCTCAGCGCCACGTTTGGCGAGGTGGGAGCTGGGCGGCAGCTGGCCATGGCGGCTCATCACGAAGGGCTGGGGCGAGCGGTTGCGGAGGCCAGGCAGACGGCAGGTGAGTTCCGGGTCATCCGCCCGCACCGTGCCCATGCCGACCAGAATGGCGTTCGACTGGGCGCGCAGGAGGTGGACCCGCGCCTTGGCCTCCTGCCCGGAGATGGCGGTGCGCCTGCCGACGCCGGCGGCGATCTTGCCATCGGCGGAAAAGGCCATCTTCAGAACCACTTGGGGGCGCTTCTTCGTCATTCGAGTCAGGAAGCCGGCCATGTCGCGGCGGGCCTCATCAGCCTTCAGACCGGACTCGAAGAGAATGCCCGACCGCTGCAGGATCGCATGGCCGCCGCCCGAGACGCGGGGGTCCGGGTCCTCAATCGCGGTCACGACGCGGGCGATGCCGGCCGTCGCCAGCGCCTCGGCGCAAGGCCCGGTTTTGCCATGATGCGCGCAGGGTTCCAGCGTCACATAAGCCGTGGCGCCGCGGGCCTTGTCACCCGCGATTTTCAGGGCTTCGGTCTCGGCGTGGGGGCGGCCTCCGGGCTGGGTCCAGCCCACGCCCAAGAGGCGGCCGTCGCGGACGATGACGCAGCCGACATTGGGGTTCTCCGCCGTGGCGCCCAGCGCGCGGCGGCCAAGCCGCAGCGCCACGTCCATCCAGCGATGGTCGTCAGTTGTCACCGGTCTCGCCGTTGTCCTCGTCGCCCGAGAGTTCGCCCAGAAGTTCTTCGAAGTCCTTGGCTTCGCGGAAGTTCTTGTAGACGGAGGCGAAGCGGACATAGGCGACGTCGTCGAGCATCTTCAAGGCTTCCATCACGAGCTTGCCCACTGTCTCGGACTTGATTTCGCTTTCGCCCAAGCTTTCCAGCCTTCTGACGATGCCGGAGACCATGCGCTCCACCCGCTCCGGGTCCACCGGGCGCTTTCTGAGCGCCACCTGGATCGAGCGCATCAGCTTGTCGCGGTCGAAGGGCACACGGCGGCCGGTCTTCTTGAGCACCATCAGCTCGCGCAGCTGCACCCGCTCGAAGGTGGTGAAGCGGCCGGAGCAATCCGGACAATAGCGGCGGCGGCGGATGGCCGTGCCATCCTCGGTTGGACGGCTGTCCTTTACCTGGGTTTCTTCATTGGAGCAGAAGGGACAGCGCAAGGGATGATGACTCGGGTGGTGAGGTTGCACCATGTGTGGGGGAGAGGTGGGGGTGGGTCAAGGGGCGCAATGAACGGTAATCCCCGTGCAGCCCCCAACCCCCAACCCCTTCCCACTGTACACCTCCAAGGGGTAGGGGTGGAGGTGATGCCGGATCGTTCACGAATGGAAAGGGCCGGGATGAGCCCGGCCATCATGACTTTGTGGTGCGGAAAACAGATCAGTAGATCGGGAACTTCGCCGTCAGCTTCTTGACCTTGGCGGCCACGGCCTTCTCGACCTTGCCGTTCTTCCCTTCGCCGTTCCTGGCGAGGCCATCGAGCACCTCGTTGATCAGCGCGCCCACTTCCGTGAACTCCGCCGCGCCGAAGCCGCGGGTGGTGCCGGCCGGGGTGCCCAGCCGGATGCCGGAGGTGATGGTGAAGGGCGCGGGGTCGAACGGGATGCCGTTCTTGTTGCAGGTGATGTAGGCGCGGCCCAACGACTGCTCGGCGGCCTTGCCGGTGACACCCTTCTTGCGCAGGTCGACCAGCATCAGGTGCGTGTCGGTGCCCCCGGAGACGAGGTCGGAGCCGCCGTCCATCATGGCCTTGGCGAGGACCTTGGCATTGCCGGCCACCGCCTTCGCATATTTCTTGAAGGCGGGCTTCAGCGCCTCGCCGAAGGCCACGGCCTTGGCGGCGATGACGTGCTCGAGCGGGCCGCCCTGGAGGCCCGGGAAGACCGCCGAGTTGAACTTCTTGCCGAGGTCTTCGTCGTTCGAAAGGATCAGGCCGCCGCGGGGCCCACGCAGCGTCTTGTGGGTCGTGGTGGTGACGACGTCGGCATATTCGAGCGGGTTCGGATGCACGCCGCCCGCCACGAGGCCCGCGAAATGGGCCATGTCGACCATCAGCCTGGCGCCCACCGAGTCGGCGATCTGGCGGAAGCGCCTGAAATCGATGATGCGCGGATAGGCCGAGCCGCCGGCGATGATAAGCCTGGGCTTCACGGACAGCGCCTGCTCGGCCAGCTTGTCATAATCGATGAGGTGGTTGTCCTCGCGCACCTTGTAGGGGGCGACCTTGAACCACTTGCCGGACTGGTTGACGGGGGAGCCATGCGTCAGGTGACCGCCGCAGGCGAGGTCGAGGCCCATGTAGGTGTCGCCGGGCTGCAGGAGCGCGAAGAACACCGCCTGGTTTGCGGTGGCGCCCGAGTGCGGCTGGACATTGGCATAGGCGCAGTTGAAGAGCGCCTTGGCGCGGTCGATCGCCAGCTGCTCGGAAACGTCGACATACTGGCAGCCGCCATAATAGCGGCGGCCCGGATAGCCCTCCGCATATTTGTTTGTCATCACGGAGCCCTGCGCCTCGAGCACGGCCTTCGAGACGATATTCTCGGACGCGATCAGCTCGATCTCGTGCTGCTGGCGGCCAAGCTCCTGGGCAATGGCCTTGGCGATCTTCGGGTCCGACTTGGAAAGTGCTTCCCTAAAGAAGCCGGGGAACAGCGGCGCGCGCGCGGCCACCTTCTTCCCAGCAGCGGATTTTTTCGCGGTCTTCTTCGCAGCTTTCTTCACCGGCTTCTTTGCAGCCTTCTTCGCCGCAGCCTTCTTCGCCATGTCAATCTCCTCCAGAGCAGACGCGATACGTTGGGGCGCAAATGACAGATTGCGCGGGGGAGGTCCAGATACATCTTTGGCTAGCGGGCGGCGCTCACGCCGGGCGTCAGGATGGTGACATTTGCGCCGCGCCAACGAACACGGGCGGGAGAGGCTCCCGTCCGCCATCAGGTCCGTGCTGTGCGCGTTCAGTTCGTGGCGGTCTTGGCCGCAGCGGCGGGCTTGGCAGGCATCGTAGCGGCAGCGGGCTTCGGCGCAGGGCAGCCGGCGGGCAGCTTGCCGCCGCTGCCGGGCTTGCAACTGGCGGCGGGCTTGGCCGCTTTATCAGGCTTCGCTGCCGCGGTGGCGGCGGGCTTGGCCGCTTTATCAGGCTTCGCTGCCGCGGTGGCGGCGGGCTTGGCCGCAGGTGTTGCCGCGGCGGTGGTGCTCACCGGCTTCTTGCCAGGCGTTGCGGGCTTGGCCGCAGCCTTGGTTTTGGAGGTGGCGGCCGCAGTCTTGGCGGCGGGCTTTGCGGGCGACTTGGCGGTGGTGGCCGTGGGCTTGGCGCCCTTCTTCTGCACCGTCTTTTTCTTGGGACCCTTGGAGGCGGTGGCGCCCGGGTCGGCAGCGAGGCTGTTCTTGGACGAGCCGAAGAGGAACCTCTTGCCAGTGGCCGGGCCGTTGGCCTTGGACGTCTTGCTGGCCGTGTTGACGGAGGCCTGCTTGGCCGGGTTGCCGCCGAGGTTGATCAGGCTGTCGCCGGCCCGCTTGTTCTGCCCCGGCTTCACCTCCTGGTCCCTGGCGCTCTTGCCGCCGAACAGCGCTGCGAGGAAGCCGCCGCCGTCATTGGTGTCGATGTCCTGCTGGAGATAGGGGATGGGCTTCAGCACGAAGCGCTGGCCGGCCTGCTTCTCGCCCACGGGCAGCGGCTGGCCGACCACGAAGCCGGTCCCGTCCATCTCATAAACGTCTTCGCGGAAAGCGGCGACGCCCCCCTTTGCGGGCCAGGCGGTGAGATAGGCGACACGCAGCTGCGGCGCATTGAGAATGTTGACGTCAAGCCGCTCCTGGGACTGAGCAAGCTCGGCGATCTTGGCCGCATTCAGCCCGTCCTGGCCCTGCAGGATCCACTCCAGCATGATCGCCACCTTGTCGACGCGCACGCAGCCCGAGGAATAGAAGCGGTTGGCGGTCCGGAACAGCTGCGGCTCCGGCGTGTCGTGGAGATAGATGCCGAAGGGGCTGGTGAACTCGATCTTGGCGGTGGCCATGGCGTTGTCGCCGCCCGGCTCCTGGCGGAAGTGATAATCCGCGATCTTGGCGGTGCGCCAGTTGATCTTGTCAGGGTCGACCTCGGGGCCGCCCACACCCTGGAAAACCTTGACGTTCATGTCGGCCAGCACCTTGGAGGCGCCGCGCGACTGCATGCGCGGAATAATGTCGCGCTCGACGATCGAGGGCGGCGCGTTCCAGTAGGGATTGAATCGCACGATGGTGAGCGGCGTCATCACCACGGGGGTGGGCCGCGACGGGCGGCCGACGATGGCGTTGTGCAGGGAATAGACCTTGCCCCCCTCCACTGTCTCGATCTGCTGGGCAGGGACGTTGACCACCACATAGCGGGGGCCCAGGTCCTTGGAGTATTCGGCAAGCCGCGGAATATTCGCCTTGATGGTGGCAAGCCGCTGCTGGGCCGGCACGTTGAGGGCGGCGAGCGTGACCGCGTCGATCACGCCGCTGGGGGCGAGACCGTGGTTCACCTGAAAGCGCTTCAGCGCATCCTCGGTGGCGGAGGTGAAGACCTTCTGGAACTCGCCCTGCGTGGCCTCCACCTGGAGATAGCCCTCGACGTAAAGGCGCTGATTCAGGCTCGCCACCTGGTTGCCCGTGGAGCCCTTCTTGATGCGGCCCCGCGGCACTTCCGGCCAGCCGCCGGCGGCGGCGATCTTGGCATATTTGTCGGCCATGGCCTGAATCTGCGCCGGGCTGTCCGGCGTGATAAAGGCCGCCACGCTGCCGTCGTTGACGATGCGGGACTCGGTGGTGGCGGGGATGCCCGAACCCATGCCGTGGCCGGTGGTGGCGGGCTGTGTGACGCCCCGCTTCTTTAAGCGAAGCTGCGAAAACAGCGAATTGTCCTCCTCCGCCCGGACGCTGACCGGAAGCAAGACGGTCGCAGTCAGGCAAAGCAGCACCGCCAGGGACACACACTGCAGGACGCGCTTTGACCGCGCTACAGACCACACCTTCATTACACCCTCATTCTCCGGGACCGCCCGCGTCGCCGCGACTGACCGGCGCGCTCTTGATACCAGTTGCTGCCCGCCTCGTCAAAAGAGCGACATATTCCAGCCGCGAGAAGCCCGCCAAATGCGGCAATATTGAGATAGGCCGCAGCGACTGCTTCCATGGGGAAGGAGTTGGGGCCGCGCTGATGCTTTTCGGCAACAGCACAGCCTCGCCGGCCGTTTGCAGGGCCGGCAAATTCTCAGAGGCGGTAGAGGATCTGGTCGGTCCAGTAGCGCTCGAGCCGGGCAAGCGACTTGTTGATGCGTTCGAGCTCCTCAGCGCCGAGGCCTGCCACCTGTTCGACGGCGCGGAGCTGGCGGTCATAGAGCGCGTCGACGCGGTTGCGGACGGCTTGGCCCTTGGGCGTCAGCCGAACCTTGACGGTGCGGCGGTCATTGGCGGAGCGCTCATGGTGGACATAACCCGCCTCAACCAGTTTCTTGAGATTATACGAGACGTTGGAACCCTGATAATGGCCGCGGCTCTTCAATTCCCCAGCGGTCAGCTCGGCATCCGCCATGTTATATATGAGCAGCGCCTGCACGGGGTTGATGCCGGGCTCGCCATGGCGCTCGAAATCATCCTTGATAACCTCGAGAAGGCGGCGGTGCAGCCGCTCGATCAGGTTGAGCGAGTCGAGGTACTTGAGCTTGACATGAGCCGATCCCGGCTCTGCGGGGAGGCTTGCGGCTGCCTTCGGTTCAGCTGGCACGATTCGATCACCCTCAATACGGGACCGGCTTCTCTGGTCGGCCAGTTCCCCTTCCACGCGAATGAGACTAGGGGGCGTCTCCTTAAGGTGCGCTCAATTCTTTGAGTAAACATCTCCTTATGTTTTAGTGGTTTTTGGCAAAGTGGCGGGAGGCTTTACAGAGCCCTGCCGAACAGTCTTAAGCCATGGTTGCCGCCATCGGCAAAGGCTTGCCGATGGCCGTCGCGGCGCTGAAATGCACGATTTACCATCATGAGCCACCAGCGCGGCGGCGATTAACCTATATCGTCGATCTTGCCATAGTCGCAGTCGCTGTCTTTGCGGCAATACCTACCGCGTGCTGGGCCATAATGCGGCGGGCCTCGGCTGCTGGCGGAGGCTGAACGGCTCATTCGCAGCCCCTTGCATTCCCCTCCCGGCAGGACTATAGCCCGCCCGGTAATTCTTAACTCACACGCGGAGTCAGGCTCCGGCACACGAGGTTCGCCTCCACATAGTGCCAGATCCATCCGGTGCCGGGGCAACCCGGTCACTCTCTCCGCGGCGGATCAACCGGAAAAGGACCGTACCCGCATGGCACTGCCTGAATTCACCATGCGCCAGCTTCTGGAAGCTGGCGTTCACTTCGGCCACCAGACCCACCGCTGGAACCCGAAGATGCGCAACTATATCTATGGAAGCCGCAACGGCATCCATATCATCGACCTGTCGCAGACCGTTCCGCTGCTGCACCGGGCGCTGGTCGCCGTGGCGGACACGGTGGCAAAGGGCGGCCGCGTGCTGTTCGTCGGCACCAAACGTTCAGCGTCCGAACTCGTCGCTGACTCTGCGAAGCGCTCGGCGCAGTATTATGTGAACTCCCGCTGGCTCGGCGGCACGCTTACCAACTGGAAGACCATTTCGCACTCGATCAAGACGCTGCGAACCACCGACGACGTTCTCGGCAAGGAGAACTCGGGCCTCACGAAACGCGAAATGCTCGAGCTCACCCGCACCAAGGAAAAGCTCGACAAGTCGCTGGGCGGCATCAAGGACATGGGCGGCGTTCCCGACATCCTGTTCGTGATCGACACCAACAAGGAGCAGATCGCTATCAAGGAGGCCAACCGTCTCGGCATCCCGGTAATCGCGGTGATCGACACCAACTCGGATCCTGCCGGCGTCACCTACCCGATCCCGGGCAATGACGACGCGGGCCGTGCCGTCGCCCTCTACTGCGACCTCGTCAGCCGCGCCTGCATCGAAGGCATCTCGCTCGCCCAATCGGGCTCGGGTGTTGACATTGGCGCCGCCGAGGAGCCGCTGGCGGAAGAACTCCCGGCCGCCGAGTAATCGGCCCCGGCCGTCGCGCATTCGTCCCGGGGCCTGCCGCATGAACGCGGCAGGCCTCACGCTCTTTCAAACCACAAGAGGTAGAACATGGCCGATATCACGGCTGGAATGGTCAAGGACCTGCGCGAGAAGACCGGCGTGGGCATGATGGATTGCAAAGCCGCGCTGGCAGCGACAAACGGCGACATGGAAGCCGCCGTCGACTGGCTGCGCGCCAAGGGTCTCGCCAAGGCCGCCAAGAAGTCGACCCGCGTCGCCGCCGAAGGTCTCGTCGCGGTAGCCGCCGATGGCGCCACCGGCGCCGTCGTCGAGGTGAATTCCGAAACTGACTTCGTGGCGCGCAACGAGAAGTTCCAAGCCATGGTCGCCGAGATCGCGAAGCTGGCGCTCAAGGCCAATGGCGACAGCGAAGCGCTGAAGACCATGCACATGCCCGGCTCGCCGCACGCGGTGGCTGAATATGTGGCCGAAATGGTCGCCGCCATCGGCGAGAACATGACGGTGCGCCGCACCGCCGCGCTTACGGTGAAGGACGGCGTCATCGGTTCTTACATCCATAACCAGATTGCCCCCGGCATGGGCAAGATTGGCGTCATCGTGGCGCTCGAGTCGACCGGCAACAAGCAGCCGCTCGCCGAATTCGGCCGCATGCTCGCCATGCATGTCGCCGCGACGAACCCGGTCGCCCTCACGCTGGAACAGGTTCCCGCCGACGTGCTGGCGCGTGAATCCGCGATCCTCGAGGAAAAGAACGCCGGCAAGCCTGCCAACGTGCTGGAGAAGATCGTGGCCTCCGGTCTCAAGACCTTCGCCAAGGAAAACTGTCTGCTCGAGCAGGCCTATGTGCATGACGGCGCCAAGACCGTGACCCAGGCCATCGCGGACGCCGCCAAGGCCGCCGGTGCGGATGTGAAGCTCACCGGCTTCGTCCGCATGCAGCTGGGCGAGGGCATCGAGAAGAAGGAAGACGACTTCGCCGCCGAAGTCGCCAAGATGTCCGGCAACTGAGCCGGGTCAGATCCGGAATGATACATCCGCGCTGTTCGATCCGTCACGTCAGCGGAACCGGGTGCAGCTTGGCTCAACACGTGCGGCGAGAGAGCGGCCCCCCGCCTTCGCCGCGGTAACGCCATTAAGGTATAGCGGCGGGGGCGCGGCTTCCCCTCACCTACCCTAGCGCATGTTCCGATCAGGTGGCATCACCTGATCGATAAGAACACGCGCCAGATCAATAGCTTGAGCATGATCTATTCGCAAAGGTGGTTCCACTTTCGCGGATCATGCTCTCGCTACGCTGCATCCCCTTGCGCTTCCGCTTTGCAGGAGAGGAAGTTTTTCACACCGTTGGCCACACCTCGAAGCCGCGCCAGTCACCGGGCGGGTGCGGCTGGCTTGTCACGTTGCGCACGAGCGAAAGTCGGGGTCCGCGGTGGCAGGCGGCGATCATCGACTGCACGTCCTCCTCCCCGCCCATGAACACGGCTTCGACGCGGCCGTCGCTGCGGTTCCTTACCCAGCCCCGGAGGGCGCGCTCATCCGCCTCGCGTTCCACGAAGGCACGGAAGCCCACGCCCTGCACCCTGCCCTCCACGAACACATGAAGGGTGGTGAGGCTCATGCGAATTCCATGATGACGGCATCGACTTGCAGGCTGTCGCCTTGTTTGGCGTTGACGGCCTTGATGGTGACGTCGCGCTCGGCGCGGAGAATATTCTCCATCTTCATCGCCTCGACGATGGCCAGGGGCTCGCCCGCCTTCACCTCCTGGCCGGGGACGGCCAGAATGGCGATGACCAAGCCCGGCATGGGGCAGAGGAGCTTCTTGGAGGTGTCGGCCGCCGCCTTCTCCGGCATCAGCTTGGCGAGTTCCGCCTCGCGTTCGGTATAGACATGGGCCTCGAGAACAACGCCGCGATAGGACAGCCTGTAGCCGTTGAGGATGCGCTTCACCTGCACGGTGACATTGCCATCGCCGAGGTCGGCGGAGAACACCGGCTGACCCGGCGCCCAGCCGCAGCCTTCGGCGAGCGTGTCCGTTTCCTTCGACACGGTGACGGGTATGAATTCCTTGCCGAGCTTCACGATGCGCGATGTTGCGAGATTGACGCCGTGGTTCAGCATCTGGCCATTGATGAGCCGCTTCCGCTGGTTCTCCACATGGTCGAGCACGGTCGCCACCTTGGCCAGCGCCGACGTGATCTCCGGCGTGATCGCATGACCGGTGAAACCGCCGGGGAACTCCTCGGCGATGAAACCCGTGGACAGCGCGCCCGACTGCCAGCGCGGGTTCTCCATGATGGCCGAGAGGAAGGGGATGTTGTGCTGGATGCCGTCGATGTGGAAGGCATCGAGTGCCTCCGCCATCCTGGAAATCGCGGCTAAGCGCGTCGGCGCATGGGTGCAGAGCTTGGCGATCATCGGATCGTAATAGATCGAGATTTCGCCCCCCTCGAACACGCCGGTGTCGTTGCGCACGGTGATTCCATCCGCCACTTGTTCCGCAGGCGGACGATATTTCACCAGCCGGCCGGTGGAGGGCAGGAAGTTGCGATAGGGGTCCTCGGCATAGATGCGGCTTTCGACGGCCCAACCCTTGAGCTTGACGTCCGGCTGCCTGATCTTGAGTTCCTCGCCCGCCGCGACCCGGATCATCTGCTCCACGAGGTCTATCCCCGTGATGAGCTCGGTGACGGGGTGCTCGACCTGCAGGCGCGTGTTCATCTCAAGGAAGAAGAATGAGCGGTCCTGGCCCGCCACGAACTCGACCGTGCCGGCGGAGTCGTAGTTCACGGCCCTGGCGAGCGCCACAGCCTGTTCGCCCATGGCATGCCGGGTCTTCCCGTCCAGGAGCGGAGACGGCGCTTCCTCAATCACTTTCTGATTGCGGCGCTGGATCGAGCATTCGCGCTCGCCCAGATAGATCACATTGCCGTGCTTGTCGCCCAGCACCTGGATCTCGATGTGGCGTGGGTTGACGATGAACTTCTCGATGAACACGCGGTCATCGCCGAAGGAGGACTTGGCCTCGGACTTCGCACGGATGAAGCCTTCCTTCACCTCCGACTCCGAATAGGCGATGCGCATGCCCTTGCCGCCGCCGCCGGCGGAGGCCTTGATCATCACGGGGTAGCCGATCTCGCCGGCGATCTTCACGGCCTCATCCGCATCCTCGATGATGCCCATGTAACCGGGAACTGTCGACACCTTGGCGGCAGCGGCCGCCTTCTTGGATTCGATCTTGTCGCCCATCGCATCGATGGCGCCCGGGTTGGGGCCGATAAAGGTGATGCCCGCGGCGGCGAGCGCCTTGGGGAAGGCGGAGCGTTCGGAGAGGAAGCCATAGCCCGGATGCACCGCTTCTGCCCCGGTCTTCTGGCAGGCCTCGACGATCTTCTCAACCAGCAGATAGGACTGCGCGGCGGCGGGCGGGCCGATGTGGACCTTCTCGTCCGCCATGTCCACATGCAGCGCGCGGGCATCGGCATCCGAATAGACGGCCACGGTCTTTAGCCCCATGCGGCGGGCGGTCTTGATGACGCGGCAGGCGATTTCGCCGCGGTTGGCGATCAAAATCTTCTTGAACATGGCACCCTGGAAATGGCTCTTCGGAACAAGGTTTAGACCGCCCCGGAGCCCCCGGCAATCACACCAAAGGCGAGCCCTCCCCCGGATTTTCCCCCACTTGGTCCGGCACCTTTGCTAGAAGCGCCGCATGAGCGATCCGAATGACCTGATTTACGGCACCCACCCCGTGGCCGAGGCGCTGAAGAACCCCAAGCGCAAGATCTATTCCCTCAAGGCCTCGAAGAACGCCGCCGACAAGCTGGCCGCCGAGATTGCCGCCCGCGGCTTAACACCCGAGATCGTGCACCCCAACGTGCTGGACCGGCGGCTGGGGGAAGACGCCGTGCACCAGGGCTTGCTGATGGAGGCAAAGCCGCTGGACCAGCCGCGCCTCGACCAGATCGCGAAATCCGGCATCGTGGTGCTGCTCGACCAGGTGACGGACCCGCATAATGTGGGCGCGATCCTCCGCACCTGTGCGGCTTTCAACGTGACGGCGCTGGTGGCCACCGCCCGCCACAGCCCGGAGGCCTCCGCCGTGCTCTTCAAGTCGGCCTCGGGAGCTTATGAGCACGTGCCCTTCGTGAAGGTGACGAACCTCTCGCGCGCCATGGCGGAACTCAAGAACTATGGCTTCCGCATCCTGGGGCTCGACAGCGATGCGCCGGAGGATATCGCCGCCGTGGACCGCACCCCGCCCGTCGCCATCGTGCTGGGGGCGGAGGGCAAGGGCCTGCGCCAGCTGACGCGCGAAAGCTGCGACCATCTCGTGCGCCTGGACATGAACGGCCCGGTCCGCAGCCTCAACGTCTCCAACGCCTGCGCGGTGACGCTCTACGCACTGACACGCTGAGCCGCGCCCCGCCCCGCACACTCATCCGCCCCGGCATCGCGCATCGCGTTGCGCGTCTCCTCAACTGTTCCGCGGACCGTCTCGCCGGGGTGATCGCTGCGCCAGACTTCATACGGCCTTCGGGCGCCTTCTTGCATTGATCCGTAAGGGGGAAGGACGTGCGGGGAGATCGCGCAACGTGTCCTTCTCCCGTTGCGCGGCAATGGGAAGGCGCCCGGCAGTCCGGATGAGGGCCCAGTCAGCGCGGCAAGCCTACTCCAGCTTCTGCCCCAGCCTCCCCGCCAGGTCCTGAATATATTGCCACGCCACGCGGCCTGAGCGGCTGCCGCGAGTGGCCTGCCATTCGATGGCGCCTGACCGCAGCGTCCCGGCATCGGCCTTCAGGCCATAATGCGCCGCATAGCCCGCGATCATCTCCAGGAACTCGTCCTGCGAGCAATTGTGGAAGCCCAGCCACAGTCCGAAGCGGTCTGACAGCGAGACCTTCTCCTGCACCGCCTCTGAGGGGTTGATCGCGGTCGAGCGCTCGTTCTCGATCATGTCGCGCGGCAGCAGGTGGCGGCGGTTCGACGTCGCATAGAAGATCATGTTGGAGGGCCTCCCCTCGATGCCGCCGTCAAGCGCCGCCTTCAGCGACTTGTAGGAGGTGTCGTCGGCATCGAAGGACAGGTCATCGCAGAACACGATGAAGCGATAATCGGGGTTCTTGCGGATGATGTTCATCAGCACAGGCAGGCTCTCGATGTCCTCGCGGTGGATCTCCACGAGCTTCAGAATGCCGTCCGTCTGCTCGTTGATGGCGTGGTGCGCGGCCTTGACGAGGGAGGACTTGCCCATGCCCCGCGCGCCCCAGAGCAGCGCATTGTTGGCGGGAAGGCCCCGGGCGAAGCGCCCGGTGTTTTCGATCAGGATGTCGCGTGTCAAGTCGATGCCGCGCAGCAGCGACAGCTCCACGCGGTTGACGTTGGGAACGGGCTCCAGCTCCGGCGGCGCAGCATGCCAGACGAAGGCGGATGTGCCCTCAAGGCCCGGTTCCCGCGGCTTGGGCGGCGCCAGCCGCTCCAGCGCCTCGGCGATGCGGGTGAGCAGCGAATGATCGATTTCCTGTGCCATTCTGCACTCTTAGCCGACGGGGCAGGGGCCGTAAAGAAGCCCCAATCGATTGGTTGCAATAGAGGCAACCATCGCTATATTCCGCCCAAACTTTGGTTCGGGAGACTCCCCTTGTTCATCACTCCGGCCTATGCCCAGGCCGCCGGCACACCCGGTGCGGGCGATTTCATCGGCATGGTGCTGCCGCTCGTCCTCATCATGGGCGTGTTCTACTTCCTGCTGATCCGCCCGCAGCAGAGGAAGATGAGAGAGCATCAGGAGATGCTCAAGAAGGTAGGCAAGGGCGATACCATCATCACCAATGGCGGCCTGATCGGCCGCGTCGTCAAGGTGATCGACGACAGTGAGCTCCAGGTGGAGATCGGCGAAAACATCAAGGTGCGCGTGCTGCGCACCGGCATCGCCGACGTGCGCGCCAAGGGCGAGCCCGTGAAGACCGAGGCCAAGTAAGCGCCGATGCTGCATTTCAGCAAATGGAAGCAGCTCGGCATTCTGGTCGCGGTGCTGGTCTCTGTCATCGTGGCGCTGCCCAACGTGCTGCCCGCGGCCTATCAGAACAAGCTGCGCCCCTATGGCCTTCGGCCTATGACGCTGGGCCTCGACCTGCAGGGCGGCGTCAACATCCTCCTTGAGATCGATCGCGAAGACCTGAAGAAGCGGCTGACCGAGCAGCTCGTGGGCGATATCCGCTCGACGCTGCGCGAGGCCAAGATCGGCTACAACGGCATCAACCGCGGGCCGGACGGCGTGCGCGTGCGCATCACCAAGCCGGAGGACATGGACAAGGCCGTGCCCGACCTGCGCAAGCTCGCGCAGCCCGTGGAGGCCGGCGGCCTGTTCGGCGCGGGTGCGGCCACCGCGCTGTTCGACGTCTCCGTCGACGGTCAGCAGGTGAACTTCATTTTCGCCGAGAAGGGCATCGACAACAAGATCCAGCAGGCCGTGAGCCAGTCGATCAAGATCGTCGAAAAGCGCGTCAACCCCGATGGCGTGGTGGAAGCGACGATCCAGCAGCAGGGCAAGGACCGCATCGTGGTGCAGCTCCCCGGCGTGCAGGACAGTCAGGAAGTGAAAAGCCGGCTGGACCGCACCGCCAAGCTCACCTTCCAGCTCGTTTGCGAGGCCCAGCCCACGGCAGCGGGCCAGAACCCGCCGCCGGAATGCAAGGCGCTGCCGATGAAAGACGATCCGAAGAACATCCTGTGGATCCAGACATCGAGCCGCGCCACCGTGGATGGCGCCGACCTCACCGATGCCCGCGGCGCCTTCGACCAGAACAACCAGCCCGTCGTCTCCTTCCGCTTCAACCAGAAGGGGGCGGAGCGCTTCGGCAAGATGACGCGCGACAATGTCGGCAAGCCTTTCGCCATCGTGCTTGACGACATGGTGATGAGCGCGCCGCGCATCAACGAGCCCATCCTGGGCGGCTCCGGCCAGATTTCCGGCAGTTTCACGGTGGAGGAGACCAACAATCTCGCCGTGGTGCTGCGCTCTGGCGCCCTGCCCGCCAAGTTGTCGATCGTCGAGGAGCGCACCGTGGGTCCGAGCCTCGGCTCGGACTCGATCAAGGCCGGCTTCAATGCCTCGATCATCGGCCTCGTGCTGGTGGTCGGATTCATGATCTTTTCCTATGGCCTGTTTGGCGTCTTCGCGAACATCGCGCTGCTGGTGAACCTGATCATGCTGATCGCCATCATGAGCTTCTTCGGCTTCACCATGACGCTGCCCGGCATCGCCGCCATCGTGCTCACCATGGGCATGGCGGTCGACTCCAACGTCATCATCTTCGAGCGCATGCGCGAGGAGTGGCGCAACGGCCGCTCGGCGATGAGCGCCATCGAAACGGGCTTCAAGTCGGCTTTCGGCACGATTTTCGACTCCAACTTCACCGCCCTGATCGCCGCGGTGGTGCTGTTCGGTGTCGGCTCCGGCCCCGTCAGGGGCTTCGCCATCACCCATGCCATCGGCATCCTCACCACGGTGTTCACCGCCTATACGGTGACGCGCTACATCGTGTCGCTGTGGGTCGCCCGGACGAAGCCCAGGGAGGTTCCGCTCTGAGGGCGGAGGTCACACCATGAAATTCAGGCCCATCCGCTTCATTCCGGACGACACCCGCTTCCCGATCATGCGGCTGAGCCGCTTTGGCTTCTTCGTCTCGGGTCTCTTGTCGCTTGGCTCCGTGCTGCTCTTCATCTTCGCCGGCCTCAATGTCGGCGTCGACTTCAAGGGCGGCACGGTGATGACCATCCGCACCCCCCAGCCCGCCAACATCGAGCAGCTGCGTGCCCAGGTGAATTCGCTCGGCCTCGGCAATGCCGAAATCCAGGAATTCGGCTCGCCCAATGACGTGTTGATCCGCCTTCCCGCCGCGGAGGGCGGAGATGACGCGCAGCAGACGGCGATTGCCAAGGTCAAGCAGGCGCTGGGCGCCGGGGTCGAGTTCCGCTCCGTCGAAGTGGTGGGTCCAAAGGTCTCGGCCGAACTTGCCGAGCAAGGCATCATCGCGGTGGTCTCGGCCATCCTTGGCATCCTGCTTTATGTGTGGTTCCGCTTCGAATGGCAGTTCGCGGCGGGTGCGGTGCTCTCGCTGCTCCATGACGTGCTGATTACCATCGGCGTGTTCTGTCTCTTGAGGATCGAGTTCAATCTGCAGATCATCGCGGCCATCCTCACGATCGTCGGCTATTCGCTGAACGACACCGTCGTTGTCTTCGACCGCATCCGCGAATACATGCGCAAGTACAAGTCTATGAACCTCGCGGACCTTATCGACTTTTCGATCAACTCGGTCTTCCCGCGCACCATCCTCACCTCGGTGACCACGATGCTGGCGCTGATCGCGCTCTACATCTTCGGCGGCGAAGTGCTCCGCGGCTTCACCTTCACCATGATCCTCGGCGTGCTGATCGGCACTTATTCCTCGATCTTCATCGCTTCGCCGGTGCTGATCCTCCTGGGCACGGTGATGAGCGAGAAGAAGGCGCCGGACGCGAAGGCGAGGGCCGCCGCCGCACGGCCGTGACGGCGCATTATCCCGGCCGGGCGGCCATCGACACCTATGGCGCCGGTGGCTTTGGCTTCGCGGGGATGTCGCACTGCGGTTCGATCCTGGCTCTGCCCTCAGGGATCTATGCTTGGACCGTCAATCCGCCGGCGTTGACGCCGGCTGATTTCTCCATGGCGATCGCCGAAAAGGCCGGGATCGATCTTTTCCTTATAGGCATGGGCCCGGAGATGGCGCGGCCGCCCAAGCCCGTCCGTGCCGCGCTCGAGGCTGCAGGCCTCATGTATGACCCGATGGCCACCGGCCATGCGGTCTCCACCTACAACCTGCTGCTGGAAGAGAAGCGCCGCGTCGCCGCCGCCTTCATCGCCGTGGACTTCGGCCCATGAGCGAGGCCGCGGACATCGTCCGCGCCCATGACCGCGACCGCTGGCTCTCCACATTCTTCGCACCCGATGCGAAGCGCCTGCACCTGCTGGCGCTCTATGCCTTCAATGCCGAGGTGGTGAAGATCCGCGACACGGTGAGCGAGCCGCACCTCGGCATGATCCGCCTGCAGTGGTGGCGGAACGCGCTCGACAGCATTTATGCCGGCGACGCCGCACCACGCCACCCGGTGGCGGAGGCGCTGGCGCTGGCGATCAAGGAGGGCGGGTTGCCGCAGCAGGCGCTGGCCGATCTTGTCACCGCGCATGAGTTCGACCTGTTCCATGACCGCATGCCGGGCCTCACCGAGCTTGAGGCCTATCTGGGTGAAGCCTGGTCGCGCCTCATCATGATGGCGGCGATGATCCTCGACCGCGACGCCGCAAAGGCCAGCGAATGCGCCGGGCTTGCCGGTGTCGCGCAGGGGCTAGCCCTCATCTTGGGCGACCCTCGGCGCCGCGATCCCTTCCTGCCGGAGGGGATGGACGTGCAGTCCGCGATCGGCCACGCCGGGAACAGGCTGGCGCAGGCCATGACACTGCTGCCTGCTCTGCCGAAATCCGTTCTCCCGGCCTTCCTGCCGGTGAGCCTGACGGGGCTCTACCTGAAGAAGATCGCAGCCGCCCCGGATGTTCCGCTCGCCGTTTCGCCGCTGCGGCGGCAGGCTGCCATGTGGTGGACGGCGAGGAGGTGGGGTTGACGCTCACCCTCCTCAACCGTTATCCAGCGTTCGCCCGGCCCCCGCTTCGGGCATCGGCCTCCCGGAAAGCTGCATACGGGCTTTCCCCAGGATGAGGGCCTTCAAGGGGAGCGGACCTCCCAGGGAGATAGACCTTCCCGCAAGCTTGAACTCCCCCTCCAAACGGCGCACATGAGGCATCATGCAGGTGCCTCCGTCATTTCTTGAAGACATCAGGAACCGGGTTTCCATTTCCTCGGTGGTCGGCCGCAAGGTCACGTGGGACCGGAAGAAGTCCAACCCGGGTAAAGGGGACTTCTGGGCCTGCTGCCCGTTTCATGGCGAGAAATCGCCCTCCTTCCATGTCGATGACCGGAAAGGGTTTTACCATTGCTTCGGCTGCAAGGCCTCGGGCGACGTGTTCCGCTTCCTCGTCGAAAAGGAGGGCCTGAGCTTCCCCGAGGCCGTCGAAAGGCTGGCCCAGGAGGCGGGCCTCCCCATGCCTGTCATGTCGGTGGCCGACCAGCAACGGGAGGAGCAGCGGGCGAGCCTCTACGACGTCATGGAAATGGCGGCCAAGTTCTTCGAGGCCGAACTCCATGCCGCACGCGGCTCCCGTGCCCGGGGCTATCTGGCCGACCGCCAGCTGTCCCCCGCCATTCAGAAGGAATTCCGCTTGGGCTATGCGCCGGACGACCGCTCGGCGCTGCGCACGCACCTTGCCGACAAGGGGGTCTCGGTCGGGCAGATGGCGGAGGCTGGGCTGGTGATCGCGGGCGACGACATTCCCGTCGCTTATGACCGCTTCCGCGACCGGGTGATATTCCCGATCCGCGACCCCAGAGGCCGGGTGATCGCATTTGGCGGCCGGGCCATGGCGAAGGACGTGCCGGCCAAATATCTGAACTCGCCGGAAACCCCGCTGTTCCACAAGGGCCAAGTCCTCTACAACCTCGACAAGGCCCGCAGGCCCGCCCACGATAAGGGTCAGATCATTGCGGTCGAGGGCTATGTCGATGTCATCGCCATGCACCGCGCCGGATTGCCGCATGCGGTCGCCCCCCTGGGCACAGCCCTGACCGAGGACCAGCTCCGGATCTTGTGGAAACAGGCGGCCGAGCCCATCCTGTGCTTCGACGGCGACGCGGCGGGAATCAAGGCTGCCTACCGCGCCCTCGACCTCGCCCTTCCGATGCTCGAACCCGGCCATTCGCTGCGCTTCGCGCTGCTACCCGAAGGACAGGACCCGGACGACCTCCTGAAAGCCCAGGGTTCCGAAGCCCTACGTGAGGTGGTGGAAGGAGCACAGCCGCTGACCGAGATGCTGTGGCAGCGCGCGCTGGCCCAGAATGACCGGTCTACGCCCGAGCGCCGCGCCCAGTTCGAGAAGGATTTGCAGCGTTTTCTCAATGCGATCAGCGACGGTGTTGTGAAAAAGCATTATCTCGCGGAGTTCAGCGGTCGAGTGCGCGGGCTGTTCCAGACCATAAGCGGCAACCGGGGCTCCAACTTCCGCCGCCAAGCCTATGGAAATACTGGTGGAAATAGCAGTTTCAAGCCCAATCAGCGGCCTTGGAACGTCCAGCAGCCGCCCACCGCCGGTCTGCGCCGCCTGGCGGCCCAGCCCAGCCTCCAGTCAGGGGCGGAGCGGCGGGAGCGGATGATCGTCCTCACCCTGATCAACCACCCCGGCCTGGTGCATGAGTTCCTCGATGCCTTCGCCAGCCTTGAGATGGCGGTGCCTGAGCTTGACTCGCTCCGTACACAAATCATAGATAGGGCAGCATTGGAGTCCGGACTTGACGGAACGGACCTCAAGGACCACTTAATCAAGGTTGGCTTTGGTCCTCTGCTGGACCGCTTGGAAGCCCAGGCGAAACGGCTGAACGAATGGTTCCTTGGGAGCGGTGCTGCGCAAGATGACGCCCGCACAGGCCTTCGTCAGATGATCGCCCTGCACCGGAAAACCATCACCCTCGAGCGGGAGCTCCGGGCGGCGGAAGCCGCCTTTGCTGACGACCCGACGGAGGAGAAGCTGAACGCGCTGAAGG
The DNA here is from genome assembly GCF_020252395.1 of Aestuariivirga sp. Classification (GTDB taxonomy): domain Bacteria; phylum Pseudomonadota; class Alphaproteobacteria; order Rhizobiales; family Aestuariivirgaceae; genus Aestuariivirga. The sequence continues at coordinate 89,845 of NZ_JADCDB010000019.1, forward strand.
CCGTGCGCGAGCAATTGTCGTCCCATGCGGGGTCGGAAGCCCAGATCGAGGGTTTCGGCGCCGCCTCTGGCCGTCAGATTGACGCGATGTCCTGAGGCATCGGAAACGGGTTCGAAGTCAATTTCTGGGTGAAGCAGCGCTTGAAGCGCGGTTCCCAGCTTTTGACCCCGAATCACAAAGTTGCTATGGCGGGGTCTCCTCGCCTGAATTCCAAGGACTTTTTCATGGCCCGAGCCCAAGTGCGCGCACCCGCCCCGGACGACCAGGACCAGCAGGCAACTGGCGACGACAACGAGGCCCCGGAAGCCCAGGTCGAAGGTTCGGATTCGCCGATTCTCGATCTGTCGGATGCCGCCGTCAAGCGGATGATCAAGCTCGCCAAGGCGCGCGGCTTCGTGACGCTCGATGAGCTCAACGCCGTTCTGCCCTCGGACGAGACGAGCCCCGAGCAGATCGAAGACATCATGGCGATGCTCAACGAGATGGGCATCAACGTGGTGGAGTCCGAGGAAGAATCCGAGAATCTCGCCGCAAAGGTCGAAGCCGAGGCCGAGGGCGAGTCGACCGAGACGGCGCTGATCAAGGTCGAGGCCGCCAAGACGCCGGCCGACCGCACGGATGATCCCGTCCGCATGTACCTCCGCGAGATGGGCCAGGTGGAGCTCCTCTCGCGCGAGGGCGAGATCGCGATCGCCAAGCGCATCGAGGCCGGCCGAGAGGCGATGATCGCAGGGCTTTGCGAAAGCCCGCTCACCTTCCAGGCCATCATCATCTGGCGCGATGAGCTCAACGAAGCCAAGATCCTCCTGCGCGATATCATCGACCTCGAGGCGACTTATGCCGGCCCCGACGCCAAGAAGCAGGGTCCGGTGCAGACGCCAGCCCCCTACGTCCCGCCCAAGGAAGAGGTGAAGAAGAAGGCTGAGGCCAAGCGCGCGGAGGCCAAGCGCGCCGCAGCCTCCTTCCGCCGCCCGCTGGATGACGAATTCAGCGATGTGCTGAGCCCGGAGGATTTCGACAAGCCGCAGGTTGAGGAGGAGGAAGACGATGAGGGCGATGACCTCGGCGTCTCGCTCTCCGCCATGGAAGCGGAGCTGAAGCCCAAGGTTCTCGAAATTTTCGATAACATTGCCCGCAATTACAAGAGCCTCCGCAAGCTGCAGGACCAGGAAGTGGCCGAAGGCACCGAGCTCTCCCCCTCCCAGGAGCGCCGCTACAAGAAGCTGCGCGAGGAGATCGTGGCGGAAGTGAAGTCGCTCTCCCTCAACAACGCCCGCATCGAGGCGCTGGTGGAGCAGCTTTATGACATCAACAAGCGCCTGAACGCGCTGGAAGGCCGCCTGATGCGGCTGGCCGAAACCTATAAGGTTCCGCGGCCCGAGTTCCTGAAGGAATATCAGGGCAACGAGCTCGACCCCGACTGGCTGAAGCGCGTCGGCCGCTTGACGAAGTTCGGCTGGAAGAAGTTCGTCAATGACGAGAAGGACTCTATCAGAGTGATCCGCGACGAGATCTTCGATCTCGCGACCGCCACGGGCCTGCAGATCCCTGAGTACCGCCGCATCGTCGCCATGGTGCAGAAGGGCGAGCGCGAGGCGCGGATCGCCAAGAAGGAGATGGTGGAAGCCAACCTCCGCCTGGTCATCTCGATCGCCAAGAAATACACCAACCGCGGCCTGCAGTTCCTCGATCTGATCCAGGAGGGCAACATCGGGCTCATGAAGGCGGTCGACAAGTTCGAATACCGCCGCGGCTATAAGTTCTCGACCTATGCCACCTGGTGGATCCGCCAGGCCATCACCCGCTCGATCGCCGACCAGGCGCGCACCATCCGCATCCCCGTGCATATGATCGAGACGATCAACAAGATCGTGCGCACCTCGCGCCAGATGATGCATGAGATCGGCCGTGAGCCGACGCCGGAGGAACTGGCCGACAAGCTCTCCATGCCGCTCGAAAAGGTCCGCAAGGTGATGAAGATCGCCAAGGAACCGATCTCCCTCGAAACGCCCGTCGGCGACGAGGAGGATTCGCACCTCGGCGACTTCATCGAGGACAAGAACGCCATCCTCCCCATCGACGCGGCGATCCAGGCCAACCTGCGCGAGACGACGACCCGCGTGCTGGCCTCCCTCACGCCCCGCGAAGAACGTGTGCTGCGCATGCGCTTCGGCATCGGCATGAACACCGACCACACGCTCGAGGAAGTCGGCCAGCAATTCTCGGTGACGCGCGAACGCATCCGCCAGATCGAAGCCAAGGCGCTGCGCAAGCTCAAGCACCCGAGCAGGAGCAGGAAGCTGCGGAGCTTCCTGGATAATTGATGGTAAGGCAGTCCGCTTTGAACTGATGGAATTTTTGAGCTTTTTTGCCAGGCTGCGGTGACCAATTCAGGAATGGAGAGTCCCAGAAGGGCGCAAATCGGCTCCGAGGATGATTAGTGGAGATCAGCCATCAATCGTGACGAGCTTCGCGACGATCCGTGGGGCTTAAGGCCGTGTCCCCGGGCGTGGTGTAGGTTCTGACGGGGAAGCCGTTCGCGAAGCGCGCCCGCAGGGGGCGCTGTAGCGAGCGAACGGCTTTGGGTAGTCACCGGGGTTTCCGGTAGGGTCTGGTTGCTGAACCTCACCCCCAAGACCGGAGAACCACCGATGACCGGCGACAGAATGACCCTTATGGAGCTTGTTGAAAAGCAGGCGCATGGCGGCTTGGTGCGCGAGATGATCGGCTTTGCCGCCGAGCGGCTGATGGAGCTGGAGGTGGGTGCGCTCACTGGGGCGGCCCACGGCGAGAAGAGCCCGCTACGGCTGGCCCAGCGCAACGGCTACCGCGACAGGGACTGGGAGACCCGCGCCGGGACGGTCGAACTGCGCATCCCGAAGTTCAGGAAGGGCAGCTGCTTCCCGGGCTTTCTCGACCCCCGGCGCATGGCCGAGAAGGCGCTCACCGCCGTCATCCAGGAAGCCTATGTGCAGGGGATATCGACCCGCTCGGTCGACGATCTGGTGAAAGCCATGGGGATGAGCGGC
>NZ_JADCDB010000002.1 GCF_020252395.1 Aestuariivirga sp.
CGTCTGGCAAGCCAGCTACGACCCCTTCGGCCAGCCCGCGAGCGTCACCGGAACGGTGGAACAGAACCTCCGCTTCCCCGGCCAGTATTTCCTCATCGAGTCAGGAATGGCCTACAACTGGCACCGCATCTACGACCCGGCAACGGGCAGAATGGTGGCAACCGCGGCCGAACCGGCGGAGCACTGCTGCGGCGCGCCGTCACGGCGCACGGCCCTGTTCGTGTCGAACACCAGCTGTGCCGGCCACCAGAACAGGTCGTCGCCCGAAGCCGAGCCCGTGATGGTGCGGATGGTGTGGACGTTCTGCGCGTCGCCGTTCTCGATGCCCTCGATGAGGCTGGTCGTTTCGGCGTTGTTCGCTTCGAGCGAGGCGGTGTCCGTCATGCTCTTGGGTGCGATCACCACGCCCTGCGAGTTGCCGGCCACCGGCGGTTCTCCGGTCCATGGACGAGGTTCAGCAACCAGACCCTACCTGGAAACCCCGGTAACCGCCGAAAGCCGTTCGCTCGCGACAGCGCTCCCCAAGGGCCCGCTTCGCGAACGGCTTAACCCCTAAATCCTACACCACGCCCGGGGACACGGCCAACACGATCTCGCAGGTCGACACGCGGAATTAACATGAAGAGCGGATCACCAAACCGTCCCCAAGGAAATCTGCGATTCCGGTAAGCTTGAAAATGCTCTATTTTCGTCCTTCAATGCAAAGGAGTTCCGTGGTCATGTCATTTTTGAAGAAGCTGTTCGGAAGCGGGCCGCCCGCGGAGAAAGGCCCTGCAAAGCCCAGCCGGACCCTCGACTACAATGGCTTCGTCATCGCCGCCACGCCCTACAAGGAAGGCGGCCAGTGGCAAACCTCCGGCACGGTGACCAAGACGGTGAACGGCGAGGTGAAGGAACACCGCTTCGTCCGCGCCGACCGCTTCGCCGACGCGGAGGCTGCCGCCGACCACGCCATCCTCAAGGGTCAGCAGATTGTCGACCAGCTGGGCGAGCGGGTGTTTTCCTGATCAGGCCAGAACGTAGTTGAAGCTGACGCTGATGCGATTGCCGCCGGCGCGGTTCACCGGCACTTCGTGACGGAGCCAGCTTTCCCATAGCATCAGCGTGCCCACCTCGGGCTTGAACGAGACATGCTGCTTCAGGTTCTGCGGCAGCTTCGCCAGCTTCGGCGGAGCGGCCATCATCAGACCCAGCCGCGGGTCCTCATAGACGATGGGGCCGGCACCTTTCGGCACCGCCACGTAGAACGTTCCGCTGATCACCGAGTTGGGGTGGATGTGCGAGGTGTGGTGGCCGCCCTCCGGCAGCACGTTCACCCACAGCGAGTCGCAGCGCGGCTTGGTGCCGCGCAAATCCCAGTGCAGCGCCCTGGCATAGGCGAGGCAGTGCTTATCCATGACCGTCACCAGCCGGGCGAATTCCGGGAAGCGCCAGGGCAGGTCATTGAGCGAGGCATAGGAAGTATAGCCCGCATAGCCATACTTCTCCGCCCATTTCTGCCCTGCGCCATCATCCATGGCGAGCGACATGGCGAGCGCCTCGATGGCGTTGGTGAGCTTCTGGGGCACGATCTTTTCCGCCCGGTAGAGGCGGGTGACGAAGAGATCGTGGGTTTTCGCGCCGGGAACCTTGGTTTGCGTCATGGCGTCCGGTTAGCCGAGGCCTCAGCCGCCTTCAAGCGCCTTGACGACGCTGCCGGCGATCGCGGATGCGTTCTGCTTTGTAAGGTCCTTGGTGATTTCCTTGAGGGTGACCTTGGCGAGCTGCGGTGTTACCGCCTTGCGCCAGACGCCCAGGGCCACAGGCGGAGCGACCACGATGATCTCGCTGAAGGCGCCCGCGCTCAGGTCCTTCGCCATGTCGGCGGCGATGGCCTGGACGAAGCGGTCCTCCGTCATCTGGTGATAGTCCGGCTGCTCGGCGGTGGAACGGCCATAGCCCACGCTTTCCATGACGCGCGAGGGCTTGTCGCTGGCCTGATCGCGGTTGGGCGGATTGTCCTGGTGGTAGGACCGCACCGGCTGCAGGTCCGGCTTGCCGGCATCCCCTGCATTGCGGAACACGGTGGCGCGGCCACCGTCGGTGACGAGCACGCGGGCGTTGTGATTCAGTCGCTTCATGACGATACCTCCATGGCTTGGTCCGAGAGGACACCCTGCCGCCGGTTCACGCCTTGCGCAGGATCAAAAATGGGGCGACACAGGAGACAGGGGAGGACTGTTACATGCGGAGGCTTGTGAGCTTCGAATCCCGCCGCCAGCCGGTGGTGAGCCGGACGGTCTTTTACGGGCGGCTGGCGCGCAACGCACTTTACTCGCTTGGCTTCGTCTCGGTGTCGCTGTTCGCCGGCGCCTGCGGCTACATTTATTTCGAAAACATGCGGCTGGTCGATGCTTTTGCCAATGCCTCGATGATCCTCGCCTCGATGGGGCCGCTGACGCCGTTGATGACCGATGGCGGCAAGATCTTCGCCTCGCTTTACGCGATCTTTTCCGGCCTGCTGCTCATCGGCATTTCTTCGCTGATGCTGGCGCCGGTGTTCCACCGCATCCTGCACCGCTTCCACGTCGACGAGCACGATACCGACCCGCCCCGCCGCAAGCGCTAGTCCTGCGACAGGATCAGCCCCGGCTCCCACGCCTCCGCCAGCCTGCGCCGTGCCGCGCGGGCGGCTGCAAGCGAGGCCGCGTTGATGACCGCAAGGCGGAAGCCGCCGGGTGGCATGGCGTGGTCATCCGGCCGCTTGTGCTCGTGGAAGGTGATCTGCAGGCTCCTGACCTCCGGCATGGCGCGTACCTCCGCCTGTAGGGCTGGCGAGGGATGACGGTAGGCGCTGCCATGCCGCGCGAAAAGCGGCATCGAGAAGCCATCACGCGGATTGCCGTCCGCGAAGGCCCAGCGCCCCGCCGCATAAAGCTGCGCCAGCGCTTCCACCCAGCCCTCGCCATAGAGATCGCACCATTGATCGGCGAAGCGCAGATGCGCCTCGATGATGACGCTGCCGATGGTCTCGAAATTCAGCATGCCGGTATAGCCCGCCATGTTGCCTGATACCCAGTCTGCGAGCTTGGCCGTGAGATAGGGAAAGGCCTCGGCATGGACTGTCCAGTAGCGGAACATGCCATCGTTCCACGTCGTTCCCGTGGCATGGCGGAGCCACGCGATGCGGCCATTCTCGATCGCACAGTCGGTCGAGACGTGGTCGCCCTCGAGCAGCGGCATCCACATGTGGCCGGGCTGGTAATGGTACTCCATCTCGGCGGCGGAGCGGATCACCCGGCTGCCGAGCCCCATACCTTTCAGATTGGTGACCGGCTTGGAGAAGACCGGGTAAGACGCTGGCATCACGCCATGCGGCCCGGCGGCAAGGCCCTGCGTCTCCGCCACTTTCAGCTTGTCATAGATCCAGCGATGCGCGGGGAAGAGCTGCCAGCAGTCGGAATCATCCGTCGGAATATCGACGTGATCCGGACACGGAACATGCTCGAAAAACTGCAGGCGCCACGGGTCGCGTTCGAGAACCGGCATGAGCCGAGATTATCACGCCCATGCCGGGCTGCAATCACGGCTGCTTAATTTCCCAGATGATGTTCACATCGGCTGCCAGCGTTTGCTCGCCGGCTGCGACCGGAACGGGCGCTGCATCGGCCTTCATCATCGTCGCACCGCGCACGAAGGGGACGGGCTGCGGCATCGTGGAAGAACCCTCGCTGATCTGCATAACGTTGCCGAGTTCGATGCCCATGGCGTCGGCATAGAGCTTGGCCTTGCGGGTGGCGTCCTGGGTGGCAAGCTTGCGCGCCTCGTCCATCGCCTCTTCGCGCTTCGAGACATCGAAGCTAATGCCGCTGACCTGGTTGGAGCCGGACTGCACCATCTTGTCGAGCAGGGCGCCCAGCGTATCGACCTTGCGCAGCTTCACTGTGACGTTGTTGGACACATCATAACCCACCAGCTTCGGCGCCTGGCCGTTGGAGAAATCATAGCGCGGCTGGACAGAGAAATCCGACGTCTGGATGTCCTTGCTCTCGATCCCGGCGTCCTTCAGCGCGGCGAACAGGCCGGTCATGGCCTTGGTGTTGGCGGCCAGCGCCTCGGCGGCGGTTGCGCCCTGCGTGGTCACGCCAGAGGTGACGAAGGCGATGTCCGGCGTGCTGCGGACTTCACCATGGCCTGTAAGCGAAACGATCCGGGGCATTTTGCCTCCATCGGCGAAAGCGGGGGAAACGGCGGCAAGCAGACCCATGATGGCGGCTGCGGCGAAACTCAGACGTTGCATGCTGTTCTCCTTAGGATGGTGCTTGGATGGCCAGGGATTGCGGCGCCAGTGGGGCATCAACGGAAAGGCGGCTCATCGAAGCTGCGGAGCTTGCGGGAGTGCAGCTGGCCCACATTGCCGCGCAGCTGTTCGATGGTTTCGAGCCCGATCAGCAGATGCTCCCCCACCGCCCGGTCATAGAAGGCATTGGCCGCACCCGGAAGCTTGATCTCGCCATGGAGCGGCTTGTCGGAAACGCAGAGCAGCGTGCCGTAGGGCACGCGGAAGCGATAGCCCTGGGCCGCCAGCGTGCCGGACTCCATGTCGACCGCAATGGCGCGGGACAGGTTGATGCGGCGCAGCTCCTGCGTCCAGCGCAATTCCCAGTTGCGGTCGTCGTTGGTGACCACGGTGCCGGTGCGCAGGCGCTCCTTCAGCGCGTCGCCCTGTTCGCCGGTGACGCGGGCGGCCGCCTGCTGGAGTGCCACCTGCACTTCGGCCAGCGCCGGGATCGGAATCTCCGGCGGCACCAGTTCGTCGAGGATATGATCCTGGCGGAGATAGCCGTGCGCCAGCACATAGTCGCCGATGCGCTGGCTCTGGCGCAAGCCGCCGCAATGGCCGACCATGAGCCAGCAATGCGGGCGCAGCACCGCCAGGTGATCGGTGATGTTCTTGGCATTGGAGGGACCGACGCCGATATTGACCAGCGTCACGCCCCCATGCCCGTCGCCCCGCGACAGATGATAGGCAGGCATCTGGAAGCGGTGCCATTGCGATCCGGCAATGATGGCGTCGGCCTCAGCGCCGGACATTCCGCGCGTGATCTTGCCGCCGCCCGGCAAGTAGAGAACGGACCATGGGCTGTCCTTCGAAAGCTGTTCGAGGCCCCATTTTACGAACTGGTCGACATAGCGGTGATAGTTGGTGAGCAGGATCCACGGCTGGATCGCACGCCAGTTGGTGCCGGTATAGTGCTGCAGCCGCTTCAGCGAATAGTCGACGCGCACCGCATCGAAGAGCGCCAGCGGCAGCGGGTGGCCGGGCCGGTGCGCCCAGTCGCCGTCCGGCACCTCGTCGCCCACCTGGGCGAGTTTGGGTGCAGGGAAATGCAGCGTGAGTTCTGCCGCCGTCACGCCGTTGCGCCCAAGATCATCGCCCTGGTCCAGCACGTAAGGATAGGGGATTTCCTGGTCGGACGGATGCACGGTGATGGCCGCGCCATAGTCCTTCACCAGGTAGCGCAGCTGTTCGGTCAGATAGCGCCCGAAATGCTCCGGGTGGGTGACGGTGCTGGCATAGGTGCCGGGCCCCTGGAACTTGGCATAGGCCCGGGCGATCCGCGGCTGCACGTCGCTGGCGCGGTATTCGACGCGGAGCTCCGGATAGGTGAAGCTGCGGCGCTCCTCCAGCGTGGGCGGCTCGCGCGTATCGAAATAGCGTTCCAGGCAGTCCTTGAGCCTCGTGGTGGACTGGCGGTAGAGCTCGACCAGCCGCTCCACGGCGGCTTCCGGCGACAGGTCATGTTCCATCGCCGGAGCCTATAGCATGGCGCAGCGAATTGCTGTAGCCATCCTGTCCCGTGGGGGCCCATAGCTCAATGGTTAGAGCTGACGGCTCATAACCGTTTGGTTCCAGGTTCGAGTCCTGGTGGGCCCACCACTCCATATCTCAATGTTCTGGCTCGTTTGTGTCCTCTGACGCGGTGTAGGAGGCCGCGCGCGCAGCCCCGGCGTAGCGCAGCGCGGTACGGATGCCAATGCCAGCGCGTATTACGACGATGGTTGCGCTGCGGGTAAGACCGACAAGAAGGCCGGACTGAGCATGGCCTACGAGCGTCACGCCGGCGCCTACGATACGGCGAACGCCAGTGCCTATGAGGCTGGCTACAACAAGTGTTGGATGAAGGCGAAGTAAGAAAACGGGAAGAATGCGCCTCCTCATAGCTCAAGACAGTGATGAGGACGGCGTACCGCAACGAGAAAGCCCATATCCCGTGTGCCTTGCTATCTGGCGCCTCTCTCGTATCGCAAGCGACTCTAATTGCCTGCACGATACGCCAAGAAATCACTGCGCAGTTTGCGGATCCCTTGCGGAAGGATCGGCTTCATACGGGTCGGGAGCGGTAATATCTGGGCTGCTGCCGTCGATTGCGGTCGGATCGCCCATTGGTGGGGCCATGCCATCGCTCTCCTCTGAGGGCGCTGCCTCCTCGCCTGGGGAAGAGAGGAAGATGATGGAGGTGGGTTTGCCGTCGGCTTTGAAACCAAGCGTGAAGGCGGCGCCCGGCAGCAACAGCCTCAGGGCGCGTTCGAGGCTGGCGCCGCGCAAGTGGTTCGGGTTGATCGTTGCCTCCTGGGGCTGTCCTTTGACGTTGGCGCCGGTGGCGGCGGCAAGCGCATCGATAAGTTCCGCTGCCGAGATCTGGTTCTCGATGTCGATGTCATATCCCTTGGCGGCGGGCGTCACCGTCACCTGGGCATAGGCCGGTGCGGCGGCAAAAATGCCCACCGCGGCGGGCAGGGCCCACCGCAACGACAAGCGGTCTCGTAACGTCCTTCTCGGCATCATGATCCAAGCGGCAGGTTGCGCTCTCGCGTTCCGGACAGCGCATCATAGGCGTTGGCAATGGCTGGAGCAACGGGCGGCGCTCCCACGCCCAGAACCTGGCGGGCGCCAAGGTCGTCGTCCTCGACGATGCCGCACACATGGTCTTCATAGAAAAGGCCAGCGATGCGAATGCGCTGATCAAGAAGCATATCGGGAGCCAGGCACCCTGCAAATGATGGGGCGGCAAAGCCTCCCATCACTTCACATATCCCGCCTTCACTTTCTTGATCTCCTCCTCGAGGATGATCGTGCAGGCCTCCTGGTCGGTCTTTGACTTGAAGCCCAGCCGCACCTTGCGGGCGCAAACGAACATGGCGGGTGAGGGAAGGTCGAATTCCTCCAGGCAGATGTTGTCGATGAGCGCGCCTTTCTCGCCGGTCATCAGCCACGTCACGCACCTCCTGAACATCGGGTCGTCGAATGGCGGCTCCTCGGCCGCCGTCGCGGCGTTGGCGAAGCACAGGGGGAGCAGGAGAAAAATGCCGGGCGTGCCCTTCATGCGAGCCTCCAGTTGGTGCCGGTTTCCCGGCCGCTGCCGGATGAACGCCTATTTCGCGAACAGTCGGATTCCAAGAGCCGTCGTCAGCCCCGCTACGGACCCGGTCAGCACCGTGCCCCACGCGAGGTCAATCACGGCGATCCGCGTCGTGAAGCCCTTCATCACCGCGAGGTTGGTGAGGTCATAGGTGCCATAGGCCACGAGGCCGAGGATCGCGCCATAGAGCACCGCCTGCCCGGCGGAACCACCCTGCACCGCGGGCCAAACGACCATTACCATCAGGCCGGTGACGTAGAGAATGTAGAACGCTCCGGCAGCGGCCATGTTGGGAGGCTGACGCAGCAGATCGCCGATTTCGCTCACATAGAAACCGCGGCCCAGCCACAGCAGCCAAACCATGTCGATGACGAGGAACAGGACCGCCGTGGCAATCCAGAGAATGATCCATTGTGTCAAGCCGCTCTCCTGTCCATTTGACGTCATTACGGACAGGAGGGCCGCAAGATCACATCAGGCCACCGCGCGTGCCAGCGCGCACTGCGACCAGAGCTCGGACAACGCCGTCACCAGGTGGTCGATGTCGGCGTCGGTGTGGAGCGGGGTGGGCGTAATGCGCAGCCTCTCCGTGCCGCGCGGCACAGTGGGATAGTTGATCGGCTGGATGTATATGCCGTGCCTCTCCAGCAGGATGTCGCTGATCCACTTGCACTTCTTGGCATCGCCCACCATCACGGGCACAATGTGGCTGTTGTTCGCCATATAGGGAACGCCCGCCTGATCGAGCTTCTTGCGGAGCTTGGCCACACGGTCCTTGTGGCGCATGCGCTCGAACTGGGAATTCTTCAGGTGGCGGATCGACGCGGCCGCGCCTGCCGCGCAATGGGGCGGCAGAGCGGTGGTGAAAATGAAGCCCGAGGCGAAGCTGCGGACGAAGTCGCACAGCGCGGCTGAGCCCGTGATATAGCCTCCCACCACGCCGAAGGCCTTGCCGAGCGTGCCCTCGATTACGGTCACGCGGTCCATCAGCCCTTCGCGCTCGGCAATTCCGGCGCCGCGGGGGCCATACATGCCCACAGCGTGCACTTCGTCGAGATAGGTCATGGCGCCGTACCTATCAGCGAGATCGCAGATCTCTTTGATCGGGCCGATGTCGCCATCCATCGAATAGACGGACTCGAAGGCGATCAGCTTCGGCCGTGACGGATCGGCAGCCTTCAACAGGCGCTCGAGGTCGTGCAGGTCATTGTGCCGGAAGATGTGGCGCTCGGCGCGGCTATGGCGGATGCCCTCGATCATCGAGGCATGGTTGCCGGCGTCCGAAAACACCATGCAGCCGGGAATGCAACTCGCCAGCGTGCCCAGCGCCGCCCAGTTGGACACATAACCTGACGTGAAGAGCAGGGCGCCTTCCTTGCCGTGAAGGTCTGCGAGTTCGCGTTCCAGTTCGACGTGGTAATGGTTTGTGCCGGAGATGTTGCGTGTGCCGCCCGCGCCCGCGCCGCAGCGGTCCAGTGCCTCATGCATTGCCGCAATGACAGCAGGGTTCTGGCCCATGCCCAGATAGTCGTTGGAGCACCAGACGGTGATCTCCTTCCTGTCCGATCCGTGGTGGGTGGCCCTGGGGAAGCTGCCCGCCTTCCGCTCAAGATCGGCGAAGACGCGATAGCGGCCCTCGGTCTTCAGCGCGTCGAGTTCGGTCTGGAAGAAGCTTTCATAGTCCATCGGGGGCACTCCGGAGGGCGGCTTTGAGGGGTGTATAGTCGAACCGGGGGGATATGGAATTGCGCGATTTCGCCGCGTCCCGCCGGGCGGGAAGGCTCCATTTCCACAGCTTTTCCACAGGCACTGGCAGCATCAGCATCCAGTGCTCGAAGAGGGCAAGGGTGGCTAGGGCGGCGAGCAGCGACCAGCCGCTGCGCTCTTCCGCCAGATCGGCGGCATGGGCCTGCTGGAACAGCAGGAAGGCTCCGACGGTGGCCGCAGAAATCGAGAAAGGAAACAGCAAATTCATGGACTTGCGGGTGAGGAAGCTCTTCAGCACCGCCATATGGGCGGGCACGAACTCCTCCGACACATTGCGTACGCCGAGAAACACGTTGAGCCTCGCCGAAAGGTGCATGGCCCAAAGCAGCAGATAGGCCCAGAGGCCCCAGTTGTTCACAGCTTCTCCACACAGGCTCCAGATGGCGAGCGCCACCGCCACGATGGCGATTTCGTGCCACAGGTTTACCCCCAGCGCGTGGCCGAAGTGCCGCCAGCCGGAGCATCCGGCGGGGCAGAGCTGCTTGCGCGGACCCGTCACATAGCCCGTATAGAGGCTCAGCTCCTGCCAGCCCCAGGCCAGCACGCCTGCGGTGAAGGCGGCATAGACCGAGAGGAGGGACGGATCATCCCTCTCGGCCCAGATTACCCACAGGGCGGCCGCCAGCACCACCGTGCCGCCCGCCATGCTCCACTTGAAAGTCCTCACCGGCAGCTGATCGAGATAGAAGATCACGCCGGTAGCGAACCACCAGAGCAGCAGGGCATAGGCGATGGGCAGCGCGTAATCCATCGATCACCAAGTTGGCGCGAGACGGATGTCGGCGGGAAGATCGTGCGACTTGGATGGGATGAGGAAGAGGCGCACCAAAGTCGCGCCCGCCGCCACTGCCGTCCATGCCTTGCCCAGCCTTGCCGTCATGCCACCCTTCTTCTGCCATACGGCGGCACGGTCATTGATCTTCCTCAATTTTTCGAGGCCGGCGAAGAAAGCGGGGTTGTCGATGTCGAGCTCCAGCGGGAACACTTGGCGCGAGATCTCGGAGGTGATCTTGAACACCTTATAGCCATATTGGGTGGGGTCGATCCCCAGCGCCTCATGGAAATGCGGCCGCTGGTGGTCGCGCACATACATGGTGGCGAAGACTGCCATCAGGAAGAACTTCACCCACAGCTTGTTGAGGCCGGACAGCAGTTCAGGATGCGCCCGCATCAGCAGGGCGAAGGCCTCGCCGTGGCGGAACTCGTCGTTGCACCACTGCTCGAACCACTTGAAGATGGGATGAATGCGCTTTTCCGGGTGCTGCTGCAGGTGCCGGAAGATAGTGATATAGCGCGCGTAGCCGATCTTCTCCGACAGGTAGGTCGCGTAGAATATGAACTTGGGCCGGAAGAAGGTATATCTCTTTGTCTTGGTCAGGAACCCTAAGTCAACGCCCAGGCCGAAATCCTTAAGCGTGTCGTTGATGAATCCGGCATGGCGGCCTTCGTCGCGCGCCATCAGGCGGAAGAGTTCGCACAGATCCGGATTGGTGCCGCGCTTCCTCATCTCGGAATAGAGCACGCAGCCGGAGAATTCGGCGGTGAGCGAGCTCACCAGGAAGTCGACGAGCTCTCGGCGCAGCCCTTCGGGCAGGGCGGCGAGATCGACATGGTCCCACTCGGCATTGCGCTTGAAGTGGCCCTTGTTGGGGTCGGACTGCATTTCGGCAATCAGCTTGTCCCACTCCTCGCGGACGGGCGTGACGTCGAGCTTGTCGAGCGCCTCGAAGTCGGTGGTGTAGAAGCGCGGACTCAGTACAGTCGATTCCTGTGCCTTGGCGAGCGTGTCTGCGGGCCTGATGCCCAGTGTCTCGATGGTCATTTTAAAGCTCCTCCCCCGAAAAGCTGAATTCCAACAGTTCCATGAATTCCAGATCGCCGGTGAGCTTCACCCACTTGCGCTCCAGCCAGTTGGCCCGCGTGATCGTCGCCTTGCGGCGCTCGGTCGCGGACTCGCCATAGGGCACGATGATCGGCTTGCCGTGGACGAGCACCTCATCGCCCGGCTCCACCATCACGCCGTCATCCAATTCCACATGTGCGGCGAGGCTCTCGAAAGTGTTCACCACGCGCACGGTGCACATCACGTCCTGCCTGTCCGGCGTGAAGATGTTCAACATCAGCCCTGGTCTCCTGTCGTTGGAAGGAAGCGGAGGAAGGAAGCGGCATTGTCACGGCCATAGGCCGCAAGGTCGAGCGATACGCCGGAGACGGTGTCGACCAGCAGCAATTGCCCATTGCTCAAATGCTCCAGGCGATAGGCGTCGGTCACCTTCGCCTGCCCGGTTTGCCGCATGCGGTTCAGCCCACGCAGCACGCCGGGGATGAAGCCTTCTGCGCTGGTGTGGGTGATGACGGCGCCGGTGGTGGCATCGATCACGGCGACGCCCTGTGCGCCGCTCTCGAAGCGCAGCAGGCGGCTTTGCGCGACCTCCGAGGCGCCGAGCGTCTGGACCGGTGAATAGCCGCTGAGCTTCGCCACCGAAACGGCCAGCAAGGCCGCCACCACCATGCCAACCGCCGCAATGGCTGCCAGCGAGGGCCCGAAGGGGCGGACGGGCTGCTGGGCGATGGCGTTTCTCATGCGGCCACCGGCTGACTGGTCTTGGCCGCACGTGCAGGCGCGGTCGCGATGGGCATTGCGGCAGGGGCGGTTCCGGCAAGCGCTGCGGCAAGCAGGTTTGCCACGTCATCGGCGCGTGCCAAGCAGCGCAGCGTCGGCTGCGGATGGGTGAAGTTGAAGGGCCGTGCATGGGGCCACAGAAGCAGATAGGCCACGCGCTCCGTCTTCGACACCTTCAGCGGAATGTCACCGGATCCATTGGCGAAGACGCGCAAGGCCGCTCCATCGATCTGCGCGAAGGGCAGGTTCAGCGTGACCGGCAGCGCCATGCCGATGCGCATCACCACGCGCTTCGTGGTGATGGTGTAAACGCTCGTCCGCGCGCTCAAGTAGGCCAGGCCGGACAACAGTGCCCCCGCCGCAAGGCCCATGGGCATCAGCCACTGAAAAGGCCGCGCCGCGTAAGCGAGGCTATCGCCCTCCGCCAGCCGAAGTGCCCCCGCGAGCAGGGTGAGCCCGGCGAAATACCAGATCACCTTGCGCACGTGGAAGGCATGCACCGCAAGGTCCTGCCAGCGCGGTGCACCCTGCCACAGCATGCGTTCGCCTTGCGGTAGCATCCGCGGCAGGCCGCGGACCGGCTCGAAGTCGAAATCGTCGTGATGCTCGGTCATACCAGCGGCTCGGCACGGTCAGGAATGGCGTAGAGATGGCCGCCCGCGTAGAAGGCGCAGATCTTATCCTCCTCGAGGCGCGTGACGACATCCGGGTTGCGAAGCCCCGGCACCTTGATGAACTGCTTCGAAGTGATGGACTTCACCTCGATACGCCGCTTGCCGCCCCAGATGCGGGCGAGCGTCGTGGGCAACAGCACGTTGCGGGTGCGGCCTTCCTTGTCGCTGACCTCCACTTCGAGGTAGCGCATGATGTATTCCGAGCGGTCCACCCACACATCCTTCACCGTGCCGCCCTGCTTGCCGTCGCAGCCGATCACCGGCATGCCGCGCGGATCGGGGTCGCGCTCTTCCACGTGCCAGTCCGGGTTGTTGCGCAAGGGCGAGAGCTTTGGCTCGCCGGTGAACAGCGCATCCGGAATGTCGAGGCGCTCGGCATAGGAGGCGGGCCCCACACCATCCACCATCGCGTCGCCATCGGGCTCCAACGGAGCGCCTGGCCATGGGCCGATGGGCGTGGCCTTGATTGGCCGGCCGTCATAAGGTTCGGCGCGTGGCGCCTGAACAGTGCTGCCGTCGGCGAGGAGATAGGTCTTGGGCGCGGGCACCGCCGGCCAGCCTTGCACCGTGATGTTGGCGGAGCGCTCCGACTCCAGCGGATAACCCTCGCGCTTGTCCTCCCGGTGGAGGTAGATGATGATCCCTGCGAGAAACGCCCAGAACACGTAGAGCACGACCTGGGCGACATCGACATACTGGGTCAAGGCTGCAGACATGGGTTCTCTCCTTCGGTCAGCCTGGATATTGCGCCAGGCCGAAGCCCGGCTGTCTCGTTGAGCGCCTGCCGCCCCGCACCAGCGGCCCGATGACGGCAAGCGTTGCGAACAGAAGCACGATTTCGATCTGATAAACGGTCACGTAGCCAGCGGCAGGTCCCGTTGTGGCTGAACCCAACTCGCCATGCATCGCAAGGTTCGACACCGCATCGCGCAGCATGCCGCTGATGCCCACGCCGAGGCCGGCCGCCGTCGCCTGCACGCCACCCCATGCGCCAAGCGCGAAGCCCGACATGGCGCCCGCACCGCTGGAGGCGAGGTCCATCGCCGCCGTCAGCATGCCAACCGAGAAAAGGCCGCCGCCCAGCCCGATGAAGAAGGCGCCGGTCTGGAACAATGAAACCAGTCCAAGCACGGCAGAGAAGATGACCGCTGCAAAGGCGAAAATTCCAGCGAGAATGCCCATCGAGGCGAGACGATAGGGATCGCCCCCCTTGCCGAGACGCCGCGCGGAAATGGCAAATCCCGCGAGCGTGCCGAGCGCCATGGTGGCGGTAAGCCATGTCGTCTGGCCGACGTTGAGGCCGAAGACCTGGCCACCGAAGGGCTCCAGCAGGATGTCCTGCATCGAGAAAGCGGCGGAGCCCAGGCCTACGCCGATCAGCAGGCGCTTAGCGCGGCCCGCGGCACTGAACTGCCGCCAGGCTTCGCCGAAGCTGATGGTTGCTGCATCCTTCGAAGTGAGTGACGGGTTGCGGGCTTCCTGCTTCCACATGGCGATGCCGTTCAGCACCACCGTGAGGACGGCGACGCCCTGGATGATCTGGATCAGCTGCTTCGCGGTGAAGTCATGCAACAGGCTGCCGAAGACCAGCGCGCTTATCACCATTCCGGCGAGCAGCATCACATAGAGCAGGGCGACGACGCGCGGTCTTGTCTCCTCCGAAGCGAGGTCGTTGGCCAGTGCAAGGCCGGCCGTCTGCGTTGTGTTGATGCCGGCGCCGATCAGCAGGAAGGCCAGTGCCGCACCCGCCTCACCCCATACTGCGGAGCCGTGGCCGTTTCCGGTGAGCACCAGCAACGCGAAGGGCAGGATTGCGAAGCCGCCGAACTGCATCATCGTGCCGAACCAGATATAGGGCACGCGCCGCCAGCCGAGTACAGACTTGTGGGTGTCCGACTTGAAGCCGATCAGCGCCCGGAACGGCGCGATCAGCACCGGGATCGACACCATAAGGCCCACGAGCCAGGCCGGCACACCCAGCTCGACGATCATCACGCGGTTCAGCGTGCCGGTGAGCAGCACCAAGGCCATACCAACGGAAACCTGGAACAGGGACAGCCGCAAGAGGCGCGACAAGGGCAGATCCTTGGTCGCGGCATCGGCGAAGGGCAGGAATCGGGGTCCGATCTGCTGCAGCGCCGAAATCATCTTGCGGTTAATCATCATCATGTGCGCTTCAGCTCCTGCGCATGGGAGATGTAGAAGCCGCTGGAGACGCGCGCATTGCGGCCCGGGCGCCAGCCGGCGAGATGCTCGGAGCGGCTGATGCCCGTGTAAAGCGAAGACGTCGCATGCGGCACGATACGGGGCGAGCGGTCGCTTCGCGGAAAGGCCTTGCCGATGAAATGCATGGCGGCGAGTGCCCGTGTGCGCGGCGCATAGGTGAAGTGGATGCCGCTGCGGCTCATTTCGGCGAGCCTCGCCAGCATGCCGATCATGTCGGGCAGGCTGTAGTGGATGAGCGAGTCCATCGCCACGATATGGTCGAAGGTGCCGAGCTTCTTGTCGAGCATGTCGCCCGCCATGAAATGGATGCGGCCATGGCCCAGCTTCTCTGGCAGGCGTTCCTTGGCGATTCCGACGAGGGTGGGGGAAATATCCACCGCCGTCACGTCGGCGCCACGCTTGGCTGCTTCCACGGCAAGGGCGCCCGTCCCACAACCGGCATCGAGGATGCGCGCACCGCGCAGGTCCTGCGGCAGGAAGGAGAGGAGTGTGGCCCGCATGCGGTCCCGGCCGGCGCGCACCGTGGCGCGGATGCCGCTCACCGGTGCATCCGAAGTGAGCTTCTGCCAGGCGTGCGCAGCCGTCCTGTCGAAGTAGGTTTCGATCTCGCCGCGTCGCTCAAGATAGCTGTCGCTCATCAGTCGAACCCCAGGAAATCGAAGATGTCGCGGTCTTTCATCGATCTCGCCTCGCAGGGTTCGTAACCCGCCCAGAGCTGTGCCGCGAGGCGCATGTACTCGTTCTGCACGCGGTCGACCTCCGGCGAGGACGGCATCTCGAACAGCGTCGACTTCTTGAGGCGGCTCAGCCGGATCGCATCGACGTCCGGCAGGTGCGCGATGCGCTTGAGGCCGGTGGCCTCCGCGAAGCGGTCAATCTGATCGGTGTCCTTGGAGCGGTTGGCGATCACGCCGCCCACCCGCACGCCGTAGTTCTTCGCCTTGGCATTGATGGCCGCGACGATGCGGTTCATTGCGAAGATCGAGTCGAAGTCGTTGGCTGTGACGATCAGCGCGCGGTCAGCATGCTGCAGCGGCGAGGCGAAGCCACCGCAGACCACGTCGCCCAGCACGTCGAAGATCACCACGTCCGTGTCTTCCAGCAGGTGATGCTCCTTTAGCAGCTTCACCGTCTGGCCGACCACATAGCCGCCGCAGCCGGTCCCGGCGGGCGGCCCGCCGGCCTCGACGCACATCACGCCATTATAGCCCTGAAATACGAAATCCTCGGGGCGGAGTTCTTCGGAGTGAAACTCCACCTGCTCCAGAATGTCGATGACGGTCGGCACAAGGCTCTTGGTCAACGTAAAGGTCGAGTCATGCTTGGGATCGCAGCCGATCTGCAACACCCGCTTGCCGAGTTTCGAGAAGGCCACGGAGAGGTTGGACGATGTCGTGCTCTTGCCGATGCCGCCTTTACCATACACCGAGAACACCTTGGCAGTACCGATGGAAGCGGTGGGGTCGAGGTGCACTTGCACGCTGCCTTCGCCGTCTCCGCGCTGAGCCACCCGTGGCTTGCGATCGATCACCAATGTCATGCCGCAACCTCCACCCCAATGCCTTCGAGCCTGTCTTCGAGTTCTTCCCCGGCGCGTTCGAGCGCGGCGAGGGTTTCAGCGTCCGGCGACCAGAAGTCGCGCCGCTGCGCTTCGAGCAATCTGTTGACCACTTTCATCGCCGCCTTCGGGTTCAGGGAGGCCAGCCGGTCGCGCATCTTCTCATCCAGCACGTAGGTCTGGGTGAACTGCTGATAGACCCATGGCGCAACCTGACCGGTGGTCGCCGACCAGCCAACCGTGTTGGTGAGGTGGCATTCGATGTGGCGAACGCCCTCGTGGCCGTGCTTCAGCATGCCCTCATACCATTTCGGATTCAGCACGCGGGTGCGGCTTTCAAGGGCCACTTGGTCGGCTAGCGTCCGAACCACGCCGGCGCCGCGCGTCTGGTCGCCGATGTAGACGGGCACCGCTTCGCCACGCTGCTTTTCCGCTGCGCGGCTGATGCCGCCGAGCGAGTCGAAATAGTGATCGATGGTGGTGACGCCGAGTTCGACGCTCTCGAGGTTCTGATAGGCAAGATCGACGCTGGACAGCACCGATGCCATCAGCGTCGACTGCTGGGCCACCTGGCCGTCGCGGCCATGGGCGAAGCTCTTGCGCTTGGCGAAGAGATCGCCAAGCTCATCCTCGTCTTCCCAGCGGCCGCTGTCGACGAGCATGTTGACGTTGGACCCATAGGCGCCGTCGGCGTTGGAGAACACGCGCAGCGCCGCGGTCTCGAGGTCGCAACCTGTCGCCTTCATGTGTTCCCGGGCATGCTTGCGCACGAAATTTTGTGTTTCCGGCTCATCTGCTGAAGCGGCGAGCCAGCAGGCCTCCGCCAGCATGCGTGTCTGCAATGGCAGCAGGTCGCGGAAGATGCCGGAGAGTGTCAGCATCACGTCGATGCGCGGACGGCCGAGTTCTTCGATCGTCAGCAGGCTTGCGCCGCACAACCGGCCGAAACTGTCGAAGCGCGGCGCAGCACCCAGCAGCGCCAGCGCCTGGGCGATCGGGCCGCCCTCGCTCTTGAGATTGTCTGTGCCCCACAGCACCAGCGCCACGGTTTCCGGCAGCGGCTTGCCGGCGGCCACATGGGTGTCGAGCAGCAGCTGCGCCTGGCGCGCGCCGTCCTTCACCGCGAAGGCGGAGGGGATACGGAAGGGATCGAAGCCATGCAGGTTGCGCCCTGTCGGCAGGATATTGGGAGAGCGGATCAAGTCGCCACCCGGCACGGGGCGGATGAAGCGGGCATCGAGCGCCCGGAGAAGCCCGTCGATCTCATGGTCCTCGGAGAGGAGGCGGTCCATCTCCGCGAGGTCAGTGGCGGTGCCGGCCTCGGCCACGCTCGCCAATGTCTCGCGCCGGGCCTCGGCATCCATCGCCTGGCCGACGACGTGCAGGCCATGCGGGATCAGGGTGTATTCGAGTTCGAGGATCTGCTGTTGCAGCGCATGAACCTTCGCCTCCGGATCATCCCATTCTGGTTCAGCAGTGGCGAGGTCGACGGTTGCCGCCTGGGCCTGGATGAGGCGGGCGAGGTCATGGCGCTCCGCCGCCATCGGCTCCAGCCCGCGCCAGCGGCCGATCGAGGCCTTGAGGTCGATGAGGCCGCGGTAGAGGCCGGCCTGCGCCAGCGGAGGTGTCAGGTAGCTTACCAGCGTGGCACCGGCGCGGCGCTTCGCGATGGTGCCTTCCGATGGGTTGTTGGCGGCATAGAGATAGAGGTTCGGAACATCGCCGATCAGCCGGTCGGGCCAGCACTGGGCCGAGAGGCCGGACTGCTTACCGGGCATGAATTCGAGCGCCCCATGCGTGCCAAAATGGAGAACAGCCGAGGCGCCGAAATCCTCGCGCAGGTAACGGTAGAAGGCAGAGAAGGCATGGGTCGGTGTGAAGCTCTTCTCGAACAGCAGCCGCATCGGGTCGCCCTCATAGCCAAAGGCGGGCTGGATGCCGACCAGCACATTGCCGAAGCGCTCGCCCAGCACATGGATGGAGGATCCATCCGCCTGCTGGCGGCCGGGGGCGGGGCCCCACTGCGCCTCGATCTCGCGCAGGTATGTTTCGCGCCGCACGTGATCGTCCGCGGCGATGCGGTGAACAACATTGGCATCGGAGCCGAAACGCTCAGCATTGCCCTTCAGGATGCGCTCCTGCAGCTCCTGCACCGAGCCTGGCAGCTCGACATCGTAGCCATCGGCCTTCATCGCGGTCAGCGTGTTAAACAGCGACTCGAACACCGACAGGAAGGCCGCGGTGCCCACCGCACCGGCATTCGGTGGGAAGTTGAACAGCACGATGGCGATCTTGCGCTCGGCCTTGGCGGTCTGCCGCAGCGCCACCTGCTTGGCGACACGGGAGGCCAGCATCGAGGCCCGCTCAGCATGAATCCGCATGCCGCGCTCGCCCTGGTCGGCCACCGAACGGCCGCCGAACACCACGCCACCGGCAGCGCCGTCAAGCTCGGGGATGGCAATCATCATGGTTGTCTCGATTGGGTGCAGCCCGCGTTCGGACTCCTCCCATTCCTCGAGCGTCTGGAATTCCACGGGTTGGGCCGCGAGATAGGGCACGTCGAGCCGTGCCAGCATGTCCTCCGCAGCGCGTGCATCATTGTAGGCTGGCCCGCCCACCAGCGAGAAACCCGAGAGCGAGACCAGCGCATCGATCGCCGGCTTGCCGTTCTTCATGAAGAAGCGTTCGATCGCCGGGCGCTGGTCAAGGCCTGTGGCGAAGGCCGGGATCACCTTCAGGCCGCGCGATTCGAAGGCCGCTATCACCCCGTCATAGTGTGCCGTGTCGCCTGACAGAACGTAGGAACGCATCAGAAGGAGCCCAACCGTGCCCTTGCGGACGGTGGGCGGTGAGGGCAGCGCATCTGCTGTCTCGCTCATGCGTATGGCAAGACGCGGGTGATAGACGCCCACTTCCGGGTAGGTTTGCGGCTCGCGATAAGAAATGCCGCGCATGCTCTTGCGCGGACCGTCCGCGAATTTCGATACGAGGAAGCGGACGAGCTGCCCGATGTTTTCTTCCGAACCCGCCAGCCAATATTGCATGGCGAGGAAATAGGCGCGCACGTCCTGGGCGGAGCCGGGGATGAAGCGCAGGATCTTGGGCAGCCGCTTCAGCATCGCCAGCTGCTTTTCGCCAGCCGTGGCCTTTTCTGTGTCCTTGTTGGTCTTCGACCCGCGCAGCTTCTTCAGCAGGTTGACGATGGTGCCCTGGCTGCCATTCATCGCAAAGCGGCCGGCGCGGGTGAGCTTGATCACTTCGCCCGCCGACATGAAGCACACCATGGCATCGCAGGCCTCGCGCCGCGCCTGGAGTGCGGGCATCACCGCCTGGATATGGTCTTCCATGAACAGCATGGTGGCGATGACGATGTCGCCCTTGCCGATGTCCTCGATGCAGGCGGCGAGCGAATCCGGGTTGGTGCCCCAGTTCGAGGCGGCATGGACCGACAGTGTCAGCCCCGGCACCTCGCGCGCCAGCTGCGCGTTGACGCGGGCCACCGCCCCGGTGATGTGGTTGTCGAGGGTGACGATCACCACATGGGCTTTCGCCCTATCGGCTGTAGTGTGCTTTGGCATCATACAGCGTCTCGATGGTGATGAGGTTGATGCCGCGCTCGGTGGCGAAGCGTTCGGTATTGCGGCGCGCCTTGCCGCGCACGAAGAATGGAACTTTCTGCAATTCCTTTTCGGCTTCGGGCGCCCAGCCGCCCTCGGCGGGCTGAGTGGCCGTTGCTTGAGCGGCAACAGGCTTGGCTGCGCCATGGCCGAGGTGCGAGGCGGCAGCCTTATCATTGAACTCGAAGTCGTTGCGGAACATGTGGAGCAGGTGCTCCTCCAGCCCCATCATCAGCGGGTGAACCCAGCTGTCGAAAATGACGTTGGCGCCCTCGAAGCCCATCTGCGGCGAATAGCGGGCGGGAAAATCCTGCACGTGAACGGGCGCCGAAATCACCGCGCAGGGGAAGCCGAGCTTCTTGGCGATGTGGCGCTCCATCTGCGTGCCGAGCACCAGTTCCGGCTGCAGCTCGGCGACCTTCGCCTCGACTTCGAGATAATCGTCGGTGATCAGCGCCTCGAGGCCAAGCTTCTGTGCCGCCTCGCGCACCGGCCGCGCGAATTCGCGCGAGTAGGTGCCAAGGCCCACGACTTCGAAGCCGAGCTCCTCCTTGGCGATCCGCGCCGCCGCCAGCGCATGGGTTGCATCGCCGAAGATGAAGACGCGCTTGCCGGTGAGATAGGTCGAATCGACCGAGCGTGAATACCACGGCAGGCGCGACTCACCCGCCTTCAGGGCGGCATCTGCGTCGAGCCCGGCCAGTTTCGCCACCTGGGCGATGAAATCGCGCGTGGCGGCAACGCCGATTGGCACGATGCTTGTCATCGGCTGCTTGAAGTTGCGCTCCAGCCAGCGGCCGGCCACCTCGGCTGCTTCCGGGTAGAGCACCACGTTGAAGGCGGCGTCTGGAATGCGCCGGATATCGTCCGGCGTCGCGTCGAGCGGGGCCACCACGTTGACCGCAATGCCCATGCTTTCCAGCAGCTTCACGATTTCGGCGAGGTCGTCACGATGGCGGAAGCCCAACGCAGTGGGGCCGAGGATGTTGCAGCTCCGCGGGTTCACCTCCGCCTCGCGGCGCGGCTGCGCCAGCGCGCGGACGATTTGGTAGAACGTCTCGGAGGCGCCCCAGTTCTCCTTCTTCTGATAGGAGGGGAGCTCGAGCGGGATCACCGGGATCGGCAGGGCCAGCGCCTTGGCGAGGCCTCCGGGATCGTCCTGGATCAGTTCTGCCGTGCAGGAAGCGCCGACGATCATCGCCTGCGGCTGGAAGCGGGCATAGGCGTCGGCCGCCGCGGTCTTGAACAGTTCCGCCGTGTCACCGCCCAGGTCGCGGGCCTGGAAGGTGGTGTAGGTGACGGGTGGACGCGCGCTGCGCCGCTCGATCATGGTGAACAGCAGGTCGGCATAGGTGTCGCCCTGCGGCGCATGCAGCACATAGTGCAGGCCTTGCATCGCGGTCGCGATGCGCATGGCGCCAATGTGCGGCGGGCCTTCATAGGTCCAGAGGGTGAGCTGCATCTCTAGACCCCCAGCCTGGTGCGGCGGTCCATGGGCCTGGAGAAAAGGCGGGCGAGGTCGCCGGCCTGCTCATAGCCATGGATCGGCGTGAACACGAGTTCAATCGACCATTTCGTGGTGAAGCCCTCGGCCTCCAGCGGATTGGCGAGGCCCAGGCCGCAAACCACGAGATCGGGCCTCGCTTCGCGGCAGCGGTCCAGCTGCTTCTCGACGTCCTGTCCTTCGCTGACGACGGTGCCGGCGGGAAGTTGGCCGATCTCTTGCGCGAGGTGCGCGCGCTGCAGGTAGGGCGTTCCCACCTCGACCGGCTCCATGCCGAGCTCCTGCGAGACGAATCGCGCCAGCGGAATTTCCAGCTGCGAGTCGGGGAAGAAGAAGATGCGCTTTCCCTCCAGCATCTCGCGGTGAGGCTCCATCGCCAGCTTGGCGCGGATGTGGCCAGCCTCGGTCGCTGCGCGCAACTTCGATTCGGCAATGCCGAAGGCATCGGCCGCCGCCCGGAACCAGCCCGTGGTGCCCTCAGCGCCGAGCGGGAAGGGGGCGGGAATATGGATCGCTCCACGCTCGTCCAGCGCGCGGGCCGTGTCGTTCAGGAAGGGCTGGGCGAGCAGGTATTTGGTGCCCGGCGCGATGGCGGGCATGGAGCCCGCGGTGCGCGCGGGCAGGAAGCCCACATCGGTCAGCCCCATGCCGGCGAAGATCCGGCGGAACTGGTCTTCGGCCACATCAGAGAGTGCCCCCGCCACGAGGAGCGGGGGCACATAGCCGTTGGCTGGAAGGGGGGAGAAGGGTACCAGCGCGGCTAAACAGGCGTCTTCACCCTGGGTGAAGGTCGTCTCGATTCCGCTGCCGGAGTAATTCAGCACACGGACCTTTGGGGAATGGACCTGGGACAGGCGCGCCGCGGCGCGCTTCAGGTCGAGCTTGATCACCTCGGAGGGGCAGGAGCCGACGAGGAACAGCATCTTGATGTCGGGCCGGCGTTCGAGCAGGCGGTTCACCACGCGGTCAAGTTCGGCGTCGATCTCGGAGAGACCCGCGAGGTCGCGCTCGTCGATGATGGCGGTGGCAAAGCGCGGCTCGGCGAAAATCATGACACCCGCGGCCGACTGGATGAGATGGGCGCAGGTGCGCGATCCGACGACAAGGAAGAACGCGTCCTGAATCTTCCGGTGCAGCCACACGATGCCGGTGAGGCCGCAGAACACCTCGCGCTGCCCGCGCTCGCGCAGCACCGGAATGTCGTTGCAGGAGGAAGGAGCCGCGCGGAAGGGCAGGTTCATGAGGCCGCTCCCGCCGATTGCAGGCGTGCCGCGCGCAGCTTCAACAGGAACTGCGCGGCATTCGTCACATAGGCGGCATAGGCCACGAGGGCGAGCCACATGAGACCCCGCTCAGTCAGCCAGCCCTTCAGCAGGCAAATCAGATAGGCGGTGTGGAGCGCGATGACGCCGAAGCTCACCACGTCCTCCCAGAAGAAGGCGGGCGCGAAGAGGTATTTGCCGAAAACATCCCTCTCCCACAGCGAGCCCGTCACCATGATGGTGTAGAGCAGCATGGTCTTGAGAATGACCGAGGCATTGGCGAGTTCCGCGCCTTCGCCCGTTAGGAGGGTGCGCAGAACGAGGCCGAGACTCACCAGGAAGACCAGGAACTGAAGGGGTGCGAGGATGGCTTGCACCAGCGTCCAGGGAGAGGAATCGCGGCGCTTCCGCTGGGCGTCGGTGTAAAGCCCCGTCCGGATTTTGTGCTGGCCGCCAAGCACTTGCATTGTCTCTTCTCCCGGGCCCGCTGCACTCCCGCTCAAAGCGGGGTGAAGGATTGCAGCCCAGCTTCGGAAGCTAGTCCCCATAAAAATAAGTGTCAATACTTGTTGACGTCTAGATTTTGGTACATAGTGCGTCGCGCTGGGGTGGTGCCTCGGCTTGCCGTGCGTCCTGCCCTCCCGGGGAGAGCCGGGCTGGCGCAGAAGGTCTGGACCAGGAGCGATTTGCGACATCAGGAGCGGTTTGCGACATTATGAGCACGCTTGAGGGTTTTGCCGCACAGGGAGGAGAGGTTTGAACGACGCCTCTCCATTCCGCGTGCCGACCATTTCGCCGGAGCTGGTGGAAAGCTTCACCGGCATGGTGTTTGACGGCCAGGAGGCTGACTTCGAGCAGATGGTGGAGCAGCTGCTGGCGGGCGGCGCGTCGCCGGAATCGCTGATGTTGGAGCTGCTCGCGCCGGCGGCGCGGCTGATGGGCGAGCACTGGTGCCAGGACAGCCGCGATTTCGTGGAGGTGACGCTGGGCATGGCCAGGCTGCAGCAGCTGGTGCGACAGTTCCGGCTGCCGTCCACGCCCCGGGTCCAACTGCGCGGCCATGCCTTGCTCGTACCCGTGCCGGGCGAACAGCACACATTCGGATTGCGCGTGGTTGAGGAACACCTGCTGCGCGCCGGCTGGAAGGTCACCGTCCACATCGCGGCGGGCGAGGCCGATATTGCGCGCCTTGCGGCTGAGGAATTCTATGATTTCGTCGGGCTTTCCCTGTCATCCGAGCGTCTGCTCCCCGCCCTGCGCCAGGCGGCGCGCAGCCTGCGGCCGGCGGCGCGGAACCGGAACCTGCGGATCGCCGCCGGGGGCGTTCTGTTCGATGGGCTGGACCTTGCGCCCGGCGAGATTGGCGCCGATGCCATCGTGACGGACGCGCGGGATGCCGTGAACCAGGCCCAGGAGTGGTCCAGCCTGGCGGGTGCGGAGTGACGCATGTTCCCAGCCGCCGCAGCCCATGGAAGGACAAGGACGTGACGCTCAAGAGCGCGCCCTCTCACCCGAGGGACCGGGAGGCCAGTCTGGCCGGGCTGCTGCAGCAGCTGGACGCGGGAGAATCCGCGCTGCTCCTCTCGGCCGCCGCTGACATCGCGCTGGTCATCAACCCGGACGGCGCGCTGGCGGACAAGATCTTCGCCGGCGCCGAGTTTCCGGCGGACCTCATCGCCAGCTGGCCCGGAAAGGCCTGGACCGAGGTCTCGACCGTCGAGAGCCGGCCCAAGATCCAGCAGATGCTGCAGGAGGCCGCGATGGGCCTGCCGCCGCGCTGGCGCCAGATCAACCACCAGCAGCCGGATGGGCCAGATATTCCCGTGCGTTACGCGGTGATGAGGGCGGGGAGCGGCGGGCAATTCCTGGCCATCGGCCGCGACCTGCGCCAGGTGGCCGCCGTGCAGCAGAAGCTGCTCGCCGCCGAACAGTCGATCGAGCAGGAATACGCCAGACTCCGCCACGCCGAAACGCGCTACCGCCTGCTGATGCAGGTCTCCTCCGAGGCGATCGTGGTGGTCGACCAGCGCACAGGCCGCATCGTGGAGGCCAATGCCGCGGCCGCCAATCTGATCAACAAGCCCTTGAAAAGGCTCGGCGGTTCGCAATTCGCCGCGATCTTCGACGGCCCCGACCAGGCCCGCGTCGAGGAGCTGATGACCGCGCTCCGCGCCACCGGCCGGGCGGACGACGTGGCGCTCACGCTGGAGGGCCGCCATCGGCAGGCGGTGCTCGGCGCCACCATCTTCCGCCAGGAAAACGCCAGCTTCTACCTGATGCGGCTGCAGCCCATGGCGGCGGGCGCCAGCGGCATCGTCGTCTCCAGGGGCCAGGCCGCCGTGGTCAACGCGGTGCGCGACCTGCCGGAGGCCTTCGTGGTGACGGACCTCGACCGCCGCATCATCTCCGCCAATCCGGCCTTCCTCGACGCCGCGCAACTGGGCTCGGAGGAGCAGGCGCGGGGCGAGCCGGTGGACCGCTGGCTGGGCCGCGCCGGCGTCGATATCTCCGTTCTTTTCAACAGCCTGGCCGAACATGGCGCGGTGCGCCAGTTCCACACCGTGCTGCGCGGCCAGTTCGGCACCGCGGAGGACGTGGAGGTCTCGGCCGCCGCCACCCCGCCCGCCGCCCCCGCCTGCTACGGCTTCTCGATCAGGCGCGCCAGCCGCCGCGCGGCCGAGCCCGACCCCGCCCGCCGCAGCCTGCTGCGCTCGGTGGAGGAGATGACCAGGCTGGTCGGCAAGGTGCCGCTGAAGGATCTGGTGCGCGAGACCACCGACATCATCGAACGCCTGTGCATCGAGGCCGCCCTGCAGCTCTCGGAGAACAACCGCGCCAGTGCCGCGGACATGCTGGGCCTCTCCCGCCAGAGCCTCTACGTCAAACTCCACCGCTACGGCATCGAGGACAAGCCGGGGGCGGAGGAGCAGTAGCCCGCCGTCCGGCCGGCCGCGCCGCCCGCGCCGTCCGGTTGCGCGCGCGGATGCTTGTCATGTAGCAAGAGCGTTGCAAAAGCGTTGCAAAAGCGTTGCCGCCGTAGCCCCGCGGATGCCCGGTCCCATGCAACAGACTCATGTCGCCGCCGGAGCACTCCGGTTGCGCGTGTAAAGGATTGCAGGAGGCGGTTGCATATCTGCATAACTGGCGCTTGATTCGAATGACACCGCGATCTGTCAAATCAGCACGTCAGTTTTTCGCGCTTTCGCATGTCATGGCTTGTTGCCAACCGTCAATTCACTTGAGAAATGCAACCTGTGAGCTAAGAACCTTTCTCAAAGGAATGATCTTCGGAACTCTCATGTCAGCGGATCTCGTGTCGTCAGAGAACAGTTTGGCCTTGTCCCACGAAAACAGCAGCGCAGGCGGGCCTGCCGAGCAAGATCAAGAGGTGGACCTCGGTACACCTCACGATGACGGAGAGCGGCGAGAGCGGTCGCCGAAGCCGCATCTGAATAACTTCGTGTATGAAGCCATCGCCGCAAGCGCTCTGCCCAAGCCCGACATCGACGTGCCGCTCGTCCGCCACTTTGCCCAATGTGCCGAGGATGTGATTGTCGTCGCCCTGTTGCAATCCCTGGCACAGGAGCGCGGGCTTGAGCTTTGGCGGGAGCGCTATCTGGAGATCGGTGCGAATCATCCAATTGCCACGAGCGCGACCTATCTGCTGAGAGAAGAACTTGGCATGCGTGGCGTCTTGGTCGAAGCCAATCCCGCGCTGATCGACGACCTCAAGGCGGCTCGGCCAGGCGATACAATCATTCACAGCGCCGTAGTGCCCAAGGATGGCGACACGACCGAGCTGTTTGTCTCTAACAACAGCGAGCTGACGTCTCTTTCCCGCTCGTTCGTGGAGAATTGGGCAGGTGGAACCGTCGGATTGAAGAAAGTCGAAACCGTTCCGGCGATCCGCATGAATGCGCTTCTGGAGCAACGCTTTGCCGTTCAGGCCCCGATCTTCCTCTCTGTCGATGTCGAAGGCCTCGATCTGGAATTGCTGAAGGACGTGGATTGGGACCGTTGGCGACCGCTAATTGTGCAGGCTGAACCGTCCGAGCAATTCATCGCCGACAATGCCCGGCAGATTGCCGGCTTCATGAAGTCCCGCGGCTACGTGCCATTGGCGCGTACGCCCGTGAACCAAATCTTCCTGGATAGACGCGCCCTGCGGACCGATCTCCGGCACGCCAATAGTCCCGTTTCAGATCGAAGCAAGAACAATGACGTGGCCGCCCTCAGTGTCGGCGTGGTGATGCGTACGAAGGATCGAGCCGTTCTGTTGCGTCGTGCACTGGAGAGCGTCAAGAGCCAAAGCCACGCCAACTGGCAACTAGTGATCGTGAATGACGGTGGCGATGAGGCGCCTGTCGATTGGCTTGTCGGCCAGATCTTCCAGCATGACGAACGAGTGACCGTCATTCACCATGCCGAATCCCGGGGCATGGAAGCTGCCTCCAACGCCGGGCTGGCCATCCTTAATACCGAGTATGCCGTTATCCACGATGATGACGATAGCTGGGCGCCCGAATTCATGTCTTCTATGACCGCTGCAATCACCCGACAGCGGCAAAGATTCGCATCAATCAGGGGCATAGCCTGCCGCGTCAACGCAGTCTTCGAAAACGTGGTTAGCAACGAGATCATTATCGAGCGAGTGAAGCCTTGGAAGTCTTCGCATTCAGACTCACTTGAAGAGGGTTTTCTCAGCATTCAGAAGATGCTGGTAAGAAATCAGTTCCCGCCAATTGCTTTCATGTTCGAACTGGAGTCGGCTCGTGCCGCCGGACTATTCGACGAGAGCCTGCCTGTACTTGGCGATTGGGACTTCCACACCCGGTTCCTGCTCAAGTATGACATCTGGGTTCATGCTGAATACCTAAGCTTTTATCATCACCGGGAAGCGGCCAAAGGGGCTCTTGGCAACACAGTGCATGCAGGCGCTCATCTTCACCGGCTATACGGTCAGAAAATCCGCAATGATCGAATTCGGGCTGCTGCCGGACAAGATGGGTGTAATCTCATGCTCATGATGATTCCGATGGAAGTTCAGGAGCACACCCAGAATGAAATCGGCGACGTGCTTTGGAAGCTGCGCCATATTGGCGACGAGAACCGCCCTTCTTCAATCAAAAGGATGCTGGTCTCGCTCTGGGACAGCTTGCCGCCCCGCGTGCAGAAGGGAATCGAACCCTTTGCGGACTGGGTGGACCGGGTGGTGAAATAAGCCGATCCGTCCAGTGACCATATTCGATCTCATCTCATTCGACATCTTCGATACGCTCGTGCATCGCCGGGTGGGGGCGCCCGTCGATATCTTCGAAGCGGTTCGCCTTTCGGTTTTCCAGAAGCCGATTGCGCTTCTGAATCACGACCGGCTCTTGGCCTTCTGCCAGCAACGGGTTCAAGCGGAACGCGAGGCACGTGAAGCGCGCGTGGCGCGCATGGGCGATGACGGCGAAGTTCTGTTCGACGAAATCTACGACTGTTATCAGGAGCTGTCGGGTTGCAGTTCCGAATTGCGGAATCTGCTGCAGCAGACCGAACTGCGCATGGAAAGGACGTTCCTCTTTGACAGCCCGGAAGGCATGGTAAAATTCGAGGAACTCAAGCCGCAGGCGCGGCAGCTGGCCTTCTTGTCCGACATGTACTTGCCGTCAGAATGGCTGCGGCAGCTGCTGGTGGATCTGGGTTTCCAGGGCGTGCAGTCGGTGCCCATCTTCGTCTCCGGTGAGGAGCGCCGGAGCAAGCACGCCGGCGGATTATATGACGTGGTGCGCGACCGCCTGAAACTGGCAAAGGGGGCCCGCTGGCTGCATGTAGGCGACAACCCCCATGCCGATGTTGCGAAGGCGAGGGCACACGGCATCGAAACCCTGCATGCCCAATGGGCCGAAGTGGACAATCGGTGGCTTCCTTCAAACCCGCCGCGCAGTGAATATCTTGTCCGCAGCATCGTTAAGTTCTTGTCGCAGCCACAGTCCCGAGGTTCATTCCCGGACGAACCCTATGCGGCTATCGGTTATCAGAGCTTCGGTCCTGCCATATTTGGCTTCATGTTGTGGCTTCTGGCCAAAGTGCGGGAGACCAAGCTCGGGAAGCTGGTCTTCGTCGCCCGCGACGGGTGGTTGCCATTTCAACTCTTCCAATCGTTGCGGCATGAGGTTGGCCTCGGTGACGTTGGGGCGTCTTATATCCACTTTTCGAGGCAGGCAGGGCTTCTCACTGGCATTAAGAGCTGGGATACTGATCGGTGGTGGCCACTTGATGGCCGGGGAAAGCGCGTGATTGATGAAGTGATAGCTTCGGTCGGACTTGACATCGCCGGTCTTACTCACTTGCTGGAACGGCATGGGCTCAAGTCGGGAGATGAAGTGACAGCTGAAAGACGAGATCCAGCGCGCAGGCTGCTGGCAGAGTCTTTTCAATCTATTCTTACGGCATCCCGGCACAAGCGTGAAAAATTCGCTCCTTATTTGGAGAGTTACTTCATTCCCGGCGAGAGGACGGGGATTGTCGATATTGGGTGGAACGGAAGCATTCAGAGATATCTCGGTGAAAGCCTGGACGGCCGCTACTTCAAGGAACAGTTCACAGGATTGTTTCTTGGCCTGCACTCCACTGCAACTATAGACCGGGACAGGGGTTTGAAGATGCAAGGCTGGCTTGTGGATTTTGGGAATCCACCGCACGTCCAGCAGTATTTATTTGCGGGTGGCGTGGAACTGCTGGAATTCGCGCTCACCGCCGATCACGGCACGACCTTGGGCTTTGCCATTAACGAGCAGGGTGGTGTCGAACCGGTGCTGGAGGAGCTTCAGCCCGGGGAAGCGATTTACCGTGAGCGGGCCATGAAAGTGCAGGCGGGCATTCGCAAGTTTGTCGATGATTACCGGTTTCTGCTCCGCGAATTTGATCCTGCGGTGATCTGTTCGACCGCATGGAGCCTCCCGTTTGAGCGTCTGGTTCTAGATCCGAGCAGACGCGAAATCGACTTGCTGGCGGACCTCACGCATTCGGACGCCGTGGGCCATACGTCGTCGCGCATTCCGCTGGCTGCGCGGCAGGGGCTGAGAACCCGGTGGTCGCCCGGCGCGCTGGCGCGGGCACGCGAAGCGTCATTCTGGAAAGCCGCCTTCGACCGCCTGAACCGGTAGTTGGCTGCGGAGCGAATGTCAGAGATAGTTGACACATTAATGTGTCAGCCATATCCTTCCCGCCCATGGCGAACCTGGCTTCCACCCGGACTGCTCCCTCCCTGCCGCAGGCTGCGGCGGTGGTGCGGTTGCTGAAGCCTGTGACGTGGTTTCCGCCCATGTGGGCCTTTGCCTGCGGGGCGGTGTCGTCCGGGGTTTCGCTTGGCGACCGTTGGGGTTTGGTGCTGGCGGGCATGGCGCTGTCCGGCCCGCTCGTCTGCGGCGCCAGCCAGGCGGTGAATGACTGGTTCGACCGGCATGTGGACGCCATCAACGAGCCGGGGCGGCCGATTCCGTCTGGCCGCGTTCCGGGGCGCTGGGGGCTTTATATCGCGATCATCTGGACCGCGGTGTCGCTGGCGGTGGCGCTGGCGCTGGGGCCTGTCGTGTTCTGGGCGGCCTCGTTCGGCATGGCCATGGCCTGGGCCTATTCCGCGCCGCCCTTCCGGCTGAAAGCGAATGGCTGGTGGGGCAATGCCGCCGTGGGCCTGTGTTACGAGGGGCTGCCGTGGTTCACCGGGGCGGCGGTGCTGCTGGCGGGGGTTCCGGGCTGGCCCATCGTCACGCTGGCGCTGCTCTATTCGGCGGGTGCCCACGGCATCATGACGCTCAATGACTTCAAGGCCATCGAAGGCGACACCAGGATGGGCGTGCGCTCGCTGCCGGTGCAGCTGGGCGTTGAGGGTGCGGCGCGCACTGCCTGCGCGGTGATGGCGCTGCCGCAGCTGGCGGTGATCGGGCTGCTGTTCTTCTGGGGCAAGCCCCTTCATGCGGCGGCGGTGCTTGGCCTTCTCGCCGTGCAGCTGGTGATGATGAGGCGCTTCCTGGCACAGCCCGTTCAGCGGGCGCTGTGGTATTCGGGGCTCGGCGTCACGCTCTATGTGTCGGGCATGATGGTGAGCGCCTTTGCGCTGAGGGCGCTCGCATGATGTCCTGGGCGGGCATCGCGCGCTTCGGGCTGGTGCAGGCGGCGCTGGGCG
Organism: Aestuariivirga sp.; assembly: GCF_020252395.1. Classification (GTDB taxonomy): domain Bacteria; phylum Pseudomonadota; class Alphaproteobacteria; order Rhizobiales; family Aestuariivirgaceae; genus Aestuariivirga. The sequence goes on from NZ_JADCDB010000002.1 coordinate 30,805, forward strand.
CCATCGTGGTGCTGACGACCTCGACCATCAACCGCGTGATGATCGTGGAGCTGGCCCTGCCGGCGATCGTGCCCGGGCTGCTGGTGACCTGGCATTATGCGCTGCAGGTGCTGAGGCCGTCGTGGGGGCATGGCTCCGACAGGGGCGGGCGGCGCACGCCGTGGATTATCGCCGGCATGGGCGCGCTGGCGCTGGGCGGCTTCGGCGCGGCGCTCTCGGTGCATCTCATGGGGCAGAACATGATGGCGGGGACGGTGGCGGCCATCCTCTCCTTCACGCTGATCGGGGCGGGCGTGGGGGCGGCGGGCACGTCGCTCCTCGTGCTGCTGGCTGCCCAGGTGGAGGAGCGGCGGCGCGCCGCGGCGGCCACCATCGTCTGGATCATGATGATCGCGGGCTTCATCCTCACCGCCGGGCTCGCGGGGCACTTCCTCGATCCCTTCTCCAGCGAACGGCTGATGGCGGTGGCGGGCTCGGTCTGCGCCGGGTCCTTCCTGCTCACGCTCGTTGCGGTGCGCGGGCTCGAGACCGGCCGCGTGGCCGCGGCGACGCAGGCGGACAAGGTTCCCTTCGCCCGGGCCATCGCCGAAGTCTGGGCGGACCGCGCGGCGCGGCGCTTCGCCATCTTCATCTTCGTGTCGATGCTCGCCTATTCGGCGCAGGACCTCATCCTCGAGCCCTTCGCCGGCCTCGTCTTCGGGCTGACGCCGGGCCAGTCGACAAAGCTTTCGGGCGTGCAGAATGCGGGCGTTCTGCTGGGCATGGTGCTGGTGGGCGCGGCCTCCACGCTTCTGCCGCGGCTGATGACGCTGAGGAGCTGGACCGTGCTCGGCTGCATCGGCTCGGCGCTGGCGTTGATCGGCCTCGTCATGGCGGCGAAGGTTGGGCCGGGCTGGCCGCTGCGGCCCTCGGTCCTCGCGCTGGGCTTCTGCAACGGCGTGTTCGCGGTCGCCGCCATCGGCTCGATGTTCAGCATGGCGAACTCGGGCGCCGCGCGCGGCGGCGTGCGCATGGGGCTGTTCGGCGCCGCGCAGGCCATTGCCTTCGGCATCGGCGGCTTCGCGGGAACGGCGCTGGCCGACCTCTCGCGCCTGGCGTTCGGCTCGCCGGTGATGGCCTATGCGACGGTCTTCGCGGTGGAGGCGGGCTTCTTCATCTTCGCGGCGGCGCTGGCCGCGGCGGTGGGGGCGAAGGACGGATTCGGACAGGCGGCAAACCCCCTGGTGCTCGCGGCGCGCCACCAGGCAAGCGGGAGTTGATCTCATGCTGGCGGAAACGGTGTATGACCTGGTGGTGGTGGGCGGCGGCCCTTCCGGAGCCACGGCCGCGCATGACGCGGCGAAGGCGGGCCTGTCGGTGGTGCTGCTCGACCGGGCCGGGCGCATCAAGCCCTGCGGCGGGGCCATTCCGCCGCGCTGCATCCGCGACTTCGAGATTCCGCCGGAGATGCTGGTGGCGCGCATCTTCTCCGCCCGCATCATTTCCCCCTCGGACCGCAAGGTCGACATGCCGGTGACCAATTCCTATGTCGGCATGGTGGACCGCGGACCCTTCGACGAATGGCTGCGCGAACGCGCCGCGGAGGCCGGGGCGGAGCGGCGCACCGGCACGTACGAAAGCTTCTCGCGCGATGGCTATGGCACCGCCACCGTCCATTACAAGGACAAGGACGGAAAGGAAGCCAAGCTGCGCGCCCGCTGCGTGATTGGCGCGGATGGCGCGCTGTCGCGCGTCGGCAAGGACACGGTGCCGGGCGCCCACAAGATCCCTTACGTCTTCGCCTATCACGAAATCATCGAGGAGCCCGGGACGCGCTCCGCGGAATATGAGCCCGACCGCTGCGACGTCTATTACCGCGGCAGCCTGTCGCCCGATTTCTATGCCTGGGTCTTCCCGCATGGAAAGACCATGAGCGTTGGCACCGGCAGCGCCCACAAGGGCTTCTCGCTGAAAGGCGCTGTTGCCGATCTGCGCCGGCAGATGGGCTTCGATGGCCAGACCATCCGCCGCGAGGGCGCGCCCATTCCCATGAAGCCGCTGAAGCGCTGGGACAATGGCCGCGACGTGGTGCTGGCGGGCGATGCCGCGGGCGTGGTGGCGCCCTCTTCGGGCGAGGGCATCTATTACGCCATGCTGGGCGGCAGGCTGGCGGCGGATGCGGCGATCGCCTTCCTGAAGACGGGTGACGCGCGCCAGCTCGCCACCGCGCGCAAGCGCTTCATGAAGGAGCATGGCCGCGTCTTCTTCATTCTCGGCATCATGCAGTATTTCTGGTATTCGAGCGACAAGCGCCGCGAAAGCTTCGTCAAGATGTGCGAGGACAAGGACGTGCAGCGCCTGACCTGGGAATCCTACACGGAGAAAAAGCTCTCCCGCAAAGGCCCCATGGCGCATGTGAAGATTTTCCTTAAAGACATGGCGCATCTTCTGGGCATCGCGCGCCCCACATGAGCTGGCCGGCGGATTTCCTCTGGCCGCTGGGCATCGCCTCGGTGGCCGCCATCGTGGTCGCCATCGCCGGCGCGGTGCTGACCGAGACCGGCCCCTGGTACGGCAATCTGAAGAAGCCCTCCTGGAAGCCGCCGGACTGGGCCTTCGGGCCGGTGTGGACCACGATCTTCGTCTTGACCGTGATCGCCACCGCGCTCGCCTGGCAGGCCGCGGCGGGAACGGGCGCGCGGCCGCTGATTTTCTGGGCGCTCGCCATCAATGCCGTGGTCAACATCGCGTGGAGCGGCATCTTCTTCAAGCTGCGGCGGCCGGACTGGGCGCTGCGCGAGGTGGTGCTGCTGTGGTGTTCGGTGCTGAGCCTCGTCCTGGTGCTCGGTTCGGTCTCGGCTTGGGCGGGAGTCCTGCTGTTGCCTTATCTGCTGTGGGTGTCGGCCGCCTCCGTCCTGAACCTGCGCATCGTTCAGATGAACGGGCCTTTCGGGTGACCGCGCCATGGAACAGTTCGTGGCAAGCGGCCAGGTTGCGACGGTGATGCTGGTGGTCCTGGCCATCGAGATTGCCGTCGCGGGCTACTACTACTCCCGGCGGAAGCAGAGGACGTTCCTCCTGTTGTCCTTCGTGGCGAATGGCCTTTCCGGGGCATCGCTGGTGCTGGCGCTGCGCGCCGCGCTGCAGCAATCGGGATGGCTCTTTGTCGCAATCTACCTCGTGGGGGGACTGCTTGCGCATCTGGCCGATGTGGTTCTAAGACTTTATTGCACAAGACATGCTGACGGCGTGCCTTCGACCGAGTGACCGACAACCCCCCTTGAAGGAAATTCCGATGATCAAGAAAGCCGTTTTCGCCGCACTGGCCTCCGCCGTGCTGTTCGCCGCTCCGGCCCTCACTCTTCCGGCCCATGCCGCGGGCGATGCCGCCGCCGGCGCGAAAGTCTTCGCCCAGTGCAAGGCCTGCCACGAAAACGAGAAGGGCGTGAACAAAATCGGCCCGACGCTGAAGGGCGTCGTCGGCCGCAAGGCCGCCTCGGCGCCGGATTTCAAGTATTCCGCCGCCATGCTCAAGAAGGGTGAGGAAGGCGTGGTCTGGGACGAGGCGACCCTGACCGCCTACCTGCCCAATCCCAAGGCCTATGTGCCCGGCACCAAGATGGCCTTCGCTGGCCTGAAGAAGCCCGAGGACGTGGCCAACGTCATCGCCTATCTCGCGGCCCATCCCTGACCTCCCGGCCCGCATGACGGGCTCAGGCGTATGACCGCATGAGCGAGATCGAGCGCCGCAAGCGCGACCACATCGACGTCGTGCTCTCCGGTGCGGCACGCCATAGCGGGCCCGCCGGCTTTGACGCGATCCGCTTCCGGCACGATGCGCTGCCGGAGGTGGATTACGAAGCAATCGACCTCTCCACCTCGTTCCTCGGACGCCCGCTGCGGCTGCCGTTCCTCGCCTCGTCCATGACCGGTGGGCCGGAGGTTTCCGACCGCATTAACCGCGCCATCGCGGAAGCCGCCGAGCAGATGGGCTTTGCCATGGGCGTGGGCTCGCAGCGCATTTCGCTGACGACGCCGGACCGCTCCGGCCTGGGGCCGGAGCTGCGCCGCATCGCTCCCTCCATCCCGATCTACGGCAATCTTGGCGCCATCCAGCTCGTCAACGGCATGGGGATCGGGGAGGCGCGCCGCGCGGTCGAACAGCTCGGGGCGGATGCGCTGATTCTGCACCTGAACTCGGTGCAGGAGGCGGTGCAGCCCGGCGGTGACCGCAACTGGTCGGGTGTTCAGTCAGCGATCGGAAAGCTGTGCCGGGCACTCGGCGTGCCGGTCATCGCCAAGGAAGTCGGCAGCGGCATCTCCGGCACGGTGGCGCGGCGCCTGGTCGATTGCGGCGTGGCGGCGATCGATGTTGCAGGCGCGGGCGGCACCAGCTGGGCCGCCGTGGAAGGCGCGCGGCTGGCGGGCGCTCCGGAGCAGAACTTCGGCGAGATCTTCCGCGACTGGGGCATCCCGACGCCGGTGTGCATTGCCGAAGTGCGGGCGGCCTGTCCGGACGTTCCCCTCATTGCCTCGGGCGGCATCCGCCACGGCCTCGACGCCGCCAAGGCCATCCGGCTGGGGGCCGATCTGACGGCCCAGGCGGCGTCACTTCTGCCCGCCGCCATGCAGGGCACGGAGGCCGTGGTGGCCCATGTCCAGTCCTTCGCCGGCGCGCTCCGGATCGCCTGCCTGGCGACGGGGTCGAAGCACCTGACGGCGCTTCGCGGGGCGGCGTTGCTGTAGCGCAGCGGACGGTCATACGGTATCGCAATGTGTTCCCCCCCCCCCCCCCCCCCCCCCGAGGAGGGGAATTATATACTTGACAAGTACGCCCCGGACTCCTAAAAAGGACCCAAGGAGTTAGTTTAATGTCCATTTTTTCCGCCCCGCATTTCCATAACGAAGCCGCAGCGATTGCTCGGCTTGAGGAAATCGTGTGGCCGGAAGGCCCGCATTGCCCCCGCTGTGGCGGCTTCGACCGGATCACTCTGGTGAAGGGTGGCCGTGCAGGGCTTCGCCGCTGTGGCCCCTGCAAGCGCGAGTTCACCGTGACGGTTGGCACCGTCTTTGAGCGCAGCCACGTCAAACTGCATCTGTGGTTTCAGGCGGCTCACCTGATGGCTTCTAGCAAGAAGGGCATCAGCGCCCACCAACTGCACCGCACCCTTGGCGTTACGTACAAAACCGCCTGGTTTATGGAACACCGCCTGCGCGAAGCGATGGCGAACGGCTCCATCATCCCTCTTGGCGGCGAAGGCAAAACCCTAGAAGCCGATACCACCTACATTGGCGGCAAGGAAAAGAACAAGCACAAGGTCAAGCGCGCTGAGAAGCCCCAGATCGGCGGCATGGGCAAGCAGATCGTCCATACGCTGGTTGAGCGTGGCGGCGCTGCGCGCTCTCACCACATTCCGTCCATCAGCGGCAAGACCCTCCGCCCGATCTTGAACAAGCACGCCCACCGCGCCTCCCATTTCATGATAGACACGGCTGGCGGCTACTATCAGGTCGGTAAAGAGTTTGCTTCCCACAGCATGGTGGACCACGGCATCGACGAACAAGTGCGCGGTAACGTCCACAGCAACACCGTTGAAGGCTGCTTTAGCGTCCTGAAACGCGGGATTGTGGGTACGTTCCACCACGTGAGCGAGCAGCACCTTCACCGCTATCTCGCAGAGTTTGACTTCAGGTACAGCAACCGATCCGCTTTAGGGGTCGGAGATGAGGCTCGCGCTGATCGTGCACTTCGTGGTATCGTTGGGAAGCGGTTAACCTACCGGGACTCGTCAGTTCCCGGCACCGCAAGAGAGTAGGAACGGTGGCGGAACGGGTTAAAGTAACAGTCCGCGCGTCTGGTGCGCATCCTGACGTCCTGACGATTCTGGACGCCATGCGGCAAGTATTGGATTTTTTTCAGCTTCTTGCCAAAGAAGGTGAGCCGGGAATCGAATGGCGGTTGTCCAAAGCAAGCACCAATAGCCCCTTCTACATCGTAGGAGAGGCTGTCAGTCTTCATGCCGGTGTTGATGTTACAGTTGTGGCGAGATCTCAGAAACAGGCGCTGGAACACAGTCTTCGTGACATTGTTTCTAATCGTCTGCCCATTGATCCATTGTTCGACATCAAAATTGCCAAACGGTTTTTTGAAAGAAATACAAACGGCATAGGCGTAACTGAAATTGACTTTGAGACTGGTGATATAATCAAAGTTACCCCTCAAGTAGCACGTCAGGCAGTTGAAACGATTGTTAGACAACCTGAAAACGCCCTTTACGAGTTTGTCCGCCCAACAGAGGAAGTAGGGTCCATCGAGGGGACTCTTTTCTACGTTGGAACTCATCGGAAAGCGCCAGCAGTGCAGATCATTGACTCTCGTACCAAAGAGAAAGTGTGGTGCAGATTGAGTGCCGAACTTGAGCGCAGCTTCGATGGCAAGACTACATTTGACGATGTGTGGAAACACCGCCGTGTACGGATTAGAGGGCGAATTAAATACAAAGATGACGGCGCAATAGACTACGTTCTCTCTAGCGACATTACGAAAATAGTCGAGCGCCAAGTATCTCTCGATGAGATACAAGACCGTGAGTTTACGGGCGGATTGTCTGTAGTCGAATACTTGGATCGGTTTAGGGACGGTTCTCTTGGCTGACAAGCCCCGCTACTACTGGGACGCCTGCGCATGGATTTCTTTAATCCAGAAAGAAACGGGCAGATTTGAAAACCTCGCCTACGTTATTGACGAGGCAAAGGCGGGGAGCGCTGAGATATGGACGTCATACTTTACCCTTGCTGAGGTGTATAAGCGCCCCTGCGGACACCCGACTGCCAGTGGCCTTGCACCCGACGAGGATACTGTATTCGAGGCCTATATCCTTCAGGATTTTGTTCAACGGGTCCAAGTTGATTTTGACGTGGGCGTGCTTGCGCGCCGACTCTTGAGGACATACCCAACCATTGTTAAGCCGCAAGATGGCATCCACTTAGCCACTGCACTGTTAAACAATATTGATGAACTCCACACGTACGACCGCGAAAATCTTTTAGGTTTGTCTGGGCAAATCAAACGCCAAGATGGCGGAAAATTATTGATTAATGCACCCCCAAAGCGCCCGCAGCCCAAGAAGGCACCAGCGCCGCTATTAGAGGGGTTGGAGAAAGAACTTGATGAAGAAGGCGACCAAGCCGCCAGCGGAAAAAGTGCGGGCTGACAGCCTTGCGCAGTCTGCGGCATTCATCGCAAAGGCCGAGGAACTTGAAGCCGATGGCGACGAGTCAGCGGCTGTCAAGATCATGGGTCGCATGGCTCAGATGAAACCCGCGCCGCGGCCCTCCAAGTCGAAAGATGAGTAGCTGGCCAAAGTCAGGTTTCAGTCCCTACTTGTTAAGTATATAATTCTCCCGAGGAGGAGGAGAGGAATAACAAAGAGGGCCGCTTCAGGCGATATGCAATCGAGCATCGTGGAGGCAAGTGGAATCGCTTGCGAAGCGAAAGATGCTCCAGAGTCGAAAGCCGGCGCAACTTTACGTCCTCAAGCGCGGATACACCTGAGGACCCGTTGCGCCCGCCCTGCTGCGGGGACGGCGGAAGGACACGGGTGTGACGGTTCCGCCTACTGGTCCAGCACCTCGAAATGCGCCTCGACCGTCACGCCGTTGTTGATCGGCAGCATGTCCTGCGGGCAGGCGGAGAATACGACGATGGCGTCCATCTCGGCGCGGAACACCACATAGTCGCACGGCTTGCACAGGCAGTTGCCCCATTCGAGATCGCCATTCTCCTTCCACGGAATATTCATGAACAGGTTGAGCGAGTCGGGCGTATAGGGAATGTACAGGCCGAGCTCCGCCAGGCCCGCATGCATGTTGTCGCGGCAATTGTCGTGGTAGTGCGTGCAGCCGAGGAGCCCGTAGCGCTCGTTGTCGCACGGCGCGATCAGCGTGTCGTGGCGGCCGGGGCTTGCGTCCTTCGTCATGGTCAGGATCGGGCGGCGGCGGTTGGTGATCATCTTGTCGCCCTCGACGGGGAAAAGCCTGGTCCAGAAGGCCCGGCAGTGCTCCATGCCGAGGTATTCGCGCAGGTCTCCGGCGTTGAAGGCCCAGAAATCGACGACCTGGTTGCCATGGGTGTTGATCACCTTCACCGACTGGCCTTTGTTCACGCGAACGGCCTTGCCGCGGCGGGCGGGAATGAGTTGAAGCGTGCTGCTCACGGGGTCTTCCTCCTGATATGGGATGCCATCCATAATCAAGATCGGCCTCATCGGCCAGTGCGGGATGGGCGCGCCGCGCGTTCTCCAGTGCCGCGAAGAACTGGAATTCCATTTCCTGCAGGCTGGCGGCCAGTTCCGTTTTCCCGCTCTCCACCTTGACGAAAGGGGTGGTGGCGGGGGGCCTGCGTTGCTGGAGCCTGTCCGGCCTTGAGGCCTCTCAGTACGGCGCCGGTGACGGCAGCGACGGTCTGGTTTGCCCGCGCGTCGCAGAGTTGCACGGGCGCAGGTGTGTTTTGCGCCGGGGCGGCCGAAACGGGCGCCAGCAGCTGCAGCACCGCCGCCAGTGAAATCTGCCGCAGCTGCCGCCATGAACATCCAACAACTTTTTATAGCAGGATGGTTGTGGCGAAATGAGCCGGTTGGCGTTGCCCGGACGGCCTTTATGCCGCGGCTCCTGGCGGCGCCCCTCTGGCCGTCTCAGCCCAGGGTCTGGGGCTCCCGCCATGAATTGAGGGCGGAGAGTTGCGGTGTCTTCTTGATCTGGTGGCGGTCCATGCGCCGCAAGACGCCGTCAAGAAACGTTACGGCCTCGGCAAGGAATGGCCCCTTGTTCAGCATCACGCATTCGGCGCGCTGGCCCATGGCGGCATCGGTGGCCTCGGCGCGGGTGGCTGCACCGTCCTTCACCATGCTGTCCAGCACCTGCGTTGCCCACACCACAGGCACATGCGCGGCTTCGCACAGCCACAGGATTTCCTCCTGGATTTCCGGCAGGCGTTCGAGCCCGATCTCGACGGCGAGGTCGCCGCGCGCGATCATCACCGCGACCGGCGTTTCGGCCGCGGCCTGCACGATGAGGCGCGGCAGGTTCTTCACCGCCAGCGGCGTCTCGATCTTCAGCATCAGCGCGGGCAGCGCGCGCCCACCGCGCCGCGCCTCGAGCTCCGCCAGCAGTTGCGTCACGTCGGAGGGGCGCTGCACGAAGGAATAGCCCACGATGTCGGCATGCGAGGCCACGAAATCGAGGTTGGCGATGTCCTCCCCGGTCAGCGCTGCCACCGGCAATTCGACGCCGGGCAGGTTCACGCCCTTCTCGGGCTTCAGCCTTTCGCCCTTGTCGCGGGCGCTGAACACTTCAAGGGTGGCGCGCCGGCCCTCGACGCCCGCCACGCGGGCGCCGATCTTGCCGTCGTTGATCCACACCGTGTGGCCGGGCGCCATCACGTCGAGCAGCACCGGCGGGCACAGCGTCGCCTCCGCCACACCCCTCTTCGTTTGCAGCCGGTCGCACAGCACAAAACGGTCGCCGCGGAACAGCCGTCCGGCGGCAGCGGCCTCGTTCACCTCGCCAATGCGAATCTTCGGGCCGCCAAGGTCCATTAGTATGCGCACGTCCCGGTTCAGCGTGGCGGCGGCCTCGCGCACATGGGCAATCATCGCCGACCACGCTTCGGCACTGTCATGCGCACAGTTGATGCGCGCCACGTCCGCGCCCGCGGCAATCACCCGGAAAGCGATACTGCGGTCCTCGGCGGCTTCCGCCGGCAGGGTCACCATAATGCGCGTGCGCGGGCCATCGGGGTCCCGCCCAAGGATGTCGCTCTGCCGCTTTTCCAGCAGGGCCGCGCCCTCGCTGAAACGCCGCGGGTTCGGCCGGTCCACCGGCCAGCTGGCCGCAATCGCCGAAAGTGTCGCCAGCACCGCCTGCAGGCTGGCCAGCACATGCGCCTCCGAGCGCCCGAGGGAGGACAGCCCAAGCTGGCTCAGCCGCTCCTGCAGCGGGCGGATGTTAAAGCGGCGGAACGCGAGATAATGCGCCAGATTCTCAGCCGAGGGCAGGAATTCCGTGCGCTTGATGGCGGGTTGCCAGCCCTCCATCATCGCCCGTCCCTCGCTCAGCACGCGGGAGTGGATGTCCGCCAGCTCCGACAGAACGGCGCGGGCCTCCTCTTCGGGCGTGGTAGCGGGCGGATGTTGCTGCATTCCCTACGATAGGTGGGTTTGGATGACTGTTTTGCAACAAGGGCGGCTGGCAGCCCCCAGCAAAGCCTCAAATCCTGGAAAGGCCCAAGTCCTTTATCCCCGCCCAAAACCTGCTAGAAGCCCGCTCAAACCCTTGATTTGCACCGAGACGCCTCATGTCCGACGACAAGCCGCAGAAGACCGACCGCTACCGGGACACCGTGTTCCTGCCCAGGACCTCCTTCGCCATGAAGGCCGGCCTGCCGCAGAAGGAGCCGGAGCTCTTGAAGCGGTGGGAGGCGATGGACCTTTACGGCACGTTGCGCCGGCAGTCGGCCGGGCGGCCCAAATACGTGCTGCATGACGGGCCCCCTTACGCCAACGGCCACCTGCACATCGGCCACGCCCTCAACAAGATCCTGAAGGACATCGTGACCCGCTCGCGCCAGATGCAGGGTTATGACTCGAACTATGTCCCCGGCTGGGACTGCCACGGGCTTCCCATCGAGTGGAAGATCGAGGAACAGTACCGCGAGAAGGGCAAGAACAAGGACGAGGTGCCGATCAACGACTTCCGCAAGGAATGCCGCGCCTTCGCCGAGCACTGGATCAATGTCCAGCGCGAGGAGTTCAAGCGGCTGGGCGTCACGGGCGACTGGGACAATCCTTATCTCACCATGAACTTCCGCGCCGAAGCGCTGATCGCCAAAGAGCTTTTGAAGTTCGCCGCGTCGGGCCAGCTCTACCGCGGCTCCAAGCCCGTCATGTGGTCGGTGGTCGAGAAGACGGCCCTGGCGGAAGCGGAGGTCGAGTATCAGGATTATCAGTCTGACACGATCTGGGTGAAGTTTCCGGTGCGCCAGGGCCCGCAGAACCTGCTCGGCATCTCGGTGGTCATTTGGACCACCACGCCCTGGACCATCCCCGGCAACCGCGCGGTCAGCTTCTCGTCGAGGATCGGCTACGGCCTCTATGAAGTGACCGCGGCACCCGAGGGCAACTGGGCCAAGGCGGGCGACAAGCTCATCCTCGCCGACCGCCTCGCCGAGGAGGTGATGAAGGCGGCGAAGGTCGAGAGCTTTACGCGCCATGGCGATGTCGATCCGACGGGCCTCATCCTCGGCCATCCGCTGGCCCATCTCGGCTATTCCTTCGGCGTGCCGATGCTCGATGGCGGCCACGTGACGGACGACACCGGCACAGGTTTCGTGCACACTGCACCGGGCCATGGTGCGGACGACTACAATATCTGGGCCGCCAGCGAAGCCTATCTGAAGGACAAGGGCATCTCCGCCACCATCCCCTTCACGGTGGATGCCGATGGCTTCTACACCAAGGATGCGCCGGGCTTCACGGGCAAGCGCGTCATCACCGGCACGGGCGAGAAGGGCGACGCGAACGACGCGGTCATCCGTGCACTGACGGAAGCGGGCGCGCTCATCTCGCGCGGCCGCCTCAGGCACCAGTATCCGCATAGCTGGCGCTCCAGGAAGCCGGTCATCTTCCGCAACACGCCGCAGTGGTTCATCTCCATGTCGAGCCACGGGCTTCGCGACGTGGCGCTGAAGGCGATCGACGAGACGAAGTTCTATCCGCCAGGCGGCCAGAACCGGCTGCGCGCCATGATCGAGCAGCGGCCGGACTGGGTCATCTCGCGCCAGCGCGCCTGGGGCGTTCCCATCGCCGTCTTCGTCAACCGCGGGACGGGCGAGATCCTCAACGATCCGAAGGTCAACCAGCGCATCGTCGATGCCTTCTCGCAAGAGGGGGCTGATGCCTGGTTCGCGGAGGGCGCTGCCCAGCGCTTCCTCGGGCCGGATTATTCCATCCTCGAATGGGAGCAGGTGCGGGACATTCTGGATGTCTGGTTCGATTCCGGCTCCACCCACGCCTTTGTGCTGGAGCAGCGGCCGGACCTCAAGTGGCCGGCCGACATCTATCTCGAAGGCTCGGACCAGCACCGCGGCTGGTTCCATTCCTCGTTGCTCGAAGCCTGCGGCACGCGTGGCCGCGCCCCCTATGACGCTGTGCTGACCCACGGCTTCGTCGTCGCCGAGGACGGCCGCAAGATGTCGAAGTCGCTGGGCAACATCGTGGCCCCTCAGGACGTCATCAGGCAGTCGGGTGCGGACATCCTGCGCCTGTGGGTGGCCTCCGCCGACTACGCCGAAGACCTGCGCCTCGGGCCGGAAATTCTCAAGACCAACATCGAGGCCTACCGCAAGCTGCGCAACACCATGCGCTATATCCTCGGCGCGGTGGACGGGCTTCAGGACTGGGAGTTCGTGCCCGCCAAGGACATGCCGGAGCTCGAGCGCTACATCCTCCACCGCCTGCATGAGCTTGAAGGCCAGGTGCGCCAGGCCTATGCGCTGTTCGACTACAAGCGCCTCTTCGCGCTTCTGACCAATTTCATGACGGCCGATCTCTCGGCCTTCTATTTCGACATCCGCAAGGACTCGCTCTATTGCGACGCCTGGTCGAGCCTCAGGCGCCGCTCCTGCCGCACGGTGATGGACCAGCTGTTCCATTGCCTCACCACCTGGTGGGCGCCGGTGCTGGCCTTCACCATGGACGAGGTCTGGCTCTCGCGCTTCCCCGCCGAAGGCTCCTCCGTGCACCTGATGCAGTTCGCCCGCTGCCCGGATGAATGGGCCGCACTGGAGCTTGCCGCCAAGTGGGACAAGATCCGCGAGGTCCGATCAGTGGTTACCGGCGCGCTCGAAATCGAGCGCCAGATCAAGAAGACCATCGGCTCGGCGCTCGAAGCCGCCCCCGAGGTCTATGTCTCGAACCCCGGCCTGCTGGCGGCGCTGGACGGCGTCGACCTTGCCGAGATCTCCATCACCTCGGCGGCGAAGCTGATCTCGGGCGAAGGGCCGGAAGACGGGTTTCGGCTCGATACCGTCAAGGGCGTGGCCGTGGTCTTCAGGCCGGCGGAGGGCCGGCGCTGCGCCCGGTCCTGGAAGATCTCGCCCGGCGTCGGTAGCGACCCGCAATTCCCCGACATCACGCCGCGGGACGCCGATGCGGTGCGCGAGTGGCAGGCCCGTTTCGAAAAGACCGTCTGATGAAGTGGCGGTTCTGGGGTCCGCTCGCGCCGCTGACGCTGGGTCTGGCCGTTGCCGTCTTCGGCATCGACCAGTTGCACAAGTTCTGGATGCTGGATGTCTACGGCATCATCGAAAAAGCACCCGTCCGCATCACCAATTTCTTCGATCTGGTGATGGTGTGGAACACCGGCGTGTCCTACGGTTTGTTCTCCACCCACCTGCAAGAGTGGCTGGTGGCGCTCACCCTCTTGATCGTTATCCTGCTCTGGATCTGGGCCTGCGGGGCACAGCGCGCCATGACCGCGGCAGCACTCGGCCTGGTCATCGGCGGCGCCCTGGGCAATGCCTTCGACCGTTTGACGCGGGGCGCGGTGGCCGACTTTTTTCACTTTCATTATCAAAGTTTTAGTTGGTATGTGTTCAATGTGGCGGACATTGCGATCGTTGCCGGCGTGGCGCTGCTGATGTATGAATCGGTTGTAATCGGCGAGCGCGGCAACCGCCGCGGAAAAGCCTGATTTCGACGGCAACTAAAGGACCGGTTTGACAAGGGTATCTGGATGAATCGTGCCGGTGCAACCGTGCTGCTTTGCATGATGGGGCTCAGCCTTGCGGGCTGCGGCAGCTCGATGCGCAGCTACCTCGAAAAGGACACCCCGGCCGAAGCCCTCAACGCCCGGCAGGACCTCACCATGCCGCCGGACCTGCGCCTGCCGCAGCCCGGCACCACCACCGCGCCGCCCGATCCTGGCGCCGCCAGCGCGCCCGCCACGCAGACGGCCTCGCTCGCCACGCCGCCCGCCACGCCCGCCTATGCCGCCCCCAAAGCCGCTGCCCCCGCGGTTGCCGCCGGCGATCCCAAGGACGCGATTTACACCGCCGCCGGCATCTCGGTTTACAACCCCGACGGCACGCGCAAAACCGACCAGCAGCTGCGCGAGGAACTTCAGAACTACTACATTGCCCAGAAGAAGGCCAAGAACCCGAACTACGGTACTTTCATGAATATCGGCAACATTTTCAAGGACGAATAGCCGTCCCTGGGCCGGGCGCATGGCGCGGCCTTCATCACCCCCGAGGAGTTCCATGACACTGTTCAAGCGACTGGTCCCTGTCGTGTTCGCCGTGCTGGCCGCTGCCGGCCCCGCGCGCGCGCTCGACATCGACGTCACCTCCTTCAAGCTCGCCAATGGCATGCAGGTGGTGGTGATCCCCGATCGCCGCGCCCCCGTCGTCACCCACATGGTGTGGTACAAGACCGGTGCAGCCGACGAGGCGCAGGGCAAGGCCGGTGTGGCCCACCTTCTCGAGCACCTGATGTTCAAGGGCACGCCCAAGCATCCGGACGGCGCATTCAGCCGCATCGTGCGCGCCAATGGCGGCGACGAGAACGCCTTCACCACGCAGGATTACACCGCCTATTTCCAGAAAGTGATGAAGGACCGGCTGCCGCTGGTCATGGAGCTCGAGGCCGACCGCATGCAGAATCTCGAATTAACCGACGAGACCGTGCTGCCGGAACGCGCCGTCGTGCTGGAGGAGCGCCGCCAGCGCATCGACAACGAACCTGCTGGCCTGCTCAATGAGCAGATGGACGCCGCGATGTTCGCCGCGCACCCCTATGGCAAGCCTGTGATCGGCTGGATGAACCAGGTCTCGAAGCTCACCCGCCAGGATGCGATGGACTTCTATGCCGCGCATTACGAGCCGGAGAACGCCATCCTCATCGTCGCCGGCGACGTGACGCCGGAGGAAGTGAAAACCCTGGCGGAGCGCCATTACGGCCCCCTCAAGAACAAGCGGCCGGCGCCCGAACGGGTGCGCGCCGAGGAGCCGCCGCCCAATGCCGAGCGCCGTGTCACCATGACGGACCCGCGCGTCAGCTCGCCCAGCTGGCAGCGCCGGTATCTGACGCCCGCCGCGCGCCAGATGCCGCAGCGCGAGGAACTCGCCATGTCGCTCCTGGCGGATATCGTCGGCGGCAGCAACCAGAGCCGCTTCTACCAGACGCTCAGCCTCGAGAAGAAGCTTGCCGCCTATTCCGGCGCCTGGTTCGATGCCGACCAGCTCGACTACGGCAGTTTCGGCCTCTATGCCGCGCCCAATCCGGGCGTCACCATCGAGGCCGTCGAAAAGGAGGTCGACGCCATCCTTGCCGGCGTGGTTGCCACGGGCGTCACCCAGGAAGAGCTGGACCGCAGCCGCAACAACATGATCGCCAGTTCCGTCTATCTGCTCGACTCGCAGGACAAGCTGGCGCGCACGTTCGGCGTGGCGCTGGCCACCGGCCAGACCATCGATGACGTGCTGAACTGGGAGAAGGACCTGGCGGCGGTCACCGTCGATGACGTCAACAAGGCCGCCCATGCGGTTCTTGACCGGCGCGCCTCGGTCACCGGCGTGCTGCTGCCGGAAGCCAAGAGCCAGTGAGAAAGAAGATGATAAGGATGCCCAACGCCCTTCGCGGCCTGCTGCTGTTCGCCGGCTTGCTCTTCGCCTCGGCGGTCAACGCCAATGCCTTCACCATCCAGGAGGTGACGAGCCCCGGCGGCATCAAGGCCTGGCTTGTCGAGGAACATGCCATTCCGCTGATGGCGATGAACTATTCGTTCAAGGGCGGCACCGAGCTGGAGCCCGCGGGCAAAGAGGGCGTGTTCAATTTCCTCACCGGCATGCTGGACGAGGGCGCGGGCGACATGCTCTCGGCCGGTTTCCAGAAGAAGCGCGACGAACTCGCCTTCCGCATGTCCTTCGATGCCGGCAGCGACTTCTTCGAGGGCAGCTTCCAGACCATCACGAAGAACCGCGACGCCTCTGCCGATCTTCTCAGGCTCGCCATCACCTCGCCGCGCTTCGACGCGGAGCCTTTGGAGCGCGTGCGCCAGCAGTTCCTGTTGGACGTCAAGGAGAAGGAAAAGGACCCCCAGTCCATGGCCTGGCAGGCCTGGATGGATGACATTCTCCCCGGCGATCCCTATTCGCGCCCCGATGAAGGTACGGAGGCCACGGTCTCGTCCATCACCGCGGATGACCTGAAGGCGGCGCACCGCCGCATCTTCAACCGCGACACGCTGCAGGTCGCCGTGGTGGGCGACATCACGGCGAAGGAGCTGGGCCCCTTGCTCGACAAGGTGTTCGGCGGCCTGCCCGAAACCGCGCCCGGGCAGCCGGAGCTGCCGGAGGCGAAGCCCGCCATGGGACCGAAACTGAGGGTCATCGACCGCGACATGCCGCAGAGCGTCATCGTTTTCGGCACCGAGGGCATAGAGCGCGATGACAAGGACTTCATTCCGGCCTTCGTGATGTCCGAAATCCTCGGTTCGGGCGGCCTGACCTCGCGGCTGTCGGAAGAGATCCGGGAAAAGCGCGGCCTGACCTATGGCGTCAGCTATGGCCTCAGCCCCATGGGCCGCGCCGGTCTCTACACCGGCTCGCTGCAGACCAAGAATGAGTCCGCCGGCGAGGCGCTGGACGCGGCCCGCGAGGTGATCAGGAAATATGCCGAAGAAGGCCCGGGCCAGAAGGATCTCGATGACGCCAAGACCTTCCTCACCGGCTCCTATGCACTGCGCTTTTCGTCCAATTCCGCCATCGCCAACCAGCTGCTCGGCATCCAGCAGCAGAATCTGGGCATCGATTACGTGCAGAAGCGCAATGCGCTGGTCGAGGCCGTGACGCTGGACCAGGTGAAGGCCCAGGCCAGGCGCCTGCTGCACCCGGACCGGCTGATCGTCACCGTGGTCGGCAAGCCGCAAGGCGTGAAGTAGCCGCCTCGCGGCTCCCTTGCTAAACTGACGGCATGCGAATCCGCAGGCTGTCAGAAGGAACGGTGAACCGCATCGCGGCGGGCGAGGTGATCGAGCGCCCGGCGAGCGTGGTGAAGGAGCTCGTCGAGAACGCCATCGACGCTGGCGCCACCCAGATCGACGTCGCCTTCCGCGGCGGCGGCAAGAGCCTGATCCGCGTTTCGGATGACGGAATAGGCATGGGGCCGGAGGATCTGGCGCTTGCCGCCGAACGCCATGCCACGTCGAAGCTTGCCGATGACGACCTCGTCGGCATCCGCTTCCTTGGCTTCCGCGGCGAGGCGCTGGCGTCCATCGGCGCGGTGAGCCGCCTCGCCATTTCGTCACGGCCACGTGGCGGCGGCGATGCGCATGTCATCGCCGTCGAGGGCGGCCATCTCACGCCGCCGCGGCCCGCGGCGCTGAACCTCGGCACCGAGATCGACGTCAGGGACCTGTTCTTCGCCACCCCCGCCCGCCTCAAGTTCCTCAAGGCCGACCGCACCGAGATGGTGGAGGCGGCCGAGGTTGTGCGCCGCATGGCGCTGGCACATCCGGAAATCGGCTTCGCCTTCGTCACTGAAGAGCGCCGCCTCGTCGATGTGCCGAAGGGGGAGGGCGAGGAAGCGCGCATTCGCCATATCCTCGGGGCGGAGTTCATGGAGAATGCCGTGTCCTTCGAGCTCGAACGCGAGGGCGTGCGCTTGCGCGGTCATGCCGGGCTTCCCACCGCGGCGCGCGCCAACTCCGCCCAGCAATACATGTTCGTTAACGGACGCAGCGTGCGCGACAAGCTGATCTCCGGCGCCATTCGCGGCGCTTATGCCGATGTGCTGCCCCCGGGCCGCTTTCCCGCGCTGGTGCTCTTCCTCGATTGCCCGCCGGACCGCGTGGACGTGAACGTGCATCCCACCAAGGCCGAGGTGCGTTTCCGCGACGGCGGCCTCGTCCGCGGTCTCATCGTCAGCGCCATCCGCGATGCGCTGGCGGGCAAGCGCCAGCCTGACACGGGACTGGCGCGCCAGACCGCCTCGTCCTTCCGCCCCACCATGCCGCGCCCCTTCAATCACCGCGGCTTCGACGAGGAGGAAAAACAGGCGGCCCTCGCCATGAACATGCCGCCGGCGTCCGCGCCCCTCCCCGAGCCGCAGGTGGCGCAGCCCGATTATCCGCTCGGGCAAGCCCGCGCCCAGATCCACGATAATTACATCGTCGCGCAGACGAAGGACGGCTTCGTGCTCGTCGACCAGCACGCCGCCCATGAGCGACTGGTCTACGAGCGTCTGAAGCGCGAGCGGGCGGAGCGCGGCATCGAAACCCAGCCTTTGCTGGCGCCCGAGGTCGTCGATCTCGACCCTGTGGATGTGGAGCGCCTCGCCGCGGCAGCGGAGATGCTGGCGAAAACGGGCCTTACACTCGAGGCCTTCGGCGACGGCGCGGTCCTGGTGCGTGAGGTGCCCGCCGCCCTCGGCAAGGCGGATGTTGCCGGGATCGTCCGCGACGTGGCCGATGAACTGGCCGAGCTTGGTGTGACGACCAGCGTCGAGGAGCGCATCAACCACGTGCTGGCCACCATGGCCTGCCACAACTCGGTCCGCTCCGGCCGCAGGCTCCGCCCCGAAGAAATGAACGCGCTTCTCCGTGAGATGGAGGCAACGCCCAACTCCGGCCAATGCAACCACGGGCGGCCAACCTTCATCGAGTTGAAACTGGCGGAAATCGAGAAGCTTTTCGGACGACGCTAGCGCAACGGGCCCTCAAGTGCATCCGCGCCTGAGGGCGGAAAGTCGCGCCGGCTTCTGACTCCGGAGGCTCTTTCTCTTCGCCAGCGGTTCCACTTGCCCGCACGATGTTCTAGATCGGCCCGGCGCGCCTCGCCGGAATCTGGCTATACCGCGCTCACCCGATACTGCGCCGTCTCCAGCCAGGCCGGGTTGATCTCAACACCCCAGCCCGGCGCATCGGTCACCGTCGCCTTGCCGTCCTCGATCCGGTAGGGCTCGCCAAGGAACAGGTCATACTGCCAAGGGTAGTAGTCCTCCCCCTCAATCGAGAATTCGAGATATCTTCCCGCATTCGGAATGGCCCGCAGCAAATGCATGGTGCACATCGTCACCAGCGACAGGTTCGCCGCATGCGGCGTCACCGGCAGGCCCGCCTTCTCCGCCATCCGGCACACATGCAGCGTCCGCAGCATGCCGCCCATGTACATGACGTCCGGCTGCACGACGTCCACCGCGCGCATGCCGATCATGGTTTCCCAGGACGTGAACTCGCAGTCCTGTTCGCCGCCGGTGACGTCGATGGAGAGTGCATCCGTCACCTGCTTCGTCCAGGCGAATTCCCAGTAGGGGCAGGGCTCCTCGAAATGCCCGATGCCCTCGGCCTCCAGGAGCCGCCCCACCTCGATCGCCCGCTTTGGCGTATAGCAGCTGTTGGCGTCGACGAGCTTGGCCACGCCATCGCCCAGCGCGCGCGACACGGTGGGCACGATCTCCTCGGTGCGGCCCGGCCATTCGTCCCTGTCGCGCCCGCATTCGGAGCCGACGCGCCACTTGAAGGCATCGAAGCCCTTCTCGTCGCGCAAGCGGCACAGCCTTGCGGCCTCATCCTTCGGCGTGATGTCGCGCTTCATCGAGGAGGCATAGGCGCGGAGCTTGCCCGGCGTGCCGCCGAGCAGCACGGCGACGGGCTTTCCCTCCAGCTTGCCGCGCAGGTCGAGGAGCGCGGTGTCGAGGCCCGTCATGGCGCGGCGGAGGTAGGAGCCCGGATATTTGTGCTCGCGCTCGCTGATAATGGCCAGCGTATCGGCAAAATCCAGCGCTTCGGCGCCCAGCGCATGGCGCGCCACCTGGCGGTGGAAGATTTCGCAGGTGATGTCGGCATTATAGGTCGAGACCTGGCCCCATCCCTGGTGGCCGGTGTCGGCTGTTGCCCGGACGAAACCGACGAACTCGTTGCAGAAGGTCTCAAGCTTCGTGATCTTCACGTCAGTCTCCCCGGTAAAATCTTATCTTCGTATCGCCATAGTCCCGCTCGTCGATCAGCGCGAGGCCTGCAATGTCCTTGACCTCGGCCTTCTGCTGCTCTTCCAGCACGACGATGCCGCCGGGGTTGAGCCAGTCACCGGCAATCAGCGAGGCCAGTGCCTTCTCCCCCAGTCCCTTGCCATATGGCGGGTCGGCGAAGACGAGGTCGAAGCGCGGCTGCGGAGAACAGGACCCGAGTGCCGTCGCATCGCGCCGCCAGATCTTCACGAGCCCGATCACCCCCAGCGCATCGGCATTCTTGCGGATGAGCCCGCGCGCTTCCGCGCTGTCCTCCACGAACTGGCAGAAGCGCGCGCCTCGCGAAACGGCCTCGAGCCCCATGGCGCCCGTCCCGGCAAACAGGTCCAGCACACGCGCGCCATCGAGCGGCAACCCGCCGATGCCATGCGCCAGAATGTTGAACACCGATTCCCGCACCCGGTCCGTGGTGGGCCGTGTCGCCGAACCGGAGGGCGGGGCGATGCTATGGCCTTTGAACTTTCCACCGACGATGCGCATCATCTTCCTTCTTGAAGAATTTCTCCCCGACCGAGGACTTCATGGCGCGCGCCGGCACCTCCTCGATGCCGCCACGCGGCAGCTCGCCCAGCTGGAAGGGCCCGAAGGCGGTGCGGATCAGCCGGTTCACCTGCAGGCCCAGGTGCTCGCAGATGCGCTTCACTTCGCGGTTCTTGCCTTCCTTGATGGCGATGGTCAGCCAGGTATTGCCGCCTTGCACGCGCTCGATTTTCGCCTCGATGGGGCCGTAGCGCACGCCCCCGGCCTCCACGCCCTTTTCGAGCTTTGCGAGCGAAGCCTCATCGACATGCCCGAAGGCCCGCACGCGGTACTTGCGGGTCCATCCCGTGGCGGGCAGTTCGAGAAAGCGCGCCAGCCCGCCGTCATTGGTCAGCAGCAGCAGCCCCTCGGTATTGATGTCCAGCCGCCCGATGGAGACGACGCGCGGCAACTGCTGGCGCAGCTTGTCGAACACTGTGGGCCGGCCTTCTGGATCATGGTTCGACACCACCAGTCCGCCCGGCTTGTGATAGCGCCACAGCTTGGTGGCCTCCTTCTGCGGCAGCGGCTGGCCGTCGATCAAGATCACGTCGTTGTCCGTCACGTTGGTGGCGGCCGAGGTCAGAACCTTGCCGTTCATCTTGACCCGGCCCTCGCCGATCAGCCGTTCGGCATCGCGCCTGGAGCAGATGCCGGCCCGGGCGATCACCTTGGCGATGCGTTCCCCCTCGAATTCGCTCATCTTGACCCGTCACCCATATGGCCTCAATTGGCACGATGCGACTGAATCTGCCAGCCCCCCTCGCGATCGCCTTCGAAGAAGCGGAAGCCGCCGCCCTTCGCGGCGAGGTTCCAGTGGGCGCCGTGGTGGCCGGCAAGGCCGGCAACGTCATCGCAAGAGCAGGAAACCGCACGCTGGAACGGAAGGACCCCACGGCCCACGCCGAGCTGCTGGCGATCCGCGCGGCGGCCGGAATCCTGGGCTCGGAGCGCCTTGTCGATTGCGACCTCTTCGTCACGCTTGAACCCTGCGCCATGTGTGCAGCGGCGATTTCCTTCGCCCGCATCCGCCGCCTCTATTTCGCGGCGGGCGACGAAAAGATGGGGGCGGTGGAGCACGGCCCCCGCTTCTATGGGCAGCCCACCTGCCACCACGCGCCGGACGTCTACGGCGGGCTGGGCGAGGAGCGGGCAAAGGCGATGCTGAAGGACTTCTTCAAGGCGAAGCGGCCGTGAGTCTCTTCTCGAGTTCCCGCTTCAGCTGCTCTTTTGCCGGCTGCGCCTGCTCCAGCACCTCCCGGATGCGGAAGTAATCGCCGGCGGAAAACGAGTCGATCGCCGGCCGCACATAGATGTCCGGAGGACTGATCTGCCGCCGCAGGCTGGCCACCTGGTTGAACAGGATGAGGATGGACCCCACCGCCAGATCCATGTTGGTGCGGTTCTTGCGATTGGCTTCGCGCGGCCGCCCGGTGACGTCGACGGCGACCACGATGTCCACGCCATCGCGTACATGGTCGAATGGCACCGGATTGGTGACACCGCCATCGACATAGCTGTGCCCGTCATAGTGCGGGCCGAGGATGACGCCCGGGATGGCAATCGAGGCGCCCAACGCTTTCACGAGGGACCCGCGTTCGATAACGCGCTCCTCCATCGCATCGAAGTCGGTGGCGATCACCTTGAAGGGAATTGCCAGATCCTCGATCATCTCCGGCAAGGTTTCCGGCAGCACCAGCGAGGCGAGCCTCTCGCCATGCACATGCAACGAGGCGAAGCCGCGCAGTGCGAGGAGCTCGAAGGGATTGACCCGCTTCTGCCCGAAGGCGAATTTCAGAGCTCCGATGCGGTCCGACAGCAGCAGCTCGGCGCGCTCGCGGATTTCCTTGGCCGTCAGCCCGCCGGCATAACCAGCCCCCAGCAGCGCGCCGATGGAGCAGCCGGCGATCACCTTCGGCTTGATGCCCAGTTCGTCGAACACTTCGAGCACCGGAATGTGGGCGAGCCCGCGCGCGCTGCCGCCGCCCAGTGCAAGGCCAATCGATGGTTCGCTCATGCGCCTGCCTTTCGTGCGAAGGACCATGCCGTCTCGGCGAGCGGCCGCACCTGCCGCGCCATGGCTGCTGCATCCCCATTGGCCGCCGTGCCATCCCGGACGCGGCCCAGAATGCCCTGCAGGATCGCCGCGAGACGGAAGAAGTTATAAGCCATGTAGATCGGCAGATCCGGAATGCCGCTTCGCCCGGTGCGGCGGCAATAATCCGCGATGTAGGCGTCGATAGCCGGAACGCCAGGCTCCCGCTCGTGCCCCAGCAGCGAGCCGACGCCAGCGCCCGTTTCCGACACCGGCATGAACCATTGCATCAGGTGATAGGTGAAATCCGCCAGCGGATCGCCCAGCGTCGAGAGTTCCCAGTCCAGCACCGCGATCACACGGGGTTCCGCCGGATGGACGATGCAGTTATCCAGCCGGAAATCGCCATGCACGATGGCGGCACCGGAGTCAGCGGGGCATGCGTCCGGAAGCCATGCAATGAGGCTGTTCATCTCCGCGATCGTTTCGGTTTCGGAGGCACGATACTGTTCGCTCCAGCGCTTGATCTGGCGGGCCACATAACCCTGCGGCTTGCCGAAGCCGCCAAGTCCGAGCGCCAAGGGATCGAGCAGGTGCAGCTGCGCGATGGCGGCGTTGAGCGAGTCGAACAGTGCCGCGCGTTCCGTGCCCGAAAGACCCGGCGCATGCGGCTCCCAGAACACCCGGCCCCCGGCATGCGCCATCACATAGAAAGCGGCGCCGATGATGCCGTCATCGGCGCATAGGTGTAGCGGCCGCGCCACCGGGAACCCGGCGCGCGCCAGCGCCTCCGTCACCCGATACTCGCGCTCGATGGCATGGGCCGAAGGCAGCAGCTTGCCGAAGGGCTTGCGCCGCAGCACGTAGGATCCACCGTGCGTCGTCAGCTTGTAGGTAGGGTTCGACTGGCCGCCCTTGAAGCGCGCCAGCGTCAGCGGCCCGGCAAAGCCGTCAAGGTTCCGCGAAAGATAGGCCTCCAGCGCAGCGGCATCAATGTCGGAGGCGGTGGTGCCGGAGAAGGCCTGCTGCCGGTCAATGCGCATGGCGGCCCAGGAATGGCGGCAGCGCGTCCACTCCGGCATGCCGGCGCCGGTATTCGCGCGTGCCGGGGAAGAGTGTGCTCATAGGTGGGCAGATTACACCGCTTGACCAGCTCACGCAAAGTTCAGCGCGTCTCCCCGCGCGCCAGCGCCCGCCAGGCAATGTCGCGGCGGCAGAAGCCGTCGGGCCAGTCGATGCGGTCGACCGCGGCATAGGCCCGGTCGCGCGCCTCGCGAACGGTTGCACCGCGCGCCGTCACGTTCAGCACGCGCCCGCCATTGGCGACGATTGCGCCGTCCCTCTCCGCCGTGCCCGCGTGGAAGATCTCCACGCCCTCCATGGCGGCGGCGCCTTCGAGGCCGCGGATCTCGGTGCCCTTCACCGCGCCGCCCGGATAGCCCTGCGCACACATGACGACGGTCAGCGCCACGTCGTCGAACCACCGCGCCGAGACCTTGTCGAGGGTGCCGTCGCAGCAGGCGAGCAGCAGGGTGACGAGATCATCCTTCAGCCGCATCATCAACACCTGGGCTTCCGGGTCGCCGAAGCGGCAGTTGTATTCGATGAGCTTGGGGCCGTCCCCGGTGAGGATGAGCCCGGCATAGAGCACGCCGGCATAGGGGTGCCCCATCTCTTGCAGCGCGCGGATCGTGGGCTTGACGATTTTCTCCAGCGCCTCGTCGCACAGCGCGGGCGTCATGCAGGGGGCAGGGGAATAGGCGCCCATGCCGCCGGTGTTGGGGCCCGTGTCGCCGTCGCCCACGCGCTTGTGGTCCTGCGCGGTGGCGAGCGGCAGGGCGTGTTTCCCGTCGGTCAGCACGAAGAAGCTCGCCTCCTCGCCTTCGAGGAATTCCTCGATCACGCATCCGGCCCCGCAGAACTTGCCTGAGAAAATGTCTTCGACGGCTGCGCGCGCTTCCGCCATGTCCAGCGCCACGGTAACGCCCTTGCCCGCCGCGAGCCCATCCGCCTTGATGACGATGGGGGCGCCATGCGTTTCGAGATATGCAAGCGCTGCCGCCTTGTCCTGGAACCGGCCATAGGCTGCGGTGGGAATGCCGTATTTGGCGCAGATGTCTTTGGTGAAGCCCTTGGAGCCTTCGAGCTGGGCAGGAAACTTCTTCGGCCCGAAGCACTTGATCCCCGCAGCGGCGAGGTCATCCGCCAGCCCCGCCACAAGCGGCGCCTCGGGACCCACCACCACGAGGCCGATGTTCTCCGCCCGGCAGAAGGCGGTCACCGCGGCATGGTCGGCGACCTCCAGCTCGACGTTGCGGGCGATCTGGCCAATGCCGGGGTTTCCGGGCGCCACGAACAGCCTGTCGCAAAGCGGGCTCGCCGCAATCGCCCAGGCCAGTGCGTGTTCCCGGCCGCCCGATCCGATGAGAAGAATGTTCATGGCTGCACCCGTTCTTGATTTCGCCCGCCTTTTTGCATTTGATGCGTGTGAATCAAAGCGCGGAATTTGCCATGTCCACCATCTGGGATCATGATCCGGAAACCGGCGAGATCATCGAGACCGGCGGCTCCAATTCCGGGGAATACTCGGTCTCGGAGATCGCCAACGCTCTGAAGCGCACGCTGGAGGACACCTTCGGACATGTGCGCGTGCGGGGCGAGATCTCGGGCTATCGCGGCCCCCACTCCTCCGGACACTGCTATTTCTCGATCAAGGACGAGGGCGCGAAGCTCGACGCGGTAATCTGGCGCGGCAGCTTCGGGCGCCTGCGCTCCAAGATGCAGGAGGGGCTGGAGGTCGTCGTCACCGGCAAGATCACCTCCTATCCGCTCAAGTCCGCCTACCAGATCATTATTGAGTCGATCGAGCCCGCCGGTGCCGGCGCGCTGATGGCGCTGCTGGAGGAGCGGAAGAAGAAGCTCACGGCGGAAGGCCTGTTCGATGCGGCGCGGAAGCGCCCCATCCCTTATTTGCCCACGGTGATCGGCATCGTCACCTCGCCCACGGGAGCCGTGATCCGCGACATTCTGCACCGTCTCAATGAGCGTTTCCCGCGCCATGTCATGGTCTGGCCGGTGCGCGTGCAGGGCGAGACCTGCGCGGCAGAGGTCGCCGCCGCCATCGCCGGTTTCAACGGCATGGCGCGGAAGCCCGACGTCATCATCGTGGCGCGCGGCGGCGGATCGCTCGAGGACCTGTGGGGCTTCAATGAGGAGATCGTGGTGCGCGCCGCCGCGGCGAGCGCCATCCCGGTCATCTCCGCGGTGGGCCATGAGACGGATACGACGCTCATCGATTATGCTGCTGACCTGCGTGCGCCCACCCCCACGGCCGCCGCCGAGAAGGCCGTTCCGGTGCGCGCTGACCTCGTGGCTGAGGTGGCCCGTCTCGATGCCCGCATGAAGGGCGGCCTCAGCCGCGGCATGGATGAGCGCTTAACGCGCGTCCGCTCCGCCGCCCGTGCCCTGCCGCGCCCGGATGAAATCCTCGCTCTCGTGCGCCAGCGTTTCGATTCTGCCTCGGGCCGCCTCGTACTGGCGCTGAAGGCCAATACGCGCGAGCAGGCCGCCCGCCTCAACCGCGTTGCGCCGCGCCTCACGCCCGCCCCCATGCGCGCCATGATCGCCAATGAGCGCCGCTCGCTCGATCTTTCGGGCCGCCGTGCCGCGCAGGCCCTGTCGCGCCTCGTCGCCTTCCAGCGCCAGCGCTTCGATGGCGTGGCGAAGCTCGCGGACTCGCTCTCCTACAGATCCGTACTTCGGCGCGGCTTCGCGTTGGTGCGGGACGAGACGGGCAGGCCGGTGCGCGCCGCGGCCGGCGTCAGTCAGTGGGAAGCTCTTCGCCTTGAGTTCGCCGATGGCGAGGTGAAGGTGCGCGAAGACAGCCCCAGGCAGGGCCGACTTCTTTAGCGCATCAGACCGCCCACTCGCCCTTGCGCATCAGCGGTTCGGCGGAGCCATCCGCCATGATGCCGTCGACGTCCAACTCGCCCGAGCCGATCATCCAGTCCACATGCACGAGGCTCGCATTGGCGCCCAGCGCCGCAAGCTCATCCTTGGAGCGTTTGGAGCCTTCGCGGATGTTCTCGGTGTAGGACTGGCCCACCGCGATGTGGCTCGCCGCATTCTCGTCGAACAGCGTGTTGTTGAAGATGAGGCCGCTCTTCGAGATCGGCGACGAATGCGGCACGAGTGCTACTTCGCCCAGACGCGCCGCCCCTTCATCCGTGTCGATGAGATTGCGAAAGGCATCCTGCCCCTTCTCCGCCGTCATCTCCACGATCTTTCCGCGCTCGAAGCGCACGCGGATGCCGTCGATCAGCGAACCCTGATAGGACAGTGGCTTCGAGGAACACACCACGCCGTCCACCATGTCCTTGTGGGGTGCGGTGAACACCTCCTCGGTCGGGATGTTGGCATTGCAGAACACGCCGTTCAGCGCCTTGCCGCCGCCGCCCTTCCAGTTGTGCTCCCCGGCGAGACCCAGCATGAGATCGGTCCCGGGCCCCTTGTATTTCAACGCGCGGTAGCGCCGGTTGTTGAGGAACGCGGTGCGCCGGCGCAGGTCATTGTTGTGCTTTTCCCATGCCGCGATCGGGTCCGGCAGGTCGGCCTTGGTGCAGGCGAAAATCGCCCGCCACAGCCGGTCCATGGCTTCGGCCTCGGGAATTCCGGGAAACACCGACTGGGCCCACGCAGGCGTTGCCGCCGCGATGACGCACCAGTTGATGGCGAAGCCGGTGATCAGCTCGAGAGCCGGGCGATAGGCCTTTGACCGCGCCTTGTTGGCGCGTGACAGCTTGTCCGGGTCTTGCCCCGCCAGCAGGGCCGGGTTTTCGCCGGCGATGGCCAGCCGCGCGGCGCCGCCGCGGAAGGCCTCTGCCATGCCGTTGAACAGCCAGCCGGGCGCCACGTCGAAGGCTTCCTTTGGGGCATGCCGATAGCGGGCAAGAGTCGTCTCTTCATCGGCGTAGACCGTGGTCACGAGGCTCGCCCCAGCCTCATAGGCGTGCTCGGTGATGCGGCGCACCAATGCCACCGCATCGAGTGGCGCCGTGATCACCAGCTGCTGCCCTCTCTGAAGGTTGAGGCCGGTCCGAACGGCGAGTTTGGCGTAGATGTCGAGAAGCTGTTCGTGGGTGGATGTTTCGCTCATGGCAGTGAATCTAACCGCATCCGATCAGCATTGTCCAAAGTTTCGGCGTCTTCAAATGGGCACAAAACCAGCTAGACTGTCAGCCATGAATTTTCTCGACACGAAGCAACCTCGCCGGGAGGCCGTGATCCGTTACCTCGATGCCGATTTCCAGATCCTGCGGGAGGGGGATTTCGTGCGCTGCGCCGTAACGGGCGATCCTATTCCGCTTGCCAGCCTTCGCTACTGGAACGTCGGCCTGCAGCAGCCCTTTTGCTCGGCAGAGGCCGCCTTTTCGGAACTCCTCAAAACCGTTTCGCAAAGGTTGTCAGATAGTTCTGCACGTCCTGCTGGTAGAGGACGATAATGTTGGCGCCCAGTGCGGCAAGCTGGACCAACAGGGCGGCGGCTGCCGGCATAGGCCGGGCGCCGGAGGCCTTACGGATGGCAAAAATGGCGAGAAATATCGCGTTCAGTACCAGCAGACGGACGAACATGGGCGGAGAGCCGGCGGCAAGGACGTTATATGCTTGGTCTCATCTCGCATGATAAAGATATTCCAGCATCGCCTGTTCGGACCATCCACGCGGGCTGGAATCCTACCGCCAAGCCGTGTATAGGCCAAGCCGATTTTAGAGTTGGAAAGGGTCAATCCCCTTTTGGAGTAAACGAGATGTCGATAAACTGGACGCCTGCGACCTGGCGCAATTTCCCGGCCGTGCAGGTGCCGGATTACGAGGACCAGGCCAAGCTCCAGTCGGTTGAGGAGCAGCTGGCCGGTTACCCACCACTGGTCTTCGCGGGGGAGGCCCGGAAGCTAAAGCGCAAGCTCGCCCGCGTGGCGGAGGGCAAGGGCTTCCTGCTGCAGGGGGGCGATTGCGCGGAAAGCTTCGCCGAGCATTCGGCCGATAACATCCGCGACTTTTTCCGCGTCTTCCTGCAAATGTCGGTTGTGCTCACCTTCGCCGGCGGCCAGCCGGTGGTGAAGGTCGGCCGTATTGCCGGCCAGTTCGCCAAGCCGCGCTCTTCGCCCACCGAAACGATCGGCGGAGTGGAATTGCCGATCTACCGGGGTGACATCGTCAATGGCGCCGAGGCGACGATCGAGGCGCGCCGGCCGGACCCAGAGCGCCAGATCATGGCTTACCGCCAGTCGGCGGCCACCCTCAACCTGCTCCGCGCCTTTGCCCAGGGCGGCTATGCGAACCTCGAGCACGTCCACAAATGGACCCTCGATTTCCTGAAGGATTCGCCCGCCTACGAGCGCTACCAGGAACTCTCTGACCGTATCACCGAGGCGGTGGGCTTCATGCGCGCCTGCGGCATCAACGCCGATACCGCGCCGCAACTGCGCACCACCGATTTCTTCACCAGCCATGAGGCGCTCTTGCTGGGTTATGAGCAGGCCTTGACCCGTGTCGATTCGACAAGCGGGGATTGGTACGCCACATCGGGTCACATGCTGTGGATCGGCGACCGCACCCGCCAGCCTGACCATGCCCACGTCGAGTTCATGCGCGGGGTGAAGAATCCGATCGGCCTCAAATGCGGCCCGTCGCTTAAGGCGGACGAACTGATGCGCCTGATCGACGCGCTGAACCCGGAAAATGAGCCAGGACGCCTGACGTTGATCGCCCGGTTTGGCGCGGACAAGGTCGAAAAACATCTGCCCGACCTGATCCGCGCAGTGAAGCGCGAGGGCAAAGTCGTGGTCTGGTCCTGCGATCCGATGCACGGCAACACGGTGAAGTCGACAAGCGGCTACAAGACACGTCCCTTCGAGGCGGTTCTGGGCGAGGTTCGCCGGTTCATGGGCGTGCACCAAGCCGAAGGCACCCATGCCGGCGGCATCCATGTCGAGATGACCGGCAAGGACGTGACCGAATGCACCGGGGGCCTGCGCGCGCTGCGCGACGAGGACCTGAACGACCGCTACCACACCTTCTGCGACCCCCGCCTCAACGCCGCCCAGGCGCTGGAGCTGTCGTTCTTGGTGGCGGAAGAAATCAAGAAGGAAATGGCCTCCCGCCCCAAGCCGGACGATGAGGATATGGTTGAGGCGGCGGAGTAGGCGATGATCGAGCTCTATCACTGGCCAACCCCCAACGGTCACAAGATCACGATCTTCCTTGAGGAGGCGGGGCTTGCCTACAATCTCCACCCCGTCGATATCGGCAAGGGTGACCAGTTCAAGCCGGAGTTCCTGGCGATTTCGCCGAACAACCGTATTCCGGCCATCATCGACACCGCCCCCGCCGATGGCGGCAAGCCCGTTTCGGTTTTCGAGTCTGGCGCCATTCTCCTCTATCTTGCGGAAAAGACCGGGCTCTTCATCCCGAAGGACTTGCGCGGCCGGGTCGAAGTCCTGCAGTGGCTGTTCTGGCAGATGGGCGGTCTTGGCCCCATGTCCGGCCAGGCCGGGCATTTTGCCATCTATGCGCCGGAGAAGATCCAGTACGGCATCGAGCGCTATACCAAGGAAGTGAACCGCCTTTATGGCGTCATGAACAAGCGACTCGCCGGCCGGCCTTATCTCGCCGGCGAGTATTCCATCGCCGACATGGCTTCCTACCCCTGGGTTGTTCCTCATGAGCGCTACAGCCAGAACCTCGACGATTTCCCCAATCTCAAGCGCTGGTTCGAGGCGATCAAGGCGCGCCCCGCCGTGGCCAAGGTCTATGCCGCGGTGAACCCGTCCTACCAGAAGCCGATGACGGATGAGGAGAAGAAAGTCCTCTTCGGCCAGATGGCCCGCGCATGATTTGGAAGGCTGTTTTCGGCCATGTGTTCGCTCCTGGCTGGAACATACGCTGACCACGGCTTTGCCTGCACCAATCGGCTGGAGACTATGGCACGTCTGTGCTTGCCCACGCTCTTGACCTTGCCGGGCACCTGACGCATGCTGCAGCGCAGAATGATGTTATTCCCCGCCACCGCCACCCTCTGCGGCCTTATCATTTGCTGCTAGTCGATATCAGCTGGCAGGGCGCCGCTTGACCTCATCCAAGATAAAGCGATCCCGGGCCGGCAAGCCTTGAGGACCGACATGCCTTTGCGCCTCTACAACACCCTGACCCGCACCAAGGAGGAGTTCCGCCCGTTGGACTCGAACAACGTGCGCATGTATGTCTGCGGGCCGACGGTGTGGGACTACGCCCATATCGGCAATGCCCGGCCGGTCATCGTCTTCGACCTGCTGTTCCGCCTGCTTCGCCAGCTCTATGGAGAGACCCGCGTCACCTATGTCCGCAACATCACGGATGTGGACGACAAGATCAACGCCAAGGCCCGGGAGGAGGGCGTCTCCATCAGAGATTTGACGGAACGCACGGTGCAGCAGTTCCATGCGGATATCGCCGCCCTTGGCGTCCTGCCCCCAACGGTCGAGCCCCGCGCCACCGAGCATATCGCCGAGATGATCGCCATCATCGAGCGCCTCATCGCCGCGGGCCACGCTTATGCGGCGGACGGCCATGTGCTGTTCGATGTGCCCTCCATGAAGGACTATGGCCAGCTTTCCCGCCGCTCGCTGGACGAGATGATGGCGGGTGCCCGCGTCGATGTCGCGCCCTACAAGCGCGGCGACATGGACTTCGTGTTGTGGAAGCCCTCGGACGCGGAGACGCCCGGCTGGGACAGCCCCTGGGGCCGCGGCCGCCCCGGCTGGCACATCGAATGCTCGGCCATGAGCTGGAAGCATTTGGGCGAAATCTTCGACATCCACGGCGGGGGCATCGACCTCGTCTTCCCCCATCATGAGAACGAGATAGCGCAGACGCGCTGCGCCTTTGGCCACGATGTGATGGCCAACGTCTGGATGCACAACGGCTTCCTGCAGGTGGAAGGCCAGAAGATGTCGAAGAGCCTGGGGAATTTCGTGACCATCAACGAGCTACTCAAGGATTGGCCGGGCGATGTGCTGCGCTTCAATATGCTGCGCACGCACTATCGCCAGCCCATCGACTGGACGTTTCAGTCTCTTCAGGAGACTCGCCGTATTCTTCTTAGCTTCCAGAAGCATTTCGTCCCAGACCTTGACCCAACATATGGCGATGAAGAGCCGGTGGAAGTCTTGGCTGCATTGTCCGATGATCTGAACACGCCTGCCGCGATTGCCGCTTTACACGAAATGGTCTCTGCAATCACAAAACTTGAGCGTGCATGGGACCCTGAGCAGCATCGCATTCGCAGCCGTTTCTCGAATGCTCTGAGATTTCTTGGGTTCGAGCGGCTGGATAAGTTTCATCATCGCGGCATGGGAAATCTTGATGAGGCGGACAAGACAAAAATCGAGGAAATCGAAGCCCTCATCACCGCGCGGCTCGATGCCCGAAAGGCCAAGAACTGGGCCGAGAGCGACCGCATCCGTGATGAGCTCGCCTCCATGGGCATCGCCATCAAGGACAATAAGGACGGCACCACGGGCTGGGAGGTGAAGCGGTGACCCCCGCAGGCTCCCCCAATGTTCCGTCATCCCTGTGAAGGAGTGCATCTGATGGCCCGCGACCGCATCTATCTTTTCGACACCACGCTGCGCGACGGCCAGCAGACGCCGGGCATCGACTTTTCCCTCGAGGATAAGCTCGTCGTCATGGGCCTCTTGGACGAGATGGGGGTGGACTACATCGAGGGCGGCTATCCGGGCGGAAACCCGACCGACACCGCGCTCTTCGCCGCTGAGCGCAACACCCGCGCCACCTTCACCGCCTTCGGCATGACCAAGCGGGCCGGGCGCTCCGTCTCCAATGACGCGGGCCTCCAGCAGCTCCTGCAGGCCAAGTCGAAGGCCGCCTGCTTCGTCGCCAAGTCCTGGGACTATCACGTGCGCGTGGCGCTTGGCTGCACCAACGAGGAGAACCTCGAGTCGATCCGCCAGACCGTCGAGGCGGCACGCGCCGCCGGCAAGGAAGTCTTGATCGACTGCGAGCACTTCTTCGACGGCTTCAAAGCCAACCCCACCTATGCGCTGGCCTGCGCGGAGGAAGCCTACAAGGCCGGCGCCCGCTGGGTCGTGCTGTGCGACACCAACGGCGGCACGCTGCCCTCGGAGGTCGCCGCCATCGTGCGCCATGTGAAGAACCATGTGCCCGGCAGCCATCTCGGCATCCATGCGCACAATGACACCGAACAGGCGGTGGCCAATTCGCTGGCCGCCGTCGATGCAGGCGTGCGCCACATTCAGGGCACGCTTAACGGCATCGGCGAGCGCTGCGGCAATGCCAACCTCGTCTCCATCATCCCGACGCTGGCGTTGAAACCGCATTTTGCCGAGCGCTTCGAAACCGGCATCGACGCCGGGCGCCTGCAGCGCCTCACCCACGTCTCTCGCGCCTTCGACGAGCTCCTCAACCGTTCGCCCAACAAGCAGTCGCCTTACGTTGGCAAAAGTGCCTTTGCCACCAAGGCCGGCATCCATGCCTCGGCGCTGATGAAGGAGCCCGAGACCTATGAGCACGTGCCGCCGGAGTCGGTCGGCAACCGCCGACAGGTGCTGGTGTCGGATCAGGCCGGCAAGTCCAACCTCGTCGCCGCCCTGCAGCGCACCGGGCTCGAAGTCTCCAGGGACGATCCGCGCCTCGACGGGTTGCTGCGCGAGGTGAAGGAGCGCGAGGCTCTGGGCTATGCCTATGACGGGGCGGATGCCTCCTTCGAACTCCTCGCGCGGCGCGCGCTGGGCAGCGTGCCGAAATATTTCGACGTGCTCTCCTTCCGCGTCATCGTCGAGGAGCGCGACAAGGAGATGATTTCCGAAGCCGTGGTCAAGGTTAAGGTGGACGGCCAGGTCTATCTCAACGCCGGCGAAGGCAACGGCCCGGTCAACGCGCTCGACGTGGCTCTGAGAAAGGATCTCGGCAAGTACCAGCGCTTCATCGACGATATGGAGCTCTCGGACTTCAAGGTCCGTATCCTCAACGGCGGCACGGGCGCCACCACCCGCGTGCTGATCGAGAGCCGCGACAGCAAGGGCAACCGCTGGTTCACGGTGGGTGTTTCCCCCAATATCGTGGACGCCTCCTTCCAGGCGCTCTCCGACGCGCTGGTCTACAAGCTGGTACGCGAGGGCGTCTCGAGCACTTGAGTCATGCGCCCTGCACATGTGGCCAAGGCCCCGCCGGGGTTTGTGCCGCATGGGGGGAGGGGTCTAAACGGCCCCGATGGCCGTTATCCACGAGAAGCACGCCGCCCGCTCGTTGAGCAGCGCCGAAATCGGCGTGCTGCTGGCCATTGGCGCGCATCTCGTCTGGGGCGGCATGGCGGTTTACTTCGGCCATATCCGTTACATTTCGCCAATGGAGATTGCCGTCAATCGCGGCGTCTGGGCGCTGCCGATCGCCGCCGCCGTGGTCTGGTACATGGGCCAGTGGGGTGACGTCTGGCGCGCGGTGAAGAACCCCAGGCACCTCGCCATCCTCACCCTCACGGCGGGTCTCATCGTCTTTAACTGGGGCTTCTATGTCTGGTCCATCCAGGTGGGCCGCACGCTGGAATCGAGCTTGGGCTATTTCATCAACCCGCTCCTCAACGTGGTGATGGGCTATCTCTTCCTGGGCGAACGCTTCACCATGCCCCAGAAGGTGGCGCTTGCCCTCGCCACCGTCGCAGTGCTGATCCAGACCTGGGCCCTGGGCCACGTGCCGTGGCTGGGCCTCATGCTGGCCGCCACTTTCTGCCTTTACGGCTTCTTGCGGAAGACGATTCCCGTAGGTCCCACCCAGGGCTTCCTGGTCGAGACCGCCATCGTCACGCCGCCATTGCTGATCGCCGAATGGTATCTCGTGTCGAAGGGCCAGGCCTATTTCGGCACCTCGGCCTATTCGACGCTGATGCTGATGGGCTGCGGCGCCATGACGGCGGCGGCGCTGATCCTGTTCACCGCCTCGATCCGCAGGATCCGCTATTCGACGGCGGGCCTGCTGCAATATATTTCGCCCTCGCTGGTCTTCCTCACGGCCGTCTTCATCTTCCACGAGCCGATGAGCCCTGTGAAGCTCGTGTCCTTCGTCATCATCTGGGTGGCGCTCGCCATCTTTTCGGCCGCCGCGATCCGGGACGACCTTGCGCGGCGCAGGAAGGCCTGAGACCTACATCTTGTTGAGCAGCGGCTGCTCCGGCACCAGCTCCGTCGTGGCCTTTAGGCGGTGCTCGAAGGCCGGCACCACGTCCTCGGCGCGCTTCACCACGTCCATGCCGAATTCGAGTCCCTCGCGGATGAAGCGCTCGGCCCGCATGTGGTCGAACAGCGTGACGAGCGGTTGCCAGTAGTTCTCGATGTTGCACAGGATAATCGGCTTCTTGTGCTGGCCAAGCTGCGCCCAAGTGGAGATCTCCGCCAGCTCCTCCAGCGTGCCCAGCCCGCCGGGCAGCGCGACGAAACCCGAGGAGCGGGCGAACATGGCCATCTTGCGCTCATGCATGTCAGCGGTGACGACGAGGTCGTTGACGTCTGTCAGCATCCGCTCGCGGTTGGCCAGGAATTCGGGGATGATGCCGGTGACGTGGCCGCTGTTCTCCAGCACCGATCGGGCGACCTCGCCCATCAGTCCCAGGCTGCCGCCGCCATAGACGAGGCCGATCCCGGCCTCCGCCATGGCCTTCCCCAGCGTCCGCGCGGCGGCCATATAGGCCGGGTTCCGGCCGTTGCCGGATCCGCAGTAGACGCAAAGTTTACGGGCGGGGCTCATTGATGATCTCCTGACAGGGTCCGAATCGCGGCGGGCCATACCGCCATGCGCTGATTGTTCCCTTCGCAAATCTTTGCGTAAATTGGAACAGCGGCTTATGAAGGGCAAGGAAACCTCCCCGTGAGGGCGAAAAACCGCCCCGGGCGAAACTTGAGTGGGAACGGCAGACGCATGCAAAACAAGACCCCCATCGTGGTGCTTATCGGCCTTGCCATCGTGGTGGCGGCAGCGGTCGCGTGGCTGGCGCGCGGCCAGTGGATGGCCCTAAAGACCGAGACCGTGGCCACCGCCCCCGCGCCGGAAGCCCCCAAGGCACCCGCCCAGCCCGCCACCACGACAGCCGAGGCAACCCAGCCCGCGGCGACCGGCGCGGCCACCTCCGGGCAGGCTGCGTCCACCACCGCCCCCGCGGCGACCGGACAGCCAGCGACGGCCGCCCCGGCCACCCCCGCGACTCCGGAGCAGCCTGCCACTGACACAGCCGGCACGGCCGCGCAGCCGGACTCCATGGCGGCGGCCACCACCGAACAACCCGCCACCGAAGCGCCCAAGAACGCCAGCACCGGCCAGCAGACGGCTGCAACCCAGCCTGAAGCGCAGCCAGAGCAGCCGGCGGCGGGCGCCGCCGCCGCTGCCAAGGTTCCCGCCTTCGACACTGTTCGGGTGGAAAAAACCGGCGAGGCCGTGATCGCCGGAACGGCAGCGCCCGGAGCCGATGTGGTGGTGAAGCTCGACGGCAAGGTGATCGGCGAGACCACCGCCAACAGCGACGGCGCCTTCGTGGTTGTGCCCACGGCCCCGCTTCCCGCCGGCAGCGGCGCCCTGACGCTCGAGTCCAAGGCGCCTGGCGCTGCGGAAGCGACAGTTTCGCAGCAGAGCGTTGCCGTTATCGTGCCCGCCACCGGCACACCGCGCGAAGCGCTCGTGGCCTTGGTCAGCCCGAACCAGCCCACCCGCGTGCTGCAGAAGCCCGAGCCGAAGCAGGACGCCGCCGCGCCCGAGACGCCCGAGCCGAAGCAGGACGCCGCCGCGCCGGAGACGCCCGCCAAGCTCGTCTCCATCGATGCGGTGGACTATGACCCCGCCGGCAACATCGTGTTCTCGGGCCAGGGCAATGCGGGCAACACGGCCCGCGTCTACATCGACAATAATTTTCTGGGCGATGCGCCGGTGGGGACGGACGGCCACTGGACCTTCTCGGCCACTGCCCAGGTAACGCCCGGTGTCCACACGCTCCGTGTTGACGGGCTCGATTCCGCTGGCAAGGTGCTGAACCGTGTCGAAGTGCCCTTCGTGCGCGAGGAGCAGAAGAAGGTGGCGGACGCCAACCAGCAGCAGGCCCAGTCCGGCAGTTCCACCAAAACCGATTCGGAGAACACCCAGCAGCCTGCCACCCAGCAGCAAGCCGCCAACACTCCCGTCAAGCCCAAGGACGGCCGTGTGGTGATCCAGCCGGGCAACAACCTCTGGACGATCGCCCGAGTGCTCTATGGCAGTGGCGCCAAGTTCACTATGCTTTACGAGGCCAACAAGGACCAGATCCGGGACCCTGATCGCATCTATCCGGGCCAGATCTTCAAGACACCGGACGTTGCGGCGAAGCTCGAGTCGATCGATCCGAAGCGCCGCGCACCGCTGAAGCCCGAGGAAAACGCCGTCACGGACCAGTAGCCGCAGCGCAGTTTCCGCTTCGCAAGGGCGCTCCGGCTACCTATATGCTGCTCCCATGAGCCGCCGGACGCCCCCCGCCCAAGACAAGCCCCTCAACGTGGATGGAAACGAATGGTCCATCCTGCGTGACATGTTTCCTTATCTTTGGCCCAAGGGCCAACCGGGGCTCAAGGCGCGGGTGGTCTTCGCACTGGTGGCGCTGGTGCTTTCCAAGGCCGTCACCGTGGCGACGCCCTATGCGTTCAAGTATGCGACCGACGCGCTGACGGGCAAGGCGGATGCCGCGGCCACCGCGGCCACCGTCATCGTGTTCCTAGTGCTCGCCTATGGCGTTGGCCGCATCATGATGGTGGTGCTGGCGCAGATCCGTGACGCGATCTTCGCCAAGGTCAGCCAGCGCGCGGTGAAGGAACTCGCTGTCCGCACCTTCCGCCACCTGCACGCGCTCTCGCTCAAGTTCCATCTCGAGCGCCGCACCGGCGGGCTGTCGCGTATTGTGTCACGCGGCACCATGGGCATCGACACGGTGTTGCGTTTTTCGCTGTTCAACACCTTCCCCACCATTCTCGAGATCGCCCTCGTCGCCGGCATCCTCGCCTGGTCCTATGGTTGGGCCTATGCGGCGGTGATCCTCGGCACCGTGGTCGCCTATATCTGGTTCACCTATGCCGCCACCGAATGGCGCATCAACATCCGGCGCGACATGAACGCCGCCGATACCGAGGCCAACACCAAGGCGGTCGACAGCCTGCTCAACTTCGAGACGGTGAAGTATTTCGGCAACGAGGAGCATGAGGCGAAGCGCTACGCCCGCTCGATGGAGACTTACGAGCAGGCGGCGATCAAGACCTGGGTGTCGCTCGCCGTGCTCAACTCCGGCCAGGCGGTGGTCTATTCGATCGGCCTCACCATCGTCATGATCATGTCGGCGCTCTCGGTCAGGGCGGGGCATTCCTCCGTCGGCGACTTCGTGATGATCAATGCGCTGATGATCCAGCTCTACATGCCCTTGAACTTCATCGGCTCCTCCTACCGCGAGATCAAGCAGGGCCTGATCGACGTCGAGCAGATGTTTACGCTGCTGAAGGTGAATGCCGAAATCGAGGACAGGCCCGGTGCGAAGCCGCTCAAGGTTGGTCCGGCGGAGGTCGTCTTCGAAAACGTCTCCTTCGCCTATGATCCGGAGCGCCCGATCCTCAAGAACCTGTCGCTGCGCGTGCCGCCGGGCAAGACGGTCGCCATCGTCGGTCCCTCGGGTGCGGGCAAGTCGACGATCTCGCGGCTCCTCTACCGCTTTTATGACGTAGACGGCGGCCGCATCCTGATCGACGGCCAGGACATTGCAGACGTGACGCAAAAGTCGCTGCGCGCCGCCGTCGGCATGGTGCCGCAGGATACCGTGCTGTTCAACGACACCATCCGCTACAACATCCGTTACGGCCGCCCCGATGCGACGGATGCCGAGGTGGCCGAGGCCGCCCGCATGGCGCAGATCGACGGTTTCGTGATGAGCCTGCCCAAGGGCTATGACTCGCTTGTCGGCGAGCGCGGCCTCAAGCTCTCGGGCGGCGAGAAGCAGCGCGTCTCCATCGCCCGGACGATCTTGAAAAGCCCCCCCATCCTCATCCTCGACGAGGCGACCTCGGCCCTGGACAGCTTCACCGAGCACCAGATCCAGGCCGCACTCCGCAAGGTTTCCGAGAACCGCACCACGCTGGTCATTGCGCATCGCCTGTCCACCGTGGTCGATGCCGACGAGATCATCGTGCTGGAGCACGGCCAAGTGGCCGAGCGGGGCACCCATGAGCAGCTCTTGGCCGAGAACGGCATCTATGCCGCCATGTGGAACCGCCAGCGCCAAGTGGAACAGGCCCGCGAAATCCTCAAGGAAGCCGAACAGGAAGGCCATCACGTCATCGAACTGAAGGAGGAGGCTGCCAGCAAGGCCGCCATCCTCATGCCGTGACAAAGCCACGTTAACCCGCTAGACGAATGCCCATGTCGATAGCCAAATCCGTTTCCGAAGTCCTGGTCCCCATCCACCGCGAGGGCTATCGCTTTATCGCCATCTTCGGCGGCGTGACGCTGGTGCTGTTCTGGTTACATGCCGGGCCGCTCTTCTGGGTGGGCGTCATCCTAACCCTGTGGTGCGCCTATTTCTTCCGCGATCCTGAGCGCGTGACGCCGGTTCGCGACGGCCTTGTGATCTCCCCCGCCGACGGCCGCATCAGCTCCATCGAGGAGGTCATCCCGCCGGTGGAGCTCGATCTCCCGCGGGAACCCGTCACCCGCATCTCGGTTTTCATGAACGTCTTCGACGTGCATGTGAACCGTTCGCCGCTCGATACCACGATCCGGCGCATCGCATATGTGCCGGGCCTCTTCGTCAATGCCGATCTGGACAAGGCCTCGCTGGACAACGAGCGCCAGGCCTTCACGCTGGAGCGCGCCAATGGCCAGCGCATCGGCGTCGTGCAGATCGCCGGCCTCGTCGCCCGCCGCATCGTGAAGTTCGTCAACGAGGGCGAGCATCTCTCCACCGGCCAGCGCTTGGGCTTGATCCGCTTCGGCAGCCGGGTGGACGTCTACCTGCCCAAGGGGGTGAAGGCGCTCGCCTGCCTCGGCCAGCGCGCCATCGCAGGCGAGACAGTGCTGGCCGATCTCGATTCGCACGAGCCAGAACGCCAGGGGCGCACCGGCTGATGGAACAGGCGCCGGACGGCATGGACAGGGCATTGGCCCCTGGCGGGAACCAGCGCCGCTTCCGCATGGTGCCGGTGCGCTTCCTGCTGCCCAACATGATCACGCTGCTCGCCCTGTGCAGCGGCGTCACCGCGATCCGTTTCGCCTTCGAGGGCCGCTACGAGCTCGCCGTGGCCAGCGTCATGCTCGCCGTCATCCTCGATGCGGTGGATGGCCGCCTGGCGCGCCTGCTCAAGGGCACCTCGCGCTTCGGCGCCGAACTCGACTCGCTCGCCGACTTCGTGAATTTCGGCGTGGCTCCCGCCATCCTGCTCTATGTCTGGTCTCTCAACTCGCTGCACACGCTGGGCTGGGTCATCGCCCTGGTGCTTGCGATCTGCTGCGCGCTGCGGCTGGCGCGCTTCAACGTGGCCCTCGACGATCCGAACAAGCCTGCCTGGGTCAACCGCTTCTTCACCGGCGCGCCGGCGCCAGCCGGTGCCGGGCTTGCGCTGCTGCCCTTCTACCTCGGCTTCCTCGGCATCATCGACGAGGGCCATGGCTGGGCGCTGGTCATCGGGCCCTATGTCGTCTGCATCGCGCTGCTGATGATCAGCCGCGTGCCCACCTTCTCGGGCAAGCACATGGGCCGCATCCGGGGTGACATGGTGCTCCCGGTCCTTGGCCTCGCCGTGCTGGCGGTTGTGATGCTGATGTCCTACCCTTGGGAATTCCTGTCTATCATGAGTGTCGCCTATCTGGCGCTGCTACCGATCAGCGTGCGTTCCTACCGCAAGTTACGCGCGGCGGACAACCGCGGCAGGGAACCCGTCACTCGATAACAAAATGGCGTCAAACGGATGCCGGCACATGACTGCGGAGTTTAGCGACCGTCATGCCGACGGGCGAAATTTCAAGCCTCTGGCGCTAGCGGCCTGCGCTGGCTTTGGCATTCGTCCGGAATGTTGCCGACAGGTTGATGTCGCCTCTCACGGTAAAACTGCAGGTCTGCTTCGGACCCTGACAATAACCTCCCCAGCCCACGAATTCGGAACCGCTTGCGGCAACGGCCGAAACAGATAGTCTGGTTCCATCCGCGATTGTGTTCGTGCAGCTGTCGGTGCAGTTCATCGCGCCGGAACCGCCGTCGGTAACGACGCCGCTGCCAGTGCCTTCTTTGGTGTAGGTGAGAGTATGGATCGGCAGCCTCTCGAAGACCGCCGTCACATTCTTGGCTCTGCCCAGCCGCACCGAGCAATAGGTCTTCGGCCCGCGGCACGTGCCGGACCATCCCTTGAAATAGGACCCCGGGTCCGGCTGTGCGCTGAGCATGATCGTGGCATTCTTCCAGTAGGTCTGGGTACACGTGTCAGAGCAGGTGGCTGTTGAACCCTCTACTGAGAAGCCCACGCTCCCGGTTCCTGCTCCGGCCTTGGTATAAGTCAGAGACAGCGGGTCTCCGATGTAGAAGCTGGCAGTCACGTTACGCTGCTGCGACATCGTGACGGTGCACGTTCCGGAACCTGAGCAGTCGCCGTTCCAGCCAAAAAACTTCACGCCGGAATCCGGGGTTGCGGTAAGCGTCACTGTCGTACCTGGCGCAAACCGGTTGACGCAGTCCTTACGGCAGTTCGCTACGGTGCCCGATGGCGAGAACGATACAGTGCCCTTCGCGGGGCCAGCCTTCACATAGGAAATGGCGCGGCGACCGTCGCTGAACTGCGTCAGGGCCGCGGCTACATTGATGCGCGGTATGGTGATGCCGCTACGATAATCGGTCACGCCCTTGCCAGTCGTCTGCAGGGCGGTAAGGACGTCGTCCACCGTGGCATTCGGCGCCTTCTCCCTTAGGATTGCCCATGCTCCCGCCACATGCGGTGCGGCCATGGAGGTTCCATGTTTGTCGGCGAACTTCCGGTTTGGCACGAGGATGTGATCAGCGAGCCCGGCGCCAGCAGCGACAGGAAATCGGAAGAGTTCGAATAGCACGCCACCTTGTCCACCGCTGCGGGATCACCTGAGCATGCGCCCCATGCGGAATCGGACACCGAACCCACGCTCACTGCCGAAGAGATGCATGCGGGGGCGGAAATGGCATCGGTATAGCCGTCATTGCCGCTGGAGATTACGGTGGCGATGCCGGCCGCCCGCAGGTTGTCGATGATGTCCTTCCGGATGTCGCCGTCGCAATAATCGGTGTAGCGGCCGCTGCCCAGACTCATGTTCACTGCTGCGATGTGGTAGGTGTTCCGCAGCTCATACACGCGTTGCAGCCCGGCGATAATGTCGGAGACATAGGCGCGGGTTTTATTGTCCACCGGGCTGAACACCTGGATGGCGATGAAGCTGGAGTCCTTGGCAACGCCGGAGAATTTCGTGCCCTGGCCAGCCGCGATGCCCGCCACATGGGTGCCGTGATCGCAGTCGGAGCCTGGGCAGGGGCGGCCCGAGCCCGGAGCGGTTGAGCTCATGCTGCCGCCAGGGCACCAGCGTCCGGTCGAGTAGCACGCCTCGGACACCACCTTGCCGAAAAGGAAAGGATGCGCCTTATCAACTCCCGTGTCGATGATTGCAACAGTCTGGCCCAGTCCGCGGTAGCCGGCACTCCAGGCTGCGGTGCCACCGATGAGCGGCACCGACTCCTCGAGCATGGGCTTGTTGAGCTGGTCTTCCTGCACGCTCAGCACATTGGGATCGGAAGCAAGCCTGTCGAGATCATCGAGGGTCACGTCCATGGCCACCAGCGGAAGGGCGTCGAAGGTGCGGATGCGCGCGTCCCCACGGAGGGCGAGTTTGGCGAGAACCGAGGCGCGGGTCCCGGAGATGTCGCTGCGCTGCTGGCGCGCCTCCTGGTCGCTCAGCTTACCTTCAGCCGCGTATGGCACCCGGAGTTCGACGATGATCCGGACCTTGCCTGACTCATCCGCCGTTTTCCGCAACTGCTGAAAGGCTGTTGCGGCTGCCGCACTGGACTTGATGGATTGGGCAAATGGTAGCTTTGCCGGCAGGCGGCGCTCGCCAGCCATCGAGCTGGTGGCAGAAATACCCAGAAGCAAGAGGCAAGCGAGAAGCCCGGGAATTCGACGCACGATATCCACCTCAGGTAATCTTGTCTTCCACTTCGTAATCCATTCATCAGCCTGCGACAAGTCGAAAACTGAGATTATTTCGTTAACCTTATGTTAAAAAACGAAAAGTCCTGTTCCTACAGCACCCGGCTGAGGTCCGCGATGAGGTCGTCCGGGTTCTCGATCCCGACGGAGAGGCGGAACACCCCGTCGCCCGCATAGTCGCGATACCGGCGCAACTGCGTTGCGTCGTGGCGATACGTCGAGGCCTGAATATCGTCCGTGCCGATCCAGTAGACGAGGCTGCGGTGGTGCCCGAGCGACACAGCGTAGTGGATGATCTCGAGCCTTCTCACCATGTCGGCGGCAAGTTCCGGCCCCGGCCGCCTTGTCTGGAAGGTCATCATGCCGGAGAAGTTCCGCATTTGCCGCCGCGCCAGCGCATGTTGCGGGTGGGAGGGAAGGCCGGGGTAAAACACGCGCGACACCGCCGGGTGCTCCTCCAGAAAGCGCGCCACCTTGAAGGCAGCCTCCTCATGGGCCCGCATACGGATGGGCAGAGTGGCAGCACCCCGCAGGATCAGCCACGCGTTGAAGGGCGACAGAACGCCGCCGAAATGAACCGTGGCCTCGAGGTTGAGGGCATCGATATCCGCCTTGCGGCCGATCACCGCGCCCCCCATGGCGTCACCATGGCCGCCAATGTATTTCGTGAGCGAATGCACCACGAAATCCGCCGCCAGCTGCAGGGGCCGGGTGGCGATCGGCGTGGCATAGGTGGAATCGACT
This sequence comes from Aestuariivirga sp., assembly GCF_020252395.1. Classification (GTDB taxonomy): domain Bacteria; phylum Pseudomonadota; class Alphaproteobacteria; order Rhizobiales; family Aestuariivirgaceae; genus Aestuariivirga. The sequence goes on from NZ_JADCDB010000002.1 coordinate 74,448, forward strand.
GCCACGTCGCGCACGCCGCGCTCATGTGCCAGCTGCGCCAATGCTGCGATATCGCACAGTTTCATGGTCGGGTTGGCCGGCGTCTCCAGCCACAGCATGCGGGTGGCCGGGCGAATGGCCGCTGCCACCTCCTCCGGCCGCGACATATCCACGAAGGATACCTCGATCCCGAAGCGCGGCAGCGTGTCGCGCGTCAGCTCCGCGATGCCGACATAGTTTGCATCCGGTACGATCAGGTGATCGCCGCGGCCGAGCCGGCCGCAAATGAGGGCATGCGCGGCGGCGACGCCTGAGGCGAAACACAGCGCCGCTTCGCCGCCCTCGAGCGCCGCAAGCTTGGCTTCGAGCTGCGCCACGGTGGGACTGCCCACGCGGCTATATATGAAGCCTTCGTAGCCCTGCTCGTCGCGTGCCGAGAAGCCGGTCACCGCCTCGGGCGCGAAGGTAACAGACATGACAAGGTTGGGCGATGACGCGCGGGTTGCCGGATCGACGGACTCACCGGCGTGAACCGCCGTCGTTTCGGTATGCCAGCCGCTGTTGCCACTCGCTTTGCGAGACATGATGCGGTTTTTCCTTTCGCGCGAATTTCGCCTATGATGCGGTTGGTTCGCCGAATCCGCAACTGCCGCTGGGGAGACCTGCAAGACTCGACATGAAGTGGGATCAGCCCCATTGGAGCGGCAAGCCGCAACCAGGCGCCGGGCCGCGGCAAAAGCTGCGCCCCAATGTCTTTGCGCGCGTCGCCCGCGTCTGCGCCGCCTGGCGTCTTGCGGTGGTTGCCGCCGCCGTGCTCCTGGCGGCCGGCTTGTCGGTTTTCGCCGCCACCCGCCTGTCGATCGATCCTGAGCAGCGGCCGCGCATCGGGCTGGACCAGGGCACGGCCAGCCTCCAGGCAGAGCTTGATGCGAAGTTCCCGGGGGTCGAGCAGACGTTCCTTGCGGTAGTCTCCAGCGGCGACCCCGAAACCTCGCGGCAGCAGGCCGAGGCGCTGGCGGCCATGCTGCGGCGGCGCCAGGATTTGTTTCTCTCGGCTTTCGTGCCCGGCACGGGCCCATTCTATGACAGCTACGCTCTGCTCTACCGCGACACCTCCACGGTGCGCGCCCGCGTCGACTCCCTGCTGCAGCTGGAGCCCCTCTACCATGCCATGGCGGCCGCGCCCGATATGGGTGGCTTTGCGGCCCTCGTCACCGAGATCGGCAAGGCTGTGGATCAGGGGCGCTCGCCGCCCGGCCTCGCCACGCTGCTGCTCGCCGCTTCCACCACCATCGAGGCCGAGGTCAAGGGCAAGCCGCGCCCGCTCGACTGGCTGGCGCTTGCCGGCCCCGATGCCGGGACGCAGGCCAGCCGCTGGTATGTCATCGCAGCGCCTGCGCCGGGCCATGAACCGGCCGCCGCTGCTGCAGCCCGCCAGGCCTCGGCCGGAATGGACGGCGTCAGCTGGCTGTGGCCGCGCCGCGCGCTGGCTTCCTCGCCGAGCGAGTTGCGGGACTTCGTGGTCCCGGCCCTGCTGTCGGTCCTCCTCACGCTGGTGCTGCTCCTGGCGGCGCTGGGTTCGCTGCGCCAGGCGCTCGCCGTGCTGCTTACCGGCGCCGTGACGCTGTCGGCGGCCGGGGCCGCGGCCGCCGCCCTCGGACCGCCGCTCGATGGCGCAACATGGTCCTTCGCCCCCGCGGTGCTGTCGCCCGTCATCGTGGCGGGCGGCGTCGTTTGCGTGGCCTTCGGCCGGGGCCGCAGCCGCGGCCTGCCGCCCATGCAGGCCGTCATGCTGGCGTGTCACCGCCAGGGTGGGTACGTCACTGCCGTCATCCTGATCTTCGCCGTGTTCTGGGGCGCCTGGCTGTGTCGTCACCTGCCGTCGCTCAGCCAGTTCGCGATCATCGCGTTGGCGGGCTGCCTTGCCGCATGGATCGCGGCTCTCACAGTGCTTCCGGCGGCGCTCATGCTCACCGCACCGCGCCGCGCCGAAGAGCCTCTTCACTGGCTTGACGAGGCGATGGGGAAGGGGAGAAGCCCCACCGCACGGGGAGCGCTCGATGTGGCCGCAATGGTGCTGCTCGCGGCTGCCGTGTTTTCGGCCGTCTTCCTGCCTGCCATGCGCTTTGGCGAGCGGCAGTTGCCCTCCGCGCCTCCACCGCTCCTCGAAACGCCGGACGCGCGCGGCGCCGTCCACATTCTCTCGCCTGAGTCAGGGGTGAAGGAAATTGTCACGCGGCTCACCGCCCTGCCCGAAGTGGGCGCCATCCGCACTGCCCAGCAATTCCTGCCCCCCGATGTTGCCGGCAAAATCGTCGAGCTGCGCCGCCTTGTGCCGCTCACTGCCTTCAGGCCCGATTTTCAACCCCCGGCCGGCGATGTAAGCCTGCAGCTGGAATTTGCCGGCCTCCAATCGCAGCTCACCTCGATTGCCGCCGCCGCAGCGTCTGCTCCGCAGCTGCGCAGCGCCGCCCTTCGGTTGCGCCGGGCCCTTGAGCTCTTCGTCGCCCCCGAGCCGCCCGATGCGCAGCGCGTGGCCGGGCTGGAAAAGTCGCTGTTCGGGGGGCTCGGGGCCGTTTCGGCCCTAGCCCAGCGTCTGGCGATCATGGCGCCGCCCTCGGTTGGCGATCTTGAGCCGCAGCTGCTGCGCCGTTTCGTGGCGGCGGATGGCACCTGGCGCATCGAAGTCATGCCGCGGTCCGGCAGCGGGGAGTTGTCCTTTGCCGCGGCTCTTCGGCGGGCCGTTCCGCAGGCGGCGGGCGAGCCCGTCGTATCGCTGGTCCGCAACGAAATGATGCACCACGAGGCGATCCTGGCGCTTGCCACCGCGCTGCTTGCGGCGGCGGCTCTGGTGCTGATAGCCTTGCGCAGCCTGCGCGGGGTGCTGCTGTCCATGGCCCCGGCTGCGGCCTTCATCACCCTCACCGCCGGGGTGACAGCGATGCTCGGCATCAGCCTCAACGCCGCCATGCTGTCCGGCATCAGCGCGGCGATTGCGCTGCTTATCGCCTGCTCGATGCTGGTCGCGGTCCGGCTGCGCGGCGGTGGCGCCTATCCGCAGGCCCACATTCTGCCGCTCCGCGCGGTTCTTCTGCCACCCATCACACTGGCGGGAGCCGCGTCCCCTCTGCTTATCTCCTCGCGTCCGGCGGTGGCTGAACTTGGCGCGTCGCTGGCCATGCTGTTCCTGATCGTGGCGCTGCTGATCGCGCTGCTCGTGCCCGCCTTCGCCCGCTGGCTGGACCTTTTGGCCGAGCCGGCGCCCCGGCCCGTTCACCCCCGGGATTGACGTAGCCGACGACAAGCGGAATGCGCGGTGGTAACCTCTTTGGCAGGTGTCACGGCGCGAACACCCCGAAGCAAGTAAATCAGGGAGAACACAATTATGGTATTCCAAGTCAAATTCAGATCCTGGCTCGCCGGCTGCAGCCTGCTGGCGATGACGGCCACCGGGGCCTTCGCCGAAGTGGTCTATAACCGCGGCAATTCGGCCGACCCGGAATCGCTCGATCCGCACAAGACCGCGACCACCTATGAAGCCCACATCCTGCGCGACCTGTTCATGGGCCTCATGATCCAGGACGCGAAGGCGCAAGTGCAGCCGGGTGCGGCTGAGAGCTATACCGTCTCGGCCGATGGCAAGACTTACAGCTTCAAGCTGCGCAAGGGCGCGCTGTGGTCCGACGGCGCGCCGGTGACGGCGGATGACTTCGTCTTCTCCTGGCGCCGCCTGGTCGACCCTGCCACCGCCTCCGAATATGCCTATATGCTGGCCCCGGTGGTCAACGCCGAGGACATCACCGCCGGCAAGATGAAGCCCGACCAGCTCGCGGTGAAGGCCATCGACCCCGGGACCTTCGAGGTGACGCTCAAGGCGCCCACACCCTATTTCCTCGAAATGCTCACCCATCAGTCCACCTATCCGGTGAGCAAGGCCAGTATCGACAAGCTGGGCGCCGACTTCGTGAAGCCCGGCAACCTCGTCTCCAACGGCGCCTTCGTGCTCAAGGAGTTCGTGCCGAACGATCACATCAAGCTCGCCAAGAGCGATACGTTCTACGATGCGGCCAATGTGAAGATCGACACGGTCAACTTCATTCCCACCGAGGACCGCTCTACCGCGATGAAGCGCTTCGAGGCTGGCGAACTCGACTCGAACGACGACCTGCCGACCGAGCAGCTCGCCGACCTCAAGGCCAAGTTCGGCGACCAGATCCGCATCGGACCCTACCTCGGCGCCTACTACTACGCCTTCAAGACCGACAAGAAGCCGTGGGACAACGTCAAGCTCCGCGCCGCGATCTCGGAAGCGATCGACCGCGACTATCTGGCCGAGAAGGTTTGGCAGAACACCATGATCCCGGCCTATTCCTTCGTGCCGCCGGGAATCGCCGGTTATGAGACGCGCGTCACGGACTATGCCGGGAAGTCGCAGCTTGACCGCGAGGACGAGGCCAGGAAGGTGCTGGCCGAACTGGGCTACGGCCCGGAAACGCCGCTGAAGATGGAGATCCGCTTCAACACCTCCGAGAACCACAAGAACACGGCGGTCGCCATCCAGGAACAGTTGAAGCCGCTCGGAATCGAGGTGTCGCTTGTCAACACCGACACCAAGACGCATTACGGGCTCCTCGAGCAGCACGGCGACTTCGACATCGCGCGCGCCGGCTGGATCGCCGACTACAAGGACCCGGAAAATTTCCTGGCCCTGTGCAAGACCGGCACCGGCAACAACTATGCCCTCTATTCCAACAAAGACTATGATGACCTGATGGCCAGGGCTGCTGCCGCTGCCACGCCCGAGGAGCGCATGAAGCTGCTCTCCGACGCGGAGGCCATCGGCGTGGCGCGCGACCATTGCGTGGTGCCGCTGCTCTATTACAGCTATCACAACCTCGTCTCGAACAAGCTCAAGGGCTGGGAGGACAACGTCATGGACGTCCATCCGACCCGCTTCCTCTCCAAGGAATAACCCGCAACAGTGACGGGCCGCCTCGCTCCGCGCGGGGCAGGGCGGCCGCCCACCCTAAGCCCCGAGTTGCGGACCAATGCTGCGTTATGTCCTGAGGCGTTTCCTCACTGCGATCCCGACCTTGTTCGTGATCGTAACCATTTCCTTCTTCTTGATGCGCGTTGCCCCCGGCGGCCCCTTCAACCAGGAAAAGGGCCTGAATCCCGTAATCAAGGCCAATCTCGAGCGGGTCTTCCACTTGGACCAGCCGCTGTGGAAGCAATATCTGCTCTACTTGAACAACCTCCTCCACGGTGACTTCGGCCCCAGCTACAACCTGCCGGACTTCACGGTCGCCGAACTCTTCGCCGACGGTCTGCCGATCTCGATCCAGCTCGGCGGTTCCGCGTTGACCCTCGCGCTTCTCCTCGGCGGCCTTCTCGGCATTATCGCCGCCCTCTACCAGAACAAGCCCGCCGACTATGCCGTGATCGCCACCGCGACGGCAGGCTCGACGATCCCGGCTTTCGTCATCGCACCCCTTTTCCAGCTGTTCTTCGCGCTCACCCTCAAATGGGTCCCGGTCGGCGGCTGGGGCGATGGCGCGCTCATCAACAAGGTGGGTCCGGTGCTCACCCTCATGCTGCCGCAGCTCGCCATCGTGGCCCGCCTGATGCGCGGCTCGATGATCGAGTCGCTGCGCTCGCACCACATCCGCACCGCGCGGGCGCTGGGCCTCTCCGACTATTCCGTCGTCGTCAAGCACGCGCTGAGGGGCGCGCTGCTGCCCATCATTTCCTATGCCGGCCCCGCCGCGGCGGGATTGCTCACCGGGTCCATCATCGTCGAATCCATCTTCTCCATCCCCGGTGTGGGCCGTTACTTCGTCGAGGCGGCGCTGAACCGCGACTATACGCTGGTGATGGGCACGGTCGTCGTGATCGCCCTCTTCACCATCGTCTTCAACCTCGTCGTCGACATTCTCTATGCCGTTGTCGATCCGCGGGTGCGCTATGACTGATGCAACGTTCCCGGCCGCCGCCACCAAGGGCCGCTCGCTGTGGGCCGATGCCTGGAACCGTCTCAAGGCCAACAAGGCCGCCATGGTGAGCATCTGGTATCTTGCCTTCATGGCGCTGATCTGCGCCGTGGGTCCCTGGTTCACGCCGCATGACTTCACCACGATCTACCAAGACTATACCCGCGTGCCGCCCAGCCTCGAGGCCTATCCCAAGCCCGATGCCATCGGCCTCGCGGTCAAGGATGCGGTGAAGCGTTCGCGCCTCAGCCTTGGAGGCTGGAAGGAGAAGGACGGCAAGATCTTCATCACTGTCACCTCGGCCAAGCCCATCGACGAGCGCGTGACGCGCTACATCGACCGCTCGGACGTCTTCAAGAACGCGCAGGTAGCCGATAAATCGCCCGACGGCCTGAAAATGACCATGAGCGCCGATATCAAGCATGAGTATTTCTTCTTCGGCACCGACAATGTCGGCCGCGACCTGCTGACCCGCACGCTGATCGCCGGCCGTGTGTCGCTGGCCATCGGCCTTCTCGCTGGCGTCGTTGCCGTGGTGATCGGCGTGCTCTATGGGGCGATTTCCGGCTTCACCGGCGGCCGCACCGACGAGATCATGATGCGGATTGTCGACGTTCTCTATTCGCTGCCCTTCATCTTCTTCGTCATCATGCTGGTGGTGTTCTTCGGGCGCAACTTCGTGCTGATGTTCCTGGCCGTCGGCGCGGTGCTGTGGCTCGACATGGCGCGCATCGTGCGCGGCCAGGCGCTGTCCTTGAAACGCCAGGAATATGTGCAGGCCGCCGAGGCGCTGGGCGTCTCGCCCTGCGGCATACTGCTCCGCCACGTGGTGCCGAACTTGCTTGGCCCCGTCGTCATCTACATGACGCTGCTCGTTCCGCAGGTCATCATCCTCGAGAGTTTCCTGTCCTTCCTGGGGCTGGGCGTGCAGGAGCCGATGTCGAGCTGGGGCGTGCTCATCAGCCAGGGTGCGAAGAACATTCCCAGCGCCACTTGGCTGCTGATTTTTCCGTCATTCTTCCTCACCACCACGCTTTTCGCGCTGAACTTCATCGGCGACGGCCTGCGTGACGCGCTCGACCCGAAGGACCGTTGACATGAGCGGGCGCATCCTCGACATCCAGAACGTGAAGGTAAGCTTCGCCACTCCCGACGGCGCCGTCGAGGCGGTCAAGGGCGTGGACTTGCATGTGAACGCGGGCGAGACCGTCGCCATCGTCGGCGAATCGGGCTCCGGCAAGAGCCAGCTGATGATGGCCGCGATGGGCCTTCTCGCGTCCAACGGCAAGGCCACCGGCGCGGTCGATTATCGCGGGACCAATTTGCTGGCGATCTCGAAATCCCAGCTGAACGACATCCGCGGCGCCAAGATCACCATGATCTTCCAGGAGCCGATGACCTCGCTCGACCCGCTCTACGCCATCGGCGGCCAGTTGATCGAGCCGATCCGCAAGCACCGGCGGCTGGGTGCAGCGGAGGCCCGGGCGCGGGCCATCGAGATGCTGCGCATGGTGCACATCCCGGAGCCGGAGCGCCGCATGGGCTCCTACCCGCATGAGATGTCCGGCGGCCAGCGCCAGCGGGTGATGATCGCCATGGCGCTTGCCAACAACCCGGACCTGCTGATCGCCGACGAGCCGACGACGGCTCTCGACGTCACCATCCAGGCTGAGATCCTGGAGCTGATGGCGAACCTGCAGCAGCGCCTCGGCATGGGAATGGTCTTCATCACCCATGACCTCAACATCGTGAAGCGCATCGCGCACCGGGTCTATGTTATGCGCCGCGGCGAGGTGGTGGAGGAGGGCGAGACGGCCGAGCTCTTCGCGAACCCGAAGCATCCTTACACCAAGGCGCTGCTTGAGGCCGAGCCCACGGGCCGCAAACTGCCGGTTGCGCCCAATGCCCGCAAGATGATCGACGCCACCGACGTGCGCGTCACCTTCAGGATCGGCGGCGGATTCCTGTCCGGCCCGCCGCTCGAACTGCGCGCGGTGGACCGCGTGTCGATGACGCTGCGCCAGGGCCAGACTATCGGCATCGTCGGCGAATCTGGCTCCGGCAAGTCCACCTTTGCGCGCGCCGTGCTGCGGCTTCTCCCCAGCGAGGGCGCCATCGCCTTCGAGAACCGCTCGATCCAGAACCTCCCGCGCGAGGAGATGCGGCCCCTGCGCCGCGAATTGCAAGTCGTGCTGCAGGACCCCTTCGGGTCTCTGAGCCCGCGCATGACGGCGGGCCAGATCGTCACCGAGGGGCTGCTGGTGCACGAGCCCTCCATGTCCCGCGCCGAACGGGACCGGCGTGCCGCCCGGGCGCTGGAGGAGGTGCAGCTCGATCCAGGCCTGCGCAACCGCTACCCGCATGAATTCTCGGGCGGCCAGCGCCAGCGCATCGCCATCGCGCGCGCCATCATCCTCAAACCAAAAGTGGTGGTGCTGGACGAGCCGACCTCGGCGCTGGACCGCCAGGTGCAGAAGCAGATCGTGGATTTGCTCAGGGACCTGCAGCAGGCCAACAACCTCTCCTACCTCTTCATCAGCCACGACCTCGCCGTGGTGCGCGCCATGGCCGACCACATCATGGTGATGAAGGATGGCAGTGTAGTGGAACAGGGGAGTCCCGGCGAGGTGATGGAACGCCCGCGGGAAGATTATACGAGGCGGCTGATGGCGGCGGCCTTCGCGGGGTGATGCAAGGTTCGCCCGCCTGTTCCTTGCCAAGGGACGGCGGAAATGGCATAAGCGCCGCATGTGTTTCCACGCGACCATATCAGGGGCGATTTTGCCCATCTGGTCAAAGACCGCGTATGATGAAGTCATGCTTCATTGCGCGCGCATCGGATTCAAGCCGTAAGTATTCCGCATTTTATCTGATTGCCTGCCCCGCCGGCGCCGGCTTGGGGCCATTCACTGTATTCAGTTTGGAGAGTGCCATGAACGTCCTGAACAAGAACATCGACATCGCCGAAGTCATCCGCAACGACATCGCGCATCACTTCCACCCCTTCACCGATCACAAGTCCTTCCATGCCGAGGGCGGGCCGCGGGTGATGACCCAGGCGGACGGCATCTGGATTTGGGACGGCAATGGCCACAAGCTCCTGGACGGCATGTCGGGCCTGTGGTGCGTGAATGTGGGCTATGGCCGCAAGGAACTGGCCGAGGCTGCCTACAAGCAGATGCTCGACCTGCCCTACTACAACACCTTCTTCAAGACGACGACGGTTCCGGCGACGGAGCTCGCCGCCAAGATCTCCTCGGTGATGCCGAAGCGCTTCAAGCACATCTTCTTCACCAATTCGGGCTCGGAATCGAACGACACCATCGTGCGTTTCGTGCGCCATTACTGGAAGCTGAAGGGCAAGCCTTACCGCCAGCACTTCATCGCCCGCACCCGCGGCTATCACGGCTCCACCATGGTGGCGGCCAATCTCGGCGGCTTCCAGGGCATGCATGACCAGGTGGGCACCGAGTTCCCCGGCTTCCACCACGTGCAGCAGCCGCACTGGTTCGATTTCGGCGGCGACAAGACGCCGGAGGAATTCGGCGTCGAGGCTGCGGCCGAGGTCGAGAAGAAGATCCTCGAGGTTGGCCCCGACAACGTCGCCGCCTTCATCGGTGAGCCGATCCAGGGTGCGGGCGGCGTGCTGATCCCGCCGCCGACCTATTGGCCGGAGGTTCAGCGCATCTGCCGGAAGCATGGCGTGCTGATCATTTCCGACGAAGTCATCTGCGGCTTCGGGCGCACCGGCAACTGGTGGGGCTTTGAGACCATGGGCTTCGAGCCCGACATCGTGCCGATGGCCAAGGGCCTGTCGTCAGGTTACCTGCCGATTGGCGCGGTGGCCTTCGCCGACCACCTGATCAAGGACTTTTTCGAATTGGGCGGCGAGTTCTACCACGGCATGACCTATGCCGGTCACCCGGTGGCGGCCGCTGTGGCGCTGAAGAACATCGAGATCATCGAGCGCGAGAACCTGGTGGGCAACACCCGCGACATCGGCCCCTATTTCGCCGGGGCGCTGGCCTCGCTGCGCGACCATCCGATCGTCGGCGAGACGCGCTCGGTGGGCCTCATCGGCGCCATCGAGCTCTCCAACGACAAGGCCAGGCGCGGCCGTTTCGCCAGCCCGGGCCGGGTAGGCGCCATGTGCCGCGACAATTGCTTCAAGAACGGCCTGATCATGCGCGCCTGCTGGGACACCATGGTGCTGGCGCCGCCGCTGGTCATCGCCAGGAAGGAGATCGATGAGCTGGTCCGCCTTGCCCGGGCCGCCCTGGACGCGACCTATGCCCAGGTCAAGGCTGAAGTCGTTCGAGATTAAAAAAGCTTAAGTAGATTCAGATTGGCCGGGGGGTGAGGGAACGCTAAGTTCTCTCACCAGAATGGGGCCGCTGTCTGCACCGGGCGGTCGAAGCTTGCGGTGCCCAAAACAAACGAACGAAAGGATTTACGAGAATGCCCACTTTCCGTCCGCGGTTCCGTCCCAACCGCCGCGCTGTCCTGCGGGGCACAGGCGCGCTGTTTGCTGGCCTCACCTTCCTTCCGCGCTTTTCCATGGCCGAGGAAGAGAAGAAGCTGAACTTCTACAACTGGGATACTTATATCGGCGAGAACACGCTCGCCGAGTTCACCGATGCCACCGGCATCGAGGTGAAGATGGATCTCTATGCCGACAATGACGAGCTCTTCGCCAAGCTCAAGGGCGGCAACCCCGGCTATGACGTGATCGTGCCGACCAATGACTATCTCGAGCGCATGATCAAGGCGGACATGCTGATCCCGCTCGATCACTCCAAGATCCCCAACATGACCAACATCGACACGCTGTTCCAGGACGCGCAGTTCGACCCGGGCCGCAAGTACTCGATCCCCTACATGTGGGGCACCATCGGCATCGGTTACCGCAAGTCGGCCGTCAGTGCGGCGCCCGACAGCTGGAAGGTGCTCCTCGACTCAGACGAATATGCGGGCGCCATCTCGATGCTCGCCGACCAGCAGAACGTGCTGGGCGCCGGCCTCAAGTATCTCGGCTATTCGTGGAACTCGACCAATGCGGACGAGCTAAAGAAGGTCGAAGACCTGCTGATCGCGCAGAAGAAGAACATCAAGGTCTTCGCGCCCGACAACGGACAGGACCTGCTGGCCTCGGGCGAGGTCAAGCTTTGCCAGGAGTGGAATGGCGACATCAAGCAAGTGATGACCGAGGACACGGACCTCGACTACGTGGTGCCGAAGGAAGGCTCGCTGGTGTGGCAGGACACCATGGCCGTGCCGAAGGGCGCGCCGCACCCAGGGAACGCCATGGCCTTCCTCAACTTCATTCTCGACGCAAAGGAGGGTGCGGGCATCGCCACCACCATCCAATATGCCACAACCAACAAGGCGGCGAGAGACCTGATGCCGACGGACTACCAGAACAATCCCGTCATCTTCCCGCCCGCCAGCGCGCTGGCCAAGTGCGAGCCGAACCTTTATCTCGGCGAGGAAGCCATCAAGCAGCGCGACCAGATCTGGACGCGTATCCGCGCCTCTTAACCGGGGCCATCTCGGGGCGGTCCCGCAAGGGCCGCCCCTTTTCGTTCCAACGTCCGGAGCATCATGCTCGATACGCTGAGACCGCCCGCCCTGCCTCTCGACCTGCTCCAGGCTTTCGCACTGGAGTATTACGGACTGAGCGGGGCATGGTCAGCGCTGGAAGGCGAGCGTGACCAGAATTACCGGATCAAGAACAGCGATGGCCGTAGCACTGTATTCAAGGTCTGCCACCCGGCGGAAGGGGATGCGGTGCTGCAATGCCAGGCCGCCGCGCTGGAGCACATCGCCGCAGCTGATCCCGCACTCACCGTGCCGCGCCTTATCCGCACGCGTGACGGCGTCTTGCTTGGCGGACTCACGCATGGCGCCAGCAGTTACCCCATTATGGCGCTCTCCTGGCTCGAAGGCCGTGTGCTGGGCGGCGAGACGCTGGCGCGCGAGGCCTTGTTCGAAATGGGGCAGCTGCTGGCGCGCCTTGGGCTGGCGCTGCGCGGCTTCATCCATGGCGCACCGGCCGAGCGTGATCTCGTCTGGGACACCCGCAACATCCGGAGGCTCGCCCCCGAAGTTGGGAACCTCGCCCCCGAAGACCGCGCGCTGGCCGCCGAGATCCTGGCGCGGCACGAGGCCGTCACCGCGCCCGCGCTGCGCTGCATGCGGGCCCAGATCATCCACGGCGACGTGCACCCGCACAATGTGCTCGTCGATGCGCAGGGGCGCGTCACCGGCATCATCGACTTCGGCGACATGGTGCATGGGCCGCTCGTTCTCGATCTCGCAAATGCCGCGGGCGATTTCCTGACGCCTGACATGAATGCCGCCGGCACCATCTTCGAACTGGTGCGCGGCTATCGCAGCGTGACGCCGCTGGAAGAGGCGGAGGCCGATGCGCTCGTGGACCTGATCGAGGCCCGCCTGCTGATGACGCCGCTGGTCGATGCGCTGAAGGCCTCGAACGGCATTGCCTCGCAGGATTATTTCCAGGCCTTCAATAGCCGCAGCATGCCGATGATCCGCGAGCTGCGGAGGATCGGGCATGACGAAGTCCGGGCGCTCATCCGCCGCGCCGCGGCCTTCCCGGGCGCGCCTCCGCAGCACCCGAAGACGGCGGAGGAGGCGATTGCGCGCCGCCGCCGGGTGATGGGCGAGAAGCTCTATGTCTTCTACGATCCGCCCCTGCACATCGTGAAGGGCGAGGGCGTGTGGCTCACCGCGTCCGATGGCCGGCGCTATCTCGACTGCTACAACAACGTGCCGCATGTGGGCCACGCGCACCCCTACGTGGCCGAGGCCATCGCGCGGCAGGCGCGCACGCTCAACACCAACACCCGCTACATCACCGACCAGGCGCTGGAATATGCCGAGCGGCTGACCGAACTTGCGGGCGAGGGCCTGACCGCCGTCACCTTCGTCAATTCCGGCAGCGAGGCGAATGATCTCGCCTGGCGCATGGCCAAGGCCTTTACCGGCCATACCGGCGGCCTGTGCATGGACTTCGCCTATCACGGCGTGAGCGAGGCGATCGACGCCTTCTCGCCCTCCAACGCGCCTGCGCACTGGAATGCGCCGCATATCCGCCTGCTCCCGGCGCCCGATGTTTATCGCGGCCCCTATGGCGCGCAGGACGCTGACGTGGGCGAGTGTTATGCCGCGCTGGCCGGTCCGCTCATTGCAGAATTGCGGGAGAAGGGCTTCGGCGTTGCCGCAGTCATGGTCGACTCGGCCTTCATGACCAACGGCATCCTCGATGCGCCGGCGGGGTATCTGCAGGGCATTGCCGGGCGCGTACGCCAAGCGGGCGGGCTGTTCATTGCGGACGAGGTCCAGTCCGGCTTCGGCCGCATGGGCCCTTCCTTCTGGGGCCACCGCCACCATGGCGTGACACCCGATTTCATCACCATCGGCAAGCCGGCCGGCAATGGCTATCCGCTGGGCGCCGTCATCACCAGGCCTGAGATCCTGTCGCATTTCCTGCAGTTCGGGCCCTTCTTCTCCACCTTCGGGGGCAACAATGTTGCAGGTGCCGCCGGAATGGCCGTGCTGGACGTGATCCGCGACGAGAACCTGCTGGAGAATGCGCGCGACACCGGCGCCTATTTCCGCCGGGGCTTGTCAGGCCTCATGCAGAAGCATTCCCTGATCGGCGACGTGCGCGGCGTGGGCCTCGCAACAGGCGTGGAACTGGTGCATAACCGGGCGTCAAAGGCGCCCGCCGGAGGTGTCATGCACCGGCTTCTGAACCTCATCCGTGACGAAGGGGCGCTGGTGGGCGGTGAGGGAAAATCGGGCAATGTGCTGAAGATCAGGCCGCCCATCGTGTTTAGCCGGGCCGATGCCGATTTTGCGGTTGCCGCCATCGGCCGGGCGTTCGCAAGGTTATAGCCGGGGTTGCCGTGCCGTGCCGTGCTGGGCTAGCTTCAAAGAAAACGGCTAAAGGGGGAGTGAACGCATCTTGGAGAACTGGAAACAGAATCCGCGGGTCTTCTGGACCCTAGGGATGCCGCCATCGTTGTGGCTTCTGGCCTTCTTTATCATCCCGCTCGGCTTCCTCTTCGTCATGTCATTCAGCGACAAGGCGATTGTCGATGGCCAGGTGTCGATCACCGGCTATGATTACCTCACTGGCTTTAGCAATTATATCCGCGCTTTCGATCCGCTGTATCTCGGCATTATGTGGAAGTCGGTGTGGATCTCGGCACTGGCCACCGCGCTGTGCCTGCTCACGGCCTATCCCATCGCCTTCGGCATCTGCTTCGCCAAGGACAAGTGGAAGCCGCTCTTGCTTCTGCTCGTCGTGCTGCCCTTTTGGATCAACCTCCTCATCCGCACCTACGCGCTGATCGCGGTGTTCCGCACCCAGGGATACGTCAACAAGATCCTGGGCTGGGTGGGCCTCGGCCCCTACGAGATGCTCTACAATAATTTCGCGGTCATCTTCGGGCTCGTCTATGTCTATATGCCCTTCATGGTGCTGCCGCTTTATGCCACCATCGAAAGGCTCGACAAATCCTATCTCGAAGCCAGTCTCGATCTCGGCGGCTCGCAGTTCCAGACCTTCATGCGCGTCACCGTGCCGCTCACCATGCCGGGAATCGTCTCCGGCATCATCCTCGTGTTCATCCCGTGTCTCGGCTCCTTCCTCACGCCGGACCTCTTGGGCGGCGCCAATGCGCTGATGATCGGCAATGTCATCGAGCGCCAGTTCAAGGCGGCCAATGACTGGCCCTTCGGCGCGGCGCTGTCCTTCCTGCTGATGTACGCCACTTTTGGCGCGCTGGCGCTGCGCTATCTCTTCACCCTTCGCAGCAAGGGAGTGGACGTCTGATGGCCGCCCAGCTGAAACCGGGGCAGGGACCCCTCGACTACGGCAGCCGCACCTGGCTCAAGGCGCTGTTCGGTGTGAACTTTTTCGTGCTCTATGCGCCTATCATCACGCTCGTCGCCTTTTCCTTCAACACCGATAAGCGCGGTGTGGTGTGGCGCGGCTTCACGCTCGACAATTACGCCAAGGCCTGGAACAACGCCTCGCTGATCGAGGCGCTCACCAACTCGCTGGTGATCGCCGTTATTGCGACGGTGATCGCCACCGTGCTGGGAGCGCTCACCGCGCTGCTGATGTGGCGCTTCCGTTTTCCCTTGAAGGGCGCCTATGAGGGCTTCATGGCGCTGCCCATCGTGATCCCCGAAATCTGCATGGGCGTGGCGCTGCTGCTGTTCTTCGTCAATTCAGGCTTGATGGAGTTCTTCGTCCACATGCCGTGGCCCCTGAACCTCGGCAACATCATCTTCGCGCATGTCACCTTCTGCTTTCCCTTCGTGGCGGTGGTCGTGCGCTCGCGCCTCGTGGGCTTCAACCGCCAGCTCGAGGAAGCCTCGAAGGACCTGGGTGCCTCCGAATGGCAGACCTTCTGGTCGATCATCGTGCCCTACATGAAGCCCGGCCTCATCGCCGGAGCACTTCTGGCCTTCACGCTGTCGCTCGATGACTTTGTCATCACCTTCTTCACCTCTGGGCCTGAAACGGTCACCTTCCCGGTCAAGGTCTATTCGCTGGTGCGCCGCGGCGTCTCGCCGGAGATCAACGCGGCCTCGACCGTGCTGATCGTCATCACCGTGGTTGCCACCGTCCTCGCAATGAAGCTCCAGGCGCCGCCCAAGGCGGACAAGGGTTGAACATCATGTCAGACGCCATCGTTTCCATCCGCAACGTCACCAAGGCCTTTCCGGGCGGCGTCACCGCCGTCGACAATGTTTCGCTTGATATTGCGCAGAACGAGTTCTTCGCGCTCCTTGGTCCATCTGGCTGCGGCAAGACCACGCTCCTGCGCATGATCTCCGGCCTTGAAACGCCCACCTCCGGCCAGATCATCATCGGCGGCGAGGACATGGCCTTCACGCCGCCCAACAAGCGGCCCACCAACATGGTGTTCCAGTCCTATGCGGTGTTTCCCCACATGACGGTGGAGCAGAATGTGGCCTATGGCCTGAAG
The DNA here is from genome assembly GCF_020252395.1 of Aestuariivirga sp. Taxonomy (GTDB): domain Bacteria; phylum Pseudomonadota; class Alphaproteobacteria; order Rhizobiales; family Aestuariivirgaceae; genus Aestuariivirga. The sequence continues at coordinate 90,445 of NZ_JADCDB010000002.1, forward strand.
GTGACGGGCGTTGCCCCGGACGAGATCAAGCGCCGCGCCGGTGAAGCCCTCGACATGGTGAAGCTCACCGCACTCGCCACCCGCAAGCCGGACCAGATGTCGGGCGGCCAGCGCCAGCGCGTGGCGCTCGCCCGGGCCCTCGTCAAGCGCCCCAAGGTGCTGCTGCTGGACGAGCCGCTCTCGGCCCTCGACGCCAAGCTGCGCGACGACATGCGCATGGAATTGACGCGGCTGCAGGAAACCGTCGGCATCACCTTCATCATCGTGACGCATGACCAGGACGAGGCGCTGTCCATGGCGAGCCGCATCGCCGTCATGGACAAGGGCGCGGTCCAGCAGGTGGCGACGCCCGGCGAGCTCTACGAGCATCCGAAAAGCCGCTTCGTTGCCGACTTCATCGGCAAGGTGAATCTCATCGATGCCCGCGTGCACCGCCAGATCGGCCGCAAGATCGACTGCGAGCTGAAAGGCGTTGGCCGCATGGAACTGGCAAGCGACGGGCTGGTGGGCGGCACGGTGGCCGTCGCGGTGCGGCCTGAAAAGCTCAAGATCGCCACAACGGAACCGGCCAGCGCCATCCGGGTTCAGGGCAAGGTGCGTGACGTCGCATATTACGGCGACACGAGTCACGTCGTCATCGAGGCGGCGGACGGGCTCGACCTCTCGGTCAATGTCCAGAACGATACGCGGCTCGGCGGCTCCGGAGTTGAGCGCGGCCAGACCGTTTGGGTGTCCTGGGCTCCCGAAGATTCGATTGTCCTGACAGAGTAGGCGAATGTCGCTGGAGATGAACCCTGACGGCCCTTTCCCGGGCGACAGTGCCTTCCGCCGCGAACAGCTTAAGGGCACGCAGTGGGAGCCCACCTATGCCGGCGCACTCTCCTTCATGCGCCGCAAGTACTCGCGCGATCTCAAGGGCGTGGACATCGCCGTCACCGGCATTCCCTTCGACCAGGCCGTGTCGCACCGCTCCGGCACGCGCATGGGGCCGGAGGGCATCCGCAAGGCCTCCGCCGAGAATGCCTGGGGCCCGTTCTGGCCGTGGAACTTCGATCCCTTCGACACGCTCGCCGTCGTCGATTATGGCGACTGTTTCTTCGATTGGGGCCGCAAGGAGAATTTTCCGCAGCGGCTGGAGGACCACGCCACGGAGATCATTTCATCCGGCGCCGAGATGATCTCGCTCGGCGGCGACCACTACGTCACCTATCCGCTGCTGAAGGCACACGCCAGGAAGCACGGCCCTTTGTCGCTCGTTCATTTCGATGCGCACCGCGACGTCGAACCCGATGACGGCGGCCGGATCGACCATGGCACCATGTTCGGCTACGCGGTGAAGGAAGGCCTGATCGACCCGAAGAAATCGGTCCAGATCGGCATCCGCACGGTCTTCGCCGGCGAGCGGACCTACGGCTTCAGGATCGTCTATGCCGACGAAGTGCATGAATCGACGCCGGCTCAGATGGCCGGCATTATCCGGAAGGTGGTGGGCGCCAACAAGGCCTACCTCACCTTCGACATCGACTGCCTCGATCCCTCTGTGGCGCCCGGAACGGGAACGCCCATCCCCGGCGGCCTCAGCTATCACCAGGCGGCCTCGATCATCCGCAGGCTGACGGACGTGAACTTCGTCGCCATGGACGTTGTGGAAGTGTCGCCGCCCTACGATCACGCCGAGATCACGTCGCTCGCGGCCTCCTCGCTGATCATGGAATACCTCTGCCTCAAGGCTTGGCAGAGGGGCGCGAGGGCCGTGCCCATCGCGGAATAGGGGCTACTTCGCCAGCCCCAGCGCCCGGTCCTTGTTGCGCACGGCATAGCCCGCCTGCTGGGGCCAGTTCCCGTATGTGTCCCCGGGGAGCAGTTCGCGCATCGCATGCAGCGGCCAGTTCGGGTCATCCAGCGCCTGGCGGGCCAGTGCGATCAGGTCGGCCTGGCCCTTTTCGAGAATGCTCTCGGCCTCCTCAGCCTTGGAGATCAGGCCCACTGCTGCGGCCGGCACATCCGCACCTTTCCGGACCGCCTCGGCCAGCGGCGCCTGATACAACGGCCCGACGGGAATCTTCGCGCCATCGAAGCCCCCGGACGAGCAGTGCACGAGGTCATAGCCGATGGCCTTCAGCTCCTTGGCATAAGCCACACTCTCCTCCACCGTCACGCCGCCCTCGATCCAGTCGGTCACCGAGATGCGCACGAAGGCGGGCTTGTCCTTGGGCCATGCCGCGCGCACCGCGCGGGCCACTTCAAGGGGAAAGCGCATGCGGTTCCCGAGGCTGCCGCCATAATCATCGTCACGCTTGTTGGCGACGGGCGAGAGGAACTGGTTGAGCAGATAGCCATGGGCGGAATGGAGTTCGATCATGTCGAAGCCCGCGGCTTCGGCCCGCCGGGCGGCCCCCACGAAGCCGTCGCGAAGGCGGGCGAGGCCCGCAGCATCGAGGGCTGCCGGAACCGGATAGGATGCGGTGTGCCGCTCTGCCGAGGGCGCAACGGACGTCCAGGATTCAAAGCCCAGCGTTTGCTTTTCGGCGTCCGTCTCGTTGAAGCTGCCCCGCCACGGGATGGGCGCATTTGCCTTGCGCCCCGCATGCGCGAGTTGGATGCCGGCCTTGGCGTCATTCTGGTGCAGGAATTCGACGATGCGCCTGAGCGGCGCGATCTGCGCATCCTCCCACAGGCCGAGACAGCCATAGGAGATGCGGCCTTCCGGCGTCACACCGGTGGCCTCGACGATGACAAGGCTGAAGCTGCCCAGCGCGAAGCGGCCGAGATGCACGAGGTGCCAGTCATTGGCAAAGCCATGCTGTGCGGAATACTGGCACATGGGCGCGACGATCACCCGGTTCTTAAGGGTCATGCCGCGATAAGTGACGGGGGAGAACAGCTTGCTCATCAGCCCAGGGCATCCTTGATACGGTAAAACAACATGGCGGCGGCAAGCAGCGGCACGCGCACGGGTCCGCCGGGGAAGGGGATATGCCGCACCCGCGACAGCAAATCGAAGCGCTCCGCCGTGCCGCGGACGGCTTCGGCGATCAGCTTGCCATAGATGCCCGCCAGCGCTACGCCCTGGCCGGAATAGCCATGGGCATAATAGGCGGTGGGGCTCAGGCGCCCGCAGTCCGGAATGCGGTTGTGGGTGATGGCGATGTAGCCGCCCCAGGCAAAATCCACCTTCGCATCGCGCAGCTGCGGGAAGATCTTCACCATCGACTCCCGCATCTCGGGCGCCAGGTGTGAGGGCTCGCGGGTCGTGTAGCTCGCCTTGCCGCCGAACAGCATGCGCGTGTCGGAGGTGATGCGGAAATAGTCGACGATGAAATTGGTGTCCGCCACCGCCTCGCCGTCGCGGATCAGCGCGCGGGCGCGGTTTTCGCCCAGGGGCTCGGTGGCGATGATATAGCTCGTCACCGGCAGCACCTTGCCATAAAGCTGCGGCACGAGGCGCCCCAGATAGCCATTGCAGGCGACGATCACGAAGCGTGCATTGACCTTGCCATGAGCCGTGCGCACGAACGGCTTCGAACTCGTATCGACCTCGACAGCCGGCGAATGCTCATGGATGACGGCACCCGCTTCCGTTGCGGCACGTGCAAGCCCCAGGCAATAGTTCAGCGGATGGAAATGCCCCGCCCCGCCCTCGCGCAGCGCGCCGTGATAGGCGCGCGTGCCGAGCTTCTCCGCAAGCTGGGAAGCGTCTAGGATCTGGGTGTCGGTGTAACCGAGCGCGTCCCACTCGTCCTTCCACTCTTTCAGCCCGTCCATGCGGTTGGGCTTGGGCAGCACGTGGAGATAGCCCCAGCGCAGGTTGCAATCGATGTTGTATCGCTTGATCCGATCCACCAGCAGGCGCTTTGACTCTTCGGCGATGTCGAAGCACTTGCGGGCGTCATCGCGGCCCAGCTGGCCGGCGATCTTGTCCTGGCCTGAGGAAAAGCCGGTGCAGATCTGCCCCCCATTGCGCCCCGAGGCGCCGTGGCCGGCTGTCTCCGCTTCCACGACCACCACCCTGTAACCCGCCTCCGCCAGCTCCACGGCGGCCGAAAGCCCTGTATAGCCCGCTCCCACAATGCACACATCCGCGGATATTTCGCCCGCCAGTGCGGCATAGGCGGGCGAGGGCGTTGCGGTGGCCTGGTAATAGCTCGGGGCGAAAATGGAGTTCGGCATGATAATGAGGGTTTAGCGGCCCCCCTTTTGTTCGGTCAAGCTTCCGCGCTACAGTGGGCCGTTGCAACAATACTTGGACAATCATGACCCAATCGCGATTTGAGGAATGGCTGAGCGAGCACAAGATCAGCGAGGTTGAATGCCTCGTGGCCGACATGAACGGCACGGCGCGCGGCAAGATTCTTCCGCCTAAGAAATTTCTTTCCGGCAACCGCTCCCGCGGGCTTCGCATCCCCGAGGAAGTCTTCACGCTGACGATCAACGGCCGCTACACGCAGGATACGCGCGCCGTCTCCGACAGCGCCATCGACATCTACATGAAGCCCGACGCTGACACGATCCGCTTCGTGCCCTGGTACCAGGAGCCGACCGCGCAGGTGATCTGCGATGCCTTTCACCTCGACGACGAGCCGGTGCTGATTTCGCCGCGTCACGTGCTGAAGCGCGTGCTGCAGGCCTATAAGGACAAGGGCTGGAAGCCCGTCGTGGCGCCAGAGCTCGAGTTCTACCTCGTCAAGAAGAATATCGATCCCGACTATCCGCTCGATGCAGCCATCGGGCGTTCTGGCCGAAAGGAGCCGGGCGGCCAGGCCTATGGCATTGATGCCGCCAACGACTTCGACCCGATCGTTGAAGACATCTACGATTACTGCGAGGCGCAGGAACTTGACGTCGATACGCTGAGCCACGAAAGCGGCCCCGCCCAGCTCGAGATCAACTTCAACCACGGCGACCCTCTGGAACTGGCCGACCAGGTCTTCCTGTTCAAGCGCACGGTGCGCCAGGCGGCGCTGAAGCACGACATGTATGCGACCTTCATGGCCAAGCCGCACGAGAATGAGCCCGGTTCCTCCATGCACATCCACCAGTCGGTGATGGACCTGAAGACCGGAAAGAACATTTTTGCCAACAAGGACGGTTCGCCCTCGAAGCAGTTCCTCAACCACATCGGCGGCCTGCAGCGCTACCTCGCGGCGGCGCTGTCGCTGTGCGCGCCGAATGTCAATTCCTACCGCCGCCTGGTGCCTGATTCGGATGCGCCCACCAATGTCCACTGGGCCATCGACAATCGCACCGTCTCGCTGCGCGTGCCGTCGTCGGATCCCAACAACACCCGCGTCGAGAATCGCGTGCCGGGGGCGGATGCCAATCCCTACCTCGCCTTCGCCGCCTCGCTCGCCTGCGGCTATCTCGGCATGGTGGAGCGCATCAAGCCGTCGGACCCGGTTGAGGGCTCGGCCTACCGCTATGCCCATACCCTGCCCATCAGCCTCGACGAGAGTCTCGACAAGCTGAATTATACGAAAGCCTTGAAGCAGGTGCTGGGCGAAAAGTTCTGCGAAGCCTATAATGACGTGAAGTACCAGGAGATGCAGAACTACCGGAGGGTCATCAGCTCGTGGGAGCGCGAGTACCTCCTGCTGAACGTGTGAGGGTGGACGATTGATGCGGACGGCGACGAGACTTCTCCTTGCAATGCTGGTGTGCGCATATCTTGCCGCCGGCGCCCATGCCAAGCCCACGACGGCAGCCCCGCCGCCGGCGGAGGTTCAGACGGCGATCGCCGACGTGCTGAACGGGCCGGATCGTCTGCCATTGCCACTGGAGCGCATCCGGCCGGCGCTGATCGCGCATTATATCCGCGACCAGGCGCCCATCTACTGGGTGGGCACCGGGCGCATGACGCCCTTCTTGCAGCGGCTGGCCGATGCCGGTGACGACGGGCTCAACCCCGCCGACTATCCCATCGACGCGCTGATCCAGCTGCGTGACACGATCGATCCGAACGATGCCGATAGCGCGGCGCTGGCCGAACTGTTCTTCACCGCCTTCTTCGTCAACTATGCGACTGACCTGAAGATCGGCCGGCTGACGCCCACCAAGGTTGACCCGAAGAATTACCGCAATCGCAAGACGGTGGATGTGCTGGCGATCATGACGGGCTTCTCGAAGCAGAATGACCCCGGCGACTTCCTCGACGCGTTCGAGCCGCACAACCCGCATTACCAGGCGCTGAAAAAGATTCTCGCGCTCTACCGCGCCATGTCGGAGTCGGTCGACTGGGACGCGATCCCGATGGGCGCCGACATCAAGCCGGGTGACAGCGATCCGCGCATCCCTGACATCCGCGAGAAGCTGATGCTGACCGGAGATCATCCGGGCGGCGGAGCCGGCCAGGGCGACCTTTACGATTCCTCCACCGTGCTGGCCGTGCGCAGTTTCCAGCTGCGCAACGGGCTGGAGCCCAGGGGCATCATCGGCAAGCAGACGATTCTCGCACTCAATGTGCCGCCGGCCAACCGTGCCCGCCAGGTCATGCTCAACATGGAGCGCTGGCGCTGGATGCCGGAAGACCTCGGCGCACACCACTATATGGTGAACCTCGCCGCCTTCGAGCTGAGCGAAATCCAGAACGAGGACATCGTCGACCGCATGGACGTTGTGGTGGGCGCTGTCGCCACCCAGACGCCGGAGTTTTCCGACGAGCTTGAGTATGTCGAGATCAACCCCACCTGGACGGTGCCCTATTCCATCGCGACGGGCGAGATGCTGCCGAAGCTGCGGCGCAATCCTTCCGCCTATGCGGGCGACTTCGAAGTCTTCATGAACGGCAAGCTGGCCTCTTGGGGCGGCATCAACTGGAATGCCTATGGCAAGGGCAATTTCCCCTTCACCTTCCGTCAGAAGCCGGGACCCAGGAACGCGCTGGGCAAAGTGAAGTTCATGCTGCCCAACCCTTACAACATCTATCTCCACGATACGCCGGCGAAGGACAAGTTCCTCGCCATCACACGCGCTTTCAGCCATGGCTGCATCCGCCTGTCGCGGCCGATTGACCTCGCCAATCGCCTGGTGGGCGGCTTTGCCGGCTGGCCGAAGCCGAAGATCGACCAGGCCTTCGCAAGCGGCAAGACCACGCGCGTGCCGCTGCCCCAGCACATCCCGGTCCACCTGATTTATGCCACCGCCTTCGAGGGCGATGGCGGCTCGATCGAATTCCGGCCGGACATTTATGGCCGCGACCGCAAGCTCGATGCGGCACTGAGCGGCAAGCCATCGAGCTGATCGGTGTGCTGCTGTCTGGCTCAGCGCTGCGAAATTGGCAAGTAGGCGCGGGCTTCCGGGCCGTTGCAGGGCGTCAGCAAGCGGATGAGGAGGTTGTTCCGCAGCCGCCCGGGGCATTGCACCGTCCAGCTCGGCGCGCGGCCCGCGGCGAAAACCGGCACGAACAGACCGGGCCTGACCGCGTTCGGGTGGTGGACGACGCCGGAGCAGAAATCGACGTTCACATTCACGCCGAAAGTTGCGCCAGCTTTTGAATCTGGAGCGTCTTTCGCTTCGCAAGCGATTCCACTTGCCCGCACGATGCTTCTAGAGCAGCTCCTTTACGCCGCGCGCGATGGCGAGTTCCTCGTTGGCTGGGACGACATAGACGTTCCCGGGCCCAATTCCCAGCCACTCTAGACGCGACATGATCCGTTCACGGACGGTTTCCGCATTCTCGCCCACGCCGCCGGTGAAGGCCATGGCATCGACCCCGCCCAGGGCCGGCACGAGAGACGCGGCATGCCGCGCGGCGGAATAGCAGTAATGGTCCACCGCCTCGCTCGCCTCGGTGCGGCCGCTCGCCAGCAGCACGCGCATGTCGGCCGAGATGCCCGAAAGGCCCAAAAGCCCGCTTCTGCGGTAGAGCAGGTCCTCAAGCTGCCCGGGGTCCATGTGCTCGTCGCGCATCAGCGCCACCAGAACGCCGGGGTCGATCGAGCCGGTGCGCGTGCCCATGACGAGGCCGTCGGCGGTCGAGAAGCCCATGGTGGTGGCCACGCTCTTGCCGTCGAAAATCGCGCACATCGATGCGCCGGAGCCAAGGTGTGCCGCGAGCAACCGGCGGGGCAGGGGCTTGCCCGAAATCCGCGGCAGCGCCTCCACGACGTGCTGGTAGTTGAGCCCGTGAAAGCCGTAGCGCCGGTAGCCCTTGTCGAAATAGTTGCGCGGCAACGGAAGGCGGGTGGCCAGTTCCGGCTGCGTGGCGTGGAATGCGGTATCGAAGCAGGCGATATTCGGCACCTCCGGAGCCACCCGGCGCATCTCGCGCAGCACGCCGAGGCCGAAGGGCAGGTGCAAGGGCGCCAGCATGCGCAGCGCGTCAAGATCGCGCTGCACCTGGTCGTCCACCACCACGGGCGACACATATTGCGTGCCGCCATGCACGATGCGGTGGCCGATACCGATGAATTGGCCGGGTTCATGGCCATTATCGGCCAGCCATTCCGCCGCCACCAGCAAGCCTTCGCCGGGGCTCGTCACATGCGGCACCTCGCGGCTGGAATGGCCGTCGGCTTCCAACCGCGGCTTCGATCCGATGCCGGAGACCTGGCCTTTCATCAGCAGTTTCAGCCCGCCGTCGAAGACGGCGAATTTGAGGGAGGAGGAACCCGCATTGAGGACGAGAATGTTCACTTCAGCTCGATCTCGATGAAGGCATATTCGGTATCATTTGCGTTGATCACGTCATGCTCCACTCCGGCATGGCGGAAATAGGGAACACCCGCCTTCATCTCGGCGTGCGCCGGGCCGGTGGGCGTCTCGAGCCGCACCTTGCCGTCCATCAGGGGAACGACCACATAGTCGTGGCCGTGCTTGTGCCAGCCGGTGTTGGCGCCCGGCGCGAAGCGCCATTCGGTGACGATGACCCGGTCATTCTCCACGAAAACCGTCGATGTGGCAGACCCGTGGCTGTGTTGGGACATGGCGGAACTCCTGATTTTCAAGGCCATGGTGGATGGAACTGGAACTTCCCGCAAGCATGTAATATTATAACGTCCATGTCCTTCCCGGCGCCCCACCACAACCATGCCACCTGCACCGCCGAGATCCTCTCGCGGGCCGAGCGCACCTGCGAGCGGCGCGGCTCCCGCCTTACTGGCCAGCGCCGCGAGGTGCTGAACTGCGTGGCCGAAAGCCATTCGGCGGTCGGCGCCTATGACATCATCGAGCGCATGGCGGGCCATGGGCCGCGTCCGGCGCCCATCACCGTCTACCGCGCGCTCGACTTCCTCGAGGCGCATGGCCTCGTCCACAAGATCGAGAGCCGCAACGCCTTCATCGCCTGCACCCACCCGCACGAGGGCCAGCCCGCCGCCCTGTTGGTCTGCGAAAGCTGCGGTCTCGTCGCCGAGCTCGATGCGCCTGAGACGTTCGCGGCGCTTCAGTCCGCCGCCAGGGCGCAGGGCTTCGAGGTCCACCGCAGCGTGGTGGAGCTCACCGGCCTCTGCGCCACCTGCCATGAGGCCCGCTGATGCTGAAGGTCGCCAACGCCATTCTCAGCGCGCGCGATGCCACCCTCGCCATCGGCGGCCGCACCATCCTCGACCAGGTCAATCTCGACGTGCGGTCCAACGAGATTGTCACCGTCATCGGCCCCAATGGCGCCGGCAAGTCGACCCTCGTGCGCTGCCTGCTCGGCCTCCAGCCTTTGACCTCGGGCGAAATCATCCGGCCGAAAGACCTGCGGGTGGGCTATGTGCCGCAGCGCTTTCCGCTCACCGCCAATGTGCCGCTCGACGTGCGCCGCCTCCTCTCGCTCACCCTCAAGCCCAGCGACAGCGAGATCGACGAGGCCCTCGCCGAGACGGGCATCTCGTACTTGAAGAATGCGACCGTCTCCCGCCTCTCGGGCGGCGAGCTGCAGCGCGCGCTGCTCGCCCGCGCGCTTCTCAGAAAGCCGCAGCTTCTCGTGCTGGACGAACCGGTGCAGGCCGTCGACTTCATGGGCGAGGCGCGCATGTATGAGCTGATCTCCGAAGTGCGCAAGCGCCACGGCTGCGGCATCCTGATGGTCAGCCACGATCTTCACATGGTGATGGCGGAAAGCGACCATGTCATCTGCCTCAACGGCCATGTCTGCTGCGAGGGCGGCCCCATCAAGGTCCAGCAGGACCCGGAATTCGCCAAGCTCTTCGGCCCCGCCGCGGCGCGCATGATCGCCGCCTATACCCACCACCACGATCATGACCATGAGAGCCACGGCTGCGGGCATGACCATCTCCATCACGATCACCGGCACTGACCCTCGTGCTTGACATCCTCACCCAGCCCTTCTTCCAGCGCGCGCTGCTCGCCGGCCTCGCCATCGCCTCGGTGGCGGGCCCCGTCGGCTGTTTCATCGTGTGGCGGCGCATGGCCTATTTCGGCGAGACGCTGGCGCATTCGGGCCTGTTCGGTGTGGGCCTGGGCCTACTGCTGGGCTTCAGCCTCACGCTGGGTGCTGTCGCCACCGCTGTCGCCGTGGCGCTGCTGCTGATGCTGATGAAGAGCCAGCGGATCCTCGCCACTGACACGCTGCTCGGCATTCTGTCGCATTCCTCCCTCGCCCTCGGCATCGTCACTGTTGGCCTCGTCACGGGCTCGGCGGGAGACCACATGGACCTCTTGTTCGGCGACATCCTGACGGTGAACTGGAAGGACGTTTCCGTCGTCTGGGCGGGTGGTGCGGCCGTGCTGCTGATCCTTGGATTCTTGTGGCGCGACCTCATCGCCATATCGGTGCATGAGGAACTGGCCCAGGCCGAGGGCATCAGCGTGAAACGCGTAGAACTGGGCTTCGTGCTCCTGATCGCGCTAATGACGGCGATCTCTATGAAGATCGTCGGGCTGCTGCTGATCACCGCCCTGCTGGTGATCCCCGCCGCCGCTGCCCGCCGGCTGACCAATAGCCCGGAAGCGATGGCGCTGGCCGCCGCCGCCATTGCCTGCGTGGTGGTGGTCATGGGCCTGATGCTGTCCGCCTTCGCCAATGCCATCACCGGCCCCGCCATCGTCCTTGCGGCGGGCCTGCTCTTCGTCTTGACCTTGCTTCGTCCTCAGGCCAGTTAACACCCATGAGCTATTCCGCGATCAGCAACCGCCGCAAATCGGTCCCCGTGAAGGTGGGCCACGTCACCGTGGGCGGCGGCGCCCCCGTCGCCGTCCAGTCCATGACCAATACCGACACGGCGGACGCGGAGGCGACCGCCCAGCAGACCGCCGCACTGGCCCGCGCGGGCTCGGAACTCGTCCGCATCACGGTCGACCGCGAGGAGTCGGCCAGGGCCGTGCCGCATATCCGCGAGAAGCTCGATCGCATGGGCGTCAACGTGCCGCTCGTCGGCGACTTCCACTACAACGGCCACACGCTTTTGAACGAGCACCCCGCCTGCGCCGAGGCGCTGGCCAAGTACCGCATCAACCCCGGCAATGTCGGCTTCCGCGAGAAGAAGGACCGTAACTTCTCCATGATGGTCGAGACGGCGATGAAGTTCGACCGCCCGGTGCGCATCGGCGTCAACTGGGGCTCGCTCGATCAGGCGCTGCTCACAGAGTTGATGGACCAGAACGCCAAGTCGGCCGACCCGATGGACGTGCGCGACGTGATGCACGAGGCCGTGGTGCAGTCAGGCCTCATGTCGGCCGAACGCGCCGTGGAACTGGGCCTGCCCAAGGACAAGATCGTCATCTCCGCAAAATGCTCCGAGGTGCAGGACCTGATCGCGGTCTACCGATCGCTGGCCCGCCGCTGTGATTACGCCCTGCATCTGGGCCTCACCGAGGCCGGCATGGGCTCCAAGGGCATCGTGGCCTCCACGGCCGCACTCGCCGTGCTGCTGCAGGAAGGGATCGGCGACACCATCCGCATCTCGCTCACGCCGGAACCGGGCGGCGACCGCACGCGCGAGGTGATCGTGGCGCAGGAAATCCTGCAGACCATGGGCATCCGCAATTTTGCCCCCATGGTCATCGCTTGCCCGGGCTGCGGCCGCACCACGTCCACGACCTTCCAGGAGCTGGCGCAGGACATCCAGGCTTACGTCCGCACCCGCATGCCCGACTGGCGGCGCGACTACCCCGGCTTCGAGACCCTGCAGCTCGCCGTCATGGGCTGCATCGTCAATGGCCCCGGCGAGTCGAAGCACGCCGACATCGGCATCTCGCTCCCCGGCACCGGTGAGCTTCCGGCAGCCCCGATCTTCATCGACGGCAAGAAGGCGATGACGCTCAGGGGCGAGAACCTCTCGCTGCAGTTCAAGGGGATCGTCGAGGATTACGTGAAGGGCCGATGGGGTCGGTAAACGTTTTCTCCCGCTTTGGAGGGAGAAGACGAAGTGCTACTTCCTTCTCTCCACGATGAACCTTGCCGCCTCGTTCAGTACCCGCGCTTTCTCTCCGTACACTGACAGGCTCTGTTCCGCCTCGTCCACCAGCGCCGCGGCCCGCCTCTTCGCCTCGTCCATCCCGAGCAGGTCCACGAAGGTGGCCTTGCCCATGGCCTTGTCCTTCTGCGTCGCCTTGCCCAGCGTTTCCGGCGTGGACTCGACGTCGAGAATGTCATCGGCAATCTGGAAGGCGAGCCCGATCTTCTGCGCGTAGCGGATGAGCGGGGCAGGATCCGCGCCCCCGAGGATCGCCCCCGCCTCGCAGGCATAGCGGAACAAGGCCCCGGTCTTTAGCGACTGGATCAATCCGATGTGCGCCAGCACGGCGGCGCTCGCCGTTTCCGCCTCGATGTCCAGCATCTGGCCTCCCACCATGCCGGCCACACCAGCGGCCTTGGCGAGCTTCGACACCAGCGCCACGCGCACGTTTGCGGCGGGGTGCGTGGCCTCGTCCGCTAGGATTTCGAAAGCAAAGGTCAGCAGCGCATCCCCGGCGAGGATGGCGGTCGCCTCGTCGAAGGCCTTGTGGGCGGTGGGCTTGCCGCGGCGCAGGTCGTCGTCGTCCATCGCGGGCAGGTCATCGTGCACCAGCGAATAACAATGCACGCATTCGAGTGCGGCGCCGGTCCTGAGCGCGCGCTCCCGCGGCACGCCGAACAGCGCGGCCGATTCCACCACCAGGAAGGGCCTGAGCCGCTTGCCCTGGCCCAGTGCCGCATAGCGCATCGCCTCCGTCACCCGCGGGGCGGGGAAGGCGTCGACGGGCAGCAGCCGGTTCAGCAGATCATCGGTGTCGGCGGCGCAGCGGGCGAGGGCATCCTGGAAGGACAAGGCGAAATTCCTGTGCTAAGGCCGCTTCTGATTAGGGTCATGGCAGAAGAAACTCAACCAGCCGCCGTCCTCGCGCGCGAACCGCTCCACCCCTTGGAGGCGGAGCCCGCAGCGTCGGACGAGCCGGAGACGGCCCCGCCCATGCGCCGCTCGCTCCGCAGCCGCCTGCAGAAGAACCGCTTCCTCCGCTGGGGACTCTATCTCCTCGCCTTTCTGGTGGCCTGGCCGATCGTGGGCACGATCATCTACACCGTGGTGCCGCCGCCCATCACCAACATCATGATCCTCCGCACCCTCTCGGGGAACGGCATCGACAAGCACTGGGTCAGCCTCGACGACATGTCGCCCTGGCTGGCCCGCGCCGTCATTTCCTCCGAGGATGCCCGCTTCTGCGATCACAATGGGGTGGACTGGATCGAGCTCCAGGGCATCATCGATGATGCCATGGACGATGGCGAGGCCCCCACCCGCGGCGCCTCGACGATTCCCATGCAGACCGCCAAGAACCTGTTCCTGTGGGACGGCAGGCTCGCCATCCGCAAGGTGATCGAGATCCCCCTCGCCATGTGGATCGACCTGATCTGGTCCAAGCGCCGCATCATCGAGGTCTACCTCAACATCGTGGAATGGGCCCCGGGCGTCTACGGGGCTGAGGCCGCAGCCCAGCACCATTTCCATAAACCTGCGAAAAACCTCACGAAAAAGGAGGCAGCCCTGCTGGCGGCGGTGCTTCCGAACCCGATCAAACGCAATGCCGGCAAGCCGTCCAGGGGGGTCAGGGCGGTGGCCAGCCGGATTCTCGTCCGCATGGCCGGAATGGGTGCCTATCTGACTTGCCTTGAGCCCTAGACTGGGTTAAGAGCGCGCGTAAATGACGGGCGCGGGTCCTTCGCCGCGCCTTTTCCTATGGAGTTTCAAATGGCCGTTCCACGCAAGAAAATGTCCAGGAGCCGCATCGGCATGCGCCGCTCGGGCCACCAGGAGCAGACCGTGACCTGGGTCGAAGACAAGAAGTCGGGCGAGCTCCGCCGCCCCCACCATATCGACCTCAAGACCGGCCTCTACAAGGGCCGTCAGGTCCTGACGGTGAAGTCGGAAGGCTAAGCCTTTCCGCCACCGCCGACGTGTTGAAGCCAGCCTCCGGGCTGGCTTTTTGCGTCTGGGAGTTTTCCGCACACCCCTTCATGCCGTGTGTTCCCGGCGAAAGCCTGGACCCCGCTTTCTCACTGTTCCCTGCGGCACGCCCCCCACCCCTCCCCCTCCCCACGAGGGGGAGGGGTGGGGGCGGGCCTGCAGGTGATGCCTAACGTGTGCATCACTCCCGGGGGCAGAAGGAGAGACCCGGAGGCACTATGACCTTCGCGCCCTAAGGGCAAGGGGGGCAATCTGGGATCGTTGCGCAAGCTCTCTCCCCAAGGCCTAAGACCTGTCAGATGCGGGCGCTGCTCAGCGCCATTCCGTCGGCCTCACAAGCTGGCACACCGCGCCGGGCAGCGCCCGCGCCTCCCACCTTCTCCGAGAGGGACAAATGCCATCCTCGCCAAGGATGCCCCATGGCCATTTGCGCAGCGCGCTCATTCGCCCAAACGAATACGCCCGGCTTGCACCGGCCGTATCGGTCGTCAGATCGTCAGTCCGGCTCAGGCCAGGACCTTCTCCGCCGGGACATAGGCGTAGCCGAGGTCGTCCGCGACTGCCTTGTAGGTCACCTGGCCGTCGGCCACGTTGAGGCCGTTCCTCAGGTGGGCGTCGTCGAGCAGCGCCTTCTTCCAGCCCTTGTTGGCGATGGCAAGCGCGAAGGGCAGGGTGACGTTGTTCAGTGCGAAGGTGGAGGTGCGGGCAACGCCACCCGGCATGTTGGCCACGCAATAGTGGATGACGTTGTCGACCACATAGGTTGGCTCTGCATGGGTGGTGGCCTTGGAGGTTTCGGCGCAGCCGCCCTGGTCGATGGCGACGTCGACCAGCACCGAGCCGGGCTTCCAGTCCTTCAGCATCGCCTTGGTGACGAGCTTGGGGGCCGCCGCACCCGGGATCAGCACGCCGCCGATCACCAGGTCGGCCGCGGCGCATTCGTCTTCCACCGCTCCTTGCGTGGAGTAAATGGTCTTCACTGCGGTGCCGAAGCGCGCGACCAGCTCTTCCATCCGGTCGACGTTCTTCTCGAGGATGGTCACGTCAGCGCCCATGCCCAGCGCCACGACGGCAGCATTGGTGCCGACGACGCCGCCGCCGAGGATCACGACCTTGCCCGGCGCAACGCCCGGAACGCCGCCGATCAGAACGCCGCGGCCGCCCTGTGCCTTCTCGAGGCAGTGCGCGCCGGACTGCACCGACATGCGCCCGGCGACCTGGCTCATGGGAGCCAGCAACGGCAGGCCGCCGCGCGGCGAGGTGACGGTCTCGTAGGCGATGCAGATCGCACCCGAGGCCACGAGGTCCTTGGTCTGCTCCGGATCGGGCGCGAGGTGCAGGTAGGTGTAGAGGATCTGGCCGGGGCGCAGCATCTTGCGCTCAATAGCCTGCGGCTCCTTCACCTTCACGATCATGCCCGCCTTGCCGAAAATCTCGGCCGCGGTGGCGATGATCTTGGCGCCGGCGGCGGTGTAGTCGGCATCGGTGGCGCCGATGCCCGAACCGGCATTGGCCTGCACCCAGACGTCGTGGCCGTGGCGCACGGCTTCCTTCACCGAGGTGGGCGTCATGCCCACGCGGTATTCGTGATTCTTGATTTCCTTCGGAACGCCGATCAGCATTGAAATGTCCTCCCTCGATGATGGGCTCAACCTACCAAATCTCGCTTGAAATGATTTTCCGAAGAGGCTTCCGGAGCACTGCAGCATTGAAACCTGGTTCGAGGATATGCTATGAAATTCGAATGAAATCCCAAGAACTCGACAAGACGGACAAGATCATCCTGTCCGAACTGCAGAAGAACGCCCAGCGCCCGATCGCCGACCTAGCGCAGAAGGCCGGTCTCTCGGCCTCCTCCTGCCACCGCCGGGTGAAGCTGCTGGAAGAGGCGGGCGTGATCCAGGGGTATACCGCTAATCTCGACCGCGCGGCGCTGGGTCTTGCCAACGAGTTCTTCGTGGAGGTCTCGCTCTCCGCCCAGACCGAGGAGGCCTTCGAGAAATTCGAGAAAGCTGTGCAGCGGGTGCCGGAGATTCTTGAATGCCACCTGATGAGCGGCCAGTTCGACTATCTGCTCCGCGTTGCCGCCACCGATGCGGCGGATTATGAGCGAATCCACCGCTCGCGAATCTCGCGCCTTCCCGGCGTGCAGCGCATCCAGTCCTCATTGGCGCTCCGCACGGTGAAGGGCTGGGCGGGCTATCCGATCTGAGGTGATCATGAGGCTGAAGCAGCTTCCCGTCCACATGCTCTGGGTCTCTGGCGAACTCTCGCGCCTCGCCCGCCTGAGCCTCGCCAGCTTCCTGGCGCAGGGCTATCGGGTGATGGTGTGGAGCTATGATCCCGATCACCTGCGTGCCGAATTCGCCGGCGTGCAGGATGCTTCGACGCTGCTGCCGATGCCTGAAGGCGATGCTGCGAACATGGCCTATCTCACCAGTCTGTTCCGCTATCGCGTGCTCGCCGAGCAGGGCGGCATCTGGGCCGATCTCGACGTGGTGGCGCTCATTGATGACCCCAGGATCGAGGCGCGCCCGTTGATCGCCTCCGAGAAGCGCCGCCCCTTCCGCCATGCGGAGCCCACCGCCACGGGCGAGAGCCTTACCCAGGTCACCAACTGCTTCATGGCCGATCCAAGCCCACGCGCCGGCGACCTCTGGCACCTGGCGCTCGACCGCGTCGCGGCGCTCAACCCGGAAGACCGCAGCTGGGAAAACGTCGGGCCTCACATGCTCTCGGGCCTCATGCTGCGCCACCCCGATCTCGAGATCGACATCCTGCCGCCCGAGGCCGTCGACCCCGTCGCCTGGTGGAACGTGCCCGCCTATTTCCTCGAGGAGCGCGACCCGCCGCCATCGCCCTTCATGCACATGTATGCGACGATTTGGAAGAGGCGCGGTGTCGATGCCGAGATGCCGTTTCCGCCCAATAGTCTCGCAGGCCGTCTCTGGAAGCGCTTCGGCCTCTAGGCCAGTGACCGGTCCAGCGCCCGGTCTCGCAGGATCATCAGGATGCCCGCCGTGATCACGATGCCCGCGCCAAGCCAGTTGTAGACATCGGGGAAGTCGCCGAACAGCAGGATGCCGTAGAACACCGCCCAGATCATCGCCGAATACTCGAAGGGCGCCACGAAGTTTGTTTCCGCCAGCCGGTAGGCATTGATGAACAGGATCATCGCTGTGCCCGCGAAGATGCCGTGGCCGAACAGCAGCATGGCATCGAAGGCCGAGGGCCACACCGGCGGCCGCGACAGGAACACCAGGCTCGGATGCGTGAAGTGCCCAAAGTCGAACGTATTGAATATGATCCCGATGGTGAGCGCCATGCCTGCGTAAATGAAGTTCTGCCATGTCGCGATCACGATCGGCGAAACACGCTGCGAAAGCGGCCGCCCCAGCATTTGTCCCACGGCGTAGCCCATGGCGGAGCCGAGTGCGAGCAGCGATGCCGGTTCGAAGACGCCAGCACCCGGCCGCACCATGATGAGCACTCCGATGAATCCGGCGATGATGGCGAGCCAGCGGTGCAGCCGCACCCGCTCATGCAGCAGTGGTCCGGCAAGTCCCGCCACGAAGAAGGGCATGGTGAAATAGATCGCCACCGCATTGGCGATCGGGATCGCCGCGATGGCCAGCACGAAGCAGACATAGGCCGCCGCGAGGATCAGCCCACGCAGGCACACGCGCGGCCACAGCGGCGTGGCGATGGACCAGCCGCGCCCCTGTTTCCACAGCACGAAGGCGATGACGGGGAGCGAGCCCACGCATCGGAACAGCAGCGTCTCATAGGCCGGGTAGCCCGACGACATGTATTTCACCACCGCATCCTGCGCCGAAGCAAGGCCGACACCCGCCAGCACACAGGCCATAGCCATCGCCCGGTTGTCGGTGGCAAGCTTCATGGCTTAGCGCCGCACCAGATCCGACAGGATCCGGATGCCCGGCTCGATCTTCTGCTCGGCGATGGACGAGAAAGCGAGGCGATAGAAATTGCGCGGTGCCTCGGCCGCTCCGAAGGTAATGCGCCCGGGTTCGATCAGCACGCCCTTGGCGGCGGCCTGTTTGCCCAACTCGTCACTGTCCAGTCCCTGCGGTCCCTTCACCCAGAAGCTGGTGCCGCCGAAGCTCGGCACGCGGCTCGCGTCCGGCAAGCTCTGCTTCAGCGCATCGCCCATGATCTCCCAGCGCGTGCGATAGGCGCGGTGCAGGC
Organism: Aestuariivirga sp.; assembly: GCF_020252395.1. Taxonomy (GTDB): domain Bacteria; phylum Pseudomonadota; class Alphaproteobacteria; order Rhizobiales; family Aestuariivirgaceae; genus Aestuariivirga. Next base: position 108,981 of record NZ_JADCDB010000002.1, read on the forward strand.
GGCGGATCAGCGTGTCGTGGTGCCCGAGCGACAGGAACAGCGCCGCCGTGCGCTGGTTGTTGTTCGGCGCGTGCCGCACCATCAGGCGCCGCAGCGCACGGGCCTCCGCCACGATGTTCTTCGGCGCCACTAGGAAGCCCAGCCGAAGCCCCGGGAACAGCGTCTTCGACAGCGAACCCACGTAGATGACCCGCCCGTCGTCATCCAGCGACTTCAAGGCCGGACAGGGCTCGTTCACGTAATTGGTCTCGAACTCGTAGTCGTCCTCGATGATCACCACATCGTGCTTCGCCGCGCGCTTCAGGAGTTCCATGCGGCGTTCGAGCGGCATGGTCACCGTGGTGGGGAACTGATGGCTCGGCGTGGTGAAAACGAGGTCGCAATCGTCGAAGGCCTCGGAAGGGACCAGGCCCCTTTCGTCCACCGGCAGCAGCGCCACGTTGGCGGTGCGCAGGTTGAAGATGTTGCGCACATCCGGATAGCCCGGCTCCTCCATGCCCACGCGGGTCTGCGCGCCGACCAGCAGTGTCGTCAGCAGGTAGAGCGCGTTCTGGGCGCCCAATGTGATGAGTATCTCGTCGTCATTGGCCATGATGCCGCGGCGGGGCAAAATGCGGCGGCGGATCTGTTCGACCAGCAGCGGGTCGTCATGGGCCCAGGTGTCGTTGGTCCAGGAGCCGAGCCACTTCTTGCCCAGCGCCTGCCGGGAGCAATCGCGCCATTCGGCGAGCGGGAACAGCGTGTGGTCCACTTGGCCATAGATGAAGGGGTAGGGGTAGGACTGCCAGTCCAAGGGCTTCGAGACATTGGTCTGCTCGGCGGGCTGCATGGTGAGGCGGCTGGCCCAGTCAATGCCGGTGCCGGGCGCCGCCTGCTTCGGTGGCTGCTTAGGTGGAGAGCCGCTGTCCAGCGCTTTTTCTGAGACGAAGTAGCCGGAACGCTCCCTAGCCACGAGATAGCCATCATCCAGCAGGCCCTGATAAGCTAGGACCACGGTATTCCTTGAAACGCCGAGGCTCTTCGCCATCTTGCGGGTGGAGGGAATGGGCTCCTCCCGAGCCAGCTGCCCGTCAAGGATGGCCGCGACCAGCGCCTCGCGGATCTGGGTTTGGAGGCTGGCGTGTTCGTTCCGCCGGATATGGACGAGCCAGTCGCGCAAGTTTGGTACCTGTGAACAGTCCTTCTGGACCTATCATAGGGCCAATAGAGCCGGTAGAGTAGAAAAGATTGGACCCTTTGACCGGACCCGCATGACCCAGCCCGCCGTAAACACCTCGCCGAAGACCTGGGACGAGGTGAAGACCACCACCTGCTACATGTGCGCCTGCCGCTGCGGCATCAGGGTGCATCTGAAGGACGGGCGCGTCACCTATATCGACGGCAACCCGGAACACCCAGTCAACAAGGGCGTGATCTGCGGCAAAGGCGCCGCCGGTATCATGCAGCACTATTCTCCGGGCCGCCTGTCGAAGCCGCTGCTGCGCGTGGGTGAGCGTGGTGCGGGCGAATTCAAGGAAATCGAGTGGGGCGAGGCGCTGGGCCTGGCCACGCAATGGCTCTCCGAGGTTCGCGCCAAGGACCCCAAGAAACTCGCCTTCTTCACCGGGCGTGACCAGAGCCAGGGCCTCACCGGCTGGTGGGCCACCCAGTTCGGCACGCCCAACTATGCCGCTCATGGCGGCTTCTGCTCGGTGAACATGGCGGCGGCCGGGCTCTACACCTTCGGCGGCGCCTTTTGGGAGTTCGGCGAGCCCGACTGGAAGCATACGAAATACTTCCTGCTCTTCGGCGTGGCCGAGGACCATGGCTCCAACCCGATCAAGAAGGGCTTGGGCCAGCTCAAGGCGCGCGGCGCCAAGATCGTATCGATCAACCCGATCCGCACCGGCTATTCCGCGATCGCGGACGAGTGGATCGGCATCCGCCCGGGCGCCGACGGGCTGTTCGTGGGCGCGCTGATCCATGAGCTGCTCACCGCCCAGAAGATCGATGGCGACTATGTGCTGCGCTACACCAATTCACCCTGGCTGATCATCGAGAACCCGGGCCACGCCGATGACGGCCTTTTCGCCCGCGCCCCGCAGGGCTCGGCCCTAGTGTGGGACAGCCATTCCAATTCGCCCATGCCGGCCCTCTCGCCCGATGCGGCGCCGAAATTGATGGGCCGTTTCAAACTGCCGGACGGCCGCCGCGCCGTCACCGCCTTCACGCTCATCGCCGAACGCTTCCTCGATCCCGAATGGGCGCCGGAGAAGGTGGCGGAGCGCTGCGGCGTTCCGGCCGAAACGATCAAGCGCATCGCCGCCGAACTGGCCCGCACCGCCTTCGAGGAGGAGATTGCGCTCGACGTTCCGTGGACGGATCATCTGGGCCGTTATCACGAGAGGATGGTGGGCCGCCCCGTTTCCATGCACGCGATGCGTGGAATCTCCGCCCATGCCAATGGCTTCCAGACCTGCCGCACCATCCACCTCCTCCAGATTCTTCTTGGCACGATCGATGTGCCCGGCGGCTTCCGCTACAAGGCGCCGTTCCCCAAGCCCGCACCGCCCGGCGTGAAGCCGGCCGGAAAGCCCGGCCAGGTGAAGCCCAACACGCCGCTGCCCGGCCCGCCGCTCGGCTTCGTCGCCGCGCCGGAGGACCTCCTCGTCGATGCGGAAGGAACCCCGCAGCGCATCGACAAGGCCTATAGCTGGGATGCGCCGCTCGCTGCCCATGGCATGATGCACATGGTCATCACCAATGCCGCGAAGAAGGACCCCTATGGCATCGACGTCCTGTTCATGTACATGGCCAACATGAGCTGGAACTCGGCGATGAACGTGCCGGACACCATCCGCTACCTCACCCAGAAGGAGCCAGACGGAAGCTACACCATCCCCAAGATCATCTATTCCGATGCCTATGCCTCCGAGATGGTGCACTACGCCGATCTGATTTTGCCGGACACCACCTATCTCGAGCGCTGGGACTGCATCTCGCTGCTCGACCGCCCGATCTCCGAGGCCGATGGCCCGGCCGACTCGATCCGCCAGCCGGTCGTCGAACCCGACCGCGACGTGCGCCCCTTCCAGACGGTGCTGCTCGACCTCGGCGCCAGGCTCGGCCTTCCCGGCATGACGCGTACCGATGGCTCGCCGCGTTATCCCGGCGGCTATCCGGACTATATCGTCAACCACGAGCGTGCGCCCGGCATCGGCCCGCTGGCGGGCTTTCGCGGGCCCAACGGCCGGTCGCAGGGCAGAGGCGCTCCCAATCCGGAGCAGCTCCTGCGTTACATCGCCAATGGCTGCCATTGGTTCTACGAATTGCCCGAGCACATGAAATACTACCGCCATGTGAATTGGGCCTATCTCGACTGGGCCACCTTCTTCGGCTTCATCGGCAAGCCGGAGCCGGTGATCCACCAGCTCTATTGCGAGCCGCTGCAGAAGTTCCGCCTCTCCGCGCAGGGCCACGGCAAGGTGGTGGCGCCGGAGCAGCATCGCCAGCGCATCGCCAGCCACTTCGACCCGATCCCCTTCTGGTATCCGCCCTTCGAGGGCGAGATGGTGCCGGAGGCTGAGTTCCCCTTGCATGCCGTGACCCAGCGCCCCATGGCCATGTATCATTCCTGGGGCTCGCAGAATGCCTGGCTCCGCCAGATCCTCGGCCGCAACTGGCTCTACATGGCGCGCGGGATGGCGGCGAAATTGAAGATCGCCGATGGCGACTGGGTCACCGTCACCTCGCACCATGGGGTCATCAAGGCGCAGGCCAAGCTGATGGATGGCGTGAACCCCGACACGGTTTGGACGTGGAACGCCATCGGCAAGCGCTCCGGCACCTGGGGGCTCGATCCCGGTGCGGACGAGGCGAAGAAGGGCTTCCTTCTCAATCACCTCATCTCCGAACTCCTGCCGGAACGCGAAGGCGGCTACCGCTATTCGAACAGCGATCCCGTCACCGGCCAGGCGGCGTGGTACGACCTGCGCGTCCGCGTCGAGAAGGCCGCCGGCCAGTCTGACATGAGCGAACCGCAATTCGCCACGCTGAAGCCGCTTGCGAGGGCCGAATGACCTCTCTCCCGCCTCCCACCGCGAGGAAGCTGGGTCTCGTCATCGACCTCGATACCTGTGTCGGCTGCCAGGCCTGCGTGACCTCCTGCAAGGAATGGAACACGCAGGGCTATTCGGCGCCGCTCACCGACGAGCATACCCAGGGTGCGGAGGCGACCGGCGTCTGGCTCAACCGCGTGCACGGCTATGAGGTGCGGGAAGCGGGGCAGGACCAGTCGCGCATCGTCCATTTCCCGCGATCCTGCCTCCATTGCGAGGAGCCCGCCTGCGTTACCGTTTGCCCCACGGGTGCGAGCTACAAGCGCGCCGAGGACGGCATCGTGCTGGTGAACCCCGAAACCTGCATCGGCTGCAAGCTTTGCTCCTGGGCCTGCCCCTATGGCGCGCGTGAATACGACCAGTCGCATGGCGTGATGAAGAAGTGCACGCTCTGCGTCGACCGCATCTACAACGACAATCTCGGGGAGGACGACCGCTTGCCCGCCTGCGTGAAGGCCTGTCCCACCAGTGCGCGGCATTTCGGCGATCTCGGTGACTCCTCCTCCAAGGTCTCGCAGCTCGTGGCCGAGCGCGGTGGCTATGACCTCTTGCCCGAGATGGGCTACAAGCCCGTCAACAAGTATCTCCCACCGCGCGCGCGGCGCGATGCCACCACCTCGCGCGCCGAAGCCCTGCCAAAGCCCGATGGCTCCGCCTTCGACCGGCTCTTCCAATGGGCGGACAAGGTGCTGTCGCCCGGAAAGGGCTCGGCCCGCGCCAATGAAGTCGACCATTCCGGAAAGCTTGAAGGCTGAGAATGCATCCCGCCTATTCCGTCATCCTGTTCACGACGGCCTCCGGCGCCGGCTATGGGCTGCTGGCACTGCTCTGCCTCGTGGGGTTGAGCCATGGTGAAGCATCGACGCTGGCGTTCGGACTCACGGCAATGGTGATCGCGCTGGGCCTTATCACCATCGGGCTCCTGTCCTCGACCTTCCATCTCGGCCACCCGGAGCGCGCTTGGCGGGCCCTGTCGCAGTGGCGCTCCTCCTGGCTGTCGCGCGAGGGCGTGCTGGCGGTGGTGACCTATGTGCCGGCCGTGCTGTTCGGCGTGGTGTGGTCCGGTCTCTATCCCGCACTTGACCTCATCAAGCCGCTGGCCGTGATCACCGGCGTGCTGGCCCTGCTGACCGTGATGTCGACGGGCAAGATCTACGCGACGCTGGCCACCATCCGCGCCTGGCACAATGGCTGGACGGTGTGGGTCTATCTCGCCTTCGCATTGGCGACGGGGGCTACGATCCTCGCAGCCATCACCTCCGTCTTCGGCAATTTTCCGGCCTTCCTCGTCTGGTTCTCGAATGCCTGGCTAGTGGCCGCGCTGGCCGTCATTCTCGCCTACTGGCGCAGCATCGACGCTGCACCGCGTGACCTGACGATCGAACAGGCCACGGGGCTTGGCCGCATGGGGCAGGTGAGCCAATGGGAAGTGCCGCACACCGCCGCCAATTACGTGCAAAAGGAGATGGGCTACGCCGTCGCCCGCAAGCACGCCGCGAAGCTCCGGCGGCTGGTGATCGTCGCGCTGGTTCTGGCCGTCCTAATGATGTTGGCGGGGCTTGCCGTTCCTTTCGCCGCGCTGCTCTCCGCAGCACTCGCGATCTTCGCCGCCGTGGTGCAGCGCTGGCTGTTCTTCGCGGAAGCCCAGCACGTTTCGACACTCTTCTACGGCGCCAAGGCCGCCTGAAACTGTCCAAAGACGCGTTTCGCGCTTGGCAAGCGGCTGGATAACGATATAAAGAAGTCCTTATGTCGTCTGTCCCGGAGGCTTTCATGACCCGCCCGTCCTTCACCGAAGCGCTCGCCACGCGTCCTTGGCTGCTGGCCGATGGCGCAACGGGAACCAATTATTTCCAGATGGGCCTCGTCTCGGGAGATGCTCCCGAAATGTGGAATTTCGAGCATCCGGAGCGGGTGCGCACGCTGCACCGCCAGTTCATCGAGGCGGGGGCAGACATTGTGCTCACCAATTCCTTCGGCGGCAACCGCCACCGCCTGAAGCTCCACAATGCGCAAGACCAGGTGCGGGAGATCAACATTGCCGCCGCCAAGAATGCCCGCGCCGAGGCCGATGCCGCCGGCCGCCCCGTCTATGTGGGCGGGTCCATCGGCCCCACCGGCGAGATCATGGAGCCGGTCGGCGCCATGTCGCATGACGAGGCGGTTAAGGCCTTCGCCGAACAGGCGCTGGCCCTCAAGGAAGGCGGCGTGGACGTCTTGTGGATCGAGACCATGTCGTCGGAGGAGGAACTGCGCGCCGCCGTCGAGGGTGCTTCGCAGGCGGGCCTTCCGATCGTCACCACCATGAGCTTCGACACCAATGGCCGCACCATGATGGGCATCACGCCCAAGGCCTTCGGCGCCATCACGGCAGCACTGCCCACCCAGCCCGTGGCCATCGGCGCCAATTGCGGCGTGGGTGCTTCCGAACTCGTCGCCACCGTGCTCGGCATTTCGGAGGCGCGGCCCGACGCAGTGGTGGTCGCCAAGGGCAATTGCGGCATCCCGCAATATGTCGATGGCCATATCCACTACACCGGCACGCCGGAGCTGATGGCGGATTACGCCCGCATCGCACTCGATGCCGGAGCCAGGATCATCGGCGGCTGCTGCGGCACGAGCCCGGAGCACCTGGCCTCGATGCGCAAGTCGCTCGAAAGCTACACAAAGGGCAGCCGGCCGTCGCTGGAGCTGATCGAGACGAAGCTCGGCCCGGTGTCGGAACTCGCCAAGGGCCACGACGCCGCCGCCGCGGGAGCCGCCCGCCGCGAACGCCGCCGCGGGAACTGATCGAAACATCTTGCGTGCGGACAGCGTGCGCGGCACTCTCTCCCGATGAAGGCATTCGAAGCGCGGCATTATCTGCTCAGTGCCGAGTTGCTGTGGGAGAGGGTCGCGGACCGTTCGGCCTATCCCTACGCGCTGCCTGCCATTGCGGGTTTGAGCAAGATCGATTTCCACCCGAAGGTTACCTTCATCGTCGGTGAGAATGGTTCCGGCAAGTCCACCCTGATCGAGGCGCTTGCCGTCGCGTGGGGGTTCAATCCCGAGGGTGGATCCAAGAACTTCAACTTCGGCACGTTCGACTCGCACTCTCCGCTTCACGCATCATTGCGGCTGATCAAGAGCGCGCGGCGTGCGCGTGACGGTTTCTTCCTACGGGCGGAAAGCTATTTCAACGTCGCGACAAACATCGACGCGCTGGACAAGGAACCGTCCCCGAATCCGATAAAGATCATCGATTCCTTTGGCGGCCGCCCACTTCACGAACAGTCCCACGGCGAGTCCTTTCTCGCCCTTCTGGAAAACCGGCTGCGCGGCAAGGGCCTATACATCTTTGACGAGCCCGAGGCTGCGCTCTCGCCCACCCGGCAGATGTCCATGCTGGTGCGGATGCATGATCTGATTGCGGACGACAGCCAGTTCATCATCGCCACGCATTCGCCGATCCTGATGGCCTATCCGGATGCCTGGATCTACCAGCTGGGGCCGCAGGGGCTGGAGCGTGTTGCCTACGAGGATACCGAGCACTACGCCATCACCCGCAACTTCCTGAACCGGCATAAGGAGGTGATGCGCCAGCTGCTCGACGGGGATTGACGCCGGTCAAGGAAAACCGCCGCTGCTGGCCATAAGTCTTGACTCATGTTCACTCCTGCCTTCCTCAAGGGCGAGACTTGGGGCCTGCCCGGCCAGCCGGTGGAGCATGTTGAGACGCATGCTGCGCATGTGTTTCTCGTGGGAGAGCTTGCCTTCAAGATCAAGAAGGACGTGAGGCTGCCCTATCTCGATTTCTCGACCCCGGAGAAGCGGCGCGCCGCGCTGATGGCGGAACTCGCGATCAACCGGCTGTTCACGCCCGAACTTTACCTGCGGCTCGAGGAGGTTCTGGGCGAGCCGGTGCTGGTGATGCACCGCTTCCCCGCGCATGAGCTGCTGGCGTGGCGGATGGGGCATGGCGGGATTGATGGAACGCTGGCTGTCAAGCTCGCGTCCATGGTGGCCGTATCGCATGACCGGGCGCCGCGCCGCGACATCAAAGGCTCGGACATTATGACAGGCCTCGGAGCGCAGCTGTCGAAGGCCTTCATTGACTCTCCCGACATCTTTGCGCCTGCCGACACGCTTGAGTTCCACGCGCTTTACGAAGCGGCCCTGCGCTTTGACCGGCAGCTTCTTTCGGACCGGGGAGAGCGCGGCCTCGTGCGCCGCTGCCATGGCGATGTTCATTGCGGCAACATCTTTCTCGAAAGTGGCGAACCGCGGCTGTTCGACGCCATCGAGTTCAGCGAGAAGATCGCCACCATCGATGTGCTCTATGACCTTGCCTTTCTGCTTATGGACCTGTGGAGCAGCGGGGTGAAGGTGGCGGCCAATGTGGTGCTCAACCGCTATCTTCATCTGCGGCGGAGGCAAGAGGATCTCTCGGGGCTCTCTTTGTTGCCGCTGTTTCTCTCCACCCGTGCCGGTGTCCGCGCGCTGGTGACGGCGGATCTGGCGCATGAGCTGGCGTTCAAGAATTCGATGATGGAGCGGAGCCAGGCGCTGGACTGGTTCCGGTCTTCAGTAGCGTACCTGAAGGTCTCGCCGCCCATGCTGCTTTGCATTGGCGGACTGTCGGGCTCTGGGAAGTCGACGGTGGCTGCGGCGCTGGCGCCGTTCCTGGGGGCTGCTCCGGGGGCGATCCATGTGCGCAGCGACGTGGAACGCAAGGTGCTGGCGGGTGTGCCCGAAACCGAACGGCTGCCGGCGGAAAGCTATTCCCTGCAAGCCTCGTTCGAGGTCTATGCCGCCTGCCTGGCGCGGGCGGAGAAGGCGCTGGCAGCGAGGCATTCCGTGGTGCTCGATGCCGTCTTCGCCCGGCCCGACGAGCGCGCGGCCGCGGCGGAACTCGCACGGCGGACGCGGGCACATTTCGCGGGCGTGTGGCTCGATGCACCGCGCGAGACGCTGGCCGCGCGCGTTGCGGCGCGCAGCGGCGATGCCTCGGATGCGACAGCGGAGGTGGTCGACGCCCAGCTCCGCTACGATCTCGGCCCGATGGACTGGCCGCGGGTGGATGCCGGCGGAACGGCGGCGCAGACGCTCTTGCGCCTCAGAGGAACGGTTCCGTTTCGGTTCTTCGCCCCATCATGAAGCTGTCGGAGACGAGCTGCAGGGGCGCGCCATCGACATGGCTGCGGCCCTCACGCAGCAGTTGGGCGAAGTGGACGTAGATGTCCTTGTATTCCTCGGGCGGAGCCTGCACCGTGAGCTTGCCAGCGATGTAGAGTTCGCTGCCGCCGCGGCGCAGCGCCAGCTGCAAACCGTCCGCCGCCTCGACGTCGATGCTCCAGCTCTGCTCGCCGGTCTGGCGCCAGTCGAGGTCGGCGGTGAGTTCGGCCTCGCCCTCCCATGATGGCTTGAAGGTGATTTGCGCGGCAATGGGGGTGGCCTTGTTGCGCGGCGTCTCCAGCATCGCCGACTTCACGAAGACCGGCTGCGGCAGGATCTTGGTGACGATGGAGAAGGCGTTGATGCCGGGATCGAAGACGCCGAAGCCGCCGGGCTCCCAGATCCAGTCCTGGCCGGGGTGCCAGTGGCGCACGTCCTCCTTCCAGCTGACGTGCAGGCGGGTGACGCGCTTGCCCTTCAAGAGGCGCTGCGCTTCGTCCACCGCCTTGTTGTATTGCGAATGCCAGGTGGTGAAGAGGATGCGCTTGGCGCGATGCGCGTGCGCGGTGATGGCGTCGAGCTCACCCATGGTGGTCGTGGGCGGCTTTTCCATCAGCACGTGGAGGCCGGCATCGAGTGCGTCGCGGGCGATGGCGAAGCGCGGCTCGGGCGGCATGCAGAGAGCGACGGCATCGAGCTTGAGGCCGCTGCGGAACAGCTCGGCGGGCGTCCTGAAAGCCGGCACGTCGCCATGGCCGCCGCGCGAGGAGACGACGGCTGCGAGCTCGAAATCCTTGTTCCTGGCGACGACCGGCAGGTGCTGGTCCTGCGCGATCTTGCCCAGTCCGATGATGGCGAGTTTGAAACCCATGGTTCAAGCGCTCCTGATCTGGCGGGTGAGCGAGCAGAGGAGGGCATCGACCTCCGCCTCGGTGTTGTAGTGGGCGAGGCCGACACGCAGCACGCCGCCCTTGTCCATGAGGCCCATGCGGCCCACGGGCTCGATCGCGTAGTTATGGCCTGACCAGACGAAGATGTTGTCCTTGGCGAAGGCCTTGGCCATGGCTTCCGGGTGGTGGCCGTCGAGCGTGAAGGACACGGTGGGCACGCGGCGGTGCATAGCATTGGCCGAGGTGATGCCGCGGATGGTGAGGCCCCTAAAGCTCTTGAGGCCCTCGATGAGGCGCAGCGTAATCTTGTGTTCGTAATCGGCGAGGTTCGACCACGCGGATGCGATGCGCTTGGTCCGCGTCCCGCCCGTACCGAATTGCTCAAGATATTCGATAGCGCCGAGCGTGCCGGCCATGCCTTCGTGGCTGAGCGTGCCCGTCTCGAATTTGTGCGGCAGGTCTTCCCCGGCCGGACGAACCTTGTAGCCGAAGGTCTGCTTCAGCAGTTCTTCGCGTCCCCAGAGAATGCCCTGGTGCGGGCCGAACCACTTGTAAGCGGAGGAGACGACGAAATCGGCGCCGAGGTCCTGCACGTCGATGGCGTAATGCGGCGCGTATTGCACAGCATCGAGATAGACGATGGCGCCGGCCGCCTTGGCCTCCGCCGCGAAGCGCTTGGTGTCGTTCACCGTGCCGGTGCAGTTGGACGCCATGCCCATGGCCAGGAGCTTCGTCTTGCCGCTCAGCACTTTGGTGAGGGTCTCTTCGGGGAATTCATAGGTGTCAGTATCGAAGTCGATCCAGCGCACCACGAGGCCGAGGTCATCCGCCAACAGCAGCCAGGGCGCGACGTTGGCGTCATGGTCCATGCGCGAGAGCACGATCTCGTCGCCGCGCTTCAACTGCTTGCCGAGGCAGCGCGACATGTGCAGCGTGAGGCTGGTCATGTTCTGGCCGAACACAATCTCGTTCATGCTCCGCGCATTGTAGAAATCCGCACAGGCCTGGTGGGCGAGGTCGACCAGTTCGCCGGCCTCGACCGTGGTCGTGAAATACCCGCCGAGATTGGCGTTGCGGTTGACCAGGCAATCCACCGTCCGGTCGATCACCTGTTGCGGCACCTGGGTGCCGGCGGGGTTGTCGAAGTAGATCCGGTCGCGGCCTTGGTCCTTGACGCTGAGGGCGGGGAACTGGGCGCGGATGGCGGCAACGTCGAGGGCGGCACTCATGGCGAAAATCCGGGATCGAACAAGCGGGACAGACCTCTTAACCGGGCTTTCCGCTTGCCTCAACCGTCGCTTTCCGGCATGGGGGTGTCGCCCGCTGGCGAAAGCCCTGACGCGCCCGGGGCTATTGTGTTTTCTTGAGAAATTCCCTTCCGGAGTGACCTGATGAGCGATGATGGTGAACTTGACCTGAACTCCCTCAATGACGAGGAGCTGGTGCAGCAGGTCCATGACGACCTCTATGACGGCCTGAAGGAAGAGGTCGAGGCGGCGGTTCACATCCTGCTCGGCCGTGGCTGGGCGCCCTATAAGGTGCTGACCGAGGCCCTTGTCGAAGGCATGCGCATCGTCGGCGTCGACTTCCGCGATGGCATCCTCTTCGTTCCGGAAGTGCTGCTCGCCGCCAATTCGATGAAGGCCGGGATGACCATCCTCCGCCCGCTGCTCATCGCCACGGGCGCGCCGCGCCAGGGCAAGATGGTGATCGGCACGGTGAAGGGCGACATCCATGACATCGGCAAGAATCTGGTCGGCATGATGATGGAAGGTGCTGGCTTCGAGGTGATCGACTTGGGGATCAACAACCCGGTCGAGAAGTATCTCGCCGCCATGGAAGAGCACAAGCCGGACATCCTCGGCATGTCGGCGTTGCTGACGACCACCATGCCCTACATGAAGGTCGTGATCGACACCATGAAGGAAAAGGGCATGCGCGACGACTACGTGGTGCTCGTGGGTGGCGCGCCGCTGAACGAGGACTTCGCCAAGGCCATTGGCGCCGACGCCTATTGCCGCGACGCGGCGGTGGCGGTCGAGACCGCCAAGAGCTTCATGGCGCGCAAGCACAACCAGATGGCCGCGAACTGAGGTCACAGCAGCCGGAGGGTCACCATGACCCTTGTCAATCTCAATCCATCTGACGAATTCGAGTTCAAGCCAGGCCAGGGGAAGGTTCTTCTCCTGGCCTGCGGCGCCTTGGGGCGCGAGATCGTGGACTTGATCGAGCGCAACCGCTGGATGGCTTTCGACCTCCAGTGCTTTCCTGCCAAGTGGCACAACACGCCCGACAAGATCGTGCCGGCGCTGCGCGGGAAAATCCGGGAGGCCAAGCCCCGCTACCAATCGATCTTCGTGCTCTACGGCGACTGCGGCACCGGGGGCAACATCGACAAGCTGCTTGCGGAGGAGGGGATCGAGCGCCTCGAAGGCCCGCACTGCTATGCCTTCTTCTCGGGCCAGGAGACCTTTGCGAAGACGGCGGATGAAGACGTCACCGCTTTCTTCCTCACCGACTACCTCGCACGGCATTTCGACAAGCTGATCTGGGAGGGCCTCGGCATGGACCGGCACCCGGAACTGCTGCCGCTCTATTTCGGGAACTACACCAAGATCGTGTTCCTGGCGCAGACGCGCAATGAGGAGCTGGCCAGGAAGGCCATGGTGGCGGCGAAGAAGCTGGGGCTTGCCTATGAGTATCGATTTACCGGTTACGGCGAGCTGGAGCGCGATTTGAAGAAACGGGCCTCTTCATCTTGATACATCATCCCGGTGAAAGCAGGGATGACGAGATTTAGGGTTACGGCTTGCTTACCATTCGTTCTTGCGATAGGCGCCGCCGGCGATGGCGTAGTAGTCGCCGGCACTCTCGCAATAGATGTGGCCTTCGAGGTAGGCGCCGGTATCGCCGTCGATGGCGCCGGCGCAGATCGATGTGTCGTCGCTGCCGTCGCGCTTCCAGAACAGCACCGAGCCACACTCCTTGCAGAAGCCGCGCTGGGCGATATCGCTGGAGCGGAACCATTTGAGGCCGTCCTGCCTCGTGAATTTCAGTTCGTCGTCGCCGCAGGCGGTTGCGGACATGTAGTTGCCTGTCTGCTTGCGGCACTGGATACAGTGGCAGGCGAGAATGGGGCGGAGTGCGCCGTGGACCTCGAAGCTGACGGCGCCGCAGAGGCAGGATCCGGTTTTCATGAGAACGCCTTGTGAAGTGCGATGATGTGGTCGGGGCCTAGGCCACAGCAACCTCCGAAAGCCGAGACGCCCTTCATCTTCCACGCCTTGGAGCGCTCAACCAGCTCATCCGGCGGGATGATGTCGACGAAGGTCCAGTCCGGCATCTTGAAGTAGCCGCTCTCGGGGTAAGCGCCGATGGGGCCCGTCCAGTGCTTGCGCAACACGCCGATCGCGTCGTCTGTGTCATTGGGCGAGCTGTGCATGATGCTTATGGCATCGGGCTTGAGCGCGGAGAGAACGCGCGCAACCTCGTCGAAATCCTGGTCCTCGCGCCCGAAGCCGGTGAGCTTGCCGTCGTGGCGCTCGACGGAGATGCCGATCCAGACGGGGAGGCCCGTGGCCTGTGCGGCCTGCGTGGCCCAGACGGAGTAATCCGTGTCGCGCATCATCTCCATCATGATGAGGTCGACGCCGGCCGCGGCGAGATTGTCCGCCTTGCGCTTGAACAGGGCACGGGCCTTGTCCTCCGGCCAGTCCTGCTGCTTCGAGGTGCGGTCGCTGCCCGGCACCACGGGGCGCATGGTGGACATGGAGCCGGCGACGGCGACGGGATGACCTTTTGCTGCATCCCTGGCGATCGCGACAGCGGCGCGGTCGATGGCGAGGAGCTCGTCATCGCGGCCGAGCGCGTTGAACAGCAGGGCCGAAGTGGCGAAGGTGTTGGCGATGATGATGTCCGCCCCCGCCTTGATGTAATCGGCATGAACCTCGCGCACGACCTGCGGGTGGGACATGTTGGCTTCCGCGCACCAGGTCGATGAGCTCATCGGCACACCGCGGCGCTGGATATCGGTGCCGGTGCCGCCGTCGAGGATGATGATGTCACCCTTGGCGAGCTTGGCACGGATCAGGTCATACATGGCTCAGGCCTCTTGCCGGGCCTTGAGAAAGGCCCGCATGTGGAATTGCGCCTGTGCCGGGGCATAGGCAAAGCCTTGTCCCACGGGGCAGGCATGGCGCGCAAGACATCCGCGCGTCATGCACTCCGTTCCGGCGGGGCTTGCGATATGCGTGAAGCAGGCTGGCACGTCATAGCGCGTGCCGTCGAAGGCGGTAACGGGGCAGGCGGTGAGGCAGGGCTTCTCCGCGCAAGCCTCGCAGGGGTGTGGACCCGGCTGTTGGCGGGGAAGGTCGAAGGCCACAGGGAACAGCAGCGCGGCGCGATAGGCGTGCCACAGCCCGTAGGTCGGGTGAATGTTGAGGCCCAGCGGCGAGACATGGCCCGCACCGCCGCGCCGCGCCCAGGCGAGGAAGGGCCAGGGCGGGCTCATGTCGAAGGGGTAGAGGGCGGTGGCGTCGAGGTCTTTCGCAAGGGTTGAGACAACCTCGCGTGTCCAGTCATCCATGGTGTTGCGCTGCGGATCGCGCTCGCGGGCGAAGCGGCGAAACATATCGGGACCCGCATTGCCGATGAGGATCACGAAGCGGGCGCCTTCAGAAACCTTGTCGTCAGGCTTCGGCTCGAACCAGCCGAGCGGCGTGAAGCCCGCGCGGCGGATCGTGGTGAGGATGGGGTGTTCCATGGTGTCGCTCGCGGAGACAGGCCCTCATCCGGCCTATCGGCCACCTTCTCCCATTGCGTGCCGCAACGGGAGAAGGGGAAGCTGGACCATCGAGTCCTTCTCCCGTCCGCAGGATGGAAGAAGGTGCCCGGCAGGGCGGATGAGGGCCCTGTCAGGCGGCAGCGGTTACGCCCAGCGCGGATCGCCCGGTTCCATGACGCTCCGCGGCAGCTTGATGTCATGCTTGGCGCGGATCTGCTCGTCGATGTGGCGCGGGATATACTCGGGGTAATAGGTCGAGAGGATCTCGCGCTTGCGGGCTGCCGCCCGCTCGACGATGTCGGGCTTGCCGGCTTCGTTCCACTCCTTGGGGCTCATGCGGTTGGAGATCTGCGGATAGACATAGTCCTTCTGCATCAGCGCCAGCGTTTGCTCGTTGCCGAGATAGTGGCCCGGGCCTTCGACGCAGACCTGGGAGATGACGTCGAGCGAGAGCGTGTCCTCGTTGACCTCGATGCCGCGGACGTTGCGGTTGATGGAGCCTAGCATGTCATTGTCGATCAGCAAGCTCTCGAGGCAGAAGCCCAGGAGCGAGGCGTGCATGCCGGCGGACTCGTAAAGCATGTTGATGCCGGTCATCGCCGAGATACCGGCGGTGACGCCCTTCTCGTAGCCTGCCTGCATGTCGGGGAGCTTCGAGTCGCACATGCCCGCGGCGGAGCCGACCGTGAGATTGTAGAAGTGCCCCATCTGGGCGCAGCCCGAGGTGATGAGCGCCTGCTCGCCCGAGCCCCCTGACATCGCACCCGTGCGGAGATCCGACACGAAGGGCCAGGGGCCCCAGATGGCAACGGCGCCGGGCACCACGCAATTGATGTAGACGAGGCCCGCGAGGCATTCCGCCACCGCCTGCACGACGGTGCCGGCAAGCGCTGCCGGAGACGTCGCCCCCGCCTGCGCGGCCGAGAGAAGCAGCACCGGCATGCCGCCGCGCGCAGCGGCTTCAAGGCAGCGGCAGGCGTCCTCGGCAAATTTCATCGGTGGTACCACGAAGCAGTTGGACTGCGACACGAAGGGGCGCTCGCGCCACTTGTCTTCGCCGCCCGCCAGCACGTGAAGGATCTGCAAGCATTCGTCTACATGGGCGGGATCGACCATGGACGTGCCGACATGCTTCTCGGTGCCCGCGAGGCAGGCATACATGGTGTTGATGTCGAGGTCATGGCCGGTAATCATGTCGCGCGCCGTCACCGGACGCTGGTAGAAGTGGATATGCTCGCAGTTATCCACGATGCGGCCGGCGTCATAGAGATCGACGAGCAACGATTCGCGGTAGCTGCGGGTCTCGGGTTCGACGATATGAACGGCAGCCCCGGCGGTGCCGAAATAGACGCGGTTGCCCGAGGGCTCCATGTCATGCTTGGGGTCGCGCGCATGGAGCACGAAATTGCGGGCGCAAGAGGCGAGCGTGTCCTCGACGAGGCTTGCAGGAATGCACAGGCGGCCTTGCGCATTGAGCCAGCAGCCGCGCGCTGTCATGGCCTCCACACAGCTGGGGATGGCCTGGGCGAGGCCCACGGTTTCGAGAAGCTTCAGCGCGGTCTTGTGGATGCGCTGCATGTCCTGGTCGGTCAGCGGCTTATATTGCCCGCCTTCCATGCCGGGGCGCACGGCGGCCTCGGCCATTGGAATGGGGCGCGAGCGTAGCGCGCGGCGGGCTTCACGGCCGCCACGGCGGCGGGACAGGTCTTCGACAGCACTCATGGATGAAACTCCTCAGTATGGCCCTATATCCACTGTTTCGCCGTGGCCATTCAATGGTCTATCTTTTTCTGGCAGTGGATAATTTTTTTCACCACCAAGAAGCGGGTTTTCCACTGTCCGCCCCTTAACGCCCTGATTTCAGGAGTGTTACAAGAAGCCTCCAGACCAGTGGTGAGGAAACTTGGCCAGACGTGACCTGCCACCTTTACGTGCCCTGACCGCCTTTGAGGCGGCCGCCCGGCTGGGCAGTTTCCGCCTTGCCGCCGGCGAACTGGGCATCACCCGCTCCGCCGTCAGTCACCAGGTGAAGTCGCTGGAGCAGCGGCTTGGCGTGCAGCTGTTCCGCCGCGACGCACGCCGGGCCGAACTCACCCAGGCAGGCCACACCTATTTCCCGCCGGTGCGCGACGCCTTCGACATGGTGGAGGCGCAGACCCGGGCGCTCAAGCCCTCGACGGCGGACAACGAACTGACCGTCCAGGTCTATGCCACGGTAGCTCTGAAGTGGCTGATCTCCAGGCTGCATGACTTCGAGAAACGCTACCCGGATATGAAGGTGCGGCTCTCGACATCCTATTTCGACTGGGACTTCGACGAGAAGAACGTCGACGCCGGCCTGATTCTCGCCCGCAACCGCTCGCCGGATCATTTCTATCGCACGCTGTTCAACTCGCTGCTGACGCCAATCTGTGCGCCGGAACTCCTCAAGGGCCCGAATGCGCTGAAGACTCCGCAGGATTTGAAGAAGCACAAGCTGCTCTATGTCTATACGGCGGAGGAGGACTGGCACTTATGGTTGGAGGAAGCTGGCGTCGGAGGCATCAAGCTCTCCGACCGCCTCGCCTTCGACAGCTATATTCTGGCGCAGGAGGCGGCGATCGAGGGCCGTGGCGTGGCCATGACCATCGGTCCCTTCGCCACGGAAGAGATCAAGATGGGCCGCCTCGTGCAGCCCTTTCCGCTGAAGGTGCAGCACCGGCACAACTGGCTCTTCGCCTGCAATGCCGAGCACCGCATGAAGCCCAAGATCAAGCGTTTCGAGGACTGGCTGGTGAAGCAGATCGCCGCCGACCCCGCCCTCGACGCCTATCGCGAAAAAGGAAAATAAGCCGTGACGAATACCGATTCCGACACCACCCGCCGCAGCCGCCGCGAAGGTGGAGGCCGCCGCACCGCCGGCGGTGGCGGGCGCACCCCCGTGCAGCAGCTGCCGCGCCGCAAGCTGACGCGCCTGTTCCCGGCCATGGAGATCGTCTCGGCCGATGAACTCGAATCGATCCACCGCGCCTCGTTGAAGGTGCTCTCCGAGATCGGCATGGACTTCACCCTGCCGCAGGCCCGCGACATGCTGAAAAAGGCCGGCGCCAAGGTCGAAGGCGAGCGGGTGCGCTTCGACCCGTCTATGATCGAGGAGCTCATCTCCACGGTCCCGTCCGAATTCACATTCCATGCCCGCAACCCGGAGAATGACCAGCGTATCGGTGGCAACAACATCGCCTTCGGCACGGTGGCAAGCCCGCCCAATGCCTCTGACATGGATGGCGGCCGACGCACCGGCAACTGCCAGGACTACAGGAACTTCCTGAAGCTCGGGCAGTATTTCAACTGCATCGATTTCCTCTCGGGCTATCCGGTGGAGCCGATCGACATCCATGCCTCGGTGCGCCACCTCGAAGCGCTGCGCGACATGGTGCTGCTGACCGACAAGCCCTTCCACGCCTATTCGCTGGGAGCAGAGCGCATCCGCGACGGCATCGAGATCGCGCGCATCGGCCGCGGCATCAGCCACGAACAGCTGGAGCGGGAGCCCTCGCTCTTCACCATCATCAACACCAATTCGCCGCTGAAGCTCGACACGCCGATGCTGAACGGCATCATCGAAATGTCGTCAAGGAACCAGATCGTCTGCGTGACGCCCTTCACGCTGGCGGGGGCCATGGCGCCGGTGACGGTTGCGGGCGCGCTGGTGGAGCAGAATGCCGAGGCGCTGGCTGGCATCGCCTTCACCCAGCTGGTGCGCAAGGGCGCGCCGGTGATCTATGGCGGCTTCACCTCCAACGTCGACATGAAGTCGGGCGCACCCGCCTTCGGCACGCCCGAATACATGAAGGCCACCATTGTTGGCGGCCAGCTGGCGCGGCGCTACAAGGCGCCGTTCCGCACGTCGAACACCTGTGCCGCCAACACGGTGGATGCCCAGGCGGCCTATGAGAGCGTATTCTCGCTGTGGGGCCTCACCATGGGCGGTGGCAACCTGATCATGCATGGCGCGGGCTGGCTGGAAGGCGGCCTCGTCGCCAGCTTCGAGAAATTCGTGCTCGACTGCGACCTGATCCAGATGGTGGGCGAATTCATGCAGCCCCTGGAAACGACGGAGGATGCGCTGGGTGTGGAGGCGATCCGCGAGGTGGGCCCGGGCGGGCACTTCTTCGGCGCGCAGCACACGCTGCAGCGTTACACCAATGCCTTCTATGCGCCCATCATCTCCGACTGGCGCAACAACCAGCAATGGCTTGCCGCCGGCAAGCCCGAGGCCTGGCAGAAGGCCAATGCCGTGTGGAAGCAGGCGCTGGCGGACTATCAGGAGCCCGCCATCGATCCGGCGATCCGCGACGAGATCAACGCCTTCGTCGAGAAGCGCAAGGCGGAAGGCGGGGCGCCGACGGACTTCTGATGCCGCGCGTCATCGTCATCGGCGGCGCCAACGTGGACATCAAGGGCCGCGCCCGCGGCCCCTATGTAGCGGGCACCTCAAACCCCGGCGAGGTGACGGTTTCGGCGGGGGGCGTGGGCCGCAACATCGCCGAGAACCTGGCGCGGCTGGGCCTGTCGGTCTCTCTCATGACGGCGCTGGGGGATGATGCCAATGGCCGGATGCTGCACCAGGCCTGCGCGGAAGCCGGCGTCGACCTTGCCATGGCGGTGACGGCGGAGGCGCCGACCGGCTCCTACCTCGCCGTGCTTGACGGGACGGGCGAGCTGGTGAGCGCCATCAACGACATGCGGGCGATGGCGGCGCTGACTCCGGCGCATTTCGAGAGGTGGGCCGGCAGGCTGGCCGAGGCGGACATGCTGGTCGCCGACTGCAATCTCTCTGTCGACTGCCTGGACTGGCTGTGCCGCTTCGCGCGGGAACGCGGCGTGCGGCTGCTGATCGAGCCCGTCTCGGCGCCCAAGGCACGGAAGCTGCTTGCCTTCGCGCGCATGACGCCCGTCTTCGCGATTACGCCCAACGCCCAGCAGCTTGCCGCACTCACCGGAGCGGACGACGCCATGGGCGTGACCAAGCTTCACGCGCTCGGCTTCGCCAATGTCGTGCTGCACAGGGGCGGGGCGGGCGCGCTCGCATCTGATGGGTCAGCCATCGCAGCGATCGATCCCGTCTCCGTCTCCGACATTGCCGATGTGACCGGAGCAGGCGATGCGGCCGTTGCAGGGCTCGTCTGCGGGCTCCTTGATGGAAGACCGCTCGCCGAGTCGGCACGGCTCGGGCAATGTGCGGCGGCGATTAAGCTGTCGTCAGCGCAGTCGGTGGCATCCAGCCTCAGCCGTGATAGTCTTTTCCGCCTTGCCGGGATCATCTGAGGAGCCACCGTGGCCTACCCGCTGTCCTTCACGCCCGAGGTGCGCCGTGCCCTCGATGAGAAGCGCCCTGTCGTGGCGCTCGAGTCCACCATCATCGCCCATGGCATGCCCTATCCGCAGAATGTCGAGACGGCGCGCGCGGTGGAAGATATCGTAAGACAGGGGGGCGCTGTTCCCGCCACTATCGCCATCATCGGCGGCGTGCTGAAGGTTGGGCTGACGCCCGCGGAACTCGACCGCTTCGGCCGCGACGGCCGCTCCATCGACAAGGTGTCAGTGCGCGACCTGCCTTTCATCGTGGCGCAGAATCTGGATGGAGCGACGACGGTCGCCTCCACCATGCGGATCGCGGCGATGGCGGGCATCCACGTGTTTGCGACGGGTGGCATCGGCGGGGTTCACCGCGGCGCGGAGAGGACCTTCGACATTTCGGCCGACATGACCGAGTTCGCGGCAAGCGACGTGGCCGTGGTGACGGCAGGGGCCAAGGCCATTCTTGACCTCGCACTGACGCTCGAAATGCTGGAGACGCTGGGCGTGCCGGTGATCGGGCTTGGAACGGGGGAATTTCCCGCCTTCTATTCGCGCAACAGTGGGCATCCCGTTCCCATGACCTGCCAAACACCCGCTGAGATCGCCGGCGTAATGCGCGCCAAATGGGCAATGGGGCTGAGGGGCGGCGTGGTGGTCGCCAATCCGATTCCGGCGGATGCCGAAATCCCGGCGGAGGAGATTGCCCCGGTTGTCGAGGCGGCGGTGAAGAAGGCGGCGGCGCGAGGCATCATGGGCAAGGAGACGACTCCCTTCCTGCTCGCCGAGATCGCGGATGTGACGGCGGGGCGCTCACTCGCCGCCAACATCGCGCTCGTCAAACACAATTCCAGGATTGCGGCGGACATCGCGGTTGCCTTTGCGGAAAGTGCCTCATGAATGTCCAGCGCCACGGCCGCCGCGCCGGTGCGCAAGGCCGGTTCCCCCGGCAGCCGGCAACACGGCCAATGCGCTGTGGACGAAGTCCTTGACCGAATATCCCCAAACACCGGCCCCAACCGCCAGCGCTGACGCAGATCGATGCCGTCTCGGCCCGCCGCGTGGTGAAGGGTGAAGATAAAGACAGATTTCTAGCGGGAATAGACCAGGCGCAGCCACGGCTTTGCCGGCTCTTCGCTGTCACCGGAACGGTTCATGGCGATCTCGTAGGACAGGGTTAGGGCATTGGCCTGCTGGTCCTGCGGCAGGGTGACGAGAAAGCCGCTCATGGCGGCTTCAATGGCCTTGGCAAAGTCCCGGTGCCCGGCCAAAGATGCTTCATCCGCCACCATTGCAGCAAGGCAATACAGGCTGGCGACCGTAGGGGCACCGGTGAGGGAGATAGTCCGCTCGTCACGTTCAATCCGTCCCACATCTCTCTCCGCTGCTGCCGAATTGGCGGTGGTGAAGTCGCGACCAAAATCCCCTACCGGACCGTCTGGCTGCAATATGGTAACTTTGCCAGCATGAATCTGGGTGGTCTTGACCCGGAGGCAGGAGCCTTGCTGAATTGAGCCGATGACGCCGGTTTTCTTTTATCATCTGGAGCGCCAGCCTCTGGATTCGGTGCTGCCGAAGCTGCTCGCCATGAGCCTCGAGCGGGGCTGGCGGGTGGTCGTTCAGGCCGGAAGCGAAGAGCGCGCGGAAGCGCTCGCCGCCCAGCTGTGGAGCTTCGAGGACGAGAGCTTCCTGCCCCATGGCACCCGAGCGGATGGATTTCCGGACCTGCAGCCGGTGTGGTTGACGGCCGAGGATGAGAACCCGAACAACGCCAATGTCCGCTTCTATGTCGATGGCGCGGCGGTGGGCGACATCGGAGGCCTCACCCGCGCGGTGATTATGTTTGACGGAAATGATTCCCAGGCGGTGGAAGCCGCGCGCGAACGCTGGAGGCGCTTCAAGGCCGTGGGCCACGAGGTCAGCTACTGGCAGCAGGATGAGCAGGGCCGCTGGCAGAACCGCGCCGCTGCCAAGTGAGGCTCAGCCCATCTGGGCTTCGAGCCATTGGTTCTCCAGCTCCTCAAGATCGCCGGCGAGCCTGGCGCGGAGCTTGGTGAAGTCACCCGCCTTCTTCGGCTCCTCGCTATAGATAGCGGGATCCGAGAGCGCCTTGTCGAGGATATCGATCTTGCCGCGGATCTCCTCCATGCGCTTGTCGAGCTTCTCCGCCTGCTTCAAGAGGGTGGAGGCGGAAGGTTTGGCCGGTTGGCGCTGCACTTCGGCGGCGGGCTCCTTCGCGGCGCGCTCCGCTCGCCTGCTGGCACGGGCGCGGTCCAGAACGAGCTGGGTATAGTCCTCCATGTCGCCCTCGAAGCGCTTCACCGTGCCGTCATGCACGAGCCACAGGTCATCGGCGCAGGTCTCGATGATGTGGCGGTCGTGGCTGATGAGGATGACGGCACCCTGATAATCGTTGATCGCCATGATGAGGGCCTCGCGGCTGTCTACGTCGAGGTGGTTGGTGGGCTCGTCGAGTACCAGGATATGGGGCGCGTGGAAGGCGGAGAGCGCGAAGAGCAGCCGCGCCTTCTCGCCGCCTGACAGCGTGGAGCAGGGCGAGTCCGCCAGGTTGGCGCCGAAGCCGTAAGCGCCAAGTTTGGCGCGGCGCTTCGATTCCGGCTCGTCCGGCATCAGTTCGGTGAAATAGGAATAGGGTGTGCGCTCGGGCGTAATCTCATCCAGCTGATGCTGGGCGAAATAGCCCACAGTCAGGCGCGCCGGCGCCTTCATGTCGCCCGCCATGGCCTCGAGCTTGCCGCAGAGCAGCTTGGCGAAGGTCGACTTGCCGTTGCCGTTGGAACCCAGGAGCGCGATGCGGTCGTCTGGATCGAGGCGCAGCGTGATGTTGCGCAGCACCGGTTTGTTCTCGGTGTAGCCGACGCTCACCTTGTCCCACTTCACCAGTGGGGGTGCGATGGCCTTCTCGGGGTTAGGGAAGAAGAAGGGCGCGACGCGGTCCTCGACCAGCTCGGCGATTGGCTCCAACTTCGAAAGTGCCTTGAGGCGGCTCTGCGCCTGACGTGCTTTCGAGGCCTTATAGCGGAAGCGCTCCACGAAGGCCATCATGTGCTTGCGCTGGTCTTCCTGTTTCTTCTTGAGCTTAACGGTTAGCGCCTGCTTCTCGCGGCGCTGGCGCTCGAAGCTGTCGTAATTTCCCTGGTAGAGCGTGAGCTTGCCGCGTTCGAGATGCAGGATGAAGCCCACCGCCTCGTTCAGCAGGTCGCGGTCATGGCTGATCAGCACGATGGTGTGCGGATAGTCGCGGATGAAGCTCTTGAGCCAGATGGTGCCTTCAAGGTCGAGATAGTTGGTCGGCTCGTCGAGCAGCAGCACGTCGGGCCGCGCGAACAGTGCCGCGGCAAGCGCCACGCGCATGCGCCAGCCACCCGAGAGCGCCGAGCATGGGCCCTGCTGCGTCTCCTCCGGGAAGCCGAGGCCTGAGAGGATGGTGGCAGCCCGCGCCTCGGCCGAATGGGCGTCCATGTCGGCAAGCCGCGTCTGGATCTCGGCAATCCGATGCGGGTCGGAGGCCGTCTCGGCCTCGGCGATCAGCGCGGTCAATTCCGCGTCGCCCGCCATCACAGTGGCGAGCAGGCTTTCGGGACCGCCGGGGGCCTCCTGCGCCACGGTTCCGATCCGCGCGTTGCGCGGCAGCGTGATCGAGCCGGACTCAAGCGGCAGCTCACCCAGGATCAATTTGAAGAGCGTGGACTTGCCAACGCCATTGCGCCCGACGATGCCCACCTTGTGGCCCTCCGGTATCGCAACCGAGGCGTCTTCGAGCAGCAGGCGGCCGCCGATCCTGTAGGTCAGTCCATTGATGTGCAGCATGGCGGGCGCCTTGTAGCGGCGGCGCACCCAAATGTCATGCACCTAAGGCCAGTGCCCTGAAATCCCGTTGACTCTTCTCGTGCTGCACCGCACAAGTTGTGATGGAAATTGAGGAGCGTACATCAGGTGTCGAACGTAGCCTTCGCCAGAGCCGCCAGCACCGGGCCGGTTGACAGCGCCTATCTCGATGAAATCACCATGATGCTGCGCGATCTGTTACGGCAGGTCATCCGGGTGCGCGAACCGCGCGTGCTGGCCATCATCGACGAGCCGGCCAATGCCTCGACGCTGGCGCCCGAACTGATCGAGCCCGCGCTGCAGGTGATCGGCATGTGGCTGCAGCTCCTCAACATCGCGGAAGAAAATGCGGCGATGAGGAACCGCCGCCAGATGGAAACGAGGAGCGGGCCAGACCAGGTGCCGGGCTCCTTCTCGCATGCCTTCGCCACGGTGGCGGCGGCCAATGTCGCGCCGGAGGCCGTGCAGACCGCGCTCGACACCATCGACGTGCAGCCCACCATCACGGCGCATCCGACCGAGGCCAAGCGTGTTACCGTTCTCGAAATCCACCGGCGCATCTATCTCAAGCTCTACGAGCTTGAGAGCCCGCGCTGGACGCCGCGCGAGCGCGTCCACCTGCTGAAGCTGCTGCGGAACGAGATCGACCTCCTCTGGCTCACCGGCGAAATCCGTCTGGAGAAGCCGACGGTCGAGCAGGAGATCCACTGGGGCCTGCACTTTTTCCGCGAAACGCTGTTCGACCGCACGGTGAGCCTCTGCGACTTGCTGGAGGCAGCCCTCCAGCGCCATTATCCCGAAACGCCGCACCGCGTGCGCCCGCCGCTGCGCTATTCCTCCTGGATCGGCGGCGACCGTGACGGCAATCCCTTTGTGACGGTCGATGTCACCCGCTTCGCGCTGAAGGAAAACCGCAATGCCATAGTGGCGCGGCTGGAGCAGCGGCTGAACGATCTCGCCCAGCTCGTTTCGCTGTCCAACCAGGAAATCTCTTCGCCGCAGGATTTTCTCGACCGCGTGCAGATGCAGGTGAACTTGACAGGCGAGCCGGAGGCCATTGGCAGCCGTAATGCGCATGAGCCCTTCCGCCGCTTCTTCACCGCGCTCCGGGTGCGGCTGGCCAAGACCTTTTCAGAGGGGACAAAGGGCGCCGGCTTCCAGCCCATCGACACCGGCGAACTGATTGCCGAACTTCTCGCCGCGGAGGAAGCGCTGGCGCAGATGCACTCCGTCTCCCTTGCCTCCACGCTGGTGCGGCCGGTTCGCTGGGAGGTGGAGACCTTCGGCTTCCGCTCGGTGAGCCTTGACATCCGCCAGAACACCACGGTCATCAATCGCGTGCTGAAGGAAATCTGGCGCAAGCTGAACCCGCTCGAACCGGGCGAGGGGCCGGAGACCGGCAGTGCCGAATGGCAGGCGTGGATCGAGGCGGAACTCGCCAAGCCGCTCGGCTTCCTGCCGCAGTTCCGCGGCGTTTCCGGCGAGGCGCGCGAGCTGCTGGGGCTGCTCGAACTTATCCGCGGCACCATAGACGGGCCGGATCCGCAGGCCATCGGCGCCTTCATCCTGTCGATGACGCAATCGGCAGCAGATGTGCTGGGTCTTTATCTCCTCGCCAAGTTCAGCGGACTCTTCGCCGACGAGACAGCGCGCGAGACCTGCCGCATCCGCGTCGTGCCGCTGTTCGAAACCATCGACGACCTGCGCGCCGCGCCTGAGATTATGACGGAGTTGCTCGCACACCCTGTGGTGAAGACCTCGATTGCGTCACATGGCGGCCGGCAGGAAGTGATGCTGGGCTATTCCGACTCCAACAAGGACGGCGGCTTTTTCTGCGCCAGCTTCGAACTCTTCGAAGCTCAGCGGCGGCTGATCCGCATCGGCCGCGAGGCGGGTGTCTCCATCAGCTTCTTCCACGGCCGCGGCGGCTCGGTAAGCCGCGGCGGCGCGCCGACAGGGCGAGCGATTGCCGCGCAGCCGGCGGGCACCATCAACGGCCACATGCGCGTGACCGAGCAGGGCGAGGTCGTCTCCTCCAAATTCGCGAATCGCGGCACGGCGCAGCACAATCTCGAAATCCTCGCGGCCTCGGTCTTCGTTCATACGCTGAAGTCGATCGATGAACCCGAGCTCAAGGTGAATCCGGAGCACCAGAAGGCGGTGGAGTGGATCGCCCAGGCCTCCTTCCGGCACTACCGCAAGCTTGCCGAGGACAAGGGCCTGCTCGACTATTTCCACCAAGCCTCGCCGGTGGAGGAACTCGCGAACCTGAAGCTGGGCTCGCGCCCCGCCCGGCGCTTCGGCGCCAAGGGCATCGGCGACCTGCGCGCCATTCCCTGGGTCTTTGCCTGGAGCCAGAACCGGCATTTGCTCACCGGCTGGTATGGCCTTGGCTATGCCTTCGATGATTTTCTCGTGCCGCGCGGGGCTGACGGCATGCGGCTGCTGCGCGACATGTTCAACCGCTCGCGCGGCTTCCGCCTGGCGGTGGACGAAGTGGAAAAGTCGCTCTACCTCGCCGACATGAGTGTGGCCGAGCAATATGCCGAGCTGGTCACTGACCGCACCTCGGCGGAGCGCCTCTTCGCGCTGATCCGGCATGAGCATAGCCGCACGGCCCGCACCATCCTCGAACTCACCGGCGAGACCCGCCTGTGCGAACGCTTCGAGGGGCTGCAGCGCCGCTTCGAGCGTGTGCGGCCCATGGTCGACCAGGCGAACCGCTGGCAGGTGCAGCTGCTGAAGCAGACGCGGCGCGGCGCTGGCAGCGAAACGCTGATGATGCCGCTGCTGATGACCATGAACTGCGTGGCCGCAGGCCTCGGCTGGACGGGCTGAGCCCGTGCCCCGGACCCTCGCGCCCGAATTCCACCACGCGCGCCTCATTGCCGCCGGGGAAGGCGAGAACGGTGTTGGTCTTGCCGAAATCGATGCCGATGGCATTCATGTCCAGACATTTGGCTGGTGTGGGGGCGGACGGGACATAATCGAATTCATCCGGACTGTCGCTTGTTAATCTTTCTCAGCTGTCGTGCCCCTTGCCCTGAAGCGCCTTTTCCAGTCTATTCAGGCCTATAGTCCAAGCACAGGGAGCAAACACACCATGGCAATCTCGAAACGCGTGCTTCTCGCCGCGGCGGCACTGCTGGCTTTCAGCCTTCCGGCGTCCGCCGCCAACATGATCGGCAATTGCGAGGTGACGGGCGAGAAGGGGTCTATCCCCATCGCAAGCCCGGCCAAGGCCGGCCAGTTGACCGTCGAAGTGTCTCTGCCGGCCCCCATCTGGTGGAACGGCGATACGCCGGAGGCCATCAAGGACGGCATGGAATATTGCATGGCCGCCGAGATTGCCTGGCGCGCCGGCTACGACAAGCTCGAAGTGGTGAATGTCGGCTGGGACGCGCTGATCGCCGGCCAGACCCATGACTTCGACCTCGCCATGTCGCAAATCTCCATCACCGACGAGCGCAAGAAGATCCATGACTTCTCGGTGCCCTATTTCAGTTCCGACATCGGCGTGCTGGTGCGCAAGGATGCGCCGGTTGACGAGAAGTCGATCAAGTCCGCCAAGATCGGCGTGCAGCAGGCGACGACCGGCGCCGCCTTCGTGCAGGACAAGCTCGGCATCACCGACGTGCAGGTCTATCCGGACCAGGGTGACATGTTCGCGGCCCTTCGCGCCGGCCAGACCGACGTGGCGGTGACCGACACCTCGATCGTGCTCGCCGAAGTCGTCGCCAATCCGGACAAGGTGGACGTGATCGGCCAGTATAAGACGGGCGAGTCCTATGGCGCCATCTATCCCAAGGGCAACGCCAACAACGCCACTCTCGACAAGATCATCCAGTCGATGATCGATGACGGCACCGTCAAGAAGCTCGGCGCCAAGTATCTGGCGGCCGCCTGGGGCAGGGATCCGGCCACCGTCCCCTACTTCAACCCCTGAGGCCGCTGCCCCCGCTGCTGATGGCGGCGGGGGCATTCCTGCCCCCACGTGAAAAAGCACGCTCCTCCCCCGCTGCCGCAGCGCGCCGATGGTCTGGCGCTCGCAGCATTGCTCTTCGCGGCGCTCAGCACGCTCGCAGCCTATAGCGCCACCAGCCTCATCCGCGCCTCGCTCGAATTCCTCGGTGTGATGAACGGCATCTGGCAGGCGATTTTCTGGATCGCCATTGCCGCCACGGCGCTGCTGTTCATCCCCGCACTCCGCGCCTACACGGAGTCGCGCAAGGCCGCCGCGGCGCTTGCCGCCGGTGACGTCGTCGAAGCCCGCATCCAGATCGCCTCCTCGCGCGAGAATGGCTGGCTCACCTTCGGCTGGGGCGCCTTTGCGCTGATTGCGCTCGGCTTCTCCGTCTTCGTGATGATGAATGACGTGGCGGTGGGCAAGACCTTCTTCTACCTGCCGCTGATGCAACAGAAATGGTGGCTGGTGACGAAGCAGTTCTTCCTCACCAACATCTTTATCTTCGTGGTGGCGGAAGTGCTCGTGCTGGTGTGGGGCCTGGTCGTGGCGCTGGCGCGGCTGATGCCGGGCAAGGCCGGCCAGCCGATCAGGGCGCTCGCCATCCTCTATTGCGACATCTTCCGCGGGCTCCCGGCCGTGGTGACGCTCTACTTGATCGGTTTCGGCATCCCCACCTCGGGCCTTCCGGAGATGATCGTGCCGCATATCGTCGGCTGGTTCGTCGATCTCTCCTCCCTGTCGGTGGCCGAGCAGCGTTCGCTGACCCGCATTCCCGTCATCTGGTGGTGCATCCTGGCGCTGACGCTGACCTATGGCGCCTATGTCGCCGAGGTCTACCGGGCCGGCATCGAGTCGATCCACTGGAGCCAGATTTCCGCCGCGCGCTCGCTCGGCCTCTCCTACATGCAGACCATGCGTTACGTGGTCGTGCCACAGGCGGTGCGCCGCATCATAGCACCCCTGCTCAACGACTTCATCGGGCTGCAGAAGGATACGGCGCTGGTGCAGGTGGTGGGCGTCATCGACGCCTTCAACCAGTCGCGCATCATCGCGGCCAATGCCTTCAACCTGTCGGCCGTCACGGTGGTGGCCATTCTCTTCGTCATCATCACCATTCCGCAGGCCCGCTTCGTCGACAAGATGATCGAGCGCGACAATGCCCGCATGCGGGCGGGGGGCTGAAGCATGTCCTTCCTCGAGATCGTGAACGTCGAGAAGGAATTCGGCCCGGTAAAGGTGCTGCGCGGGGTGAACCTGTCGGTGGACGAGCATCAGGTCGTCTGCCTCATCGGCGCCTCGGGCTGCGGCAAGTCCACGCTGCTCCGCTGCATCAACGGGCTTGAGAAAATCCAGGGCGGCGAGATCCGGCTGATGAACGACCGGGTGTCCGGCCCCGGCGTCGACGTGAACCTGCTGCGGCGGAACGTGGGCATCGTATTCCAGAGCTTCAACCTCTTCCCGCACATGAGTGTCATCGAGAACGTGACGCTGGCGCCGCTGAAGGTGCTGAAGACTGACAGGGCGGAGGCCGAGGCCAAGGCCATGGCGCTGCTGAAGCGCATCGGGCTTGAAGCCAAGGCCAACGAATATCCCGACCGGCTGTCGGGCGGCCAGCAGCAGCGCGTCGCCATTGTGCGCGCACTCGCCATGGAACCCAAGGTGATGCTGCTGGACGAGATCACTTCGGCACTCGACCCCGAACTTGTTTCGGAAGTGCTCAACATCGTGCGCGATCTCGCGGCCCAGGGCATGACCATGCTGCTCGCGACGCACGAGATGGGCTTTGCCCGCGAGGTCGCCTCCAAGGTCTGTTTCCTGTTCGAGGGCGTGGTGCATGAGGAGGGGCCGCCCGCCCAGATCTTCGGCGGCCCGAAGCAGGAGCGCACCCGCGCCTTCCTCAAGCGCATCATCGAGGCGGGGCGGCTTTAGCCCCGGCGGAACTGGCGGGGGCCGGCGCTTGCATGTGGCCCGCGCCGCCGCTATACGGCGGCCCAATCTCTTCACGCCGCCAAGCACATAACGAGGACTTTCATGGCCATCGAACGCACCTTCTCGATCATCAAGCCGGACGCGACGCGGCGCAACCTGACGGGCGCCATCAACGCCAGGATCGAGGGCGCTGGCCTCCGCATCGTCGGCCAGAAGCGCGTCAAGTGGGGCAAGGCCGACGCCGAGGCCTTCTACGCCGTCCACAAGGAGCGCCCCTTCTTCAACGACCTCGTCAGTTTCATGATCTCGGGCCCCATCGTCGTGCAGGTGCTGGAGGGCGAGAACGCCGTTGCCAAGTACCGCGAAGTGATGGGCGCCACCAATCCGGCCAATGCGGCGCCGGGCACCATCCGCAAGGACTTCGCCGAGTCGATCGAGGCCAACTCGGTGCATGGCTCTGACTCCGCCGACAATGCCAGGATCGAGATCGCCCAGGTGTTCAAGCCCGAAGAGATCACCGGCTAAGGAACCAGGCCCATGTGGGTTGCCCTCTACGTCATCGCCATCGTCGCCGTGAACTGGATGTTCACGGCGATCGCGCCATGGCAGACGCCGCTGGGCGACCTCTATCTTGCCAATGTGGTGGTCGGTTTCATTTTCGTGCTGCGCGATTATGCCCAGCGCGAGATCGGCCACTCCATCCTCTTCGCCACGGCGGCGGCGGGCGTTCTCACCTGGTTCATGGTGGACCCGGCCATTGCGGTGGCCTCCATCACCGCCTTCATCCTGTCGGAAACGGCGGACTGGGGCGTTTATTCCTTCCTGCGCAAGCCGCTGTCCCAGCGCATCCTGATCTCCGCGATGATCGCCGTGCCGCTGGATACCCTCGCGTTCCAGTATCTCGCGGGCTACCTGACGCCCGCCGCCTTCCTCACCGAAATGGCCTCGAAGGGCTTCGGCGTGATCATGGTGTGGTACATCCTCCGCTCGCGCGACCGGAAGCTGCGCATCACCGCCGCCTGAGCCGCAGAGCGGCGGCCGTCTTCTGTTTCCATCTGCTCCAGCGGAGAATGGGAGTAGCCATTTTGTCCTCTCCCGCTCGCGGGAGAGGAGGGGGCCCCAACGCAGTTGGGGTAGGTGAGGGGAAGCGATTTCCAACCCTCGTGTTGTGCGGACATGCGCACCCCCGCATCGCAGTGAAGCGCCGGACCGTCAGCCCAATCCACCGGAGTTCCCGATCCGGCAAGGGCCAGCCCCGGCCCGCTTGCGCGGCCGCGCGGCGTTTGTCGCTAAGGGCAGGCGCTTGCGCAACAGTCCCCAGGACTGCCCCGGTTTGCCAACGGCGCGGAGGCCGGAATGCCCCCGGGTCCCACCCGTCCAGCCCGGGACGAAGGCTCGCGTAACCCCCCCCACAGGCGCCGCCGGCCATTCCGCAATATCGGGACGCTGTCGACATCATCCCCTCCTCATGGAATAGCCGCGGGAGGATAGATAGCATAGGGTAGGATAAAAGTCAAGAGAGTTCCATTTTGGATTGTTTTTTGCTCATTTACGGTCTTTGGAGGTTTCACCCAGATGCTCGATATCGCCAAGTTCACGTTGAAGCGATTTGCGTTTGAGCTCCGCTATCCTGAGAATTATCTCATGTGGGACAGGGCTGGGCATCTCTGGTCTGAGGTCGCGTCGGACCTTGGAGAAATCAAGATTGTGACGGGTCAACCAACCACGACGTCATTTGTCTGTTCGCCAGATACGGAGTTAACAGTCGAACTCACTCGGACATCCTTCATCTATCACGGTGATCAAATTGACGCGGCCAAAGACAGAGCTAACCGATTTATTCGGCATGTAATGGCTAACCTCGAGATACGTCATTTAACTCGAATTGGTCTGCGGCAATTCTTCGAGCAAACGTTCGACAGCCAGAAAAAAGCTGATGAAGAATTTTCTCAGTACAATGTAACATCTCTGCGGCCTGGACGATTCTTTGGAATAGAGTCCAACTCGATAGCAAATGCGGAGGTCGCAGGGCGCATATCTGATGGCAAAAATGGCGTACTCGCGAGGTTAAAGACGGAGACTCTGAAGTCGCAGATGGACGTCCCAATGGCACTCAAGGACTATTTTCAAGAGCAGGCTGTTGAGAAACATGTTGTTATTCTGGACGTCGATTATTACTTGGAAGCGCTTACTCCATCAAATGTCTTCGATGCTCGGGTATGGTTGGATCAAGCATGCCGCGTAGTGAGGCGCGACGTTAGTTCTTTCTTAAGAGGTAATGGCTGATGGCACTGCAATCCCCAACGGCTAAACTCTATTCATTTGATGAGTATAGAAAGACCAGAGTGCCAGAGGACACGTCTTCGGTACGTGCAGGTGCTAAGGTAGTGTGGCAAGAACAAGGAAATTATTCCGAGTTCAAAAGCCAGCAAGAAGCTTCTGTGCAGGATGTCTATCCTGAGATGAGTAGTGCAGATCCGAAGCTGTACCGCGGCTTGTCTGATCTCGCGATTTTGAAAGAAAATGTTGAGGACGCATTTCTCCATTTTGATCGTGGTGATGTACTTGCTTCTGACGATTTAATCGGCCGTGTGCTCATGGACCTCCCGCGGATTTTTGCGGTTGTCTCTGATTATCCGGCTCTCTCTCAGTTATGCACCTCCATATTCCATGGATTGCGCAGTAAGAGAGGTGCACCACTGCAGCGGATAGAGTTAGAAGCGTTGAGGAAGGCGTTACTTAAGGCCACGCAAGAGCCGTTTATGAAGCACAGCGATGTTTTAGATATACAGGAATCTCTTGATGATGCGGGATTCGAAATTGTTCCAGACCTGATCAGTCCACTTGTGGATAGGGAAGAGGATGAGAGCGTTTATTGAGACAACAATCCTTGTCGACTTACTGCTTAAGCGAAAGTCACGTCGTAGTGCAGTTAAAGTTGCTCTTTCGAAATTCTCAGAAACGCTCCTGCCCCAGTATGCAATAAAGGAGATGAAAGCTGGCGCATTGTTCGCCTGCGTATGGTTGCACAATAAACTGGTCACCACTGATTCAATTCCGGACGCGATCCAAGCAGTTCATGCCATGAGTAGAACACCGCGGCGATACTTGGTTTCAACTGCGCTGGAAGCGTGGGCGGTTGCGGAGGAGAGCATTGCGAGTAAGTCCTACCTCCCAAACCAGGTTGTAACTCCAGCTGCTCGGGAGAAGCTTCGTCGGCAAGAGATGATCAACTTGATTAGGTCACAGATCATGCTGGGTTGGCGTCGACGTCGTAAGTCGTTCACCAAAGTAGTATCTCCCCTGACTTGCTATGTGGAAGACGAATTGATTCTAGTAGGTGAAAGAATTGAAACCGGGAAGATTAAGTGTGCCCACGAGCCATGCTGTCTTAAGGAACAGTTCTTTGACAAGATCGAAGACACCAAGACTCTTATGGCGGAGTGCGCAAAGGGTGATCGTGCAGAAGACAAGAAGCGATATTCGGCCCTGAGACATATAGCTCGTACGCCCAAGCGCGAGATCGACTCGGATATGTGCCGCAGCTTGGGTGATGCAGTATTTGCTTTGCAGTCCCCCGCAGACGCAACGATTGTAACAACCAATATGAAGGATATTGCACCGTTGGCTGGTGCTCTGGGTAAGGATGCAACTCGCATTTGAGTAGCGGTGTGTTCTACATTTCACCCCGCCCGGACTTGATCCGGGCGTCCTTTGTGGTGGGCGCGGAAAAGGGTTCCCCAGTCGAGCTGGGGCAAAGTGAGGAAGGTGTGGTGAGATGTGCTTCTACCGCTGCAGTAGCAGGATAAGGCGGGGCTCAGGCCTTCACGCTGCGCGGGAGGAAGGCCGGCAAGTTCTGTTCGGTGAAGCCGCCGCGGTCCGGCGCGTCAGAGACTTCGCGCTGGGGGCGGCGGTCGGGGTGGGGCGGATGAAGGCGAAGAAGGCTCTCGCCTATGTTTAGGCAAAGCTGGGTTCCGGCTTTCGCCGGAATGACGGCGGGTGGGGGTGGGGCCGATTTGTTTTGCGCAAACGCGTAGATGTCGCTTATGCGCAGCATCTCCTATTCCGAACTCCGCAAGACCCTCGCCTCCACCCGCGACAGAGTGGTGCAGGACCGGGAGCCCGTGATCGTCCCGCTAACCAACTTCATGGTCAGAGCTTCCCGTTGGGATTCCCGTTTGGCTACCGGTCTCCTGGAGGTCTTCCGCCTTGCTCATCAAGCGATGAGTAACTCGAAAAAAGGTTCCCTGGGGTTCGAAATGGAAGAGAGGGTGGTGGGAGCGACAGGGATCGAACCTGTGACCACTCCGATGTGAACGGAGTGCTCTACCGCTGAGCTACGCTCCCATGGTTCGGCCGAACCAAGCACCCTCTGCGCTTCGGGCTGCTAAGAACCTGTTTTCTGAAGAGAAAACATTGGTAACTTGGCAAGGTGGCCCTGCGACGTGAACAGCGGACTCCATCCACTGATCTGATCGCCCGTGCCTTCGGGTTGAAGGCCGTATAGGCGGAAGGCTCCGTTCAAGTCAAGGCAAGGGTTCAGGCTTCGGCGAAAAGCTCCTCTATGGCGTCATAGGCCTCGTCGAAATGGCCGATCAGCCGGTCCGGGCCGAACTCCGCCACGGGCCGCGGGGTATAGCCGAAGGGCACGGCGATCACCGGCACGCCGGCATTGCGGGCGGTGAGAATGTCGGTTTCGCTGTCGCCCACCATGATGGCGCGCGGGCTGTCGAGATCGAGGCGGTTCACCGCCTCGAAGAAGGGCTTAGGGTCCGGCTTGGCGATGCCCAGCGTGTCCGGCCCCACCACCGAGCCGAAGTATTTCGCAAGGTCCAGCGCCGCGAGCAACTGCACCGACAGGCCTTCCAGCTTGTTGGTGCAGACCCCCAGCCCATAGCCTTCGGCCTTCAGCCGGTCGAGCAGGCCAATGAGTCCGGGGAAGGGGGCGCTGTCCTCAGCAATATTGGCAGCATAGAAATCGACGAAGCGCCGGTAGTCCGGCTCGACGTCATAGGCGTCCGGCAGCCCGCCCGTGGCGGTGAGCCCGCGGGTGAGCAGGGCGCGGGCGCCATGGCCCACGAAGGCACGGACTTCCTGCATTTCCAACGGGCGGCGGCCTATCCCGGCCAGCACGAAATTGGTGGCCCGCATCAGGTCCGGCGCGGTGTCCACCAGCGTGCCGTCAAGATCGAAAATCACCGCGCGATCGGGCACGACTGCCTCCCTAAACTGGCATTTGGTTCCCGGCCAAGCCCCGTGCTAAGAGGCCGCCACCCGAATGACAGGAGATCTCTATGGATATCCGCAAGACCCAGGCGCTGCGCGACATACTGAAGGACAAGTCCCTCCTCAAGGAGAAATGCTATATCGACGGCAAATGGGTCTCGGGCTCCGCCACCATCGACGTGACGAACCCGGTTGACGAGAGCGTGATCGGCGCGGTGCCGAAGCTCGGCGCCGCCGAGGCCCGCCAGGCCATCGAGGCCGCGCAGCGCGCCCAGAAGGACTGGGCGAGGAAGACCGCCAGGGAGCGCGCCGCGATTCTGCGCAAGTGGTTCATCCTGATGATGGAGAACCAGGAAGACCTGGCCCAGATCATGACGGCCGAGCAGGGCAAGCCGCTCGCCGAAGCCCGCGGCGAAGTGGCCTATGGCGCCTCCTTCATCGAGTTCTTCGCCGAGGAGGGAAAGCGCATCTATGGCGAGACCATCCCCTCGCCCTGGCCCGCCGCCCGCATGGTGGTAATCAAGCAGCCGGTCGGCGTCGTCGCCGCCATCACGCCGTGGAACTTCCCCAATGCCATGATCACCCGCAAGGCAGGCCCCGCTCTCGCTGCCGGCTGCGCGTTCGTCTGCAAGCCCGCCAACGAGACGCCGTTCTCGGCGCTCGCCCTGTGCGAACTGGCCGAGCGCGCCGGCATACCGGCCGGCGTCTTCTCGGTGCTGACCGGCGTGTCGCGCGAGATCGGCGCGGAGATGACGTCGAACCCGATCGTCCGTGCGCTGACTTTCACCGGTTCGACGGAAGTCGGCCGTGTGCTTATGGCGCAGTGCGCCCCCACCATCAAGAAGGTGGGCCTGGAGCTGGGCGGCAACGCGCCCTTCATCGTGTTCGACGACGCCGACCTCGATGCGGCCGTGCAGGGCGCCATGCTGTCCAAATACCGCAATGCCGGCCAGACCTGCGTCTGCGCCAACCGCATTCTCGTGCAGGAAAGTGTCTATGATGCCTTCGCCGGCAAGCTCGCCGAGGCGGTGAAGAAGCTCAAGGTGGGCGACGGCACGGAGCAGGGCGTGACGACCGGACCCATGATCAACAGGGCCGCCATCGCCAAGGTGCAGGAGCACATCGATGACGCCGTGAAGAAGGGCGCCAAGGTCATGCTCGGCGGCAAGCCGCTGGGCGGCAACTTCTTCGAGCCCACGCTGATCCGCGACGTGACCGCCGACATGGCTGTTGCCCGCGAGGAGACGTTCGGCCCGGTGGCGCCGTTGTTCAGGTTCAAGACCGAGGAGGAGGCGATCGCCATGGCGAACGCCACCGAGTTCGGCCTGGCCTGCTATTTCTATTCGCGTGACATCGGCCGCGTCTGGCGCGTGGCGGAAGGCCTCGAATACGGCATGGTCGGCATCAACGAGGGCATCATCTCGACGGCCGAGGCGCCCTTCGGCGGCGTGAAGGAATCGGGCCTCGGCCGCGAAGGCTCGCACCACGGCGTTGAGGAATATCTGGAAATGAAATATATGCTGATGGGTGGGCTCAACACGTGACCGCAGACGAACAGAAGAAAGCCGCGGCCATCGCCGCCCTCGACTACGTTAAGCCCGGCAATAAGGTGGGCCTGGGCACCGGCTCCACCGCCAACCACTTCATCGAGGCGCTGGCCCGGAAGTCGCGCGAAGGCCTCGACATCGAGTGCGTCGCCACCTCGCGGGCCAGCTTTCAGCTGGCCCAGAGCCTCGGCTTGAAGATGACCACGCTGGAGAAGCAGCCGCATCTCGACGTGACGGTGGATGGCACGGACGAGTTCGACGCCAACTGGCAACTCATCAAGGGTGGTGGCGGGGCCATGCTGGTCGAAAAGATCGTCGCCACCTCGTCCCGGTACATGGTTGTGATCGCCGACCGGTCGAAGAAGGTCGATGCGCTGGGCCGCTTCCCGCTGCCCGTCGAGGTCGTGCCCTTCGGCGTCAACGCGACCGCCTGGAAGATCGACCGTGCACTGAGGATCTGCGATCTAAAGGGCAAGCAGGTGCTGCGCCTGAAGGATGGCAAGCCCTTCGTCACCGACAGCGGCAACGCCGTCATCGACGTCACGATCGGCCACATTCCGGAGCCGCGCCGGCTGGACAATCTGCTGAAGTCGATCCCCGGCGTCGTCGATCACGGCCTGTTCATCGACATCTGCGGCATCATCCTGATGGGCGCCGATGACGGCGTGCAGACCTTCCGCAAGGCATGAGCGGCTTCGACTACGATCTCGTCGTGATTGGCGCTGGCTCCGGCGGGGTCCGCGCCGCGCGCATCGCCGCGCGCCATGGCGCGAAGGTTGCGGTGGCGGAGGAATACCGCGTTGGCGGCACCTGCGTGATCCGCGGCTGCGTGCCGAAGAAGCTCTTCGTCTATGCCTCGAAATTCGCCGAGGAGTTCGAGGATGCGGTGGGCTTCGGCTGGACCTCGAGCAAGGTCACCTTCGACTGGTGGACGCTGGTCGAGAACAAGAACAGGGAAATCGACCGTCTCAACAAGGCCTATATCCGCAACCTCGAGGGCGCTGGCGCGGAGCTGATCCTCGAGCGCGCCACGGTGGAGCACGCCAACACGGTGCGCCTCGCATCCGGCCGCAAGTTGACGGCGCGCTACATCCTGATCGCCACCGGCGCCACCCCCTTCGTGCCGCGCCACCTGCCCGGCCACGAGCTGGCCATCACCTCGAACGAGGCCTTCAACCTGGAGAGCCTGCCGTCGCGCATCGTCATTGTCGGCGGCGGCTATATCGCGGTCGAATTCGCCGGCATCTTTTCCGGCCTCGGCGTCGAGACGGTGCTGGTCTATCGCGGCGGGCAGATTCTGCGCGGCTTCGACGACGATCTGCGCAGCCACCTCGCCACCGAGATGAAGAAAAAGGGCATCGAGCTCCGCACGCAATCCGGCGTCTCGGCCATCGAGCGCTCCGGCGACGGCGTGCGTGTCACGCTGAATGACGGCACGGGCTTCGGCGCCGGCCAGATCATGTTCGCCACCGGCCGCATTCCGAATGTCATGGACCTGGGGCTCGACAAGGCAGGCGTGGAACTCACGCCCCACTATGCGGTGAAGGTCGACGATTATTCGCAGACTTCCGTCCCTTCGATCTATGCCGTGGGCGATGTTACCAACCGTGTGAATCTGACACCCGCCGCCATCCGCGAGGGCCATGCCTTCGCCGACACAGTGTTCGGCGGCAAGGACGTCAAGGTCGACCACAGCCTCATCCCCACCGCGGTATT
Organism: Aestuariivirga sp.; assembly: GCF_020252395.1. Lineage (GTDB taxonomy): Bacteria > Pseudomonadota > Alphaproteobacteria > Rhizobiales > Aestuariivirgaceae > Aestuariivirga. The sequence continues at coordinate 147,476 of NZ_JADCDB010000002.1, forward strand.
CTCCCAGCCCGAGATCGGCACGGTGGGCCTCACCGAGCATCAGGCGCGCGAGCAGTTCCGCGCGGTTGACATCTACAAGACCTCCTTCCGCCCGATGAGGCACACACTCTCGGGCCGTGACGAGCGCATGCTGATGAAGCTCGTGGTCGACGGCGAGACTGACCGCGTGCTCGGCTGCCACATTTGCGGGCCGGACGCCGGCGAGATGGCGCAGCTCCTGGGCATTTCGGTCAGGCTGGGCGCCAGGAAGTCCGACTTCGACGCCACCATGGCCGTGCACCCCACGGCTGCCGAAGAACTGGTGACCCTGCGGGAGAAGTGGACGGGCTGAGAGCGGCCCTCATCCGGCCTGCCGGGCGCCGTCCCTTCCATCCCTGCGGGATGCGGGGCTATCGCATATGCGGCCACGCTCCTCTCCTCTTTCCGTCTATCCAGCCTGTACCGCCTGATCCTGATGGGATCGGCGTCGCATGAGTCCTGGCGGCCGGCAGGACCCATGCCCGGCGATGTCGCCCGTCTGTCCTCCGGCTTCAACCGTGGGAGAGCCTGGGATCTTCGCTCTCCCCCGGTGGGGAGAGAAAGGAGCAGAGGAGCGTGGACCCGTATGCAATAGCCATTCCCACAAGGGGGAGGGAAACGCCAGACCGGCGCGGACGAGCGCTTACTGTTCCAGAAGGAGCTGCTTCGCAGGTTCCCCGGCGGCGTTCATCACTTCCGCCAGGGTGGTGTTCTCCAAGGCCGACAAATAGAGCGTATAGGCCTTGTCGAAGGCGATGCGCAGTTCGCAATGGGCCTCGTCGCGGCAATCCTCGCAGCGGCGGTAGGCGGTGCGGGACAGGCAGGGAAGGGGTGCGATGGGCCCGTCCACCGTGCGCAGCAGCGGGCCGATGCGGATCTTCTCCGGGTCCTTCAGCATCTCGTAGCCGCCGTCGCGGCCGCGCCGGCTGGTGATGTAGCCCGCGGCCTTCAGGGTGAGCAGGATCTGCTCCAGAAACTTGCGCGGCAGCTTCTCTTGTTCGCAGAGCTGGCGGATTTGCAGCCCTTCGCCCGGCTTCGCCCGGGCGAGGGCGACGATCGCCTTGAAGGCATAGCGGGCGCGCTGGGAAATCATGCCCCGGAAATTGGGGTGGAATCGGTTCAATTGCAAGTGAAGAGCCGGAATTCCCCGCTTGCCCGCGCTGCAATCGCAGTGTTAAGGACGGTCGCCAATCTTCACCCGACTCCCGCGACTTTGAGAGGTTGGCCCATGCCACGGCAGATCCCCGAGTTTTTGACCTTCGACGACGTGCTGATGAAGCCCGGCGCGTCATCTGTGCTGCCCGCGCAGGTGAAGACGGGAACGCGGCTGACCAAGACGCTGAAACTCTCGATTCCTATCATTTCCGCCGCCATGGACACGGTGACGGAGGCGCGCCTTGCCATCGCCATGGCGCAGGCCGGGGGCCTCGGCATCATCCACAAGAACCTCGAGCCTTATGAGCAGGCCGAGCACGTGCGCCAGGTGAAGCGCTTCGAATCGGGAATGGTCGTGAATCCGGTCACTATTGCGCCCGACGCCACGCTGGGCGATGTTCTGGCACTGAAGGAGCGCCACAGGATTTCCGGCATTCCGGTGGTCGATGCGAACGGCAAGCTCTGCGGCATCATCACCAACCGCGACGTGCGCTTCGCCACCGATCTCAACATGAAGGTGGCGGACCTGATGACCAACCAGAACCTGGTCACCGTCAAGGCGGGCGTCGACCAGGCCGAGGCGAAACGGCTCCTCCACAAATACCGGATCGAGAAGCTGATCGTGGTCGATGACGGTTACAAGTGCGTCGGCCTCATCACTGTCAACGACATGGAGAAGGCCGCCGGCCATCCGTTCGCCGCCAAGGACGAGCATGAGCGCCTGCTCGTCGGTGCGGCCACCGGCACGGGTGACGCTGGCTTCGAGCGCGCCGCCATGCTGGTCGATGCCGGCGCAGACCTGATCGTGGTCGACACCGCGCATGGCCACTCGGAGAACGTGATCCGGCAGGTCACGCGCCTCAAGTCGCTGTCCAACAAGGTGCAGATCGTGGCTGGCAATGTGGCGACGGCGGAGGCCGTGAAGGCGCTGATCGGGGCGGGGGCGGATGCGGTGAAGATTGGCATCGGGCCGGGCTCCATCTGCACCACGCGGGTCGTCGCCGGCGTGGGTGTGCCGCAGCTCTCGGCAATCATGGAATGCGCGGAAGAGGGTGCGAAGCAGGGTGTGCCAGTGATCGCCGATGGCGGCATCAAGCTCTCCGGCGATCTCGCCAAGGCGCTGGCGGCGGGTGCGGAGGTGGCCATGATCGGCTCGCTGCTCGCCGGCACGGATGAAAGCCCGGGCGAGGTCTATCTCTATAATGGCCGCAGCTATAAGGCCTATCGCGGCATGGGCTCGGTGGGCGCCATGGCGCGCGGCTCGGCGGATCGCTACTTCCAGCAGGAGGTGAAGGACAGCCTCAAGCTGGTGCCGGAAGGCATCGAGGGCCAGGTGCCCTACAAGGGCCCGGTGGGCGCGGTGCTGCACCAGCTGGCCGGTGGCCTGCGCGCCGCCATGGGTTATGTGGGTGCTGCCGACTTGGCCGAACTGCGCGCACGCGTGCAGTTCATCCGCATCACCTCGGCGGGCATGCGCGAGAGCCATGTGCATGACGTGATGATCACCCGCGAAGCCCCCAATTACCAACGTCAGGGATAAGTCATGACTATCGTCCAGTGGCTGCTGTTGCCGGCCTTCGTGCATGTGGCGTGGATTGTGGCGCTTGGGCTGCGCATGGGCCGGGCGCGGATGAAGGCGGTCATGTCCGGCAAGGTGAAGCTCGCCGACGTCGCGCTCGACTCCTCCCGCTGGCCCGACGACGTGCGCAAGCTTGCCAACAACTATGACAACCAGTTCCAGGTTCCGGTGCTGTTCTATGCGCTTCTGCCGCTGCTGATCCAGCTGGCGAAGGTGGACTGGCTGACGGTGGCGCTCGCCTGGGTCTTCGCCGCGAGCCGTATCGTCCACAGCCTCGTCCACACGGGCAGCAATGTGGTGATCCGGCGCGGACAGGCTTTTCTGGTGGGCTACGGCGCCGTCGCCCTCATGTGGGCGTGGTTCGCGCTCCGCCTTTATGCGATCGGGTAGCGGATGCGCCTCGCCGGCCGTGTCTCCGCGGCAATCGACGTCCTGACCGAGATCTTCGACCGCCACCGCCCGGCCTCCGAGGCGCTGAAGGACTGGGGCAAGGCGCACCGCTTCGCAGGCTCCACCGACCGCCACGCCATCGGCACGCTGGTCTATGATGCGCTCAGGCGGCGGAACTCGCTGTCTTTCCGGATGGGCAGCGCGGCGCCCCGGGCGCTGGCGCTGGCGGCACTGCGGGACGTGTGGGGGCTCTCCACCGATGCCATCGGCTCGATGGCCGAGGAGCAGCACGGGCCCGGCAAGCTCACGGCGGAGGAGCGGACGGCGCTCGCCCGCGAACTCCCCGCCGATCTCCCCGTGGATGTGGCGGGCGACGTGCCGGAGTGGCTGGTGCCCTCCTACGAGAAAGCCTTCGGCCCGCGCGCGGCGGAGGAAGGGGCCGCGCTTGCCCAGCGCGCGCCGGTTGACCTGAGAGTCAACGTGCTGAAGGCGAATCGCGCGCAGGTGCTCGCGGCGCTCGATCGCTTCGGCGCGGTGGCAGGGCCTTGGTCGCCACTCGCCGTGAGGATTGCCGCGCCGGGCCCCGACACCCGCAACGCCAATGTTGAGGCCGAGCCCGCCCATGGGCTCGGCTGGTTCGAGGTGCAGGATGCGGGCTCGCAGGTGGCGGCACTCCTGTCCGGCGTTCAGCCCGGCATGACGGTTGCCGACATCTGTGCCGGTGCGGGCGGCAAGACGCTGGCGCTCGCCGCCATGATGAAGAACGAGGGCGAGCTCGTCGCCCATGATCTCGACCGCTTCCGCCTGCGCCCGATCTTCGAGCGCCTCACGCGCGCGGGTGTTGCCAACTGCGAGGTGATCTCAGCGCATGACAAGGGCAAGCTCGAGGCGGCGGGCCCCTTCGATACCGTGGTGATCGATGCGCCGTGCTCCGGCTCGGGCTCCTGGCGGCGCAAACCCGACGCCAAATGGCGGCTGACGCCCAAACAGTTCGCACAAAGAATCAAGGACCAGGCCCAAGTGCTTGAAAAGGGATTCCAATTGGCGAAGCCAGGCGGCACGATCCTCTACATCACGTGCTCGGTGCTGCCAGAGGAGAACACCGGGCAGATTGCCGCATTCCTCAGTTGTCACAAGGAGATACGAATCGTTCCTTACAAAGAACATTGGGAGCGGATGATTGGCGGCCCGGTACCGGAGTCAGCCGATGGTGCGGAGGACACGCTGCTCCTCACGCCCGCCCGGCATGACACGGACGGCTTCTTCATGGCAGTGATGAAGAAGGGATGCGAGGGTATATCGTTTACCGGGCTGGCGCCCCTCACCGTGGAGTAGCTGACGGCCTTGGCGGCCGGGATTTTCCGGCTTGAGCCGGGATGATCGGGTGGCACGGCTCGCAGGCTGATGGGTGGATCATCGCTCATCCGGTTGATGGTTTCGCTTCGCGGACCTTCGGTCCCAGCGTCATGTGGCGGGCACGCTGAACGGCTCATTCGCCGTTCTGTTCGAGCAGGACGGCGCCATCGTTCGGGAAGATGCCACCCACCTCCGTGCACCTTTTGATTTCGCCGTTGAGGCGCTCGATGGGGTTGGTGCTGTGCAGCTTGGCGCGATGCCCTTCCGGGAACGTCATGTTGGCGAGGACGCCGGGCTCGGCCTGCTGAATGACGGCGGTGAGCGCACCCACCTCAAGTTCCATAAGCCTCTTGGCGGCAAAACCGATCATCTCGCGCAGCAGACCGGCGTCAGGTGTCTTTTCCGGAAGGCTCCGCAGGTTCATCATGCCGCCGGTCATCGGCGGTTCTCCATGATGGGGTTAGGTTCGGCAACCAGACCCTGCCCGGAAGCCCCGGTGACCGCCGAAAGCCGTTCGCTCGCGGCAGGGCCACACCGGTCCAGGCGCGCTTGACTCTTGCGGTCCGCGCGCCCTACCAGCGGGCCAGACCGTCAGGTGAATACCATCTCAGCTCAGCTTTTGAAATAAGGGGCTATCATCTATGCTGGCCCGTCTCCATAACAGATGGAGAATCCTATACTCACCGGTTTGGGCACGCAGGCTCCAATGAGAAATACCATACTCTAAACCATCGACGCGATCCCACCGTAGATCAGCGCAAACTTTCGCGAGTGATGAAATGCACAACCCTCTCAATGATTTCTCGGTCCGCGCCGGAGCATGGTTCTCAACCTTTTGGACAGCCTCCATGAACGGGGCGGCGCTTCGGGTCATATCGCCACTTCAATACATCATGGGAATGGCGTGTGTGCTCATCGTCGCGCTCGCACTCTTCGAACCAGCGAGTTCGGCAGGGCTTAACCTGCTACCGAGGACTCTTTTCTGGTCCCTTCACCTCATTCCAGCGACGATGGTCGCTTGGGCGATCAGCGGCTGGCTTTTCAACACTCAAGTATCGCGGCGTGTATCTCCTTGGGCATTGATTGTGATCGCCGGAGCTGTCACCGGCCTGTTGCTCGCACCGGTCTACGCCGCGCTGGAAATTCTCTTCGGCGTCACGGATGCAACTAGCACCGGTTCGCGGCCCCTGCCATTTTCGGCAGAAATCTGGCTGAACGAACTGGGGGACGAGTTGCACGATGTGCCCTTGAAATGCGCCGGTCTGTGGCTGTTGATGAATGCATTCGTCGTGTGGGGGTCTGGCGGCATGCGCGATTATGCCATTGGCGACCCGCCGGACGGAATCCGGACATTTGATCTTCCAACCATAACACCGGTTCGACCGTCATCAATGCCGCACGATCCGCCGCCAGAGGCAATAAGCGAGCAGGATCGATCAGATTCCACTCCGAAAAGGACTGCATCAAGTAGCGAATCTCCGGGCTTTCTTGCGAGACTTCCCAAACGGCTCGGCCGAGATATTGTTCTATTGGAGGCCCAGGAGCATTATTTGCGCATTGTAACGAGCCGTGGTGAGCACCTCCTCCTTCAGGGCCTCACACATGCAATCACTGAGCTCGAAAACAATGGCTTCGATGGCATTCAGATCCGCCGCTCGGTTTGGGTGGCATGGACGCACATCGAGAATGTCGAGGTACGCACTGGCGTTGTATCGATTGTCGTTTCGACAGGCGCCAGCTGGAAGATCAGCCGGCGGAGGGAAAAAGCTTTTCTTGCCGCTTGGCGGCTGCGTCACAGGTGAGATCTTGTGTCAATCCGCGTCAATTATCACGCGCAATCTGGAAGGACGGGGCGCACCGCTGCTTGTTGCCGCATGTTCCGATCAGGTGGAATCACCTGATCGGCAAGAACATGCGCCAGATCAAAAGCTGGAGCATGATCTTATCGCAAGAGTGGCTGCCACTTTTGCGGATCATGCTCTAGCGTCGATATATAAAGCGAAATTCGGCTGGCAGCCAATTACCTGACCCCTTCACACTCGTGTGAAACGGCGTATAGACAGATTATCGGCGCCGCCGGTCAAATGCTCCGGGAAAACCGCCGGGTGATGCTCACGGCAGTGCCCAGAAACGTCCGCGGCCGGTCGGATTCTGGCGCATCTTGCCAACATACCGGCCGTGATGCAGATCCACTGCTCCTGCGCCGTGACCAGATGTCCGATATCCGCTTGATACTCAGAAGGATCAGGGTTACGGCCAGTTGAATTCGCAATGATATCGGCGGGATGCAACCAGCGTTAACGTCTGCCAGAAACATGAAAGGTCCGCAAGGTGCCGGACCTTTCATGAGTAACGCAACGCGCCTCAAAAGCGGAGCTTGGCCGACGCGCGGACGACGCTGAACTGATAATCGACGTCCCCCTTGCCCGTAATGCCAACAAGCTGGTCTTCATCGTCATTTTGGGTCGCGCCGAGGTTGCGGCGCCAGTTGGCCGATCCGAGATCGACATAGAGATACTCGATGCCGAGGCTCCAGTTGTCGATGCCGTATTCCATGCCCCCGCCAACCGTCCAACCCAAGTTCGTGGCATCCGTCGAGCCGGTGTAGTAGCGGTCGGTCTCGGGATCGTCATCCGCCAACTCCGTTGCATCGATCTTGACGGAACCTTCCATCTTTCCGTAGGCAAGTCCGCCTGTTCCATAGAACAGGAAGTTATCGGCAGCGAAGCCAACTCGCCCACGCAGGGTTGCAAACCAGTCAGCGCCGAACGAGGTGCGGGCAGTAGCGCTTAGGTTTTCATCACCGGCCCCAGGGTCGCCCAGCAGTTCGCCCAGATCGTTGAGCTGGTTGCTGATGTTGTTGGATCTGTCATTGCCGAAACCAGCATAATTCAGGTCAGCCTCGACACCGAAAACGAGTTTATCGTGCTGCCAGTTGTAACCGATCAGACCACCACCGGTGAACGCAGTTTCGTCGCTTTTCAAATTGGCCCCGACGTTATCGAGCAGGTTGTTGATTTCGCTTGCGCTTCCACCACCACTCACATCGGGCCCGGTGTAGTTGAAGTCATGATTGACCTTTGAGTTGTTGAAACCGGCTCCGGCATTGAGGCCGAGGTAGAAGCCCGACCAATCGTAGGCAGTATCTGACACGTCGGCGGCTCGGGCGGCCACGGTCATGGTTGCCGCTGAAACGATCGCTGTTGCCGCAAAGACAATATTCTTCATAGATGGATCCTTCTTGAGTTTTAGGTGACACGTGCAACGGTCTCATCCCAGCATCTGACGGCGCTTCTTCAGATGCAGAGTTTCCGTAGTGTCACTTTTGTTGAGACTTCCCCTGGACTGTTTGACGCTTGATCAATTCCGCCCGTCGGCATCAAAGTAAGACGGTGTCCTACCCTTGACCGCAACATGACGGCACTTTGACCAAGAGAGATATCGTGGGGAGCAGGCCTGAATTCAGCAAGTTCTGTACGGACGGCCCATGCTATTTCACGAGCGGCCGGGCATGTCAGCGATAAAGCCGCCAACCTTTTGTAAAATCTCAAGTTCTCTGGCGATCAAGAGGGATTCGAAACAGTGTCCCTGTCCATGAACGGGGCGTTGCATTCACGAACGGAAAAGGCGATGAGGCCAGGCGCGCAGTCCGTTCCGGTGCTCCGCCTGCCGGAGGGTCGTGTAGCTATTCCGCTGCGGCTGTATTCACTCAACCATCATGCCACACGTTAAACGTCAGCCGACAACCGCCCCGCAAGCTCTTCAATTTGAACATCTTTCGCTCTGCCACTGAGCCCGCTCGCCCGCCCGATGCTCTACGGCAGGCTTTGCCATGCGATCTTCTGGTCCGTCGCCATATGTTATTTTCCGCCGAGGTTCAGGGTTGACGCCGCAACTCCATCTTGAGTCCGCTTTTCGAAGCGGCATGGCTAGCCCGGTCCGGGCGTACTTCACTCCTGCGGCCGGCGCGCCCTGCTGCTGGGGCCAGACTGTCAGGTGAATGCCATCCCGGCTCACCCTGTTGGGCGGTCGATGCAATGGCTATGGGCGCGGAGCCTTCAGGCAGCGCGGCGCGCAGGCTGTGGCCGTTTCCCCTCCCCCCGGAATGTTCTAGAAGTCCCTGATGCATCTCCGTCCGCCCCAGCCCGCTCCCGACCGCGACGCTGCCGCCCTTTTCCGGGCCGGATTTCCGGCCGCCGCCATTCCGGCGGAGCACGCGGCGCTCGCCGGGAATATTGCCGGCGCCTCGCCTTATCTGCGGCAGCTGATGCTGCGCGATCCTGTCTTCGCGGGCCGGGTGTTCCGGGAGGATGCGGATGATTTGCTGGGGTTGCAACTCGCCGGGTTGAACGAGGCCGATGCGACACTCTCCCTGACGGAGGTGATGGCGCGGCTCAGGCAGGTGAAGAAGCGGATGGCGCTGCTCATTGCGGTGGCGGACCTTTCCGGGCGCTGGAACATGGAGCAGGTGACGGCGGCGCTCACGGATTTTGCGGATGCGGCTCTCTCCGCCGCGATCTCCTGGCTGCTGTCGGATTATGCGCGGGCCGGCAAGGTCAGGCTCGCCGATGCCGCGGCGCCTCTCGCCAATTGCGGCTATGTGGCGCTCGCCATGGGCAAGCAGGGCGCGCGTGAGCTCAACTACTCATCCGACATCGACCTCATCATTCTGTACGACGCGTTGACGCCGCTGCTGGGCGGCCCGCATGAGGCGGCCACCTTCTTCGTGCGCTTCACCCGCCGGCTCGTGCAGATCATGCAGGACGTGACCGAGGATGGTTACGTCTTCCGCACCGACCTGCGCTTGCGCCCGGACCCGCGGGCGACACAGGTGGCGATCTCCATTGATGCGGCGGAAGTCTATTACCTGAATCAGGGCCAGAACTGGGAGCGCGCCGCCATGATCAAGGCGCGGCCCTGCGCGGGCGACCTGGCGCTGGGCGATGAATTTCTCGGCCGCCTCAGGCCCTATATCTGGCGCAAGTATCTCGATTTCGCGGCGATCGCCGACGTGCAGTCGATGAAGCGCCAGATCCATGCGGTCAAGGGCCATGGCGAGGTGAAGGTCAGGGGCCATAACCTCAAGCTTGGCCGCGGCGGCATCCGCGAGATCGAGTTCTTCGTGCAGACGCAGCAGCTCATCGCCGGGGGCCGCAACCCGAAGCTCCGTGGACGGAGCACCATCGCCATGCTGGAGGCGCTGGCGGACGCGCAGTGGATCACCCATGAGGCGGCGGCCGAGCTTGCCTCCGCCTATCGCTTCCTGCGGTCGGTCGAGCACCGCGTGCAGATGGTGAATGACGAGCAGACCCACACTCTGCCCGCGGAGGACGCCGCCTTCGAGTCCATGGCCCGCTTCTGCGGCTTCGAAAGCGGAGAGAGTTTCGAAACTGAAGCGCGCCGCGTGCTCGAATGCGTGCAGGGTCATTATTCCCGCCTGTTCGAATCCGCCGGGGAGCTGGGCACGGCGGGCGGCAGCCTGGTGTTCACCGGCGGCGAGGACGATCCGGAAACCATCGAAACCCTCTCGCGCATGGGTTACAGGAGCCCCTCGGAAGTCTCCGCCACCATCCGCGGCTGGCATTTCGGGCGCTATGCGGCGACCCGCAGCGCCAAGGCGCGCGAACTCCTCACCGAGCTGATGCCGAAACTCCTCACCGCACTTGCAGCCATGGGCGATGCGGACCTCGCATTCCTGGCCTTCGACAAGTTTCTCAGCGGACTGCCCGCGGGCGTGCAGCTGTTCTCGCTCCTGAAGGCAAACCCGAAGCTGCTCGACCTGCTCGCCACCATCCTCGGCAGCGCGCCGCGGCTGGCGGAGCAGCTGAGCCGCCGCCCCAAGGTGCTGGACGCCGTGCTGGACCCCGGCTTCTTCACGTCCCTTCCCAGCGAGGCGGAGATGGCCCGGCTCATCGCCGCCGCCATGCCCGAAGGCCTGGAGACCGGCGAGGTGGCGGACCGCGCCCGCATCGTCGGGAAGGAACAGGCCTTCCGCATCGGCGTGCGCGTGCTGTCGGAAACCGCGGGTGCGGCGGAAACGGGGCTTGCCTTCTCACAACTCGCAGGCCTGCTGCTCGGCCGCCTGCACCGGGCGGTGACGGAGGATCAAGTCCGCCGCAACGGCCATGTGCCGGGTGGGCGCAGTGCGGTGATCGCCATGGGCAAGCTCGGCGGCAATGAGATGACGGCGGGCTCCGACCTCGACCTCATCATCATCTATGATGCCGCCGAAGGCGCGGAGATGAGCGGGGGAGCAAAGCCCCTCAGCGTCAACCAATACTATGCGCGGCTCAGCCAGCGGCTGATCGCCGCCGTCTCCGCCCCCACGGCGGAGGGCGTGCTCTATGAGGTCGACATGCGGCTCCGTCCCTCGGGCAGCAAGGGGCCGGTGGCGGCGAGCCTCGCCAGCTTCGAAAGCTATCACCGCTCTTCCGCCTGGACCTGGGAGAAGCTGGCGCTCACCCGCGCGCGGCCCGTTTGCGGCGATGCGGGCCTGATGAACGAACTCGCGGCCCGCATCCGCGCCGCCTTGTGCGAGCCGCGCGATGCCGCGACGGTGAAGGACGACGTCACCGGCATGCGCAAGCTGATGCTCAGGGAGCAGGGCACGGGCGGGTTGTGGGACGTGAAGCGGGCCAGGGGCGGCCTGGTCGAACTCGAATTCATCGCCCAGACGCTGCAGCTGATCCATGCCCACCGGCACCCGGAGGTGCTCGACACCAATACGCTGGCCGCACTCGAGAAGCTGCACGGGGCAGGGCTCCTGTCGGAATCAGACCATGCGGCGCTGCGGCGCGCGGGGCTCCTCTACCATCGCCTCACCCAGATGCTAAGGCTTTGCCTCGACGGGCCCTATGATCCGGCGAAGGCGCTGCCCGCCCTCAACCTTCTGGTCGCCACTGCGGCGATGACGCCCGGCATCGCCGCGGCGGAAGCCCATCTGGCCGAGGCCCAGGGCGAGGTGGCGGCGATCTTCGGCCGGCTGGTCGGCCCGGTCTCATGACCGGAGACTATCCCTGCGGAAGAAATCCAGGAAACCCCGCGACGGAATCCCGGTTGCCCCCCGTCTTGCTTTCAGGACAGCCAAGAGGAGGAACCGTCCGATGAGCCGACTGACCCTTGCAATCGCCCTGTTCAGCGCTTGTGCCGTGGCGCCCGCCACCGCCTTCGCCATGCAGCCCTATCTGCCCAAGAGCCCCAAATCCTTCAGCAAGGCGGATGTGGACGCCAATGGCAAGGTGACCGCGGCGGAACTCGCCCCGCGCGCCGAAAAGCGCTTCGACCGGCTGGATGCCGACCGCAACGGCGCGGTCTCCACCGCCGAGCTCAACGACGCGCTCGAGAGGGCGCTGGAGCGCCGCCGCGCCCGCATCCTGGCCGATCTCGACACCGACAAGGACGGAGCCATCACGCGCGCCGAGCTCGATGCCTCGGTCGACCGTCTGATCGCGGCGGCGGATGCCGATCATGACGGCGGCGTCACGCTGGGCGAGGCGCAGAACTATCGCCTTGCCAAGCTCCGCAAACCCGCTACCCCTGATGGAGCACAGGCCAACTGACCGAGCGACCGGACCCATGTTTTGACGCCAGAGCCATCGGCCTTCCGCCAGATGTCGGACGCCGGCCTTCTCAAGGCCGCCGCCGGTGGCTCGCATGCGGCCTTCGCCGAGATTGCCAGCCGCCATTACCAGCCGGTCTACCGGCTGGTGTGGCGGATGACCAATGGCGCGGCCGATGCCGAGGACATGGCTCAGGAGGCCTTCGTCAAGCTGTGGCAGAATCCGGCCCAGGTGCGCGAGGCCGCGGCGCTGAAGGGCTGGTTGATGCGCGTGGCGGCCAATGCGGCGATCGACCGCAGCCGCAAGCCGCGCGGCGCGGCGCTGGACGAAGCGCCGGAGGTGGCGGACCCTCAGGCCAGGCCCGATGCGCCATTGGACCGCGAACAGGCCGCGCGGTTGGTCGATGCCCGCATTGCGGCGCTGCCGGAGCGCCAGCGCCTCGCCCTGTCGCTTGTGTATTTCGAGGGACTCTCCAATATCGAGGCCGCAGCCGTGCTTGAGGTGAGCGTCGATGCGCTCGAGTCGCTCCTCGCCCGGGCGCGGCGTGGTTTGAAGGAAAGCCTGTCGGCCGGGTGGCGCGAGCTGCTCGGCGGCCTGGCTGAAACTGGGCAGTGAGAGACGGCAATGGAACAGGACAAAAATCCTTGTGAGGATCGCGAGACGCGCGCCGTGCTGGCGCACGCATCGGCGCCGCAGCTTGCCCCCGGCGCCATGGACCGGCTGATGGCGAGGATCGCCACCGAGCCGCAGCAGGCTGAGGTCATCCCCTTCGCGCCGCGCCCGCGCGCCACCTTCTGGCGCTATGCCGCCGCGGCGCCGCTCGCCGCCTCGCTGGCTTTGGGCGTCTGGCTCGGCGCCAATGGCAAGATGGATTTCGTCATGCCCAGCGCCGTCACCGGCGGCCTGGCGCTGAACGACGAGGCGCCGGTGGACGATCTGGGCGGCGTGGGCGATGCCTATGCCGAGGAAGGCCTGACATGAACGGCACCACGGTCACACCCGCCACTGCGCCCCGCCGCGTCAACTGGCTGAAGGGGGCGCTGGTCGCCTCTCTCGCCGTCAACCTGCTGATTGCGGGCGCCGTGGCGGCGCGCTGGTACAAGGGCCCGCCGCCCGAGCGCTATGCCCGTCTCACCCAGGCCCAGCTCATCCCGCGTTTTTTCTTCCGCGACCTCGACCGGGCGCGCCGCATGGAGCTGATGGCGGTGCTGAAGGCGCAGGATAAGGACATCCGCGATGGCCGGCAGGCGGTCAAGGTGCAGGTGATGGCGCTCGCCGATGCGCTGGAGACGGAGCCCTATGACGAGGCCCGCGTCAAGTCGGCGGTCGAGGGCTTCACCGCGAAGAGCGAGGCCCTGTTCAACACCGGCGCCGATGCCGCGCTGGCGGTCATCGGCAAGCTCACGCCGGAGGAGCGCAAGCTCATGGCCCAGCACCTGCGCAACCGCGAGGACCGTGGCCGCAAACCGCAGAATGACAAGACGCCGGACGGTCCCTGACCACGGCCCCAGAGCATGATCCGCAAAAGTGGAACCGACTTTTGCGATAAGATCATGCTCAGACTACAGATCTGGCGCATGTTCTTATCGATTAAGCGATTCCGCTTAATCGGAACATGCGCTAAGAGCGGCGGGCGGTCACATGAAACTGGAATGATTTCCCCCTTGCGGGGTGGACAGTGGGGAAGAATTAAGGGTGGGGGTCCCCGGGCTCAGGCCTTCAAGAATTGGACTCGAGAGCCCACCGCCCAACCCTCCCCACTGTACACCCACGTGGAGGAGGGCAACCCTCATGGCTGAGACTGACCGCCTGATGCGCCTGCCTCAGGCGACTCTTGCGGCGGTCTGGCGCAGCGGGAAAGTGACGGTCACTTCCGTGCCCTTGCCCACGGTGGAGCGGATGGTCAGCGTGCCGCCATGCAGTTCCACGAAGGATCTGGAGATGGCGAGGCCCAGGCCCGATCCGCCGCGCGATTTGGTGAACTGGTTCTCCACCTGCTCGAAGGGCCTGCCCAGTTTTTCGATGTCGCGCGCCGGGATGCCGATGCCGGTGTCGCGGATGGCGATCGCCATCACGCCGCTGGAGGCAAGCGCCGAGACGGTGATCCTGCCGCCATCGGGCGTGAACTTCACGGCGTTGGAAAGAAGATTGATCAGCACCTGCTTGAAGGCACGGCGGTCAGCCCACAGCGTGAAGCCCTGCGGCACCTGGCGCTCCACCGTCACGCCGCCCTCGAAGGCGCGCGGCGTGATGATGCGCATGACTTCGTCGAGAGCGGCGTCGACCTGCAGCGTCTCGCATTCGAGCAGCATCCGCCCCGCCTCGATCTTCGACATGTCGAGAATGTCGTTGATGACGTCGAGCAGGAACTGGCCGCTGCGGTGAATGTCGCGCGAATACTCGGCATACTTGTCGGAGCCCATCGGCCCGAACATCTGCGCCAGCATCACCTCTGAGAAGCCGATGATGGCGTTGAGCGGCGTCCGCAGCTCGTGGCTCATATTGGCCAGGAACTCCGACTTGGAGCGGTTCGCCGCCTCGGCCCTGGTCTTCTCGCGGGCATATTTGTCGGCAAGGTCGGCGAGGCGCTGCGCTTGCTGGTCGGCGAGCAGGCGCTCCTTCTGCAGGTCCCGCACCGTCATCATCAGCTCGCGCTCGGACATGCGCAGCCGCTCTTCCTGCAGCTTCAGCGCCGTGATGTCGGTGCCCACTGAGACGAAGCCGCCGTCCTTGGTGCGCCGCTCGTTGATTTGCAGCCAGCGCCGGTCGGCAAGCTGCACCTCGAAGCTCCGGCCCTCGCCGCCTTCGCCGCGGATGCCGGTGCGCTTGGTGATGGCGGGCTCCTTGGCGGCGCGCACCACATCCTCGTATGGCGTGCCGGGAATGCACACTGAAGCGGGCAGCGAATGAAACTGCTGATACTTCGAATTGCACAGCACGAGGCGGTTGTCCGCGTCCCACAGCACGAAGGCTTCCGAGATGTTCTCGATTGCGTCCTTGAGGCGGAGTTCGGCTTCCTTGTTCAGCTTGTCGGCCAGCTTCTGCTGGGTGATGTCGAAGACGATGCCCATCAGGTGCGGCTTGCCCTGCGCCTCGCCCGGCGCCAGCGCCACGCGCGCGCGGAGCCACACATAATGGCCGTCCTGGTGGCGCATGCGGAATTCCCGGTCGAAGGAAGTGATCTCCCCGTCGAGCAGTTGCTCCACCGCCTCTTCCAGCTGCGTATCGCTTTCGGGAATGCGGCTCGCCATTTCGGCGAATGACAGGTAATCGCCCTTCACCGGCATTCCCAGCATATCGAACATTGAGCGCGACCAGAAGATGATGCCGCGGTTCACGTCCCAGTCCCACATGCCGCACTGGCCGCGGTCCAGCGCCTTGTCGAGCCGCGCGGTGGCGAGCCCGAGGATCGAGTCGGCCTCCGCCGCCTTCGCCGCCTGCCAGTGGAAGGCCGCTCCCAGCAGCATGAGAACGAGGAAGGTGACGATGAACAGCCCCGTCACCTGGGTGACGCCCGAGCGCCAGGCCGAGAGCACATCCTGCTGGCGCTGCAGCACCACAAGCGTGCCCGGATAATCGCCCAGGCCGAAAGTGGACGCGAAGACCTCTTCGCCGGAGGCCAGCGTCAGCGGCGTCATCTCGCCGCTGTCGACCGGCGCCTCCTTCGCCAAGTTCGGCGGCAGCACCGCGTCGATCGATTTGCCGTCGAGCTGTTCGGATGCCGGAACGCTCGCCGCGATCTGCCCCGTGCTGTCAGTCACCGCGAAGACGCGCGCCTCGGCGAGCGCGTCCTCCGGCAGCATTGCGCGCAGGTAATCGCCGCTCAGCACCGGCGGCGTCCGGCCGGCGCCCTGTGCCCCTGCAATGCCGGCCTTGATGCGCTGCGCGGCGAGCTGTCCGTAGAGGGAGGAAAGCCTGTTCTGCTCGGCCACATGGGTGGTGCGGCTGTTGGTCAGCTGCACCAGCAGCGAGCTCCCCAGCATGAGGAGAAACAGAACGATCAGCGACGTGATGAGCAACCGCAGATGGCGTTCGCCGATGGTGATGCGGAAACGGCCGGGCCACGGCGAGGGCAGCTTGAGAACCCTCTCCTTGAAGAACAGTTCGCCAATGTGCGTCTTTCCCAAATTTTTCCCCTGAAACCCGGCCGTTGTGCGGCGGAGAGACTTTGAAAACACGCACGCCACCACTGATCGAATCACCGGCTATTGATTCGAAAAGGGGGTGATTTGTCCAGTCTCGAAAGCGCTCCTCAGGATGCTGATTTCCCCAAGTCCCATTCTCCCCAATCGGGAGGAAAATCACCTTGGATTAACGTTGCGTCGCAAGGCTCCGGAGCGGGCTTCAGCTGCCCGCCATCTTCGAGACGATCTCGAACACGCCGCGCGACAGCAAGGGTGCCGCAAGGATCCGGTCGAGTTCCGCCCGGGCGGCCGATTTTCGACTCGAATTCAACAGGTTGCAGCTGCGGAAGGCGGTGGCCAGCCGGGAGGCCACTTGCGGGTTAATGGAATCGAGTTTCAGGATCGCGCCGGCAATCACCCGGTAGCCGGAGCCATCCGCGGCGTTGAAGCCCGCCGGATTGCCGCCTGCGAAGCCCGACAGCAAGGCATAGACCTTGTTGGGCGTCGTCCACCTGAAGTCCGGGTGTTCGGTGAGCCTGGCGATACGCGCGGCCGCATTCGGCCCCTGTGCCTGGGCGTTGAGGAGCAGCCACTTATCGACCAGCAGGTGCTCGTGGCCGTGCCGCGCGTGGAAGCGGTCGAGCGCTGCCTCGCGCTCCGGGCAATCGATCTGCACCAGAGCGGAGAGCGCGCCCGTCTCCGCACTCATGTTGTGCGCCGGCTCGAACTCCGCCAGCGCCCTGGCAATGCCTTGGGCGCGGTCGCCCATCACCATCAGCGCCAGTGCGGTCTGCCGCAGCGAGCGCCGCGCGGTGGAGGCGGGGTCCGGGCGATAAGGGCCGGTCTCGCCGGTGCGTTGCCAGATCGCGCCCAAATCCTCCGCAAGCTGCCGCGCGATGGCCGTGCGCAATCCGTCGCGCGCCGCATGCACCCTGTCGGTGTCGACATCCGATCCGATCGCCGCCGCGATCTCGCTCTCGGACGGCAGCACCAGCATCAGCGCCTTGAAGGCATCGTCCACCGCCGGATCGTCGATGATCTTCCTCAGCGCGCCCGCATAGGCCGTGATGTCAGCCGCCGCCGCTGTGCCGTGATAGGCGTCAAGCGCCAGCTTGCGACCCAGCCTCTGGCCTGCCTCCCAGCGGTTGAAGCTATCGCCGTCATGCCCCATCAGAAACAGCTCATCCGCCGTGGAAAGACTGGCCTCAAGCATGATGGGCGCGGAGAAGCCACGGTTGAGCGACAACACCGGCCGCGCCGTTACATTGCCGAAGCGGAAGGTCTGCCGCGGTTCCGTCATCTCGATCAGCGGCGTGTTGAGCGCGCCCACGCCCGCGAGGTCGAGCGGCATGTCGGCGCCGTCGGGCCCGATCAGGCCGATCCCCAGCGGAATGTGCAGCGGCTGCTTTTGGTCCTGTCCCGGCGTCGGCTTCACGTGCTGTTCCAGCGCCAGCGTATATTGCTTCTTCGCTGCATCGTAATGGCCTTCGGCCGTCACGCGCGGCGTGCCCGCCTGCGTGTACCAGGTGACGAACTGCGTGAGGTCGCGCCCCGAAACCTCCGCCATGCACCGCACGAATTGCTCGACGGTCGCTGCCTCGCCGTCATGACGCGCGAAATAAAGGTCCATCGCCTTGCGGAAGGCCTGCTCGCCGGTGAGGGTGAGCATCATGCGGCAGATCTCGGCCCCCTTCTCGTAGACGGTGGGCGTGTAGAAATTGTTGATCTCGATATAGGAGCCGGGCCGCGGCGGGTGGGCCAGGGGGCCATTGTCCTCGGGGAATTGCCGGGCCCGCAGCAGCTTCACGTCGTTGATGCGCTTCATCGCGCGCGAACGCAGGTCGGAGGTGAATTCCTGGTCGCGGAATACGGTCAGGCCTTCCTTCAGGCACAGCTGAAACCAGTCGCGGCAGGTGATGCGGTTTCCCGTCCAGTTGTGGAAATATTCATGCGCGATAATCGATTCGATGTTGACATAATCGGCATCTGTCGCCGTCTCCGGATTGGCGAGAATGTATTTGTCGTTGAAAACATTGAGCCCCTTGTTCTCCATCGCCCCCATGTTGAAGTCAGGCACCGCCACGATGTTGAACACCTCGAGGTCATATTCGCGGCCGAAGCGCCGCTCGTCCCAGCGCATCGACTCCTTCAGCGACTCCATCGCCCAGGCGCAGCGGTCCTCATTGCCCTTCAGCACATAGATGCCGAGCGCCACCTCGCGGCCGGACATGGTGGTGAACGTGTCATGCACCGCGCCCAAATCGCCCGCCACCAGCGCGAAGAGATAGGACGGCTTCGGGAAGGGGTCGTCCCACACCGCATAGTGCCGCGTCGTTCCGCCGATCGCGCCCGCCTCCCGCGGGTTGCCGTTGGAGAGCAGCACCGGCGCCTGCTCGCGATCCGCCTCGATCCGCACTGTGTAGCGCGCCATCACGTCCGGCCGGTCGCAAAAATAGGTTATGCGGCGGAAGCCCTCCGCCTCGCACTGGGTACAGAACACACCGCCCGAGACGTAGAGGCCGGAGAGTTCGGTGTTGGCGGCCGGGTTGCAGGTCGTCACGATCTCCAGCGTGAAGGGGGCTTGCGGAACATTCGGGATGGTCGCCTTTTCCTTCTCCACATGATACTGCCCGGGTTGCAGCGCCACGCCGTCGAGCACGAGGGACCGCAGCTGGATGCGCTCGCCGTCGAGCACGAGTGCCGCTCCGCCTTCGGCGCTTGCAGGATTGGGCCGCATCGAGAGCCGCGAGCGCACCTCGGTCTCCCGCGGGTCGAGCCGGACATCGAGGTCCACGCGGTCGATCAGGTATGGCACCGGCTTGTAGTCGCTCAGGTGGATCGGCTGTGGCGTCTCGGTCGTCATGCGGGCAATACCTGTGTGTGCGTTGAGCGCATAGAAGCCATGAGCCGCGTCAATGTCAAAGAGCAAGATCGCCGTCCGTCGCGGCGGCGCTTCCCAAAGCTCCGCCCCGCGCTCCCCGGCGTGGCCACGCCGGGGAGCGGGAGGGGCAGGGCCGGGGAGGCGGCCTTGCAGAAAAAAGATTCACAATGTCAATCAGCAGCAGGAACGTAGAAGAATACATGCCTAGCATAGGCAGAAGGGAAAGTCAAGGAAAAAACTCCAAAGCACCCCTTCGCGTCCTCTCACGCATGGCGGGAGTGGAAGGGGCCCCGGCGCAGCCGGGGCAGGTGAGGGGAAGTCAGCGGACGCCTCTCGTTTACTCCCCCTCATCTCCCCGTCGCGGGCGCAACGGGGGTCTTCTCGCGCTGAAGCGGAAGAAGATGGGGCTCTCAGAACCGGTCCACCCGGAACGGGGCCATGTCGATGTTGCTTTTCACGCCCGTCACCGCCTCGGCGATCAGCCGCCCGGTGGAGGGCCCCCAGGTCAGCCCCATGTGGCCATGCCCGAAGCCGTACCAGACATTGGCCGTGGTCTTGGACGGCCCGATCACCGGCAGCGAGTCCGGCGTGCCAGGCCTGCGCCCCATCCAGCGCGTCGTCTCGGCATCGGGTTCCCTGAGCCCCGGCAGCACGGTCTTGAAATTCGTCCACAGCGCATCGGCCCGGGCATAATTGGGTGCGGCATCGAGCCCGGCGAACTCGTCCGAGCCCGCCAGCCTGAGCCCCATTTCCATCGGCGTCGCAGCGCCGGGCTTTCCGGCACAAGTCAGCGAGCGCGACAGGCTGACGCCCGAATTCGGCAGCACCATGTGATAGCCGCGCTCCGCCTCCAGCAGCACCTTCTCGCCCAGCTGCTTCGCCAGCAAATGCGAATAGGCCCCGGCGCAGATCACCAGCCTGTCCACCTTGTGGAGGCCATGATCCTTGAGGCGCAGCGCGCTCACGCGGTTCCCCCCGCGATCCAGCGTCACCACCTCGTCCTGCACAACGGTCCCGCCGTTGCGCACCACTTCCGCCGCGATGGACTTCACCGCGCGGCCCGGATTGGTGAGGAAGTACCAGCCGCCATGGAACACGCCGCAGTAGACGGTCTTGCCCAGCGCTGGCTCCAGCTCGCGCGCCTCGTCGCCCGAGATGCGCTTCATCTCATAGCCATAGGCCGTCTTGACCTCGCGCTCATTGGCTTCGGACAGATACTGCTTCTCGCTGTCATAGAGCCTGAGCGTGTCCTGCAGCCGGATCATGTCCGCCGCGCCGGCCGCCTTGAGCAGAGTCTCGAAGTCGGAGACCACCCGCATGGCCAGGTCGGCGCGCGCCGCGGTGATGGCCTTCACCCGGTCCGGCAGCGAATTGCGGGCGAGCGAGATGAACCACGGCAGCGCCTTGGGCAGATAGGACCAGCGGATGGTGAGCGGTCCCAGCGGGTCCATCAGCCAGCCGGGAATCTTCATCAGCATGCGAGGGTGCACGGTGGGCACGATTTCGGCAAAGGCCAGGCCCCCGGCATTGCCGAAGCTCGCCCCTTCGCCCGGCGGCACGCGGTCGACGATGGTCACCTGGTAGCCCTCGCGCTGCAGGAAGGCCGCGGCCGAAACGCCAACGATGCCGGCGCCGATGATGGTTGCTGAGGGTTGAGTCACGTTTTAAGCGCCCCGAAATGATCCACGCAATGCGCCTCGAAGGCCGAGACCAGCCGTGTCTTGCGCATTTGCCTCAAGGCCGCAAGCGCGATGGCGCCGCGCCGCCGCAAAATCCTGCCCGGCGGCGTGACGATATTTTTGTTTCCGAAATGCGCCTCCGGTGCCAATCTCCGCGCATCGACATTCACGAAGGACTCTGAGGCATGATCAGGACTGGCGAACAATATCGGGACTCGCTGCGCGATGGCCGCGAGGTGTGGATGAACGGCGAGCGCATCAAGGACGTGACCCGCCACCCGCAGTTCAAGCCCTTGGTCGATATCCGCGCCCGCATCTACGACATGCAGCACGAGGCGAAGACTCAAGCGATCATGACCTATGAGGAGAATGGCGAGCGCTTCCCCATCGGGCTGCGCCTTCCCTTCGAGAAGAAGGACTGGGACGACAAGCGCCGTGCGGTCGACACGGTGATGAACGACATCGGCGGCGTCGTCACCCGCGTGGGCGACGAGACCATCGGCGAGATGTGGTCGCTCTGGGACGGCAAGGACATTCTGAACGAGATCGACCCGCGCTTCGCCGAGAACATCGAGCGCCACATTCACTTGTGTATCAAGAACGACCCCTTCCACGTTTCCGCCAACACCGATCCCAAGGGCGACCGCTCCAAGCGCCCGCAGGACCAGGACCCGGACATGCTGGTGCATGTGGTGAAGGAGACGGATGCCGGCATCGTCATCCGCGGCGCCAAGTATGAAACCGCCGCGGCCTATTCGAACCAGGCCTTCCTGAAGCCCACCATCGCCAATTGGGGCGACTCGAAGCTCTCCGAATACGCGCTGGGTTGCATCGTCAGGATGGACGCACCGGGCGTCAAGCACATCTGCCGCACCGGCTTCACCGGCCGTGCGCCGGAGCGTGACTATCCCCTCTCGAACAAGTTCGACGAGGTCGACACGCTGATGATCCTCGACAATGTGCTGATCCCCTGGGAGGACATCCTGTTCTACCAGCACACCCGTGCGGCTGCCTTCATCCGCCAGACGCTGCACCGCTATTCCGCCTTCCCTTTCGTGCAGCGGACACTGAGCTATGCCGACCTGATCATCGGCGCCGCCCTGTGGAACGCCAGGCAGACCGGCCTCGACAAGCAGCAGGCGGTGCAGGAGAAGCTCGCTGAGCTCGCCATCTGGCGCGAGGGCATCAACGCCCACCTGACCGCCGCGATCGCCACGGGCGAGCGGAGCCCCAACGGCCTCCTGATGCCCAACCAATCGCTGCTCTTCACCGGCCGCTGCCATGCGCTCAACAACCTGCCTCGGATGATGCACATCGCGCGCGAACTCTGCGGCGGCCAGATCTGCGTGACGCCGGACTCCGCCGTTTTCGATCACCCCGAAACCAAGCACTGGATGGACAAGTACTACACGGTGAACGGCGAGTGGCAGGCCGAGGACCGCCGCAAGCTGCTGGCGCTCGCCCGCGATGCGCTGAACTCGGACTATGCCGGCCACCGCCTCACCTTCCAGCTCTTCGCGCAGTCCGCGCCCTTCGCCCAGTCGGCTGCCGTCTACCGCACCTTCGACTGGAACCACGCGCTGAAATTCGCGCAGAAGGCTGGCGGGCTTTCCGATAACATCTGGGGTGTCACCTGGCAGGCCGCGGAGTAATCTCCAGACCGGAATCACGAGGAACCAAAATGACGGCCCACAGGCGCATCCGTCCCTTCAACACCAAGGACACCTATCCGGAACAGAAGCTCGACAACGACCTCTGCCAGGGTGTCGTCGCCCGCGGCGCCATGGTCTTCCTCCGCGGCCAGGTGGCCCAGGACCTTGACACGCGCGAGTCCCTCCATGTCGGCGACGCCACGGCGCAGACGGCCAAGACCATGGCCAACATCAAGATGCTGATGGAGGAAGCCGGCGGCCACATGGACCACATCTGCCGCATCGTGGTCTACCTGACCGACATCCGCTACCGCCAGGACGTTTATCGCGAGATGGGCAAGTGGCTGAAGGGCGTCTTTCCCTGCTCAACCGGCCTCGTCATCACCGCCCTTGCGCGCCCTGAGTGGATCGTCGAGATCGAGGTGACGGCAGTTATCCCGGATTAATGCGATGAAGGAACGGCGCACCGGGTTCTTCTTCGACGAGAAATGCCTCTGGCATTTCGGCAAGCCCTTCGCGCTGTTCTTTCCCGTCGGCGGCTGGGTGCAGCCGCCCAATGCCGCGGGGTTCTGCGAGAGCCCTGACAGCAAGCGGCGCCTGAAGAGCCTCATGGACGTTTCGGGCCTCACCAGCGTGCTGGACGTGCGTTCCGCGCCAATGCTCGCGCGCGAGGACTTGGCTCGCGTCCACCCGGCAACCTATCTCGACCGCTTCGCGGAATTGAGCGCGAAGGACGGCGGCGACATGGGCTTCGAGTCAACCTTCGGTCCGGGCGGCTATGACATCGCGCGCGTTTCGGCGGGGCTTGCGGCGGAGGCTGTCGAGGCGGTGCTGAAGGGCGAGTTGCGCAATGCCTATGCGCTGTCACGGCCGCCCGGTCATCATTGTCTGCCGGACAAGGGGCTGGGCTTTTGCCTCCTCGCCAATGGCGCGCTCGCCATCGAGCGGGCCATCGCGCGGCACAAACTCTCCCGCGTCGCGGTTATCGACTGGGACGTGCACCACGGCAATGGCACCGAGGCGATCTTCTACGAGCGCCCCGACGTGCTGACGATCTCGCTCCACCAGGACCGCTGCTTTCCGCTAGACACTGGTTCAGCGCGGGATCGCGGACGGGGCAGGGGCGAGGGTTATAACATCAATGTGCCGCTCCTGGCGGGCGGCGGCCACCAGAGCTATGTCGATGCGATGGAGTTGATCGTGCTGCCGGCGCTCGCGCGTTATCGGCCGGAACTTATCATCGTGGCCTGCGGCTATGACGCGAGCATCGTCGACCCGCTGGCCCGCATGATGGCCCACAGCCAGACCTATCGTTACCTGATGCAGGCGACGCTCGATGCGGCGGCAGACCTGTGCAATGGCCGCGTGGTGGCGATGCATGAGGGTGGCTATTCCGAGGCCTATGTGCCGTTCTGCGGCCAGGCGCTGATGGAGGCGCTCTCGGGCCACCGCACTGACGTCGTCGACCCCAATCTCGAAGCCGCCATCCAGCAGCAGCCGGGCGAGGCCTTCATCCAGCTGCAGCGCCGCCTGCTCGAGGAGCAGGCGCAAGAGTTATGACGGAGTTTCACGCATGACCTTTTCCATCGCCGGCCGCTGCGCCAGGTCGGGCGCCTTCGGTGTGGCCATCGCCACGTCCTCGATCGCGGTGGGCGCGCGCTGCCCGCATGCCCGCGCCAGGGTGGGCGCGGTGGCGACGCAGAACGTGACGGACCCGAACCTGGGCCCCCTGCTGCTCGACCTCATGGAGAAGGGACTGAGCGCGGCCGATGCCATCGCCGCGGTGAAGAAGGACCGGCCCTTCATCGACTATCGCCAGCTCACCGCGGTCGACAACCAGGGCCGCTCCGCCGCCTGGTCCGGCAGGAACATCCTCGGCACGCATGGTGTCTCCGAGCAGCGCGACTGCGTGGCGGCCGGAAATCTGCTGAAGCGCGCGAGCCTGCCGCGGACCATGACGGATGCCTTTGCCGCCAATGCCGGCCAGCACCTCGCCGAACGCCTGTTGCGGTCGCTCGAAGCCGGTCTCGATTCCGGCGGCGAGGAGGGGCCGGTGCATTCCGCGGCCCTGATCGTCTATCACGAGCAGGACTTCCCGCTGGTCTCTCTGCGCGTCGACTGGGACGGCGAGAACCCGATCAGGGTGCTGCGCCGCCTGTGGGAAGACTACAAGCCGCAGATGGGCGCCTATCTCCAGCGCGCCGTGGACCCCACCCAGGCGCCGAGCTACGGCGTGCCGGGAGATCCGTAGGCCGCTCCCCTGTAACGTCACCCAGCTTCCGCTGGGGTGACGGACTGAGAGGGCGACGCGCATGAAGTGATGAAATTCCCGTGAGGCCCTTCACAACCGCGAATTGTTTTCTCATCTTCCCCCCTGCGACGGGAGAACATCATGGCGAGGACCTATACAGGCGGCTGCCTGTGCGGCCACATCCGGTTCGCGGCAGAGGGGCCGCCGCTGAAGCCGCACACCTGCTCCTGCACCATGTGCCAGCGCCACTCCGGCGCGCTGACGCTGCAATGGGTGGAGTTCCCGGCGGAGAAGGTGACCTGGAGCACGAAGCCTTCCGTCTGGCGTTCGTCGGATTATTCGAGCCGCAGCTTCTGCCCGAAGTGCGGGTCGACGCTGGGCGCCATCGACGATAAGCCGGTGGTGGCGCTGGTGCTGGGGAGCTTCGACAGCGCCAACCGCAAGGAGCTGGCGCCGGAGTATCATTCCTATGTGGGCAAACGGCCGGCGTGGATGAAAGCCTGACGGCCACGCGAGCACACAGCGGACTCATGGCGCCCGCGCGCGCTCAGGCGCTGAGCTTCTCCACCAGCCGTTCCAGCATCCGGTCGCACTGGCCCAACTGCGCTTCGCTCACGTGCTCGTCGGGCTTGTGGGCGGCCGCGATGTTGCCGGGGCCGCAGATCACCGCTGGCGTGCCGAGCGCCTGCTGGAACAACCCGCCCTCGGTGCCGAAGGTGATCTTGCCCGTCGAGTTGCCGCCGGTGAGGGAATGCACGAACTTCACCGCCTCGCTGTCGACGGGCGTGTTCATCGCGGGATAGCTCTGCAGGTCCGCGAACTCGAAGCGGGACTTTTCGAAGACGTTCGCGTAACCCTCGGCGATCTTCTCGGCCGCGGCCTTGATGCGGGTGACGATGGCGCGCCTGTCGTCCTCCGGCAGGTAGCGGATCTCGAAGTCGAAGGTGCAGCGGTTGGGCACGATGTTCATCACCTCGCCGCCCTGCATCTTGCCGACATGCAGCGTGGTGTAGGCCACCTCGTAATCGCCGTCGCGCAGACCGGTGTCCGCGATGTCCTTCTGGATGGCGCGAATTGCGCCGATCAGGTCGCTCGCCATGTAGATGGCGTTGGCGCCGGTGGGGGCGAGGCTCGAATGCGCCTCGAGACCATGCGCGGTGACGCGGAAGCCGAGCTTGCCCTTGTGCGCGGTGACGGCCTGCATCAGCGTCGGCTCGCCGACGATGCAGAGTCGCGGTTTCACCGGCGCATCCTTCAAGATCTCGAGCAGGCGCCTGACGCCCACGCAGCCGATCTCCTCGTCATAGGATAAGGCGAGGTTGATCGGCGTGTGCAGCCGGCGCGCCGCGCCGAGCTCGGCGGCGCGCAGGCAGCAGGCGATGAAGCCTTTCATGTCCGCCGTGCCGCGGCCGAAATAATTGCCGTTGCGCTTTTCCAGCTTGAAGGGATCGGATGACCAAGCCTGACCCTCGACCGGCACCACGTCGGTGTGGCCGGAGAGCACAATGCCCGGCACGTGCTTCGGACCGATGGTGGCCCAGAGATTGGCCTTGCGCCCATCCTCATCGTGGACCAGCAGCGATTCAATGCCGAAGCTGCCGAGGAAATCCCGCACATAGGCGATGAGGTCGAGGTTCGAGTCCCGGCTCACGCTCGGGAAGGCGATCAGTTTTTCAAGATGGTCGAGCGAGGTTTTCATCGGGGTCCATGGTCGCGGATGGAATTGCCGTTCCTGCCCCCAAATTTGACGCATGTCAAAGAAGCGGGGCGGAAGCTGGCTTATTGTCGATAACCATGGTGGTGATCGCCACCGTTGGCGGGGTAGGTCTCCTGAGAAAGTCAGCTGTCGCTTCGTTCCCCCCCTTTCCTGGAGTCCCCCCGCCTCCTCCCTTCGCCTGGGTCCTGCGAAAAGCGGGACCCTTTCTTTTTATGGGGCCTGCGCGCCCACCCGCGCGGTTTCTATTGCATAGAGCGATGACGTGGCGGTGATGAACATGCGTGACTTGCCGAAGCCGCCGAAGGTGAGGTTCGCCACCGTCTCCGGCACCAGGATACGGCCGAGGCGCTCACCCTCTTTCGTGTAGCAATGGATGCCGTCACCGGCCGAGATCCACAGCAGGCCCCCGGTGTCGACGCGCAAGCCATCGGGAACCTTCTCGTTGATGACGGCGATGACGCGGCTGTCCTGAAGCCGCTTGCCATCCACCACCGTGAAGCCCCTCACATGGCGCGGGCGGCCTTCCTCGAAGCCGAAGCCATGGCCGCGGGCAAACCCCGAGTCGGCGATGTAGAGTTCGGACTCGTCAGCCGAGAAGGCCAGGCCATTGGGCCGGTCGAAATCATCGGCCACCACGCTCAATTCGCCCGAGGCGGGGTCGAAGCGGTAGACCTGGTTCTTGCCGATGGCGCTCTCGGCCTGGATGCCCTCATGGTCGGAGATGATGCCGTAGGGCGGATCGGTGAACCAGATGGCGCCGTCCGATTTCACGACGACGTCGTTGGGTGAGTTGAAGCGCTTGCCGTTCCAGTGCGTCACTAGCACCTCGTAGCGGCCATCCATGTAAGTGCGGCTCACGCAGCGGCCGCCATGCTCGCAGGAGATCATGTTGCCCTCGCGGTCCCGCGTGTGGCCGTTGGTGCGCTGCGAGGGCTGGCGGAACACCGAGAGGCCGGAAACGGGCGACCAGCGCATCATGCGGTTGTTGGGAATGTCGGAGAAGCGCAGCTCGTTCAGCTCCGAGAACCACACTGGGCCTTCCGCCCAGATGAAGCCGGTGGCGAGCTTGGTGAGTGCCGCGCCCGCCGGGAAGAAGTCGAGGAAGCGGGGCGAATCCGGTGCAAGGCAGGCGGCGTGCGTGCTCATGGTGTCAACCCTTGATGATGGTGGGGATGCGGGTGGCGGGCGGCGTGTTGCGGCTTCTTTGGCACTTCACCTGTCCGTCGATTACCACCATGCCGATGCCGGGCAGGTCGCCGAGCTGGATGGAATGCAGCAGGTTTTCGCCCGCCGAATGCTGCGCGGTATCCATGAAGACGAAATCAGCCGCGCGGCCCAGCTCGATCAGCCCGCAATCGAGCTTCCGCATGCGCGCCGTGTTGCCGGTGGCGAGGCAGATCGCCTGCTCGGCGGGAAGCTCGCCCAGCGAGGAGAGCATCGACACCATGCGCGCGATGCCGAGCGGCTGCACGCCCGAACCCGCCGGCGCATCGGTGCCGAGGATCACGCGGTGCAACTCCTTCATCTCCCTGGCAAGGCGCAGCGTGTAGAGCGCGGCGCGCTCATTGCCATTGTGCACGATCTCGAGGCCGCGCTTGCAGCCCTCGCAGATGCAGCGGATTTGGCTGTCGGGCAGAGCCGTGTGCCCGCCATTGATGTGGCCCACCACGTCGGTGTCGGCATCGAGCACCACGCCGGCGTCGATGAGGCCCGAGCCGGGGATGGACGGGCCGCCGGTGTGGATGGTGCTCTGGATGCCGTATTTGCGCGCCCACGCCACCATGCGTTTCGCGGTTGGACCGTCCTTCACGCCGCCAAGGCCCACTTCGCCCAGCAATGTCACACCCGCATCGGCCAAATCCTTGAAGTCCTGCTCAACCATCTCGGGCTCGATGCAGGGGGCGCCCGCGTGGACCTTCACGCCCGAGGGGCGGAAATTGGCGAATTGCCGCTGGGCGGAAATGGCGAGCGCCTTGAGGCCGATGACATCGCGCGGGCGGCCCGGCGTGTGCACCTCGCCCGCCGAGATCATGGTGGTGACGCCTCCATTGAGATTGCTATCGATCCAGCCGATCTGGTTCTGGCGCGGCGTCCAGTCGCCCGCCACGGGGTGGACGTGGCTGTCGATCAGCCCCGGCGTAAGTGCTGAGCCATTGGCGTCGATGATGAGGGTGGCATGCTCCTGGTCCACGTCCCTGGCGCGGCCGACGCCCGTGATGCGGCCATTCTCCGCCACCACCGTGTCGGCATCGAGGATGGGGTTTTCGAGAGCGCCTGACAGCAGCAGGCCAATGTTGCGGATCACGAGCTTCTGCGGACCCGCGTTCGAGCTCTGGGCGTCATGCGCCATGATGGCCTCCTGGCAAACGCGCTGCTTCTGGGGCAGCGTCGGTGGTGGCATACTGCGACAGGACCGGATGGCTGTCGAGGGCAGGGGAAGCATGCGGATCATTCGCAAATCGGAGTTCATCGAGGGCCGCTGGCGCAATGGCATGGGCGTGTCCTGGGACATTGCCTCCGGGCCTGCGTCTTCGGAGGGCTTCGGCTGGCGCTTCGCCACGGCGCTCATCGAACGGGATGTGCCCTTTTCGCGCTACCCCGGAGCCGACCGCATCTTCACGCTGTTCGAAGGAGAAGGCGTCGACCTCGATCTCACGCCGGAAGCGGGCGCTCCGCTGTCGCTCGCCGTTCCACGCCTGTTTGTGCCTTGCCTCTTCGCCAGCGATGTTCCGGCTTTCTGCCGTCTCCGCCAGGGCGCCTGCCGCGCCCTCAACCTGTTCACCCGGCGGGAGCGATGGTCGGCCGCTGCGGATGTGTTGTCGAGCGGGGCGGAGATCGCGCATCCGGGGCCGATCCTGCTCTTCGCGCTCAAAGGTGCTGCGGATGTGGATGGCCATGCGCTGGTCGAAGGCGATGCGGCGATCGCGGCGGAGCACGTGACTGCCGATACGGAGGGCTTCCTTTTTGCCGCACGGCTCTTCGCGCCGTGATTGGCCTCGTGGCGGTTTCCCGCTAGAAGTCCTGTCAGAAAGAGCGGAGACAGCACCATGAAAGCGCGTGTTCAATGGCTCGACGGCCGGGCCTTCGTCGGGGAATCAGGTTCGGGCCATGCGGTGGTGATGGACGGGGCGCCCGACGCCGGGGGCCGCAACATCGGTGTGCGTCCCATGGAGATGCTGCTTTTGGGGCTGGGCGGATGCACCGCCTTCGACGTCGTCATGATTCTTGAGCGCATGCGCGAGATAGTGACGGGGCTGGACGTCGGCCTTGAGGCCGAGCGTGCGGCGGAGGACCCCAAGGTCTTCACCCATGTGAAGATCGTTTACAAGCTGACGGGCCGCGGCCTGAGGCCCGCCAATGTCGAGCGCGCGATCAATCTGTCGGCCGAGAAATACTGCTCAGCCTCCATCATGTTCGGCAAGACGGCCAGCATCGAGCATGCGTTCGAGATCCACGAGGACGCGGCGGGCTGAAACATCGAAATCATCCGCGAAAGTTGTGCGCCGGAAGTGCGCGCAACCATCACTTTTGCCGCTGGCCCGGGCGGGCCGACCGAGCCGGCTGCAAATTGAATGCGAGGCTTTCGCAAAACGCATGGCTGCCCTGATGGTCTCTGCGAAAACCATTGAAAACGGGGGATGGCGGTTTTTCCGGCCGGCCGGGCGACTCCGGGGGCACTGGCCTCGCTTGGCCAAATCAGCCTATCATTCCTCCACTGCCGGGCCGCCGCTTGGCAGCTTCTTTGCAGAAACTTGCCCGCCCCCGCCGTTTCGGCGCGCCGGCGGGCATTTTTGTTTTCTGGAAGCCGCGGAAATGAACTAATCTCTCCACGGGTTTAATCGGAGAAGGGACGACGACATGACAAATACAAACACCCAAAGCCTGGGGCCGGGCGCCATCCTCGCCCATGCCCTCGCCAAGAACTGGTGGATGCTCGCGTTGCGCGGTCTTGCCGCCATCGTTTTCGGCATCCTGGCTTTTGCCTGGCCGGGCATCACGATCTTGAGCCTCGTCATGCTCTATGGCGCTTATGCGTTCGTGGATGGCGTATTCTCGATTGTCGCCGCCATTGGCGGCGGCACGCCGACGCCGCGCTGGTGGCTGGCCGTCGTCGGCGTGCTCGGCATTCTCGCCGGCATCATCTCTTTTGCCAACCCCGTGCTGGTCGGCCTCTACCTGCTGTGGTTCATCGGCGCCTGGGCGATTGTCAGCGGCGTCATGGAAATCATCGGCGCGGTCCGCCTGCGCAAAGAGATCGACAATGAATGGTGGCTGATCCTGCACGGTGTGCTCTCGGTGCTGTTCGGCATCTTCCTGTTCGCCGAGCCGCTGACCAGCGCGCTCGCCCTGATCTGGGTGATCGGCGCCTACGCCATCGCCGCGGGCGTGATCATGATCGCGCTGGCCTTCCGCCTCAAGGGCCACGCCAAGGGCTGATCGCCAGTATCTGCGCAAACGGCAGGGAGCGGTCCTCTGGGGCCGCTCTTTCATTTGCGGGGTCTGCGCGGCTGACCGCCAGTGCGGAGGCAGCACGCGGACCCGTGGCGCTGGGAGCACATCTGGGCTAGCTTTGCCGGACACTGCGTGGAGGATATCTTGCGCCAGCTTCTTGCCGTTTCCGGACTGATACTCGCCTTGCTCGCGGAGCCTGCCCTGGCGCACCAGGAAAAACTGGCCGGGGCCGACTGGGTGCTGGCCGGCCAGACCGGTCAGCGCGCGCCTTTCCTGCGCTTCGAGGCCGGCCGGGTGGCGGGGCTCGGCGGCTGCAACCGGTTCGGCGCCGGGTATGAACTGAAGGGTGGCAGGCTGAGCTTCTCCCCCATCTCCGCGACGCGGATGGCCTGTGCCGGGAGAATGGAGGCGGAACAGGCGTTCTTCGCCATGCTCGGCAAGGTGAAGGCCATGAAGCTGGATGGCGACACGCTGCAGCTGCTCGATGGCGAGGGCAAGGTGCTGGCGGCATTCGCCCGCCGGGTTGCGGAGTAGGGCGCCTGCAAGGGCAGGGGAAAAGTCCGTCGGAGTTCTGCTCCTAAATATTTGATCTAATCATAGTATATGCCTCATGGCGGGCCCGTGCTCGCCGCTGATTGACATTGTGAAAAATTTTAGAGCATGATCCGCAAAAGTGGAACCGCTTTTGCGATAAGATCATGCTCAAACTATTGATTTGGCGCCGGAGGCGGGCGCCTTCTTGCCCATGGCGTGCCGCAGTGGGACAAGGACCCGTAGCTTAGACATCCGCGTAGCACATGGTCTCCGCGCCGCCGCCGGGGTGGGTGACGGCGCCATTGACGGCGGGGCCGACCTGTTGGGCGTATTTCCAGATGGCGCCGGAATTATAGCCATGGGGATGCGGGGCCCATGATTTGCGGCGTGCGGCGAATTCCGCCTCGCTGACGTTGCAGGAGAGGGTGCCTTCGACGGCATCGATGGTGATGATGTCACCGTCCTTGAGCAACCCGATCGGGCCGCCGAGCTGCGCCTCGGGGCCGACATGGCCGATGCAGAAGCCGCGCGTGGCGCCGGAGAAACGTCCATCTGTGATGAGCGCCACCTTGTCGCCCATGCCCTGGCCATAGAGCGCTGCGGTGGTGGACAGCATTTCGCGCATGCCGGGGCCGCCGCGCGGGCCCTCGTAGCGGATGACCAGCACCTCGCCTTCCTTGTACTGCTTCTTGGAGACGGCCTCGAAACAGGCTTCCTCGTTGTCGAAGCAGCGGGCGGGGCCGGAGAACTTGAGGTTCTTCATGCCCGCCACCTTCACGATGGCGCCTTCGGGGGCGAGGTTGCCTTTGAGGCCCACGACGCCGCCCGTGGCGGTGAAGGGATTGTTGGCAGGGCGGATTACGTCCTGGTCCGGGTTCCACTTCACGCTCGCCATGTTCTCGGCCATGGTGCGGCCTGTGACCGTCAGGCAGTCGCCATGGAGGAAGCCGTGGTCGAGCAGCGTCTTCATGAGGAGCGGGATGCCGCCCACCTCGAAGAGGTCCTTCGCCACGTAGCGGCCGCCGGGCTTCAAGTCGGCGATATAGGGTGTGCGCTTGAATATCTCGGCGACGTCGAAAAGGTCGAACGTGATGCCAGCCTCATGCGCCATGGCGGGAAGATGGAGCGCGGCATTGGTGGAGCCGCCGGAGGCTGCGACGACGGTTGCGGCATTCTCCAGCGCCTTGCGGGTAACGATGTCGCGCGGGCGGATGTTCTTGGCGATCAGCTCCATCACCTTTTCACCCGCGGTGAAGCAGAAGGTGTCGCGGATCTCGTAGGGCGCGGGTGCGCCGCAGGAATAGGGCAATGCGAGGCCGATCGCCTCCGCCACGGTGGCCATGGTGTTCGCCGTGAACTGCGCGCCGCATGAGCCGGCGGAGGGGCAGGCCTTCTGCTCGAGTTCCAGAAGGTCCTCGTCCGACATGGCGCCGACGGAATGCTTGCCCACCGCCTCGAACACGTCCTGCACGGTGACGGGGCGGCCCTTGAAGGTGCCGGGCAGGATGGAGCCGCCATAGATGAAGACCGAGGGCACGTTGAGGCGAAGCATGGCCATCATCATGCCGGGCAGCGACTTGTCGCAGCCGGCGAGGCCGACGAGCGCATCATAGCAATGGCCGCGCATGGTGAGCTCGACCGAATCCGCGATCGCCTCGCGCGAAACGAGCGACGCCTTCATGCCCTGGTGGCCCATGGCGATGCCGTCCGTCACGGTGATGGTGCAGAACTCGCGCGGGGTACCGTGGGCGGCGGAAACGCCCTTCTTCACGGCTTGCGCCTGGCGCATCAGCGCGATGTTGCAGGGGGCGGCCTCGTTCCAGCAGGAGGCGACGCCGATGAAGGGCTGGGCGATCTGCTCCGGCGTCATGCCCATGGCGTAATAATAGGACCGGTGCGGCGCACGCGACGGTCCGACGGAGACGTGGCGGCTGGGCAGTTTGGATTTGTCGAAGGTGGGTTTGTCCAAAGGTCGTTCCTCCCGTAAGCCGCACGATCATAAGGCAAGGGGATTATCCCCTTGACGCAAGTTACACGAAAGACTGTTGAAGCGAAAGAATTGGCTTGATCCGGCGCAGCATGACCGCTGCCCTTACGTCGGCGTTTCCAGCCATTCCGTCTGTGTAATCTTCAAGTCTCAATAGAGACAGCGACTTGCTTTCTGGGTCCAACTCATCACTGTCGGATTTCCCGTCATCAAACGTAAGGAACTCCAAATCCTTTACGCCGACTACTTCCTTTACCCATATGGCCGACGCAATATGAATGGCGTCTCCCAATGTCATTTGCCGAGCCTTTTCGCCAGCCTGAGAATTTGGCCGACACCATTTCAAATCCCGCAGTCTGGCCACTCTCATCATTGTTGCAAAGTCTGGCGTAACAACGGTGGCAACAGAACGAATGTAAGCCCCAAGATCATCGACCGATTCAAACTTCCCAGGCACAAAATTTGATGGGCGCAACTCCGCCAGAAGCACTGAGCTAATCCATATATTGCGCTTCTTGCCAGGGCCGACAGACTCGCGGAGTATCTTGTCTATGTCTTGAGCTTCGTGGCCTGAATCATCGTTGGCGTGCCGCAAGAGGACGTTGGTATCAAAGAAATGATTTAGGCTTGTGGAAAGCTTAGTCGCCAAGGTCAAATCCACCATAACTCTTGCCCGTGAGTGAACCCCGAATATCTCGGAACTCCGCGGCAGCGGTCACCGTCTCAATGTCTACGACTTCGATTCTCTCGGGTAGTTGGCTATCCCCAGTATAGATCGCCCGCCCCGTAACCGAAACTCTCTTATTGCCGTGTTTGTTGATCGCGTCTTCGCCTTTAGATTTGTCGAACACGCATTCAATCTCGATGTTGCTACCATGCAGAACGAGGTGCCCGATCCATGCCGCTCCTCGGTAATCGATATTACCGAGCCGTCCGTCAAAAGCGCCATATGCGCTGCCAGCGAAGTATTCTGGATTGCTCTTGACTTCGCCTTTAGTTTCCATGAGGCGTCGGGTTTGTCCTGAGAAGAAGGTATCGAATGGAACCTCCTCACCGTCCCAGAATTGGACAGTGATGGCATATTTGCCATCGATCTTCTTCCCGATCTCAGCAATCTTCTTCTTCAGATTTGGGTGTTCATCGGCTGCTGCGAACTCGCTGCGATAAACCGACTGGGTCGCCCGCTTGAATATCTCGACAGGCGTAGGACCTGTAAAATGCTGCTGGCATTCAATTAGCCCAAACTCTCCCGATCCCACACGAAGATGAGAGACAAGAAACTCTGTTGCCTTCTTCTTCCCTCGAAGGTCTTTGTCAGCCGCTTTCAGAGCCGCCAGAACCGTGTTAAACATGTCTTTGAAGACGCTGGCGGAAACAGGCTCCCCATCGCTATCCCTAATGGCGGAGGGATGGCGTATGACAATACGAACTTCCTCTGGTTTGATCGGGTTATCCATTGGGCAACTCTTTCGAAGACTTTAACATGTATCCCGTAGCCGTAAAGAGAGGGTTATTGATGACGGATTTGACCCTAAAAAGGGCAAGAGAACTGGGAAGATTGGGCGATTTCGCGTCTGAAGCGGAAGCATCTGGAATTGGACCAATCCATGCCGAAGCGTTCAACGTGGTGGTAAAGCGCGCGGTCACAGCGCCGCAATTACCAGATCAAACATCAGGTTCCCGCGCTCCCGGTGGTTCGACCGGAAAGAAAACTCGTTGAGGTAGCGCTGCATATGCTTGGATGACACATGGATATGTGTTGACCGCACCGACGCCTTAAACAGTTTCCAGAAGCTCTCTACGGAATTGACGTGATGGGTGATGCCGGTACGCTCATCGTGGAACGCATACTCTTTCTGCCCATGCTTCACGGTTCCATGCGTGAAGCCTTCATCGGTGAGTAAGCCATAGCTCATCAGTTCATCGGTTGAGACGATAGAGCCGGGTTCAACATTGGCGGTGACAGCGGCGCGAAGCGTGGGCTTGCGAACGTCGGGGATCACCTCAGTCTGCATCCGGCCACCACGTTCCTTCATACCCATGACAATGGTTTTGCCAGCAGCGCCACGGCCACGTTTGCCCTTGCGAGCGCCGCCCACGTAAGCCTCATCCGCTTCCACATGACCCTTGAGCATCTGGAAGCCATCCGCCTTCGCCATCAGGTCGCGGATTTGCTGGCCGATGCGCCAAGCGGTTTTGTAGGTCACGCCAAGGGTGCGCTGGAGTTCTTTGCCGCTCACGCCGTGGCGCGTGGCAATGAACAGGTAAATGGCATAGTACCAAGTCTGGAGCGGTGTGCGGCTGTCTTGAAAGATCGTTCCGGCTTGCGGATAAACGTGGTGGCCGCAATCGGCACCAGCGAACGCCTTGCGGCCTGCAATCCGATGGAAAGTCGTCTCGACGCCGCAAGATGGGCAGAAGCCCTTGAGCCCGTAGCGCTGTTCCATCAGATGCTCAAGGCAAGCATCGTCATCCGGGAAGCGCTTGAAGAAG
Source organism: Aestuariivirga sp. (assembly GCF_020252395.1). Lineage (GTDB taxonomy): Bacteria > Pseudomonadota > Alphaproteobacteria > Rhizobiales > Aestuariivirgaceae > Aestuariivirga. The sequence continues at coordinate 183,303 of NZ_JADCDB010000002.1, forward strand.
TCGCGGACGGAGAAGTCAGGCTTGGATGAAGGGCTCTTGCTCATGCCCTTCTATATCCCACATCATCGTACTTGCGTCAAGGGGATAATCCCCTAAGGCAAAGATCGGCAGCGGCAAGATGGGCGAGGGTGCGGGGGCATTCACACGGATGCCCGGTAAGAGCCGCTTCATTTACCGTCTTGTTCTCGATCGCGTCCAAGGCCTCCGCGAGGCGGATGACCGCGTTGGGGGCGATCCGGCCCATGCGGGCCGCCTGCTTCAGCGCGCCCGCCAGACAGGCGACCCAGGCGGGGGCCAGTTGCCCGCGATTTCAGCGCCGCCGGAGTGGTAATTTGGGTGGAGCAGAAGGATGCGCATGGCCGGTCTCCCCGTATCAGATCTCCGAGAGGCCATACGTCAGAGCACGCTGACACTTCGACCCGGGTCAAACTTCGGCATGTCACCCTCCCGCTGAAGGAGCGGGAGAGGACGTGAAGATCACGATGCCTGGCCGAGGTTTTTCTTGAGCTCGCGGATGCGGTTCGAGAGGGTGATGACGTTGGCGTCCGCCTCGGATTCCGCGATGTTCGCTTCCGCCAGGCGCTGCCGCCACTCGGCATCGAGCCTTTCGAGATCGCGCGTCAGGTCCTCCGTCTGGCGTTCGGCTTCGGCCATCCTGTGGGCCAGTTCCAGGTCGTCCGCCGCGATGGGCTGGGGGGCGTCGAAAACGAAATCCCCAGGCGGCTGCGCTTTAGCGACTTCCGTGAGCCGGCCGATGCGCTGGCGCAGACGGGTTTCGGCATCGGCTACACGCGGCGCGGCGTGATGTGGCGTTCGGGCGCGGACGGCACGGGCCAGCTCCTCGTCCTTTGCGGCGAGGTCGCGGCGCAGCGCCTCTTCCTGGGCGCGGGCCTCGGTCAGGGCGCGTTCCAGCTCATGCATGCGGGCGGCGAGGCGGCGGGTCTCTATGCCGCGGTTCTGTTCCAGCGATTCGAGATGGTGAAGGCGATTGCGATGGCGGCTGACCTCGGCCATCTGCTCGGCCAACTGCAGCTTGGCGGTTTCGAGGCGGGCGCCCAGCCGCTGCGAGAGCATGGCATATTCGGCGCGCAGCCGGTTACGCTCGGTCTGCAGCCCGACGAGGGAGGAGGGGACCTGGCGCTGCATGCGCCTGGCGCCGGCCCTGACGGCCGCCGCCCACAGCCCGCGCGCCATGAACAAGGCAATCAGCGTCGCCACCGAGAAGCCCAGCACGATCAGCAATATCGTCTCTGTCCGAGACATCGCCACCTCCGGCAGTCACACTAAAGTAGCCAATCGCCGGGGCGAATGCCAGCCTGCGGCGAACCCGCGCGCTCTCACTCTGAAATCGTGACGGCAGCATGGCCCGGCGGCAAGCGCCGCTGCGTCAGAAGGGGTTCCAGGTGGGCCGCCCGGAGTACTTCAAATAGCCGACATTGGCGCCGAGCCTCGCGCCCACGCCGGTGCGGATGGGCGCCAGCACGATGTCGCCCTGCTGCTGGAAGTTGACCCCGAAGCCGCCGATGAAATAGGCCGAACCCTCGACGCCGCCGAAGCGGGTGTAAAGGTCCGAAGGGCTGTACGAGTTGTAGACCAGCACCAGGCTGCGCGAACCGTTGCCGCCGAAATCGAAGCCGACCGACGGCCCCTGCCAGTAAATGCGCTGCTTCTCGCCCGTCTTGTAGTAGATGGTGCCCTCGCCATAACGCAGGCCGCCCACAAATGAGCCGGCCATTTCCTCGCCCACGATATAGGCGGTGGGCTGGCCCTGCTTGTCGAACACCGATTCCACCGCGCGGGCGAGACCGCGCGAGGCCTTGCCGAAGAACTGGTGGCCGGCGGTGACGATTTCATCGGGGGTGAAGGTTTCGCTTGAGGTCTGTTGTGCCTTGGAGACCGAGCCCGTGGTCTGGGCCGAGGCGGCAAGCGGGGCAGCGGCCATGAGGCTGAGCGCCAGCGAAATGATCAGGGACTTCTTCAGCATGGGATTCCTCGACGCAAATGACCGGGGTCATCTGCCACCCGCCCGTGGCGGAGCCGTGGCAGAACCCCTCTGGCCGGGAAGATTAACAGCAGCGGCTTGCGCGTTGGTTAACGCTTCCTCAAATTGCGGATGAGCTTCTTACGCGCTGGCGATGAAGCCCGGATTGTCATAGCCGCGCGCGCGCTTGCCATAGGTGAGCGCCGGGCCATCCACGGTGACCACCTTGCCGCCCGCCGCCAGCAGCACGGCGTGGCCCGCCGCCGTGTCCCACTCCATGGTGCGGCCGAAGCGCGGATAGAGGTCGGCCTCGGCGGCGGCCACCAGGCAGAACTTGAGCGAGGAGCCGGCCTGGCGCAGCGACTTTACCTTGACCGTTTTCAGCCAGTCCTCGGTGGCCTGGTCACGGTGGGAGCGGCTCGCCACGACCGTTGCGCCATCGGCCGGAAGTGCCCGCACGGCGAGCGGATGCCAGTGGCCCGCCGCCCCGTTCTCGACCTTGCCGTGCTCCGCCCCCACACCCGCCTCGCCCCAGAAGATGCGCTTCAGGGCCGGGGCATAGACAACGCCCGCCACCGGCACGCCATTCTCCACCAGCGCGATGTTGACGGTGAACTCGCCGTTCCTGGAGATGAATTCCTTGGTGCCGTCCAGCGGATCGACGAGGAAGAACCTCGCCGCAACCTCCGGAATCCTGCCGGCGGACGCCGCTTCCTCGGAGATCACCGGGATGGAGCCGTCGATCCGCGGCAGGCCGGTGAGGATAATCTTTTCCGCCGCCTCGTCAGCCTCGGTCACCGGCGTCAGGTCGCCCTTTTCCCTGGCGGAGAAACCGGTGGCGTAAACAGCCATGATCCCTGACCCGGCGCGGATCGACAAATCGATCAGCTGCTGCATGAGGCGGGAGGGGAGGGCGGTCATTCGGCAGGGGTGCTCCGGCGCGTCGTCCGGGCGCTTCATGATCGCGAAATGGCGGGCCGTCAATGCGGAAAAATTTAAGGTCAGGTGGTACAACAGACTCACGAATCACTGCCCAGGAAACACCCATGTCCGACCTTGCACCCGTGGACGCGAAACTCTCCGACCTCGATCTGGCGGCACTGCTGTGCAGCCGCGTCTGCCATGACGTGATCTCGCCCGTTGGCGCCATCGCCAACGGTCTCGAACTGATCGACGACCCGGAGATGGACGCGGAGACCAAGGGAACCGCACTTGACATGGTGCGGAGTTCCGCCAAGACGGCGTCCGCCAAGCTCAAGTTCTGCCGCATCGCCTTTGGCGCGGCGGGCTCTGCCGGGGCGGTGGTCGACATGGGCGAGGCGGGCGAGATCGCCAGGGCCTTCGTCGGTGACGAGAAAGTGAAGCTCGAATGGAACGCCCCGCGCGAGAACCGGCCGAAGCAGCAGGTGAAGCTGGTGCTGAACATGATGCTGATGGCGATGGCGGGAATCCCGCGCGGCGGGCTCGTCACTGTCACCGTCGAGGGTGACACCCTCACCGCGCGCGCCGCGGGCGACCGCGCCAAGGTGCCGGAGCCGGTGGCCGGCGTGCTGGCCGGCACGGTGGAGATGACGGCGCTCGACGCCCGCTTGGTGCAGCCTTACTACGCCCAGCAGCTGGCGCGCTCGGCTGGCTTCACGCTCAGTATGGACATGGACGGCGCGGACGTCGTGGTGAAGGCGGCCTGAGGCCGCCCCCTACGCCGATGTTCAAATCCTATCTGCTGCTGGCGCTGGCGATCGTCTGCGAGGTGATTGCCACCACCGCGCTGGCGAGGTCCGGCAGCTTCACGCGGCTGGCGCCCAGCATCGTGGTGATCGCCGGTTATGGCGCGGCCTTCTGGCTGCTGTCCTTCCCGATCCGCACCATTCCCGTGGGTATCGTCTATGCCGTCTGGTCCGGCATGGGCATCGTGCTGATCACGCTGGTGTCGTGGCTGTGGTTCCGCCAGGCGCTGGACGCAGCCGCCGTGTTTGGGCTGGCGCTGATCCTTGCGGGCGTGCTGGTGATCAACCTGTTCTCGAGCTCGGTCAGCCACTGACCATCGGACGGGAACCGCCTACCACCGCAGGACCCTTTGGCCCGCAACGGCCCCTCGCGTGCGCCGGCCGTTATTGCCTCCCCTCATCTCCCCGTTGCGCCAGAAGAGAAGAAAGAAAAAAGGCCGCCCGGCGGGCAGCCTTTTGCATCAGGACCGTAATCCTTATGCGCTTTCGCGGATGTCTTCGCCCATCGAGGGAGCGTTCTCGCGCAGCACGTAGCCGCGGCCCCAGACGGTTTCGATGAAGTTCTTGCCGCCCGCCGCGTTGGCGAGCTTCTTCCTGAGCTTGCAGATGAACACGTCGATAATCTTGAGTTCGGGCTCGTCCATGCCGCCATAGAGGTGGTTGAGGAACATTTCCTTCGTCAGCGTGGTGCCCTTCCGGAGCGAAAGCAGCTCCAGCATCTGGTATTCCTTGCCGGTGAGGTGGAGGCGGGCGCCGCCCACTTCGACGGTCTTGGTGTCGAGGTTGACGCACAGATCGCCCGTCACGATCACCGACTGGGCATGGCCCTTGGAGCGGCGCACCACGGCGTGAATTCGCGCCACCAGCTCGTCCTTGTGGAACGGCTTTGTCATATAGTCGTCGGCGCCGAAGCCCAGGCCCCGCACCTTGTCCTCGATGCCGGCGAGACCGGAGAGGATGAGGATCGGCGTGTTGACCTTCGCCACGCGCAGCGTCCTCAGCACTTCATAACCCGACATGTCCGGCAGGTTGAGGTCCAGCAGGATGATGTCGTAGTCGTAGAGCTTGCCGAGGTCGACGCCTTCTTCGCCCAGATCGGTCGTGTAAACGTTGAAGCCTTCAGACTTGAGCATCAGTTCGATGCTCTGGGCCGTCGCGGTGTCATCCTCGATCAGCAATACCCTCATCTCGAATCCCCTATGGTCCCCAGCCCTTCGCAGGGCAATCCGGCTGGAGCAGCGCAGGCCATGGCGCGGAACCAACCGTTAACGATGACGCTTAAGATAGGACGGGAAAGGTTAACAAACCCTAATGCTGCAGCAGATTCCTGTTGACTCGTTAATCGGCATGTTATGACCGATTCCTCCCCGCCCGCTACTACTCGACGCCAACCTTGGCACGACTGCGCAAGAACCCCTGTGGACCGGCGCGACTGGCCGGTAACTGCTCCTTAAGCCTACCCGGCTAATCATGCGAGTTGCGCGGCTGCCGGAATCTCTTGCGTAATTGATTCGGCGAATCGTGGGAAGGGGGCGCCTTAGGCGCCGTCCAAAGTGTTGTGAGTAGAGTAAGGGGTCCACTATGCGTTCACGCGAGACGCTCCTCCGGTTGCACAGATTCCGCACCGAGGAAAAGCGGCGCCAGGTTGCCGACATCGAGTTCATGATCCAGGATTTCACCAGGAAGTTCGACGACCTCGATGCCCAGGTGAAGTTCGAGGAAAGCCGCACCGGCGTCTCCGACCCCGCCCATTTCAACTATTCGCTGACCGCCAAGTCTGCCCGCGCCCGGCGCGACAACTTGATGCGCTCCATCGGCGAATTGAAGGACCAGAGCAACGAGGCGCAGCTGCTGCTGGCGCATGAAGAGCAGGAACTGCGACGCGCCGAAATGCTGGCGGAAAAGGAAGCCACGGGTTTCGGCGGCGCCGCGCCGCTGCAGGCAGCCGCTTCGATGCGGTGAAGGCTGGAGCATGATCTGGCGCAGGTTCTTATCGATAGGGTGATTCCACCTGATCGGAACATGCGCCAAGGGTTCAGTGCTGAGAGACATGATCGCCGGGTTCGCCCCGGCGATTATTCTTTGCACTTCCCAAATCGTCACCCCGGCGAATGCCGGGCCCGGCTTTGGTTCAGCATGCGCGGCGAGGAAACGGGGTCACGTCTTTTGCCGGGATGACGGACTGAAACTCAAAGTTTGTATCGTCTCAACCGCTCATAAAGCGGCCGCGCCTCGTCCGCGATCTTCCGGAGATGCGCCGCCAGTGGCGGCGGTTCCGGCGGTGTGGCGCCGAAGCCTGTCGAGGCCCAGGCGGCATTGTACCAGTGCGGCGCCCAGACTCCGTCGAAGGGCTTGGGTCCCTGGGGCCATGACAGCATTGCCCCGTCGAAGGCAATGCCGCAGGCGTTGCACAGCCGCGTGAGCGTAGCGCGCGGGTCCTTGAGAATATCCTCGGCGTCGACCACGGGCGGGGCGTGGCCCAGGTGATCGGCCACCATGTCGAAGATCTCCGCCTGCTCGGCGAAGCCAATGTCGCGCAGCGCGACGTCCGGCCACTTCTTGGTGTAGCTCGACAGCACGCGCTCCGGTGCGCGGATGAGGAAGGCATTGGAGAGACCCTTGATCCACGCCCTGTCCCAGCCCTTCAGCATGTGGTGCGTCATGTGCTTCTGGTAGAAGACGGGCTTTGCCGCGGGGGCAAGGCACCGGGCCACGAGGCTGTCCCAGCCGGAGCCGTCCGCCGCGATGATCTCGTCGCGCATCGGGTGGCTGTTGCCGTGGTGGACGAGCGAGAAGGCGTAGAAGGGCTCGTCCCAGGCCACGCAGTCCGGCCGGTTGCCGAAAGAATACATCATGGCGGTCGAGATGTTGCGCGGGCCCGACCACATGGCGATGTTGACGCTCATGTCCGGAGGCTCCTCCGCGCGTCCTTCACGCAGAGCTCCTTGTAGGCGGCGGAGAGGCGCTGGGAGATGGGGCCGGCGCCCGGCCAGTCCTCCGTGGACAGAGGATTGCGCACCGGGCGGCCGTCGATGACGCGCACCGGGACGAGGCCCGCGAAAGTGCCGGTGACGAAGGCCTCGTCTGCGCCATAGACGTCATAGAGCGAGAAGGGCTTCTCGAAGACGGGGATACCCAGCTCCTTCGCCAGCCCGATCATGTTGCCGCGCGTGATTCCGGGAATGCAGTATTGCCCGGTCGATGTCCACAGCTCGCCCCTTCGCACGATGAAGAAATGCGTCGAGTTGCAGGTGGCGACGAAGCCGTGCGGATCGAGCATCAGCGCTTCGTCCGCCCCGGCATTGGCGGCCTGGATGCAGGCGGCGATGCAGTTGAGCTTCGAATGCGAGTTGAGCTTCTGGTCCTGCACGTCCGGATAGCCGCGGCGGACGTTGACGGTGTGGAGCGACAGGCCCTTTTCCATTTTTTCCGGATTGGGCGTCTTGTATTCGGGGATGATGACGACGGTGGGCTTGCCGATCGTCACGCGCGGGTCCTGGTAGGGCGTGGACTTGACTCCGCGGGTGACCATGAGGCGGATGTGGACGCCATCTTCCATCCGGTTGGCGTCGAGGCAGTCGAAGAGGCGCTTCACCAACTCGTCCGGTGTGAGCCCGATGTCCATGAAGATGGCTTTGGCGCCTTCGTAGAGCCGCTCGATGTGCGCGAGCAGGAAGGGCACGCCGCCCTTCACCATGCGCAGGCCCTCCCACACGCCGTCACCCAGGATGAAGCCCGAGTCGAAGACGGAGACCATGGCTTCAGCCCGCGGCGTGAGCGTACCGTTGACGGAAACAAGGATATCGAGATTGCGGGGGTCGATCCGGACGTCGTGGATGTTGTCTGCCATCGGGCTCTCACAGGACTTGCGCGAGGCTGTTTAGCGCGCGGGCGGCCCCAATGCATCCCCCTTATCTTCACCCGGCGCGAATTTGCTTGCCGTTCGGCCAGGGCATACCCATATCATTTGCACAGTTCCGACATTCTGATGTTTCTCATGGCCGGCGGGAGCAATCTTGCCGAAGCGCGGGCGGCAACGCGCGTGTCGATCTGCCGGCCATCCGGCCGGCAGCGGTTTCAGACAAGGACAATTTCAATGACCAAGATGACCAATATGATGAGCGCTCCCGAAGTGACCAAGCCGGCCGTTGCCCAGCCGAAGCCGGAGACGCCCGTTCCCAAGACGGACGAGGCGAAGCCCGCCGTGCACGCGCCTTCCACCAAGGCATAGTCACGCCGCAGAGCCGGTCTGTTCTCGCTCTCCGGCTCTGCGACTTTCCGCCTGAATTGCAACGCGAGTGAAGGAGGCACATATGCGCGCAACCCGTGACATGATCACGTTCGAACATCCCTTCACGCTCGGCGGCCTTGATGGGCTGCAACCCCCTGGCACCTATATGGTGATCACCGAGGAGGAGGAGATCACCGGCCTGTCGTTCCTCGCCTGGCGGCGCGTGTCCTCGCAGATCTACCTGCCCGCAATCGGCGCGCAGTCCGGCCGGGAGCAGGTCGCCACCATTGACCCCAAGGACCTCGCCAAGGCGCAGGCCCGCGACTGTGAGGAACAATTCCCATGACCCCGCTTCTGTTCTTCGCGCTGCTCTGCCTGTCCGGGGTGGGCTATCTGTTCTGGCTCCTCACGTCGCCGGATAAGGCCTGAGGCCGCGCTCCCGCCGCCAGCGGGGCTTTCCATGATACGGTATTTCACGCAAGGACCTGGTGGCTTCACCCGGGCCTGCGCGGCGGCGTGTCCGGCGGCTCCCAGCCGTGGTCAGGCGCAAGCGGCGTGCCGCCCGCATCGGTGGCCAGCACGCGTTCGATTTCCTCGCTGCCCTGGCGGGCGAGGTCGATCAGGCGCTGCGTGTCACCCACGTGCTTTGCGGCGCTGCGGATGAGCTTCTCGTCATGCGCTTTGAAGCGTTGTGCCGCGCGGTGGGCCTCGAAGGGGTGGACTCCCAGCCGCACGAGCAGCTGCTCGCCCATGTCGACCGAGGAGGCGAAGACCTCGCGATAGACATCTTCTACGCCAGCGTTGAACAGGCGATAGGCATGCACGCGGTCGAAGGCGCGGGCGAGGATGCGGAGCCTGGGGAAGTGGCGGCGCGCGGTCTCGACGATCTTGAGGGCCTTCTCGCGGTCGTCGATGGCGATGACGAGGGCCAGGGCCTCGGCGGCCCCCGCCGCTTCGAGCAGGTCGGGCCGCGACGCGTCGCCATAATAGACCTTGTAGCCGAATTTGCGCAGCGCATCGATCTGCTCGGCGTCATGGTCGAGCACCACCGCACGTATGCCGCTGGCTTGCAGCAGGCGGCCCACCGTCATGCCATAGCGGCCGTGGCCGGCGATGATGACCCTGGCGCCGGACTCCTCGATCCTGTCATCTTCGCGGCGTTCGCCCCCGCCATCGAAGCGGGGCTGGATGACGCGCGCGTCGAAGATCATCAGCAACGGTGCGGCCGCCATGGACAAGGCGACCACGGCGACGAGCAGGCCTGCCTGTCCGGCGTTGAGCAGCGCAAGGCCCGCGGCGAAGGAGATGAGCACGAAGGCGAATTCGCCGCCCTGGGCCAGCGCGAATGCGAAGCGCGAGGCATCGGGCGTGGCCATGCCGAAGAGGCGGGCGAGCACGAAGAGCACCGAGAGCTTCACCGCGATGAAGCCGAGGACGAGGCCGAGGACCAGGAGCGGCTGGCTCATCAGCAGCGCGAAATTGATGCCGGCGCCCACAGCGATGAAAAACACCGCAAGCAGCAGGCCCTTGAAGGGCTCCAAATCCATCTCGAGTTCGTGGCGGTATTCGCTCTCGGCCAGCACCACGCCGGCGAGGAATGTGCCCAATGCGGCGGATAAGCCGACAAGCTGCATGAGCAGCGCGATGCCCACCACCATGACGAGGGCGAGGCCGACGAAGACCTCGCGGATGCCGGTTTCGGCGACGAGGCGGAAGAGGGGCCGCGTGAGGAAGCGGCCCGCCAGCACGATGATGGCGACCGCGCCCAGCACCGCGACCGTCTGGACCCAGCCGGGAAGGTCGCCGATCAGCGTCGCGCCATGCGCATAATGGGCCTGGGTGGCTGCCAACAGCGGCAGGAAGGCCAGGATGGGGATGACGGAGATGTCCTGAAACAGGAGGACCGAGAAGCAGGACTGGCCGGCCGTGGTCTTGAGAAGGCCGCGCTCGTTGAGGCTCTGCAGCACGATGGCCGTCGAGGACATCGCGAGGATGAGGCCGGTGGCGAGTGCCGCCTTCCCGTCGAAGCCCAACAGCAGCGCGCCGCCGCCGATCGCCGCGGCGGTGACCACCACCTGCAGCCCGCCCAGCCCGATGATGGGGTGGCGCAGCTCCCACAGCTTCGAGGGCTGAAGTTCGAGGCCGACGAGGAAGAGCATGACGACGACGCCGAACTCGGCGAAGTGCATGACATTCTCGCCCTCCTGCCCGATGAGGCCCAGCACCGACGGGCCGACGATCATGCCGGCGATGAGATAACCCAGCACCGAACCCAGCCCGAGCCGGGTGGCCAGCGGGGCCGCGATGACGGCGGCGGCAAGATAGATGAAGGCGCCGTGGAGCAGGTCCTGCGGGTTCATCGGACGATTCCTTCCGCGAAATGCGGCGGCAGCGTGTAGCCAGGCGCCAGCCGCGACAGCGGGTCGATGCTGCCATCGCGCAGGCCGACAATGAGGTCGCGGTAGCTTTCGGTGGCGGCCGACAGCTGCGCCGGAGCCATGGCGCGCCCGGCATGGATCACGAAGGGGCTGAGCCAGGCCATGGAGCAGAGCCAGGCCGTCTGGTTGAAGGGGCTCAAGAGTTCGCCGATCTCGAAGCGGTTGCGGCCGCCATGCTGGTAGGCGGCCTCGGCGCCGCCGGTCGAGATCGCCGACATCAGGAAGCGGCCCGCCAGTTTCGTGCCGCCCGGGCCGTAGGCCCAGCCGTTTTCCAGCACCAGGTCCTGCCATTCCTTGATGATGGCGGGGGAGGAGTACCAATAGAGGGGGTGCTGCAGGATGATGACGTCATGCGCCAGCAGGCGCCGTTGCTCGCGCGCCACGTCGATGTCGAGGGCCGGGTATTCGGCATAGAGGTCCACGAGGCTGACCCCCTCGAGGCCGGAGAGAGCGTGCAGCATGGCGCGCTGGACGACGGAACTGGAGAGGCGCGGATGGGCGTGGAGAACGAGCAGCTTCATGGCCGCACTGTGCCACATTGGCGCACAATAGAAAGGGGCACTCAACAAGAACGGGGCCGGAGATCGCCTCCGGCCCCGCGACTCGACCTTTTTGCAGGGGCTTAGTTCGCCCGGTAATCCTGGATGCGGGTGGTCCGCAGGCCAGCGAGCCCGTGGCGGTCGATCGACCGCTGCCAACTGAGATATTCTTCCACCGTCAGGACGTAGCGGTCGCAAGCTTCTTCCAAACTCAACAAACCACCCCGGACAGCCGCAACAACCTCCGCCTTGCGGCGGATCACCCAGCGCTGATTTCCGGGGGGCGGCAGATCGGCAACCGTCAGCGGGCTGCCATCGGGGCCGATCACGTAATTGACGCGGGAACGCAACTGACCGTTCATGAACGTTTCAACCAACTCGATACGCACCTTACTCACTGCCTCCAAGCCTATGCGCCGCCACTTAAAAAACGCCTAAGTAGGTCTGAAGATTTCCCAAACGCCGGGTCGCCGCCGGTGCCATTTCGCTACAACCTGATGCCCCAGGCCGTTTACTTTCGGCGCGCCGTCCCCCATTTAGGCCGCCATGATCGGACAGTCCCTCATCGATGGTGTGCGCGAAACGGTTGGCCTCCCGGGCGATCCGTCGGGTGTCCGCGTGGTCTGCGCCATGTCGGGGGGTGTCGATTCCACCGTCACGGCGGCCCTTCTGAAGCAGGCCGGGTTCGACGTCGTCGGCATCACGCTGCAGCTTTACGACCATGGCGAGGCGATCAGGCGCAAGGGCGCGTGCTGTGCCGGCCAGGACATTCATGACGCGCGCCGGGCGGCCTCCGCCATCGGCATTCCGCATTACGTGCTCGACTTCGAATCCCGCTTCAAGGAAGCGGTGATCGACGATTTCGTGGAGAGCTATCTGGGGGGCGAGACGCCGATCCCCTGTGTCACCTGCAACCAGACGGTCAAGTTCGCCGATCTGCTGGCGAGGGCCAAGGATCTCGACGCGGCGGCGCTGGCCACCGGGCATTATGTGGAGAGCAGGCCGCGCGGCGATGGCTCGCCCAGGCGCGACATGTTCACACCCGCCGACCTTTCCCGCGATCAGAGCTATTTCCTGTTCGCCACCACGCAGGACCAGCTGGACTATCTGCGCTTTCCGCTGGGCACGCTCACCAAAGCGGAGACGCGGGCGATTGCGGCTGAGCTTGGCCTCGCGGTGGCGGACAAGCCGGACAGCCAGGACATCTGCTTCGTGCCCGACGGCGATTATGCCGCACTCATCCGAAAGCTCAGGCCCGAGGGCGTGGAACCCGGTGACATCGTGGACCTTGCGGGCCGCCTGCTGGGCCGGCACGAGGGCATCATCCATTACACGATCGGCCAGCGCCGGGGACTGGGCCTCGCCGGGGGTGAGCCGCTCTATGTGGTGAAGATCGACGCAAAGGCGAAGCGCGTGGTGGTGGGGCCGCGCGAGGCGCTGCGGCAGGAGAATATTCGCGTGACCGGCCTTAACTGGCTGGGCGAGCCGCTCGACAGCAATCCACGATCGGTCTTCGCCAAGATCCGCTCGGCCCGGCCGCCGGTGCCGGCCGATATCAGGCGCTGCGGGCAGGGGCCTGTCATCACCATCCGCGGCGGGGAATATGGCGTGTCGCCCGGCCAGGCCTGCGTGCTTTACGCGGGCGAGGGGCCCGGCCAGCGTGTGCTGGGCGGCGGTTTCATCGCACGCGCCTGAAGCCCGCCACGCGCGTGGCGCATTGCGCCAGCCGAAGCGCCGATCCACAAGCAAGGCGAGACATTTGCCACCGGCATCCGGCTTTCCTATAGTCGGGCCTCACACGGGAGAATCCGCGCCTTGGCCAAGATCAACCTGCACCCCAACCTCGACCGCGAGGTAAAGAAGGGTGTCGCATGGGCGGTCCATGCCTTCACCACTTGCGGCATCGTGCTTGGTTTCCTCGCCCTCGTTTCGGTGCTGAAGAACGATCCCGTGGCGGCCTTCATGTGGCTGGGCCTCGCCCTCTTCGTCGACGGTGTGGACGGCACGCTGGCGAGGAAGGCGCGCGTGCTCGAATACACCCCCAACGTCGACGGCCGGACGCTCGACAACGTCATCGACTTCTTCACCTACGTGGCGGTGCCGGCGCTGATGGTTTACTGGTTCGACATGACGCCGGTGGACTTCCTCTTTTCCGGCCAGACCTGGAGCCTGATCTCGGCGGCGGCGATCATGGCGGTGTCGTGCTACACCTTCGCCAATGTGGGCATGAAGTCGGACGATTATTATTTCGTCGGCTTCCCGGCGATCTGGAACGTGGTCGTTCTCTATTTCTTCATCCTGCAGACGGGGCCGCTCGCCAACATCATCACCATCGCCTTCCTCTGCGTGCTCACCTTCATCCCCATCAAGTTCGTGCACCCCTTGCGCGTGGCGCACTGGCGCGAAATCACCATTCCGATGACTGTGCTGTGGGCGGCCATGTCGCTCTCACTGATCATCCAGGCCAAGGACCGGGCAAGCTGGGGCAAGGTCGAGACCATCCAGCTCTGGGTGTGGATCGCCGCGAGCCTCTATTTCCTGTTCATATCGCTCTACCGCACCTTCATCCAGAAGGACCGGGGCCAGGATCACGACCACGATCACGAGGGCGAACACACGGCTTGACTTGCCGCCCGCCGCCGCCCTATACCCCGCGCCACCTTGGCGGGGTAGCTCAGTTGGTTAGAGCACGGGAATCATAATCCTGGGGTCGGGGGTTCAACTCCCTCTCCCGCTACCAAGTTCCCAAAGCCGCCTGGCCGAAGGCCGGGCGGCGTTTTCGGTGGCGGCGCACGCTCCTTGGTTCTGCAAAACATCCGCTGAACGGAATGCCTGCTGCACCTTTGCGTCCAGCTGCCTTTGGCCGGAAAAGGGGCCGTCCTCACCTGACGAGGATGATGAAGCCGTGCGCCCTGAAGATGTCGTGCGCCTTGTCCGACTGGAGGAAAGCCAGGAATTCCGCCGCATCCGGAGACTTCGAGGCCGCCACAAGCGCTGCCGGATAGACGATCTCCGGATGCGTGTCCGGGGGGAAGGCGCCGAGCACCTTGACCTTCTTCTCCTCGTTGGCATCGGTCCGGTAGACGATGCCGGCCGGGGCCTCGCCGGCCGATACCAGTTTCAGCGCGGCGCGCACGTTTTCCGCCTGGGCTAGGCTGCCTTCCACCTTGTCCCACACGCCGAGCTTTTCCAGCGCGGCCTTGCCGTATTTGCCGGCCGGCACAGCCTTCACGTCGCAGATGGCGAGCTTGCCGCCCTTCAGCACGCCGGCGAGATCGAAGCCCGGCGCGATGGTGACGGCGGCCCTGGAACCGGCGGGGGCGACGAGGACCAGCGTGTTGCCGAGCAGCTTCACCATGCTGCTCTCGGCGATGAGCTTCTTGCCGGAGAGGTATTTCATCCAGTCGAGATCGGCGGAAATGAAGATGTCGGCCGGCGCGCCAGCCTCAATCTGCCTGGCCAGCGCCGAACTCGCGGCGAAGGTGTTGGCGGTTTCCTTGGACGAAGCGGCCTTCCAGGCGGCGCTCACCTCGTCCAGCGCATTCTTGAGGCTGGCGGCGGCGAAGACGTTCACCTTCCCTGCGGCCGAGACTGGAACAGGCAGAATCGCGGCAGCAGCGGACATAAGCCCCATGACGCATGCGCGGCGTGCGATCACCCCCGTCCTCCTTCCCACATCGTTATATCTGGCCAGATATAACGACTTCGTGCCGGAGTTCAAGCCTCAAGGACGGCCGGCTGGCATCGCCGGAGAAGAGAGGTCAGTCCCGCTTGGCCGCCACCAGCTTCTGGGCTTCGCTGGACATTTTCGCATAGGTGCGGCGGGCAAGCGGGGTGAGCTGAACCTGCTTGGCGCGGCCGTCCCGCGGATCGGGCGCGTACTTGATCCAGCCCGCCTTTTCCAGCACCGACAGACGGGAATAAACCGTGGGCGCCGTGCCGAAGCCCGGTCCCTTCACGACGTCCGAGACATTCAGCGTACGTTGCTCGGCTTCGGCTTCGCCGATGAAACTGAGAATGCTGCGCGCCGAAATGTCGAGCTCGCCAAGCCCCGAGGTTGCCTCGATCGCGCGAACCGCGCGGTTGATGCGAAATATGAGCTGGTTCTTGTCCACGGTGACGTTTTTCCTCCCTTGCGAATCCGGCAGTCTGCCGCCTGGGCCATCGATTACCGGAGGCCCGCGAACAATACCACTTAATATTGCCCGCACAATATAGATAAGGAAATTTGGGTGGAAACTTGTATTCGCTCTGGCGGGGTTGTAAGCTCGTGCGGCGCTCTCCCTGCAGTCGCACCGCTGGCGCGCCGGGCACTGGATCTTGGTGGAGGGGATCTTGGTGGAGGGCACGGCACGGGTCACGCTGGGCGGCAACGTGAACCTTGTGAACGGGAACCAGTCCGTCTACATCCCGATGGGCGAGAAGCACCGGCTGGAGAATCCCGGTCAAAGCAAAGTGGTGCTGACCGAGGCGCAGACCGGCAGTGATTTCGGCGAGGACGACATTGATCCGCTACAAGGACATCCATGCCCGCCGGTAGGCGCCTTGGCGATATTGCCGCCGGGGCGGGGGCTGGCTTCGGCACCAGCGGCGTGCGCGGCCTCGTCACCAGCCTCACGCCCGGCCTGTGCCGGGCCTATACCGGAGCCTTTCTCGCCATGCCCGGCAGTCTGCCGCTGGCGCTGCTGATCGGATACGACCTGCGTCCCAGCAGCCCGGCGATCGCGGCGGCCTGCCATGACGCCGCGCGGCGGCTCGGCATTCCCACGGTCAATGCCGGGGTGCTGCCCACGCCGGCGCTTGCCTTCGCGGCGGAAAAGCTCGGCGTTCCGGCCATCATGGTGACGGGCAGCCACATTCCCTTCGACCGCAACGGCCTGAAGTTCTACCGTGCCGAGGGCGAGATCTCGAAGCAGGACGAGGGGCTGATCCTAGCGGCGGAGGCGCCCTGGCCGCTCGACGACAGTTCACCGGCAGCCTTGCCGCCCGCCGACCCGGCACCACTGTCCCTTTATGCCGCGCGCTACCGGAGCGCCTTCGCGCCCGATGCGCTGTCCGGGATGCGCATCGGCATCTATGAGCATTCCTCGGCGGCGCGCGACCTGCTGCATGAGCTGTTCCGCGCACTCGGCGCCGAGACGCTGCCGCTGGCCCGCAGCGAGGGTTTCGTGGCCATCGATACCGAAGCGGTGCGCGATGAGGACAGGGCACTCGCCCTTGCCTGGGCCGCGGCCCACCGGCTTGACGCCATCGTCACCACCGATGGCGATGCCGACCGGCCGCTGATTGCCGACGAGACGGGGCGATGGCTGCGCGGCGACACCCTTGGCCTGCTCTGCGCCCGCGAGTTGAGGGCCGGAACGGTGGTGACGCCAGTCAACAGCACCACGGCGCTCGAATCCTGCGGGCTGTTTGCGGAGGTCAGGCGCACGCGCATCGGCTCGCCCCATGTGATTGCCGGCATGCAGGGCGCGCGCCACCACCCGGTCGTGGGTTTCGAGGCGAATGGCGGCTTCCTGCTCGCCAGCCCCGCCAGCCTGGGGGCCGGCGTGCTGGATCCGCTGCCGACGCGCGATGCCGTGCTGCCCATGCTGCTGGTGCTGCAGGCCGCGCGCCGCCTGCATGTGCCACTGTCGCAGCTGCTGTCCGGACTGCCGGCCCGCTTCACCTTCAGCGGCCGGCTGCAGGACGTCGACCCCTCCGCCTGCCAGGCGCTGCTGGCCGCCGCCGAGGCCTCGGCTGCCGGCATGGAAAGGCTGTTCGGCGGAACGCCTGCCGCCATCGACCGCAGCGATGGCCTGCGCGCCACCCTCGCCAGCGGCGACATTCTGCATATCAGGCTGTCGGGCAATGCACCCGAGCTGCGCTGCTATGCCGAGGCGGCATCCGCCGAAGCGGCTGAGCGGCTGTGCGGCTCGTGCCTGCAGCGGCTCGCCGGCCTGCTCAGCGGCACGCCGTCATCGCTGGCCTCGCCGCGCCTTACCGGCTGACCGCGTCCACCATGGCCCTGGCGCGCACTGCCCCCGTGGCGCTGACGATCCGCGTCACGCCGTCCAGCCGGACCTGAGGCGTCCTCGAGGCGCTTGCCGCGGTAACCGAGATCTGCTTGGTGACGCCGGACCGGAGGCCGCTGTTGTCCACCACCGTCAGGCGGGCCGTGTAGAGGCCGGGATTCGCATAGGTCTTGGTGGGGGTCTGCAGCGTGCCGGAATTGTCCACCGTGCCGTCGCCGAAGTCCCAGTAGTAGAAGCGGACGGCGCCATCCTTGTCGGTCGATTGTCTGGCGTCGAAGCGGATGGCGGCGGGTGCGATGCCGGCGGTGTCGCTGGCGGCGAGCACCGCAGCCGGCGGCGCGCCGGCCGCGGCGGCATAGCGGGCGGTGAGGCGGAAATTGCCGGCCGACCCATAGTCGGAATAGCCGGTGGCCGCCGGGTCACCCTGGCCCGTGCCGCGCACCGCGATGAAATAGTTGCCTGACGCCGGAAGCTGGAAGCTCAGCGTGGCGCCGAGGGTGTTCTGCGGGCTGGCGGCGGCCAGCACCTCGCCCGCACCGTTGAGCAACGAGAGCGCGAGATCGGCGTTGCCGGAGCGGGTTGCCGGGGCGAGCGTTGCGCTGAACGCGCCGGCTCTGGCCGTGATCGCGAACATGTCCACGTCGCCAGCCCGCTCGATAACGCCATCCTGCAGGCCGCCGCTGAAGGGCGCCGCTGAGTACACGGTGCCGCCAAAGTCATCCGCGCGCAGCGGCAGGCCGAAGCTCTGCGCCACCGCGAAGTCATCTTCCTTGTTATTGGCGCCGGCGTATTCGCCCTTGCTGAACTGGACGAGCGGCTTGTAGTAGCCCACGCCCATGATCGGGGCCCAGGCCGTCAGCGGATCGGCGCCGTGGCCGCTGTAATAGCCCGCGCTGGCAGTGCCGTCGTGGCTCAGGCCCATGTTGTGGCCGGCTTCGTGCGAGATGGCTTCCGCCACCGGCTTCTCGTCGCCCCTGTTCAGCATGTTGTGGAAAACCAGTGCCGGCTTGAACCTTTCGGTCGTGCTGTTGAACACGCCGACATAGGCGATGCCGCCGCAGGTGCAGGTGTAGACTCCAGCGCTGTTGGTGATCAGCACGGTTGTGCCGAACACGGTGTCGGCGCTGTTGCTGCGCGCCAGCCGGTCGGGCGGGGGCGCTTGCGTCGTCACGTCGACGTCGAAGGGCGCATAGTCCTCGGCGACCCGCTGCCAGATGTACTGGATGCGCTGCAGCTCCGCCGCGGAGAAGGCGGTGTTCACCGCGCCATCGATGTCGAAGGGCTTGGCGGTGATGGTCTTGCCGGCGGTGTTCCAGGCCGTTCCGGTCAGGGTGGCGCCGTCGAAGTCGAGGTAGATCGTGCGGTTGGAGCCGGGCTTCGAGTGGAGCCGGAAGGTCTGGGCGAGGGGCGCAAGCTGGCCGTCGCCTGTGCCGCGCTGCGCGCCCGGCGCCGCGGCCTGCAGCGGCGCATCGAGTTCCTCGACGACGAACATGCGGCCTTCCTTGTCGAGGCGGACGCGGCGGTCGGTCAGCAGCAGGTTGCGCAGCTGATCGGCCGACTTGCCGTACCAGCTCGCCACCTCCGGCAGGCGGGCTCCGAGACGGTCGACCGCGGTTCGGCCGGAGACATTATTTTCGGCGAATTTCAGGACTGGGAAGCTGGGGCGCAGCCGCTCGCGCTGGATCTCCTGCGCTTCAACGCCTGGGACGGCGGAAAACAGAGCGCCCGCCGCAAGTGTTGCCGTCAAAAGGCGCGTGGCGCGCCCGATACCCATGAACATGTTCGCACCGGCCTTTCTTCACGAGCAGCTTCGGCGCCCGGAGGGCTGCCGCAATCGGCGTTACGTTACGAATTCCGCACAGAACGAAACGCCGCCGGGTTGCCCGCCCCGCCGCATTCCGGAAGAACTTACTCTGCGAAGTTCCGCGTGCTTACATATGGCACGCATTTCCGCGCCGGACAGCGGAAGCCGGAACCAGGGTTATTGCGGGCCGTTCGGATTCGATAAGAATTGAGCGAGTGCCGATGCCGCGCGAAACGTGTTCCAGCGCCGATGCGCTGAATCCTTGTGCGGCCAGGGTTCAGGGGCGGCGGCGCGGCATGGGGTGGGCCTCGCCTTTCAGCATGTCGTGCAGGGTGGAGATCAGGCGCGAGGCATCTTTGCTGGCGATCGAATAGAAGATGCTGCGGCCCTCGCGCCGCGCGGTCACCAGCCCGTCGAGGCGCAGCCGCGCCAGCTGCTGCGACACGGCGGCCTGCGGCATGTCCATCAATTCCTCGATTTCGGAAACCGACTTCTCGCCGCCGGACAGCATGCACAGGATCAGCAGCCGTCCCTCGTGCGACAGCGATTTGAGGATGCCGGTGGCGCGGCGGGCCTTGGCGAGCAAGAGCTTGCGCTCTTTGCGCGTGACGCTTGGGAAATCGAGGATGCTCATCTATTCTCACTCGCTGGTTGGACACGTCGATCAGCAACGGCAGGGCCGCCCTGCCGGCACAAGCCGGGCGGCAGCATGGTTGCCGCAAAGGCAATTGCGGAGGCTGGGGTTTGGCCAAACAGCCTCTCCGCCCGGTTTTGTCACGTCAATCGTAGGGGCTGTTGCAGCGGTGCTTGCGCCCGTCATAACCCATATAGGTGTTGGTCCGGACGTTGTAGCTGCGGTAGCGGCCTTGGCACCAGGCGACATGGCGCGCACGCGCGCCGCCGCCGGAGTAGCCGCCATAATAACCGTAATTGTCTCCGGCCGCCGGGTTCCAGCCGGTGCTCCACCACGGCCAAGGATACCAGAAGCCGCCATAGAAGTAATTGTAACCGGAATAACGGTAAGCATAACGCGGGCCATACCACCGGCCGTTGCGGTACCAGTTCGGGTTCCAGCCGCCGTTCCAGCGGCCATTGTTCCAGCGGCCGTTGTAGGGTGGCCGTCCATTCCACCCGTGGCCGGGGCCTCCCTGCCAGCCGCCGCCGTGCCAGGCGCCGCCCATGTCGCCGAGGCCGTCGCGCATGCCGCCGCCTCCGATGCTGCCGTCCATCGGCGGAATCCAAATCGTCCCGCCGCCGCTGCGCGCTTGCGCGGGCAGGCTGGTCAGCAAGGTTGCGGCCGCAAGCATGGCCGCTGCCAGCAGGCCAAAGCCGAATTTTTTCATGCCGGTCGATCTCCCAGAAGGCGCCGCATCTGATCCAACAGGTTGCCGGAAACCCAAGCGTGCGGACGGCGGTGACACCGCCTCCCCGTCAAACGCGGACCACGCACGGAACAAGTTTTCCGGACTTCGGTTTCGGGTGAGAACGTGGCAGAATCGTGTTGAGCGAAGAACAATCGTGCCGCATCCGCCGCCCAAAGCGGCGCCACCGGCCGGTGGAGACGCCGGGCCTTCCGCTTACGTCAGAGGATCTGCAGCTGCCTTCCGCCCAGCGAGGCGAAGGAGCGGGCGCGGCAAGTGAGCACAATGACCTGCTGGTTCTTGCCGGCGCGGTTGAGCGCATCGAACATCTGCTCGATGCGGCCGTCATCCGAAAACACCAGCGCATCGTCGAGGATCACCGGCACGTCCGAGCCCCGCTCGCAGATCATGGCGCCCATGGCCAGCCGCACCAGCACCGCGATCTGCTCCTGCGTGCCGAGCGACAGGCGGCCGAAGAGTTCCGCCGCGGGGCCCGACCGGCTGAGGCCCGCGATGGCGAAGTTCTCGCCGAGCGCGATCTCGGCGCGCGGAAAGACGTCGTTGAGGAAAGGCTTGAGGTGGCGGCGCAGCGGCGCGTTCAGCTGCTCGCGGCGCTCGGCGTAGCTTTCGTCCACGGTCTTGCGCAGCAGCTTCAGCACCTCGACGCGCTCGGCGATGCGCGCCTCTTCGGCGAGCGTCATCTCCTGCTGCAGCTTCAGCGTGGCGGCGCGCTCGCCAAGCCCGTCGCCGCCCGCGACCTGCACCTCGCCCTCCAGCCTGGCCATGCGCTCGCGCAGCTGGTCGGCCTTGTCCTGCTGGCCCTTCAGCGCGGACTCGAGGCGTTCGGCGCGTGCCTTCAGGCGTTCGGCCTCGCCCTCCTCCGGCGCCTGCAGCTGCTTCTCCGCCAGCAGTGCGGCCTTGATGCGGTGGGCATCGCGGCGTTGGGCGAGCTCCGCCTCCTGCGCGGCGAGCAGCGCCTCACGCCTGTCGTCGGGAAGAAGCGCCAACTCCGAGGCGAGCTGCGCGTGGATCGCCTCCGTCTGGCCCTGCAGCGTAGCGCGCGACTGGACGAGGCGCGTCTCCGCCTCCTTCTGTGCATTCGCCTGCGCGTCGATGCCGCTGCGTTGGGCGCGCAGCTCGCCGCGGCGGCTGGCGGCCCGCTGCGTGCGAGCCTCGATCTCTGAGACCGCTGGCAGGGGTTGCGCCTCGTGCGCGCCGTGCTTCGCCTCGGCGTCGATCTCGCCTGCCGCCGCCTGCAGGCGCTCGATCTCGGCCGTGACGCTCTCTTTCACCGCAAGTGCGTTGCGCTCCGCCCGCAGTTCGCGGGCCTGCTCCTCCAGCACCACGCGTTCGGCGCGCAGCCGGCGGAGGTCCGCGGCATCCCGAGCACCGCAGGCCGAGAGCAGGGCCTTCAGCTTTTCGCGCTGGCCGGCCAGCGCCTTCTCCGCCGCATCGCGCGTCGCTTGCGGGGGTGTGATGGTAATTGACACGTCGCTGCCGACGGCGATGACCACTGCCTCCGTCACCGAGCGCGCCGAGACGCCGGCGACGCTCTTGCCGTCAATGCGCACATCCGCGCCGGGTCTCGCCTCGACGCTGATGCGCGGCGCGCCTGCCTCGAGGCGGGCGCGGAGCTTCGCTTCCTCCTGCTCCAGGGCTTCGAGGGATTTGAGCGCTGTCTCGTCGGCGCGCGCGGCCTTTAGCGCCGCGTCATTGGCAGCGGTCCGGCTGCGCAACTCGTCCAATTGTTTCAGCCGCGCGGCGAGCGTGGCGCGCTGGGCGAGTTTGGCGCTGAGCCCGGCCAAGCGGGCGAGTTCGCGTTCCTCGGCGTCAAGCGCATCGGCCTCCGCCTCGATCGCCACCTTGCGCAGGCGGAGCTCCTTCAGGGCCGCGGCGACGGCGGCCAACTGCTGGTCGATGGGCGAAAGCCGCGCCAGCAATTCGTCGAGCCGCGCCCGCTGGCCGTCGATGGCCGCCGCGCGGCGCTTCATCTCGTCCCGCTTTTCTTCCTGCGACCGGACGAGCTCGTGGGCCTGGCGCTCATCGTCGCGCAGCCGCTTCAGCTCCTCGCCCGCCTTCTCGGCGGCGGCGAGCTTCTGGCGCGCGCCGTCGAGATCGGCCTTCATCGCCTGCGCGGCGGCGGGGTCGCTGGCCAGGCGATAGTCGGCCCGCAGCCGCGCCAGCTCGTCAAGCTTGACGTCGAGGGCCGCAAGCCGTGCTTCGACGTCGAGGCGCTCTGCGGCGAGCCTGGCGTTGTCCTCGATCGCCGCATGGAGCGGGCCGCCGGTTCTGGCCTTGCCGCTGTCGGTCAAGTAGCGCGAGAGTTCATCCTTCACCGCGCCCAGCAGCTGGCGGGCGCGCTCGCCGCCCACAAGGGCGCCCACCTCCTGCTGGATCACCGCATTGAGCTGGCTCGCCGCCGCTTCCGATGGCTCAGGCAGCGCGAAGGAGTGGCCCTGCTGCACCCAGAGCAGGCCATAGCTCGCCTCGTCCAGCGCGCGCGCCGATTTGGGCGCGATTCCGAGCAGGTCCCACACCTGCTCGTCGGCTTCCGCATTGCGCGCGATCTCCACGCCATCGCGCGTGAGGCTCGCCGACTTGCTTTTGAGGAAGGACTTGGCGATCTCGTAGCGCCTGCCACCATGTTCGAAGCCAACCCTGATTACAACAGGAAGTGACAGGCCGTCGGTGGCCAGGGTCGCTATGTCTTTCGTCACCGAGGAGTGGCGCTCGAACAGGCAGGTACGGATGGCGCGGAACAGGGTGGACTTGCCGGCTTCATTGCGCGCCGCGAGAATGTTCACGCCCGGGCCGAAGCCCTCGATCCTCGCCGATGTGCCGAAGCGGCCGCAGCCTTCGACGGACACATGGAGAAGCTTCATGCCGCCTCTCCCCGCCCGTCCCGCGTGAGGAGATAGAGCTGCACCAGCGCCTCTTCGGCGCGGCGGCGCTCCACCGGACTCGCGGCCTCATTCTCCGCCTGCTGCCGCAGTTTTTCGGCGGCCTCGCGCAGCACGCCGTCGAAATCGATCGTCTCGAGGTCGGCCAGGGTGGGGCGCACATGCAACGCCGCCAGATCGGGCTCGCACCAGAACATGGCGGCCTCAAGCGACGCAAGGCGGCGCGCGAGTCCGGCGCGCGCCGTCAGATCCAGCGTGCCGGCGAGGTGAAGCCGCAACACGAGGCTCGAGAGATCGGGGAGCGCGCGCAACCGCGCCTCGAGGCCGTCCAGACCGGCGGCGTCCGACAGATGCTCCGTCTGAGTGAGCCAGCGATAGACGCCGGTGCGATGCGGCGTTACCTTGGCGGGAGCGCCAGGGCCTGCGATGTCCACCAGCAGGACCTGCCCCATTTCCTGGCTGTTGAAGCGGTCGGCCTCGGGTGTTCCGGCATACCAGGTGGTGGGACTGATCTGCAGCGTGCCGTGCCAGTCGCCCAGTGCGAGGTATTCGAGGCGCGCGCGCTTCGCCCGGTCCGCGGCGATCGGGTTGTTCGCTTCGCCCGGGTCGAAGCCATGGACCGAGCCATGGGCGAGGCCGATGCGGATCTTGCCGGCAGCACTTTCCGCCCGGTCCATCCATTCGGTGAGGTCGTTCACCTCGCTCTTGCGGCGCAAGGGGGCGGGAAGCAGCACGGCATCATCGCCCAGTGGCGCAACCTCCGGCGTGAGGTGAAGCAGGACGTTCTCCGGCAGGCCGAGCGCGCGGGCGCGGTCCCACAGACCGTTGCCGCGGTGATAGTCGTGGTTGCCGGAAATCACGTGCCAGAAAACGGCGGGGAAATTGCGCATGCGCTCCAGGGGTTCCAGCAGGGTCTTCGGCGCCGGAGCCTCGTTGTCATAGAGGTCGCCCGCCACCAGAACATGGGCGGCGCCCTCGGCCAGCGCCAGGCGGCCGATCGTTTCGATAGCGGAAAGCCGCGCCTGGCGCAGCACGCTCTCCTTCTCGCCGAAGTTCCGGAAGGGCTTGCCGATCTGCCAGTCCGCCGTGTGGATGAATCGCATTGGGTCAGCATGGAAGCCCCGGCGCCGGGGGTCAACCGCCACTCTCCGGCGCATGTTCCGGCCAGGTGATTCAACCTGACCGGCACAGGCGCGAGATTCCGCTGGCGAAACGACGCGCAACTCCCCATATCGCTGACCGGGATCTAAGGAGGTTGCCATGTCCCTGCTGTTGAACATCGTCTGGATCCTGCTGGGCGGCGCCTGGATGGCGCTGGGCTGGCTGGTCGCCGCTGTGATCATGACGGTGACGATCGTGGGAATCCCGTGGGCGCGGGCCGCCGTCAACATCGCGCTCTATACGCTGATGCCCTTCGGCTACACCGCCGTGCCGCGAGACCGGCACACGGGGCAGGAAGACATCGGCACCGGCGCGCTTGGCGCCATCGGCAATATCCTGTGGTTGGTTTTCGCCGGATGGTGGCTGGCGCTGATGCACCTGTTCTGGGCTGTGCTCTATGCCGTCACCATCATCGGCATTCCTTTTGCCTGGGCGCACCTGAAGCTCGCCGGCATTGCGTTGTGGCCGATCGGCAAGATGATCGTGCCGAAGGACGAGGCGGGCACGCCACTGCGCCCACGCATCTGATCAGGACACACGCTTCCCGCGGAACGCGTCCACCGCGCGCATCACGCCATGCCGGCTCAAGCCCGCCGGACGTCCTGCCGAAACCCATCGAAGGAAGAAAGTCCTTGACAGCGCGCGCTCGATGTGCTAGAAAGGCGCATACTCCAGAAATAGGCAACGATGTCGAACGCCCGGGGCTTCATTGCCTGACGGGCCGGAGGTTTTGGTGGAGATGGGCGCGCTTTTCCGGATGTTGTGGGCCGCGGTGCTGTTCGCAGGTGTGCGCAGCCGGATGCCAGCTTTCGCCGGCATGACGGCGGAGTGGGTGATGGAAAGGAAAATGCCCGGGACAATTCCGGGCATTTTGCTGTTCGAGAGGTGGCTTTGCCGCCTATTGCGTGGGCGGGAAGGCGGCCTGGGGTTGGTCGCGGCCGGCGGCTTCGGCCTTGGCCACCTGCTCCTTGGTTCCGGCGCGCGCGGCGAGGGCCTTTTCCTTGCGGCGGCGGGCGAACTCGACATAGAGCATGATGACCAGCGTCACCACGATGAGGATCAAAGCGAGCGCGTTGATGGTGGGCGTGATGCCGCTTCTGACCTTCGAGAAGACATAGACCGTCAGCGTGTCATAGGTGCCGCGGGTGAAGAGCGTGGTGTTGAAGTTCTCGATCGACTGGAAGAAGGCAATGGCCGCGCCCGCGCCGAGCGCCGGATAGAGGTGCGGCAGCAGGATGCGGCGGACCACCTGGCTGTAGTTGGCGCCGAGGTCGAGGGCGGCTTCCTCAAGCCCGCGGTCGAAGCTCTGCAGGCGGGCGAGCACCATCAGCATGACGAAGGCCGAGATGTAGGACGCCTGGCCGAGTGCCGAAAGGTGGAGGCCGGCGCTGACGCCGAACTCGTTCCAGAACAGCAGCGTCGAGATGCCAATGACCGCACCCGGCGTAAGGATGGGCGCCACCATGAGGGCGTAGAGCACGGTGCGCGTCTTTCCGGCGAGGCTGTTGATGAGGATCGCCGCCGCGGTGCCGATGGGCACCGAGATGATGACCACCGCAATTGCCACCAGGATGGTGTTGCGGAAAGCTTCCCACATCCGCTTGTCCTGGAACAGTTCGATGAACCAGCGGCCGGTGAGGCCGGCCCACGGGTAGACCGAGGGGAAGGCGGAATCGTTGAGCGCCGCACCACCCATGACCGCCAGCGGCAGCAGCATGTAGAGCAGGAAGATGAAGATGTAGAGGTTGAACAGCCAGTTGGACTTCGCGTTCATGGACCCTTACCTCGCAATGTCCGAGAGCTTGACGCGGAACACCCGCATCATGCCGATGACGAAGACCGTGCAGGTGACGAGCAGCATGAAGGCGTAAGCCGAGCCCGTGTTCCAGTCCTGCGACTCGAACATGGCCTGCTGGATGATTTCCGTGAACCAGCGCGACTGGGTGGAGGCCAGGAGCGTGGGCACCAGGATGGAGCCGGCGGCCAGCATGAACACCATGACGCAGCCCGACGCGATGCCGGGCTTGGAATGCGGGATAATGACGCGCCAGTGGGTGCGCCAGCTCGATGCGCCAAGGTCCTTGGCCGCCTCTATCTGGTTGGTGTCAAGCGACTGGATGGCATTGTAGATCGGCAGCAGCATGAACAGCAGGTAGACGTAGATGAGGCCGAAGGTGACGCTGTTGAAGCCGGTGATCCAGCGGATGGGCGTGTCGATGATGCCCATGTTCACGAGGGCCATGTTCAGCGGGCCCTTGAAGGCGAGAATGATGAACCATGCGAAGGCGCGCAGGATTTCCGACACCCACATCGGCACCAGCAGTCCGACGAAGAGCAGCGGCACGTTGCGGGGGTTGGCCACCTTGGCCAGATAGAAGGCGACCGGATAGCAGAGAATGAGGGTGATGACGGTTGTGACCGTGCTGTAGACCAGGGTGTGGACGAAGACCTGAATGCGGATCGGCGCCTCGAAAGGCAGGATGACCGGCTTCCACGCGAAGGGCAGCCAGAACTTCCATTCGGTGGGCTGCTCGAAGGCGGAACGGTAGTTGGCGAGCGTGTAGACGTCCTTCGGACCGCCGATGTCGGCGAGCGGCAGGTAGAGGCGGAAGCTCTCCTCCAGCAGGTAGAGCTGCGGCAGGATCACCAGCAAGAGCAGCCAGAAGGCGGTGAGGGCCACGAAGGTCCAGGTGAGGGTGTGGCCGTAGCGGCGGAAGAGCTCGCTCATTCGTCGATGCCCGGGTCTTTCATGCCCTGGTCGGCGAGGACGCGGGCCGTGGCGGCCTCGAAGCACAGATATTGCGCGCTGCCGATGGCGGGCAGCGTGACCGAACCGTCGTTGCGGGTCTCGACTGTCAGGTGACGGCCGGTCTTGTCGGCGGCGTGGACGTGGATGAAATTGCCCTCGAAGCTGATGTCGGTCACCGTCACGGGAATGCTGTTGGCCCCTTCGGCGGGCGCCGCCTGCAGCTTCGAATATTCGGGGCGGACATAGAGGCGGGCGATAGTCGAGGCATCGACGGCAGGGCCGAGCGTGGCGGTGAAGGCGCCGGCGTCCGTCTCGAAGCTGCACTTCGATCCGTCGACCTGCTTCACCTTGCCCTTGAAGATGTTGTTCTCGCCCACGAAGGAGGCGACGAAGCCGTTGACCGGCGTGTTGTAAATCTCCTGCGGGGTGGAGATCTGCTGGATCTTGCCTTGGCTCATGACGGCGACGCGGTCCGACATGGCGAGCGCCTCGCCCTGGTCATGGGTGATGTAGATGAAGGTGACGTTGGTGCGCTTCTGGATGGCGCGCAACTCGGCGCGCATGTGCTGGCGGAGCTTGAGATCGAGCGCCGAAAGCGGCTCGTCGAGCAGCATGACAGAAGGTTCGACGGCAAGCGCGCGGGCAATCGCCACGCGCTGCTTCTGGCCGCCCGAGAGCTGCGAGATCGCCTTGTCGGCCGAGTCATGCAGATCGACGAGCTTCAAGAGCTCTTCCGCCTTGGCGCGGCGGACGTCCTTCGAGGCGCCGCGCACCTCGAGGCCGAAGGAAATATTTTCCCACACCGGCATCAAGGGGAAGAGGGCGAGGTTCTGGAAGATCAGCGCGGTGGGGCGCTTGTTGGGGCGGATGCCGGCCATGTCCTGGCCGCCGATCTTGATCTGGCCCTCGGAGGGATCGATGAAGCCGGACACCATGCGAAGGATCGTGGTCTTGCCGCAGCCCGAAGGACCGAGGAAGGAGAAGAACTCGCCGGGCTTAATGGAGACATTGGCCTTGTCGACGGCGCGGAACTTGCCGAAGTCGCAGGACACATTTTGCAAGTCGACGCCAGCACTCATCGGCGCGTTACTCCCCGGGACGGATTTTCTTGGTTAGGCACATCTTAAAGCGAACCGCCGGGTTTATTCAACCCGGCGGCCCAGAGATCGCTGGAAAGTGGCTTATGCCGCCTTCCACTTGTCGGCATATTCGCCGCGCAGCTTGATGAACCAGCCTGCCTGGGCCGGCCACCACCACAGCTTCGACAGCGCGTCGCCCGGATAGGCAGCGTTGTAGAAGGCCTTGACGGCCTCGTCGGCGAGCTCCGGCCCGCCCTTGCCCACGGCGTTTGCCTTGAAGGCCGAGGCCCAGGCAGCCGAGCCCTTGGCCGTCGACACCCACTTGGCGAATTCGGTCGCCTGCTCGGTGTTCTTGGCGTTGGACATGAGCACGAAGCCCTGGTTCCAGGCGAAGGCGCCTTCCTTGGGCGCCACGAAGCCGAAGCCGTCCGGCGCGAGGTTGAAGCCGGTCGAATCCCAGTTCAGGCCGAGGATCGCGCCATTGGTGCGGAAAGCGGCCTGCGCCTCGTTCTCGCCCGACCAGAACTGCACGACATTGGCCTTGTGCTTGATGGCTTCCGCGAGAGCGATGTCCCACAGCTGCTTCATCGTGGCTTCGTCCTTGTAGCTGTCGAGCCAGGGCTTCGGCAGCTTGCCTTCAGAGTCCAGCCAGCGGCCCATGGCGGCGAGCGAGGAGTGGGCGCGGATGCAGATCTTGCCATCGAGGTTGTCACCCCAGAGGTCGCCCAGCGAGGCCTTGCCGTATTCGGTCGGGAAGTCCTTCTTGGAATAGACGATGGCTTCGGTGCCCCAAACGGACGGAACGATCATGCGCTTGCCGTCGACGGTGGCCATTTCCCCGGCCTTGCCGTCGGCGAGACCCGGGAGATAGTTGTCCATGGCGAGCTTGTTGGTATCCCAACCCTGCACGAGGCCGTCAGCGGCCCAGCCGCCGACGCGGTCGCCCGTGGGCTCCACCACGTCATAGGCAGCGGTCTGCAGCGACAGCTTGGCCTGCGCGTACATATCGTCCTGGCTGGCCTGCTCGGTGAAGTTCACCTTGATGCCGGTGTCCGCGGTGAAGGCCGGGAACACCTTGGCGGCGAGATCGGGATAACCGGCCCAGCCCATGAAGTTCACTTCGCCGGACGAGGCGAGCGACGACTTCACATAAAGCGGACCAGCGAGGCCCACCGCGCCCAGGGCGGCGGCGGACTTGAGCAGGGTGCGGCGCGACAGCGCGGCGGCGCGCATGGTTTCCTGCGAGGATATAAACTTCTTCATTCGGTAACGTCCTCCGTGTTCGCACCAGCGCCAGTGCCGGTGCTTGATTGTGTGACCGGTCCGGTTTCAATTCCGGCTTCTAAAGTCTTTTCAAGACAATATGACGATCATGCAACAGCGTGCAACGGGATTGTGGGAACAGCCGATTGAGTTCGTTTTGCAGGTGGTTTTAGTTTGGGCCGGACGCCCGCGGGGGGCAGCCGCCTTTGCCCTAAGGGCAGTTTCCGGCGGCTTCCTTGCAGGGGCGGACTGAGAATAGGAATTGGCCCATGTCACGCGCGCCGCCATGAAAGCGGCCGCATCCGCCTGACGGGCTACGCCGCCACGCGGTTGCGGCCGCCCTGTTTGGCCTCGTAGAGCTTGGCGTCGGCCCTCGAGACCAGCGCCGAGGTGCCTTCGGAGCCCTCAAGCTGGGCGACGCCGAAGCTGGCTGTTACCCGGAGCAAGGTGTTGGGTGCGCCGGGTTTCTGCCAGAACTGCGCCTCAAGCTGGGCCTTGATCTGGGAGGCGATCTTGAAGGCGTTGTCGACGGGCGTCGCCGGCAGCACGATGGCGAACTCCTCGCCGCCGTAGCGCGCCACCGTGTCGCGGCCCTTGACGTTGCTCGACAGGATGCGGCCGAACCATTTCAGAACGTCGTCGCCCGCGGGGTGGCCGTAGCGGTCGTTGATCGCTTTGAAGTGGTCGATGTCGGCGATGATGAGGGAGAGCGGCTGGCCGCCATTCCGGGCGGTGGCGAGATGGGAGGCCAGAACCACGTCGAAGCCTCTCCGGTTCTTGAGGCCGGTCAGAGGATCGCTCAGCCCCTGCGCCTCCGCATTGGCGAGGTTGGTCTTGAGCTTCTCGATCTGGCGCTGCGAGTTTTCGAGGCTTGCCTGCAGGTTGGAGGTGCGGGCCTTCATGTTGTCGTTCTCGATCATCAGGTAGGAGATGATGATGCGCACCTGCTCGGTCTTCAGGCTTTCGTGCAGCTCCTCCTTGGCGCGCTCCAGCACGGTGGAGAAGTTCTCGTTCGCCTCGGCATGCTGGCGCAACAGCGAGAGGAGCTTGGCGACCTCCGTCTGCACGGGGTCGGCGGCGGCGGAGGAGGAGTCCGGAGCGTCAGGCTCCGCCGGCGCGGCGGCCGCCCCGGGCGGGGATTTCTGGGCGCGCAGCGTGTCCCACACGGTGCTGAGCAGCGTTGCGGCGATGAGGACAACAACCGCGCCCAGCTCCCAGGCCTTGGCATTGGGGATGCTGCCGGGACTGCGGATCAGATACAGCGCCAAGAGCCCTGCGGCGGCGGAAACGGCGGCAAGCACGATGCGCGGGATCGAGGTCATGGTGCGTGTCCTCCGCCAGGTTGGTTTGCGTGGAAGGCTAGACCCTGCCGCTTGCGGCAAACTTGCATGGCCCGCCTGCCCAAACTTACGCGTGACGGATAGGGTGAGGCCCGGTAGCCTTGGGCCAAATCCAGCGCCCCAGGGAGGCCCTTTTGCGCAAGAAGAACAAGACTATCATCACCTGTGCCATCACCGGCTCGATCCACACGCCGTCAATGTCGCCGCACCTCCCCGTCACGCCGGACGAAATCGCCACCCAGGCGGTGGAGGCCGCGGAGGCGGGTGCGGCGATCCTGCATCTTCATGCGCGCGACCCGGAGAACGGCAAGCCGTCGGGCGATCCCGGCACCTACAACCAGTTCCTGCCGCGCATCAAGCAGGGTTGCGACGCCATCGTGAACATCACCACCGGCGGCGGCCAGGGTATGAGCATCGACGAGCGCATCAAGGCGGCGGAGGCCTTCTCGCCCGAGATGACGTCCCTCAACATGGGCTCGATGAACTTCGGCCTCTACCCGATGCTCAACCGCTATTCCGCCTTCGAGCATGAGTGGGAGCGGGCACACCTCGAGAATTCCAGGGACTTCATCTTCCGCAATACATTCGGCGACATCGAGAAGATCCTGGAACGCCTGGGCAGGGGCCATGGCGTGAAGTTCGAGTTCGAATGCTACGACGTGGGCCACCTCTATACGCTCGCCCATTTCCTCGACCGCAAGCTGGTGACGCCACCGCTCTTCGTGCAGACGATCTTCGGCATTTTGGGCGGCATCGGGCCGGACCCGCAGAACGTCATGGTCATGCGCGAGACGGCGGAGCGGCTGTTCGGCGAGCAGTATTACTGGTCGGTGCTGGCGGCGGGCCGCTTCCAGCTGCCCTTCACCACCATGGCGGCGACGATGGGGGCGAACGTCCGCGTCGGGCTGGAGGACAATCTCTATCTCGGTAAAGGCCAGCTGGCGCCGTCCAACGCGGCGCTGGTGGCGAAGATCCGGCATATTCTGGAAGAGCTGTCGATTGACATCGCGAGCGCCGATGAAGCGCGCGCCATGCTGGAGACCAAGGGTGCGGCGGGCGTGAAGTTCTGAACATGCCAAAACGGATCATCGTCATCGGGTCGGGAATCATCGGGGCGTCCATCGCCTGGCACCTGGCGAAGGCTGGGGCGGAGGTGACGGTGATCGAGGCGGGCGGCACGGGTGGCCTCGCCACGCGGGCGAGCTGGGCCTGGATCAACGCGAGCTGGGGGAACCCCGAGCCCTATTTCCGCCTGCGCATCCGCTCCATCGAGCACTGGCACAAGATGCAATCCGAGATCCGTGAGCTCGCCATCGACTGGTGTGGCGGGTTGATCTGGGATCTGCCGCCCGCCGAACTCGACGCCTATGCCGCCGAACGGGCGGCGTGGGGTCAGCCGCTGAGGAAGGTGGGGCGGGAGGAAATCCATGCCATCGAGCCGAACCTCAGGCAGCTTCCCGATTACGGCTACTTCGCGCCGGGCGAGGGCATGCTGGAGCCGCTGGCCACCGCCGAGGTTCTGCTCAGCGCCGCCAGGGCGCGGGGGGCGGAGGTTCTGGCCGGGACGCCGGTCAAGTGGCTGGCAGAGGAGCATGGCAGGGTCGTCGGCGTGATGACGGACGAGGGCGTGATCCATGCCGACGAAACGGTGGTGGCGGCGGGCGCCAATACCGCGCAGCTGCTCGACAGTGTGGGGCTCACCCTGAAGATGAATGCGCCGGCCGGCCTCCTTTCCCATTCCAAACCCGCGCCCAAACTGCTGAACGGCCTCGTCATGACTCCTGGCCTCCACCTCCGCCAGACGGCGGAGGGGCGAATCGTGGCGGGCGCCGATTTCGCCGGAGCCGACCCCGAGGGCGATGCGGAAGAACTCGCCGCCGAACTCCAGGCCAAGGTGGAGGCGATGGTCGAGGGGGCGGAGGGGCTGGGCCTCGACTTCTTCACCGCCGGCTACCGGCCTACGCCGGCGGATGGCTTCTCGGCCATCGGCCGGCCGCACAGCAAGAACGGGCTCTATCTCGTCGTCACTCATTCGGGCGTGACGCTGGCCGCGGCCCTCGGACTGTTCGCGGCGCAGGAGCTTGCCACCGGCCAGCGCGACCCGCTGCTTGCCACCTTCTCGCCCGACCGGCCCAGCCTCGCATGACCATGCAGCCCCTCGCACAGGCCCCGCGCGCCCTTCTCGCTGGCGTGAAGGCGGTGCTCACCGACATCGACGACACGCTCACTCTTCATGGCAGACTTCCGGCGGAAGCCTATGACGCGCTGTGGAAATTGCGCCGCGCCGGCATCAAGGCCGTGCCCATCACGGGAAGGCCCGCCGGATGGTGCGACCTGATCGCGCGGCAATGGCCGGTCGATGGCGTGGTGGGCGAAAACGGCGCCTTCTACTTCCGTTATGACGAGGCGGCCAAGAAGATGATCCGCGTCTATGCCCAGACAGCCGAGGTGCGGCGTGCCAATACCGAGAGGCTATGGAAGATCGCGCGTCGGGTGCTGAGGGATTTCCCCGGCACGGCGATCGCCTCCGACCAGGCCTATCGCGAGATCGATGTCGCCATCGACTTCTGCGAAGACGTGCCGCCGCTGCCGCTGGCCACCGCGCAGAAGATTGCCGGGGCGTTCCACGCCGAAGGTGCCGCGGCGAAGGTATCGTCGATCCATGTGAACGCCTGGTTCGGCGATCATGACAAGCTCACGATGAGCAAGAGGTTCCTGGCCGAATCGTTCGATATCAGAATCCAAACGGAATTAGATCGAATCGCCTATTGCGGCGACTCGCCCAATGATGCGCCGATGTTTGCGGTGTTCCCGCTGGGGATCGGTGTCGCCAATATCCGTCCCTATGCGAAACTGATGGCGCATCTGCCGAATTATGTGACGGCGGGCGAGTGCGGCCATGGCTTCGCCGAATTCGTGGACGCGGTGCTGATGGCGCGCCATGCGTGACACCGCCGCCGGTCTGCTGATCGGCGCCGCCGGCGGACTGGCCTTCTGGCTGCTGGGAATCCCCGCGCCGTGGCTGGCGGGCAGCATGATGGCGGCCATCGCCGCGGTCTTCTCGCACGTGAAGATCGGCATGCCGGACTGGCTGCGCGCCGTGGCCTTCATCTTTCTCGGCATCCAGACCGGCACGGCCGTTTCTTGGGAGACGGTCGACCGGGCGATCCACTGGCCGGTCTCCATTGCCTTCCTGTGCCTGACCGTCGTCGCCGTCACCTGGGCCTGCATGGCTTATTACATCCGGCGGCATGACTGGGACGTGCCGACCGCACTCTTCGCCAGCCTGCCGGGCGCGCTGTCGCTCACGCTGCTGCTGGCCAGCAGCACCACGGCCGATATGCGGCGGGTGACCATCGCGCAATGCATCAGGCTGTTCTTCCTCGTGGCGGCGCTGCCCACCGTCATCACTTGGCTGAAGCCGCCGCAGGACCACCTGACGATGACGCTCGCCCAGATCGGCGGGGTGTGGGACATCCTCCTGGTGGTCGCCGTGTCGGCGGCGGCGGGCTATGCGCTGGAATGGCTGAAGGCGCCGGCCGGGCTGATGCTGGGGCCGATGCTGGCGAGCGCGGGGCTGGAGCTTTCGGGCTGGATCGCCGGGGCCGCGCCGATGTCGATCCTGATTCCGGCCAATGTCGTATTGGGCGTCATGATCGGGTGCCGCTTCTCGCATTTCACGTTTGCCGAGTTCCGCGCGGCCCTTGCCGAAGGCTTCTCGGGCTTCATCATCGCGCTGGCGATCGCCATGGCAGGGGCGGCGCTGGCGGCCTGGTTCTCCAAGCTGCCCTTTGCGCTCACCCTGCTGGCCTTCTCGCCGGGAGGCCTCGACGCCATGACCATCATGGCCTTTTCGCTGAACCTCGACCCCGCCTATGTCGGCGCCCACCAGATGGCGCGTTACATCGGGCTTGCCCTGCTGATGCCGGCGGCGACGGCCTATGTGCTGAAGCGCATGGGGGCTTATGGCGGGAGCCGGGCGTGATGGACCAGCTCTCGGCCCTTCTCGCCTACAAGATCCTCGCTGTGCTCGGCTGGCTGGTGCTGTTGCTCGGGCTGGAGCGCCTGTTTCCGCTGGCCAAGGTGGTGGGGGGCTTTAAGCGGGTGGCGAAGAACCTCTCGCTCGCCGGTGTCAATGCGCTGCTGTCGCCCCTGATCGTGGTGCCGGTTTCGGCCTTCGCCGCGTCGCATGCGCTGGGCTGGCGGCCTGACTGGTGGGCCGGCTGGACGGGGCTGGTGCTGGACATTCTGGTGCTCGACCTATGGATCTACTGGTGGCACCGGGCGAACCATGAATGGCCGCTCCTGTGGCGCTTCCACGAGGTGCATCACCTCGACGAGTTCCTCGATGCGAGTTCGGCGCTGCGCTTCCATTTCGGCGAGGTGCTGATCTCCTCGCTGGTGCGGGCCGCAGTGATCCTGCTGCTCGGCGTGCCGCTGCTGAGTGTGGTGGTGTTCGAGACGCTGCTCGCCTTCAACACCATGTTCCACCATTCGGACGTTAAGCTGCCGCCGAGGCTGGAGCGTGCGCTGTCATGGATCATCGTCACGCCGTCGATCCACTGGGTGCACCACCATGCGATCCGGCGCGACACGGATTCGAACTATGCCTCGCTGCTTTCCGTTTGGGACCGGCTCTTCGGCAGCCGCAGCGGAACGGTGCGCACGCCGGGGATGGAGATCGGCGCCGAGGGGCTGAAGGACCGCAGCTTTGCGGAATTGCTCGCAAGACCCTTCGAAGAGCGGTAGCGCAACGGACCTCAGGCGCCCCGCGCTTGAGGGCGGAAAGCTGCGCCAGCTTCGACTCCGGAGCGTCCTTGGCATCGCAAGCGAGTTCACGCGCGCGCGCGATGCTCTGACGGTCCTCTTGCCTCTTGCGTCCGACTGCAGGGCGGGGAATGCTTGGAGTGCGTCCATCAGACACTGGCATGGGGCATGCAAGGGCTGCCCGGATGGGACCAGCCCCGGTTCCGCCGTGCCGCCCTGGCACAGGCGAGGGAAGGTGAGGAGTGTGCTGGCGTGGCGAAGCCCGCGGCGAGACAGGATTGGCATGGCCTTGCGGAAGCCCTCCGCGAGGCACGGCTCGCCGAGGCGGCGCATTTGGAGGCGGCCCTCGACCTGCGCGACTCCAAGACGCTGCGCCTGCAGATACTGAAGGACGCGCTGCTGCCCGCGGTGCAGTCGACGCCGGAAGCACGCGATCTGTTCGACCTCGCGCTGCTACCGGGGGACCCGCCCAGGCTGTGGCTTGACCTGACCGCCTATGTCGTCATGGAGCCGGACCACCGCACCTACCGCGTGCTGCAGGACCGGCAGGACAGCCGCGACATTCTGTTCGAGGGCGCGGGCGCTGAGCAGGCGGCCGCCGCAATCCGCCGTCACATGGCGCACCGCCTGGTGGCGCGCGAACGCCGCGGTGCCCTGTCTGGGCCCGTCCCGCAGCTGGGATATAGCTCGGCCACGCTCATCCTGGCGTGGGTTTCGGGCGTTGCCTTCGGGCCCCTGGCGCTGGTCGCCGCTGCGCTCTATATGGGTCTTCTAAAATATTGATTCGTATCGATTATTTTTGATTATCCACCGGCCGTTACAAACTGAAACAACAATTGATTTCCACGGACTCGTCACCGCTGTTACGAAAAAATTATCTGAAGCTGCCGGTTACTGTGTGGTTTGAACGGCTTCGCGGCAAGAAATTGGGATTTGCAGGGTAGCGATTGCATGCAGAGCGCTTTGAAGCGGAGCACTGAAGCCGGAACGGCCGGATCGGTTACGCCGACCTCAAACCGCAGCCTCGCCCAGAATCTGGGCGGCTTCGGCACGCTCGCCGAAGGCCTGGATTATGCAGCCAAGGGCGTCACCGGTTTCAATTTCTATTCTCCGCGCGGCCAGTTGCAAAGTGTGCTGTCCTATGCCGAGCTGCGCCGGCAGTCGATGTCCACGGCGCGCAAGCTGCTCTCGCTCGGCCTCAAGCGCGGCGACCGTGTTGCCGTGGTCGCCGAGACGGGGCCCGAATTCATGGCAGTGTTCTTCGGCTGCCAGTATGCCGGTCTCATTGCCTGCCCGATGCCCTACACCATGTATATCGGCGGCAAGGATTCCTACATCGGCCGCGTGGCCGGCATGATTGCCGCGGCCAAGGCGCAGACCGTGGTGACGGGCGAAGACCTGCTCGGCCACATCAGCGAGGGTGCGGCCCGTGCGGGCGCCGGCCGCGTTCTGACCCATGCCGAGCTGCAGGCGCTGCCCGAGGCCGCTGCCAAGCTCGAGCCCTTCAGGGCGAATGAAGACGCCTATATCCAGTATTCCTCGGGCTCGACGTCGAGCCCCAAGGGCGTGCTGATCTCGCAGAAGGCGATCATGTCCAACACGCGCGGCATTCTGCGCGACGGCATGCGCATCACCCCCGAGGATCGCGCCTTCTCCTGGCTGCCGCTCTACCATGACATGGGTCTCGTCGGCCTCTGCCTGTCGGCCGCGATGGGGCAGGTGAGCGTCGATTTCCTGGCAACTGCGTCCTTCGCACGCCGCCCGGCCCTGTGGCTGAAGCTGATGTCGGACAACAAGTCAACGATCACCTATTCGCCGAGCTTCGGCTATGACCTCGCCGCCCGCCGCATCAATGGCGAGGCGGTGACGCTCGATCTTTCGCGCCTGCGCATTGCCGGCATCGGCGGTGACATGGTGCGCGCCGACGTGCTGGAAGGCTTCGCGGCGCATCTCTCCGTCGCCGGCTTCCGCTCGGACGCCTTCCTGCCGAGCTATGGCATGGCCGAGACGACACTGGCCATTTCCTTCATCGACCCGGACAAGCCGATCCGCGTCGATACAATCGACCGCCATGCGCTGAAGCATGAGGGCCGCGCCGTTCCCGCGCGGGGGTCCCATGCGCGCAGCTTCGTGGTGTGCGGCCGCCCGATGGAAGGATCGACCGTCGAAATCCGTGACGAGCACGGCGCCGTTCTCGGCCCCCGCGCCGTTGGCCGCATCTTCGTCAACACGCCGAGCCTGATGACCGGCTACTACAACAATGATGAGGCGACCGCCGCCGTCGTCGGCCAGGACGGATTCCTCGATACCGGCGACATGGGCTATTGGCTCGACGGCGAGATCGTGATCACCGGCCGCGCCAAGGACCTGATTCTGCATAATGGCCGCAACATCTGGCCTCAGGACATCGAATGGGCGGCCGAGCAGATCGAGCCGCTGCGCGATGGCGATGTCGCCGCATTCGCCGTCGAGAATGACGCGGGCGAAGACGAGGTGACCGTGCTGGTGCAGTGCCGCGCGCGGGACCTGGCCACGGTCGAGGCGCTGCGGCATGAGGTGTCCGCCGCCGTGCACCGCTCGGCGGGTGTCGAATGCAGGGTTGTCATGGTGCCGCCGAAGAGCCTGCCCTTCACCTCCTCCGGCAAGCTGTCGCGCGCCGCCGCCAAGCAGAAATTCCTGTCGGGCGAGATCGCCGAATTGTCCCTGCTGACGCTGGCCGCCGGTTCGGACAGCCTCGAAGCCGTCCACTGAGGCGGGTGCGCCCGCCGCAGCGGAATTCATGAGCAAGACCATCGCCATCACCGGCGCCTCCGGATTCGCCGGACGGCACGCCGTTGCCGAACTTCTGCCGCGCGGCCACCGCCTGCGCGCGCTGCTGCGCAGCCCGGAAACGGCGGGGCTGCCCTCCGCCGTCGAGACGGTGAAGGGCGATCTTGCCGACGCAGGCGCACTGGCGCGGCTGACGGCGGGGGCGGATGCGGTTGTCCATCTTGCCGGTGCGCTCGCCGCGCTGACCCGCGCGGACTATTTCAAGGTCAACGAACAGGGCACGCGGGCGCTGGCCGATGCGGCTCGGGAGGCGGGCGTGCCCCGCTTCGTGCACATCTCCTCGCTCGCCGCGCGCGAGCCGCAGCTTTCGGGCTATGCCGACAGCAAACGAGCCGGGGAAGAGATCGTGCTTTCCCGCATGGATGTGCTCAACGCCATCCTCATCCGCCCGCCAGCCGTTTATGGCCCTGGCGACAGGGGCACACTGCCGCTGATCAAGGAATTGACCCGGCCCGTGGCCGCCATTCCGGGGCTGGCCGCCGCGCGCTTCTCGCTGATCCACGGGCGCGACCTGGCCCGCCTGATCGCGCAGGCGGTGGAGGGCGATGCGCAGGGCGTGCACGAGGTGAGCGACGGCAAGCAGGGCGGTTATGGCTGGCCGGATTTGATCCGCACGGCGTCCGCCTTCCGTGGCGGCCCGGTGCGGGCCATCTTCCTGCCGCGGGCCGTGCCAGCCGCGGTGGCCACAGTGGCGGAAGGGCTGGCGCGCCTCTCCGGCAGGGCCTCCATGATCAACCGCGGCAAGATCGCCGAACTCTACCACACTGACTGGGTGGCGCGGCTGGGCGGCCTCGCGCTTCCCGATCCCACCCCGTTCGACACAGGATTTGCCGAAACCGTGACTTGGTACCGCAAGGCCGGGTGGTTGCCTCCGGGGCGCGGCGCCGATAGAAGAACCGCTAGTTCAAGGACGCCGTAATGACCGATACCGTCTCCCAGCTGTGCACGCTGCTCGAACCGTTCAACACCAACGGCACGGCGCTGTCAGCCGCGACCGACATCTCGGCCGACCTCAACATCGACTCCGTCACCGTCATGGACTTCGTGATGGAGGTGGAGGATCATTTCGACATCGAGATTCCGCTCAACGTGCTGTCGGAAACGCGGACCGTCGCTGACCTCGCAAAGGTCGTCGAGGCGCGAACCAGGAAGGGTTAAGGCATGGACCTGCTCGCCAAGCTCGAAGCGATTGCCCAACGTCATGCCCGCATGAAGGCGCTGGGCGGCGACGCCGTGGGCGTGGTGAACGAGAAGATCCTCTCGCCCACCCGCGCCATCATCGATGGCCGCGAGACGATCCTCGCCGGCACCAACAACTACATGGGCATCACCTTCGATGCCGAGTGCATCGCGGCGGGGCAGAAGGCGCTGGCCGAGTTCGGCACCGGCACCACCGGCTCGCGCATCGCCAACGGGTCCTATGCGCTGCACACGGAACTGGAGCGGGAATTCGCCCGCTTCCTCGGCCGCAAGCACTGCATCGTCTTCAGCACCGGCTATCAGGCGAATCTCGGCATGATGTCGGGTCTCGCGGGCCCGCGCGACACGATCTACCTCGACGCGGACTCGCACAGCTCGATCTATGACGGCTGCACGCTGTCGGGCGCCAAGCTGGTGCGCTTCCGCCACAATGACGCGGCCGATCTCGACAAGCGTCTGTCGCGGGCCGAGGAGGATGGCGGCGGCAAGCTGGTGGTGCTGGAAGGCATCTATTCGATGATGGGCGACCGCGCCCCGCTGGCCGATTTCATCGCGGTGAAGAAGAAGCACGGCTTCCAGCTGCTCGTCGACGAGGCGCACAGCTTCGGCGTGCTGGGCCCCCACGGCCGCGGCCTGGCGGATGAGGCGGGCCTCGAGGACGACGTCGACTTCGTGGTCGGCACCTTCTCCAAAAGCGTGGGCGCCATCGGCGGTTTCGGCGCGGGCGACCATCCCTATTTCGAATATCTGCGCTT
Source organism: Aestuariivirga sp. (assembly GCF_020252395.1). Classification (GTDB taxonomy): domain Bacteria; phylum Pseudomonadota; class Alphaproteobacteria; order Rhizobiales; family Aestuariivirgaceae; genus Aestuariivirga. The sequence continues at coordinate 223,441 of NZ_JADCDB010000002.1, forward strand.
CGCAATGCGGCCATACATGTTCACCGCCTCGTCTTCGCCGGCCTCGATCGCCACCTCGATCGCGGCAATCCGCAAGCTCGCCGCCGAGCCGCAGCGGCGCAGGAAACTGGCGGAGAATTCGGCGCGGCTGTTTGAGGGCTTCAAGGCGCTGGGCCTCGAACTGGGTTGCGCCGAGGCGAGCCCGGTCGTCGCGGTGCGCTGCCCGGACGAGCCCTCGACCATTGCCATGTGGAATGCGCTGCTGAAAGCGGGCGTCTATGTCAACATCGCGCTGCCGCCCGGCACGCCCAACAAGCTCTGCCTGCTGCGCTGCTCGGTGTCCGCCGCGCACTCCGGCGCCGACCTCGACCGCATCATCGAACTTTTCGGCGCCGTAGTGGCGCAGGGCCATGGCAAGAAGGTGGTGAACGGCTGACGCCCGTCAGCCGCGGATGAAGGTGAAGAGCGGACCCTTCTCCAGCCTGAGCGGTTCGCCCGCCGGCGGCGGAAAGAACTCGCCGTCAATGACGAACATCACGTCAGAGGCGACCTCCAGCGCCTCGGCGCAGAAGCTCACCGTGCCCGGAGGCTTGGCGCCGGTTTCCCCGCCATACATCACCGGCAGGATCCAGCGCAGCACCGGGGGCACGGGGTAGGGAATGACCGTTGTCCGGATCGGCCCGGTCTTGCCGCCCCAGAAGGGGCTGCAGTTGAGCAGCAGCGTGTCGAGCGTCGTCGACATCTGGAGCAGTTGGGCGCCTTCCGTCATGCGGCGCCCGCCGGCAGCGACGGCAATCGCATAGGGGCGGTCGAAGCGTTCCGGGTCATCTGCGTCTGGCGCCGCGAAGTGATACTTGCCCACCGCGGTCAGCAGCGTCTTGGCTACTGCCCACTGGCCCTTCACGCCGCGGTCGTTGAGCGCCTGCTGACAGTGCTGCGTGGCCACCGCAATGGCGCCGGTGCCCACGAACATGCCGTGCCGCACCTTGCCGTCTCCGGGATTGGCGCAGCGGATGGTGTGGCGCGTGACCAGCGCGGAGGCATTGAGGCTACGTACAAAATCCGACTGCGCGGCAATTGAGTGGCTGCGGAAGCCCAGGTCGTTGGCGCTGAGGTTGGTGGTGCCATGCGGCAGGAGGCAGATGCGGGGCAGCGCCCGGAATCCGCCGCCCTCGGCGATCAGCGTCAGGATTTCCTGCGCCGTCCCGTCGCCGGAGCTGATGAACAGGTCCGTCACGCCGTCCCGCGCCATGCGCCCGATCACGTCTTCAAGGTGCTCGAAGCGATCGAGCAGGCAGAGCGATACGCCGGCGCAGCCGCGCAGCCTCTCGGCCAGCACCTGGCCTTTCCCGTTGCCCCGGCCGGACAGCGGATTGACGATCACCCCCGCATGGCGCGGACCCGCCGTCACACCGTCTCCGACCGGAGCGTCATGACCACGGCCAGCGAGCCGAAGGCGAGGATCGGCAGCCACGCGGCCAGCCAAGGCTTGACGAAGCCGAGTTCGCCCATGGTGAGCGCTATTCCGTCGACGATGAAATAGACGAAGCCGAGGCCCACCCCCACCGCGAAGAGTGCGCCCAGCCCGCCGCCGCGGCGGAAGCGCGTGGCGAGCGGAATGCACAGCCCCATCATCAGGAGGCTGGAAAAGAACAGCGAAATGCGTTTGTTGGCCCATGTCTGGTAAACCCAAACGGGACGGATGCCGAATCCCTGATTGTCGATGAAGTAGAGGAGCTCCGTCAGCGCCATGTCCTCCGGCGCGCCGGAGCGTGCACCGGCCTGCGCCGGTTTCATGTTGCCGGAATAGACGAGGGCCGCCAGCCGCGACGGCTGAAGATTGTCGCGGTAGTAGACGAGCACGCCGGTCAGCGTCCAGCGGCCGTCCGCGAGTTCGGCGCTCCTGGCGTAGATCTGTTCGTGCAGCAGACCCTGACCGTCGCGCCGGAAAATGATGACGTTGTCGAGTTTGGTCGAGTCGGCATTGGCGCCGGCGGCGCGCAGAATGTCCGGACCGGCGCGCATCCAGATCGGGTCCTTCTCGCCCATCTTCAGTTTCTCCACGCCATAATCGCCGATGCCCCAGTCGCGCAGCTGCGGCGTGGTTGCGGGAATGGCGGAGTCCGACAACACAAAGTTGATGCCGCCCGCCAGGAAGGCCAGCGGCAGCAGCATGGCGATGAGGCGCCCCGGCGACACGCCCGCCGCCCACATTGCCGCCATCTCGTTGCGGTAGCTCAGTTCGGTAAGGCTGAGCAGCATGGCGAGCAGCATGGAAATGCCCATGTAGTTCACCAGCACGCCGGGCGCGCGGTAGAGCATGTACTTCAGCAGGATCGTCATGTCGCCAGGGCGCAGCGCCTGCAGGTCCTTGGCGTTGGTGAGCACGTCCAGCGACAGCACGAAGAACGAGATGCCGAGCAGGATGCCGAAGAAGCGGATCGCCACCATGCGGTTAAGCATCCAGCCGAGGATTTTCATCATGTCGAGGCTCCCCATCCGAGGCGGCGCACCAAGAAATGGCGCAGGCTCCCGAGGAAGTCTCCCGTCCGGTCGATGACGGCGCCCACCGGGTCGTTGCGCAGCGTGAAGCAGGCGTCAAAGTAGCGCCACGCGGCAAACAGCGCCAGCAGCAGGCACGGCAGCCACATGGTGATCAGCGGCGATGCAACGCCTTGGTTGGCGAGCGACGCGCCGTGGTGGATGATCTCGTTGTAGACGACGATCAACACCAGCGCGACGCCGGTGCGGAAGCCGCGCGCGCTGCGCCGGTTGCCCACCGCGAAGGGAATGGCGAGATAGGGCAGGATGAGGATGCTCACAGCCATCACCAGCCGCTCGCTGAGCTCCGATCTGACATTCTCGCGGTTGGCCTTGGGCGGCGGATTGTCGAGCGCGGAGACGAGTTCGGTCAGCGTCAGCTCGCGCTCGTCCTCGCCGCGCGGGCGGAAGATGTCCTTCGAGATGCGGCCGAGCGGCGTGTCGGCGAGCGCGAACTCGGTCGCCTCGCCGATGGCCGGATCGGCCGCGCCGGCATCGGGCGCCGTCTTGAAGGTGAGGCGGTGGCCATCCTCAAGGTGGAGCGTGGGGCGCTGGCCCGCCGGGCTCTCGAGCAGGCGGCCGCGTGAGGCGGTGACAGTGTCGGAGCCGTTGTCGCCCTTGTTCTCGTAGATGAAGACGTGTTCGAAGGAGTTGGCGGCGCGGTCGAGTTTGTCGATGATGAATGTGCGGCCGCCCGCCTGCATGAACACGCCTTCCTCGGCGAGGTAGAAGACCTCGACGTTCTGCACGTCGAAGACCACCGAGCGGTAGGCATAGCGGGCATAGGGCTGGAGCCAGCCCATGACGACGAGCGAAATCAGGCTGATGGCCACGCCCATCAGGATCACCGGCCTTGCCATGCGGTTCAGGCCGATGCCGGAGGCCATGAAGGCGTCGGTCTCGGAATTGGCTGACATCTTGCCGAAGCCCAGCAGCAGGCCGAGGAAAAGCGCGGCGGGCAGTGCGGTGCCGAGATAGTGCGGCACCAGGTAGGCCAGCATCTCGAAAACCACGGAAAAGGAGTTCTTCTTGCCCAGCGTAGTGTCGAGCAGGCGCACCATGCGGTCGGCCAGCAGCATCAGCAAGCCGATCACCAGTGCCCCGGCGAGGGGCAGCGACACTTGCCGCATGACGTGCCTGTCGACGATGGGGAGCAGCAAGATGTTTTCAGCTTCCGGAGGGGAGGTTACGCATCAAAGTCTGCAACTTAGCCACCCCCCGCTCACTAAGAAAGGGCGAATTCGGCGAGCGGCGCCACCTCCCGGCTGGCCGGGTCATAGCCGCGGATCGAGACGTCGATCTGCCATTTTCCCGCCTGGCGCTGGATGCGGTAGAGATTCCAGGCGGCCAGCGGGTGGCGCCGGTTCTGAGCCGCCGAGGCCGAGGGCACGCCCAGCACATGCACCACGCCGAAACGGGAAAGGAAGCTATTTGCCATGTGCTGGTGGTTGTGGCCGTGAAGCACCAGCTCCGCACCTTGGTCCTCCAGCACGGCGCGCAGGAGGCTTGAGTCGATCAGCGCCTTGCGCGGTTGGGCGAGGCCGGGGAGCGGCGGGTGGTGGATCATCACCACCCGGGCATAACCGCGTTCGCGCAGGTCCCGCAGCAGTTGAGAAAGCGAATTCAGCTGCGTGCCGCCAAGCTGGCCCGCAGCGCGGTGCAGCGGCTGCGGCACGCCGGTCGACAGGCCGATCAGCGCCACGTTGCGCCGGAGACGCACATAGGGGAAGGGTGTCAGGATCTGCGGCGTCTCCTGGGTGAGGTTCACCCGCATGTCGCCCTGCATATAGGGCTCGAGGTGCGAGAGACCGTGTTCCCAGGCCATACGCACGTAGCAATCATGGTTGCCCGGCACGAAGCTGATCCAGTCGGCCGCGCCGAAGGTCTTCATCCAGCGCGCCGCGGCGGCGAACTCCGCGCGCGCAGCGACGTTCACGAGATCGCCCGTGACAGCAACGTGGTCGGGCGCACTGCGCACGATGTCGGCGGCGATGGCGAGCGCCACGGCGGGGCTGTGCACGCGGTGGCGCCTGAGCCGCCAGTTCATCACGCCGATGGCGCGCTTGAAGGCAAAATGACGGTGCGCCGCGCCCGCCGGCAGGGGCCCAAGATGCAGGTCGGAGAGATGGGCGAGGGAAAACACGGACACGGCGGACTTCCGGCTGACGGACAAATGTTAAGGCGCAGCGCCCCGCTGCCTGATGCGGGTAGCGCCTAACCGATTAACTTCTCATAAATCCGGTAGGTCTTGTAGGGCCGGCCGCCAAAGCTCTCGATCATGCGGCGCATCGGCATGTTGTCCTCGAGGATCCACGAGGCCTCGCCACGCCTGGTGCCGCGGCCGGCGTGATAGGACCAGACCCGCGCGATCGCCGCCATGCCGAGCACCGCCCCCAGCGCCGTGCCGTGATACTTCCGGCGCAGCCCCATCAGCGGCATGCGAACAGACCGGGGCGGCCTGGCGAACAGCTGCCAGGCCAGCTTGGCCCAGCCGAAGGGCAGCAGCCGGCCATTGAGGCCGGCGATCCAGTCGTTGATGTTGGGCAGCGTGATGGCCATGGCCGCCGGCTCACCCTTGTATTCGGCGATCGCAATGTAGTCGCCCGTCACCAGCATCTTGAGATTGTTGGCGAGCGCCGTCATCTCCTCCCTGGTCCAGGGCACGAAGCCCCAGTTGCCGGACCACGCGTCGTTGGCGATGGAGACGACGATCTCCAGCTCCTTCATGAGCTGCTTCTTGTCGAGCGGGCGCAGCACCACGTCGGGGTCAGCCATCGCCTTGTCATGGGCCGACGCGAGGGCGCGCGGCATGCCGCCCTGGCCGATGAAGTCGTAGGCGATTATGTCCTTCGCCTTGACGAAGCCCGTCTCCTCGAGGCGCGGGCCGTAATAGGGCAGGGCGTGGCTCATCATCACCGAGGGTGGCGTATCGAAGCCTTCGATCAGCAGGCCCGTCTCGTCGTTGATCGAGAAGCTGAACGGGCCCTGGATAGCCGTGGCGCCGCGCTGCTTCAGCCAGGCCTCCGCCGCATCGAATAGCGCGGCGAACACCGCCGGATCGTCCTCCGCTTCGAGAAAGCCGAACTGCCCGACGCCATCCCTGTAGCGTTCGCTGCGCAGGCGGCTCAGCTGCGCCGAGATGCGGCCCACCGGCCTGCCGCCGCGCAGCGCGAGGAAGAGCTCAACCTCGGCATGGCGGAAATAGGGATTCTTCTTTGGGTCGAGATGCTCAAGGCGCTCCAGGTGGAGTGGCGCAACCCAGTTCGGGTCACCGGCGTAGAGCGCGAACGGCAAGCCAAGGAAGGCCTTGAGGTCTTCCTTGCCGCGGGCCGGGCGCACGGTGACGGATGAATCCATGTCACAAGGCTTAACAAGCGCCACCATGGAACTCAAGCTTGGCGGGAGGCGCGCCAGGCGCTAACCACATGCTATGGCCGAGAGACTGAAGCGCGTGGCGTTCCGCGCGTTGAAACCTGTCCTGCGCGCCGTCTACCGCCAGACGCGGGGGATGACGCTGGGAACGCGCGTTGTGGTGCTGAAGGAACAGGCAGGCGAGGTGCTGCTGGTGCGTCACGGCTATGCGCCGGGCTGGCTGCTGCCGGGCGGTGGCGTGGAGCGCGGCGAGGCGCTGGCCCAGTCGGCGGTGCGCGAGGTGCGCGAGGAGGCAGGGATCGTGGCCGAGGAGGAGCCCGTGCTGCATGGCATCTTCCTGAACGATGCCCAGTTCAAGGGCGATCACGTGGCCTGCTACGTGCTCCGCCGGTTCCGGGCGGAGGGCTTCACGCCCAACGGCGAAATCGCCGAGGCGCGCTTTTTTCCGCTCACGGCGCTGCCCGATGGTACGACGCCGGGCACCCGCCGACGCCTGTGCGAGGTGCTGGAGGGGGCGCCGGTTCCGGCCATATGGTGAGGCTAACCCAGCGTGAAACGTTTAGGTCATCTTGACGTACCGTCCGTCACCCGCTATGCCGCAACCTATGACTATACCGCGCATTATCGGACTGCGACGACGGGTCCACGCCGCGCGCGGCAGCGCACGCGCCTGAACGCGTCCGGCCATCCCTTCCACGCGACGCGAGAGTCCAGCGTTCCGGGGGTCCGGGCGCCCTTTGCAGCTCTGATTGCCCGAGAGACCAGCCATGCGTGGCCCCATCGCCCTTCACGACACCACCTCCGCGGACCATGATACGATTGAACTCCTGCTCGACCTCGCTTTCGGCTCCGGCCGGCGCGGCAAAACAACCTATCGCCTGCGCGAGGCGAACAGCCCGGTCCCCGGCCTGTCACTGGTGACGCGGGACAAGGGCGTGGACGTCTCCGGCACCATCAGCTTCTGGCCGCTGGCGATCGGCGACAAGCGGTCGCCCGCCCTGCTGCTGGGGCCGCTTGCCGTGCACCCAGACCGGCAGGGGCTGGGCATCGGACTCAGCCTGATGCAGGAGGGGCTCGCCCGCGCGAGGGCCCAGGGCCATGGCCTCGTGCTGCTGGTGGGTGATGAGCCCTATTATGCCAAGGTGGGCTTCGCAAAGCTGCCGGAGGGGCTGATCAGCCTGCCGGGGCCGGTCGATCCGGCACGATTTCTCTATCTGGAGCTCACGCCCGGTGCGCTTCGGGGCGTCCAGGGCCTGGCGCAGGCGCCGGGCTTAGCGGCCCTCGCGGTACCACATGCCGCCCAGAGCCAGCAGCAGCGCTGCGAGGCTTAGCAGCGTCGCGAAGAGCGGCGTGTCAGACACGGCGAGCACCCGAAAGCTATTATTGGCGCGCAGCCCGATCCAGCCGGAGCCCGCCATCTGGCGGGCCGCCTCCACCTTGACAAGCTGCGGCATGCCGTCCTCAAGCCACGCGGTGCTGCCGCCGGTCGCCTTCGCCACGGGGGCCAGAACCGCAGTGGTTGCAAGCAGGTTCCCCATCTCACGCGCATCGCCGTTGCCGGTGGCGGCCACCGAGACGAGCTCGCCGTCGGTCAAGCGATGGAGCCCCGCTTCGGTCACCGGCAGCGCGCCCTGGAAACGGCCGGGGGACACCTGGTTCAGCGTCACCGTCGCGGTCTTGCCCGAGGGCAGCGTCACCTCGACGGGCTCCGCGCTGTCGGCCATGGTGCGGCGTTCGATCGTCAGGTTGTTGCCCTGCTGCTTCGCCGTCAGTGCCTCTTCCTCGAGGTCGGGCTCCTCCATCAGCCAGTGGGCGAGACGGCGCAGGAGTTCGGTCTGCGGCCCTCCGCCTTCGAAGCCTCGCGCCCACAGCCAGCCCTGGTCGGAGAGGAGCTGCGCCACACGGCCCTTGTCCTGGCGCGAGAGCACGAGCAGCGGCTTGCCCGCCGGACCCGACATCAAGGTCTCGCCCGATTGGGTGGTGATGGTATCGACCAGACGGAACCAGCGGCCCCATGTCGGGCTGCTGCCGGCAGAGTCGGGCAGGTCCTTGGTGACGGGGTGTTTCTGGCCCTGTCCGGTGAGCTCCGGCCTGAAGGGACTCTCCACCACGTTGCCCGTCGGGATCGCCGCCATGATGTCGGAGAGCGGTGTCGAATAGAGCCCGTCATCGGCCGCGAGGTCGGGCCCCGAGGCGATCAGCACCGCGCCGCCGTTCCTCACATATTGCGCGATGTTGAACATATAGGCTTCGGGCAGCACCGACTGGCGGCGATAGCGGTCGAAGATCACGAGATCGAACTGGTCGAGCTTGTCGACGAACAGCTCGCGCGTCGGGAAGGCGATGAGCGCCAGTTCCTTGGTCGGCGTCCCGTCCTGCTTTTCTGGAGGGCGGAGAATGGTGAAGTGCACGAGATCAACAGAGGCATCGGCTTTCAGCAGATTGCGCCAGGTGCGCTCGCCCGGGTGCGGCTCGCCCGAGACAAGCAATACGCGCAGCCGGTCGCGCACGCCCTCGATGACGGCGACGGCGCGGTTGTTCTGGAACGAGATCTCGCCATCGAGCGGGGGTGCTGCGATCTCCACGATGTTCTGTCCGGCATGATCGACATTGACGGGCACATCGATGGTTTCGCCGGGCGAGACGTCGACTGTCACCGGCGCTCCGCCGCCTGCCGAGATGGCAACGGGCACTGGCTGGCCCGGTCCATTCGTTTCGTCGAGGCGGAAGGAGATCGTCTGCTGCTGGCCCACCATGCCGAAGCGCGGCGCCTTTTCGATGACAATTCGGCGGTCCTTCTCGGACTTCGAGCCGGTGATCAGCGCATGAAGCGGTCCGCCGATGCCGCTCTTGGAGGGAACCTGCGGCACGTCATGCACTTCGCCGTCGGTGATCATGATGGCGCCGGCAAAGCGGTTGGGCGCAATGTCGGCGAGCGCGCGGTTCAGCACGTCGAAGGCGCGCGTGCCCTCATCCCCGCTGCTGGCGCTCGACGTCACCTCGACGGTTCGGATCTCGGTGTTTGGCAGCCGCCCGATGGCCTGGTTCAGCGCCGCGAGGGCCTCATCGGTGCGCCTGGTCCGGGCTTCGCTCCCCTGGCTTAATGAGCGGTCGACGACCGCCACGGCGATGTCGGGAAGCGGTTGGCGCTCCTCGCTGCGGATCACCGGGTTGGCGAGCGCCGCCAGCAGCAGCGCGAAGGACAGCGCGCGCAGAAGCGTGCCCCGGGCGCGCGCCGCCGCGAGCGCCGCGATCAGCGCGCAGCCCAGCATGGCGGCGGCCGCGATCACCGCCGAGGGCAGCACGGGTTCTAAGGCGAGGCTCCAGTCCATTACTGCCCAAGCCTTTCGAGAAGGTCGGGCACATGCACCTGGTCGGCCTTGTAGTTGCCGGTCAGCGCATACATCACGATGTTGATGCCGGTGCGGAAAGCGAACTCACGTTGCCGGTCGGTTCCGGGAACCGCAGCGTAGAGCGGGTCGCCGTTCACGTCCATCGCCCAGGCGGCGGCATAGTCGTTGTAGCCGATGATGATGCCGCTCACGCCATCGGTGTTGCCGGTGGCCGCACCCTCACTGTCGGACCTTTCGACCCACAGCTTGCCGCCGTCATAGCGGCCGGGGAAGCGATCCAGCAGGTAGAAGCTCTTGGTCAGCACGTGTGAGGGCGGCACGGGCTCGAGCGGCGGAATGTCGAGCTTGTCGAGGATGCGGCGCAGCGCCTCCGAGGCCGCGGTGGCGCCCCCCGACAGCGCGTCGCTGCTGGCGCCATCATCGCGCAGGTCGAAGAAGATGGTGCCGCCGCCTTTCATGTACGCGTCCATCTTGGCCAGCGCCGCATCGGATGGCACGGTGGCCTCAGCGCGCACCGGCCAATAGAGCAACGGGAAAAAGACGAGTTCATCCTTCTCGATATTGATTCCGGTGGGATCGCCGACATTGACCGAGGTGCGCTCGCGCAGCATTTCGCCCAGGCCCTTTAGGCCTTCCTCGCTGATGCCGTCGATCCCGGCATCGCCGGTCTTCACATAGGCAAGGTGCGTCTCCAGCGCGCCCCGCATGGCGAAATCGTCGCTTGCCTGCGCGCGCAGCGGCTGCCAGCTGGCGGCAAGGGCAAGCGCCATGAGCGCGGCGGTGGCCGCGCGGCGCTGGCGGAGCCGCGCCAGGCCGCCGCCAAGCAACAGTGCGGCACAGCAGTCGGCGAGGAAGGCCAGCATGGCCAGCGCGAAGGCATAAGGCGCAAGCGGCAGGGCGGGCAGCGGTTCCAGCGCGCGCTGCGCGATGCCCGCGGGCAGTGCGGAGATGGCGGCAAGCCCCGTTCCCTCCTGCGTCAGGTTGATGGCGCGTTCCTGTTCGCCGCGGCGGTAAAGGCCGGGCGGTGTTGCCGGCGACGGGTTCAGCTTGTCGATCTGTGCTGCCGGGATCGGCCGGGTGTCGGGCGAGGGGCTGATGAGTTCGCCGAAGCCATCGAGCGCTTGGAAGGGCGCAAAGGCCTGTGCATCGGAACTGGCCTCGGTCTTGATGCCGCTTCCTGCCGCGGGTGCGAGGTCCAGCACCCGGCGCAGCATTTCGACGAAGAGGCCGGAGACCGGCAAGTTCGACCAGTCGGCATTGGCGGTAACGTGGAACAGCACAACAAGCCCCTTGCCATCCCTCCTGGCGGTGACCAGGGGCGTGCCGTCGCCGAGGCTCGCCCACACCCTGCCGGGAAGGTCCGAGTCGGGTTCGGCCAGGACCTGCCGGACCACCTTCACCGAGGGATCGGATGCGAGGCCCGCGAAGGGCCCCTTCCCGGGGAAGGGCTGCATGGGCTGCGGCGTTTCCCAGCTCAGCGCGCTGCCGAGCGAGCGGTCGCCCGCGCGTAGCGTCACCGGCACGAGCGAATCTTGCGCGCCTGCAAAGCGCGGACCGGCGAAGCGAAGGAGCACGCCGCCCTTCCCGACCCAGCGCGCGATCATCTCCTGCTGCTCGCCCGGCAGCACGCCGATGTCGGCGAGCACCAGCATGGACAGGCCCTGATCGAGCAGGCTCTTCAGCGCCGCCGTGTCCTTCGGCTGGCTCAGTTCGGCATAGGGTTCTAGCGCGCGCGAGACATAGTAAAGAGGAGCCAGCAGCGGCTCCGCCCCCTCGGCGGTAGTGCCGGACATGAGGCCCACGGTCTTCCGCCGCCAGCGGTCATCCATGAGGAATGTGGTTGCGGCATTGTGTTCGTCCTTCACGCTGATGCGGCTCACCTCATTGCGCAGTTCGGTCGGCAGTTCGATCATGCCCCCGGCGGAAGTGGCGCCCGCGGCAAAATTCACTGTCACGTCGCCGAAGCTGCGGCCATTGCCGGCGGTTGCGGCGACCGGCACGGACCGGGCGGCCCCACCAGGCGCCCGCAGCACGGTGACCTTGATGCTGCCGCCCTCGAAGCGCGGCGCGGCGAGCGCCATGGGAAGCTGCGCCATTGACGGCATGATCGCCTCAACGGTGGCGGAGCCTTTGGCGAGTTTCTTGAGCCCCGCCGCGAAATCCTGCGCCTTGCCGTCATCGATGCCGTCGGCGATCCACACCACGTGCAGCGCGTCCTGCTGGCCGAAGGCCTGGTCGAGCCGCTGCAGCAGGCCCGTGCGATCGGGGCCGAAGGCACGCGGCTGCAGAGCTGCGGCGCGGCTCTGAAGGTCGGCCGCGGACTTGGGCTCCAGCGCCTGCGGCCGGAGTTCGGGGGTGGAGGTGGCGAGCGTTACCGTGGCGCCGCCCGCGGCGGCATCGTCCAGCACTTCGGCCATCACCGCGAGACGCTGGTCCCAGTCCTTCGCGGCCGCCCAGCTGTCATCGACCACGAGCAGCACCGGCGTCCTGGTGAGCGCGCCTGTGCGGCCTGGCGCATAGAGCGGATGCGACACGCCGATGATAACGAGAGCGGCCAGCGCAAGCCGCAGCAGCAGCAGCCACCACGGCGTCTTGTCCGGCTGTTCCTCGCGGTTCCTGAGGCCCAGCAGCAGGCGGATCGCCGGGAAGCGCACCGTCTCTGGCCTGGGCGGCGTGAAGCGCAAAAGCCACCAGATCACCGGCAGCAGCAGCAGAGCGGCAAGTGCCAGTGGCGTGCCGAAGGTTATGGCGCTGAGCATGCTCATCGGCCGGCCTCGCCGGAGATCAGCGCATGCAGCGCGAGCAGCGTGGCTGTAGGCGGCTCATCCGTGCGGTGGATGACGAAGCTCCAGCCGATGCGCTGGCAGAGTTCCTTCAGCGCCGCGCGATGCCCGGCGAGCTCTTGCATATAGGCCTCGCGCAGCGTCTCGGCCTTGGACGAGAGGAACTTGAGCGGCCCCGTCATCTCGTGGAACTCGACGCGGCCGGCATAGGGCAGCGTTTCTTCCGCGGGGTCCACCACCTGCACGAGATGGCCCCTGACGCCGGTCTCCGCGAGCGGCGTGATGGCGCGTGCAATGTCATCGATCGTCTCGAAGAAGTCGCTGACCAGCACCGCGCCTGAGAAGCGCGGCATGCGGGTGAAGCTCGGAAGCGTGGAGCCCTCCGCCTTCATGAACCACTGCGCGAGCTTGACCAGCTGAGCCCGTGTGTGGTCGGGCGCGTGGGGAGACCCCAGCGCACTCACCCGCTCATTCGCCCGCACCGCGAGCGAGGCGATTGCGAGTGCCAGGAGCTGCGCGCGCTCGCGCTTCGTCACCTGGGCGAGGTGCGACTTAAAGGTCATGGAGATCGACGGCGATGACCAGACCCACAGCGTGTTTGCCGCTTCCCACTCGTTTTCGCGGATATAGACATGGCTCGATCGCGCCGACTTGTGCCAGTCGATGCGCTGGGTCGAGTCTCCGAAGCTGTAATGGCGGTATTGCCAGAAGCTCTCGCCAGGGCCTGCGCGCTTGCGGCCGTGCTCGCCCAGGATCACCGTCGCGGCGATACGCTCCGCTTCGACCAGAAGCGGCGGCAGCGCGCGGGAGACTGCCGCAGCGCGGTCGGCGAGGGTGAGGGCCGGGGCGGTGGACATCAGATCAGGCGATGAGGCCGGAGAGACGCTCGATCGTGCCGTCGATGGTGTGGCCATCGGCGCGCGCCGTGAAGTTCAGCGCCATGCGGTGGCGGAACACCGGGCCCATCAGCGCCTGCACGTCATCGAGCGACGGGGAGAGGCGGCCCTGCAGCATGGCCCGCGCGCGCGCGCCCACCATAAGCGCCTGTGATGCGCGCGGCGAGGGCCCCCAGGCGACGTTGCGGTTCACGTAGTCGTCGGCCTCGGGGCCGGGGCGCGCGGCGCGGACCACGCGGAGGATGACTTCCGCCACCTGTTCGCCCACCGGGATCAGGCGGGTCAAACGCTGGGCATTCAGCAGTTCAGTGGTGGAGAGCACCGTCTCGGCCTCGGCGTCGGTAGCGCCGGTGGTGGCAAACAGCATGCGGCGCTCGGCGTCGAGCGAAGGATAGGGCACGTCGATCTGCACCAGGAAGCGGTCAAGCTGCGCTTCGGGCAGCGGATAGGTGCCTTCCTGCTCGATCGGGTTCTGTGTGGCGAGCACGTGGAAGGGCCGCGGCAGGTCATGGCGTTGGCCGGCCACCGTCACATGGTGCTCCTGCATCGCCTGCAGCAGGGCCGACTGGGTGCGCGGCGAGGCGCGGTTGATCTCGTCCGCCATCATCAGCTGGCAGAAGACGGGGCCCTGCAGGAAACGGAACTGGCGGCGGCCCGTCTCGTCCTCGTCGAGGACCTCGGAGCCCACGATATCCGCCGGCATCAGGTCAGGCGTGAACTGCACGCGCTTTTCGTCGAGGCCGAGAACGCGGCCCAGCGTGGTGGCAAGCTTGGTCTTGGCAAGGCCGGGGGCACCCACCAGCAGGGCATGGCCACCGCCGAGGATGGCGATCAGCACCTGCTCGATCACCTCGTCCTGCCCGAAGATGACCCGGCCTATGGCGGCCCTAGCCTTGCCCAGCCGCTCCGTGGCCCCCTCGATGTCTGAAACGATCTGGCGGTCTGCTTCGTTGATGCTGGCCATGGCACTCACTAGAGTAAGATTCGGCCCCCGGCGGGCCCGTTCAATTGATTTGATCCTTGCCGGGCGAGAATGGCCTAAAAGAGGCGCGAAGGACAGTCCGACTCAACTGTAATGACGCGAAAATGAACACGGATCCGCGCGATGCCAGCAACCCCCTCAAGGGGCTTGGAGAGGTGTCAAAGGCCAAGGGGCCGCCGCCCCTCCACCTGTGGAATCCGCCCTTCTGCGGCGACATCGACATGCGCATCGCCCAGGACGGCACCTGGTTTTACATGAATTCGCCGATCGGGCGGAAACCGCTGGTCCAGCTTTTCGCCTCGGTGCTGCGGCTGGATGCGGACGGGAAGTACTATCTCGTCACCCCTGTGGAAAAGGTGGGGATCCAGGTCGATGACGCACCCTTCACCGCGATCCGCATGCGGGTGGAGGGCGAAGGGAAGAGCCAGATCCTGCATTTCGAGACCAATGTGGATGAGGAGGTCGCGATCGATGACGCACATCCCTTACGCTTTGCCGAGGAGCAGGGCACGGGTGGCCTCAAGCCCTATGTGCTGGTCAGGGTCAATCTCGAGGCGCTGGTGAGCCGCGCCCTGTTCTATGAGCTGGCTTCGGCGGGCGTGGTGGAGGAGGGCTGGTTCGGCGTCTGGTCGTCTGGCCGCTTCTACCCCATGCAGAAGGCCACCGAGATCGGGCTCGCCTCTTGAGCGCTATTGACGAGGCGGCGTTCCGGGTGCTGGCGGCCCGGCGGCTTCATGCCGAAGCACCGCCCCAGCACAGCTTCAGCGACGACGACCTGAACCCCACCGCGCGGATGATCCCCGCCACCGAGCAGCCGAAGCCCGCCGCCGTACTGGTGCCGCTGGTGCAGCGCGAGGACGGCCTCAACCTGCTCCTAACCGAGCGTCAGCCCCACCTGCGCCGCCATGCCGGGCAGATCGCCTTTCCCGGCGGGCGCATTGACGAAAAGGATGCCAATGCCGTCGCCGCAGCACTCCGCGAGACGGAGGAGGAGACGGGTATCGCGCCCAGCTTCGTGGAACCCATCGGCTTCCTCGACGCCTATCTGACCTCAACGAACTACCGCGTCGTGCCAGTGGTGGCCGTGCTGCACCCCGGCTTCACCGTGGCGCCGCAAGAGGCGGAGGTGAAGGACGTCTTCGAGGTGCCGCTCGCCTTCCTCATGGACCCAGCCCATCACGTGCTCCATTCGCGCGACTGGCAGGGCCAGACCCGCTATTACTATGCCATGCCGTGGCAGGAGCGTTATATCTGGGGCGCAACCGCCGGCATGATCCGCAATCTCTACCGCCTGATGTATGAAACGCCATGAGCAAGCTTCCCTCCCTCGCCGCTGAAGCGTGGCTCCAGGAGCCCGCGCTGCAGCGCCTGTTCGCGGTGCTGGCCACGGCAGGCGGCGAGGGCCGCGTGGCGGGAGGCGCCGTGCGCAACGCGCTGCTGGGCGAGCAGGTGACGGAGGTCGACGTCGCCACCAACCTCTCGCCCGAGCAGGTGACGGCGGCCTGCTCGGCTGCCGGTATGGCCGTCCATCCCACCGGCATCGACCACGGCACGGTCACTGCCGTTGTCGACCATCACCCTTACGAAGTGACCACACTGCGCCATGATCTTGAGACCGACGGCCGCCGCGCCAAGGTGAAGTTTACCGGCGACTGGGAGACGGACGCCCAGCGGCGCGACTTCACGATGAACGCGCTCTACTGCGATGCGCAGGGCAGGATCTATGATTACGTCAATGGCTGGGCGGACGTGCAGGCACGCCGCGTCATCTTTGTGGGCGATGCGGAGCAGCGCATCACGGAGGACTATCTCCGCATCCTGCGCTTCTTCCGCTTCCATGCGCGCTATGGCCACGGCGCGCCTGATGCCGCGGGTCTTCAAGCCTGCATGCGCCTCAAGTCAGGCCTCGATAGCCTCTCGGCGGAGCGTATCCGTCAGGAGGTGTTCAAGCTCATGGCCGCCCCCGGCGCCGTCGCCACGCTGCAGCTGATGGCGGCGCAAGGCATTCTCGCCCATCTTCTTCCGTATACGGAAGACTGGTCTGTGCTCGAGCGCTTGCCGCCCGATGCGGTGCTGAGGCTCGCCGCCTTGGCCAGCAATCCGCTGGCCATGACGTCGCGCTGGCGTCTCTCCAACGAGGAGGGCGCGAGGCTCCGCAACATGGTTTCGCATGTGCCGCCTTCGCCCACGCTGCGCCCGGCCGAGCAGCGCATCATTCTCTACCAGTTGGGCGCTGGCGCGTGGCGCGATCTCGTCCTGCTCGCCTGGGCGCGGTCCGCTGCGCCGATGGAGGATGCTGGCTGGCAGGCGCTTCTGGACCTGCCGCTGCGCTGGACCATTCCCGCGCTGCCCGTCACCGGGCACGATCTTCTTGCCGCGGGCATGAAGCCCGGACCGGACATCGGCATCGTGCTGAAGAAGCTTGAAGACTGGTGGGCCGCCTCCGATTTCGAGCCAACGCGCGACGAGCTGCTGAAACGACTGACATAGAGGAACGAGACATGGCCGATATTCTGGTGATGAAGAGCAAGGGCAAGCATGCCCCAGAGCCCGAGAAGGGCAAGCCCGGCGCCGAAAAGCTGGTCAGGGGCAAGTACCGCACCACGACCTGGAACCATTTCACCGGCGAGGATGACCGCCTCTACTGCGGCATCTGGGAATCGACGCCCGGCAAGGTGAAGATCGACTATTCCGAGTGGGAGTTCTGCCATTTCATCGAGGGCAAGGCGATCCTCACCAATGAGGACGGCAAGACCTGGACGCTGAAGAAGGGCGATGCCTTCATCATTCCCGCGGGCTTCAAGGGCACGTGGGAGACGGTGAAGAAGGTGAGGAAGCATTACGTCATCCTGCTGCCGAAGCCATCGGCATGAAGAGGTCGGTTCTTGTCACGGGATCGGCCAGGCGCATCGGGCGCCGGCTGGCGCTCGATCTTGCCCAGGACGGTTGGGATGTGGCCGTCCACTGCAACGCCTCGATCGCCGAAGCCGGGGAGGTGGCGGGCTTGATCCGCGCCATGGGCCGCAACACGGTGATCGTGCGCGGCAACCTGTCGGAGGCCGACGTGCCGGACCGGCTGATCGCCGAAGCCTCCGCGGCGCTGGGCGGCCTCACCTGCCTCATCAACAATGCCTCGCTGTTCGAGCCCGACGAGGTGGGCGCCATCACCAAGGCGAGCTGGGCCGACCATCTCGACACCAACCTGCGGGCACCCGTCTTCCTCTCCCAGGCCTTCGCCCGGCAACTGCCGGAGGGCGAAGAGGGCAACATTATCTCCATCATCGACCAGCGCGTGTGGAAGTTGAACCCGAAGTTCTTCTCCTATACCACCTCTAAGTCGGGCCTGTGGACGGCCACCCGCACGCTGGCCCAGGCGCTGGCGCCCAATATCCGCGTCAATGCCATCGGCCCTGGTCCCGCCCTTCCGTCAGCGCGCATGGACCAGGCGGAGTTCGACAAGCAGGCGAAACTGACGCTTCTGGGCCGCGGCACGTCGCCGGAGGAGATTTCCGCCGCCGTCAAATTCATATTGTCACAACCGTCACTGACGGGGCAGATGATCGCGCTGGACGGTGGCCAGCATCTTGTCTGGCAGACGCCGGACGTCGTCGAGGTCAATGAATGAAGAAGCCGATGATCAGCCATCACGTGGCGAGCGCCACATCGGGCCTCCGCCACGTTTTCGTGCGCGACCTGGACCTGATGGCGCTGATCGGCATCTACGCGCATGAAAAGACCGATCCGCAGCGCATCATCGTCAACATCGACCTTTCGGTTCAGGAAGGCGAGGGCCCGCAGGACGACGACATCGGCCACGTCGTGTCCTACGAGATCGTGGTGAAAAAGGTGGAACAGATCATCGCCGGGGGCCACATCAATCTGGTCGAGACGCTGTGCGAGAAAATCGCCGCCGCCTGTCTGCGCGACAAGCGCGTGGTGGCCGCGCGCGTGCGGGTCGAGAAGCCTGACATTATCAAGAATGCCCGCAGCGTGGGCGTGGAGATCGAGCGCCAGAGATAGCAGGGCGCTTTGCCGCACCGCGCTGCGGATGTAGAAAGCCGTCATGACGTCCGAGCCCGCCCAAGCGCCCGATGAGTCGCCCATCCCTGACGCAAGGGGAACAGACCTCATCCGCGATTTCGTCACCAGGCTGCCGCCCAAGCCCGGTGTCTACCGCATGTATGACGCCAAGGGCGATGTCATCTATGTGGGCAAGGCGCGCAACCTGAAGAACCGCGTCTCGAACTACACCCGCGCCTGGGGCCACACGGCGCGGATTGCCACCATGATCTCGCTCACCGCCAACATGGAGTTCGTGACGACGGCGACCGAGGCGGAGGCGCTACTGCTCGAAGCCAACCTCATCAAGAAGCTGAAGCCGCGCTTCAACGTGATCCTCAGGGACGACAAGTCCTTCCCCTATATCCTCATCGCCAGGGATCATAACGTGGCGCAACTGGTGAAGCACCGTGGTGCGCGCAACCGCAAGGGAAGCTATTTCGGCCCCTTCGCCTCGGCGGGCGCTGTGAACCGCGCCATCAACACGCTGCAAAAGGCGTTTCTTCTGCGCACCTGCACCGACAGCGTCTATGCCAACCGCACCAGGCCGTGCTTGCTCTACCAGATCAAGCGGTGTTCGGCTCCTTGCGTCAACTACATCACGCCCGAGGCCTATGCCGAGCTCGCCAAGGAGGCGGAGGCCTTCCTTAATGGCAAGAGCCAGACGGTGAAGGCCGAGCTCGCCAAGCAGATGGAGGAAGCCGCCGAGAACCTCGATTTCGAGCGCGCCGCCACCTACCGCGACCGCATCCAGGCCATGAGTTTCGTCACCCAGATGCAGGGCATCAACCCGCAGGGCGTGGAGGAGGCGGATGTTTTCGGCTTGAGCCAAGAGGGCGGGCAGACCTGCATCCAGGTGTTCTTCTTCCGCTCCTTCCAGAACTGGGGCAACCGCGCCTATTACCCGAAGGCCGACAAGAGCCACGAAGCGCCGGAGATCATGGCCTCCTTTCTCGCCCAGTTCTATGACGACAAGCCCATTCCCGGCCTCGTGCTGCTGTCGCATGACGTGGAGGAGCGTGAGCTGCTCGAGGAAGCCCTCTCCACCCATGCCGGCCGCAAGATCGAAGTCGCGGCGCCGCAGCGCGGCGAGAAGAAGACCCTCGTCGAGCATGCCGTCACCAATGCCCGCGAGGCGCTGGGCCGCCGCATGGCCGAAACCTCGTCGCAGACGAAGCTGCTCGAAGGCGTGCAGAAGGTGTTTGACCTTCCGGAAGTGCCGCGCCGCATCGAGGTCTATGACAACTCGCATATCCAGGGCGCGAACCCGGTGGGTGGCATGATCGTGGCGGGGCCGGACGGCTTCATCAAGCCGCAGTACCGCAAGTTCAATATCCGGTCCGAGGAGATCGGATCGGACGACTTCGCCATGATGCGTGAGGTGCTGACCCGGCGCTTCAGCCGCCTTCTCAAGGAGGAGGCGGAAACCCGCGGGGAGGAACAGGCGAAAGACGTGCAGGCCTGGCCGGACCTCGTCCTGATCGACGGCGGCCAGGGCCAGCTTTCCGCCGCCAAGGCCGTGCTGGACGAGCTGGGCCTCTCCGACCTGCCCGTGGCGGGCGTCGCCAAAGGGCCGGACCGCGACGCGGGGCGCGAGCATTTCTATGTGCCGGGCCGGGCCTCGTTTATGCTCGAGGCTAGGGACCCGGTGCTTTACTACATCCAGCGCCTGCGGGATGAGGCGCACAGGTTTGCCATCGGCTCGCACCGGGCCCGGCGCTCCCGGGCCATCGGGGTCAACCCGCTGGACGAGGTTCCGGGCATAGGGCCCTTGCGTAAGAAAGCCTTGCTGCAGGCCTTCGGTTCGGCCAAAGCGGTGTCAAGGGCGAGCGTCACCGGCCTTGCCGCGGTGGAAGGGGTGAGCCACGCCCTCGCGCAGGCTATTTACGACCACTTCCACGACAGTGCAGAATGAGCGCCGGAATGAATCAGTCGGAGACAGGCAAGGCAGCGGCTTTTTCGAAGGTGTGGAACCTTCCGAACATCCTCACCTATGGCCGCATCGTGGCGGTGCCCGTGGTGGCAGGGCTGCTGCTGTGGGGCGGCAACGACGCACGCTGGGCCGCACTCGCCATCTATCTGCTGGCCGCCGTCAGCGACTTCCTGGATGGTTATCTCGCCCGGCGCTGGCAGCAGCAGTCATCCCTCGGCCGCATGCTGGACCCGATCGCCGACAAGGTGCTGGTCGCCGTCGTGCTGCTCGTGCTCTGTGCCGATGACATTCTGCGCGGCGGCCACATCTGGGCGGCCATCATCATCCTGTCGCGCGAGGTGCTGGTCTCAGGGCTTCGCGAATATCTGGGCGAGCTGCAGGTTTCGGTGCCGGTCACGAGGATCGCCAAGTGGAAGACCGCGGTGCAGATGATCGCCATTGGCCTCCTCATCGCCGGTCCCGCGGGCGATACGGTAATCCCGCATACGACGGCCGCGGGCATCGCCATGCTGTGGGTTGCCGCGGCACTGACGCTTTACACCGGCTATGATTATTTCCGCGCCGGCATCCGGCACGTTGTCGATTGATGAAGATCCTCTATTTCGCCCGCATCCGGCAGATCGCCGGCAAGAGCGCCGAAGACGTGGAGGTGCCCGCCTCCGTCGCAACAGTCGCTGACCTCATCGATCATCTGAGCGCAGTTGACGAAGCCGTAGCCGCCGCGCTGGCCGAACGCCGCACGCTGCGCGCCGCGGTGGACCAGACCCATGTGGCGCTCGACGCCCCGGTTAGGGGCGCGCGCGAGGTGGCCTTCTTCCCGCCCGTCACGGGCGGCTGATGCGCCTCAACGTCTATCTCCAGAAGGCTGGAGCAGGCTCTCGCCGCGAGGCGGAGCGGCTGGTGGCCGGCGGCCGCGTCTCGGTCAACGGCAGCAAGGCCACGCCGACGACGCCGGTGGAGGAGGGCGACACCGTGCTGATCGACGGCCGCCCCGTGGCGCCGGAGACGAAGCTCTTGCCGCGCCTCTTCCTGCTCAACAAGCCGGTCGACGTGCTGGTCACCCACCGCGACCACAAGGGCCGCAAGACGATCTTCGATTTGCCGGCGCTGAACCCGCCGCAATGGACCGGCCGCCACCCGCGGGTGATGAATGTCGGACGGCTGGACGTCAACAGCGAGGGCCTGCTGGTGCTCTCCTCCGACGGCCCGCTGGCCCAGGCCATGATGAGCCCGGAAATGGCCCTGTCGCGGCTCTACCGCGTGCGGGTGAGGGGCCAGTTGAATCCCGCCGAGATCGAGGCCATCGCCCAAGGCATCGCCATCGACGGCGTCGAATACCGCGGCGCGGAATTCGTCGAGGAATATGGCCAGGGCGAGCGCGCCAACCGCTGGTACCGCTGCGTGCTGACGGAAGGCAAGAACCGCGAGATCCGCAAGCTCTTCGATCACTTCGGCTGCGTGGTGAACCGCCTGGTGCGCCTGCAATATGGTCCCTTCACATTGGGCGGCATGGAGCCCGGCGAAGTCCGCGAGGCGCCGGCTGCCCAGGTGAAGGCGCTGATGGACGAGCTGGCGAAGAAGGGTGCGAAGCTCTGACCCTGTTCTTTCCCCGGCCCCACGCAGTGGGGCAGCGGAGTGCGGACGTGCCCGGTCCGCCGTCCCGGGCAGCCGCGCTTTTCATCGCGGCCTGATCTCGACACGCGCGGCAGACAGGCGATCGAGGAGAGCGATCCGCTTCCTGATTGGCCACCAGTCATAAAGGAAGATCTCGAGCGGCCGCCACAAGGCCACCCATCCAAGGATGAACAGACCCTGTTCGGTCATCTGGGCGAAGGTCGAGCTTCCGCCCGAATGCCCCAGCAGATGGATGATGAGCGTGCAGAGACCGAGAACCGCCAGTCCGATGGCGAGCGACAGGCGGCCGATCCGGAACAGGTCCCTCAGCTGATAGCGCGCCTGCGTTGCGCGGTAGCGGAAGGAATTGCTCAAGGCCGTGGGAAGGTCTTGCGAAAGGCCCCGCTCTGCCTCGCTTCGCGGCAGTTCGATGACCAGCAGCAGCGGGTTTGCCGATCCCACCTCTTCGGCGGATTCGATAATGTATTCGGCTGCCCTGTCATCCAGGTCGCGGATGTGGAACGGAGACGGATCGAACGAGTTCAGAATCTGCTCCGGTGAGTTGATCTTGATTTCGATCACGGGGTCATCCAATCGCGGCGCGTGAAAAATAACATGGGGTCTGCTCCTCCAGTCCCTTGGAGCATGATCCTCCTTTTCCGTCCAGCCCGCCGGGCCTTCATCAATCGGTCACATGTCCGCATTATGAGCGACAGGTCTGCAATTTAGGCGCCCCGCATGCCGTTGTTCGAACGCTATCTCACCGTCTGGGTGTTGCTGTGCATCCTCGCCGGCATTGCGCTGGGGCAGATGATGCCGGGGGTGTTCGAGGCGATCAGCGCCATGGAGGTGGCGAAGGTCAACCTGCCGGTTGCCGTGCTCATCTGGGCGATGATCGTGCCGATGCTGGTGAAGATCGACTTCGCGGCGCTGTCCGAGGTCACCCGCCACTGGCGCGGCATCGGCGTTACGCTGTTCATCAACTGGGCGGTGAAGCCTTTTTCCATGGCGCTGCTGGGCTGGATCTTCATCGGCTGGCTGTTCCGGCCATGGCTCCCCGCGGACCAGATCGACAGCTACATCGCCGGCCTTATCCTGCTCGCCGCCGCGCCCTGCACTGCCATGGTCTTCGTGTGGAGCAACCTCACAAGGGGCGAGCCGCATTTCACGCTCTCGCAGGTGGCCCTCAACGACGCGATCATGATCGTCGCCTTCGCGCCACTGGTCGCCTTTCTGCTCGGAATCTCGGCCATCGCCGTGCCGTGGGAGACGCTGATCCTGTCGGTGGCGCTCTACATCGTCGTTCCGGTCATCGCAGCACAGCTGATCCGCCGCAGGGTGCTGGCGTCGGGCGGCGAGGCGGCCCTGCAAGGCCTGCTGAAGCGGCTTCAGCCCATCTCGCTGGCGGCGCTGCTCGCCACGCTCGTGCTGCTCTTCGCCTTCCAGGGGCCGCAGATCATCGCCCAGCCGATGGTCATCGCCCTTCTTGCCGTGCCTATTCTCATCCAGGTCTATTTCAACGCCGGCCTCGCCTATCTGCTCAACCGCTGGAGCGGCGAACAGCATTGCGTGGCGGGGCCCTCGGCGCTCATCGGCGCTTCGAATTTCTTCGAGCTCGCGGTCGCTGCCGCCATCAGCCTCTTCGGTCTCCACTCGGGTGCGGCACTCGCCACCGTGGTGGGCGTGCTCATCGAGGTGCCGGTCATGCTGTCGGTGGTGAAGATCGTCAATGCCAGCAAGGGCTGGTACGAGGCAGGCCTGCGCCACGGGCGCGCCAGGCCGTGAGCGCCGTCATTCACCACAACCCGGATTGCGGCACCTCGCGCAACGTGCTGGCGATCGTCGAGGCGGCGGGTTACCGCCCCATCATCATCGAATACCTGCAAACCGGCTGGACTCGGGCGCAGCTGCTCGGCCTCTTCGCCGCCGCGGGATTGACGCCGCGCACCGCGCTGCGCACCTCGAAATCGCCCGCCGCTGGACTGGGCCTGCTCGGCGAGGACGTGAGCGGCGAGACGATCCTTGCCGCCATGATCGAGCACCCTGTGCTGGTCAACCGTCCCATCGTCTGCACGGCCAAAGGCGTGCGCCTGTGCCGGCCCAGCGAAACGGTGCTCGACCTTCTGGAGCGCTGGCCGCCCGGCCCCTTCCTCAAGGAAGACGGCAGCCTGCTGATCGACGCCGCCGGAAACCGCGCATGAAAAGCGGCCGGGTTGCCCGGCCGCCCCTTCAGCGGAAGAATCCTTGAGGCCTCACGGATTCACGAAATCCCCGCACTTCGGCGCCTGCTCGTTGCCCCATGGCATCACCGGCACGGTGGAGGTGGAGTTCTGCGGCGAGCCTTCAATCAGCCGGTCGGTGTAGGAGAGATAGACCAGCACGTTGCGCTGGGCGTCGCAGCCCCTCACGATCTGCATCTTCTTCCAGAACAGCGAACGGCGCTCGCGGTAGATTTCCTCGCCCTGGGAGAACTTCGAGGTGATCTTGATCGGCCCCACCTGGCGGCAGGCGATGGAAGTGACGGAGCTCTCGTCGGCGAAGCCCGCCCAACCCTTCCAGCCGCCCACCCGCGGCAGGGTGAAGTAGCAGGCAACGCCCTCGACGAGCGGATCGTCGATCACAAAGGTGTCCAGCGTGGCGTTGGGCGAGAGCATCCGCCACACGGTGGTCTTCTGGAAAATCAGCTGCGGGTCATCCGCCAGCTGCTGGGCAATGGCGGGGGCGGATATCCCCAGAACGGCCATCAAGGCTGCAAGAAACCGAAAAATTCGCGTCATGGAACCCTCCAAACCCCGATATAGGAACGAAATCCGATTTTTCAAGAGGCGGAATTCAGCGCCTTGAAGCCTTCCGCAAGGTCGGCCTTGAGATCGTCCGGATTCTCGAGTCCGATGTGCAGGCGCAGCGACCAGCCCTCCGGCTGCCAGCGCGTGGCTGTGCGGTGCGGCTTGAACGGCACCACAAGGCTCTCATAGCCGCCCCAGCTATAACCCATGCCGAACAGTTGCAGCTTGTCGAGGAAGGCCGCCGTGGCTGTCTCCGAGCAGGGTTTCAGCACCACCGAGAATAACCCGCAGGCGCCGCGGAAATCGCGCTTCCACAGTTCGTGCCCGGGCGCGTTGGACAGGGCAGGGTAGAGCACGGTGTCGACCTCCGCCCGGCCGCGGAGCCACTCGGCCACGTTCATCGCGTTCTTCATGTGGCGCTCGAGGCGCACGTCGAGGGTGTGGATGCCGCGCAGGGTGAGGTACATGTCATCGGGCCCGGCGAACTGGCCCATTTCCTCATAGGCGTGGCGGAAGGTCTCCCACGTCTCCTTCGTGCAGGTGACGGTGCCCATCATCGCATCGGAGTGGCCGACGAGATATTTCGTGGCCGCCTGGATCGAGACATCCGCGCCATGCTCGAAGGCCTTGAAATAGTGGCCAGCCCCCCAGGTATTGTCGATGAAGACGAGGACGCCTGCCTTGTGCGCGGCCTCCGCTATGGCCGGAATGTCCTGCACCTCCATGGTCTGCGAACCGGGGCTCTCGGCATAGACCACGCGGGTGTTGGGCCTGATCAGGCTAGCGATGCCGCGGCCAATCAGCGGATCGTAATAGGTGGTCTCGACACCCAGCCCCTTCAGCAGCCCGTCGCAGAACTGGCGGGCCGGCTGGTAGACGGTGTCGACCATCAGCAGGTGGTCACCGGCCTTCAGGAAGGCGAGGAGGGCGGTGGAGATGGCGGCAAGGCCCGAGGGCAGCATTTTGGCATTGTGCCCACCCTCGACGAGGGCCACGGCTTCCTCCACCGCGCGCGAGGTTGGCGTGCCGCGCCGGCCATAGACATAGGCCTGCGTGCGGTCCTTGAGGGCTGCGGTATCCGGGAACAGCACGGTGGAGCCGTGGTAGACCGCCGGATTGACGAAACCGTGCTCGGCATAGTCGCGGCCCGCCGCCACCAGGCGGGTCTCGGGCGACAGGGCGGACAGATCGGGTTTCGATTTCGACATCATCACACGCCAATGTTAGGCTTGAGGGGCTAGCATGCGGGGCCGCGAGGGGGAACCCCCGGCCATTGAAAGGGTCCCATGTCGCCACTCGCCATCCTCGTCATGAAGGTCCTGCGCTGGGGCGTGCTGGGTGTTTCCGGCTTCCTGTGCCTCGTGCTTTTCATCGAGGCGTGGAAGCACGGTTGGGACCTGAAGGCCGTCAATTGGGGCTTCATGGCCGTGGTTGGGCTGCTCGCCGTGGCCGCCCTGTGGCTGGCCCGTTCCATCGGCCGGGAACTGGCCAAGCACGGGTCTTGAACCCGGGCTCCCGAGTGGCTACCAAGGCGCCAGATTGAGGTGAGAAGATGCTGGATTCCGCGAAACGCGTGGCCGAGAAGAAGGACTGGATCAAGGGAGCGACCGGGGACTGGGAAGTCGTCCTCGGCCTCGAGGTCCATGCCCAGGTGCTTGCCAAGTCCAAGCTGTTCTCCGGCGCCTCGGCCGAATTCGGCGGCGCCCCCAACGACCACGTCTCCCTCGTCGATGCCGCCATGCCGGGCATGCTGCCGGTGATCAATGAATTCTGCGTCGAGCAGGCAGTAAGGACCGGTCTCGGCCTCAAGGCCCGGATCAACAAGCGCTCGGTCTTCGACCGCAAGAACTATTTCTACCCCGATCTGCCGCAGGGCTACCAGATCTCGCAATACAAGCAGCCCGTGGTGGGCGAGGGCTCGGTGCATGTGGACGTCGACGGCCGTGCCGTCAAGGTCGGCATCGAGCGGCTGCACCTGGAGCAGGACGCCGGCAAGTCGCTCCACGACCAGCATCCCAGCATGAGCTTCGTCGATTTGAACCGCTCCGGCTGCGCCCTGATGGAAATCGTGTCCAAGCCCGACATGCGCTCGGCGGAGGAGGCCAAGGCCTATGTGACGAAGCTCCGGCAGATCATGCGCTACTTAGGCACCTGCGACGGCAACATGGAGCAGGGCTCGCTGCGCGCCGACGTCAACGTGTCAGTCCGCCGCCCGGGGGCTGAATTCGGCACCCGCTGCGAGATCAAGAACGTCAATTCAATCCGCTTCATGGGCCAGGCCATCGAATACGAGGCGCGCCGCCAGATTGGCATCCTGGAGGACGGCGGCTCGATCGACCAGGAAACCCGCCTCTTCGACCCGAAGAAGGGCGAGACCCGCTCCATGCGCTCCAAGGAAGAGGCGCATGACTACCGCTACTTCCCCGACCCGGACCTGTTGCCGCTGGAACTTGAGGATGCCTTCATCGGCAAGATCGAGGCCTCGCTCCCCGAACTTCCCGACGGCAAGATCGCCCGCTTCATGACGGACTATGGGCTCACCGCCTATGACGCCCAGGTGCTGACCGCCGAGTGCGCGTCGGCCGACTTTTTCGAGCAGGTGGCGAAGGGCCGCGACGGTAAGTCCGCCGCCAACTGGGTGATCAACGAGCTGTTCGGCCGCCTGAACAAGGAAGGGAAGTCGGTCGACACCACCCCCGTCTCCGCCGCACAGCTGGGTGAGATCGTGGACCTGATTGCCGCCGGGACGATTTCCGGCAAGATCGCCAAGGACGTGTTCGAGATCGTCTGGACCGAGGGCGGTTCGCCCGCCCAGATCGTCGAAACCCGGGGCATGAAGCAGGTGACCGACACCGGCGCCATTGAGAAGGCGGTCGACGAGATCATCGCCGCCAACCCGGACAAGGTGGAACAGGTCAAGGACAAGCCCACCATGCTGAGCTGGTTCGTCGGCCAGGTGATGAAGACCACCGGCGGCAAGGCCAACCCCCAGGCCGTCAGCGGCCTGCTCAAGGCCAAGCTGGGGATATGAGCGGCCCGCCCCAAAGCCGCTTCCCCTTTAGCTGTCACCCCGGCGAAGGCCTTCATGACGGCATTTGTTTTAATTTTTTCAATTACTTGCAAGAATTACCAGACTTCTCTTGTTAGCTCGTCCCGGCGCCTCAAGTTAGTGAAAACACCTCTTTTTGATAACAGATTTTCTTTTTCAGTCAGTGGCTTGGTTTCAGTTGTCCTTTCGCAATCTTCTCCGCTATAGTCCGTACCCGGAGTTTTGTTGTGTCGGGGCCGGGAGGAGTTAAACCATGGCGAAGACAGCCAAGAAGGCTGCGAAAAGACCTGAGTCGAAGAAGTCTGAGTCGAAGAAGCCTGTGGCAAAAAAAGCGGAGCCGAAGAAGACCGCCGCCACAAAGAAGGCGGCAAAGCCGATGCCGGCCAGGAAGCTGGCGGCGAAGAAGCCGGCGGCCGCCGCCGCGCCGGCCTCCGGCCCCGTCAACAAGGAGCGCTTCACGCTTTATGGCATGCTGGGCTCCGGCCCGACCTATACCGTGGGTCTCATGCTCTCGCTGGCGAAGCATCCCTTCTCCTATTTCCACGTGAACCTGCGCGAGGGCCAGCACAAGCAGCCGGACTATCTCGTCAAGAACCGCTACGGCCAGGTGCCGGCATTGCGTGACGGCCACGTCTATTACGTGCAGTCGGCGGCGATCCTGCAGCACCTCGCGGACGAGCTTCACAAGTTCGACGGCAAGACCGGGCTGGAGAAGAACCGCATCCGCGAGTGGCTGTTCTGGCAGTGGGACAAGCTGGCCGTTCCCATCTATCGCTTGCGTGCCCGCGCGCGCGGCCTGCGCCAGTTTGGCGACGAGGTGCGCATCATGTATGACACCGAGGCCAAGGCGGCGCTTGCCGTTCTCGAGAACGAGCTCGCAAGGTCCGAGTGGATCGCCGCCAGGCGCCCGACCATCGCCGACATCGGCGCCTATGGCATGCTGCGCTACACCGCCGAGGCGAACATCGACCTCACCCCATACCCCAATGTCTCCGCGTGGAAGAAACGCTTTGAGGCGCTTCCGGGCTTTGGTACGCCCGAACAGATACTTCCGATGGAGAGCAGGCTGATCTGACCTCTTGTATGGAGTAGCGCTTGGGCCAACCGGCTGACAGTCCATTGCAGACGCCAGAACAGCCGGAGGAAGTGGTGCCGCGCCGCAAGCGCAAGCCTACGGGCGGCTTCGGCTGCCTGCTGGGCCTGCTGCTGGGACTGTGCGGCCTGGCGGCCACGCGTCTCGGGCAGTTGTGGATCGCCTTCGACGTCTTCTCGCATTTCACGCTGCAATTCGCGGTGGTGACGGTTGGATTTCTGGCCGGCCTGGCGATGCCGCGCGCCAGGCTTCTCGCCGCAACCGTGATCATCGTGCTGGGGCTCGTCGGCATCGGCGTCTGGCCGCATGTGGCGAGCCGGGAGCCGCGCAGTGTGGGGCAGGCGGCGGCGGGCGAGCGCGCCCTGAAAGTCGCGGCCTTCAATTCGTTCTGGCACAACGCCAACGCCGATGCGGTGCTCGCTGAGGTCGAACGGCTCGATGCCGACGTGATCGCCCTCGTCGAGCTGGGGCCGGCGCAGCGCCCGATCCTCGATGTGCTCAAAGGCCGTTATCCCTATCAATACCACTGCCTGAAGACCGGCTTCTGCAGCATGGCGCTGCTGTCCAAACTGCCGTTCGCCGAAGCGGCCGGCCGCGGGCGGGATGGCGGTCCGTCTTTCCTGCGCGCAAGGCTTGGCCCGGAAGCCGGGGGGCTCACGGTATTCGCGGTGCACACCAATCGATTTCCCCGCTTCCTGCAGCAGTTCAGCGAAATGAAACAACTTGCCGCTCTCATCGGGAAGGCGCCGGGGCCGCACCTGGTCATGGGAGACTTCAACGCCACGCCGTTCTCGCGAACCCTTTCGGTGCTGCCCGGCGCCGCCAACCTGACCCGGCTCACCAACCTGCCAAGCTGGCCGGCGCAGGCGGGCCTGCCGCAGCTCGCCATTGACCATATCTTCGTCTCGCCCGGCATCCGCCTGCTGGAGGCCGAACGCATCGGCGAGCCGGCCGGCTCCGACCATTATCCCGTGGCGCTCAGCATCGCGGTTCCGCTGCAGCCTTAGGGAAAAATGCAAAAGGGCCGGAAATCCGGCCCTCGCGCGTCATGCGGATTGTCAGCGCGGATCAATAGTCGAGCTGGTCGTTATCGCCCAGATTGTCCGGCGTCTGTTCCTGGGTGAGGTTGAAGATG
Source organism: Aestuariivirga sp. (assembly GCF_020252395.1). Lineage (GTDB taxonomy): Bacteria > Pseudomonadota > Alphaproteobacteria > Rhizobiales > Aestuariivirgaceae > Aestuariivirga. The sequence continues at coordinate 253,016 of NZ_JADCDB010000002.1, forward strand.
TTGCTGTCGAACTGCTTCCTGGCGAGGTTCCGGTTATAGACCTCGGACTGGTAGATATCGACCTGGGCGTTGAACTTGCTCTGCTCGCTGTCGAGCGGCGGCGCGGCATCGTTGCCCAAGCCATAGTCCTGCCCCATGGGGATGAAGTTCTGGTCCGCCAGAGCCGGAACGGCCGAAAGGGCAAAAACCGCGGCAGCGGCCATCATCAAATAACGCATGGTCAACTCCAATCCAGATCACGATAGCCGATTATGGTTGAAAAAGCATCCACAATCCGCAACCCGGAACCTTGACTTTTCAGACCCACCCGTCGGTCCTTAGAGCATGATCCGCAAAAGTGAAACCCACTCTTGCCTTAAGATCATGCTCAAGCTTTCGATCTGGCGCATGTTCTTATCGATCAGGCGAGTCCACCTGATCGGGACATGCGCTAGTCGTTGAAGCCCACCTCGTCGACCAGCTTCGAGGCCTGGGGCTCCAGCCTGGCGATCTCGGCCACGTTCAGCGTGTCGGGGGTGAAGCTGCCCCAGGAGGTGACGATGACGTTGGGCGGCACCATGGGATTCACCGGATATTCGAAATTGCCATTGGCATAAAGCGCCTGGGCCTCGTCGCTGGCGAGGAATTCCATCAGCTTCAGGGCGTTGTCCTTGTTGGGCGCGTTGGCGGTGAGCAGCATGCCGGAGATGTTCACATGCGTGCCGAAATCGGGCGAGGTGGGGAACACGATCTTCACCGACTTGGCCCACTGCTGCTGCTCGGGCTCCTTCGTCTCGGTCAGCATCTTGCCCATGTAATAGGTGTTGGCCAGCGCCAGGTCGCATTCCCCGGCATACACACTCTTGGCCTGGCTGCGGTCATTGCCCGACGGCTTGACCGCCAGATTAGCCTTGAGGCCCTGGAGCCAGGTGCGCGCATAATCCTCGCCCTTGTGCGCAATCATCGCGGCGATGAGGCCCAGATTATAGGGGTGATTGCCGGGTCGCATGCAAATCTTGCCTTTCCACTTGGGGTCGGCCAACTCCTCATAGGTGATGGCGGTGATCGGCACCCGCTCGCGCGAGGCATAGACGACGCGGGCGCGCATCGTGAGGCCGAACCATTGGTTGTCTTTGTCGCGCAGGTTGGCCGGCACCTTGTCGAGGATAGCGGGATCATTCACCGGCTGGGCAAGGCCGCGGGCCGCGGCCTCGACCAGGCGCCCGGCATCGGCGGTGAGCAGCAGGTCGGCCGGGCTGTTGCGGCCCTCCTGGGCGAGCCGTTCGACGAGGCCGCTGTCGGCGAAGACCGCCTTCACTTCGATTCCCGTCCTGGCGGTGAAGGCGTCGAAAAGCGGCCTGATGAGCTCGGGCTGGCGGTAGGTATAGACATTCACCACGCCATCGGCCCGCGCCGGCAGGCCAGCCCCGGCGGCAATGGCAAGGCCGAGACCGAGACACAGGAGATGGCGGCGCGAGGCGAACATGGCAAACTCCTTCAAAGCGAATTGCGGGCGGCCTGCTCTATGGCGCGGCAGGGCCGGGTCTGTCAACAAAAACCGACTAAATTAGTCGGATTTTGGAACGGTTCCAAACTGGCAGCGCGCGGCGCAGAGGTCTATGGTGGGGCCAACGCGAACAGGAAAAGTGTGAACCATGGCATTCGAGCAACTGAAGGCGCAGATCGGCATGCTGCTGGGCGAGATGAATGGCCAGCCGGAAGACTTGCATGAGCTCTACTTGCAGGTTCACCAGGAACTGGCCCAGATGCGCGCCACCGGCATGGACGTGCCCGCCGACCTCGTGGAACTCGAGCAGCGCCTCCTTGCCGAGTTCCCGCTGGCCCCGCCGCCCAGGGCGTGAAGCATCCCACGGCAGGCTTGCATCCCCCATCAAATCACGGCAAGAAGCCGCAAGCAGGAGACGTGGCCGAGAGGCTGAAGGCAACGGTTTGCTAAATCGTCATACGCTTTCAAGGCGTATCGAGGGTTCGAATCCCTCCGTCTCCGCCAGTTTCCTGTCGCAAACTCCGACACACCCCCAATAAGCCTCGAAATTCCTTTTGGTTTCAAAAGGGTTTGGCAGGACCGACCGTACTTGTGAGACTGCGCTGGAGCCGGAATCCGGTCTCAGAAGCCCCGCAGTCTCATTCCGACCGAACCTCGGACGAAATTGGTACGCATGAAAATGCATTGCGATTTCAATGTGTTAAAAATACCGCGAAAACGTCTCGTTTGAAACGTTCGTCTCGCCCTCGGTTTCATAGAAACCAGCAGTGGGCGTGGTCGCACGAAGATCTGCGGTGCGTAGAACTCCCCGCTGATTCAGGGACAGAATTGTCCTGCCCCTTGACCAGTTGTGGAGGGGGATACAGAAGCACGGTATGGGACTCATCAGGAACCTCAGGTCGGCAAGACTGCTCGTCCTCGCATTGTATGCGTTGGCGGCAGTATCCGTCGGGTTCGCTCATAAGACCGCAACTATCACTGCAACTTCGATTGAGCTCGCGGCCTACATCCTTCCAGACGGCTCGGTTCCTGTCATTTGCAGTGACGTTGGTAACCACGATGCGGATCATGGTTCTAAGCATACTAGCCCCGTATGCGATGCGTGTCGTCTTGTGGCGGCACCTGGAGTGGTCTCGGCAAGTGAGTGTTGGGTCCCCGTCAGGCGTCCGTTGTCTTCGTTTCACTCGCGGGTCACTTCTGATCGCGATGAAATTCGCAGAAGCTCTCATGTTCCCCATCTGCGAGGACCTCCCGAAATAGGCTAATCGCAATGTGATTGCAGCCTGACCGGATCATCAAGAACTGATCTTCGGGGCAGCCGCCGCTGCTTGGCGCATGTCTGCAGATCACATGTTTGTTTTCTGCACCGTCTCCTGTAGCTCCGACCAGTTGACGAAGTATCGCGCTGTGCTCGCAGGAAGACTCCTCGATACAATGAAGGGATAAACATAATGATGAACACTACGCGTCGCGCGGTTCTTGCTGCCTCTTTGGTGCTTGGGCTGTTGCCGAATGTGGTGCTGGCTCATGACGACCAGCATGAAATCATTCACTTGATGAAGGGCATGTTTGACACGCCCGAAAATCCGCTTTCGGTTGAGCCTGTCGTTGTTATCGGTGACAATGCAATTGCCGGTTGGGTACAGGGCGAACGCGGTGGTCGGGCGCTTCTTTGGCGCGTTGACGGCCAGTGGAAGATTCGGCTTTGTAGTGGTGACAGTCTCAAAGACCCGAAGTTCTTAGAGAGCGCAAATATCTCCGCTGCGGATGCCACGACATTGGCCGCCCAGTTGGCTGCCGCTGAATCAAAACTGGATCCAGCCGTACTCGCTAAGTTCTCGAGCTTCGAAGGAACGATGATGATCGACCCCAAGGCCGGGCACGGAGGTCATAAACACGGCTCGACCACAACGCCGTAATACACTTGGTGACGAGTTGGCCGTCAGCGCGCGCCAATCGGCCGCGCTGGCGGTTTGTATCGCACGCAGTCTCTGCAATCAAATACCTGCCCCATCTGCTCCACCCATGGCAGATAGGTGGCTTCGATGAGCTCGTTCGCCGACACCGACGGCGGGTCGCGCGAAATCACCAACCGCTCGAGCACAACAGGTGACAGGTAGGCCAGCCGCAGCATGCGGCTGACGAAGCGGTCGGTAACTTTCTCGGCCTCGGCAATGTCATGGATCATTGTGGCCTCAACAGACTTGAGCACACGCCGCTTATGCAAGCAAAATGAGCTACGCACGGCTCGAAGAACCGAGTTATTTTTGCGTCATTCGGTTGCCCGCCAATGCGTCACATGCCTTGCCGGATCAGGACGCGACTTCCGCTCTGTCAATCCGCTGGATCGCAACCACCGCGGGACGCGGCACGCCGCCTGCCGCAAAGTCCGGCCACAGGGTCGTTGCCGTGGCCAGCGTGGCGCTGTCTTCAGCGGGATGCTGCACGCTGACAAACAGCGTAGTACCATCGGGAGTAAAACAGGGCCCGGCAGCCTCTGCGCCGGCTGGGCAGGCGAATAGCAACTTCGGCAAACCGCGCGCTGGGCCTTCGGTGTCGATGCCGTAGATGCCATCGGCAATGCCAAAGTCGTTGGCCCCATCGGTCGCCACGAACATCCGGCCCTTGGGGTCAAAGGTCAGATAGTCCGGGTTGATGAACCAGCCATCCGTCGACGTGTCAGGATGGAACTTTGCCCCATGCACCGGGTCGGCGGGGTTGCCTGCCAGCACGAACAGATCCCAGCCGTAGCTGCCAGCGGTGTGGTCGGCGTCCTTGCCAACCCCGCCCGGCGGGATCATCTCGACGATGTGGCCATAGAAATTCTCGGGCCGGGTGTTAACCGCGTTCAACTTTTCTGCAGTGATCTTCTTGTTCTTCGTCATGTTGGCGTAGACGCGGCCCGTGATCGGGTTCGCCTCCATGCCTTCCGGCCGGTCCATCGGGGTGGCGCCAAGGGCATCGGCAGCAAGACGGGTTTTCAGTAGCACCTCGGCCTGATCAGCAAATCCTTTTTCAGCGGTCAGCGGGCCCTGGCCATGAACCAGCGGCAACCAGTTCATTATGCCGTCGGCCGCAAACTGCGCCACAGACAGCGTGCCTGCGTCCAGAATATTTCTGCCCGTGGCCGGATTGGCCGGGTCATAGCTGGCGTCTGAGACAAAACGATAGACATATTCAAAGCTCGAATCATCGCCCATGTAGACGACCACGCGGCCATCCTTGTTAACGACCACGGTCGATCCTTCATGCGCGAATCGTCCTAACGCAGTGCGCTTGATCGGGGTCGAGGTCGGATCATAGGGATCAATCTCGACCACCCAATCAAAGTGGTTCGGCTCGTTCGGTTCCTTCTCAACGTTGAAGCGGTCCTCAGAACGGGCGAAGCCGTAATAGTCATCTCCGGCATATCCATAGCGTTCCAGTACGGCGGAGAAGGGGGTCTTTGCAATGTCGCCTGCAAAGATGTCACCTGCACCTTCTTCGCAGGTCAGCACGGTGCCCCAGGGCGTCACGCCGCCGCCACAGTTGTAGTTGGTGCCGCGTGCCGTCATCCCCTCGGGATCGGCTGCGGTCTTCATCCACGCATGCCCCGCCGCCGGACCAGACAGCGCCATCGCAGTGTCCATGGTGATGCGGCGGTTCATCGGGCTGTCCTGCACGATCTTCCAGACACCGGCCTCACGCTTTACTTCGACGATCGAATGCCCGATCGCGGCCTTGCACAGGGCCACCTGCTCGAGGGTCATCTTGGCGCCGCCTTCGCCATCATCAGGCATCTCGTCAAACATCACGTTGAAGCTGACATATTCGTTGTTCACGCAAAGCAGGCCGTTGTCGGAGTTCTGCGAACCCTTCGGTAGCGGCATGTAGCCAATGAAATCACAGTTGTAGCCAAACCGCGAAGCCTGATCAGCAGCTGTCATGGTGCGCAGATCTGGCGCACCTTGACCCGCCTGCATCGCATCGCCCCAGGCGGCGACTACATCGGCCTTGTAGCCATCGGCCACGTGATGCGTCTTGTCATATATGCGCTTTAGCTCGGTAAAGGTCAGGCTCGATGTCGCAGCCTGCGCATGGGCCGCGCCAGAAAACAGCGAGCCTACAAAGCCACTGGCGGCTACGGCGGTGATCCCAGCACCAGAGCCAAGGAGAAAGCCCCGACGCGTGACGCGGTCAGCAATGATTGTACGAATCGGCTGGCTAGTGTTTTGGGTGCGCATGTGCTTCTCTTTCTATGTTTGACAAAATTTAAGATAAATTTAGCACCGGCTGAGTAACAAATTGATGACGCAGGCTCAAAGCCCAAAACAGTGTCATCAATCATCTGGAAAACGAGTGATGCTGCAGGATTTTAGCGGGCTGAATTCCGATCCTCAAACACCCGCCTCATCTGCTCCGACCAAGGCAGATTGACCGCCTCGATGAGCTCGTTCATCGACACCGACGGCGGGTCGCGCGAGATGACCAACCGCTCCAGCACGTCCGGCGACAGGTAGGCCAGCCGCACCATGCGGCTGACGAAGCGGTCGGTGAATCCTTCGGCCTTCGCGATCTCGTGGATCGTTGCAGCCTCACCGGCTTCGAGCCGCCGCCGCCACGCCCAGGCGCGGCCCAGCGCTTTGAGGATGTGCGGATCCTGACTGCGGGACTGGAAATGCGTCCCCGGCTCCGGTGGCAAGATACGCGGCCGGCCATTCTGCCGCCGCTGCGTCAGCTGGATGAACACGCGGGTGGTGTCGTTCGCTTGCGTCATTCAGCAGCCTCCAGATGTACGATTTCGCCGATTTCTCGAACCAGCGTTGCAATGCCGTTATTTCGAAGATCGACCGCCATGCCGCTCGGCCCGACTGTGACCCTGTCGACCAGCAGCCGCACTATCCGGGTCTGCTCGGCCGGATAGAGCGCGTCCCAAAGGTCATTGAATCGCTGGAGCGCAGCAACGATTGCCCGCTCGTCCATCGGCCCGCCGTCGCGGCGCTGCGACTCGATCACTCGCGCAGCAATCTCCGGTGCACCGATGATCCGTCGCATCTCAGTAATTACCGCGCCATCGACCATGGCGGCTGCAAGTCGCATGGGGCCATCCCCGCCGCGCGCGTCGCGATTTCTGATCAGGTCCATTGATGTGTAGTAATGGTAAAGGCGCTCGCCTTTCCGCGTGTAGGTAGGCGTCATGGCGGCACCGGTGTCGGTGAAGATGATGCCCTTAAGCAGCGCCTCTGAGCTATTGCGGTTCTTGGCGCGCCGCTCGCGCGGACTTTCCTTCAGGATTGCATGAACGCGGTCCCAGAGTTCCTGCGTAATGATGGCGTCGTGCTCGCCGGGATAGGACGTTCCCTTGTGCACCGCCTCGCCCAGATAGACGCGACTGTTGATCAGTTTGTAGATGAAGCCCTTGTCGATCCGCTTGCCACGCTTGTTGCGCACATCCTCTGCTTGCAGTGCGCGCGCCAAAGTCGACGCAGAGCCAAGGGCGGCGAAGCGCTCGAAAATCATCCGCACCGTTACTGCCTCGGCTTCATTGACCACCAGCTTGCGGTCCTTGACGTCGTAACCCATCGGCACGAAGCCCCCCATCCACATGCCACGCTTGCGCGAGGCCGCGAACTTGTCGCGGATGCGCTCGCCGATCACCTCGCGCTCAAACTGCGCGAAGCTCAGAAGGATGTTGAGCGTCAGCCGTCCCATCGATGTGGTGGTGTTGAAGGACTGCGTGACCGACACGAAGGTGACGTTGTTGCGGTCGAACACCTCGACCAGCTTCGCGAAATCCATCAGTGAGCGCGACAGACGGTCGATTTTGTAGACGACGATGACGTCGATGAGCCCCGCCTCGATGTCGGCGATCAACCGTTTCAGTGCGGGGCGTTCCAACGTACCGCCGGAGAAGCCGCCATCATCATAGCGGTCGCGGATGGCGACCCAGCCCTCCGCCTTCTGACTGGCGACATAGGCCTCGCAGGCCTCGCGCTGTGCCTCAAGGGAGTTGAACTCCATGTCGAGGCCTTCCTCGGAAGACTTGCGGGTGTAGATGGCGCAGCGGGAGCGCTTGAGAGTGGTGCCGGCCATCAGCCCTTCCTCCCCGTACCGAGTGCAAAGAACCTGAAGCCGTTCCAACTCGTGCCGGTGATGGCCTTGGCGACGGCTGACAGCGATTTGAATTTCTTGCCCGCGAGGTCGTAGCCGTCGTGAAGGACGGTGACGGTGTGTTCGGTGCCATTCCATTCCCGCACGAGCTTCGTACCCGGCAGCGGGTTGCGGGCGTCATCGGCCATGCCCTTGCGCGTGACCTTGCCTTCGACCTCATCGGCCAACAGGTCCAGCGCGCGGCGGGTGTCGCGGGTGAGCCCCCCATAAGTCAGCTCCTGGATTCGTCCCGCGATCCGTACCTCCAGAAACGCGCGGCTGTTGTTGGGCGCCGCCGTGGCGAAGAGGTCCTCCCACTTCACCTTGAGCTCGTTCACCGACAGGCGCTGCAGGGCCGCCAGCTGGGCCAGCACAGTACCGTCCGTCTTGGGATCTTCCCCGGCGCGCGGGAGCGCCTGGGGTTTGGGTTTCGTCGCGGTCTTCATCATCACCCTCCAACTCGGTTGCGAAGTTTGCGACGGTGAGCACCGCTCTTCAGGGGCGAGAAGTCGACCAAACTGTCTCGGGCTGCCGCAGATAAAGTGCTGGACTGTTCGGGCAGGATGCGTCGCAGGCCGGCGCTCAGAATCTGCACCAGTTCATCGAGGCGCTCGGGCGGCGTCATGCGTTCCGGCGGCGTCCAGTTCGGGGCTATGGGGCTGGTGCTCATCAAGACTGTTCGCGATTGAGGTTGATGAGCAAGAGATGCAGCTCAAAGTCGACAAACACAAGCATTTTCAATAACTTGCGAAAATGAAGCAAGCCTGAGGAAACGCTGGGAAATCCTGCGGTGTGGACAAGTTCAGGTCTGCTGGGGATTTCCACGCGGTTTGACCTCCGAGACTTCCGAATCGGGCTCGTCTGGGACTACACGCACCGCCCCACTGAAAGATGTGGAAGGGGCATTGTTCAGTGTTCCCCATATTGAAAGTTCTTGTTATGTTCCAACAGAAGATTCCCAACCCACCCCCGCCTGAGAAAGGACCTTGAATGGCACCAATCACTTCGTTTTTCTGGAAGACCCCGGTGCCAAGCCTAAAGGCTTATCTTGCCACCAAGCCGTTTACGTTGCCCGCGACGGTCACTTGGACCGGTGCCGACAGCGATGTTGTCGAGACACTGATCGCGGCGTTGGACACCCTGTCCGAGGCGGATCGCGAGACGCTGATCCTTGAGATCGCCCGCATGATGGCGCTTGCTGACGAACCTGGTCAGAACGCGTTGCTGGCTGTTGTCAGCAACCGCGTCATGTTCGACGCGGTTGAAGGTGGACACAATCGCGCGCTTTGGGTCCTCATGAATGAGCACGCGAATTTCCAGCTGGCCGAAGACGTCCGCTATAATGACGAGAAACGCCGCGGTCGGATGTGGCAGGGCTTCGTGGTTGAAAAACACAAACTGGTTCGCAAGGATCGGTTTTCGCGCGATGCGTTCACGGTCGAGATCCAGCGGAAGTTCAGCACCAACCATGTGCATGTCGATGTCTTTGATCGGAATCGCGTGACGTTCGACGGCAAGAGCCACCAGCTTGTTCAAGTCGCCGTCTACCGTGAGGGCCGCCCAGACGATACCCTTGGCTTTGACGGCGCAGGCAAGCTGCAACGGCACCTTGTGAAGCCGGTCTATGAAGCCTCGCTCACTTATGAGCCCAGCGAGGGCGTCATTGAGGTTGTGGCCGGCGACAAGGACGTTCGGGTAGCCATGGCAAGCATGATGGGCCGGACGCTTATGGACATCGAGTTCAAGGGCGAGATTTTGCCTGCGCGGGAATATGACCTCGGTATCCTGATGGAGCCTTTCGACTTCCCGACCGATGCCCGAGCTCCGGCTGATCAGGTGGTCGAAAAGGTCCAAGTTCGCGAGCTTCGCTTCAAGCCACTGGATCGGAATGGCCAGCGCGTCACGCTGGAATGTGATGGATCGGGTGGTGACACCATCTGGGACATGGCCGATAGACACATCGATCCGGCTGCGCAGCGGCGTGCCGACTGGGTGATCACGCGGGCGCGTCTTGTCGTCAAATTTGCGCCTCATGGCAAATCGCGCCGCGCCCGGAGCCTGAACTTGACGATCACTGTACCGCACGGCTGCAATCTGAAAGGCATGACACCGCCCGAACGGCTTGTCGGCGAAAAATATCTCCGGGATTGGGGCATCCTGAAGGGCAAACCGGAGGCGATCGATGGCGCTGAACGCTCATAAGGGAGCCGTCGATCTCCTCCTGAAGATCCTGGAGACGAGGTCAGCCAGGATGACGGGCTCGGTCATGAGGGCCAGTTTCGGTGAAGCATCCACCATTCTGATGGAGTCCGGCCTCCTGCTGAACGTCGGACGAGCGGAAACGGTCGCTTCCATGGACGATTTCGAGGATGAGCCAACGCGCGTGGAATGGTCGGCGGAACAGGGATCTATTGGATACTATGCCAACAACGGCCGTTGGGTTGAAGTGTCTGCCGAGGAACTTGCCATTTACGGTGTGGCCATGCCGACGTTCCTCACTCAGCTTCTGGTCAGGTGCGAGCGCATTGCGGAAGGCGGCAAAGAGCCCCTCGTTCCCGATGTCGTCTGGGACCTTGGTACCGTATGGCTGCACGGCCGCGGCAAGCCGGTTTCCGTGTGGTTCGCTCGCAGGCTTTCTGATACCCGACACCGTGGCGCGCTTGAGAACATGGCGGCCCGACGCCCGCCTGCGGATCTGCGGGTTGTGATGACGCCGACGGCAGACTGCCCGAACCTAGATTTAATAGGTCATGTCCTGGTTTCACTGCGTGACGTTCTAGAGGCGCCCGACCGCATTGTCGTCGAACCGGCCATACTGGCGAAACGGCTGAAGCAGGTCCCAACTTCGTTATTGAAGCCGATCCAGCATTCGCCGGACTACGGCATGATTTACATCGGCGAAGAGAGTTACCCGTTCCGAGGCCCGCAACACCGCGCGATCCTCAAAATCCTCGTCGACGCCTACAACGACAACGACCCCGTCCGGCTGACGGCGGACATCCTCGAGGAGATCAAACCTGGCCCCAAGGTCACGAACCTTGCGCGCGCCTTCAGCGGCAACAGGCACTGGCAAAAGTTCATCAAGGAGGAAGCCGGGCAATGCTGGATTGAGATTTGATGCCCTCCTCAACCTGACCATGAAGCCGCCTCTGGGCGGTTTTCTTTATTGTCGTCGCTCTCCTTCCGTTTCCCCTTCCTTCCACCTTCCCGTCCCCTTCCACCCCCTCCTGCAAGGTCCCCGTCACGGTTGCTCACAAACCGATGGAGACCTGAATGACTACGAGGCATTTGAACCAGACCGAGCTTGCTGCTCGCTGGACGATATCGCCCCGCACTTTGGAGCGGTGGCGGTTCACGGGTGAAGGCCCGCAATTCATCAAGATTGGCGGTCGCGTGGCGTACCGCCTCGGAGACGTCGAAGCCTATGAAGCGGAGCAGATCCGCCAGGTCACGCCTGGCGTGCGCCGCGGCCCCAATAGCGGGGAAGCGGCATGACCATCCTCAATCACATCACTCTAGAGGCGCTCCCGCGTCTGCCGATTGCCGAGATCGTCGCTCTGCCTGCGGGGGAACTCGCCCGCCTGCAGAGGGAAGCGGACGATGCCCTGCGCAAGGCCAAGTTCACCGTCACCTGGCTCGACAGCGCCCTCACCCAGAAATACGCCGACCGCGCCCGGCAGGCACGTGCCGAGGGCGAGAAGGACAATGGCACTGTCCGCTTCGAGGATGATGGCGTCACAGTCGTTGCCGATCTTCCCAAGAAGGTCGAATGGGACCAGCGTGACCTCGCCGATCTGGTCGAACGCATCAAGGCCGAGGGCGAAGACCCGCGCGACTATGTCGAGGTCAGCCTCAAGGTCTCGGAGCGCAAGTACGGCTCCTGGCCCACGCACATCCGCTCGCTTTTCGAGCCGGCACGTACGGTTCGCGCCGGCAAGGAGACGTTCGAGCTGCTCGTCGAGCAGGAGGGCGTGTGATGCCACTCCCCATCATTCTCGCCGATCAGCGCCTGGCTGAACGCCGTGGCATCAAGGCTGCCATCTTCGGCAAATCGGGCATCGGCAAGACCAGCCTGCTCTGGACGCTGCCGCCGGACACGACGCTGTTCTATGACCTCGAAGCGGGCGATCTCGCCATTGAGGGCTGGAGCGGCGACACGATCCGCCCGCGCACCTGGGACGAGTGCCGCGACTTCGCGGTGTTCATCGGCGGCGCCAATCCCGCCATCCCTGATGGCCGTCCCTATAGCCAGCGTCACTTCAACGAGGCCTGCGCCAAGTTCGGTGATCCGCGCGCACTCGACAAGTACGCCACGATCTTCGTCGACTCGATCACAGTCGCGGGCCGCCTCTGCTTCCAGTGGGCCAAGGAGCAGCCGGAGGCTTTCTCCGAGAAGACCGGCAAGCCCGATGTGCGGGGCGCCTACGGCCTGCATGGCCGTGAGATGATCGGCTGGATCACGCATCTTCAGCACACGCGGGCGAAGGACGTTTTCTTCGTCGGCATCCTCGACGAGAAGCTCGACGACTTCAATCGCAAGGTCTTCGTGCCGCAGATCGACGGCGCCAAGACCGGGCTCGAATTGCCGGGCATCGTCGATGAAGTGCTGACGATGACGGAATTGGCTGACGCCGCAAACCAGCTGCACCGGGTCTTTGTCTGCCGGACGCTGAACCCCTGGAACTATCCCGCCAAGGATCGTTCCGGCCGGCTCGACCTCGTCGAGGAAGCCCACCTCGGCCGCCTCATCGCCAAGATCGGCGAGCCCGGCCGCTCCCCTCTCGAACGCCTCACTTTCAGCCGCCCGGCGCCTGTCGTCCCGGAGGCCGACACCGCTCACCCCCAGTCCAAGCTCTGATCCAGGAGAATTCCCATGACGAACGCATGGAACGATTTCAACGACGCCAAGCAGAATGCCAATCTCATCCCCAAGGGAACCATCGCCAAGGTGCGCCTGACGATCCGTCCCGGCGGTTTCGACGACCCGTCGCAGGGCTGGACCGGCGGCTACGCCCGACGCGGCACCACGGGCTCCGTCTATCTCGATGTCGAGTACACGGTCCTCGAGGGTCCTTTCGCCAAGCGCAAGATCTGGTCGCTGATCGGGCTCTACAGCGCGTCCGGCCCGAACTGGGCCAACATGGGCCGCAGCCTGGTGCGCAGCATACTGAACTCGGCGCGGGGTCTGTCCGACAAGGACAATTCGCCCGATGCGCAGAATGCCCGCCGGATCTCCGGTTTTGCGGATCTCGACGGGATCGAGTTCTTGGCCCGCATCGACATCAGCAAGGACAGCAATGGCGAAGATAAGAACGACATTCGCCAGGCGGTGACGCGCGATCACAAGGAGTATGCCGCTGCCACGGGTGGCCATGCCGCGCCCATCGGCTACGCCACGGCTCCGGCCTATGCGGCCCCGGCCCAGCAGTCGGGCTACGTGGCCCCGCAGGCCCAGCAACCTACCTATGCGCCGCAGGCCCCGCAGCAGGCCGCCCCTGCGCCCGCCGCCGGCGTGCGTCCCACCTGGGCGAAGTGAGGTCACGCCATGCTGCTTCGTCCCCGTCAGAAGATCTTTGTTGAGCGCAGCCTGTCTGCGCTCAACACCCGCCGCAACACGCTGGGCGTCGCTCCGACGGCGGCCGGCAAGACGATCATGCTCTCGGCCGTTGCCGGCGAGGTAGTGCGCGGAACCGAGGCCAAGGCCTGTGTCCTCGCCCACCGGGATGAACTGACCGATCAGAACCGGACGAAGTTCGGCCGCGTCAATCCGGGAGTCACCACGTCTGTCGTCGACGCGAATGCAAAGTCCTGGGATGGCCAGGTGACGTTCGCCATGGCACCGACCCTGTCACGCGCCTCGAACCTTGTCGACATGCCGGCGCTTGATCTCCTGGTCATTGATGAGGCGCACCACGCGGTTGCTGACAGCTACCGGCGCATCATCGATCACACCTTGCAGCGGAACCCGTCTGCAAAGATCTTCGGTGTCACCGCCACACCGAACCGGGGCGACAAACAGGGCCTGCGCGAGGTCTTCGACAATGTCGCGGACCAGATCCGCATCGCCGAGCTGATCGCGTCCGGCCACCTCGTGCCCCCGCGCACCTTCGTCATTGATGTCGGTGTGCAGGATGCCCTGAAGAAGGTGCGCCGTGTCGCGGCCGATTTCGACATGGGCGAGGTCGACGCGATCATGAACAAGTCGCCCGTTACCGATGCGGTGATCGCCAACTGGAAGGAGAAGGCCGCCGGCCGCCAGACGGTCGTGTTCTGCTCCACGGTCGATCATGCACGCAACGTGGCGGACGCCTTCAAGGCCGCCGGTGTCTCCGCCGCGCTCGTCCATGGCGAGATGGGCGATGCCGACCGCAAGGCGACGCTCGCTGCCTATGACAAAGGTGAGATCCAGGTCATCGCCAATGTTGCGGTGCTGACCGAGGGCTGGGACCATCCGCCCACCTCCTGCGTTGTGCTACTCCGGCCGTCTTCCTACAAGTCCACCATGATCCAGATGGTCGGGCGGGGCCTGCGGACCGTGAATGCGGAAGAATACCCCGGCGTGATCAAGACCGACTGCGTCATCCTAGACTTTGGCACCTCGAGCCTCATCCACGGTTCGCTTGAGCAGGATGTCGATCTGGACGGGCGGCAGGCGACAGGGGAGGCGCCCACCAAGTGCTGCCCCTCCTGTGAGGCGGAGGTTCCCGCCGCCGTGATGGAATGCCCGCTCTGCGGCCATGTCTGGGAAAGCGAGCGCGATGCAGGCGACCCGGAAGCGCTCGGCCACTTCGTGATGACGGAGATCGACCTTCTGGCGCGCTCCAGCTTCGCCTGGGTCGACATCAACGGGGACGGTTCTGTCATGATGGCTGCCGGCTTCACCGCTTGGGCTGGGGTCTTCCATGAGGACGGACGCTGTTATGCGGTGGGCGGCGCCAGGAACAAGCCCTCCGCCCTGCTGGGAGTGGGCGAAAGCATCGTCTGCCTCGCAGCCGCCGATGACTGGCTCAACAACAATGAGACGGACGAGTCGGCGCACAAGACCAAAGCCTGGCTGCGCCAGCCGCCGACCGAGCGGCAGTTCGCCTTCCTGCCTCCCACCTGTCGGATGGACTACAGCCTGACCCGCTACCAGGCCTCGGCCATGCTGAGCCTCAAGTTCAACCTTGCCGCCATTCGTGCCCGGATCAGCGAGGCCAAGGGCGCCCGGTTCGCGGTGGCCGCGTGATGGAGGAGCTTCATGTCGCCATCACCCAACTCTGCCGGTGCGCGGTTTACCTTCTGGCATCCGCGCTTCGCGCTCTGCGCAGTGTGTCGGCAGCCGACGCGTGGCTTTGGCTGGTCCGAGCCTCAGCGTGTGAGCCGGCCGCGCCCCTCGGTGTGGTTCTGCTCCATGACCTGTCAGGCCTTCTTCTGGCAACGGGCCCGGAGGTCTTCCGCCATGGTTGATCTCACCGAGGAAGAAAAATCCGCCATGCGCCAAGCCATGCAGATAGTGGCCGAGGTCATGGAGGAGATCGGCTGGCAGACCAAGCTGATCGACCTCAGCGAACCGCAGGTCCTCACCCTCATCGAAGTCGCCATCGGCGGCTTCCAGGACGCGATGCGCGAGATCACCGCGGGCAACAAGCAGTAATTTCCAGAGGTGCTATTTTGACACTCGATTACAATCACACGCGCAGTTTCGCGGAAGCCCTCAACGACGCCATCAATACGGCGCTGACCGATGAAAACGACACGCGTCCCTACCGCGAATATCTCGGCGGATCGCGCGTGGGTCACGCCTGCGAGCGCGCCCTGCAGTTCGAGTTTGCCGGCGCCCCGAGAGACGATGGTGCTGACTTTCCCGGCCAGACCCTGCGCATCTTCGCCATCGGTCATGCGCTCGAGGATCTGGCAATCCAGTGGCTGCGCGCGGCTGGGGTCGATCTCTATACCCGCAAGGGCAATGATCCCGATGGTGAGCAGTTCGGCTTCTCGGTGGCGGGTGGTCGTATCCGCGGCCATGTCGACGGCATCATTGCTGCCGCCCCCGAGCCCATGTCACTCGGCGTGCCTGCGCTCTGGGAATGCAAGACCATGAACGCAAAGAACTGGCGCGCCTGCGTCAAGGACGGGGTGGTGGTCTCAAAGCCGGTCTATGCGGCGCAGATCGCGCTCTACCAAGCTTATATGGACGCCTCCGTTCCGGGGCTGGCATCGAACCCGGCGCTGTTTACCGCCATCAACAAGGACACTGCAGAGCTGCATCACGAGCTGGTGCCGTTCAACGCCGAGCTTGCGCAGCGGATGAGCGACCGCGCCGTGCGGATCCTGAGCGCCACCGATGCAGGCGATTTGCTGCCGCGCATTGCGCGCGACCGCGATCACTTCGAGTGCCGGATGTGCGCTTACGCCAACCGCTGCTGGAGGCTGGCCCAATGAGCGATGATCATGACGACAAAACCACTGGCGAAGTGATCCACTTCAATCCATGGCGCGATTTCAACGACGCGGCGCCGCAGGAGGACCCGTTCGGCATCGAGCCCGATGCGGACCAGCTGGCGACGTTTATGGATGTGGTCTTCAGCTATTGCGAAGGCCCGATCCCGGTGCGCGGCTTCGTCGACAAGGGACAAGGCCGGGACGGCAAGCCCAACAATATCTGGATCGAGGCTGACGCCTCGGCCTTCGATAAGCTGAAGACCTTCGCCACCTGGGCGTGGCGCGAGGGTGCGGCCCTCTATGTCATCCCGGGGACCGTGGCGGCCCAGGGCCAGGCGCGTGCCCACGAGGTCCTGCAGATGCAGGCCATCGTCGTGGATCTCGATGCAGGCGACATTCCGGCAAAGCTCGCGCACCTCGTGCGACATCTCGGCACACCCACGCTCACGGTCGAGAGCGGCGGCCGGACGCCGGAGGGCGCCATCAAGCTGCATGTCTGGTGGAAGCTTACCGAGGCCGCCACCGGCGAGGATCTTGCAGCCCTCTGCCGCCTGCGCGGCGACATCGCAATGAAGGTGGGTGGCGACACGCATTTCCGGTCGGCGCACCAGCCGATCCGTGTCGCCGGTTCCGTCTATCACAAGGGCGGCTTCCAGCGGCTCGTCCAGATCCGCGACCATCACCCGGTTGAGGTGGAACTCGCGGAGTTCGCTGAGCAGGTAGCTGCCATGCCGGCATTGCCGGGTGTCGGCATGGAGCCCACGCCAGAGGCAAGCGCCAAACCTTCGCTCGAAACCATTCTCACCACCCCGGTGCATGAAGGCGGCACGGACCACTGGACCCGGTTCGAAGGCGCGAGCGCTGCGATTGGCCACTACGTCCGGCTGGTCCACGACGGCAAGATGACGCCGAATGATGGTTGGGAAGCGATCTGCCAGTACAACGCCGCCATGCTGCGCCCGTCGTGGCCGCCGGAACGCCTGCAGCAGGAGGCCGACCGCCTCTGGGCGCTGCACGTCAGGAAGAACGGCCCGGCACTGCTGCGTGCTGAGGAGAACGCAACCTCCGCCGCCACTGCGATCCCGGTGTTTTCAATGGGGGAGTTGCTTGATGACCGCTCGCCCATGCCGGAGGACATCATTGCCCCACGCGTTCTTACTCCGGGTGGCCTTCTGGTGCTCGGTGGCGCACCGAAGGTGGGCAAGAGCGATTTCCTGATCAGCCTTCTCGCCCACATGGCGGCTGGAGTGCCTTTTCTCGGGTTTACGCCGCCGCGCGCAATGCGGGTGTTCTACCTCCAGGCGGAAATCCAGTACCACTATCTGCGCGAGCGCATGCAGCAGATCCGTCTCGATGCACGCGTCATCACGGGCGCGCGCGACCGGCTGTTCGCTACCCCGAAGCTGCGCATGATCCTCGACGACAAGGGCCTCGCCCTGGTGGTTGAGGCCGTGCGGGTCCGTTTCCCCGACGCGCCGCCTGACATTATCTGCCTCGACCCGATCCGCAACCTGTTCGACGGCGGCGAGGACGGCGGCGGGGAGAATGACAACGCAGCGATGATGTTCTTCCTGACCGAACGGGTGGAGCGGCTGCGTGAGGCAGTGGCGCCCGACTCCGGCATCATTCTCGCCCACCACACCAAGAAGATGAACCGCAAGGCTGTTCTCGAGGATCCGTTCCAGGCGCTGTCGGGCGCCAGCGCGCTGCGTGGCTTTTACACCTCAGGGCTGCTCATGCACCGGCCTGACGAAGAGAGCACCATGCGCCGGCTGGAAATCGAACTCCGCAACGGTCCGGCGCTTCAGCCCAAGCTGATCGACAAGGAGAACGGCCGCTGGGTCGAGATCAACCCCATGAACGAGCGCCTCGTGCGCAAGGACCTGGGCGCCAGGCATGACGCCGAGCGGATGCGCAAGAACGAGGTGATCCTCGGCCTGATCTATGAGGAGGCACGCGACGGCAAGGTCTACACCATGACCAGCTTTGCCGAGGCCTTTGAGAACAAGGCTGGGCTCAGCGGACAGACGGTCATCCGTGACCGACTCGGAGTGCTCACCACCAAGGGCTTTGTGAAGTTTGTCCGCGGCACCGCCGCCACCGAAATTGGTCTCGCCGCCGAGCGCAGCAAGTACGGCTACCTCTGTGTCGAGGGGATGGAACTCGGTACTGGCAAGGACCAGGTCGATCCTGCCACCGGGGAAGTCATGCCCGAGCTCCTTCCGGTCCTGCCGAGCCACTACAAGTGCACCCAGACCGGTGCCGTGCTGCCCGTCGAGAACCCCGCCGTATGGGTCTACCGCGAGGAGGATCTGGCATGATCTGTACCTTGCGGAAGGTTCCGAAATCTGCCCCCCGATTTCCGGAATCTGGACCAGATTTCGCAAAATCTGCTCAGCCCCCGAAATCTGGAATCTGGATTTTCTGTCGCTTTCTCAATGGCTTAGATGGTGCATTCCAGATTTCGGAAACAACTTTCCGCAATCTGCTCCGCAATCTGGAGTTCATTAGTGAAATCAATGACTTTGAGCAGATTTCAGATTACGGATTTCTCCCCCTAAAGGGGAGGTGCCACCCGCTGAAGCTGGGTATGGCACCTTCCCGGGAACCTGTTTGGTGGGACGATGGGTAAGTAGATCCATTCCCCCCAATCCAGACGGACGGCTGCCTTCAGCGCGCCACCCCCTGACCATCCATCACCCCATCACCCTCATGACGGAGACCATCATGGCTTCGAATGCCCAGACTCTGCCTGCCGCCAGACCCAACCCCGCGACAGGCTCCATTCTCGCCCTCGACCTCGGCACCAGCATGGGCTGGGCGCTGCGGCTTGGGAACGAGACCCACAGCGGCACCGTATCCTTCCGCCCCAGCCGCTACGACGGCGGTGGCATGCGCTACGTCCGCTTTCGTCACTGGCTCGATCAGCTGGCCGTGACAACCGGATTGCCCGAGGCCGTTTACTTCGAGGAAGTGCGCCGCCACGCGGCCACCGACGCGGCCCACATTTACGGCGGCTTCCTCGCCTGCCTCACCGCCTGGTGCGAAGAACGCGGTCTTGCCTACCAGGGCGTGCCTGTCGGCACCATCAAGCGGCACGTGACGTCCAAGGGCAATGCCGACAAGCAGGCGGTGATCGAAGCCGTCCGCGCCCGCGGCTTCACGCCTGCCGACGACAACGAAGCCGACGCCATCGCCCTCCTCCTCTGGGCCATTGAGACCAAGGGTGGTGTGCTGTGATGAGCGGCGAAGCAATGCTCATTGAGGCCGCCCGCATCATTGCCAAACGGCGTGTGGCCTATGGCCACCCAGCCTCGTCCATGGCGGCGATCGCGGCCCGCTGGTCGGTGACCCTCGGCACGCCCGTCACCCCCGCAACCGTCGCCCTCTGCCTGATTGATCTGAAGCTTGCGCGTCTCGCGCACGATCCCGCTCACGCCGACTCCATCACCGACATCGCAGGCTACGCGGCCGTGCTCCGCGAAGTCGTCACCCAACATCAGCAGGAAGGAATCTGAACCATGGTTCGTGGAAGAAAACGTAAACCTGGAAAACGCTACCCTTGCGGCAAGCGCATGCGCGAGGAAACAGAGCGCGAGGCCATGTCGACCGTGCTCGATGCGCGTAAGCGCCATTTCGGGGTGTCGGGCAAGGAAGCGCGTGATGAACGCCTTGGCACCGCACTCGGACGGCTCGCCTTCAAGGGGTTGATCAGCGACGTGCAGTACCAGGCCGGTGTCGCTTTTGCCGACCTCTACCTCAGGCACAACGTTACCGTCGGATTGCCAATGCCGAGCCCGAGCTCGGTCACAGGGCTTCTGATCAACGAGGGAATCTTTGGCGCCAGCCCCAGCGAGCCAGTGCTTGAGGTGATCGAAAAGGTCAAGCGGCGTTATGCCGACGCCACCGCAGTCCTCGACGAATGCGACCGCGAGCAGCGGCTGTCACCCGGACGCCGGCCGACCTTCCTCGTCTACCGGGTGATTTGCGCCGACGAGGACGTGCAGCACTGGGACACGGAAGATATCGGAAATCTGCGCGTCGCACTCAACGCTCTGGTGCGCGTGTTCCGCCTGGGGTGAGGTTATCCACACGACAGGACTACGATGCGCTTCGCACCAGTGCGCAGGAGTTATCATGTTGATTTATATTGCGAAAACGTCTTGACGATCAACCGAAACGCGACTAAAAGTTCCGTTATTGGATGCTTAGAAATGTGCCCGGAGATAACCCCTCCGGGCCTTTTCTTTTTCCGGAGGTGTCGAAGATGCGTGTCGTCTTCCTCGAGGCAGACGATGTGCGGATCCGCTTTGAAGCTGCCTGCACCCGTCTGGGCGAAGGCGAAGCTCGCCGTGCCTTCTCGATGGCGCTGAACAAGGAAGGCCGCAAATCCTTCACGGCGATGCGCCGTGCGCTGAGCCTCCAGTCCTCGATCCCTCGCGGTGCCGTGAATGCAGCGATGCGCTTCAAGGGTGCGACACGTGCCACGCTCTCGACCACGACCGCTGGCACCGGCCGGCATCTGCCGCTGTCCTTCTTCGGCGCCAAGCAGTTCTCCTACGGTGTGCGTGCCAAGATCTGGGGACGTGCGCAGACCTTCCGCTCGGCCTTCGTGGTCAACCGTTACGGCAACGGCGCCTTCAAGCGCAAAGGTAAGGCTCGCTTTCCAATCGAGCAACTATGGGGTCCTGCGGTCCCTGTCGAAATGTTGCGTGACGAAGCGTATGCCGCGTGGACCGATCAGCATCCTCGCGTGCTGCGTGAGTGTGAGCGTCTGATCGCACTGGTGCTGACTGGAGCGGGGTTCCGCGGTGCCCAGCGCAATCGTAGTGCTGCGTAGGGGGGCGGGGCTAGGAGCCCCATTGCGGACTTCTGAGTAGCGCTGCCGCCGCCGCCCGATATTCGCGTGTTTTTTCTGGTTTCGTTTTTCCGTTTTGTTTTGATTTCGGGCGCCTGAAAGCCCCGAAAATCCGCCACTTCCATCTTGAACCGGGGGCTCCATGATCGTCACTGAAATCCCGGTCGGCCGGCTCGTCCCCTATGCGCGCAACCCGCGCAACAACACGGCCGCCATCGATGCCGTCAAAGCCTCTATCGCCGAGTTTGGCTTCCGCCAGCCCATCGTTGTTGACGAAAAAATGGTGGTGATCGTCGGGCACACGCGGCTCGAAGCTGCCAAAGCGCTCGGCCTCAAGGTTGTGCCCGTGCATGTGGCCGAAGGTTTGAGCCCCGCCCAGGCGCGCGCCTATCGCCTGATGGACAATCGCTCGCATGAGAATGCCGATTGGGACGATGAGCTGCTGAGGCTCGAATTCGGCGACCTGAAACTCGATGGTTTCGATCTCGGACTCACCGGCTTTGAAGAGGAGGACCTCGACCGCCTTCTGGGCGCCGAACAACTCGATGGATTGACCGATCCGGACGAAGCGCCGGAGCTGCCCGTGGAGCCTTTGAGCAAGCCTGGTGATCTCTGGATACTCGGCGACCACCGGGTGCTCTGCGGCGACTCCACCGTGCTGACAGACGTGGAGAAGCTGATGGGCGGCCAGCTGGCCGACATGTGCTGGCAAGATCCGCCCTACAATGTCGATTATGGCAACAGCGCAAAGGACAAGATGCGCGGCAAGGACCGGCGCATTCTGAACGATGCCCTGGGTGACAGATTTTCCCAGTTTCTCTACGACGCCATGGTCAACACACTGATGGTAACCAAAGGTGCCTGCTACGTCTGCATGAGTTCATCGGAACTCCATACGTTGCAGAAGGCCTTCACCGATGCGGGTGGCAAATGGTCGACCTTCGTCATCTGGGCCAAGAACACCTTCACGCTCGGGCGCGCTGATTATCAGCGCCAGTACGAGCCGATCCTCTATGGCTGGAAGGACGGCAGCCAGCACTACTGGTGCGGCGCCCGCGACCAGGGCGACGTGTGGTTTGTGGACAAGCCGCGGGTCAACGATCTCCATCCCACAATGAAGCCGGTGGAACTCGTGGAGCGGGCGATCACCAATTCCTCAAAAGGCCGGGACATCGTCCTGGACCTCTTCGGTGGCTCCGGCAGCACGCTCATTGCTGCAGAGCGCACAGGCAGGTCGGCCCGGCTGATGGAACTCGATCCGAAATATGTCGATGTCATCGTCCAGCGCTGGCAGGACTACACTGGAAACAAGGCAGTCCTCGATGGCGGGGACCGCCTCTTTGATGATCTCAAATCCCCGCGCCTTGCGAAGGATGCAGCCTGATGCAAACGCGGCTGATGTCACTCGCCGAGTCGGTTGCAAACATCGTCGTGGGTTATGGAGTCGCGGTTATCACGCAACTTCTGGTCTTTCCGCTCTTCGATCTTGGCGCATCGCTCAGCGACACTCTGGCCATCGGTCTAATCTTCACCATCGTTTCGCTGGCGAGGTCTTATGTGCTGCGGCGGCTTTTCAACGCACGGGCATCGAACACATGAAGCCCGCATCTGGTGCGGGCTTCGGTTCCGGTTCGCCGTCTCTGATCAGCTGATGCGATAGACGCGGCCTCTGCTCTCGTCTTTCTCGGACGTGATGGTGAGGCCTAACTTCTTCTTCAACGCTCCGGCCATTGCACCCCTCGCAGTGTGCCGTTGCCATCCAGTGGCGGTGACGATCTCATCGATGGTGGCACCCGCCTTGCGCTTCAGCATCTCGATGAGCAGCTCCTGTTTCGTGCCCTTTCGGACTTTAAGTTCCTTTGGAGCCTCAGACGTATGCGGCGCTTTGTCCTCGGTCTCGGGCTTTGCCAGCACGAGCTTCTGCCCGTCCTTGGCGTAGTCGCCATCACGGGCGGGGCCGCGCGGTTCAAGGATGCCCTTCTTGATGAGGCTGGCAATTGCCGCGCCATAGGCACGGGCATCGGCCTTTGACCTCGCCCGTTCGCGGGTTGGGACGGTGCCGTTGTTCCGGGCGACGGCGGTGAGGATGACCTGTTCGGTGTCGGTGAGTTTCATCATGGATCTGCTCCATCAAGGGTTTCCGGAGCGGCGGGACTGCCGGTTCCTACGACCCCAAGCCCCGCATTTGAGGCGGGGCGGAGCCCTTGGTTGGGCGAGCAGCTATTCGGCGTGTTCGCCTTCCTTGAAGGCGGCGTCGGTGATGCGCCGGAGATTGCGGGCGTGGTCCTCGAGGGTCCCGACATCGCCCCAGTTCACCTTGTCGGGATCCGCGCCGAAGTGGTCCTCGCTCAGCTTCGCGATCCTCGTGAGCATCGTGTCAATTTCCGCCTTCTTCGCGATGAAGGCGTCGATCGCCTTTCTGTTGTCCCATGCCCGTCTGCGCATCATGTGCCTCCCTTGTTGGGGCCATGAATGCTTCATGTTCGGGAGAAGACAAGCGGAATAGCGTTGTAATCCTATTGTTTCTGATCATTCTGCCGGAGGCGGGGGCATATGGCTGAACATGCAGGTCTCATCCCCATCGGCCAGGCAGCACGGCTTTTGATGATCTCCGAAGAGCGCATCCGGCAGCTCGTCAAACAGGGCTTCATACCGAAGCCGGAGAAGCGCGGCGCCGTGCAACTCGTGGGTGCCGTGCAAGGGTATCTCAGATACCTGAAGGACGATGAGCGCCGCTCGACCAAGTCAGCCGCTGACAGCCGGGTGCGCGATGCAAGGGCGCTGGAGATCGAACTTCGGATTGCCGAGCGCTCGCGTGACCTGATCCCGGTCGAGGATGCGCTCACTGACATGGCGGAGTTTGCAGGCCTCGTGCGCTCGGAACTGGCGGGGCTTCCCGCGCGGCTGACCCGCATCATCGACGAGCGTCAGAAAGTTGAAGCGGAAATCGATGGTGTCCTCACGCGCCTTGCCGAGCGAGCCGCTCAAAAGGCTGAAAGCCTGGAGGCTGGCCGAAGCCATTCTGCGGCCGGCGCCCCGGCTGCCGCCCGACGAATGGGCGCGCCTCAACAGGGTCTATCCGGAGACCTCAGGTCTACCGGGCCCGCGTGATCCCTCGATCACGCCCTATGTCATTCCGGTGGTGCGGGCGGTCCATGCCGGCCATCACAAGCGGGTCGTCATGGTCTGCGGCGCCCAGATGGGCAAAACGGACGGGCTTCTCGACATCATCGGAGCCCGGCTTGATCAGCGCCCCGCGCCGATCCTCTATGTGGGTCCAATCCGGGATTTTCTGACCGACCAGTTCGAACCACGGCTGATGAGTCTTCTCGATGAGGCGGAGACCCTGGCGGCGAAGGTGGTGCGCGGGCGGCGCATGAAGAAGACCCTGAAGGTCGTGGCCGGCGTTCCGGTGCGACTTGCGCATGCAGGATCCTCGGCAGGCCTCAAATCAAGCCCGGCGGCTCTGGCCCTGGTCGACGAATACGACGAGATGCTGGCGAACGTAAAAGGCCAAGGCGATCCGCTGGGGCTCGTCGAAGCCCGCGGCGAAACCTATGCCGACTTTGTCACGGCGATTACATCGACACCGTCACGTGGCCTGATCGAAACAGAACTCGATAGGAAGAGCGGGCTCACCTTTTGGAAGCTCGGGGATCCGGAGGCAGTCGAAAGCGCCATCTGGAAGCTCTGGCAGTCCGGCACGCGCCACCACTTCTGCTGGCCCTGCCTTCACTGCGAGAAGTATTTCGTGCCGCGCTTCGAGCAAATGCGCTGGCCGGAGAATGCCACGCCGGCGGAGGCTTCAAAAGCGTCGCAGCTGCAATGCCCGCATTGTAGTGGCCTCCATCACGACGACGACAAGACGGAGATGAACGCCCGGGGGCTCTACGTGGCACCCGGTCAATGGATCGAGGATGGAGAGGTACGGGGCCACCCGCCCGCGAATGCGGTGATAAGTTTCTGGACGAGCGGGCTTGCAAGCCCCTTCGTCACCTGGGGCACAAGGGTCGAACGTTGCGTCCGCGCTCTTGCATCCGGCGATCCCGACCAGCTGCAGACCGCACTCAATGCCGGCTTTGGCGAATGCTACACGCCCGCCTCGGGGCGCGATGCGCTCGATTGGCAGGAGATCTTCCAGCGGCGTGCACCCTATCAGATGAAGGAGGTGCCCGACGGCGTCTTGCGCCTCGGCATGGCGGTCGATGTGCAGAAACTGTCGCTCTACTACACGATCCGCGGCTTTGGCTCGCGCGGCCGGTCCTGGCTCATCGACCGGGGCCAGTTGTTCGGCCCCACCGATGACGACGAGGTCTGGAACGCGCTTGCTGATCTGATGCTGACACCCATTGCGGGGCTGCAGATCGAGCGGGTGTTCATCGATTCCGGGTTTCGCCCGAACAAGCTCGACGGTGGCGATGAGCACAAGGTCTATGAGTTCACGCGGCGCTATCCTTGGCTCGTCTCGCCCACCAAGGGGCGCGCGACCATGTCACCGCCTTACCGGGTGTCGAAGATCGAGGTGACGCCCAAGGGAAAGCAGGCGGCCTATTCGATCAATCTCGTCTGGCTCTCAACAGACTTCTTCAAATCGCTGCTGGTCTCGCGGATCCGCACGCCGCTCGATCAGCCGGGATCCTTCATCGTTCCCGACGACATTGACGAGGATTACGCAAGGCAGCTTGTCTCCGAGGTCAGGGTCGTTGATTCTGCCACGGGCAAGCCGCAATGGGTGCAGCGCTCAAGGCAGAACCACTACCTCGACTGCGAGGCCCTCGCGATGGCGATCGGCTATTCCCTGAACGTCCAGCGCATTCCGGAAGGCATCCTGCGGGAGCAAAGCGAAACAGCGCTTGCCGACGCGCAGGACAACGAAACCAAGAGCAAGTCTGAGACGGTTGCAGCCCTCGCGGTTGCAGCGGCGCCTGATTTGCGCGCCCGCTTTGCCGGGCTCTCCTCAAGATTGAACAGGTGACCTATGAGCATGATGGACATGGTTCGCGACTGGTTTGCGCCAGTTCGCGGCCGCAACGTCATGCCGCCTGCCATCCGGGCCGAATTTATGCGCGGCAATCGCGGCGTGGTGTTTGGCGGTTGGCGGCCGGCGCTGCGTGAAGCTGCCGATGACGTCGGCGCCTCCTGGGATCTGGCAGCGGCGCGCACGATTGATCTAATCCAGAACTCCGGCTGGATGGCTGGCGCCCTTGATCAGGCTGTCGCCAATACGGTCGGCAATGGCCTTCGTTTGAAGGCGATGCCGGAGAACGAGCTCTTCGGCATGACCAATGATCAGGCCGAGGAATGGGCACAGCTTGTTGAGCAGCGCTGGAACCTCTGGGCCGACCGGCCTTACGAGTGTGACATCGAAGGACGCCGCACCTTCGCGCTGATGCAGGCCGCAGCCTTCCGCTCCTGGTTCGCCACCGGCGAAATCTGGGCAGAAATCCCCTGGCGCGAGCGCCCAGGCGGCCGTTACGGCACCAAGGTGCGGATCATTCCGCCGCACCGCGTGGTCCGCCGAGACGACTCCCTGCGCAATATCGCTCAAGGCGTGCGCATGAATGGGGACGGCATGCCCGTCGCCTATCTTGCAACCCGCAAAGATGTCCTGCGCGGTACAACCGAGGAATATGAGGTTCTGGCACGCGATGCCCGAGGGCGGGCCCGTGTCGTCCACGTCTATGACGGCATGCCGGGCCAAATCCGGGGCATCAGCCCGCTGACGCCCGCCTTGCAGGTGGCGCGCCAGTTCGACCAGCTCTCGGATGCAACACTGACCGCAGCAATCCTGCAGACGGTCTTCGCGGCTTCGATCACCTCGGATGAACCGACTGAGGAAGTGCTCGCGGGCCTTCTGACGCCGCAGGAGCAGGCCCGCCTTGCTGCCAGTGGTGTGTCGCCCTGGGACGCCTATGTCCAGGCGCAATCGGGCTGGTACGACAACGCCACCATCGATCTCGGCATCAATGGCCGAATTGCTCATCTCTTTCCGGGCCAGAAGCTGGAGCTTCACCGCGCCCAGCATCCCCATTCCGATTACCGGGACTTTGCAGCCCATTTACTTCGTGAACTCGCCCGCTGCATGGGGCTCACCTATGAAAGCGCCACGGCAGATTACACGAATGCGACCTATTCGAGCGTGCGCATGGCCACGGGCGAGATCTTCCAGATTACGCTCTATCGTCGCGCCCATCTGATCGCGCCGTTCTCCAATGCGGTCTACGAGGCCTGGCTCGAAGAGGAGATCGCCCGCGGTGGCATCCCCTTCCCGGGCGGCCTCGACGGGTTTCTGGCCAATCGCTCGGCTGCATCACGGGCCATCTGGCGCGGCGCCCCCAAACCACAGGCCGATGATCTCAAGACCGCCAAGGCTCATGAGATCTGGAGCCGTCTCGGCGTCATGACCGACGCCGCGATTGCCGAGGAACTCGGCCACGATATCGAGGATGTCTACGCGCAGCGCGCCCGCGAATTGGCGATGCGCGAGACCTATGGTCTCCCAGAAGCACAACACCAGGGCATCACCGGCAACGGCGATCCGAACGCCGCCGACCCTGCCGGAGACAGCACAAACCCATGACCATTCTGACCGATTACGCCGACCCTTGCGCTGTGCTGCCAAGGATCCGCGAAGCCTATTACGCGCTCCTCGAAGGACGCCGCGCCGAAGTTGTTGAATTCGATGCCGGCAACGGCGTCAGGCGGCGGGTTCAGTATGGGAAGAGCGACATCGGTGCGCTGCGGGCTGAACTCTCGCGCCTTGAGGCGCTTTGCAAAGGCCAATCCGGCCATCGCCGCCGCTTTGGCCTCCGCTCAGGGGGATACTGATGCCGGGACAGTTGCTTCACCTTGCAGATCGCCTCCTCAACACGCCGCTTCTGCTCCATCCGGCCAAGGCCGAGATCATCCTCGGCGTGCTCAGCGGCCGCATAGGTATCGATGCCAGTCTTGTCGACGGCAAGGCCCCGGATGCCAGCCGTTTTGTGGGCTCTCAGCGCCGCGAAAGCGGTGGCCGGGCCTTGACCCGTGCCAGCGGGGGCGTTGCCATGGTCCCCGTGCTCGACACTCTCGTCAATCGCGGGGCCTGGCTCGACAGCCGGTCCGGAATGACGAGCTATGAGGGGATTGCGGCGCAAATCCGCGATGCAGCATCAGACCCGGATGTACGGTCGATCCTGCTCGATATCTCCTCCCCCGGGGGTGAAGCCTCCGGCATGGCGGGTCTGGCGGATCTGATCCGTTCGGTGCGCCAGACCAAGCATGTGACGGCGCTTGTCAACGACATGGCGGCCTCCGCCGCCTACGGGATTGCCAGTGCCGCCAATGAAATCGTGATCTCGCCCACCTCCATGGTGGGGTCGATCGGTGTCGTCATGTTGCATGCCGACCGCTCGGGCGAACTCGCGGCACAAGGCGTGAAGCCCACCCTGATCTTTGCAGGCTCCCACAAGGTCGATGGCAATCCGTTCGAGCCCTTATCGGATGCAGTGCGGGCCGATCTGCAGTCGAGTGTCGATGCTCATTACCAGCAGTTTTTGGAGGTGGTGGGCGCCGGCCGCGGCAACAAACTCCCAGCCTCCATGGCGCGCGCCACCGAAGCCCGCACCTTCATCGGCCAAGAAGCCATTGCCCTTGGTCTTGCCGACCGGATTGCCAGCTTCGACGAAGTTCTTTCCACACTTAGCCAACAACCCCGCCCATCCGGGCGTAACGCTCGCACAGGAGGGATCAAGATGAGCACGAATGAGGGCGCGCCGGCCACCGATAATGCCGGAATTTCCGTTCAAGAACATAGCGCGGCTGTTGCAGCTGCGCGCCAAGAGGAACGTGCCCGCATCCGGGCAATCGTTTCCGGTGAAGAAGCCAAGGGCCGTGGCGCCCAGGCCCTGATCCTGGCCACCGAAACGGCGCTGTCGGTCAATGAGGCCGAAAAGCTTCTTGCCGCCTCTCCCAAGGAAACCGCCGTCGATGCGCTCGCGTCACGCGCGATGAGCGGCCCCGAGATTGGGGCCAGCACCGAGCCCCGAGAACCAGATGCACGCGAGCGCGCCAGCCGCGGATGGCAACACGCCATCGCCGCCGCAAACCGCTCGATCGGCGTGAAGCGCTGATCAACCCTCACAAGGAGACCTTCCCATGCCCACTGTTTTCAACGAAGGCCGCCATCCCGGCGAGTTCCTGCTGTCCGAAGGAGCAGGCCAGATTTCCCGGGAGGCCGGCATCGTGGCTTCCGGATCCGGCATCATTGCGCCCGGCACCGTCCTCGGAAGGCTCACCATCAGCGGAAAGCTGGTGCCTTCGCCCGCAACCGGCGCCGACGGTTCGCAGACGGCCGTGGCCGTAGCCCTCTATGGCTGCGACGCGACGAGTGCTGATCAGATCATCGCCATCATCGCCCGCGACGCGGAGGTGAGGGTGGACGCTCTCGTTTATCACGCCACCGTCAATGACGCGGCCAAGCGCGCGGCGAAGGCCACGCAGCTCGCCGCGTTTGGCATCATCGTCCGCGCCTGATCGCCGGACTTCAGAAAGGAATAACGGGTCATGCCTGTGCTCGATATCTTCAACGCGGACGCCTTCTCGGTCACCACCATGACCGAGGCCATGCGCGAAATCAGCTACGTTCCCGGCCGCATCGGCGAGCTTGACCTGTTTCAGGTCGAGAGCATCGATACGCTCGATGTGGCCATCGAAAAGCAGTCGGCGGAGAGTCTTCTGCTGATTCCATCGTCGCCGCGCGGCGGCCCCGGCGATACGCGTGATATCGGCCGCCGGTCGCTCCGCAAGCTGACCGTTCCTCATTTTCAGAGGAACGATGCCATCTACGCGGACGAGGTGATGGGGGTTCGCGCCTTCGGATCGGAGATCGCTGTCGAAACCCTGCAGGGCAAGATCGCGCGCAAGGCCGCGGTCCACTCGCAGGACTTCGCGCTGACCGAGGAGTATCATCGTCTCTCGGTCATCAAGAGCGGCATCCTCTTCGACAGCGACGGCACGACCCAGATCTACAACTACGCAACGGAGTTCGGCGAAAGCCTCCCCGCCGAGGTCGACTTCGATCTTGACAACACAAGCCCCGCCGCTGGCGTGCTCCGCAGGAGGTGTGCCGTGCTGTTGCGCGCCATGGCCGACAGCCTTGGCGGCCTGCCTTTCCGCGGCGTGATGGTCATCATGGGCAAGGCCTTTGCTGACGACTTCTATGCCCACAAGGAGGTCCGCGAGACCTACCTCAACTATTCAGCGGCGGCCGATCTCCGGGCGGGCTACGTCTCGACCACGGGCAAGACCTATGGCGGGTTCGAGTTCGGCGGCATCGTGTGGGAGGAATACCGCGGCGGCGGCAGCGTGTCGGTTGGCGATGACAAGGCCCATGCGTTCCCCATCGGCGTGCCGGGTCTCTTCAAGACCCTCTATGCGCCGGCGGACTACATCGAGACCGTCAACCGGCCGGGCCAGCGCCTCTATGCGAAACAGTGGCAGAAGCCCAACGACAAGGGCGTGAATGTGGAGTTCCAGATGAATGCACTCCACTACTGCACGCGTCCGCGCGTCCTGATGCCGCTGCGCCGCACGTAAGGAGGTCTGACGCCATGGTCTCGCCGTTCGATGCTCTCGACGGGCTGATGTCCTCCGCCGTCGAGACAGCTTACGGCGAGGCCGCAATCCTGACGCCGCGCGTGTCCTCTCAATATGTGCAGCGCTCAGCTGACGACAATCGCCCCGCGGCCAATGTCTGGGGCGTCTTCTCGGCGGGCCCGGGCGAGTCCCAGATCAAGGGCCAGGCCAGTGGCGGCGAGTTCTCGGGCTCCACCCGCATGCAGGTCATGCGGGCCGAGTTCTGGATGACCGCTGCCCAGGTCTCGGCGCTCGGCTTCGCTCCCGCCAGGGGCGACAGGATCGCATTCCCCGGCAGGGCTGGATCGCCCTTCTACGCTGTCTCAGGCGTCCAGCACACAGACATGGGTGACACCGCCCTCATACTCGTCCGCGAGGATCAACCCGCATGAGCCTGTCCCGCCTCGCCATGCGCATCGCCGCGGCGCGCGCCGTCAAAGGCGCGACACTGGCCGAGGACCGGGTCTTCGACAGCGCCATCGATCCCATCGACCTCACCATCGCCGAGAACCGGCAGCCGATCCTGGTGGTGATGACCGACGAGCATGAGGCGATCCCCACGGGCCGTGACCTGTTCCACGCCGATGTCGCCTGCGATCTCGTCATCGAGGCGGCGATCGCCGCGCGGGTGGAGATCGAGGGCGAGGTGACGATCACCATTCCGCACACCGATGAGGGCATGGAGCTGGTGCTCGACATGATGGAGCACCAGGTGATGGCGGCGCTGACCCGCGAGCGCAACAGCTGGTCCCGGGTCTGGATGAAGCTGGTGCCGCGTGTGAAGCGGCGCCTGTCGCGGCGCGGTGCTTCCGCCGAGGGCGGGGTCCGCTTCGCTGCGAGGCAGATCGTCCTTACCTGTGACCTGATCGAGGCCCCGGCTGACGGCGCAGTCCTCGCGGCTGGCTCGGCCTGGGCGGATGTTCTCGCCGTCATGGAGGAGGATGAGGCCTTGCAGCCGATCGCCGATCTGCTGCGCCTGACCATCGAGGGGGCCGAGGTCGCCCAATGGAAACGGGCGGCCAACATGCTGGGGATACACAAGGCGACGGCCAGTGCCATCGGGCTGGGTCCGGTCCTCGGCGAGGGCGGCGATCCTGCCGTGGTCGAGGGCATGGCCGTGACTGGCGGCATCAGCGCAACCCTCGATGACGGGGCGTTGGCAGAGCAAGGGGTCCCGCATGGCGGTCCGTGAACTGGTCGAGCTCGCCTCCCGCATTGCCGAGCTCGAGCGGCGTTTCTCCGGCGTCATGCGGCACGGTACGGTCGAGGAGGTCGATGCGGCGAGGCAGCGGGTCAGGCTCAACTTCGGCAAGGATGTGGATGGCAAGCCGTTCCTCTCGCCCTGGGTGCCTTACGCCCAGATCGCCGGGGCGCTCAAGGTCCACACGCCGCCGTCGAAGGGCCAGCAGTTCACGCTGTTGTCGCCTGGCGGCGACTGGCAGCAGGCGGTGGTGCTCCCGATGACCTGGAGCGACAAGAACCAGTCACCCTCATCAAAGGGTGACGAGAACGTCCTGACTTATGGGAACGTCAAGGCAGCGATCAGGGATGATCTGACGCAGCTCAAGGTGGGCGGCACGGAGTTCGAGATCACGAGCGGGCGCGTTCTCATCAAGGTGGGCGGCGTCGCGGTCGAGATCACCCGCAGCGGTGTGGCCATCACCGGCGGCAAGGTCACGCATGATGGCAGGAACATCGGCTCAACCCACATCCACGGTGGCGTGGCGCCCGGCGGCGGGCTTACCGACGTCCCGGCAAACTGAGGAACAGACCAATGACACGATACATCATCACCGAGAAGGCCGGCCGCTTCGTGGCCGGGCGCAACAATACGGGCGTTGGCACCGTTCTGGAGCTGACCCCGGCGGAGGCCCAATACGAACTGACACTCGGCACGCTGGCCCTGGAGGAGGCTCCGGTGGAGACCGCCGCCGGGGCCCCGGAGGCCGAAACGGATGAAGGCGGTGACGCCACCGATGAAGGCGCGCCGAAGCCCAAGTCCAGGACGAAAAGCGCCGGGTGATGGCGATGGCCGCCGATCTCAACAGCCCGTCGGCAGGCCTCGACGCCGCGACGGGCGGGATCATCACCGGCTGGGACCATGTCGTGCAGTCGCTGGCCGACATCTTCGCCACGCAGTTCGGCACCCGCATCATGCGCGAATGGTACGGGTCCTTCGTTCCGAATCTGCTGGGCAGGCTGATCACACCCGACGAGGTGGTCCCATATTTTGCGGCGGTCACGTCAGCGATCGAGCAGTGGGAGCCCCGCTTCCGGATCACGCAGATCCAGGTGGTCGAGGTGACCAGAGACGGCCAGCTGCATGTGTTTCTCGACGGCGAATACCGTCCGCGCGCTGTCTATGGGGATTTCACGGTCGATGGCGCGCGCCGTCTCGATGCTTATGCCAACCCGGACGGCATCAGGTTTCAGGAGCGAGCGGCATGAGCCACGACACCGCGCTTGATCTCTCCGTGCTGCCGCCGCCCGAGGTGATCGAGACGGTCAGCTACGAACCGATCGTCACCCTCATGCGGGACGATCTGGTGGCGCGGTTTCCCGCGATCGCCGGGGTCATCGACCTCGAGAGCGAGCCCGCCCGGAAGCTGATCGAGGTGTTCGCCTATCGCGAAATCCTCCTCCGCGCCCGCGCCAATGACGTGGCCCGCGCCAATCTCCTGGCCTTTGCCGCCGGCGCCGACCTCGATCATCTGGCGGCCTGGTATGACGTGACGCGACTCGCAAATGAAAGCGATGCGCGGCTGCGCAGCAGGATCATTCTGGCGATCCGCGGGAGGTCGACGGGCGGCACCGAGCCGCGCTATCGCTTTGTCGCACTGAGCGCCAGTCCGCGCGTTGCCGATGCCGTGGTGTGGCGCGACGGGCTGACGCCGGTCGTGCGCTGCGCGATCTACGCTACCGACAATAATGGCGTCCCGGACGCGGACCTGATCGCCACGGTGACCGGGCATCTGACCGCGGCGGACGTGCGCATGGTGAACGACACCATCGCCGTTTCGGCGGCCGTCCAGAAACCGCAGAACATCACAGCACAGCTCACCTTGCTGCCCAATACGAGCGAGAGCATTCTCGCTGACGTCGAGGCGGCGCTCAGGGCCGACTGGCTCGCTGAACGCCGTTTGGGCTTCGACATGACGCTGTCCTGGATCACGTCGCGGCTGATGCGCGCCGGCATCTACAAGGCGGCGATCACGCTTCCCGCCACCGATGTGATCGCCCAGCCCAGCGAGGCGATCTCGGTCGGGACGGTCACGCTGACGGTCGCCGGACGGGACTTCTGATCGCATGACAGACCTTCTGCCATGGCATGCCACGCCGTTCGAAAAGGCGTTTTCGCGCGCCAGCGATCCGGCGGTGAGGCTCGATACGCCGATCACCATATCGCGCGGCATCAAATATATCGGAACGCCGCCGTCGTGGCTGCCGTTCCTGATCTACGAGTATGGGCTGGGCGAGCTGTCGCCCTATGTCCCGAACCTCTATCAGCTCATCGACGACGGTATTCGCTGGCAGCGCGTCAGAGGGACGCCAGCCGCCATAGCCAGGGGGCTGGGCTGGCTCGGATACTCAGGCGCTATCGAGGAAGCAGAAATTCGCCGCACCCGCTGGCACCTGTTCCAATTGCATCTGGGCAGGGTCCGCGACAGCGAGGAACGGGACCTCAACC
This sequence comes from Aestuariivirga sp., assembly GCF_020252395.1. Classification (GTDB taxonomy): domain Bacteria; phylum Pseudomonadota; class Alphaproteobacteria; order Rhizobiales; family Aestuariivirgaceae; genus Aestuariivirga. The sequence goes on from NZ_JADCDB010000002.1 coordinate 287,216, forward strand.
GGATCGAGGGCGTTACGCAGCTGTCAGTCCCGGTGCGTTCGCATTTCTGGCGCGGCTTCCGGACCCATGACCTGCGGGCCATGGAGTATTCGTGGAAGCGGCGCTCAAACGCCATGTATTCAACCCACTCCGGCGCGTGCATCCGGACGGGCGGGGCAAAGTGGAGCTTCGGGCGGCTCTATGAACGCGACCACACCATGACGCAGGCAGAGCTCACCGCGCTCGGCGTCTGGGTGGCCAGCGTGCCGCCTCCTACTGTTTCGACGTGGTCAGCCACGCCATGGCCCGCGGCGCCGTGGTCGGATGTCGGCCAGCAGATTCGCCGCGACACGATCATCGGCAATCTTGCGGCGATGAGCGCCTGGATCACGTTCCTGACCGCCGGTGGCGCGGTGATCGGGCATCGCCGCGCGCGGGTATGGCGGCGCGTGACCAGCGGCAGCGCGGCCTCGCCCTATCAGGTGGGCGGGTCGCAATTCGATCCGCTGTCCGCCGGCGTGACCGGCGCTTCGGCGCTTTATGTCGAGGCCCAGACGGATTTCGGCGATGGCTACGGGCAGACCGCCGCCAGATGGCAGGTCCGGCTCGGCGCAACGCTGGCCGATCCGGCGCGGCCCGGACTGCTCTGGGCCGATGCCCCGGCGCTGAGGGGTGGCGCCGGGGCCGTCGAAAAGACCGAGACCATCGAGTTTGGTCGCACGGTTCGCGAGCGCTGCCGCGCCGTGCTGCGTGTCGTCTAGGAGAGACAATGCCCGCACCCTTCAACCATTCCTCCGGCCTCGCGGGCGTTTACGACCGGACGCCGGACAAGCCGCATGTGGCGCGCGTCCTGTTCCGCGAGGAAAAGCTGGCGCAGGCCGCCGAGCACATGGAGGCACAGAGCATCGCGGAAGCGCGGAACCGCCGGGTGGGCGATCTCATCGCCAAGGACGGCGACCGCGTGACCGGCGCCGAAATCCTCGTCGATCCGCAGACCGGCACCGTGGTGCTGGGGGCCGGCACGATCTATGTGCAGGGCGACGTCCGCCCGGTCGCAGCTCAGACCCTGAACGGCGTGCCGATGACCGGCGCTGTGTCAGTCGGCGTTCGCCTCATCCGCACCGTGGTGACCGAGGTCCAGGACCCTGATCTTCTGGGCCTCCACCCTGGCTCCGAGGCAGAGGGCGAGCCAGGTGCCGGCCGCGAGACGGAAACCATCGCCTGGGGCCGCTCGGGCGACGGCCAGACCGGCAACCTGTTCTCGGTCTATCTCATCAAGGACGGGGCGGTCGTCGACCAGACCCCGCCGCCCCAGCTATCCGGCGTGACGGCGGCGCTTGCAACCTATGACCGCGACGCCCATGGCAGCTACATCGTCGAGGGCTGCCGGGTGACGGCGCTGGGCAAGACCGGAACCAGGCAGCGCTTCTCCATTGAAGAGGGTATCGCCAATATCTACGGTTTCAAGCGCAGCCGGGACGCGGCGATCATCCACGAGGAAACCGAGGCGTGGGATACCGAGACCATCGCTGCCGAGCCTTCGACCTTCGCGGATGGTGGCACCGGCACCGCCGTCATCACCGTGCTCTATCCGCCCATCGCCACGCTGACGTCGGCGATCGTCACCAAGGAAGTGACCCGGACCATCATCAAGGGCACGACGAACAGCGCTGACGCGCTGCCCGATCCTTCGGTCACCTCGATCATCGAGGTCAGGCAGGGCGGCACGACCTACGTGGCCGGGACCAGCTACAATCTGGTGAACGATACGGTGTCGTGGGCGCCGGCCGGCGCCGAGCCCGCCACGGGATCGAGCTACACCGTCAAATACCGCTATCTCTCCGCCGTGACGCCGGTCACCCAGACCGACAGGACCGTGACCCTCACGGGAGGTGTCACCGGAACCACGGTGCTGCTGAGCTACAGCTGGAAGCTGCCGCGCTTCGATCTCCTTTGCCTCGATGCCAGCGGTCTCCCTGCCTATGTGAAGGGTGTTTCCATGCGGCGCGCGCCGCAGCCGCCCATTGCACCCGTCACGCTGTTGCCGCTCGCCGTGGTCGAGAACAACTGGATGGGCACTCCCACCATTCGCAACATCGGTGTCCGGGCCTATCACTTCACCCGCATCCACCGCATGTATGAGAAGCTGGTCGATGCCTTCAACCTTCTCGGTCTGGAGCGGCTGAAGCGCGAAATCGACAGCCGCGAGCCTGTGGCGAAAAAGGGTGTGTTTGTCGATCCGCTCATCAATGATTTCTATCGCGATCTCGGCACGGCCCAGACCGCGGCGGTGTTTCAGGGGGCGATGCAGCTTCCGATCACGCCAAGCTTCTTCTATCCTACGCTCGCCGCGCCGGCACTGCTGAATTACACCGAGGAGGTGATCGCCTCGCAGCCGCTGGTGACCGGCCAGATCAGGATCAATCCCTATAACAGCTACGAAAATCTGCCCGCCGAGATGAAGCTGGAGCCGCCGGTCGATTTCTGGGTCGATCAGCCACAGGACACGCTGCAGCAATCCTTCGTCACCCAGCAGGTCGTGCAGACTGTTCAGCGCAATGTGACTGGCAATAATCCGGGCCGTCGCGTCACCGAGACTGTGCGCGAACAGGTCTCGGTCGACGAAAACCTCGTTTCAGATGCTGTGGCGCTGTCACCGTTCATGCGGCAGATCACGGTCACCGTCACGATCTCCGGTTTCGGCGCGGGCGAGAACCTGTCGAAGCTGGAGATGGCCGGTGTCAGCGTCAAGCCACCCGGCTCGCAGACCGCCAATGCGCTGGGTACGATCGCGCTCACCTTTACCATTCCGGCGAACATGCCCGCCGGCCGGGCGATGATCTACGCCGAGGGTGCCGGCGGAAGCTGGGCGCAGGCCCTGTTCGTGTCGAACGGCTACTATGACGCCGACACGATCCAGCGCACCACGACCGTGACGCGCTTCATCACGCGCACCGTAACCACGACAAGGGCACCACGGCCGCAACCACAGAACCCAGGCGTTCCGGTCGATGGCGTCAGGGAGCCTTCGCGTTCGCCCGATCCCGTGGCCCAGACCTTCATCATCGAGGAAGACCGCTTCATCGCCGGGTTCGACGTCAAGTTCGCGGCATTCGGCGACAAGTCCAAAGGCATCATGGTCGAGCTCGTCCGGACTGAGCACGGCTTCCCGACCGGCGAAAGCATCGCCCAGACATTCACGGGCATCGCGAACGCGGTGGCCGGTCAGTGGGTGCAGGTTCGGTTCCCGGTCCCGGTTCACGTCACGGGTGGCCTCGAATATGGCTTCATCGTCCGGACCAATGACGATGATCATGCGCTGGCGCTCGCCAGCATCGGCGGCTTCGACCCTGTGGCCCAGCAGTTCGTGGGCGCCCAGCCCTATGTGGTGGGCATGCTGCTGTCATCGGCGACCGCCACGGCATGGACCGCGCACCAGAAGGACGATTTATCATTCCAGATCGTCGCGGCCAGGTTCTCAGCAGTCTCCAGGACCATCTCCTTCGGCACGTTCCCGCTCACCAATGCCTCCGACCTCATGGCGCGCGCCTCGGTTCTGATCCCGTCGGGTGACACCAATGTGGTCTTCGAGATCGTGCGGGCGGGTGGTGAGGTCAAGAAGCTCTCGCCCAATACGAACTGGGAGCTCGACGCCTTCGTGACGGAAACGGTGACGCTGCGCGCCGTTCTGAGCGGCAGCGCGAAGATGAGCCCGATCCTGTTCCCCGGCATCATTCTTGTGGCGGGGACCATAGCCACGTCGGCTACCTACGTCTCCAGGGCGATGGCCATGGGAACGGCGGTGCGGCTGTCCGCTTACATGAAGCTGTGGCTGCCGGCGGGAGCAGCGGTCGATGTGGCCTTCGACAAGTCGGACGGCGTCTGGCTCGCGACGGCCATCCAGCAGACCGACGTGCTCGACGACGGCTGGCTGGAGCGCGAGTACCGCTACCCGTCGATCACCGCGGTCACCGGCCGCATGAAGGTCACGCTGACGGGGTCTCCCGCCGCGCGCCCGGCGGTGCAGGACCTCCGCGCCGTGTCGATTTGAGGGTGAACCATGCCAGTTAACAACACCACTTCGAACCGGGGCTATCAACTCCCCCACGCCACGAACTTCCTCGACGAGGACGTGGCCCGCCTCATCGCCGCCCTTGGCGCGATTGACACCGACATGGCGGCGGTGATGGCGGGGCTTCTCTCCAGGGCTGCCGCCACCCACGGCCATGTCATCAACGACGTGGCGGGCCTGCAGGCAGCCCTCGACGCCAAGATGAGCGCCAGTGTCCAGCTGGCGCTGGCAGCACTTTCCGACGTCGATCTGACGGGGGCTGCCGCCGGCATGTTCCTCAGGCTCATCGGCAACAAGTGGTCGCCCATCGCCTTCGACGCCAGCATGATCGCCAGTGGCACGGTGCCGGAGGCGCGGCTTCCGGCCGGTCTCGCGGCGACAGCACTGGCGGCCGCCTTTGCGCCCCTCAGCCACACCCATCCGCCTTCGCAGATATCCGGACTCCCCGCGCCGTCCGGCACCCGCATGCTGTTCCAGCAGACCACTGCGCCGACCGGATGGACCAAGGACGCCAATCCCGGCTACAATCATTCACTGCGCGTCACCGGTGGAGCGGCGGGTTATGGAGGCAGTCTTGCATTCACGGCCGTCTTCGCTGACCGTGGCATTGCCGGCGTCACCAATGGGGTGGCTGCGGGCGGTTCGGTCGGGGATACGACACTGTCAACGGCCCAGATGCCGTGGCACCAGCATGCCTTCGTCGAAATCGGCGGAAACGGCGGCAGCGGCTCGGGTGAAGCCTACGATGACGGGCCCTATCGGCTAAGAACCTATAGCCGCGTGACCGATGGCGCCGGCCTCTCCCTCGCTCACGGTCATTCGTTCACCGGTTCCGCTCACAGCCATTCCGTGTCGGCCAGCCTGAACATGAGCGTGGCCTATGTCGACGTCATCATCGCGCAGAAGGATTGAGGCATGTTCGGACGCAAGGACGAGGCCGAGCCGCTGTGCCGTTACATCGGCAAACCCTGCATCGGGCACAGATGCAAACAGTACATCCCGGTGCGCGGCGTCAATCCGCAGACGGGCGAGCACGTTGACAAATGGGACTGCGTCGATGTCTGGATTCCGCTGCTGCTCATCGAGAACAGCCAGCAGCAGCGCCAGACGGGAGCGGCCGTCGAAAGCTTCCGGAACGAAATGACGAAGGCCAACGAGGCAAGCCAGCAGGTGCTGCTGGCGAGTGTCGTCTCAAGGCTCGATCCGAAACTCATTGGAGGTTGAGATGAGACTTACGATGATTCGCCACGACGCAGTGTGCTGCATTGACGGCGTGTGCCGCGCCGGGATCGACGTCAGCAGTCTGCCTGCCGATGTCCATGCCCTGCAATGGTACGGGGACCATGGCATTGTTGAGCGGGTCGACCCGGACACCCGGCACTACGAGAATGAACGCATAACATCGCTCGATCCCTATCGGGCCGTGATCGCCTCGTGGGAGGCGAAGAGCATTATGCCGGAGGCCACATGAACTGCCCGCTCCCCCGCTATTACCTCTGCCACGCGGTCGTCGCGTTGCTCATCGCCGGCGCCGTCTGGCTGATCCTCGGCCTCCATGCCGGGCTCGCCGCGGGCGCGTTCTTCTACGTGGGCCGCGAGTTCACGCAGTGGGAGCAGGGTGGCGGACCCGGCCTGCCGTTCGACTGGAAGGGACTCGCCGTTCCCGTCCTTGTCTGCGCCCTTGCCCTCGCCGCTATCGACATCGCGACCGGCTGGCCTGGCTGATCGATTCACCCCTTCACCCCTTCACACCTTCCCGCCGTCCCCATCCCCGTCAACCCGGCGCAAAAATCGCGCCTTCTGAAAGGAAACTGGAATGTCCGACCCGGCATTTGGCATCTCGATTACGCGTGTCGACAAGGAGCCGCGCCCCGCGGTCTTCAGCGACATGAGCGTCGCCGGCATCATCGGCACCGCGCCGGCCGCCAACGCAACGTCGTTTCCGCTGAACACGCCGGTGTTCATGTACAGTGACGACGCCACGCTTTACGCCGCGCTCGGCACGGGCGGCACGATCAGTGACGCAATTGACCTGATCAACGCCCAGCTCGGCGAGTTCCAGGTTGCCGCGAAGCTTGTCGTGGTCCGCATCACCGATGGCGTGAACGCTGCCGCCACCATCCAGAACATCATCGGCAGCTCGGCGCTCAAGACTGGCATTCACGCCTTTGTCGAGGCCGGGCCGGTGCTTGGCGTCATCCCGCGCCTGATCTGTGCTCCGGGATTTACGTCGCAGCAGGAAAACGGCGTTTCCGCCATCTCGGTGACAAACCTCGGCAACAACTATACCTCGGCGCCCACCGTCTCGTTCTCCGGCGGTGGCGGTTCCGGGGCAGCCGCAACGGCAGTGCTGACCAATGGCGTCGGATCGATCTCCGTCACGACGGGCGGCACAGGGTATTCCAGCGCGCCCACCGTCACGCTGTCCGCGCCGCAAACCGCTGGTGGCATCCAGGCCACTGCGACCGCGACGGTTGCGGCAGGCGTGATCACGGGCTTCACGGTCACCAACCCCGGGTCGGGCTACAGTTCGCCCCCAGCCGTGGCCATCGCCGGGGCGGGCACCGGTGGGGCGGGTACGGCCGTTCCGGCCGGCCGCGTTGGTTCCGTGACCATCACCAATCCGGGCTCCGGCTACAGCTCGGCCCCCACGATCGCGTTCTCCGGCGGCGGCGGCTTGGCGGCGGCAGCCACGGCCACCTTAGCCCTTCTCGCCAATGCCGTGTGTGCAGCACTTCCGGAGGTGCTGAACAAGCTCCTCGCCCATGCCGTCGTGGACGGGCCCGCCACCACCGAAGCGGCGGCTATCGCCTGGCGCGCTACGATCAGCAACAGCAGGATCATTCCTGTCGATCCGGCGGTGAAGGTTCTGGCCAATGGCGTCTCGGTCAACAGGCCAATGTCGCCCGCCGTGGTGGGGATCGGGGTCCGGCGCGATCACGAGAAGCAGGGGCGGCCGTTTCATTCCTGGGCGAACCAGCCAGTGGCGGGTATCCTCGGGCCGTCCCGGCCCATCAACTTCTCGCTCACCGACGGGGCGACCGAGGGCCAGCGCCTGCTCGCCGAAAACATCGGCGTGCTGTTGCGCGGCGAACTCGGCGTCGAGACGTCCATCGCCGCCGGCGGGTTTGTCTATGTCGGCACCGACAATGCCGGAACCGACGATCTCTGGCGTTTCTATAACGTGACGCGGGGCAGGGATTACATCCACCTGATGTTCCTGCGCACGCTGCGCTTCTACCTCGGTCGCTTCAACCTCACCGGCCAGACCATCCAGGCGGTGCTCAACACCATGAGCTTCGCCATGCGCGACCTCAAGGCGGATGGCGACATCCTCGGCTACGAGGTGAAGTTCACCCGCGACCAGAACTCGCCCGAGCAGCTGCGCCAGGGCCGGTTCACCATCAACTTCGCCGCCGAGGAGGCCCCGGTGCTGCGTTACCTCGGGATCCAGTCCGCCCGCTACCGTCCCGCACTCGATGCGCTGCTGGATGACCTGCTCGCGCAGGTCGATGCGGTCACCGGCTGAGCGCCAAACAGAAAGGATATCAAGCCATGAGCACCATCTACATCATGGAGGCGTGTAACCTGTTTTGTGGCGATCATGATCCCGCCGCATCGAAGCACCTCACGCTGGCCGAGCTCAAACTGCCACCGCTCCAGGAAATCTACCAGGACCACCACGCCGGTGGATCCCGGGTGCAGATCGAAGTGGCGGTCGGCATCCAGAAGCTGGAGCCCACTTTCAAGCTGAACGGCTGGGACCCTGATCTGCTGACCCAGTTCGGTCTCGGCTCCTCGCGCCAGAAAGTGTTCACCGCCTATGGCGTGATCCGCGACAAACGGGTGGGGCTGGCCATAGAGGCCAAGGCCATCATCGAAGGCCGCCTCGGCAAGATCGAGTCCGACGCCTTCCAGCGTGGCGAGTTGCAGGGCCACGAATACGCCATCAACGAGGTCATGCACTACGAGCTCTGGTTCAATGAGAAGGAGAAGCTGTTCTGGGACTTCTTCGCGGCCGAGTGGCGGCTGGACGGTGTTTCGCAGAACGATGACGAGCGCCGCATCCTGCGCGTCCAACGTTAACTGACCAGCCTGGGAGATAATGATGACTGATACCGCTCGCGTGAAACTCTCCCACCCGATCGAGGTGGGAAACAGGACCATCGCCGAAGTGACCATCCGCCGCCCAAAGGTCCGTGACCTCCGGGCAATGGAAAAGGCACGGGAGCCCGGGGCGAGCGAGATCGACCAGGGCGTCGCGATGGCCGCCACGCTCTGCGATCTGCCGCTGGAGGCCATGGACGAGATGGATGCCGCGGACTTTGCGTCGATCTCGGAGGTGCTCGGCGGTTTTTTACCCAGGGGCCCGGCATGAAAGGCTGGCGTGGCGTCGTGGCGGATGTCGCGCATGTCCTGTCGACGCCCATCACCGCCTTCGATGACATGGACTGGACCGAACTGCTGCTCTGGCACGCCGAGGCGCGCCGCATCGCCGGCGCCAGGGGTACACATTAGATGGCCAGCATCACGTCACAACTGATCGTCAGCCTGCTCGACCAGGTGACCGGCCCGGCGCGCCGCGTCGCCAACAGCCTTCGCGGCATCACCCGCACGGTGAAGGAGGCGGCCTCCGGCACGATCGGGATGTCGGACCGGCTCGATGCCGCGATCACCCGGAACAACCGCGCCATGGATGCCGCGCGCGGGCGGATGCTCGATGCCGTGGGTACGCTCTATATCCTGAGGAGTGCGCTTGGCGCGCCAGTGCGGGCCGCCCAGGAGTTCGACCGGGCGCTCGCTGAGATCGGCGCCAAGGGCAATCTCACCGCGGAGCAGATGACGGCCATAGGCGAGGCGGCGAAGCAGACATCTTCGCACATGAACCAGTTCGCGACGGACATCGTTCGGGCGCAGGATTTCCTGGTCGGCATGGGCCTCGATGTGGAGCGCGCCACCAGGGCCATGCCATCGATCGCACGGGCCGCAACCGCCACGGGGGCTAGCCTCGAGGACCTCTCGAAGGCGGGCTTCGCCGCGATGGCGAACCTCGGTCTGGCAGCCGAGGACCTGGGCAAGTCCTTCGACGTCATGGCCGCCGCCGGCAAGGCGGGCGGCTTCGAGCTCCGCGACATGGCACAATATCTGCCATCGATCACGGCGCTCGCCAATTCCAAGGGGATCACGGGCGGGAGTGGCCTTGCGCAGATCGCCGGCGCCCTGCAGATCGTGCGCCGCGGCGCAGGCGACGCCTCGGAGGCCGCCACGAATTTCAGCAACATCCTGCAGAAGATCAATTCCAACGATGCCATCGGAAACTTCAAGGATCTCGGCATCGATATCCAGAAGGTGCTGAAGGACGCCAGGGCCAATGGTACCGATCCCCTCGAGGCCTCGCTCCGCGCCATCAACACGGCACTCGGCGGCGACATGTCGAGGCTGGGTGAACTCTTCGCCGACGCCCAGGTCCAGAAGGGCCTCATACCGCTCCTCACCGGCCTCGAGGACTACATCAGGCTCCGAGACGAGGCGGCGAAGGCCGATGGCGTGATCAGCGCCGACTTCGCCCGCATGATGCAGACGAGCGTCGAGCAGGTGAAGCAGTTCCAGATCGCGCTGCAGAACTTCCAGACCAGCATCGGCGCTGCCCTGGTCCCGGTCCTGGGCGGCATCGCGGGCGCGCTGAAGCCCGTACTCGAACTGCTGACGGCCATCGTTAATCAGTATCCCGGCGTGTCGGGCGCCCTGGTTGCCATCACGGCGGGATTCGTGGCGCTCAGGGCGGCTCTGGCGGGCCTCACCTTCATCGGGCTCATGGGCAAGGGCGGCCTGCTGGCGTCCCTGGCCTTCGGGCTGAGGGGGCTTACGGCGGCCCTGGCGGCCCTCCGGGCCGTCGTCATCACAGCGCCACTCGGCATGCTTGCGAGCGGCCTGACAAGCCTCCGGGGATCGCGCCTCGGTCTGACCATGCTTGGGTCCGCCGGCGGCCTCAAGGCGGTGGCCGGCACCCTTGGCTCCAGCCTTCTGGGCTTGCTCAACCCTCTGCGGCTGGTGACGGCTGCTGCTGTCGCCCTCCGCGGCGCGCTGATGCTGACTGGCGTGGGTGCGATCCTGATCGGCATCGCCGTTGCCGGCAAGTTCATCTACGACAACTGGCAGGGCATCAAGGAGATGTTCGCTGCCTTCGGCGAGGCGTTCATGGCCGCGCTGGGCCCAGTCAGGCCGATGCTGGATCCGGTGATCTCGGGGGTCAGTTCGCTCTTCGGCTGGATGTCCAGGCTCAGCCTAGAAATCGCGCCGGGCACCTGGCGTCAGTGGGGCGCCGCGGCGGGCACTGCCATAGGTAATGTCGTGAGGTGGTTCGCGGAGCTCCCGGGCAGGATCGCCGCGGCGGTCGGGAGCCTCTACGAGCTCGGCCGGCAGATGATGCAGTCCTTCTTCGACGGCATCGTCTCCGTCGCCAATGATCTCCTCAACTACGTCTCCGGCATTGGAAGCCGGATCAGGTCAGCGCTCTCCTTCGGCGGCGCCGAAGGGGTGTCCAGCGATCCGATGGGAACGGGTGTCATCGATGGCCAGCGGGCGAAGGGCGGCCCCATCTCCCGAGGTTCGACCTATCTGGTCGGCGAGCGCGGTCCGGAACTGATCACCGCCGGGCGCTCCGGCTATGTCAACAGGGCAGGCTCATTCCCCGCCGGCGGCATCACCGTCGCGCCGGTCTTCCACATGACCTTCAACGGCACGACCGACTCCGAGGACGTGGTCCAGCAGATCCGGCGCGTGCTGCGTGACGAGGTCCGCGAAACGTTCCGTGGCGTCTTCGCCGACACCTCCATGAGGTTCGCCTGATGCTGATGTCACTGGGCCCCATCAAATTCGAGGTCTACCCGTTCAATGCGACGGAGTACGGCCATGACCATGAGGCGGCCTTCGTCGAGAAGCCTGTCCTCGGCGCCCGGCCGGCGCTCGAGTGGGTGGGCGAGGGTTCCGAAAGCTGGTCGATCAGGGCGCGGATCTTCCCGCACAGGTTTGGCGGCCTGGGCGACTTGAAGAAGCTCTACCAGGCCCGCGCCGCTGGACGCCCGCTCTACCTGATGCGGGGTGACGGCGCGCAGATGGGCTGGGTGGTGATCGACAAGGTCTCCGAGCGCTCCAGCTACCTCGATGCCCGGGGCATCGGCAAGATGATCGATGTGGACATCTCGGTGCGCCGCTCCGCCAAGCCTTCCAACGGCAGCTTCTTTTCGGTCTTCTCAGGCGTGTTCTCATGATCGTCGAACCAGTCACGGTCCAGGGTGATTTCGTCACCGTCTCGCTCATTGTCTGGCGGCGCTTCAAGCGGCCGATGCCGGGCCTCGTGGAGCAGATCCACGACATGAACCCGGGGCTGGCCGATCTTGGAGCCTTCCTGCCGGCCGGCGCCACCTTCAACATGCCTGTTCCGGCGCCGCGCGGGCCGGCCATCCTCGATCCCGTCAAGCTGTGGTGATCCTCCATGTCGAAGCGCGCGGTGTTCATGGTCACGGTCGCCGGGACCAACATCACGGCCACGCTCTCGCCGGTTCTCATCTCGCTCTCGGTCTCCGACAAGGTTGGAACCCACTCCGATACAGCGAATCTTGAGATCGATGACACCGATGGCCGGATCGTCCTGCCGCTGATCGGCGCGCCCGTCATCGTGGCGCTGGGATGGGAGGGCCAGGGAGTGCGCGTGGTGTTCACCGGTACGGTCGACGAGGTCAGGTCATCGGGCTCGCGCGGGAGCGGGCGGACGCTGCAGATCGCCGCCAAGGGCATGGACACCACCAGGAAGCCGAAGGAAGGCCAGCAACGGCATTTCGACGGCACGACGGTCGAGGATATCCTGAAGGCGGCGGGGCAGACCGCCGGGGTGACGGAGATCGAGATCGACCCGTCGCTGGCCGCCATCAGGCGCGAATACTTCGAGATGCGCGACGAGAGCTTCATCCACATGGGCGAGCGTCTGGCGCGCGAGATCGGCGGTAACTTCCGGATGGCCGGCCAGAAGGCCATCATGTCGAAGCGCGGCGGGACCTACACCGCGGCTGTCCTGGCCGTCTGGGGCCGCAACCTCCATGGCTGGGACATTTCGCCGGCACTCGGGCGGGCGCAGTATTCGCAGGTCCGTGCGCGCTGGTACGATCCGAACAAGGCCGAATGGCGGGAGACGGAAGAGCGCACCTCTCTCGCCGTCGATGCCCGGCACGATCACCGCTACGCGAAGCCCGATGAAGGCGAGGCGCGGCAGCAGACCGCCTCCGACAGGGCCACCTCGGAGCGCGATGCGGGCGAGGGGTCAGTGACCATCGAGGGCGATACAGCCGCCATCCCGGACGGGCTCTGCATCATCACGGGCGCAAGGCCAGGAATAGACGGCCCGTACCGCATCGAGAGCGTCACCCACAGCTATTCCCGCGGCGGCGGGTTCGTCACCCAACTGAGCCTGAAGCAGCCGGGGTCCGGCGGCGCGGGCGGCATCTGACAGCATCTGACAGCATCTGACAGGAGATATCCTGATGACCCATGACTGGACCGGGGACATCCCGGCGGCGGTGTATTTCGTGGTGGGGCTCGGCGGCCTCGCCGGCGCTCTCCTCGCCATGCTGAAGCTGAAGGAGGCGCTCGTCCCCGACGCCGGTCAGCAGATCAAGAAGGACATCGCCACCATCAGGGCCGACATCCACGACATCCGCGCCCGCGTCGGCACGCTGGAACTCGATGTCGCCCGCATCGACCAGCCGTCGATCACCCGGCGCTTCGACGCCATCGAGGGCAAGATCGACAAGCTCTACGCCTTCCTGCTCGAGCGCCTGACCAAGCTGCCGCCGCTCTGAGCGGCGCACCGGCACACCCACCCCAGCCATCCATTCAACCCGCAACCGAAGCCGAAGGCCGCGAGCGCCTCCGGCCATGAGAAGGAATTTGCCAATGACCCACATGACCATCGCCCGGAGCCTCCTCGGCACGAAGGAGCTGAAGGGCTCCGCCGACAACCCGAAGATCATGGAGATGTACCGTACCGTCGGCCACCATTGGGTGGAGCATGACGAGGTCGCCTGGTGCGCCGCCTTCGCCGGCTACTGCCTCGAGAAGGCAGGCATCGCATCGACGCGCAAATTGAATGCGCGGTCCTACCTCACCTGGGGCGAGAAGGTGGCCGGCCCCGAGCAGGCGAGGGAGGGAGATATCGTCATCTTCACGCGCGGCGCGAACACGGCGCAAGGCCATGTCGCCTTCTTTCTCAAGGCAACGGGCAGCCAGATCGAGGTGCTGGGCGGCAACCAGTCCGATGCCGTCACAGTGACGCGCTACCCGAAGTCCCGGTTGCTCGGCATCCGCCGCCCCATAGCTGCCGGCGGGCCACAGCGCCCTGAGCTGAAGGTCGTCCAGCAGCAGCTGAAGGACCTCGGATACTTCGAGGTCGGCATCGTGGACGGGCGCTACGGTCCGCGCACCAGGGCTGCCGTGCTGGCCTTCCGGGCCGACAACGAGCTGGGCCTCAGCCCGGATGTCGATACCGTCCTCGTGGAGGCCCTGCAGCGGGCCAGGCCGCGCGCTGTGTCGCGGGAGCGGGCGGAGGGCAGGCCGGAAGGATCCCGCATAGTGAAGGCTGCCGACGCCCAGATCGCCACGGGCATCGTGGGCATGGCCGGGGCCGCCGCCTCGGTCGTGGTGCCCGCTGTGGAGACCGCCGAGCGGGCGAAGGATGTGACCGAGCGAACCGTGGGTCTCCTCAATCTCACCGACTGGCTGCTGCCGGTGCTGCCGTGGGCCGGGGCGGCGATCTTCCTGATCGTCATCCTGCTGGCCTGGAAGGCGAAGGCTGCCCGCATCGAGGATCACCGCACGGGGAAGACGCCGTGATGGGGGTGCTCGTCTCGATACTGGCCGCCGCCTGGTCCCGTCTGTCGGGCTGGGCGGCGCTCCTCGCCGCACTCATCGCGGCGCTGGGCATTGCCTGGCTCAGGGGCCGCGCCGCGGGACAAGCGGCTTGGGAGGCCAAACGGGAGGCAGCACGAAACAAGTCTATTCGGCAATCAGGGGAGACAAGACATGACGTTCAGAACAGCAGCGATCCTGCTCTCGATCGCCGTCTCGGCCGCTGGATGCGCGACTGACCCGCGGCTTAAGAACGACTGCGACTGGGCGCAGCCCATCCGGCCCTCCCGGCAGGATGTGCTGACCCGCCAGACGAAGGAGCAGATCCTCGCCCACAACGAGACGGGCCAGAAAATCTGCGGGTGGCGGCGATGAGCGTCCCGGTCTCGGACGGTCCGGCCATCGTCGTGGACTATGAATGTCGCCTGCAGCTCGAGGCCGAGAGCGACCTGTTTCCGGCCGGGGCGACATTCACCGAGCAGCTCCGCGCAAAGGTGAGCGCCGCGATGCCGGTCACGACTCTGAATAGCGGGAATGGCGGTGTCACGCGAGTGACGGACCGGATCGTGGAACTGGTAGTGCCCGCAACCGAAACTGCCAGCCTCTCGCCTGGGAGCGCGGTGCTGGATCCTATTCGCACCGATCTCACGCTGCCCAGGCATCTCGTCTTCATGCTGGAAATTCCTGTGGTGCAGCCCGTGACGCGGGGGCTCGGATGACAGGGGCTTGGATGACAGGAGCTGTCTCCTGCCGGTCGGTCACAGGGCCGATCCGCCTGAAAACCCAATCCGATGTGCCCATCACGGCGCGCGTTCTCGCGAGTCCTGTGGCGGTCGGTGTTCTTGGAACCACCGGGCCAACAGGGGAGCAGGGGCAAACGGGATCCGCAGGACCCCAAGGCCCACCCGGCAATCTCGACACCGGCCTCGTCCTCGATGGCGGCAACTTCTGACAACAAGGGAAACTCTCATCCATGGCAAACGTCATCGCCATCTCGGGCGGTAGCGTCGATGGTGTCACGCTGGATGGCGGGACGTTCTGAGCGGTTGGGGAATTCTGAGAAGTTTATTCACTGAACGGTCAAGTCGCAGTTTGCTGAGGACCTTCTTGTCCCGCCTCCCATTCCGAATAGGTATGGCCATCCGGCAGTTTCCATAGAATGCGCCCATTCGCGCTAGCACCAATGACAGCTGAAGCGGCGGATGAAGGAGAAGAAAAACTGTAGCTACTGGTGAATACCAGGAAGTCGCCATCGCGACGGAGGACACCCCTTTCGAGCAATGTCTCCCGAAGTGCTAACGTCCCTCGAGGCACGGTTCGGGTTGTGCGAGCCCGGGCCTTTGACCCTTCTGTCACGACGAATTCCCCAGACGAACCCACCATCATTTTCGCAGCGTAGCCTTCACCAATGAAGGTGAACATCGCAGGCCTATCGGTAGCTGGCTCAGAAACATTCGCAGTCTGACCTGGTATCTCTGGCGGCCGCCCTTTCATCTCACGGAATAGATCCCATCCTAGCGCCCCAACCAGAGTCTTTGTCTGGTCGACAAACTCGTCCATGTCGACGCGATCTTGGAGGGGCAGCTTACCCGCATCATCAGACGGTCGCTTGGAGTTCGGCATTGACCATCGAATACTGCCGCCGATATTTCGTATGAGAGACGATTCCACATATCGAGCATGGCTCTTCGTCAGGTTTTCATCCTTGCTGATCAGAACGACAGTATCCGTCCAGAAGCCCTTAGCGTCTCGGCCGGATTCATTCGAATTATGGTAAGACAGTCTTGCGCCAACACCCTCAGATTCGCCGATATAAGCGAGTTGCCTGTCTTGGTGGTTTTCGTCTGAACCAATCAGGATATAGACGCCAGGTCGCTCGATCTCGGGAAACGTTTCCCTCACACGACGTAGTTGATTGCGCCGAAAGGCAATCGCCTGGATCGTCGACATTGAAATTTGAGCGACCCTGATGCCGCTTGGGTCGCCATCAAGCAGGAATATGTTGATCGAGCGCGGCTTCAATTTGGTGATACTGTCCGTCAGGAGAATATTTCAGAGTTTGAAGCGTCTGATCGAATAGGGGATCTGACCTATCTGTCTGCGTGAAACATATATGCCCTTCCTTCGTCATTGCAAGCGTCGAGCATTTGCCGTGTCGCGTTTGACCGCCAGGTGCCAGAGATATTCCCATCCTCGATCCAACCGTCTCTTCTCAGAGCAGTAGTGCCGAAAGGACCGAACAACTCCTCTGGGAGGCAAAGCCAAGGTGTGGACTGGATCGAAGTGGGTGGGGAAGCCCGTCAAGTACGGGTACACTTATCTCATGATTACCTGTAGCTTCGACTTCATTCTGAAAGTCGCTGTTAAACAGCAACATGAGCAATAACATATCCCAGATAGTGCCGCTAGCTCCTCGTGATCGCGACGCTCTCGCTGACCGCCTGCGCGACGGCACCTTCTAGGCCGTCCGTCGTCTGCCCGCCGGTCGCGGCTTACGATCGCGCCTTCCAAGCCCGGCTTGCCGACGAAATCCTGCGCCTGCCACCCGGCGCGGCGCTGGAACGAGCAATGCTGGACTACGCTCGGCTGCGCGATCAGGCGCGGGCTTGCCTAGCTTAGCTCAAGCTCGCGGACCAAGTGCAAGATGCTCGTCCGCGATGGCGGCGAGCAGCGGTTGGTCGTGACTGATCAGGACAAGGCCGAGCCCCTGTTGATCGACGGTTGCCCGCAGCAGCTGCATCGTCTCACGTTGAACGACCGGGTCGAGCCGCGAGGTCGGCTCATCGGCGACAATCGCTACTGGATCGAGAAGGAGGATGCGTGCCAGTGCGAGCCGCTGGGCCTCGCCGCCGGAAACCTCGCAGGGGCGACGGTTCATCAGCCGATGATTGACCTTCAGCCTTTCCAGCAGCGGCGGCAGATCGCGTGCGGCCGAGAGGCCGGACTTGACGTCTTCGAGCGCAAGGAACTGGCGTGCGAAGGTCAGGTGCGGCACGAAGGCCGTGATCGGATCCTGATGCAGCTTTTGATAGCGCTGCCTGAGCGGCGGTATCGCCGACGGCATCGCCACGATATCCAGCCCACCCCATTCGACGCTGCCGGCCATCGGACGACGCAGACCCAGCAGAATGTCGCCGAGCGTGCTCTTGCCGCTGCCGCTCGGCCCGGAGATCGCCAGCACGCCGCCTTTCGGGAGATGCAGGTCAAGGTCCTCGAACAGCATTCCCCCTTTTGGCCAGCCAAAGGAGAGACCGTGCGCAGATAGCGCAAGGCTCGTCATGTCGCAGCAGCGGTGGCAGCGTGGCCAGTGGCGCGGATCGGCCGCTAGCCATGTTCGGGCGTAGTCGCTTTGAGGCGCAGACAGGAGTCCTGCACTCGGGCCATGTTCTACGACTCGGCCATTCCTGATGATCGCCAGTTCTCCAGGAAGCTCCTCTGCGAGCCTGCGATCATGGGTGATGACGAGCAGGCTGCGTCCAGCGGCCGAAAGGCGCTTGAGTGCGGCGATCGCCTGAGTGACGCGGTCGGAGTCCAGACCCTTGGTCGGCTCATCAGCAACAATGATCGGCGCGCCGACGCCCAGCGCCGAGGCCACCAGCACCCGTTGAGCCATGCCGCCGGACAGCGTGAATGGGTAGGCGTCTGCCGTCGAACCAGGCAAATCGAAAGCCGCGAGTGCGGGCTTGATGGCCTCCTCTTGGAGGCCTGCCAGCGCCATCTGCCGCTTTACGCGCATGGTCGGATCGAGCGCAGCGGATGGCTCCTGCGGGATCAGCATGATCTGCTCGCGCCAAAGCGCGGCAAGACGTTTCGGTTCGCTCGCAGGAATCGACTCGTGGCCGCCAATCGTGATGGTTCCCGAGACGGACAAGCCGGCCGGCAGGAGGCCGAACACGGCCTGCGCGATCAAACTCTTGCCGCTGCCGGTTTCGCCGATGAGCGTCAGAACGCCCCCGCGCGGCACTGACAGCGACACGTCATCAACAAGAGCAGCGCCGCTTCTGTCGTGGATCGAAAGATGGGAGATTGTGAGGGCCGCTTCGGTCATTGCGCACGACCCGTTGAATTCGAAGCAAGCGCTTGGCCTGCCAAAGTCAGTGTCAGCACCGACACAAAGATCATCAGACAGGGCGCCGCCATCTGGACGAAGCCCTCGGCGAGGAAGGGCAGCAGCTCGTTGATCATCGCGCCCCATTCGGGTGTGGGAGGCTTCAGACCAAGCCCGAGGAAACCAAGTGCCGAGATCGACATGATGGCCTGCCCGACGCCGAGCGTCGCCAATGGCATCACCGCGCGCAGCACGGACGGCAGGACATGGCGCTTCAGGATTGTTAGCTCCGGGAAACCCGCGAGGCGCGCGGCCTCGACATGGCCTTCCCGGAGAACGCTCGTGGCCACCGCCTCAGCCATGCGGGCGTACTGCGGCCAAAGCGCCAGCTTGAGCCCGATAAGCATGGGCCAGATACCGCCACCGAGGAACCCGGCAAACAGGAGAGCCAGCAACAGTCCGGGGAAGGCGAGCATCAGGTCGGCAAGACGCATGATCAGCGCCCTGACAAGCGCGCCGCTATTGGCCGCGATCAATCCGAGCGCGACGCCCACGCTAGACGCCAGCGCCACGCAGAGCACGGCAAGGCCCAGCGAGTGCGGAGCGCCAGCCAGGACACGCGAGAGAATGTCGCGTCCAACATGATCGGTGCCGAGCAGGTGAGCGATGCTTGGCGCTTCCATGACCCGCATCAGATCCTGCGCATTGGGGTCCTGCGGCGCAAGGAATGGGCCGGTCAGCGCAAGGCCAGCCAGCGCCGCCAGCGGCCAGACGGAAGGCGGCAGGCTCCGCGCACGAACAGGCTCGAGAACGAGGCTCATGCGCGCGCCTCCTCAAGCCCGCGTGGGTCGAGCCACAGGCGCGTAAGGTCAGCCAGCAGGCTAACAACTGCGAAGGCAAAACCGATGACGAGGCCCGCCCCCATAATGACCGGTACATCGCGCGCGATCAGCGCCTTGACGAGCAGTTCGCCGAGGCCCGGATAGTTGAACAGGGTCTCGATGACCACGAAGCCATCGATGACGAAAGCGAATTGCAGCGCGGCATAGGTCACCACTGGAATCGCAGCGTTGCGCACCCCATGGTGCCGGAAAGCAGCAGCAGGGGTCAGCCCCTTCACCCGTGCATAGGTCATGAAGAACGCCGAGCGCACCTCCACCACGGCGTTGCGGATCACGGGGATTGAGAAGGCCACGAGCGAGAGTGCCAGCGTAAAGGCCGGCAGCACCATGTGCGCGCCCGTCCTGAAGCCGGCCGGCGGCAGCCAGCGCAGGGTCAGCGCAAACAGAGTGATGAGCCCGATGCCGACAAGGAAGCTGGGCAGCGAGGCGAGCGTCACGGCCAGCGCGTCGGTTATCCGGTCGACAACGCCGCCGGGCCTGAACCCAGCCATGATGCCGAGCGGCAAGGCGATCAGATAGGACAGGAGCCAGCCGATCAGGCCGAGTTGCAGGGTGAAGGAGGCGTGATAGGCGAGTTCCTGTTTGACCGGCTTGCCCGAGAGCAGCGAACGGCCGAGATCGCCCTGGGCGAGGTTGCCCATCCACTGACCATACTGAACGATGAGCGGCCTATCGAGGCCCTCCTCGCGTCGGATGCGATCGGCGGTCTCTGGCGTGACGCGTTCGTCACCGACACGGGCGGCTGCCACGCGCAAGGCGAGATCGCCCGGCAGCGCATGCACGAAAACGAAGCAGAGCGAGGCGAGCACCGCGGCCGTCGCGAGCGCCTGACCGATCCGAAGCATGATGACGCGCAGGACCGTGTTCATGCCGGCGAAGCTTTCAGCCGCGCGCCGATCCTGTCGGCGAAGGCGACACAGGCCGCGGCGATCACGATGAGCAGTGCACCGATGAGGCTGACCGGCTCCGGCCAGAGCGCGAAGACGGCGAGGTCGAACAGGATGGCCCAGATCATCGCCGTGTACTCGAACGGCGCCAGCGTTGACACCGGCGCGCGTGCCACAGCTTCGGTCATGGCGATATGCGCGAGACCACCGAACAGGCCCGACGCGATCAGCGCGAGGAGCGCCGTCTGGCCAACATCGGCCCAGCCGAGCGGCATGGTCGCCAAACCGCACGCCGCGCAGACCACAGCGAAGTAGAAGGCGATCGCCGCCGGCGCTTCTGTCGCGGTCAATCGTTTGATCTCGGTCTTGGCTAGCGCGGTGGTTGCGGCGCAGGCGAGCCCAGCGCCCACGCCGATCAGCGTGCTGACCGCGAGTTCTGGCCCCACCATGGCCGGCCAGAGCATCAGCCCGACGCCGAGGAAGCCGAGAAGTGTCGCAGCCACCACAACGATTCCAGGCCGCTCGCCGAGCAGCGCCACCGCGATTGGCACCACGATCAGGGGCGCGAGGAAAGAGAGCGCCGTTGCCAGAGCCAACGGCAGATGGGCGATCGACAGGAAGGAGAAGAACATCGCCGCGCAGCCATAGAGGCTGCGTTTGACGTGCCCGAGCGGCCGTTCGGTCTTGAGACCGTGGCGCAGTTGCCCGCGCCAGGCGAGATAGACGAGGATCGGCACGAGTGCGACCGCGCTGCGCCAGAACACGATCTGGCCGACCGGAGCCTCCACCGATGCGATCTGTACAGCAAGGCTCATCAGCGAGAAGAACAGGGTAGCGAGCAGGCGCAAGGCAATCCCAGCGCCTGTTGCACCAACAATCCCGCCCATCTCGGTCGACGCGCTGCTCACCAGTCTCAAACCCTCAACCCAAGCTTACCTTGTGCAGCATGTAGCGGGTCTCGAACGGATCGATCACGAGGCCTTTCACGCGCCTGTTGACCGCGACCGTGTGCTCGAACCACGCAACGGCCGCGACGGGGACCTCATCCTGAATGATCTTCAGGATCTCCCGCCGTAGCGTTGCCTTCCGCGCCTCGTCGAAGCTCTGGACGTATTCGTCCGTCAGCGCCTTGATGCGGTCACGGCCCGGCCAGTTCAGCGTGCCCCAGGTCGAGCGTTCGCGCGTGAAGTCCGGGATAATGGTGGCGATCACCTCGGGCACGTTGACGTAAGTGCGCGCGAACATCGTCATCTGCATCGTGCCGGCCTGGATGGCGGCGGGAATGGCGGCGGACGGGCCCGGCTCGACAGTGAGCTCCATGCCGATCGCTTTCAGCTGCGCCTGCATGGCCGTCCCCATCACGGTGAGCTCGGGGCGGTTGGCGATGGTGAGCATTTTGGCGGCCAAGCGCACGCCGTCCTTCGCGCGCACGCCATCGGTCCCGCGCACCCAGCCCGCCTGATCGAGCAGTGCGTTTGCGCCGGCTACGTCGAAGGGATAGGCGGGGAGAGCCGCATCATGCCAGGCGGGCACGGCCGAAGGCAGCAACTGTGTCGCGGCCGATCCGGGATGGCGCAGGATGGCGCTGGCGATGCCCCTGCGATCGATGGCCATGTTGATCGCGCGGCGCACGCGCACATCAGCGAACTGCGGCAGGCCGGAATTGAACGCCATGGCCCTCACGCGCGGGATGGTGAGGCTCTCAACCTTCATCTGTCCGGCCGCATCGATGCGCGGCGTCGCCGCCGGCACCGTCGTGAAGATGATGTCCTGATCGCCAGCGATGGCGACATTGGTGCGCGTATCGCCATTTGCGATGGCGGTGTACCGGGCGCGGGCGACCTTGGGCTTTTCGCCCCAGTAGCGGTCGAAGCGTTCAAGCTCGATCACGGTCTTCCCGTCGATCGATGTGATGCGGAACGGGCCGGTGGCGATGACGCGGGAGACCTTGCCGTCCGCGCCCCATGAGGCCGGTGCGAGAATAACGGAGGCATAATCCACCAGCACCGCCGGCAGATGGCTGAACGGGGTCTTTGTCTTGAGCACCAGCGTGTCGCCTTCGGTCGAGAGGCTGTCGACCGGGATCTGCTGCATGCTTTCGCCGGCGAGGGAGCGCCTGAGGCTCGCCGCCGCTGCTTCCGCCGTCACCGGCGAGCCATCATGGAAGACGACGCCCGCGCGGACCTTGAACCGCCACGTGAGTCTGTCATCGCTTACCGTCCAGCTCTCGGCGATGCCGCCGACCAGCTTACCGTCCGGCTCGACCATCACCAGCGTCTCGGCGATCTGCATCCGGGCCATGATGTAGCCGGTGTCGGTCGGCTCGTTGGAGGTCCATTCCCAGGGCGAGGCGACCCGAAGGACGCCCGCTTCTTGAGCGAAGGACTGCGATGGCAAGGCTGCGGCAGCAACAGCCGATGCTGAAAGTGCGAGCGCCGAGCGGCGCGTGATCGAGAGTTTTTCGGTCATGAGAGTCCCCGGACTGTTTGGCTGTGGTGATCAGGTGGCTTGGACAGCTGCGGGCCGGTGCTCGACCTGTCGCGCTCCAGCAGTCAGCGGCGGCACCCGGCCGAGAATACCGGCTTGCAGGACTTCAGGTCGCTCGAAGCGCTCCATGAAACCGTCCGGCCTTGTGCGATAAAGGGCGAAGGCATCCAGCACAGCCGCAGCATCGCGCGCTGGGTCAAGGTCACCGAAGAGATAGGTGAACCGACCTTCGCCGGAGAACGCCACGACGCAGGGCCGCTTGCACTGGCTCATGCAGCGGACATCGCGAAGCACCTCCAGATCGATGCCACGCCGTGTCGCTTCCGCCCCGATCGCATCGGCGAGATCAGCGCCGGGGCGACGCGCATCTGCGATCCCGGGCCAGCCCTCGGGCTTGCAGCGGAAGCAGATGGAGAGGCAAGCGACTTGAGCGGGATCTTTGACGCTCATGCCGCCTGCCGCTCCCAGTTCGGGAAAGGATCGTGCAGATGCCTCCACGCGTCTGGCGTGAAGCGGTCGACCATGCCCGTGAGCGCCGCATCCAGTTCGGCACGGATGGCGGCTTCGTCCATTTGATCGGCAAGGCCGATAAAGACGATCTCCTGCCGGCGGTCGCCGAAGGTTTTGTCGAAGTAGGGCTTCATGCTCTCGCGCCACTCGGCGCTGTCGGGCCAGCGCTCGCGCGGCACGGCGGACCACCAGAGGCCACGTTTCGACGTGCGCACCAGCGCTCCGGCCTGGGCCAGTTCGCCCACGAAGTTTGGCCGGGTCGCGAGCCAGAAAAAGCCCTTGGCGCGGATCACGCCCGGCCAGGGCTTGTTGACGAAGGCATTGAAAGCCATCGGCGCGAAAGGACGCCGGGCGCGATAGACGAAGGATCGGATGCCGTATTCCTCGGTCTCCGGCATGTGGTCCTTGAAGCCGTTCAACTCCTTGAACCAGAGAGGATGCGTCTGCGCGCGCTCGAAATCGAACAGCCCTGTATCGAGCACCGCGGCGAGGGGCACGCGCCCATAGTCCGCTTCGATGATGCGCGCCTCGCTGTTGAGCGCGGCGATGATCTTTCGGGCGAGGTCCCGTTGTTCCGGCGTCGCCGTGCCGGCCTTGTTGAGCACAACGACATCGGCGAACTCGATCTGCTCCACGAGGAGATCGACAAGCGCGCGGTCATCCTCCTCCCCCGCCGTCTCGCCGCGATCGCGCAGAAAATCCTGGCTCGAATAGTCCTTGAGAAGGTTCACCGCGTCGACGACTGTGACCATCGTGTCGAGCCGGGCGACGTCCGAGAGAGACTGTCCGTCCTCGTCGCGGAAATCGAAGGTGGTCGCAACGGGCAGCGGTTCCGCGATGCCGGTGGACTCGATCACGAGGTAGTCGAAGCGCTTGTCCTCGGCGAGCCGGCGCACTTCCTTGAGGAGATCGTCGCGAAGCGTGCAGCAGATGCAGCCATTGGACATCTCGACGAGCTTCTCGTCGGTGCGTGACAGGCCGCCATCCTGCTTCACGAGCTCGGCATCGATGTTCACCTCGCTCATGTCATTGACGATGACCGCGACCTTCATCCCCTCGCGGTTGTTGAGGATGTGGTTGAGCAGCGTGGTCTTGCCCGCGCCGAGGAAGCCGGACAGCACCGTCACGGGCAGGCGATTGTCCGATTGGGTCTTGGCCATGATCCCCCAAGGGTGTAATGTTGTGACACTCAGGGAAGTGTAATAGTATTACACCCTTGCGATTGTCAAGGAGGTCTCGGCCATGGCCGGCGAAAAAGCTCATCACGAGCGATGCGAGGGGCACGGCCATGCGCACTCGCCCCACTCCGACGTGGCAGCCATGATTGAATGCGCCCGCGCGTTCGCTGCGGCACGGAAACTCCCGTTTACGGAGATGCGCGCGCGTGTTCTGACCGTGCTGGCCCGCGAGGAGAAACCGCTCACGGCTTATGAGATCACGGATCGCTTGAGCGTATCGAAGAAAGTCCAGGCAGTTCAGGTCTACCGCGCGCTCGACTTCCTGCAGGAGGCCGGCTGCGTCCACCGGCTCGCCTCAAAGGCGTCGTACTTCGCATGCGATCATGAGCATCACCCCGGTGAAGCCGTGGTGTTCATGGTGTGCAGCCAATGCGGCACGGTGCAGGAAGCGCCATCGGATCTGGTGGCCCAAGGGCTCCAGGGTGCCGCTGAACATGCAGGCTTCAAGCCTGCTTATCCCATCGTAGAACTGGAAGGCGAATGCGCGCGGTGCTCGGAGACGAAGGCGGCATGATGCGCAGGAATTCGGTCAGTTTTCCCTGATTGCGCACGAACCAGAGCAGAATGCCCGCATCCGGTTTCCAATCCTCCGCCACATATCATTCGCGAACCCGAGACCAAGTCCCTGACGGGGCCTTTTTTCTTTTTGTTTCAAAGGGGTTTAGCGAGGCTATCCGACTTTCGGAGATTGGCACCTAGCCCGAAGTTGGTCTCTGAACGCCCCGCGTCTCTTTCCACCCGCCCTTCACCCAAATCGAGACGGTTTCAAAAAGTGGTTCATTTTCAACACGTTGAAGAAATCGTACTGCGCCCCATTTGAAGCGGGTTCGTTTGCTCTCGGTGCGAACAGAGACACCCGAGGGCGGCGTGGTTGTGCGGGGTGGCGCGGGCTGCCTCAAGATCAATTCGATCCGCCCCCGACATGACCCTTGCCAACATGGTCGCTGAACGGCCGTGTATTGACGAGGTCGGAGCGTGACGAACCGGTCGCACGCATCAAGAGCTGTGCTACCGTTACGGCTTCCGCCACAATGATGGGAACGACATCTGGCGCTTCAGCCGCAGTACATCATCGCCCGATATCGTGTGGGCCTTGCGGCGCTCTCCTCCATTTGAAGTTAGAACTTCAAGGTCGGGGTTCTCAAAAATTGCGCGATTAATGTCCTTCGAATGTGCGGGTGTGGCATTGTAAACACCGAGGAAGAAGTCTTCGACGCGTAGCACATCACCGTGCTCAGCCACATACCGGGGGATATCATAGACTAGCGCTTCGAAGGCCTTTTCTCGACCGCTGACGTCGAATAGGTAGAGGCCACCCTCTTCCTTCGGGTTGTACGAGAGCATGTTTAAACCCGATTTTCCAAAATGCGCTTGGGCGCTTGCATTCTGATGCAAGATATCGTTGTAGACCTGTCTTGCTCGAACAGAGTTGGAGAAGTGCATGAGCCAATATCGCCAGCCTTCTGGATTCTGTATGGAGAAGGGACTTACAAAAGAAGCGGTAGACTGAAATGCTTGAAAAACAATCCGCTCAGCCGCACCTAGCCATTCCCTTCGGCTCACTAGTTGATTATCAAGTTGGTCAATAGCTTGAGGTGAAATATCGTAAATGCGCAGGCTATTCTCCAATGCGATGCGGTCATCTTTATTCAAAAAATTAATCAGACTTCCAATCATCGCTGTAAAGAATACCTCAGCACTTCGGAAGCTCGACATAATATCTGAGATCGTCCGGCGTTCCACTGAGCTGTTTCCGCAAGGATCCAGGTTGAAAAGTACATTCTGATGATGCTTGGTGCGAAGAAGAGCCTTTATGTCTGGATAGGCTCTCTCGAACTCAGCACTTATAAACGTCGGCCGAATCGACAGCAGATCGTTTGGCAGTGTAAGTCCGTTAATTGCTGCATTAACGTGGTTCTTGGCGAGTTCTGCCGTATCTGGGTTGGCGTCATTTAGAATCAGATCGCAACTGATTGCTAGTGATTTTAAGCCGCCTGCTTGCCGCTTGACATTAAGCTCTGCAGTAACTTCTTGCAGTACTTCGATGAATACCAAGGGTGATCCGCTTTCGCCGGCCGCATACTTGCCTCCGCCACAGAAACCATCAACAACTGCAAGCCGAAAATGAGACTGCTGGGGGCGAGGGCATCTTACCCTCAAATACTCTGAGAAGTACTCCCGTAGGACATCGAGCTTCTTTGCAGTGTGCGGGAGAAGGACCGCCCCTTCAGACCAAGCGTAGGATTTCTTGACCATGCATCATTTCCAAATCCACAAACCAGAGCGTAGAGATTGCGAAACTGAGATTCTCAAGCTGTAAGGGCATCGAGTATCACCTTCGGCACAATTTTTGTTGGAAAGCCATTCCACTCCTCCCCATCAAGAAGGCGGCCCCCAGACTTAGGGCGTGCGCCACCCCATTGCTTGAAAAAGAAAGCCACATCGTCCCTGAGGCACACGTCTCGTAAATCGGTAGCCCATTCAGCTTTCATTTCACGAGCCCCGGGACCGCTCTCACCCCCGACAATGGCCCAAGCCACACCCCTAAGGTCGATCTCGCCAATGGCTCCCAGAAGAGGCTCAAATGAAATGAATCTGGCGTCTGAGTTGATTTGCTTTAGGTGTTCGACACGGCTCTTGTGCTCCGAGTCTTCGACGGAAACCCCCAACCAGATATGGTGAGGGACCTTCCCTCCATCATATCGAGCTCGGACGTAATTTCTCATCAGGGAGCTGCGCTTGGTCAGGACCTGATATACATGCCAATTAGCCTCTTCCATAGCTGAAAAGACTTGATCGACATAATCGCGAGGGATCTCTTTGTGGAAGAGATCGCTCATTGAATTGACGAATATCATTCGCGACTTTTTCCAGAGCCTCGGCTGCTTCAGGCGTTCGGGCCAAAGACGAAGCTCAAAGCCGAACTCATAAGGGTGCCCGGGCACACCGCGCCAGCGCTCAGCAAATCGTTCAGCATAACAATTGTCGCACCCGGGTCCGACCTTTGTGCAGCCAGCAACCGGATTCCAAGTTGCGTCGGTCCATTCTATTGCAGTCTTTTGTGCCATGTCTGGCTCCCAGAAATTGTTGCAAGAATCGTCGCATAGGCAGGCAAGGCGGTCAACGTGTAAGCTGCCAAGTGTAATCGGCGGCTTCATTTTTTCAGATTTTCAGCATGATCAACCGACGGCACGTGTTACTTGCGAGCCCCAAGCCTCACCGGCCAGGAAGCACAAATCATAGAGGCTGACCCTCGAGGTCTGCCGTCCCGCCTCCGGGCAGCCAGCACCTGCGTGACGACATCCGGCGTTTGCAGGATGCGCCGGACTTCGGTGACGACGGCGTCCTCAACCATTCCGGCGGCGAGCCGCATTGGTGCTGTTTCCTCGCCTGTCTCGCGGTTCCGGATCACATCCATCGATACGTAGTAGCGGTAATCCGCGACGTCGATCTCTTCCAAAGGATGAGGAGCACAGCAGCGCACTGACACCAAAAAAACCCGCCGGCTCACGCGGGCGGGTTTTTGTTAAGCTATTGATCCAGAGTGAGGATTTTGGTTGCGGGAGCCAGATTTGAACTGACGACCTTCAGGTTGTGAGCCTGACGAACGCCGCTTCATTAAGCCTCTGCTCGGCGGGAAGGAGCGCAGTCCTGCGTGCACGCTCCTAATTGCCAATTTCCGCAATTGTACCAGGGGTTTCGCTTCTGTCCGCCGAGAGAGTTCGCCGCCAGCATCCCTCCCTCCGCCATTTTATTCAGACGAAGCATGTCCCGGCACTGAGGGGACGCTGGCGCAAATGGCCATTGCTTTGCATCCGCCCGTGAGGGCGGAGCGTTTCGCCATTTTCTTGGTACGGAGCATCTTCCGCCCCGCAAGCGGCGCCACGTTTTGCGCCTTGCGCCTCACGAACCCAGAATGCAGTCCGCGGCTTTTTCCGCCACCATCATCACCGCTGCGTTGATGTTGACGGTGACGAGCGAGGCGAAGACGGAGGCGTCCGCGATGAACAGCCCATCGACCCCCATCACCTTCAGTTCCGGCGTCACCACGCGCCCGATCGCCGCCGTGCAGCAGGGGTGATAGACCGTTTCGCAGACGCTGCGGATATAGGCGCGCCAGTCGTCGTCCGTCTGCACGGAAGGGCCGGGATGCACCTCCGCGCGGCACAGCGCCTGCATGGCCTTCGTCTGCCCGAGCCTGCGGGTGAACTTCAGTGCCTCGGCCAGCAGGCCGAGGTCTGATGGGTCATCGAAATAATTGAGCGCGATCTCCGGCTTGTCCGTCATCGCGGGGCCCGAGAGCCGCACCGATCCCTCGCTCTTGGCCCGCGTCACGTTGGGCGAGGCTTTCACCGCTGGACCCTTGGTCGCCAGCCGCGCGTCATCATATTTTTCCCGCACGCGCAGTCCGAAGTGGAACAGGATGTCGGGTGCGGGCGCGCGCCTCTCCAGCTGAAGCATCATCGTCGCCTCGAAGGGGCAAATCTCCCACCCCGAAACCTGCTCGTGCGTTTCCCACACCACGGGTGCGGCCACGTGGTCGCGCAGGTGACGTCCGAGATGCGGCATGTCGCGGATCACCGCGATGCCATGATCCTTGAGTTGCGCCGCAGGCCCCAGCCCCGACAGCATCATCAGTTGCGGCGTCTGGATCGATCCCGCCGCCAGCACCACGGCGCGCGCCGCGCGGATCTCGCCGCGCGATGTTTCGGCGCCGGCCGCGCGGCCATTCTCGATGATGAGGCGGTTCGCCATGCACCGCGTCCGCACTTCCAAATGCTTCGGCAGGGCCGCGATGGGGTGGAGATAGGCCACCGAGGATGATTGCCGCAGACGCCCCTTTGCATTCAGCGGAAACAGCCCCACGCCCGGCCGCACCTCGCGGCCGAAATCGACCTCCTCGAGCCCGAGCTCCAGTCCGGCTTCGATGAAGCGGCGGCTCGCCGGGTGGCAGGGCGCGGTCTCGATGGCGATGGTCTCTGTGATGCGCTGCCAGTATTGCGCCATCGCAGCGGCATTCCAGCCTGTCGCGCCGAGCCTTTCCCATTCGTCGAAATCCGAATCGGGCGGGCGGATGAAGGCGCAGTCATTGTGGTTGGCGCAGCCGCCCAGCAATTTGGCGCGCGCATAGTTGAGAACCGGCGGAGAGCCCGCAAGTGGCGCGGCGCGGAAGCCCCAGTCATAGTCCGCCGTCTGCTCGTCCAGCCGCGTTAGATCGACTGCCGCTGGGTCACCCTCGTCGCTCTTGCCGGCTTCGACAAGGATGATTCGGCCCGAGGTCCTCTCAGCCAGCCGCCGCGCGACGACGGCTCCGGAGGAGCCGCCGCCAATGATGAGGTAGTCGCAGTGTGTTGCCATGGCTGGAGAGCGTAAGGCCCGAGACCTTGCCCGCGCCAGTGCCGAACAGCGTGAGGGGGCAAGTCAATTCCCGAAAACGCGCGCTGTCCACCTGTTGGCGATCGAGCCATTGCTGTCATTGTAGCAGAGGCCGCGGTCCGGATAGCAGACCACGCCGCCGGTCGGGCTGAAAGGCCTGGCATAGGCGGGGCGATAGACCGGCTGCGGATAATAGGCCGGATAGGGTTGCGCATAGAGATAGGGCTGCGGCGGCGGATAGGCGTGGTAGCGCGGCGGATAATATGGACGATTGCGGTTGGCGCTGTCGGCGATGGCGGCGCCGATGGCAAGCCCCGCGATGCCGCCGATGATGGCCGCTCCCGTGCTGTTGATGTGCTTGTCGGCGCGCGCGCCCGGAGCCGAGGCGGCCAGCAGGATCACGGCTGCTGCGGCAGCAACAAGGCGGGAGGGGAGGGCGGGGATAAGCTGATGAAACAAGTTAGCCTCCTGAGCTAATCGCGTAGATAGCGTGCCGTTGCGGCGTCGCCGCGACGGTAATGTGGCAGCAGCATGGAACAGGCTGCTTCGGGTCTTGTTCTACCGGATCGCCGATGAACGGCGGCTGAACGGCTCAGGCCGCCTTGGACTTTGGCCGCACCGCGTTGG
The DNA here is from genome assembly GCF_020252395.1 of Aestuariivirga sp. Lineage (GTDB taxonomy): Bacteria > Pseudomonadota > Alphaproteobacteria > Rhizobiales > Aestuariivirgaceae > Aestuariivirga. The sequence continues at coordinate 317,242 of NZ_JADCDB010000002.1, forward strand.
TGTAGCTGTCCATCATGGCGCGGCTGATATTGCCGGGCTTGAAGCTGTAGGGGCCTATCCCGGCGACCGGCGTCACCTCGGCCGCCGAGCCCACGATGAAGCATTCGTTGAAGCTGGGAAGTTCTTCCGGCATGATCCGGCGCTCGATCACCTCGAGGCCCTGTTCCCTGGCGAGATGAATCACAGTCTGGCGGGTGATGCCGTTGAGGAAGCAGTCGGCGATCGGTGTATGGATGGCGCCGTCACGGGTGAAGAAGATGTTGGCGCCGGTGCATTCGGCAACGCGGCCCTGCCAGTCCAGCATCATGGCGTCGGCATAGCCCTTCTTCTCCGCCTTGTGCTTGGAGATGGTGCAGATCATGTAGAGGCCGGCGGCCTTGGCGTGGACTGGCGCGCAAGCGGGGTCAGGCCGGCGATAATCCGCGATGTCGAGTTTGATGCCCTTCATCTTGGTTTCGGGATCGAACATCGAGGGCCACGCCCATGTGGCGATCGCCACGTGAATCTTGTTGTGCTGGGCGGAGACCGCCATCATCTCCGAGCCGCGCCAGGCCACGGGGCGGACATACTGGTCGCCGCCGCCATTGAGCGCCACGACCTTGTCCTTGGCCGCGTTCAGTTCCTCGACCGAATAGGGGATCTCGAAATCCATGATTTCGGCCGACTTCTTGAAGCGGATCGAATGCTCCGCCGACTTGAAGATCACGCTGTCATAGGCGCGCTCGCCCTCGAACACGGAGGAGCCGTAATGCAGGCCGTGGGTCAGCACATGCACCTTGGCCTCTTTCCAGGGCACGATTTCGCCATTGAACCAGATCCAACCGTCGCGCTGGTCGAAGGGAATGGTTGCCATGGTGTGCTGCTCCTGTCCGGGGTGTAAGGGCGCCAAGGGGCTGATTTTTCAGCTTTTCGCGCCTTTTTTGCATTTTCGGCTGGCCAAGCGTAGCCAGCCTGGGTAAATATGTCAATATGGCTGACGTAATTTCTGCCCAGGGAATGGGCGATCACCACTTGAGCGAGCAGGAGACGGTGGCGCTCGTCGAGCTGATGTTTTTTGCCTACCGCGATTTCGTGTCGGATCCGGACGAGATTCTGGGCACATACGGCTTCGGCCGGGCTCACCACCGGGTGCTGCATTTCGTCGGGCGCGACCCCGGAATGACCGTTCAGCAACTCCTCGACATTCTGCAGATCACCAAGCAGAGCCTCGGCCGCGTGTTGAAGGAGCTGATCGACAAGGGCTATGTCTTCCAGAAGGAGGGCGAGGCCGACCGCCGCCAGCGCCTGCTTTATCTCACCGAAGCGGGCGAGGAATTGCGCCAGCGCCTGATGGGCCCGCAGATCAGCCGCATCCGCCGCGCCGTGGCGCTGCCGGAGGGCAATGCCGCGCATCTTTACCGCAAGGTGCTGTATCAAATGGTCTCGCCCGCCAACCGCGATGCGGTTCTCGACTGGATCGGCCGCGCGAGCCTGCCCGGTGACACGCAAGATGGTGGATGACCTGCCGCACATCCTGGTGGTCGACGACGACCGCCGCATCCGTAACCTGCTCCAGGCCTATCTCACGGAGAACGGCTTCCGCATTTCCGTGGCGGCCAGTGCGGCGGAAGCGCGCGAGCGCATGCGCATCGTCGCCTTCGACCTCGTGGTGCTCGACATCATGATGCCGGGCGAGACAGGGCTCTCCCTCACCGGGTGGCTCCGCGCCGAGGGCAATGCCGTGCCGGTGCTCATGCTCTCCGCATTGGCCGAAGCCTCCGACCGTATCGCCGGCCTCGAGACGGGGAGCGACGACTATCTCGCCAAGCCCTTCGAGCCGCGCGAGCTCTTGCTGCGCATCCGCGGCCTCCTGAAGCGGCAGGAGCAGACGGCCCGCGCCCAGCCGGAGGTGGCTTTCGGCCCTTTCATCTTCCATGTCCAGCGCGGCGAATTGCGCAAGGGGGCAGAGCTGATCCGCCTCACCACGCGCGAGCGCGAATTCCTGAGGACACTCGCCGCCAATGCCAACACCACGGTGACGCGCGGCGACTTGGCGCCCGAGGGCTTGGAGGAGGGGGCGCGCAGCGTCGACGTCCAGATCAACCGGCTGCGCCAGAAGATCGAGGACGATCCCTCGAACCCCGTCTATCTCCAGACGGTGCGCGGTGCGGGCTATGTGCTGCACGCCGGCTGAGCTAGGCTGAGCGCCATGGCACAGAACTGGCTCTACAGCCGTTTCAACGCTTTCCTCGAGCGCCACATGCCCGAGGGCCTGTTCCCGCGCGCCCTCATCATCCTCGTGGCGCCCGTGGTGCTGCTGCAGACCATCATGACCGGCCTCATCCTGGAGCGCCACTTCGAGAACGTGACGCGGCTTCTCGCCCGATCCTACGCGCGCGACGTGGCCTTGCTGGTGCAGCTCTATGACGGGTCCGACAAGAGCGCGGCAGCCAGGGAGCGCATCGAAAAGCTGGCGAACGGAACCCTGGGCCTCGGCCTCACCATCGTGCGCGGCGAATTGCCGGAGCCGCCGCCCACGCCCTTCTTCTCGCGCGCCGACACGCGGCTGACGCGCGAGTTCACGGTGCAGCTGAACCGCCCGTTCTGGCTCGACATCAGCCAGCAGCCGGATTTCGTCGAGGTCAAGGTGCTGGCCGCACCCGGCGTGATCTTCGACTTCCGCACCCGGGGCGAGCGTACTTTCGCCACTTCCACCGGCTTCCTGCTCGCGCTCATGCTGCTGTCCTCCGTGCTCCTTCTCGGCATCGCGACGATCTTCCTGCGCAACCAGATCCGCCCCATCACCGATCTCGCCCGCGCCGCGCAAAGCTTCGGCACGGGGCGCGATCTCGGGGCCTTCCGTCCGCGCGGCGCGCGCGAGGTGAAGGCGGCGGGCGAGGCCTTCCTCGACATGCGGGACCGTATCGCCAAACAGGTGGAGCAGCGCACCGCCATGCTCGCCGGCGTCAGCCACGACCTCCGCACCATTCTCACCCGCTTCAAGCTGGAACTCGCCGTGCTGGGCGATGGTCCCAAGGTGCAGCCGCTGAAAGAGGACGTGGACGAGATGCAGCGCATGCTCGAGGCCTACATGGCCTTCGTCAAGGGCGATGCCGGCGAGAGCCCGCAGGAGACCGATCTCGCTGCCCTCGTCCAGAATGCCGCGCGCGCCTGCCGCGACGGGACTTGCGAGATCGATGTGCCGGCGGGCCAGATGGTGCGGGTCAAGCCCAATGCCTTCGGCCGGCTCCTCGCCAACCTCATCGGCAATGCCGTGCGCTATGCCCGGACCGTGAAGGTGACCGCCACGGTGGCCAATCACATGCTGACGCTGCTGGTCGACGACGATGGCCCGGGCATCCCGCCGGACAAGCGGGCGGATGCCTTCCGGCCCTTCGTGCGCCTCGACAATGCCCGCAATCTCGACGAGACGGGAACGGGCCTGGGCCTGGCCATCGCGCTCGACATTGCCCGCGCCCATGGCGGCGAACTGTCCTTGGCGGATAGTCCGAAAGGCGGACTTCGCGCCGTCGTCCAAATCCCTGTATAAGCCGCCGGTCATGGATTATCGCCTCGACCCGCTCTGGCTCAAGCTCAACCTGATGAACGCTGATGGCCTTCAGGCCTTCGCGCCGCTCATGGAGATGATGCGGAAGCAGATGGGCCAGAACGCCGAAACGGCGCAGCGCGTCATCGAGGAATACCGCAAGTTCCTGTTCCTCGCCATGCGCGCCGGCCACCATGTGATCCCGCCCGGCCCCGTCAACGACGTCTGGATGCTTCATCTCCAGAACGCCCAGAACTACTGGGAGAACTTGGGGTCGATGATCGCCGAGCGACCGGAGGCCCAGAGCGTCGAGGTGAAGCAGTTCGCCTCCATGGCCGATGCCTGGAAGGCAACGCTCGAATCCTATGAGAAGATCTTCGGTATGAAGCCCCCCATGGACATCTGGGGTCAGGGCCCCGCCGCCGAGAATCCCTGGATGCAGGCCATCAACGGCTGGAAAAAGATGTTCGGGCTGGGCTGAGGCCCGGTCTTCCGGCATTCCAACATTGGCGTCATTCCGGCGAAGGATGGAATCCCGCTTTGCCTGCCGGAATGGGAAGACGGCGAACGAAACAAGCATCGCCACCAACAGCCGCCACAAAGCGCCGAGCATCATCCGTCCTCACCTTTCCACGGACCCCCGGCGAACCCCATCCCTCATGCCGTCATCCCAGCTTTCGCTGGGATGACGGCAATTAGCGGATTTCGGGAGAATGCCCTTTCATAGCACAACGAGCGCGCGCTGTCAAGGACTAAATTCCGCAAAGCTTGAATTCCTATCCCCTAATAAAGCCTTCCGCCATTCGGCACCGGGCGCTCCACCGCCACCAGCACCACGTCGCCCTCGCCGTCGGGGAAGCCCAGGGTGAGCACTTCCGACATGAACTTGCCGATCTGGCGCGGCGGGAAGTTCACCACCGCCGCCACCTGGCGGCCCACCAGCGTCTCCGGTGTGTAATATTTCGTGACCTGGGCGGAGGATTTCTTCACCCCGATCTCCGGCCCGAAGTCGATCTTCAGCTTGAACGCCGGTTTCCGCGCCTCCGGAAAGGGCTCGACCCCGATGATGGTGCCGACCCGAACATCAATCTTCAGGAAATCGTCGAAAGTCGCCGTCATGGCAATCCTCAACTGGCCAGTTCGCGCGAGCGGCGCAGGGCGGCGGCCACCGCCTTCTCGAACAGCGGCCCCATGCCGGAGCCCGGGTCCATCAGCACCTGGAGGGCTTCATAGGTCGTGCCCTTGGGCGAGGTCACGTTCTGGCGCAGCACGCCCGCGTCGGCGCCGGACTGGCGCATCAGCTCGCCCGATCCCGCCACCGTGGCGCGGGCCAGTTGCACGGCGAGCTCTTTCGGAAGCCCCACCTTCTCGCCCGCCGCCGCGAGGCATTCGGTCAGATAGAACACGTAAGCCGGGCCCGAGCCCGAGACCGCCGTCACCGCATCGATCATCGACTCGTGCTCGACGGTGACGACCTCGCCCACCGCTTCGAGCAGGCTGCGGGCCAGCGCCAGCTGGACTGGCGTGACATGGGGGTTCGCCGCCATGGCGGTGATGCCGCGGCCCACGGCAGCCGGCGTATTGGGAATGGTGCGGACCACCGCGGCATCCGACCCGAAGTGCCGTTCATAGGAGGCGATGGTCTTGCCCGCCGCGACCGAGAGGACCAGCGGCTTCGAGGACTTGAGCGGGGCGACCTTGGGGAGGACCTCCTCCATCAGCTGCGGCTTGACCGCAATCACCACCACCTCGGCATCCGTGATCGTCGCGATCTCCGGATTGAGCCTTATGCCATGGCGTTCGATCAGCTCTTTCATCTCGGGCGGCGGGGCAGGGTCCAGCGCCACGATCTTCATAGGGTCGGCGCCGCCGGCGAGCCAGCCTTCAAGCATCGCGCCGCCCATCTTGCCGGCCCCCACCAGCACCAGCGTTCCGGCAAGCGTCACCATTACGCCTCACCCCAGGTGTCGATCATCGCGGACTCCAGTGCCTCATTCGCCGTTTGGCCGGCCCAGACGACAAACTGTACGGCGGGAAAATAGCGCTCGCAGGTGCCGACCGCAAAGCGGATCAGCGCCTCGCACTGGGCATCGTTCGCCTCGGCATTGCCGGCGAGCAGCAGGCTGTTGCGGAAAACGAGGCTGCCGTCCAGGCGCCACAGGTCGAAGTGCCCGACGAGAAGCTGCTCGTTGATGCGCGCCAGCAGCCTTGCCACCTCGTCGCGGCGGCCGGGCGGCACCTTCGTCTCCAGGCTCACCGCCACGTGCAGGATCTCGAAATCGTCGCGCCAGTTGAACGAGATCGACATGCCGCTCCAGCCGCCGGACACTTCCATCGTCACTTCACGGGCATCGGTGCGCGAGACGGCCCAGTCATGGGCCGCGGCGATGCGTTCCACCCGGTCGAGCGGATTGCCGGGCTTTTCGTCGCGTTCAAGGGCCTCGAGGGCCATCGTCATTCCTCCGCTGGCTGACGAATCATCCGCCGGGCCACGGAACGGAAACTGCCCAACCCACCGAGTCGCATCAAGTGAGGGGCGCCGGCTGGAGGCGATTCCTCCACAGGGGAATGATTTTTTTCCGCAGCGCTTGCAAAAACGATTGCGCCACCCGCCGATGGCGGAGAGCGCCCGGGCGGAGGCTCAGTCGGCGCGCGAGTCGGAGGCCCCGCCTGCGCCCAGCTTCGCTTCCAGCGCCGCGATCCGGGCATGGAGCGCCTCGTTTTCCTCCCGGGCCTTTGCGGCCATGGCCTTCACGGCCTCGAATTCCTCGCGCTTCACCAGTTCCATGTTGTTGAGCACGCGCTCCATTTGGGACTGCACGAGAGTGTCCACCTCGCGGCGCAAGCCCTGGGCCGCCCCGGCGGCATTGGTCATCAGCTTGGCCAGTTCGTCGAAGAAGCGGGTCTGCGTCGTGGTCATGGCGATATCCCTCGTTATCGAGTTTAGCTATGAGGTCTGGCTGGAGAGTTCAAGATGCCGCGTCGCCGCGCCTCCGGGCCGCCTTGACGGGGCAGAGGCCAGCCCCCAGTGTCCGCCGCCATGAGTGTTCCGGGTCCTTTCGCCGTCCTCCCCTACCCGCATGTCGATCCGGTGATCGTCCAGTTCGGCCCCTTCGCTGTGCGCTGGTATGCGGTAGCCTATATCTTCGGTCTGGTCTTCGCCTCCTGGTACATGAAGCGGCTGGTCTCCACCCCCCGGTTGTGGGGCGATCGCAAGCCTTCCATGACGGCGCCGCAGGTCGACGATTTCTTCATCTGGTCCATCCTTGGCGTGGTGCTGGGCGGCCGTCTCGGCTACGTCCTGTTCTACAAGCCCCTGTTCTATGCCACACACCCGCTTGAGATCGTGAAGATGTGGGATGGCGGCATGTCCTTCCACGGCGGCTTCCTCGGCGTGGTGGTGGCCTGCCTCCTCTACGGGCGCTCGATCGGCTGCAGCCTCGACCGCATGCTGGACTTAGGCGCCGCCTCGGTGCCGGTGGGCCTCGGACTCGGGAGGCTGGCCAATTTCGTCAACGGCGAGCTCTGGGGCCGGCCGACGGACCTGCCCTGGGGCATCGTGTTCCCGCATGACGAACTGCAGGTTCCCCGCCACCCCAGCCAGTTGTACGAAGCCACGCTGGAGGGGTTCGTCCTGTTCCTCGCCGTGCGGATCGCCACCCACCGGTATGGCGCGCTGCAGCATCCGGGCCGGGCGTCGGGCATCTTCGCGCTGGTCTATGGCTTGTCGCGCATATTCGCCGAGTGCTTCCGTGAGCCTGATCAATTCCTCGGTTATTTCGGCGGCTTCCTCACCATGGGCATGATCCTGTCGCTGCCGCTCTGCGCCGTCGGCATCTGGCTGCTCCTCAGGTCGCGCCATGACCCCGCTTGAAAGCGTCCTCACTGACCTGATCGCGGCCGAGGGCCCGCTCCGGATCGACCGCTACATGGCCCTCTGCCTCGGCCACCCCCGCCACGGCTATTACATCACCCGCGATCCGCTGGGCGACCGGGGCGATTTCATCACCGCACCCGAGGTCTCCCAGGTCTTCGGCGAGCTGATCGGCATCTGGGCCGCCGGCGCCTGGGGTGCCATGGGCCCGCCCGAGGCCTTCAACCTCGTCGAGCTCGGCCCCGGCCGCGGCACCCTGATGGCCGACGTGCTGCGCACGGTGCGGAAGGCCGCGCCCGGCTTTGCCGCCGCGGCACGGGTCCATCTCGTCGAGACCAGCCCGGTCCTGCGCGCCAGGCAGCGTGAGCTGCTGGGCGAGGGCATCGCATGGCATGACCGGCTGGAGGACGTGCCCGAGGGCCCGATGATCCTCCTCGCCAACGAGTTCTTCGACGCGATCCCGATCCGCCAGTTCGAGCGCCGCGAGGGTGTTTGGCGCGAGCGGGTGATCGGCCTCACGGACGGCAAGCTCTCGCCCGGCGTGGGCGGCATCGTGCCGGGCACCATGGGCAAGGACGGCGACGTGATGGAATTCGCTCCCGCGCGCGACGAGATCGCGCGGCACATCGGCGAGCGGCTCGCGGCCCATGCGGGCGCCGCACTCGTCATCGACTATGGCCATCTCCACACTGCACCCGGGGATACGCTGCAGGCGATGCGCGCGCATCGCTTTGTGCCGGTGACCGAAGCGCCGGGCGAGGCGGACCTCACGTCCCATGTGGATTTCGAGAAGCTCGCTGCCGCGCTGCGCGATGGAGGCGCCGTGGCGCATCACGCAATGACCCAGCGCGGCTTCCTCATGGCCATGGGCCTCGGGCAGCGCATTGCGCAGCTTGCGCTCCGGGCGGACGAGGAAACCCGCGCAACGCTCGCCCGCCAAATGGCGCGGCTTGCGGATGAGGCGCAAATGGGTAACCTGTTCAAGCTGCTCTGCGCCACCTCGCCGGGCATGAGCACGCCTTACCCGTTCGGATGACCCATGATCGCAGCTGACGCACTCGCCCTCGACGGCATCAGGCACGGTTTCTTCACCCGGGAGGGCGGCCATTCCACGGGCCTGTTCTCGTCGCTGAACTGCGGCATGGGCTCCGGAGACAACAAGGAGACCGTCGCGAAAAATCGCGCCGTGGCGGCGGAGAGGCTCGGCGTTGCGCCCGATTGTCTGCTCTCCGCCTGGCAGATCCACAGCCCGGACGCGGTGGTGGTTTCGGCCCCGTGGGACGGCGAGGAGCGCCCGCGCGCCGATGCGCTGGTGACGAAGACAGCGGGGGTGGGCCTTGGCGTGCTCACCGCCGATTGCGGCCCCGTGCTCTTCGCCGATCCGAAGGCCAAGGTCATTGGCGCGGCGCATGCGGGCTGGAAGGGCGCCCTCGCCGGCGTCACCGCGCGCACGCTCGAGGTCATGGAAGGGCAGGGCGCCCGCCGCGCCGGCATTATCGCCGTGATCGGCCCGATGATTTCAAGGGCCGCCTATGAAGTCGGCCCCGACTTCCCCGGCCGTTTCATCGAGGCCGATGCGGACAACGCGCGCTACTTCACCGCTTCGCCACGCGCCGGGCATTACATGTTCGATTTGCCGGCCTATCTCGAGAACCGGCTGCGCGCGGAAGGTGTGGGCGCCGTCGTCAATCTGTCGCTCTGCACCTTCAGTGACGAGCAGCGCTTCTTCAGCTACCGCCGCGCCACGCACCGCAACGAGAAAGATTATGGCCGGCTCATCTCGGCCATCGCACTCACTTGAGGAACAGAGAATGGCACTGCATTTCGACCGCGCCGAATACGCCCGCCGCATCGAGGCGGCCATCGCCCAGATGGAGAGAGAGGGCCTCGACGGACTCCTCATGTTCCAGCAGGAGTCGATGTACTATCTCACGGGTTACGACACCTTCGGCTTCTGCTTCTTCCAGTGCCTTTATCTCGGGGCGGACGGCAAGCTCGCTCTCCTCACCCGCTCCGCCGATCTCAGGCAGGCGCAGCACACCTCGATCATCGACGACATCCGCATCTGGACCGACGCGGCAGGCGCAAATCCCGCGACCCAGCTGCGCGACATGCTCGAAAGCCTCGGCGCAAGGGGCAAGCGGCTGGGCGTCGAGAACCAGTCCTATGGCCTGACTCATGCTAACGGCAAGCAGCTCGATGCTGTGCTCGAGGGTTTCGCAAAGCTCTCCGACGCGAGTGAACTCGTGAACATGATCCGCGTGGTCAAGTCGCCCGCGGAACTCAAGTATGTGCGCAAGGCGGGCGAGCTCGGTGACGCGGCGCTGAAGGCCGCGGTAAGGAAGACCAAGGCCGGAGCGGACGAGGGCGAGATCCTCGCCGCGCAGCAGGGTGCCGTCTTCGCCGGTGGCGGCGATTACCCCGCCAACGAGTTCATCATCGGCTCGGGAAAGGACGCTCTGCTCTGCCGCTATAAGTCCGGCCGCCGCAAGCTGTCGAAGACGGACCAGCTCACCCTCGAATGGGCCGGTGTCTACCGTCACTATCATGCCGCTTTCATGCGCACCCTCATCATCGGCAAGCCGGCGAAGCAGCATTTCGCCATGGATGCGGCGGCCCGCGAAGCGCTCGCCGCGGTGGAGGAGCAGCTGGCGCCCGGCCGCACTGCGGGCGAGGTCTTCGCGGCGCACGCCCGCGTCATGGACGATCACGGCATGAAGGATCACCGTCTCAATGCCTGTGGCTATTCGCTGGGCGCCAAGTTCACGCCCTCGTGGATGGACAGCCCGATGTTCTACAAGGACAATCCCACGGTGATCGGTCCCGGCATGGTGTTCTTTGCCCACATGATCCTGATGAATTCTGAGGCAGGTGCTGCCTATTGCCTCGGGCGCACCTACATCATTGGGGAAAAGCGGTTGGAGCCCGTTTCAAAAGCCCCGTTGAAGATGATAATCCGATAGGCCATGGGTGCGTTGCGTGCGATCCGCGGGGGGAACGGGGTGCGGGGCTGGCTGGCCGCGATGCTCGCGTCTGTGTTCGCGGTTCTGCTCACCGCCTGCTCGGCGGGCTCGATCCTCACCGGCTCGGGGCCGCCGCCCAATGCCAATCCCAAGGGAAAGACGGTGCCGCCCGTCGCCTACCAGCAGATTGCCGGCATCCCGCCTGACAAGCTCACCGTGTTCAAGCAGTCGCTGGCAACCGCCGGCGGCCGGCATGATATCGGCTTCGTCGAAGGCAATCTCGGCGCGGGCATGTTCAGCCTTGGCGGCTCGATCCGCGCGATTCCGGGCAATGCCGGGGTGCGCGTCGTCTATGAATGGCAGTTCCGCGATGCCGACGGCGTGCTGATCGACACACTGACCGGCGAAGACAATGCCGGCGTCTATTCCGGCCCCGACCCGTGGGGCGCGGTGACGCCCGACGTGCTCGACCGCGTGGCGCGGCGCACGGCGGACCTGATGGCGCAGAGGCTGTCTTCCATGGGTTATGCCGCGCGGCTCGCCAGCCTGACGTCGCCGCCGCCGGAGCTGTTTGCGAGGGCGGGCCCGACGGCGGGCCGCCAGATCGACTTCGAGACCGTGCACGGCCCCGGCCTGGCCGAGATCGGCGCCACCCAGTTCGCCAATGCCGGCCAGGTGGTGGAGCACGAGGACATCGCGCCCTGGGTGGCCGCCGTGTCGCCCATCCCCGGCGAGGAGCTGATGCCGAAGGTCACCGTCTCGGATGACGGACGCGCGGCGGAGCCGCCTGTCGCCGAAGGTATGGGTGAGACGGCGCTCGCCGCGGCCGAGCCGGCGAAGACGCCGGAGGCAGAGCCCGCGAAGGAAGCAACGGCGGTTCCCGCCACGGCGAAGCCCGGCCAGCAGGCGATCCGCGCCGTGGCGGTTGTGCCGGTCAGGGGCTCGCCCGGCGGCGGCGACGCGGAACTGACCACCGCCATGCGCAAGGCCCTTTCCGAGGCGGGCTGGCCGGTGGTCAGCGAACCGCAGCCCGATGCGCTGACCATCGAGGGTCATGTGAAGCTCGTGGCGAAGGACGGCAAGACCCAGTCGGTGGCGCTGCGCTGGCTGGTGAAATCGCCCGCCGGCAAGGTGCTGGGCGATGTGAAGCAAGCCAATGACGTGCCGGCAGGCTCGCTCGACGCGGGCTGGGGCGGAGCCGCCGCGGCGGTGGCCGGGGCCGCCGCGACGGGCATCTTCGACGTGGTCAAGCGCTATCGCTGAAGCGAGGCTTTTCCCATAAGCGGGCGCTATGGCCGCATCAGCGAAATGCCCCTTTGCATCGTGTCATGCGGTTGTTATAGACCCCTGCATCCGGGGCGGATCAAGGGACTTGGGGCATGATGAAGATCGTGGCAGGCAACAGCAACCGGCCACTGGCTGAGGGCATTTGTTCCTATTTGAACACGCCGATCACACAGGCGGTGGTGAAGCGCTTCAACGACATGGAAATCTTCGTCGAGATCCAGGAGAATGTCCGCGGCCAGGACATGTTCGTGGTGCAGTCGACCTCGTTTCCGGCCAACGACCACCTGATGGAACTCCTGATCATCATCGACGCGCTGAAGCGGGCGTCCGCCAAGCGCGTGACCGCGGTGATCCCCTATTTCGGCTATGCCCGGCAGGACCGCAAGACCGGATCGCGCACGCCGATCTCCGCCAAGCTCGTCGCCAACCTCATCACCCGCGCGGGGGCGGACCGCGTGCTGACCATGGACCTCCACGCCAATCAGATCCAGGGCTTCTTCGACATCCCGACCGACAATCTCTTCGCCGGCCCCGTGATGGTGCGCGACATCAAGAACCACCTCGACGTCGCCAACACCGTCACCGTCTCGCCGGACGTCGGCGGCGTGGTGCGCGCCCGGGCGCTGGCCAAGCGCCTCGACACGCCCTTGGCCATCGTCGACAAGCGCCGCGAGCGTGCGGGTGAATCGGAAGTAATGAACATCATCGGCGACGTGAAAGCCAAGTCCTGCATCCTGATCGACGACATCGTCGACTCCGGCGGCACGCTGGTGAACGCCGCGGAAGCGCTTCTGGCCCAGGGCGCGAAGGACGTGACCGCTTATATCACCCACGGCGTGCTCTCGGGCGGAGCGGTTTCGCGCATCACCAATTCGAAGTTGAAGGAGCTGGTGATCACCGACTCGATCCAGCCCACCGAAGCCGTGAAGGTCGCCCGCAACATCCGCTGCATCCCCATCGCCCCGCTGATCGGCGAGGCCATCGGCCGCACCAACCGCGAAGAGAGCGTGTCAAGCCTGTTCGAGTAACGTTCCATGGCTGGCAGCCCTCATCCGGCCCCGTTCCGCAGGCCCCGCGGCCCCCTTGCCCGCACCTTCCCCTTCCGTTATAGCCCCCGCCGTCCGACCGGCTCGTTCACCCCTGGAGGAAGTCCGGGCGGATCAATCATACTCAGGAGACTAACATGTCCAAGATCGTGCAGCTCAAGGCCGCCACGCGCGCCCGGGCAGGCAAGGGGGCCTCTCGCGCAGTCCGCCGTACCGGCCTCATTCCCGGTGTCGTCTATGGCGACCGCCAAGAACCCCAGCTTATCTCGCTCACCTACGGCGACGTGCTCCCCCATATCGAGACCGGCCGTTTCCTCTCGACGCTGATCGACCTCGAGGTTGACGGCCAGACCGTGCGCGCCATTCCGCGCGACGTGCAGTTCGAGCCGGTGCGCGACTTCATCGTCCACGTCGACTTCCTCCGCCTTGGCAAGGATGCCCGCGTGCGCGTCAACGTGCCCGTGCATTTCAAGGGCCAGGACGTGTCCCCCGGCATCAAGCAGGGCGGCGCGCTCAACATCGTGTCGCACACGGTGGCGCTGTCGTGCACGGCGAACCTCATCCCGGACGAGATCGCCGTCGATGTCTCGGCGATGCAGATCGGCCAGTCGATCCATCTTTCCGACATCAAGCTGCCCGAGGGCGTGAAGTCTGCCGTGACGGAGGACGTGACGCTCTGCGCCGTCACCGCCCAGGCCAAGGAAGAGGAAGCCCCGGCGGAGGCCGCCGCGGCTGAAGTGCCGGCGACCAACCAGAAGGCTCCGGCTGCTGCCGCGGCTGCCGCTCCGGCCAAGGGTGCGGCTCCGGCCAAGGGTGCTGCCCCTGCCAAGGGCGCAGCGCCTGCCGCTGCCGCTCCGGCCAAGAAGAAGTAATCTTCTCAGCAAGAGGGCCAGATGCACCTCATCGTGGGGCTCGGCAATCCGGGCTCCAAATATCAGGGCAACCGGCACAATATCGGCTTCATGGCGGTGGACGAGATCGTCCGCCGCCATGGCTTTTCGCCGTGGAGGAAGCGCTTCCAGGGCGAAACCTCGGAAGGGCTGATGGGAGCTGATAAAGTGCTGCTCCTCAAGCCCCAGACCTACATGAACGAAAGTGGCCGGTCGGTGGGCGAGGCGATGCGCTTCTTCGACATCGATCCGTCACGGGTTATCGTGCTCTATGACGAGTTGGACCTTGAGCCCGGCAAGGTGAGGGTCAAGCTCGGCGGCGGGGCGGCGGGCCACAACGGCATCCGCTCGATGATCGCGCATTGCGGCCCGCATTTCGTCCGTGTGCGGATGGGCATCGGCCACCCGGGCCACAAGGAACTTGTGCACGGCTATGTGCTGAGCGACTTCGCCAAGGCCGACCGCGCCTGGTTGGAGCCGCTCCTGACGGCCACCGCCGGCAACATGCCGCTTCTCGTCAGGGGCGGGGAAGGCTCATTCCAGAACAAGGTGCATCTGGCGCTCAATCCAGCTCCAGAGAAGCCCGCAAAGAAGGCAGAGAACTGATGGGTTTCAAGTGCGGCATCGTGGGCCTCCCCAACGTCGGCAAGTCCACGCTCTTCAACGCGCTGACGCAGACCGCGGCGGCCCAGGCGGCGAATTATCCCTTCTGCACCATCGAGCCCAATGTGGGCGACGTGGCGGTGCCCGACCCGCGGCTTGACGTGCTGGCGAAGATCGCAGGGAGCGCCCAGATCATCCCCACGCGCCTCACCTTCGTCGATATCGCGGGCCTGGTGCGCGGCGCGTCCCAGGGTGAGGGGCTGGGCAACCAGTTCCTTGCCAATATCCGCGAGACGGACGCCATCGCGCATGTCGTGCGCTGCTTCGAGGATGGCGACATCACGCATGTCGAAGGCAAGATCGACCCCATCGCCGACATCGAGACCATCGAGACCGAGCTGATGCTGGCCGACCTCGACTCGCTCGAAAAGCGCATCGTCAACATCGAGAAGAAGGCCAAGCAGGGCGACAAGGAAGCGAGGGAACTCGCCGGCCTGATGGGCCGCGCCCTCACCCTGCTGCGCGACGGCAAGCCCGCCCGCCTCGTCGAGCGCTCGGCGGAAGAGGAAAAGGCCTTCCGTGGCCTCGGCCTGCTCTCCTCCAAGCCCGTGCTCTATGTCTGCAACGTGGAAGAATCCTCGGCTGACAAGGGCAATGAGTTCTCGGCCCGCGTGTTCAAGCGCGCGGCGGAAGAGAATTCGGTGGCCGTCGTCGTCTCCGCCCAGATCGAATCCGAGATCGCCGTCATGGCGCCGCAGGACCAGAAGGATTTCCTCGATGCCGTGGGCCTCGCGGAGCCGGGCCTCAACCGCGTGATCCGCGCGGGCTATGATCTTCTCCACCTCGTCACCTATTTCACCGTGGGTCCGAAAGAGGCGCGCGCCTGGACGATCACCAAGGGCACCAAGGGCCCGGCGGCGGCGGGCGTGATCCATACCGATTTCGAAAAGGGCTATATCCGCGCCGAGACCATTGCATATGAGGACTATGTGTCCGGCAATGGCGAAGCGGGCGCGCGCGAGGCGGGCAAGTTCCGGCTGGAAGGCAAGGACTATGTCGTCAAGGACGGCGACGTCATGCATTTCCGGTTCAATACGTAATTGGGGCCGGCGTCGGCCAGAGGGAGGCGCAATTGACGTCCGGCCTGCTGCATTATGAAGACTTCCCCGAAGGGCATGTCATTACCTTCGGCACCTATCACCTGTCGAAGGACGAGGTGATCGCCTTTGCGCAGGAATGGGACCCGCAACCCTTCCATGTCGACGAGGCGGAGGCCGAACGTTCCGTGCTCGGAGGATTGGCCGCTTCCGGCTGGCAGTCCTTCGCCATTCTGATCCGCCTGTCGGTCGAGGGCTATGCCAATCGCTCTGCCGCCATGGCGTCGAACTCCATGGAGGAAGGCCGCTGGCTGAAGCCCGTTCTGGCCGGCGAGACGCTCACCGGCCGTGCCACGGTTCTCTCGCGCCGCGTCTCCGCCAAGCGGCCGGAGATGGGAATCCTCAAGATGAAATTCGAATTGTTCAATACCGAAGGCGAGCTTAAGGGCGACATCATCGGCATCCAGTTCATGAAGGTCAGGCATCCATGATCGGGCTGTGGCTGGAAGAGATCGAGATCGGCCAGGTGGTCGACCTCGGCACGCACCACTTCACCAGGGAGGCGATCATCGCCTTCGCGACGCAATATGACCCGCAGCCCTTCCACCTGAGCGATGAGGGCGGCCGCAATGGCCCCTTCGGCGTGCTCTCGGCCAGCGGCTGGCACACGGGTGCTGCCTGGATGAAGTGTTATGTGGCAACCAACCAGAGAGCCGAGGCTGAGATTCGCGCGCAGGGCCGGGAGCCTGCGGTGCTGGGGCCGTCGCCCGGCTTCAACAACCTGCGCTGGCTGAAGCCGGTGACGCCGGGCGACACGATTTCGTGCCGCACCACGGTGACGGGCAAGCGCGAACTCAACTCGCGCCCCGGCTGGGGCTTGGTGTTTGCGATGAACGAGGGCTTCAACCAGAAGGGCGAACTGGTGTTTTCCTTCGAAGGCAAGGTGCTGACGCCGGGAAGGCCCTGATGTCTTCTCCCGCCTGACATCAATGCCCCTCGAAGCTCACCAGCGTGTGAACCTTTACGCCCTTGGCCTTCAGCTTCGCCGCACCGCCGAGCTCGGGCAGGTCGATCACGAAGGCGGCGGACACCACTTCGCCGCCGGATTTGCGGATCAGGTCGATCGCGGCGCCCGCCGTGCCGCCGGTGGCGATCAGGTCGTCGACCAGCAGCACGCGGTCGCCCTTCGAGATTGCATCGGCATGCATCTCGATGGTGTCGACGCCGTATTCCAGAGCATAGTCCTGCCCGATGACGCGCGAGGGCAGCTTGCCCTTCTTGCGGATGGGGATGAAGCCGCGGCCCAGATTGTGCGCCACCGCGCCGCCGAGGATGAAGCCGCGCGCCTCGATCCCCGCAACATAGTCGATCTCGCCCCTAAGGAAAGGCCAGGCCAGCTCGTCCACCGCGGCGCGGAAGCCATGCAGGTTGGAGAGCAGCGTGGTGATGTCGCGGAACATCACCCCGGGCTTGGGATAGTCCGGAATGGTGCGGATGTAGCGCTTGATGTCGAAACCGTTGCGCAGGTCCATGGGGCTGTTCTTCCTCAGGGCCACTTCACGACAGGCGGCATGGAGGAGAGGATCGACTCGACGTTTCCTCCCGTCTTCAGCCCGAAGATCGTGCCGCGGTCATAGAGCAGGTTGTATTCCACATAACGGCCGCGGCGGACGAGCTGCTCCTCGCGGTCATCCTCCGTATACGGCATATTCATGTTCCGGCGAACCAGCTCCGGATAGACCTTTAGAAAGGCCAGCCCGACATCCTTGGTGAAGGCGAAATCCTTCTCCCAGCCGCCCGAGTTAAAGTGGTCATAGAAGATGCCGCCGATGCCGCGCGGCTCATTCCGGTGCGGCAGGAAGAAATACTCGTCGCACCACTTTCTAAACTTGGCGTAATCCGCCACCTCGTGCGCGTCGCAGGCGGCCTTCATGGCGGCGTGGAAATCGGTCGAATCCGGATGGTCCTGCACCCGGCGGCGGTCCAGCACCGGGGTGAGGTCAGCCCCGCCGCCGAACCAGGTTTTGGTCGTCACGATGAAGCGGGTGTTCATGTGGACGGCCGGGACGAAGGGGTTCCGGGGGTGGACGATCAGCGAGATGCCGGAGGCCCAGAAGCGCGGGTCCTCCTCGGCGCCGGGGATCTGCTTGCGGAACTCGGGCGAGAATTCCCCGTGCACGGTTGACGTATGGACACCCGCCTTTTCGAGCACCTTGCCGTGCAGCATGGACATCACGCCGCCGCCGCCGTCCGGCCGTTCCCAGGCCTTACGTTCGAACAAGGGGCCCCCCTCGATCTCCTCCAACGCCCGGCAAATGCGGTCCCGGAGGGTTTCGAACCAGCGGCGGGCGGCGTCCTGGCGGGCGGAGAGGGTGTCGGTCATCTTCGATTCCTGCATTTGCCCCGCAAGCTTAGCACCTGCAGCGGCGGGCTGAACAGCGCAGGCGAGGAACCGGTGGAAGGAGCGTATTGATAACTTTTAGGTGAATGTTGTTGCGTTCAGCTTGGTGGCTATGTTATCCTAAGGAGAATGTAATGATGAGATAATCATTGTTGGGGGATAGTTTGATGAAGCGGAACAGTCAGAAAAAGCGGAACAGGCAGAGCGAGAAAGGAGCAGTCGCAGTTTTGACCGCGGCATTGCTCATGGGCGCTGTGATGGCGACTGCCGCGGCGGTGGACATCGGCAAGGCCATGTATGTGCGCAGCAACCTGCAGAAGGCGGTGGATTCCGCGGTAAAGGCCGCGGCTGTCGATTCCATCGTCGAGACAACCGGCGTAACCGATGAACAGATTACCGAACAGCTGCGAAAGACAGCGAAAGCCTATATCAGCGCCAACGCCCTTTCCCCATCGACCAGCGGTTACGGACTGGTGGATTACGACCTGAATAAGGCCAGTGATTTCTCCGCCGTTTACACCCCGGCCGATCCGAACAATGCGAATGTAGGTGACGAGGATACCGTCTCCGTCACCCTCAAGGGCTCGGTGCCGGTGACGTTTTACAAGATGTTCGCCTCCGCAATTCCAGTTACTGTCACCAGCACCGCCAAGCGCCCGCGCCCGTCGCCGGTCGAACTTGTGATCGCATTGGACGCGACTTCGTCCATGGGCGACCCGCTCACTACAAATCCACCCGTCACCAAGTTGGCCGCTCTGAAGACTGCCGCCAAGAATTTGGTTGACCAGTTGATGAAGTGGGATAACGTCAAGATTGGTCTTGTCCCTTTCTCCGGCTTCATCAGGATCAACAGTTCGACATCCTCCTATTTCAACGCCACGAGCCAGACTTCTCTTCAGAAGTGGCTGACCTTCACCCCAAGGACCCCATACTCCCAAAAAACCATAACCGTAACGGAAAATCAATGTCAAGGTTGGACGGCAACTAACTGCAAGACCGTCACAACCACCACTTGGTGCTATAAGGACGGCATCCCTTATTCTTGCACCCACACTTCTACCCAGTGCACCAATGTCTGCACGGGGGGGTGGAAGCAAGTGACCTACACCAAGGTGATTACCACCAATCCAGAAACTTGGTATGGTTGTTTGTGGTACCGCCAGCCGCCGGAGAGCACCACGATCGTCAACACCGTGGCGAAGCCGTATTATGGCATGTGGAACAACAATAATTGCGGAACGGCCGTTACCGATCTCGTTTCCTCGACGGACACCTTCACCGTTAACAATCAACAGGTGAAAGCGCCAGATTGGCTGAAGGCGAGGATCGACGCGCTGGCGTTGCATACGTCCGGGTTGACCTACATTCCCGCCGGCTTGGTCTGGGCTTGGAACATGCTCACCACGGAAACCACGACGCCCGGTGGCACTGTGATCGATAACGACTATCCGCTGAACTCGGGTTTTACGTCCGCGCAGGTCAAACTCAGAGATGTTCGAAAATCGCTGGTGCTGATTACCGATGGCGAGAACACCGGCTTTCCCGTAAAGGCTAACAACCTTTTCGACAGCATGGATATGATATGGAAAATGTCCTACACGCCTGCCCAGCGGCAAGCTAATCTCAAACGGTCCGAAGATGACACGAAGGCGGTTTGCGCAAACGTCAAAAACAGCAAGATCGCAATCTATGTGGTCGCTCTGCAGGTGGATCCGACCAGCAGTTACTACGCCTTGTTGCGGGATAATTGCGCCAGCGGCTCAGTGGCAAACAAGTCTGACTTCTTTTTCGACGTGACGACTGCCGCAGACTTGAATAACGCTTTCAAGAAGATCGGGGCCGCCCAGGCTTACAATACCATCACGAAGTAGCAACTAACGGCGCCTCGCCCGTGCTGATGGCATAGGCGGGCGCAGCGTTGAGCGAGCGCAGTCCTCACCGCATGGGGACGATCACCCGGGCCTCAACACCCGGGTGATTATGTTTACCAATACTAGGCTCTCGCGTCCTGTCGGGATAAGATCGTGCGTTCTGAATGCGAAGCCGCAGACGGGAAAGCTTGCCGTGGTGGTCATCAGAAAGCTTCGCCGTCGCGCGCTGGCGCGACGGCAGTCCCCTGAAGACGCATCCGTCACCAGGGCCGCCTTGTCGAGGTATTCCATGCCGGCCCGGCGGAACCGTGGATCGCTCAGCACGACGCCGGCGGACCCGATGATGCGGCAGGTTAGGCCGAAATCGGCGCACATCCCTCAGGATGGTTGCGGCATTGAGGCGATGTCCGGCTGTTGGAGCGCGATTTCGGGCGTTTTACGTCCAGTTCCGGGGCCTTGCGTGCGCCCTGCATTGCCTGCCGACTGCGACACTTGATGGCTAGACTTATTTTTGGCGCAATGCCAAAAGGTCGCGGGTTTGAGCGCCGGGGAATGCCGTGCCGTATATCTCTCTGTACGGTCCGGCGCGGCAACAAAAGGAAGAAGAGACGTGTCCACAGCGGAACATGCGGAAACCAACCGGCGCGATTTTCTTTATATCGCCACCGGATCGGTGGCGGCCGTCGGCGCAGCGCTGGCGGTTTGGCCATTCATCAACCAGATGAACCCCGACGCCTCGGTGCTGGCGCTGGCATCGGTCGAGGTCGATCTCGCCCCCATCGCCGAAGGCCAGGAAATCACCATCAAATGGCGCGGCAACCCGGTGTTCATCCGCCACCGGCTGCCCGCCGAAATCGAGGCCGCCGGCAAGGTGGCCGTGAGCGACCTCAAGGACCCGCTGGCCCGCAACGCCAACCTTCCCGATGGCGACCCCGCGACCGGCGCCAACCGCGTGGTGGGCGGCAAGGAACAGTATCTCGTGATGATGGGCGTGTGCACCCACCTGGGCTGCGTGCCGATCGGCAACGAGGGCGAGTATGCGGTGGTGGAGGGCAATGTGAAGCACGGCGGCTGGTTCTGCCCCTGCCACGGCTCCAATTATGACACCGCCGGCCGCATCCGCAAAGGCCCGGCGCCCGAGAACCTGCACATTCCGCAATATGCCTATCTCTCCGACACCAAGATCCGCATCGGCTAAGAAGGACCAACCTCAATGAGCGGACACGCATCGAATTACCAGCCCAAGTCGGCCTTCGGCAAGTGGTTCCACGAGCGCCTTCCCATCATGGACATGGTGCAGGGCCAGGCGCTGGATTTCCCCACCCCGAAGAACCTGAACTACTTCTGGACCTTCGGCGGCATTCTGGCCGTCATGCTGGTCATCCAGATCGTCACCGGCGTGGTGCTCGTCATGCACTACACGCCGCATGTCGACATGGCCTTCAACTCCGTCGAGCACATCATGCGGGACGTGAACTCGGGCTGGCTCTTGCGTTACATGCACGCCAATGGCGCGTCGATGTTCTTCATCGCCGTGTACATCCATATGTTCCGCGGCATGTATTACGGCTCCTACAAGGCGCCGCGCGAAGTACTGTGGATGATCGGCGTGCTGATCTATCTCGTGATGATGGCCACCGCCTTCATGGGCTATGTGCTGCCCTGGGGCCAGATGTCGTTCTGGGGCGCCAAGGTCATCACCAATTTGTTCTCGGCAATTCCCTTCGTCGGCGACTCGCTCACCACCATGCTGTGGGGCGGCTACTCGGTGGACAATCCGACGCTGAACCGCTTCTTCTCGCTGCACTACCTGCTGCCCTTCGTGATCGCCGGTCTCGTTGTCCTGCACATCTGGGCGCTGCATGTGGTCGGCAACAACAATCCGACCGGCGTGTCGGTGAAGAGCCCGCAGGATACGGTCCCCTTCAGCCCCTATTACACGGTGAAGGACGCCTTCGCGATCGTCATCTTCCTGATGTTCTACGCGGCCTGGGTCTTCTTCGCGCCGAACTACCTCGGCCACGCCATAAACTACCAGGAAGCGAACCCGCTGGTGACGCCCGCGCATATCGTGCCGGAGTGGTATTATCTGCCGTTCTACGCGATCCTGCGCGCCATCCCCGACAAGCTCGGCGGAGTCATCGCCATGTTCGGCTCGATCCTCATCCTGTTCGCGCTTCCGTGGCTCGACACCTCGAAGGTGCGCTCGGGCAATTACCGGCCGATCTTCAAGCAGTTCTTCTGGCTGTTCGTGCTCAACTGCATCATCCTGGGCTTCGCCGGCTCGGGCGCGCCGGACAATTACTTCCTGAGCCACGAGGCGGCCCCGCCGGATCAGTGGGCGCTGACCTACAAGCTGGTGGGCCAGATATCCACGGCCTACTACTTTGCGCACTTCCTCGTGATCCTGCCGCTGCTCGGCCTGCTCGAGACGCCCAAACCGCTGCCCGCGTCAATCTCCGACGCGGTGCTCGCGAAGAACCATCCGTCCACGGTTGCCGTGCCTGCCGAGTGATCTGGGGGAAATGACAATGACCTTACTCAAGACACTCGCCATTGCGGCGGCGGGCCTCGTGCTGTCGCTGGGCGCGGCACAGGCCGCCGAAGGCCAGAAGACCGCCAAGGACATCAGCTTCAGCTTCGAATGGCCCTTTGGCCACTTCGACCGCGCGCAGCTGCAGCGGGGCTACAAGGTTTACAAGGAAGTCTGCGCCAATTGCCACGCCATGCACCAGATGAGCTTCCGCAACCTGTCCCAGCCGGGCGGGCCAGAGTTCTCGGATGAGCAGGTGAAGGCGCTCGCTGCCAGCTTCCAGGTGCAGGATGGCCCGAACAATGACGGCGAGATGTTCGAGCGCCCGGGCCTGCCGTCCGACCGCTTCCCCTCGCCCTTCCCCAACGAACAGGCGGCGCGCGCGGCCAATGGCGGCGCCTATCCGCCGGACCTGTCGCTCATCACCAAGTCGCG
The DNA here is from genome assembly GCF_020252395.1 of Aestuariivirga sp. Classification (GTDB taxonomy): domain Bacteria; phylum Pseudomonadota; class Alphaproteobacteria; order Rhizobiales; family Aestuariivirgaceae; genus Aestuariivirga. Next base: position 339,768 of record NZ_JADCDB010000002.1, read on the forward strand.
CCCCGGCTGGTACGGCACCATCAACCAGCTGATCAACGGCATCGGCGGCCCGCAGTATGTCTATTCGGTGCTCACCGGCTACACGCCGGATGACCAGCTGACGGAGGAGCTCAAGAAGGAGCAGCCCGAGGGCAAGTATCACAACCCTTACTTTGCCAATGGCCCATGGATCGGCATGGCGCCGCCCCTGTCGGACGACCAGGTGACCTTCGACGACGGCACACCCAGCACGGTCGACCAGATGTCGCGCGACGTATCCGCCTTCCTTGCCTGGGCGGCGGAACCGAAGATGGAGGAGAGGAAGCGCACCGGATTCATGGTCCTGATCTTCCTTGGCGTGCTCGCTCTGCTGCTGTATCTCAGCATGAAGAAGGTGTGGGCGAAGGTCCACTGATCTTCCGGACGAATGGTGAAAGGCCCGGGCGCGCGTCCCGGGCCTTTTCGTTTTGGCCGGTCTGGGGCATCCTCTGCCAGTCAGGAGGAGCGGTTCATGGCGGCATCGGTTCTGGGCATCATCGGCGGTTCGGGCATCTATGACCTCCCCATGGACGACGCCCGCTGGGAGACAATCGCCTCGCCCTGGGGCGAGCCGTCGGACGCTGTGCGCCGTGGCGAGATCGACGGATTGCCCGTGGTCTTCCTGCCGCGCCATGGCCGGGGGCACGTCTATTCGCCGTCCTCCATTAACTACCGCGCCAACATCGACATCATGAAGCGGGCAGGGGTGACGGACCTCTATTCGCTCTCTGCCGTGGGCTCGCTCGACATCGGCCTGCCGCCGGGCACCTTCGTGCTTGTCGACCAGTTCATCGACCGCACCTTTGCGCGCGAGAAGAGCTTCTTCGGCACCGGCTGCGTGGGCCACGTGCCCTTCTCGCACCCGGTTTCGCCGGTGCTGCAGGACATTGCCGAGGCGGCTCTGAAGGCCGAGGGCATCGCTCATGCGCGCGGCGGCGTCTACATCGTGATGGAGGGGCCACAGTTCTCTACGCTGGCCGAGTCGCAGCTCTACCGCAACTGGGGCGCCAGCGTGATCGGCATGACCAACATGCCGGAGGCGAAGCTCGCGCGCGAGGCGGAAATCAGCTACTGCACCGTCGCCATGGTCACCGATTACGACTGCTGGCACGAGGAGCACGGCGCGGTGGATGTCGCCAAGGTGATCGAGGTGCTGAAGGCCAATTCCGGCAATGCCACGCGCCTGATGGCGCGCATTGCGAAGGAGTTCCCGCGCCAGCATCCGCCATGCCCGGCAGGCTCCGACCGCGCGCTGGACTTCGCCGTCATGACGGCGCCCGGGAAGCGCGATCCGCGGCTCCTCGCGAAGCTCGATGCCGTTGCCGGCCGCGTGCTGAAAGGCGCTTAAGGGCGCCGGGCGGTCAGTCGCCGCGCATGACGCGTTGCATGAAGGGCTGCGCCAGGAGCTCGCCGCGCTGCTCCCGGTCGAAATTCGTTTGCAGCCTGTCGCACTTTGCCTGCATGTTGCGCCACAGCTTCTCTGTCTTGCGGGCCGTGGACTTGCAGTTGGGCGCCTTGATGGACATCACCGCGTGGTCCAGTTCCGCCGCGCAACCAAGCCACAGATCGATATGCTGCAATTCATGGGCCTTGAGGAAGACGGAGAACTGCTGCCACAAGGCGCGGTCCTTCGGACGCAGGGCCTGCAGCTTCGAGGGCCGCGGGAGCTGCACCACGAAACGGAAACTGAGGCGATGCTCGGTGACCCGGCAGGTGGACCCATCCTGGAGCATGCTGTAGCTCTGCACGCCGCGCACCGACGTGGCGGCGATCGCCTTCACGGCCGCGACCGTCGGCCCCCGGGCCAGGATAGAGCGGTAGATTTCGGCGGGTGTGCGGCCGTTCACGGCATAGGTGGTGAATTCCGTGCTGTGCCGGGTGCCGGCAGCCGCAGGAGAAGGGGCGGCTGCCAGAACGCCCGCAGCCGCGGCACAAAGGGCAAGAGAACGAATCATTTCCACGTCTTAGACCATAAGTGGTAGCCCCGCCTGCCGCGAGGGGCCCTCTTGCGGATAACGCATAGGTGGCTCATAATCAAATCTGTCCGGGCGGCAAGTCCGGATGTCGGCTATGCGGTTCAACTGATCAAGACCCGTATCCCCGTTCCGGGGAAAGTGCCTTTCCGTTGTTGCGCGGCTGAGGCCAGTCCGGCGCCGCCTCGCAGGCGGCGGCGGCCGGCGTCAAGAAAAGACTGGATGAGGGACGCTGTTTCGATGCGCCAGAACGGCACTGTCAAGTTTTTCAACCAAGCGAAGGGCTACGGGTTTATTTCGCCGGAGGGCGGCGGCAAGGATGTGTTCGTGCATATCACGGCCGTGCAGCGCTCCGGCATCCCCGAACTCTCGGAAAACATGAAGATCAGCTTCGAGGTTCAGCCGGACAAGAAGGGCCGCGGCCCCCAGGCCGTGAACCTGCAGATCGACTGATGTTCGGCCGGGCCCCGGCAGGGCCTGGCAGCACGGCTGCGCCGCCGCCCCGGCGCGTGCCAGCAATGCGATCGGGTCTCATGTCCGAGTCTCGACATTGGGGCGATTTTCCGTCAATCCGCTTCATCGCCCGGGTCCGAGGACGCCCCCGGGGCAACGGGGTTCTGCAATGATGCGCGCACTCGTCTTCCAGCACATGGATCATGATCATCCGGGCCGTTTCGTCGATTTCTTCGCGGCCGACGGCATTGTGCCGGAGCCGGTGCGCCTGTTCGAGGGCCAGGAGATTCCGCCGCTCGCGCCCTATGACGTCCTCTTCGTGCTCGGCGGCGCGCAGGATACCTGGCAGGAGGACCAGTTCCCCTGGCTCGCCGCCGAAAAGCAGGCGATCCGCGAATGGGTGGCCGAACGCGCGAAGCCTTACTTCGGTGTCTGCCTCGGCCACCAGCTGCTGGCGGCAGCGCTCGGCGGCGAGGTGGCGCTGGCGGAGGAGGGCGAGGTTGGCGTTTTCGATGTGACGCTCACCGCGGAAGCGGCGTCACACCGGCTCATGCAGGGGCTGGAGCCGAGCCATAAGGTCATGCAGTGGCATATGGCGGAGGTGAAGCGCGTGCCGGAGCAGGCGCGCGTGCTGGCCTCCTCGGCCCGCACACGCGTGCAGGCGCTGGCCGTTGGCGAGCATGCCATGAGCACGCAGTTCCATTGCGAATTCTCGCCCCAGACCGTGGCCTCGTGGTCGTCGCTGCCAAGCTATGTCGCCAATCTCGAAAAGCACCGCGGCGCCGGCGCCTATCCCCGGCTGGTGCGCGAGGCCTTTCCGCTCATGCCCCAGATGGAGCGCATGACCAGGCGCATGTACGATAATCTCGCGCTCGCCTCGGGCCTGCGGAAGTAATCAGAGCGCAGCTTCCAGCAGTTGCTCGCGGGTGATCCAGAATACCTCGCCCTCGGACTCCTCGGTGTCGAGCCACAGGAAGTCGAGCTGCGGATAGTTGTCCACCAGCCGCTCGCGCCCGGTGCCGATCTCGCACAGCAAACCGCCGCCCGGGTTCAGATGATCCGCGGCCTCGCCAAGGATGCGGCGCACGATGTCAAGCCCGTCCTCGCCACCCAGATGCGCCATCACCGGCTCATGCCCATATTCCGGCGGAAAGGCCGCAACCTCGCCCCCCGCCACGTAGGGCGGATTGGCGATGATGATGTCATAGCTGCGGCCCTCGACCGCGTCGAACAGGTCCCCTTGCAGCAGGCTGACGCGGTCCGCAACGTCATGCTCGTCGATATTGATGCGCGCCACCTCCAGCGCATCGGCAGAGAGGTCAGCCGCATCCACCTCCGCATCGCGGAAGATGCCCGCGGCGAGGATGGCGAGGCAGCCGGAGCCCGTGCACAGGTCAAGAACGCTGGTGACGGCCGCGGCGTCCTCGATCAGAGACGCCTCGCCGCCGCCGAAGACACCGGAGAACATCAGCTCGCCGATATAGGAACGCGGCACGATCACCCTTTCGTCCACATAAAAGGGCACGCCCTGAATATAGGCGCGCTTCACGAGATAGGCCGCGGGCAAGCGCGTATCGATCCGTGCACGGATGAGGGCGGCCAGCTTCTGCTTCTCGGCCTCCAGCAGGCGCGCGTCGAGCCAAGGGTTGATGTCGTCGACAGGCAGGTGCAACGCCTCAAGGATCAGGAAGGCCGCTTCATTGGTAGCGGAAGTGGTGCCATGGCCATGCACCAGCTTGGCCGCGCGGAATTCGGACAGCGCCCAGCGCAGGAAGTCACGGACGGTCGAAAGCTGGCTGGCCGCGGCGCCGGCGGTTTGCTGTTCGGGCATGGCTTAGGTCCCCGTAGCGAAGAGGGCTTGAATCACGGAAGGCCAACAATCGACGCCCCGCCACGGAAAGTCCAGACCGGCGGCTGCGCTCAGCGGGCAGGACGCCGCTCCCCCGTGGCGCCGACGGTCGCCGAGATGACAAACACCATGAACACCGCCGCCATGGTGAAGGGCAGCCCGTCCGGTCCGAAGCCCGCAATGGACCAGCCGGCCACCAGCGAGCCTGCCAGCGCGCCAAGACCCCACATCGTCGAGAAGGAGGCCGTGCCGGTGACCAGTTCATGGCCGGAGAAGCGCTCGCCCAGTTCCGCCAGCGCCACCGTGTAGATGCCAGCCGCCGCCGCCCCCATCACGGTCAGCACCGGCCACAGCATCCATGTGCCGAAGACGAAAGGCACCAGGAAGGAGCTCGTCCCACTCAACACGCCGCAGCCCACCATCACCCAGCGTTTGTTGAAGTGATCGGCGCACCAGCCGATGGGAAATTGCAGCACGGTGTTGCCCAGCACGAAGGCGGTGAGGGCCAAGGCAGCCATGTCCTGGTCGAAACCCTTCTTGACCGCATAGACCGGCAGGAAGCTGAGGTTGGCGGCATCGAGGATGGCGAACATGCCGACCGCGAAGAGCAGGATCGGCGCCTTCCTGGCGAAGGCGATGACGGAGAGGGGCGTCTCGTCCTCGCTGTCCACCTCTTCGTCCTTGACGAAGAAGATGGGGATGATGGCGAAAAGCAGCACCGCCGCGCCTACGAGAAAGGGCAGCGCCCCTTCCGTTCCGGTGAGGCCGATGATCGCCGGGCCGCCGCCGAAGCTCAAGGCGAGAATCGAGGTGTAAAGCGCGAGGATGCGCGAGCGCCACGCACCCTCCGAGAACTTGACGATCCAGGCTTCGCTGATGGCGAAGAGGATCGACACGAAGAAGCCCTGAAGGACGCGGAAACCGAACCACCACCAGAATATGGGGAAGAAGGGATAGGAGACGATCACCGCCGCCGTCAGCAGCCCCGCGCCGATCACGGCTTTTTTGGCCCCGAAGCGCTTCACCACATAGGGAATGACGAAGACCGAGAGCACAATGCCGGCGGGGTGCATGGCGGCGTTGTAGCCGATCCATTGCGAAGGGATGCCGCGGCTCTCCATGATGAGCGAGAGCAGCGGGAACATCAGCCCGAAGGTGAAGCCAAACACGGTGATGGCGGCTATGGCTGCCAGCAGGTTGATAAAACGCTGCCTATCCACGTGGCGCTCTCCGCACCAGCTTGCCGCCCGTTACGACGAGACCCGCCAGCAGCAGCACATAGAAGAAGGCAAGGGTCAGCGGCATGGCGTGGATGCCGAAGAGGTCGATGGCAGCACCCGCCACCGGCGGTCCGATGAGGCCCCCCACGCCCCACATGGTGGCGACCGCCGCGGTCCCCGCCATCAGGTCCGGACCCTTGAATGTGTCGCCCATGGTTGCGAGGCCCACGACGTAAGTCGCGAAGGCCATGGGGGCGAGCACCATCATGACCGGCCACACCGACCAGTGCCCGATGACGGCGAGCAGGCTCAGCGACAGGACCACGGTCAGCATCGCGGAGAGATACATCACCGCCTTGCGCGACCAGTGGTCGGCAAGCCAGCCCAGCGGATAGGATAGCAGCACGTTACCGATGATGCCGATGCCCAGAACACGGCTGGCCACCGCAAGGTCGAGTCCGTTCCGGATACCATAAATGGTGAAGAAGGCGATGAGCACATTGTCGAACAGCGTTGCCGCGCCAATCGCATAGAGCAGCATGGGCGCGCGGCGCACGAAGCCAAAGAAGCTGCTGCTGCCCGCGTGCCTCTGGAACTGCTCGTCCGACACCTTGACGAAGGCGAGCGGCAGGATGGCGAGGAGGATGCAGACGATGCCAATGCCCCAGGGCAGGAAGCCTTGAATGCCTGTCCACGGCAGGATCAGCGGCCCGGTGGCGAAGGTGACGGAGAGCAGCGAGGTGTAGATGCCCATGACCCGCCCTCGATTTTCGCTGGTCGCGGCTGAGAGGATCCACGCCTCGCTCACCACGAAGAGGGCACCCGTCGACAGCCCGAAGAAGAAGCGCAGCGGGAACCACATCCAGACAGGAAGCGAACTGATGGCCGCAAGGCTGACGACCAGCACGCCGATGATGACCAGCACGCTGCGCTTGGTGCCGGCACGGGCGATGATGCGCGGCAGGAAGGGCCCGGCCATCAGGATGCCGATCGGACCCATGGCGGAGTTGAGGCCGATGGCCCATGCGGGCCAGCCGCGTTCGTTCATCAGCAGCGGGATCAGCTGCAGTGTCAGGCCGAAGGCAATGTCGCACGCGCCCACCGTTGCCAGGGCGGCTATGATGATCCCGGTGCGCGATGAGCTCTCGGCTGTTGGCATGGTCTCTGGGGTTATTTGAACTATTGTTCAACAAGCTCTAGAGGGCCGCTCCTCGCCGGGCAAGGCGGTTGCGCGGCGATTGAGGCGCAGCTATGCACTGCCGCCATGACACAGTTGAAAGCCTTCGTCATCCCGGTCACTCCGTTCCAGCAGAACTGCTCGCTCGTTTATGACGAGGCGAAGAAGGTGGGCGCCATCGTCGATCCTGGCGGCGACGTTCCGGTGATCCTCGATGCCATCAGTCAGTCGGGCGTCAGGATAGAGAAGATTCTGCTCACCCATGGCCACATCGACCATGCGGGCGGCGCGGCGGAGTTGGCGGAGACGCTCGGAGTTCCCATCGAGGGCCCGCACGAGGAGGATACGTTCCTGCTCGACGACCTCGCCGCGACAGGCGCGAAGTATGGGTTCGAAGCCCGCCCGGTCAAGCCGGACCGCTGGCTGAAGGACGGTGACACCGTCACCGTGGGCGACCTTGAATTCAAGATTTACGAAGCACCAGGGCACACGCCGGGGTCTGTCGTGTTCTTCAACGACGCGAACCGCTTCGCGCTGGTGGGCGACGTGCTGTTCCAGGGCTCCGTGGGCCGTACCGATTTTCCGCGGGGCGACCATGCGACTCTGATCCGCTCGATCAAGGACAAGCTCTATCCGCTGGGCGATGACGTGGTCTGCCTGCCGGGCCATGGCCAGCTCTGCCAGATCGGGCAGGAGCGCGAGACCAACCCGTTCCTGAACGAGTAGGAAAGACCCTTACGTCTTCATCTCGACGAGGCGCGAGTTGGAGGCGAAGAAGGCGTCACCGGTGTTCTTGAACATGCCGCACTCCTGAGCACCCTTGCCCCAGGTCTCGCAAAACTGCGTGCCGTTGGCTGTCCACTTGCCCACACCGCCGCCCTTCGCGTCATCCTGGAAGCTGAAGGTGCCGTCGGCGTTGTAGGTGACGAAGCCGTTACCGTCCGGCCGCGTGTACTGGAATGTCTTGCCGGTGATGGCCGTCTTGATCTGGTCCGCCGTGAAGTTGGTGATCGGAACCGGGGTTTTCGCCGTGGTGGCGGACTGGCCGTCATTGGTGATGCGCACGCCCTTGGGGCCGGCGCAGGCGGCGAGCGGCAGGGCCAGCGCGGCGGCGGCGAGGATGTGGAGCAGGTGTCTCTTCAAGATCGGTCAGTCCTTGGACGGTTGGCCGCATGTGCCACAGGCGGCAGGAGCCATCAAGTCATTTGGGCGATGAGGCCGGGAAGTGCATCCAGTGCGGCGATGCGGCGGTAGCGCGGCTCATGCTCCGGGGCCTCCTCGTGCTCCAGCACCCAGGTCAGGTCATGCGGCACGTAGACGCCCCAGCTTCCGGCGCGGATCGCGGGCACGACATCGGATTTGAGCGAATTGCCCACCATCATGGCGCGCTGCGGCCCGTCGCCATGGCGGGTGAAGATGCGCTCATAGGTCTCCGCCGTCTTTTCGCTGACGATCTCGACGGCGGAGAAATAGTCGCCGAGCCCCGACTGCGCCAGCTTGCGCTCCTGGTCGAACAGGTCGCCCTTGGTGATGAGCAGGATGCGGTACTGCCCCGCCAGCTCATCGAGTGTGTCCTTGACGTGGGGAAGCGTCTCCACCGGGTTCTGCAGCATCTGGCGGCCGAAGCTCAGGATCTCGGCGATGACGGAGGCGGAGACCTGGCCATTGGTCACCTCCACCGCCGTCTCGATCATCGAGAGCGTGAAGCCCTTCACGCCGAAGCCATAGAAGCGCAGGTTGCGGCGCTCGGCCTCCAGGAGCTTCGCCGCGATCACCTCATGCGCGCCATGTCCGGAGAGGAGTTCGGCGAAGCGCTGCTCGGTCAAGCGGAAAAAAGTCTCATTCTGCCACAGCGTGTCGTCGGCATCGAAGGCGATGGTGCTGAGGCCCGCCATGGCTCAGGCCCCCCGCGACGGGCGCACGGTGACCGGCGTGCCGACGATCACCTGGTCGTAGAGCTCTGCGATATCCTGGTTCAGCATGCGGATGCAGCCCGATGACATGGCCTTGCCGATCGACTGCGGCTCGTTGGTGCCATGGATGCGGTAAAGCGTATCCTGTCCGCCGGCATAAAGGTAGAGGGCGCGGGCGCCCAGCGGATTGTCCGGGCCGCCGGGCTGACCGTTAACCCATTCGCGCGCACGCGGATCGCGTTCCACCATCTCGCGCGGCGGCACCCAGCGCGGCCAGCGCCGCTTCATGCCGATCTGGGCATAGCCTTCCCAGGCGAAGCCGGCGCGGCCCACGCCCACGCCATAACGCATTGCGGAGCCATAAGCGAGCACGTGGTAGAGGAAGCGGTTGTCGGGGTCGACGACCAGCGTTCCCGGCTCCTCCGGTCCGTCGAACGCGACCATCTGGCGGCGGAACTTCTTCTTGATGCGGCGGTCGGGGATGATGGGAACGGGAAAGTCAATGGGGCTTTCGGCGGGCGGCAGCAGGTCGGGGTCGAACAGCTCGCCGCCCGCATCCGGCCCCGCCTCCATGCCGCCGAAGGGGTCCGTTTCATTGCCATAGAACTGTGCGAAAGCAGTGCGGCCGCCAAAGCCAAGGGCAAGGCCGGAAATCAGCAGCAGGCGCCGCGAAACCATCAAATCAACCCCAAACATCAATCCGCTGTCGGCAAAGCCTATCGGGCCTGCGCGGGGCATCATCTTGGACAGGCTGTGGCCCAAATGTGGCGGCAGAGGCCTAGGAGGCGGGCGAGAAAACCGCCTTGCCGGCCTGATAGGTGTTGGGTGCCGTGCCGCGGGCGAAGGGATAGCAGCTCATCGGCACGCCGCCCGGCAGCCAAGGCGGAGAGGGATCGAAGCTCTCGCAGAGCTGGCCGTCCTTGGTCATCCATTTGCCCTTGGTTTTGCCCTTGCCGTCGACCTCGACCAGCGAAGAGCCGTCCTCGGCATAAAGCGTGGTGCCGGTGTTGTTGGGGCCCTGGAAGCGCCAGCTTCGGCCGGCCAGGGTGGTGCGGATTTCGGCTGCGGTCATCACGGAAGGAACGTCCGTGGCGCTGGGCTTGCCCATGCCGGGAAAGCCCGCGCAGCCCGCCAGCGCCAGGGCCAGCAGCGCCAATGCCGCCACTCCGCGTCGATCATTCACCCACAAGCGCATCCGATGATCCCCACAATGGCCCCATTGGGTCTTAAATACACAATAACCACGCGCAAGCATAGGCACCGGCGCACTTGTTGCTACACCTTGAAAACGCGGCAGGATTTGGGCGGCAGGAGGTGGCTTCCGGCATGGGGGCTACCGGTGGATCCACCGGGAGTGCGGCGCGCGTCGCCCGCCACCCGCAGGCCTGCCCTCCACCCCTGTCCGGCTTGCAGGCTCGCGTGTAAACCCGTGTCACGCGCCCGTCGCGGCCGCCGCATCCGGATCCCCGCCCCATTCGGTCCACGATCCGTCATAAAGAGCATGCTCGCGCGCACCCGTGAGGGTGAGGCCCAGTGAGAGGATGGCGGCGGTGATGCCTGAGCCGCAGGACGTGATGACGGGCCTGGCAAGGTCGATGCCGGCGGCCTTGAAGGTGGCGGCGATGTCCTCGCGGGACTTCAGCGTGCCGTCGGGGTTGAGGAGGCTCGCATAATGGACGTTCTTCGCGCCGGGCATGTGACCGGCGCGGACATGCGCGCGCGGCTCCACCTCCTCGCCGCGGAAGCGGGTGGCGGAGCGGGCATCGGCAACTTGCGCGGTGCCCGATTTCAGCGCCGCGGCGACGTCCCTCATGTCTTTCACCATGGAGCCCTTGAAGCGGGCGGTGAAGTGGCGCTCCTGGCAGGGAAGGGCCGGGCCGTCCTCGGTGGCGCGTTCCTCCGCCAGCCATTTCTTGAGGCCGCCGTCGAGGATGGCAACGTCGTCATGGCCGAAGACCTTGAACATCCACCAGGCGCGCGCGGCGGAGAAGAGACCCACCGAGTCATAAGCGATGACGCGCTTGCCGTCGCCGATCCCCATCTTGCGCATGCGCGAGGAGAATTTCTCCGGGCTCGGCAGCATGTGGGGGAGGCTCGACGTGGTGTCGGAGAGTTCGTCGATGTCGAAGAACTGGGCGCCGGGGATATGCGCGTCGCGAAATTCCTTCCTGGCATCGCGGTTGGCCGTGGGCAGGTGCCAGGAGGCATCGATGATGGCGATGTCGGGGGAGCCGAGGTGATCCTCAAGCCACTGGGTTGAGACGATGTCGTTGCTCATTGGAAGGCCACCCTGATGCGGCGGTTGATCTTGCCCTTGTTCTCGATCTTGGCGACCACCACGGGGCCAATCGCGGCGGTGGAGGAGAGATGCGTGCCGCCGCAGGGCTGGAGGTCCACCTTGCCGTCGGTGCCGATCATGACGAGGCGGACAGACCCCGTGCCCATCGGCGGCTTCACCGACATGGTGCGGATCAGATGCTGGTTCGCTGCCATCTCCTCATCCGTGATCCAGCGGAAGGAGACGGGATGGTCTTCGGTGATCAGGCGGTTGAGCGTGGCGGTGAGTTCGGCCTTGCCGGGGATCTGGCCTTCTGGGATGTCGAAGTCGATGCGACCGCCATCCTCGCCGATCGATCCGCCCGTCACGGGGAAGGGCACCGAGGCGCAGAGCAGGTGCATCAACGTGTGGGCGCGCATGTTGCGGTAGCGGTTGGCCCAGTCGAGGATGAGCGTCACCCTGGAGCCGACGCCGGGGAGCGTCGTGCCTTCGGCGGGGACGTGGACGACGTCCTTCGCCTCGTCATAGACGGTGGTGGCGATGGTGACGGTGCCGCCGTCCCAGCGAAGCGTGCCCTTGTCGCCCGGCTGGCCGCCGGCGGTGGCGTAAAACACCGTGCGGTCCAGCAGGATGCCGCCCTTGCCGTTGATGCCGGTGACTGTCGCCTCGCAGTCCTTCAGATAGGCGTCGTCACGGAACAGCAGGGCCGCGGTCAAGCCGGGACCTCTTGCGCGACGTTCGGCACGTCCGGCGTCTTCTCGAGCCAGGCCGGCACGGGCAGGTTCTTCCCGCGCAGGAAGGCGGGGTTGAAGAGCTTGGACGCATAGCGCGTGCCATAGTCGCAAAGGATGGTCACGATGGTGTGGCCGGGGCCCATCTGCTTCGCCATGCGGATGGCACCCGCCACGTTGACGCCGGTCGAGCCGCCCATGCACAGGCCCTCGTGTTCGAGGAGGTCGAAGGCGATCGGGATCGCTTCCGCATCGGGGATCTGGAAGGCGTCGTCGACGATGGCGCCCTCGAGGTTCGCGGTGATGCGGCCCTGACCGATGCCTTCGGTGATGGAGGAGCCCTCGGCCTTCAACTCGCCGTGCTTGTAGTAGTTATAGAGCGCCGCTCCCATTGGGTCGGCCAGCGCGATCTTGATGTTCGGATTGAAGGACTTGAGGCCCATGGAGACGCCCGCCAGCGTGCCGCCGGAGCCGACGGCGCAAACGAAGCCATCGACCTTGCCATCGGTCTGGCGCCAGATCTCGGGCGCGGTGCCCTCGATATGGGCCATGCGGTTTGCCGTGTTGTCGAACTGGTTGGCCCAGACCGCACCCATGGCCTTCGCAAGCCGGCCCGAATACTTCACGTAGTTGTTGGGGTTCTTGTAGGGAACGGCCGGCACCTCAACGAGCTCGGCGCCCAGTTGGCGCAGCGCGTCCTTCTTCTCCTGGGCCTGGGTGTTGGGGATGACGATCACCGTACGGAAGCCCATGGCATTGGCGACCACCGTGAGGCCGATCCCGGTATTGCCCGCCGTGCCCTCGACGATGGTGCCGCCGGGCTTCAATTCGCCCCGCGCAATGGCGTCGCGGATGATGAACAGGGCCGCACGGTCCTTCACCGACTGGCCGGGATTCATGAACTCGGCCTTGCCCAGAATGGTGCAGCCGGTGAGCCCGGAAGCCTTGCGGAGCCTGATAAGCGGCGTGTTGCCGATGGCGGCGATGACGTCTTGCTTGATATCCATGGGGATAGTGATGCCCCAGCGGGCGGATTCCGTCAAATCGCCAACCGGCGGGGCGGCGCTTCATCGCGTCGCTGAGGCAGGAGGCCATGCCTGCAAAACAGCAGGGCGCCGGATAGACGGGCGCCCTGCGTCAATCGGTTCGCGATGCTCAGTAGCAGGGAGGATAGGGATAATAGCCGCAAGCCGGGGGAGCGTAGTAGCCGTAGGGGTGCGCGACAGCTGCACCGACGGCCGCACCGGCGACCGCGCCGGCCGCAATCCCGGCCGCAACCGGAGCGCCGTACCAGGCGTGGTAGCCGCCGTGCCAGCCGGCACCGCCAACGGCAAAGCCGCGCGGACCCGCCGCGAACCAGTCGATGAACACCGCCGCCGGGCCCTTGAGACCCTTCAGGTCGCCTTCGAGCACGTCAACGTCGAAGGTCAGCGTGGCGCCGTCAAGCTTGGGGTTCTTAAGGACTACAACCGCATCGGTCACGCCGTCCTTGTCGCCGCCCAGCACGGAGACGGTGGCGTTGGGCGGGTCCTTCTTGAAGCTGTCCTTGCCGTCACCCCAGCGTGAGATGAAAAGCTCCGTGGTTTCGTGTCCGGCGGCGCGCACCGGGCGGTCGGCGAAGATGATGACGCTCCGGGTGACGCCGGTGAGGGTGAGCGTGTTGCCCTCCAGCGTGGCGCCGTCGGAATTGATCACGCCGAGCGAGGGCACCGGGGCCTGAGCCTGCGGCTGTCCAATGGTCTTCTGCAGCGGAATATGCGGATTGGCGGGTTCGGCGGCGCCGGCCACCGATGCCGCGAGCGCAAGACCCGCCGCCATGGCTGCGGCGCGGGTAAGGAACTTGAGGTTCATTCTGTGGTCTCCTTCGAGCTTTCTGTTCTGCCGTGATCCCGATGCGACCGCAGAAGGCGGCGGAATGTCCAAGCGGTGCGGAAATGCATAGCAGGCACAATGCCCGTTCGCCACCCAATTGCGGCCAAACTGCGGGCGCGTTTTGCTGCAGCATGATCTGGCGCATGTTCTTGCCGATGAGATGATTCCGCCCGATCGGAACATGCGCCGGGCGGCTTCACGCCGTCCCGCCGCAACATGCTGAAGAACGTGGATCTGTCCAAGCGCTGCCCGAAGGCGGCCTCCGAGGCCTGATCTTTCGCGCTGCGGAGGAAGGTTGGCTCCCCGACCTGGACTCGAACCAGGGACCATTCGATTAACAGTCGAATGCTCTACCAACTGAGCTATCGGGGAATTTCAGATCGGCGCTATAGCAGAGGGGATCAGCCGGGAAAAGCACTTTCTGCGCGGGCGGGACATCCCTCTGCCACGGTGGAAAAGCGCTGTGTCAGGTCGCAAGTGCGGCCCGGATTCCCGCTGCGATGGCGCGGCTGTCGAGGCCTGCGTCGGCATATTGCTCGGCGGGCGCGCCATGGGCCACGAAGCGGTCCGGCAGGGTAACGGCGCGCAGGCGCGTGCGGCCCAGCAGGTCCTTCGCTGCGAGGTGCTGCAGCACGTGGGATGAAAAGCCGCCGATGGCGCCGTCCTCCACCGTCACCAGCAGCGGGTGGTGGCGGGCCAGGCCTTCGACCAACTCGGTGTCCAGCGGTTTGCAGAAGCGGGCATCCGCCACGCTGGCCGCGATGCCCAGCGCCGCCAGTTCTTGCGCCGCCGCGAGGGCCGCCTCCAGCCTGGCGCCCAGCGACAGAATGGCAACATCGGTGCCTTCGCGCAGCAGTCTGCCGCGGCCGATGGCAAGGGGGCGGCGTTCCAGCGCATCGTCGGTTCCGGCCGCCTCGCCGCGCGGGTAGCGGAAGGCGATGGGGCCCTCGTCATAGGCGACGGCCGTGGCCACCATGCGGCGCAATTCTGAAGCGTCCGCCGGCGCCATCACCACCATGCCGGGCAGCATCGCCATATAGGCCAGGTCGAAGGAACCGGCATGGGTGGCCCCGTCCTGGCCCACGAGGCCCGCGCGGTCGATAGCGAAGCGCACGGGAAGCCGCTGCAGCGCCACGTCGTGCACCACCTGGTCGAAGCCGCGCTGCAGGAAGGTGGAATAGATGGCGCAGACCGGCGTCATGCCTTCGCTGGCGAGGCCCGCGGCCAGCGTCACGGCATGCTGTTCGGCAATGCCCACGTCGACGGTGCGGTTAGGAAACCGTTCCGCAAAGATGTCGAGCCCGGTGCCCGACGGCATGGCCGCGGTGATAGCGACCAGCTTCGGGTCGCGTTCGGCGGCGGCGATCAGACTTGCCGCGAAGACCTGGGTGAAGGTTGGCGCATTGGCCTTGGCCGTCTTGAAGGCGAAGGTGACGGGATCGAACTTGCCGACGGCGTGATATTTCTCCTTGTCCGGCGCTTTGAAGGGATGGCCACGGCCCTTCTCGGTGACAACATGGATGAGGATGGGGCCGGATTCCTCCGTGTCGCGCGCCCGGCGCAGGCTGGCGAGCAGGGCCTTCATGTCATGCCCATCGACCGGACCCTCGTGGCGGAAGCCAAGGCCCTCGAAGACGCTGGGAAGCTTGCCCCTGCGCAGTGCTGCGAGGTGGCCGTTGAGCGCGCCCACGGCTGGCGCGATCGACATGCCATTGTCGTTGAGAATGACGATGAGGCGGCTCGGCAGGCTGCCGGCATGGTTCATCGCCTCCCAGGCCATGCCGCCGGTGATGGCGCCATCGCCGATCACCGCGATCACATGGTTGCCGCCGCCGGTAAGATCACGCGCCAGCGCCATGCCGAGGGCGGCGGAGATCGAGGTCGAACTGTGAGCGGCGCCGAAGGGGTCGTATTCGCTCTCCTCGCGCTTGGTGAAGCCATAGAGCCCGCCACGCTGCCGGATGGAGCGGATGCGCTCGCGCCGTCCCGTAAGGATCTTATGGGGATAGGCCTGATGGCTCACATCCCAGATCAGCTTGTCGCGCGGCGTGTCGAACACATAGTGCAGCGCCACGGTGAGTTCCACAACGCCCAGCCCGCCGCCGAAATGGCCGCCCGTCTCCGCCGCCGCCGAGATCACCTCGGCGCGGAGTTCATTCGCCAGCCGCGGCAAGTCTTTCGGCGAAAGCAGCCGGATGGCCTCCGGTGTGGGCGCGCGGTCAAGGAGAGGTGTCAACTTGTCCATACAGAGAAGTGTAACACTTCATTGACGCTTCGCCAAGCGGCCCGGAAGCCCGCGGCTGCGCAGCCAGCCTGATCACCCGGGCCGGCCACCACGGCTGAGCGGCTCTCCCCGGTCCTCGCCAGTGTGGAAGATGTGGAGGCCTCGCCCGGAATCGAACCGGGGTGCAAGGATTTGCAGTCCTCTGCGTAACCACTCCGCCACGAGGCCTTCTTGTTTTTCAATGACTTACGTCTTGAGTGGCAGTCTTGTATGGCACGCTGGGCGAAGCCTGACAAGGGCCAATGTCACTGCCTGTCGGTAGCACACGATATGACCGGTTTAAGTAGCACACGATCTGTCCGGTAGGCTGGCCCTTTTTTGGGGGTCAGCATGAGCCGGACGGAAGCCCGAAGGGTTGTGCGAATGATGAAGTTCATGAGCGTTTTTGGCC